>JAHLLS010000015.1 GCA_020444045.1 Deltaproteobacteria bacterium
AAATGGGGCTCGGCGGATGAGGCCTTCAAGTTCTGGGCCGAGCGGGTCAAGCTCTACCTGGATCAGGTTCACGGGAAATAACAGCCTGTTGCGCACATGCGCTGGCAGGCAGCGGCTATCCCTGGTCCGGCCCGTCCCGTTGCAAAAACAAACGGGTGTTGATCAGGGTTCCTTCAACGTATTCGCGCCGTTCCCTTTCGGTGTGTATCGGGTAACCTTTTTAATATTCAATCAAGGAGAAAATCATGCAAAACCGTATTGCCATTCACGTCACTGTCTGTTTGTTGCTGATCGGGTTGTTGGTGCCTTCCGTCGGCGCCTTCGAGATCATTACGGAGCAGGATATCAGAGAGAACATCATCACCCGCGAGATGCTCGTCCGGACGGCGGACAATTTCATCATCCTCTACGACGCGTCGGGCTCAATGGCGGACGAATACAAGGCCGGGGTTCAGAAGCTCGACGCCGAGTTGCAGATCTTAAAGCAGCAAAATGCCATTTTGCCGGAGTTGGGCTATATGGCCGGGCTCTATGCCTTTACGCCGTTCAAAGCCTATTATGACATGCAGACCTATGACCGGGCCGCATTCGGACAGGCCCTCGACCAACTGCCCAACACGAAGACGGCCGGCGGTTTCGATAATCAACCCACGCCCCTGGCCGAGGGCCTCGACGCCCTCGATCCCATCCTGGCCAAGCTTTCGGGCAAAACGGTGGTTTTCATTTTCACTGACGGCACCTACACTTACAACCGGGTAACCAAGCAACGGCCGATGGACGCGGCGAAAGCGTTGGTGGACAAGTACGACAACGTTTGTTTCTACCTGATCAGCTCGGCCACGACGCCCAAGGGCGAGAAGCTCCTCAACGACATGGCAGCCCTCAACGAATGCTCCCGGGTGGTGCCATTCGACGCTTTCTACCAGAATCCCATCTGGGGCCAGGGGGTCCTTTTCGTGGTAGACTCCACCGTGGACGTCGAAACCGTCACCGATCGCAAGATCGTCGGGGTGGAGGTACAAGACATCAATTTTGCCTTCGATCAGGTCAAGATTCAGGCCGGCGACCATGAAAATCTAAAGCAGGTAGCGGAATTCCTGCAAAACAACCCGAATTCCTATACGGTTCTGGCAGGCTTTACGGACAACACTGGAAACCCGGAGTACAACCTGCAACTTTCACATCTACGGACCCAGAGCGCCAAGGATTATATTCTCGAGCAGGGCAACATCAATTCCAACCGGGTGGTCCTTATCTGGTACGGCGCCACCAACTTCATCGCGAGCAACGACACACCGGAAGGCCGCGCCAAAAACCGGCGGGTGGAGATTGCCATTGGCATGATGAACGATTGACGATAGCCTTTGCACGCCCTTGCGATCCGGCGGTGCGATAGGCACCGCCGGAGGTTGGGCGGCACATTTTAATGCGTTCCATGCAACAGTCGCAGAGGGCGTTGCGGGGAACAAATGCTATCCCGGGGTATGGAATATGCGAATCTGTGCGCTTGTGAAGCGGCAGAGTGTTGGATTCTGAAACAGTATGGCTGTCATGAGCACACCAGGCGAAAGGGAGGTTTGACAATGGTTGTGAAAGCAGGAAAGTTCAGGGCGTTGTTTACCGTGATGTTCATCGGGTTTTTCATGGCATCATGCCTGGCGGGCTGCCAGTCTTTGGGTCAGCGGAACATGGGAAGGTTGGTGCCCGACTTTTACCGGGTGGCCATCCCCAATAACGGGGAGACAGCCTCAGAGACCTTTCAGACGCAGGATATGACGTTCAAATACCAGTGTTGGAGGGCCGGGAATCAGATGAAGATCTGGGGTTCGGGGAATATCCGCTTTGAAAGCATCGACGAACTGACCTTTCATCTCTATTTCCTGGATGACCGGGGTGAAGTGATCAGTATCAAAAACTTCTTCTCTTTTTTGGACAACAGTGATTTTGTCGATTTCAGCGCTGCAGACCGGCAAGTCCATCGTGATTTTACCATACCCGCCGGTGCCGTGGCCTTTGCCATCGGCTACGACGGGAACACGGGTAGGGTACCGGGGGCGTTCGATATATCGTTTTCGCATTACCCGTTTGACTAATCGGCCTTAAGGCAATGCTTCAAATGGGAAACCCACTTTGTTATTAAGGATATGATATGAAAATGAAACCTGATCCGGTCCTGCAAGTGTGGGCTACCGATGTCCGCATGACGCTGAGGGGTGCTCTCGTCTGGATTCTCTTTGCCATCATGGCAGGGGCTGGCGCATCGATGATCGATAGGCCCGCCATAGCGGCCGAGGTGGAACCCTTGAAGGTGGTGGGTCGGTGGCAGCGAACGGATGGCGGATACATCCTGGAACTAACCAATCCCACCTTTGATGGCCGGTTAACGGCTGCTTATTTCAACCCGCGGCCCATCAATGTTTCGCGCTCGGGTTGGGTGTTTGAACAAGGCAACCTGCTGGTGCTTGTCGAATTGCGCGATCAAGGATACCCTGGAAGCACGTACACGCTGGCCTACCAGCCAGATACCGACCGGCTGGTGGGGATCTATTTCCAGGCGGCCGCCCAGCAGCAGTTCGAGGTGATGTTCCAAAGGATCGAATGAAAAGGGCCGCGCGGGAACTTCTATTGGAGCGGCTGGCGGAAGCTTTGCTGAAATATTCCACAGCCATTCGACTGAAGGACGACCGGGCATGATTCAGCTTAAATACGTCGAACAACCCCGAACCAGAGGGAGGAAACCATGAAAAACATCGTAGTGGTTTTATCGATACTGTCGGTTCTGCTGGTCCCGATGATGGCCCATGAGGCTGCAGGGGATGAATATGCCGCCGCCATCAGCGTGTTTCAATCGTCGCCGGAGGTTCAGCCGTTCTTCAAGAACTGCTATGCCTATGCCGTTTATCCCACCGTGGGCAAGGCCGCCCTGATCGTAGGCGGCGCCTTTGGCGAAGGGCGCGTTTACCATAACGGCAAGGTGACCGGGAATTCCAAGCTCGTGCACGCCTCCTTCGGATTGCAATTGGGCGGCAAGGCCTTCAGCGAGATCGTCTTCCTTCAGGACAAACGGGCTTACGATGAATTCACTAGCGGCGAATTCGAGTTCGATGCCGCAATGGCGGCCACGGCCGTTACGGCCGGCGCTGAGGCCCAGGCCGGCACCACCGGCAAGACGGCCGGCGTCACGGCCGGCCCCAAGACCGGTGTTCAGGCCAAGACGGAATACCACAACGGGATGGCCACCTTCGTGCATTCCAAGGGGGGGCTCATGGCCGAGATGGCGTTAGGCGGTCAGAAAATCAGTTTCGAACCGTTATGAACAGCTGTTTGAATGAAAAGTCGAAAAAGAGATGAAGCAGCCGATCAATTGCGCCACGGCGGAAGGCGACCTGCGCGCTCTTAAAAATGAAAAAGCGTATGTGGCCGAGCAAATCGTTGAAGGTGTGGCGGCCATCGTTCCCATGAGCCTGGTGGTGGGTTTGCTCACCGGAACGCAAGGCACCAAGTTTGAGGTGGCCACCGGTGATTACAACAAAATGATCGACAAACGCATGGCCGAAATCAAGGCGCAGTGCAATATCCAATAATAACGCCTCTATATCCGCGTTTCTGATGACGAACCCGACGGTTCGTTGTCAGGGGCGGGATGGTAGGCCCAGATGCCGGCGGTCCTTTTCAATGCGATTGGGTGCGTGAAGGCTTGAAACGATAGCCTTATGGAAAACGTGCTGCCAAGCGGGGAAGGGGCGTTCATAAGGTCCGCAAGGCAAAGGGAAGATATATGAGAAAGATTACCTGCCATACCGTATGGTTCGGCATTTTGGTGGTCCTTGTGATAGCCGGACCCGTCCTGGCGGATGACGGTGTCGTGGAACGCACCGATGTATGCCGCAAGGGCACGCTTATCATCAAAACCGCTGATGATACATATGTGGCCGCCTACCAGGCGGGCATGGCCAACGAGGATCACAGCCCCTGGTCGGACAACGAAAACCCGTCCTGCTCTTTTTTTGCAGGTGAAAGGGTTAACGGCGACTTGAGCGGGTACGGCACGGTGACACTAACCAACAGCAGCGGCAGGGCGTGCGACTATGTGATTGAAGGTTCCGGTTTCAGCATGCAGGATGCCGAACAAATTCTTGGGTGTGAGTGAAAAGAATCGGCTGGGCAGGCGGTCCTAGCGAGGCACGAGGTAATGGAAATATTTTAGCGGCTCGCGATTGGCTGCGGCAACATATCAAAATATATGAGGGCCAATTCTGACGAATTATGGATTGACATTACCTATGCGCTAAAGCAGTACAAGGAAAAAGTACATGAAACGTTGTCCCGCGGTCAGGTTTACTTTCAACGCGGAGCAAGCCATGGTGGGCGTCCACAATACTTTTGACAATCGACAACCCCAGTCCGGTACCAATGACAAACCGGGTCTTGGCATTTTTGACCCTGTAAAAACGGTCAAAAATCCGATCAAGATCTTCCTCAGCAATACCAACGCCGGTGTCCGTTACCCGGACACACACATAATCGCCCTCCACGGCGGCGTCGATAGTAATTTTGCCGTTCTCGGGGGTGTAATTGATGGCATTGCCGATAAGGTTTGAAAAAACTTCTTCTAGGTTGAGCCGGTTGGCCATCAGGGTCGGCAAAGCCGGCAGATGCCCGAGGCTCAATTGAATTGATTTGGCCTGGGCCGCCGCCTGGTGGAAAGCCACCTGATCCTCAAGCAATTGGGTAATCCGGATTTCTTCGCGCTCCCGGGTAATCAGCCCGGATTCAATTTTGGCGAGGTCCAGCAATTCAGAAACAAGTGTGATTAAGGCGGTAATTTTTTCCGAGGCTCTCCCCAGGATCTCTCTCTGTTTCAAGGTGGTATCACCGGCCAGACCGTCCAGAACCACTTTCAACTGCATCAGAACCGAATTCATCGGACTGCGGATTTCGTGCGAGACCATGGAGACAAAATTGGATTTCAGCTGGTCCATCCTTTTCAACGCTGTGATGTCATGCAGGACGGTAATGGTTCCCAGATTTCGCCCAAGGCGATCCCTGAACGGTACGCAGTGGGCGCCAATGATGATTTCCGCGCTTTTTGCGTCCGGTTCCAGGCACACTTCCTCAGACACCTCGATGAATTCATCTTCCGGGGCTTCAAGGACCCGGTCGATCATATCGTTGAGCAATTTAATGCCCACAATCTCGTCGACGGCCCGACCGATCGGGCGTGGCCCGTGATATCCGATCATCTTTAAAAAAGCCGGGTTGGCCTGGGCAATCCGTTTCTGATTATCAGTGGTCATCACCCCGTCGGCCAGTTGGTTGATCATCACCCGCATTCGGGACTTTTCGGTGGCAATATCCTTAAGCGTGCGGATATGGTCGACGGCCCTGTTAATCACGACGAGCAGGTCAGCGGGTGAAAATGGTTTAGATAAAAAATCGAAGGCCCCTTTTTTCATGGCCTCGATAGAGTGCTCTAAAGTGGCATACCCGGTAATGACAATCACCACCGTGTCCGGATGCGCGGCGCGAATCTGCACCAGCGCATCTAACCCCGAAATTCCCGGCATCATCAGATCCAGCAGGATAATGTCAAAGTGCCTGTTTTTGACCATCCCTATGCCAGCTTCGGCGGTTTCCGCCTCGGCGACCTCATGACCTTCGCCGGTGAGCATCTTCAGGCATACATCGCGGATGCGCTTTTCATCGTCGACGACCAGGACGCTCGGCCTGAAAAAAAGCGCTGACCGATCTTCGCCCGGGGTTTTCATCACAGGGTCCGATCTGGACACAGTATCTCTCCTTGGTTGCACAAAAGGTAAGGGTTGCGATTTCAGTTATTGCGGTGCCCGGAGGACAAGACCCCAATAAGCGTGCATATCAATCCTGGCCCGCGCTTCCATCGCCGGCAGGATGGATCGGCACCTGAAAGGCGGAAATTTAGTGGCGCCCCCCCTTAAGGTTCCTGCCCGGCACTCTCTATTGACTGGAGAAGGGGCAATTCCACCCGGAACGTCGTCCCCTTTTCACTGGTCTGCTTTACTTCAATCAACCCTTTATTCTCCCGGATAAGTCCATACACCGTGCTTAATCCCAGCCCGGTGCCCTCGCCGAGTTTCTTGGTAGTGAAAAAAGGATCAAATATCCGGGGTAAATGTTCTTTGGATATCCCGCACCCGCTGTCTTCAATCTCCAGCACAGCTTTCTGTCGCGCCGTATCGCGATACGTCCGAAACGTCAGCGTGCCGGAGCCTTCCATGGATGATACGGCATTCATTACCAGGTTGATAACCACCCGGCAGATCTGGTTCCGGTCCACGTGAACCAAAATTTTGTCGGTGTAGATCTCTTTGATAATTTCAATATTCATCAACGCTTTCGGATCGCGAATAAGGGTCAAGCTCTGGTCTATGATCTCGTTGAGCTGGATGATCTCTTTCGTTGGATTTGACTGGCGGCTGTAGGCCAGCAGGTTTTTGACGATATCCCGACAACGGTTTACGTCTTCAATAACCGCCGCGACCTCTGCCCGTTCCGGGTCGTCCGCAGTCAATTCGGCCTGTTTCATTTCCGCGTAGAACAGAATCCCGGTCAGGGGATTATTGATTTCGTGAGCAACCCCGGCGGCCAGCTGGCCGATTGACGCCATCTTTTCCGACTGCGCCAATCTCGCCCGGGTATCCTTTAGCTTTTTTTCGACAGCCTGCTTTTCCCGCAGGTCGGTGTAGATGCCGACGACGGCAATCTCTTCTTCATCTTCATAGATAATGGAAGCCGTTATCTCAACGGGGATTTCTTCACCATCTGATTTCTGAATGGTGGTGTTCATACTGGGCAGTTTTCCTTTTCCTCCGATCTTTTCGTCCTTGAGGCGCTCTTGGATTTCCGCGGCAACCCCTTCGGGATAAAGGTTGGCCGCGCTGATATTTATAGCGGCTTCCACGCTGGAATAGCCGAAGAGTTCCTGGGCGGCGGGGTTCATCAACAGGATATTGCCGTAGCGGTCTGCGACCACAATGGCAATAGGCGACCCGGTGATAATCTTTTCCAAAAAGGCCTCGGTCTCCTTGAGCGCAATCTCCAGGTTCTTAACCCGGGTGACATCCCGCACGCTCTCGAGAATGTAGGCCACTTCGCCGTCATCGCCGAGAATCGGCGAAAAAACCCGGTCTTCCCAGAGTTTTCTACGGGTCTTGGTGGTGACACTATGGAGGATGCTCTGCCCTTTCCTTTCGGCGATCACCCTGGACCATGGGCATTTTTCATTCGGGCACTGCTTGGCATTGTAGAAAACCTCGTAACAGGTTTTCCCCACAATATCCTCGAGGGTGGTCTCGAATTTATCAAAGAAGACCTGGTTGCCGGATACAATAATTTTATCGAGCGTCATTATCAGCGTAGGGTAGGACAGGGAATCAAAAACTTTCATCCGCCAATCGATTTCCTTGAAAAGCTTCTCGTTCATTTTTCGTTCAACCCGGTATCCGGAAAGCGTCTGCAAGGCGAGTTCGGGTCTCGTCCGCGGCCCCTTCGGGTAAAATCAAGTAAATGGAAGCACAGGCGAAAACGGCTGCCAGTAACAAGTCCGATTTTTCTTTGAGGGCTTTGTAGGTAAAATCTGCGATTCCAAACCGGTCACCGAAATGGGGCCCCTGGAAGAAAATCAACTCAACCGGGAAAGTCACCTGGAGCCGGTCACCTGCCGCCGGTATTTCAGCCGCTATCCGGCGAGCCAGGGAAACGCCCTGCTCCGGTTCGCAAAGCAACCCTAAATCAAGCTCAGATGATTCACTCAGTTGGGCGTACAATAGAAGGAAACGGTTTGGCCCATCTTCAATGCGCTCGATCGCGCGCGCCCATTCAGCCGGCAGATCAGCGGGTATCCTATACTTATAGAGCGCCAGGTCTTTTACAACCTGGAAACCGTATGTCTTAATCGGCGACTCCCAGTACATGACAACGGTTTCCATTCCCTTATTCCTTGCGCTCGGGTCGACGCTGGGTTCCCTGCGCAACCGTAAATTCAGCCTTAAAAGGGGCATGATTTCCGGTAATTTCGAAACACGCCTGCATGACGGCGGCCGCTTTATCGAGCTGGGCATAGTCGAGCACATACGTCAGGGCGCCGATCGAGGACGCCATTGCGAAAACCCGCAGGTCTGCCTGCGCCAGTGCGCGCAGCGACCGGCCAAACAATTGCAGGCGCGACTGGTGTGGAAACAGCGTCAGTAGCCCGACCCCATCTGTATATTCGGCACGCTCCTTTAGCACCGGTTCAGCGCTCAGCAGTCTTTTTATCAATGCCTGGTGGGCGCCATCCACACAGCAGGTCGTGTGGATGCCGTCGGCTTGGGATTCGGTTGATAAAAACGGCATGTTTATCTGACTGCCGGCCAATAGACTGCAAAAGGCCGGCAGTAGACCGCTGTCCCGGGATTCCGTGTGCAGACGCACCAGGCAAAGCTCCCCGCTGATTTTCAACCCTTTGATGTTGTTCATTGCCATATCAGCTGCACTTACAGATTATCCTTGACAATTTCCATGAGATTATCCAAATCAATGGGCTTGGGAATGTAGTCATCCGCCAGGGTGCTCTTGCCATCCATATGCGTATAGGTTGTGTGCGGTACCGCCTCGGCCACCGCTGTTAAAAGCAGGACTGTTATATCCTTGAACTTGTCATCCTTTTTGATCTCATTACAAAGTTCATAGCCGTTCTTGCGCGGCATCATGACATCCAGGATCAGCATCTGCGGTCTTTCATCTTTGATCCGATCCCACGCTTCCACGCCGTCATATGCTTTGGCGACCTGAAAACCCTCGTTTTCCAATCTCATGGAGACCGATTCCACCAGGTCGGGATCGTCGTCTACCACCAGTATTAATTTATCGTTGCTCATTGCCATTCTCCCTGTTCACAGTTATTGCTGTTTTTTAAAGCTGCAGCGCACACCGGGTATTACCCGGTGGTTATACCTGCGGCCGCGGATAGAGGCCGGCCCGCTTCACGATTTCGGGCACTTTCTCCTCCCACTCGATGGCCATGATATGAAACCCGGAAACCCCTTCAATTTGACGCAGGCGTTCAATGGATTCAATGCAGATATCAATCCCCTCCTGGGCCTGCTGGTCTTTGGGCACGCCGGCCATCCGCTTGACCAGTTCATCCGGCACGTCCATCCCCGGCACCTTGTTTTTCATGTACCGGGCCATACCGGCGGATTTCATCGGGGTAATGCCGGCCATGATGTAAACTTGCTCATGCAGGCCACGATCCCGGACACCTTTCATCCACGTTTCAAACTTGTCGATATTGTAGATGCACTGGGTCTGCACGAAATCGACCCCGGCTTTTACCTTTTTGGCCAGGCGGGCAACCCTCAGCTCAAAGGGATCCGCAAAGGGGTTGGCCGCCGCGCCAATGAACATTTTGGGCGGATTCTTGACCTCGGCCCCACCTTGAAACAGGCCTTCATCACGCATGCCCCGGACGGTCTGGATCAATTGCATGGAATCCAGGTCATGCACGTTGGCGGCCATGGCGTGGTCGCCGAACTTGGGATGGTCACCGGAGAGGCAGAGCATGGTATTGATCCCGTGGGAATAGGCCCCGATTATGTCGGCCTGCATGGCCAGCCGGTTGCGGTCCCGGGTCACCATCTGGAAGACCGGGTGCAGATCCATTTGACGCAAAAAAACACTGGCGGCAAAGCTTGACATCCGGACCATGGCCGTCTGGTTATCCGTTACATTGACCGCATCCACATAGCCCTTGAGCAGGGCGGCTTTCTCTTTGACAACGTCAGGCAAGGCACCTCGCGGCGGGCCGCATTCTCCGGTTACCGCCAGTTCACCCGATGCCAATACTTTTTCCAGTACGCTTTCTGTTTTCATTATGCCAAATCCTCTCTGAGAATTTTGCGGGGGCCGCTGCCCCGTCCGGTTCGCCAATCCTTGGCTGCAATGACGTCTTCATAGCGATCTTCGATCCCCAGCTCTTTCATGCGCTCCCAGATAAGATGCCAGGCGCAATCCACGTCATCACTGATTTCACACTTGCCGCTGGTCGAACCGCCACAGGGCCCGTTCATCAGCCGCTTGGCACAGCGGGCGATGGGGCAGATGCCGCCGGTGAGCCCCAGCAGGCAATCCCCACAGCCCTGGCACCGCTCGGCCCAGATGCCCGGCCCTTCAGAAGCCCCCATGAACTTGGTATTCAAAGCCGGGTACACGGGGGTTTTCTTGAACCGCCGGGCCACCTCCTGTACGCCGCAGCCGCAGGCCATGGACACCACGGCGTCCACCTGGTCGATATGGGGCGTGAGTTCTTCGACATATTCCGGATCACACTGCCGCTCCAGCGTCATCTCGCGGACATCCAGCGTTCGCCCCTTTTTCATGGAAGCCATCTGCAGGGCCGAGGCCAGAAGGGCGACTTCCTTACGCCCGCCGGCCGCGCAGACCGTCACACACTCATTGCAGCCCACCAGCAGAATCCGGCTGCAACCGTCGATGCTTTCCATGATTTCATCCATCGGTTTTCGTTCAGCTGTAATCATTGTCGTTTCATCTCCTTACGGTAGTGGGCTAGGACGCCGCCAAACGGGATGCGTCTGCTTTTACGGGATTGGGTCCCAGTTCCCTGATCTTTTCCGTGAATTCGGTGGCAATGCGGGCAAACTGGATGCCCATGCCCGCGGACATGTTCACCATCTGTATGCGTTCCGCCTCGATCCCGATCTCTTCCAGGAAAGGCTTCAGATAAGTCACCCGCTGCAAAGCTTTGACGTTGCCGGTTTTAAAGTGACAATCGCCTTCCAGACAGCCGGCCACGAGAACACCGTCGGCCCCTTTCTCCAGGGCCTTCATGATGTGGATGGCATCGACTCTTCCACTGCAGGGCACCCGAATGATATTGACGTTCGGGGGATAATCCAGACGCATGCTGCCCGCCATATCCGCGGCCGTGTAAGCACAGTAGTGACAGCAGAAGGCTACAATCGTCGGTTCAAACTGTTCCATCAGGCACTCCTTTCAAGCAGGCCTTCAAGGCGCGCCATGATCGGCGCATCCTCAAACCGGGTAAGCTCGATCGCCTTGGCCGGACATTCAGACGCGCAAATACCGCAGCCGTGACACTTGGCCGGGTCGATCTCCGAATAGCGATCTTCGTTGATAAACGGGACTCCGTAAGGGCAGGCCCGCACACAGGCCAGACAGGTGGCACACTTCTCGGGATCCACCCGGGCCACCATGGCGCCCAGGTTGATCGTATCCTTGGACAGCATGGCCAGGACCCGGCTGGCCGCCGCCTGGGCCTGGGCGATGCACTCCTTGATATTCTTGGGCGCATGGACACTGCCGGCCACGAAAAATCCGGGAACGGCAAGATCCGTGGGCCGCAGTTTGACATGTTCCTCCAGAAAAGAGCCGTCCAGGCCCCTGGTTAGATGAAAAATCCTGGCCAGGTCTTCCGTGGCTTCTTCATTGACCGCCATACCGGTGCTCAGTGCCAGGCAATCCGCGGTGACCACAAGCTGACGGCCGAGGATGGGGTCGGTAAAAGCAACCTCTATCTTATCTCCAGCAGGCGTCACTTCCGGCGGTGTATCGGTCTCATACCGCACAAATATCACCCCGCGCCGGCGGGCTTCGGCATAGTAATCCTCCGAAAACCCGTAAGTGCGCATATCCCGATAAAGAACGAACACCCGCATTTCGGGGTTGAGGTCAAGCACCCGCAGGGCATTTTTAATGGCACTCTGGCAGCAAATGCGCGAACAATTGGGATTCTCAGGAACGCGGGATCCGACACACTGAATCATTACCAGTTGCCCCCAGGTCTTAACGCGTTCCGGCTCGTCTTCAACCAGGCTGTCCAGTTCAATCTGGGTCGTGACCGCGGCATGCTCCCCAAGGCTGTACCCCCGGGGAACGTTGTGTGTTGCACCGGTTGCGAGTACGGTCGCGCCGTGTTCAATCTGCCGGTAGTACATCCGGGGGCCTATCTGGAATCCGGTTTTGTACATCCCGGGCATGCCGAAGTGATCCACCACAATGGCCTGGGTTATGACTTCAATCAGCGCGTGCTGGGATATCTTTTCAACCAGGTCCGCCATATAGGTCTGGACATCATCACCTTCCAGCGTTTTGCGCACCGCCATGGCCATTCCGCCCAGGTGCCCGGCCTGCTCGGCCAGGTATACCCGGTGCCCCTGGTCAGCCAGTTCAAGGGCCGAGTTCATACCGGATACACCCCCGCCAAGAACCAGGACATCCTTGTTCATGGGCAGGGTGTTGTCCTGCAGCGACTGGGCCTGGGCCACACCGGCAACCGCCATGCGAATCAGGTCCTTGGCTTTGACCATCGCCATTTTCGGATAGTTTTTGTGGACCCAGGTATCTTGGTCGCGAATATTGGCCATCTCCACCAGGTACTTGTTGAGCCCCGCTTCGCGCAGGGTGTTCTGGAAAAGATTTTCATGGGTCCGGGGGGAACAGCCGCCGATGACGACCCGGTTGAGTTTTTCTTTGACGATGGCGGTTTTTATTTTTTCAAGCGCTTCCCGGCTGCAACCGTGGCCGGCGCTCTGGGACAGGACTACACCGGGCAGCTTGCCGGCGTAGGCGGCCACAGTATCCACATCTATGGCGCCGCCGATATTCTGCCCGCAGTCGCAGACAAACACGCCAATGCGCGGTTCTTCGCCGCTGACATCACGCTCCGGTGGCAAGACGACTTCCCCGTTGCCGGATGCAGATAGAGGGGCCAAGTTTTTGGAAGCGAGACAGGCCGCCGCGCTGGCCTGCATCATGGTCTCGGGAATATCCTTGGGGCTCTCAAAAACACCGCACACATAGACCCCCGGCCGTGAAGTGGCCACCGGGCTGAAACTCTGGGTGCGGGCAAAATTGTGTTCGTTGAGTTCGATGCCTAGAACCCTGGCCAGTTGGCAGGCGGTTTCCGTGATACGGAATCCCGTGGAGAGGACCACCATGTCGAACAGGTCCGTTGTCAGCTTCGAGGAAGCATCCGTGGCGTAGGATATGGCCAGTTGGCCGGACTCGACGTCCCTGTTAACGGAATGGGGCCGGCAGCGTTCGACTTGCACGCCGTACGTCTGCCTGGCTCGGTTGTAGTAGAGTTCGTAATCTTTGCCGAAGGTGCGCATGTCCATGTAGAAAATCGTTGTTTCAATATCATCCCGGAAACGTTCCTTGGTAACGATGGCCTCCTTGAGGGCATACATGCAGCAAACACTGGAACAATAGGAGACATCCTCCCGGTTGATGCCGCGGGAGCCCACGCACTGGATCCAGGCCACCCGTTGCGGCGGCTTACCGCTACTGGGGCGAACCAATTCTCCCCCGGTGGGTCCGGAAGCCGACATGATCCGCTCGTATTCGAGACCGGTGACCACGTCGGGGTAAATCCCGTAACCGAAGTTTTCAAGCCGGCTAGGATCGAATAGTTCCGCCCCGATGGCCAGCACCACGGCCCCTACCTGTCGTTTTTCGACCCGCTTGCCATCGTCCGGATTGATGGCGCCGGCCGGGCAAACGTTGACCAAAGCGGCCAAGTCGTCACATTTTTCCATGTCAATGGAAAAGGCCTGGGGGGTTGCCTGGGGGTAGCGCATGCAGGTCGGTGCCCGGTGATCCAGCCCGGGTTCAAAGCGCACACATTCCGGGAAAGCCTTGTGGCAGTCGCCGCAGGCGGTACATTTTTCCATGTCGATATACCGCGGGGACCGTGCCAGGGTGACGGTAAAGTCACCGGCTTGCCCCTGCAGCCCGCTTACCTGTGTCAGCGGCAGCACTTCAATATGTTTTTCACGGGCATTTTCGGACAGGTTGGGTGAAATGGTACATAAATCGCAATTGTTGGTGGGGAAGGTGCGGTCAAGACGGGTCATCAAGCCGCCGATGGTGGCCGCTTGGTCGATCAGGACAACATCCCGACCGGCTTCAGACAAATCCATGGCCGCCTTCATTCCGCCGACGCCGCCGCCGATTACCAGAACTGTATTGTTTTGATTTGGCATATTGGTATCCTAGCTGTCTGCTTGAATGATTGTTTAGAGCCCCGCAAATCCCAGAATCGTGGGTAGTTTGTGCTCCCAGCCCAGGGTTTCGATCTTGACACCCTGCACGAGGTTCTTGAGTTGGGCGATGGTTTCACCGGCGATGCGCTGGCATTCCATTTCCCTGTCCGGGGCCTTGCGTATTCTTTTGATCATTTCTTCGGAAATATGCGCACCCGGCTCATTCAGGGCCATGTAGCGGGCAATACCCACCGACTTGAGCAAAAAAACCGAGGCGATCACCGGAACATTCAAGGCCGCGATCTTCTCCAGGTCCACGGCAAAGCGCTCCACGTCGAATACGGGCGGGGTGACCACGAAGCCGGCACCGGCCGCCACCTTCTTCTCAAGTTTTGCAAGTTCCTCGTCCAGCGTCTTGTCATCCGCAAAGGCGCCCATGGTGCAGCCGGTGGTGAACTCCGGGGTGCCGTTAAGGGAAAAACCCGCCATGTCCTCCCCGTTTTGGAGAGACCGGATAGCACCGATAAGTTCCAGTTCATCCAGGTCATTCACCACGGCCGCATCGCGATGGTCGCCATTGGCCATTTCTTCACCGGGCACGACGACAAGGTTGCGGATACCGAGAAGGTGGGCTGCGAGGACATCCCCCTGCAGGGCCATCCGGTTGCGGTCCCGGCAGTAGAGATGGATCATCGCCTCCATGCCCTGCTGGTGGATAAGGGCCCCGCCGGCTAAAGCGCTCATCCGCATCACCCCGTTATCCATGTCCGGTATGATGACAGCGTCAACCCGCCCCTTTATTTTGCGCGCGTTGGCGACCAACTCCGAGACGTTTACGCCTTTGGGTGTGTTCATTTCCGCCAAAACAACAAATTCGCCTGATGCCAGTCGTCTTTGAAAGCTCATAAATTCACTCTTCCTTTTGACAGTTTTTTGGCAATTGTACCGGGTTACATTTCCGTCTCGGGGTGAAACACGGCGACTTCCTTGAGATCATCCCCCAGGTATTCGCGTTCGTTGGGCCCCAGGACGCCGAGAGACAGCGCAAGCAGGGACCATAGGTGAACCACCGGGTAATTGCCGCCGTAGTGCTCGCTGAGTTCGTGGATCTGGGCGTGGCAGTTGTGGCAGGCCGCGATACAGTAGTCTGCCCCGGTGGCCTTGATCTGGTCGTCTTTCAGCTTCCCATAGGCCAGCCGCTGCTCCTTGTAACCGGACTGGAGAAAGCCGCCCCCGCCGCCGCAACAGTAGTTGTTTGAACGGTTGGGTATCATATCAACGAAGTTTTCTTCACCCACTACGGACTTGACTACGAATCGCAGGTCCTCCGCAATGGGATCGCCGTAAGCCTTGCGCACGATCTGGCAGGGATCCTGGACGGTAAACTTGATTTTCAGCTCCTTGTTCCAGTCGGAACTGGGCTTGAGCTTGCCCTCCCGGATCCACTTGGCATAGTACTCGTAAATGTTTTTGACTTGGAACTTGTGCGCTACGTTGAACTTTTTCAGTCCTGCCAGGACTGAGAAGGTGACGTGCCCTCACTCGGTGTTGAGAAACGTCTTGCACCCCAAGGCATCCGCTTGGCCGGCGCTCTGCCGCACCAGGTGTTCCCAAGCCTCATCATCGGACAGGAACATGCAGTAGTTTTCACCGCCCCACCCCTTGCTGCCGTAAGTCCAGTCGACACCGGCCAGGTGCAGGATCTTCCATAGCGGTACCAATTCATCCGGCTCGGTCACCGGTTCTCTCGAATTCTGGTTGAGAAAAAATTCGGCCCCCTCTTTGTCGATGGGCGCCTGCATTTCGGCGAATTCGGGCTGGGCCTCCTGGTACTCTTCGAGGACATCCCCCACCACGAATGCAAAATCCTCGGGGGAGGTCCCCATGGCACTGCCGCTTTCGTTGCGCAGGGCCATGTCGCAGGACCCCAGGATACCCTTGGGCCGCTCTTCGCGCGGGACCTGGGCCCGGGCGTTATAGACCAGTTGCGGGATGTCGATTTTCATGGGGCAGACATAGATGCACCGTTGACACATGGAACACATCCATATCCAGGGACTGCTCAAAATTTCCTCGTCCAGTCCCAGGGCGGCCATGCGCAGAAACTTGCGCGGATCCATTCCCTCCAGACCCGTGGCAGGGCAGCCCGACGAACAGGCACCGCAGGTCAGGCACAGGTTGAGATTTCCGCCCTCCGGAAGGATCTCTTTAACCTTGTCGATAAACAGACTCTTCTTTGTTTCACTCAGTTTAATTACCGCTTCGGGCATGGGCTACTCCTTTTCATAAAGATACGTATGCGATTCGCTATCTCTCTTTTTGAGATGAATGCTGCAAAATTCACCGTCACGCTCTTCTTCTAAGACAAGTTCATAGGATAACGCCGGCAGGACTTTAAAAAGATCATTGCGCGTGTCCGGATCCAGCCCCACGATTCTCACCACTTCGTCATTTTTCATCCCTCTGAACACATGCGTCAGTTTTAGCAAGGTCAGGGATTTAATGGCCCCTCTGAAATCCACGATATATTCCGCTGCTTTTTCCAAAATCAGTGCGCCCCTTTATTTTTCCGGTACCCTCTATGAGCAACTATGGTGCCAAACACCGGCTAAATCTCTGTGCGCAGATGATTTTCATAAGAATTCACGCCATTGAATTCGCCTCAGAAATTAATTTTCAAAATGCATTGCCCCCTCCCTGTTAAAGTGTTAAATCGATTCCATTTAACAAGTGCTAAAATTTAACAGGCAAACCTAAATGTTTGAACACGAACTTGACAGGTACTGGCGCACGGTGGCCAACACAATCAGCGACGGCATCATGGTCGTGGATGAGCAGGGCATCATCATCTATGTCAACGAGGCTTTTGAAGGCATCACCGGGTTTTCAAAAGATGAAATGATCGGCAAGGATTGCTCGGTTTTGAACTGCGACATCTGCCAGGAAGTTCGCGAAAACCGGGGCTGCCATTGGTGTGCCCTTTTTCAGGACGGCAATATGCGGCGACGGCGCTGTGTCTTTCGCCATAAAGACGGTCATTCAATCCACGCTCTTAAAAACGCTTCAGTTTTTCACGATGACCATGGCAATGTCATTGGGGCGGTGGAAACGGTCACTGACATCACGGACCTGATTGAAAAGGACAACCGCATCGCTGAATACCAACAGGAACTGCGGTCTGCGGACAAATTTCAGGGCATCATCGGCGTATCGCCGCAGATGCAGAAAATCTTCGATCTGATCACCAACGCCTCCCGTTCGGATGCACCGGTCATCATCTATGGCGAAAGCGGGACCGGCAAAGAACTGGTGGCCAGAGCAATCCACCGGCTCAGTGAAAGATTCCGGGGGCCTTATGTCAAAATAAATTGTGCCGCGCTGACCGAGTCTTTGTTGGAAAGCGAGCTGTTCGGTCATGTCAAGGGGGCCTATACAGGAGCTGTTAAAGACCGGTCCGGACGATTTGAAACAGCACATGGAGGAAGTATTTTCCTGGATGAAATCGGGGATCTGCCGCTGGCCACCCAGGTAAAACTACTCCGAGTTCTCGAAGAGAAAATCGTTGAACGGGTAGGCGCCAATAGGTCTATTCCGGTTGACGTGCGGATCATCTCGGCCACAAACCGGGACCTTAAGGAACTTATTGGAAGCAGCATTTTTCGGGAAGATTTATATTTCCGCATTAACGTTATCCCGGTTCACCTCCCGCCGCTGCGCGAAAGGATCGAAGACATCCCGTTGTTGGCGGATGCTTTTTTTCGTAAGATCCGCCTGAAGGTCAACAAGGAATTCACCGCCATCTCCAGGGAAACCATGGCGGCCCTGATGAATTACACCTGGCCCGGCAACGTGCGCGAGTTGAAAAGCGCGTTCGAGTACGCCTGCGTCACCTGCCAGGGGGGAACGATTCAACCCGAGCACCTGCCGACGAATATACTCACCGAAAAAAAGACCTCTGGGTCAATTAAGCGTATATCCATCAGCCGGGAAGAAATAAAAAAAATAGAGCTTATCGAGACCTTGGAAGAGACCGGCGGGAACCAGTCTGCCGCCGCTAAACTGCTGGGTGTGACCCGGGTTACGATCTGGAACAGAATGAAACGCTACGGTATCAGCTCTAAGAAGAACATAACCGTAAATTGAAACTCCACCACTTGATCTTTCTCCGAAAAAATCTGCAAACAAACATTGTTCCACAGATCCACTGCCATGCACCCCTCGGAGTGTTGCCGGAGCGTTAGCAGAAAGCAGAATTCCGATACACGATACCGTCAAGATGGCACCGATGCCGGAGGTGGTTCCAACCCCGCCGCCCTTCAACCGGTTGCCGGATATGACCAAACTGGACCTCCTTTGGGCGGATAGGTTTGGATGAGGGTATAAAGAGGGGGCAGCGCGATAGGAGCAGGGCGATATGGGTCGCCAACCCCGTTATGGGGGTTCGGGGGTTTTTAGCCTCGGATAACGCCTTAGGGATGCCATTATGGCGTTAGGACGTCGATAGAGATCCAATGGCAACATTGGCGTTGAAGGACGACATACAATAAGCGCCTGGGCTACAAGGCAGGGAGCAGACGGTGAAGGGGAACGTCTCAGGCTCGATTTGCAGCGATCGGTTGGATCAATAAAGCCATAGACGCCAAAAATTTGCAGAAACATGCACAACAATGATAAAAATCGTGGGCCGGGTATCCATTTTGCGAAGCAGGATGATCTGGTTTTAGCGTGTTTCAGGATACGAAAATGCCGCCAGGCGCTTCCTTATGCAAAAAATAGCCGGTGGAGGTTTTATGGGCCATCCGGTGGCGTGTTATCGGGTGTTGAAGGCTGGCGGCTTAACACTATAGTAATCACGATTAGGGCGATGGCTATCGCCAAACGAAAAATGGATCGGTTCGATGGGCGGCCTTTCGGGATCAAAGCCGGTTCGCACCTGGGATCAGCCGGCCGATGATCGGGTATACATCCCTTCGATAAGATCCTCGAAAGCCTTGTGCACGTATTTGCGCTTGACCTTCATGGTGGGGGTGACCTCGCCGTCTTCCTCGTAGAGCTTCTTGGGCAGGATGGTGAATTTGCGGACGTTTTCCACCCGGGCCACCTGGGTATTGACCTGATCGACTTCCGCCTGGATCAGTTTGCGGATATCCTCATCGAGGGTCAGGTCTTTGTAGGTCGCAAACTGGATTTTGTGATCCTGGGCGTATTTGATGACATTGTCCTCGTCGATCATGACGAGCGCGGTCAGGTATTTGCGCCGATCGCCGATCACGACGGCATCGTTGATGTAGATGCTGGCCTTGAGCTTGTTTTCGATATACTGGGGGGTGATGTTTTTGCCGCCGGCGGTGACGATGATGTCTTTTTTGCGATCGGTGATGCGCAGATACCCGTCTTCGTCCAGTTCCCCCACGTCGCCCGAATAGAGCCAGCCGTCCTGAAGCGTTTCCCGGGTTGCGTCTTCGTTCTTGTAATACCCCTTGAACACGCCGGGCGACTTGACCAGGATTTCACCGTCTTCGGCGATGCGCACTTGAGCACCGTGCAACGGTGGACCCACCATGCCGAATTTGACCCGGTCGGCCTTGGCGATGCAGGTAACGCCGGTGCCCTCGGTCTGTCCGTAGCCTTCCACCAGGTTGACACCGATGGACTGAAAATGGTGCAGAACGTCGGGGGAAATAGGGGCGGCCCCAGAATAGGCGATGCGGATGCGGTCCAGTCCCATGCGTTTTTTAAGTTTGCGCAGCACGGCGAAGTGGGCCAGGCCGAACATCAGGCGCAGGTAGGCCGGCAGGGGGTGAAAGTTCATGATGCGGTCCGCCCGTTTTTTACCCACCGACAGGGCCAGATTGAAAACCAGACGTTTAAACCAGGTGGCGTCCGACATCCGTATGGTGGTCGCCGAGGCATATTTTTCCCAGACCCGCGGCACGGCATAGCCCACCGTCGGCGACACTTCGACCATGTTGTCCGTGACGGTGTCCGGTTTTTCGACGAAATTGACCACATAGCCATGGGTGATATGGGCGAAGACCGAGAAGAGCCGCTCGAAGATATGGCAGAGGGGCAAAAACGAGAGCACCTCGTCGCTGCGATGGATGGGGTTGTCGTGGGTGACGGCCCGGGCCATCCAGGTCACATTGCGGTGAGTCAGCATGGCACCCTTGGGGGGGCCGGTGGTCCCCGAGGTATAGATCAAAACGGACAGGTCATCGGGGTTAATGTGCTGCATGCGCTGGGCCAGGGCATCCGGGGCATTCTCTAAGGCGTGGCGTCCGGCCTCCTGGAGCGCTTCGAAAGTCATTACCAGGGGGTCTTCGAATTGCTGCAGGCCTTCCAGGTCCCAGACGATGATTTTGCGCAGGGACGGGGCCTGATCGCGGAACATGAGCCATTTGTCAAGTTGCTCCTCATTTTCCACAAAAAGAAAGGTCGTCTCGGCGTGGTCCACGATAAACTGGACCTGCTGCCAGGCATTGGTGGCGTAAATTCCTACCGATACACCGCCGGCGCATTGCACGGCCATGTCGGCCAGCACCCATTCGGGGCAGTTGTCGCCGATGATGCCGACGCACTCGCCGGGTTGCAGCCCCATGGCGATCAGGGCCGATCCGATCTGCCGAACCTGTTCAAAATAGGTCTGCCAGGACATATCGCGCCAGAGGCCGAAGGTTTTCTGGCGCAGGGCGACCCGTTCCGGTTGACGCGCCACCGTTTGTTCGAAAATCTTGGGGGTTGTATCGGCCGCCGTCATATCACCTCCACCGCCGTTTGCGTTTCCATCGTTGGTAGCCTTTGGCCGATGATTCATCCTGCATGCCGAGATAGAATTCCTTCACGTTGGGGTCGTTCAGGAGTTCTTCGGACGGTCCCTTCATGACGAAGCGCCCGTTTTCAAGGATCAGGCCCGTATCGGCGATGTTGAGGGCCATGCGGGCGTTTTGCTCGACAAGCAGAATCGTTACCCCCTCGGCATTGATTTGGGTGATGATGCGGAAGATGTCCTTGACCAGCAGCGGGGAGAGCCCCAGGGAGGGTTCGTCCAGGCAGAGCAGCCTGGGGCGGCTCATCAAGGCCCGGCCGATGGCCAACATCTGCTGTTCGCCGCCCGAGAGGGTGCCGGCCCACTGGTGGGTGCGGTTGGCCAGAATCGGGAAATAGTCGTACACCCGTTCGAAATCCTGCCGGATACCGTCCCGATCCCGGCGGACATAGGCCCCCATGAGCAGGTTTTCTCGGACACTGAGTTCTTCGAACACCTCGCGCCCCTCGGGGACATAAGAGATGCCGCGTCGAACGATGTCTTCCGTGTCGCGGCCGTCGATGCGCTGGCCTTCGAACAGGATGGAGCCTTTGTCGGGCTGGTCTTCGATCAGGCCCATCAGCGTTTTGAGAATGGTGGACTTGCCGGCGCCGTTGTTGCCTAAAATCGCGGTGACACTCCCTTCCATAACGGTCAGGGAGGCGCCCCGGATGGCATAGATCAGATCGTAGTAGGTTTCGATGTTCCGGATTTCAAGCAGCGGATTCACGGTCGTCCTCTTCTCCCAGATAAGCCTTGAGCACTTCGGGATGACGGCGGACCTCGTCGGCCGTGCCGGTTACAATGGGCTGGCCGAAGTTGATGGCCAGGATGCGATCGGAGATGTCCATGACCATGCGCATGTCGTGCTCGATCAGAAGGATGGTGATGCCCAGATCGTCCTGGATATCCTTGATCCAGAAAATCATGTCCTGTTTTTCTTCAGACGTCATGCCGGCGCAGGGTTCGTCCAACAGCAGCAGCTTGGGTTCCAGGGCCAGGGCCCGGGCCAATTCCACCATTTTCTGGGTGCCGTAGGGCAACCCCCCCACCAGCTTGCCGCGCACGGACTGCAGCTGCAGAAGGTCGATGATTTCTTCCACCCGCCGGCGGTGGGACCGTTCTTCCCGTCCGGCAAAGGAGCGCCTCCCCCACATGCAAGCCCCCCGGAACAGGCCGGTTCGCATGAAGACATGCCGTCCCAGCATGATGTTTTCCATGGTGGTCATGTTGGCAAAGAGCTCGATGTTCTGGAAGGTCCGGGCGATTCCCAGACGGGCGATCTGATCCGGCCGCAGGCCCTGGATTTCCCGTCCGTCAAAGCGGATGGTGCCGGTATCGGGATGGTAGATGCCGTTGATGCAGTTGAAAAGAGTGGTCTTGCCTGCCCCGTTGGGCCCGATGATGGCAAAGACCTCCTTCTCCTGTACGTCGAAACGGATTTTTTGCAGGGCTTGCAGGCCCCCGAAGGAGATGGCCAGATTGTCGATGCTGAAGAAGGACATGAATCGTCACACTTTGTTATTCGCTTAAATCGTTCATTCTCTTCCACGTGGCAGAAAACGAACCAAAAGAAGACGCCCGCGTCACGAGCTTTTCAGGAACGCCTGTGCGTCGAGATCACGGCCGGACGTGCCGAAACTCACCCTGCGTCTGCAGTGCTCAGACAGTCGCCGCGTCTTTATCGTCCGTGACCTCGATGCTCGGCCTCGTGACAAAGGGGATAACCGAAAACACCTGCCAAAATCTAAAAGATAACAAATGGGGGCAAAAATCGTCGATTAGCTGCGCTGGTTATTCGATCGTGGCCCAATCGGTTAACTGCTTGCTTTTGCCACCCGCCATGCACTGGACCAAGAAGACTTCATCCTGACCCTGACGGCAGCTTGGATCGTTGGGGTCAAAGGGTTTGTAACTTATTTTGCCGCTGATGCCCTTGAAATCCTTGAGGCCTTCCAACGCCTCAACCAGACGCTCCCGGGTCAGGTCCGGCCCGCAACGCCGGATGGCTTCCACCAGTGGTTCGGCCCAGACGATACCGGCCGTATAGAACACGCCCCACCGTTCCCCCTTGGCGGCGTACTGGTCAAAGGCCTCCTGTTTGTAGGTCCGCATCAGCGGAAAGTCGGAATCTGGAAGCTCGCCGAAGGAGGCCGCAATCACGCCTTCCCAGGCTCCCTTGCTGATGTGCATCATAAGGGGGAAGTCGGAGCAGGTGCTCGTGCTCATGAATTGCGGGGTGAACCGCATGGCCTTGCTGATGCCCACCGTCATGACGGCGTGTTTGACCGTGGTCCACAGCAGCACCACATCCGCATCGGATTTCTTGAGCTGCATCACATGGGGCTTGAGGTCGCCGTCGGTGAGGTTGACCGGCACCTCGGCCACCAGTTCCAGACCGTGGCGGGCCAGTTCTTCTTTGGCGCCCATAAGGCCGTTTTTGCCATAGTCGTCGTTCTGATAGATGATGGCGATCTTCTTTTTGCCCATGTTGGCTACGGCATACCGGCAGAGGGCCTTGGCTTCGATTTCATAAAGGGGATAGACCGCAAATAGGTATTTGGCGGGCGGATCGATCCAGTGGCGCGAGCCCGCCGAGGGGCCCACCCAGGGCACGCCGCGCTCCATCAGATAATCGCGCACCGCCAGCCCGGGGGCCGTACCCACCCCGCCGACCCACGCAAAGATACCCACGCCTTCCTGCAGTTCCTTGACACCCGCCTTGGTTTTGGCCGGATTGTAGGCATCGTCGAACATGTGGTAGACGATCTTGCGGCCGTTGATGCCGCCGCGCGCGTTGATCATCTTGAAATAGGCGTCCGTACCCCGGGCGACAGAACCCCAGGCCGCGGCCGGGCCGGTCTGCGGGCCCCACTGACCGATGTGGATTTCCGTAGCGGTGACGCCTTCTTCGGCGGTGGCCCCGGTAACGAGGCCCAACAGGACGATGACGGCCGATAGTAATAGCACCAGTCCATTTCTTCTCATGGTCGCCTCCTTTGGTTGACTGCGATGGGGGATGATCCGCCCATCGGGGTTATACTTTTTTGACGTAGTGGCGTGCGAAGAGGCCGCTCGGGCGGATGCACAGCATCAGCACGATCACGACAAACGCCACAACGGACTTGAACTCGATGGATATATAGCCGCCGAAGAGGTTTTCGATGATCCCCAACAGGTAGGCCCCGAAAATGGCGCCCGGAAGCGAGGTCATGCCCCCCATGACGGCGGCGGCAAAGCCCTTCAGCATGGGGTCCCACATCATATAGGGCTGCATGATGACGGGCGAGATCAAAAGGCCCGCCGAGGCCCCTACCAGTGACGATATGCCCCATGTGGCCATCAGGACACGTTTGGTGCGAATGCCCATGATGCGGGCCGCCACCGGATTCTGTTGGGTGGCTTTCATGGCCATGCCCAGGCGCGAAAAGCGAAAGAACAGGAACAGGACAATCATGGCGCAGAGGGCCACGATCAGGGTCAGGATTTCCAGGGTACTAACGAAGAAGTCACCGATCATCACACTGTCGTAAGGTGAGATGGGAAACGGCATGCTTTTCTGTTCGGCCCCGAACTTCCATGACACCAGGCCCATCAGGATCATTTCGAGGCCGATGGTGATGATGATCATTCCCAGGACGCTGGGGTCTTTGGCCCGGCGCAGAACGGTAAACTCGAGAACGCAGCCCAGCACCACCGCAAACACCAGGGACAGGGGGAACGCCATGTAGCTTGGGAATTGATACTGTTCCAGCAGCATGTAGGCCACATAGGTGGAGATCAGGGCCATTTCCCCCTGGGCGAAGTTGGGCACTTCCGAGGTCTTGTAGATGATGACCATGGCCAGGCCCAGAAGGGCGTAGGAACTGCCCACGGCAACCCCGTTGATCAGCATCTGGATAAAGTCGATCATGGTAAATCCTTTTTCAGAACGGCCATGTTTTCCAGTATTTTTTGGCCCTGATCCAGAAACCGAAAAGCCCCAGCGGCTCGAAAAGCATAATCAGCACCATGATAGTGCCGAAAACGATCAACTGGATATTGGATACCCCGGTGATGGAAAACCATTCCTGGGACAGTGCCTCCAGCCATGTGCCCAGATAGGGGATTTCCAGAATGTTGCGCAGCTGCAGGTCCAGCCAGCCCAGCAGGCAAGCTCCGGTGATGGCGCCCATGATTGAGCCCAGACCACCCACCACCACCATGGCCAGAAACATGATGGACATCAGCAGGGTGAAAATCTCCGGTTCGATGAAACGCAGCACAAAGGCGTAGAGCCCGCCGCCGATGCCGGCGTAGAAGGCACTGATGGCAAAGGCCAGGGTTTTGTAGCCCATGATGTTGACACCCAGAGTTTCCGCCGCGATTTCCGCATCTCGGATGGCAATCAGCGCACGACCAACCTTGGTTTTGGTCAGGTTGCGGGCGGCAACGGCCAGCAGGACGGTGATGGGAATCAAAAGAAAGTAGAAGTCACGGTCGCTTTCCAGATGCCAGGGCCCGATGATCAGGTCGGGCGTGTGCAATCCCTGGCGGCCGCCGAAAAGTTCGATGCGTCCGATGATCTGGGTAATGGTCAGGCCGAATCCCAGGGTCGCAATGGCCAGATAGGGGCCTTCTAAGCGCAGTGCCGGCAGCCCCAGCAGAAACCCGAAGGCTGCGGCGATCAGGGCAGCCAGAATCAGGGCCGGAATGAAGGGCAGGTGGGCCTCGGACATCAGAATCACGGTGCCATAGGCGCCGATTGCAAAAAAACCGGCGTGGCCCAGGGAGACTTGCCCGGCATAGCCCACCAGGATGTTCAGGCCGATCACCACGATGACATTGATGGCCAGGAAATTGGCCATGTAGATGGTGTAGGAGGTTGCCAAAAATGGAAAGACCGCCAGGCCGATCAGAAGGGCGGTCAGCCAGAAGACGACGACGCCCGATGTGCAGAGCTGGACATCCTCATAGTAATCCCGTTTCATATCCATCTTGGTGGGTTCCGGGGTGGGTCAGCTGATTCGTTTTGGGTTGGGTTAGCCGGCTATGCCGTCGAGACTTAGGTCGGAGAGTATAAAATTGCGCGTAAGCTGTCAATATAAAATCGATCAAAATTCAGTAAATGAATATGCTTCATGCTGGGGTGGCCAGAGAAAATTGGCCGACGATTTTCGGCAGCGATACGTCGATCATTACGCGGGGCGGGGCTGATCCAAAGGAATCCGGATTTGGAAATTTGTGCCTCTGCCAGGCTTGGAGGTCACTGTGATCTCCCCCCCATGCTGATGAATGATTTTTTGCGTAATAAAGAGTCCAATGCCGGTTCCCTGGGTCGATTTGGAGGAGAAGAAAAGTGTGAAAATTTTAGTCTGGACCTCGTCGCTCATGCCGATGCCGTTGTCTTGGATATCAAAAACGACATCCTTTTTTTCGATGTAAACGCGGAAAATGATTCTGGGATGGGACTCATGGACGTTTTCGCGACAGGCGTCCACGGCGTTTTCGAGAACGTTGACCAGGGCGGAGCGCAACTGGTCCTCATCGATGTTGAAGACCACGTCGGCTAATTCCGGCGCGAAATCGCAATCGAGTGTGAGAGGTGGTTCCGCAAGGCGGGGTCGGATAATCGATGCCGTTTCCTCGGCGAAGTCGGTCACCTTGCAGGTCGCTTTTTCCAATTCACGTTCCTTGGCATAGTAAAGCACATCCAGGACCATATTTTTGATACGGCCGACCATCATTTTGACGATATCCAGACCTTCGCCCATTTGATTGGCATCGTCCTTGGCAAACCCTTTGTCCAGCACATAGACGCCCCCGTCCAGTCCGGTCAAAAGTCCCTTGATGCTGTGGGATACGGAACCGATCATCAGGCCGAGCGACGACAGGTGGTCGCGCATGTCCAGGATGGGCGAGATATCGGTGGCCATCAGCATGGCGCCGCCGACTTTGCCGGTTTTTTCCCGCAGGGGCGTGGTCCAGGCGAAAAAATGGCAGGCCTT
Source organism: Deltaproteobacteria bacterium (assembly GCA_020444045.1). Lineage (GTDB taxonomy): Bacteria > Desulfobacterota > Desulfobacteria > Desulfobacterales > UBA5852 > JABZFP01. Next base: position 26,835 of record JAHLLS010000015.1, read on the forward strand.
GCCGGTCCGGGTGGTATACGTCAGTTCGCTTTCGTGGGATTTACCGTCAACCAAGGTGCGGGCGACCGGGCAGTTTTCACAGGGCGCCGTGTGTCCGCGCACCAGCTCGTAGCATACCTCAACGCTCCTGGGGTCGTAGTCGAAATCTTCCCGAAAGCGGCGATTGGCGGACGTGATCCGAAAGTCGTTATCATGCACCGTGACGTAGCCCGGCAGGGCCTCGAAGAGATTCTGCTGCACCGCATCCGGTGTCCGTGTGGCCAGACTTTCCGATTTTTGCTCTAATAGATCTTCGAGATTTTCGGTGTATTGCCTGAGTTGGGCGCGCAGCACGATACGCTCCCGGGATTTTTGCAGGGCGCGGTCCAGATCGGCATCATCGATGGGTTTGGTGATAAAATCGGTGGCTTCGTATTTCAGACTCTTGATGGCCAGGTCCATGTCACCGTGGCCGGTGATGACCACCACTTCGGTTTCAGGGTTGGTTTGTTTCAGGCGACGCAATAGTTCGATGCCATCCATACCAGGCATTTTAATGTCGGTCAGGACGATCCCCGGGTGGTCACGGGAAAAAATCCGTAAGGCTTCGGTGGCGTTTTCCGCTGTCAGGACGGTGTAACCCCGGTCTTCCAGCGAAATCCGCAGAACTTTGCGGATACCTTCTTCATCGTCGACGATAAGAATTTTTTCTTTTAGCATGAATGCGATCCGCAGATTTAAGCAACGATTGGGGGACCTGTTGCCGGTATTAGTTTTCCCCGATCTGGTATTTCTTCATTTTACGCCACAGGGTGGTGCGATCCATACTCAGGGCGCGCGCCGTATGACTTTTATTCCAGCGATAGCGACGGAGTGTATCGATAATGCGTTCTTTTTCATTCCATGCCCGTCGCGCCGCACCGGATATGTCGTCATCCGAATGATCCTGCGCGACGCTTTTCAGTAGCCAAAGAGGAAAATGTTTTTTTTCGATCGTATCACCACAGCAGATGATGAGGGCATGCTCTAAAATATTTTCGAGTTCGCGGACATTGCCGGGGTAGTCATAGTTAAGGAGGACTTCCATGGCCGGTTCGTCGATGCGGCCGACCGAGGCGTGCTTGGTAGTGCAGATGCGCTTGAGGATATGTTCGATCAGAAGCGGCAGGTCGCTTTTGCGGTCTTTGAGGGCGGGCAGTTCAAGGCGCATCACGTTCAGCCGGTAAAAAAGATCTTCACGGAATTTTTTTTCTTCCGCCAACCGTTTGAGGTTCTGGTTGGTGGCCGACAGAATACGCACGTTCACACGGGTGGTCTGACGACTACCCAGGGCATAGAATTCCCGGTCTTCAATGACCCGCAGCAGCTTGGCTTGCAGGGCCAACGGCAGATCGCCGATTTCGTCGAGAAAAATGGTGCCGCCGTCGGCCAGTTGAAAGCGGCCCGGCTTGTCACGATCGGCACCGGTAAAAGCGCCTTTGACATACCCGAACATTTCCGATTCCAGGAGGTTGTCGGGTAGGGAAGCACAATTGACCTTGATCAACTTCTGGCCGGCACGATCACTGGCGTTATGGATGATCTTGGCCAGGAGATCCTTGCCGGTGCCGGTGGGTCCCTCGATCAGAACGGTGGCATCGCTGGCGGCAATCACCGGGATGATTTCAAATATCTTCTGCATCTCGGGGTGTCGACCCACCATGTCGAAATAGGTGTATTGACCCCGGATAGCGCTTTTGTAGTGATATTGCAGGGAAAGATCGGAAATGGTGGTGAGTCCGCCGACCACCGACCCTTCCTCGTTTTTGAGCGGCACGTAATTGGCCTGGACGGGAATTCGCTGCCCTTCCCGGGTGGTGAGGTCCGTTTCGACCCGGATGTGACCATTGCCGTCTTTCAGCTGCTCGGGCGCCTTCTTGAAATCCTTGCCAAAGCGGGACCCGAAAACCTTGTCGCATGACTTGCCCAATAGCTCGGTGCGTGAATAGCCGGTAATTTTTTCCGCCATGGTGTTGAAAAAGGAGATATGGTCACCGCGGTCGACGGTCAATACGCCGATGTCTAGATTGTCCAAAATGATTTTGAGGCGCAGGTCTTCAAACCGGATCCGTTTAATCAGGTCGCGGAACGCGGAATGATCTTGAAAAACCTCGATGCATCCCTTCAAACGGTGATCGGCGTCGAAAATCGGGAATTCAATTTTTGTCAGGCTGCACTGTTTATCGTTGGGGGCGACTAAATCGATTTCGGACACGACGGTTTCGATTTCCGCCCCAGGTTCCTCGAGGTATTTGCAATGGCCGCTACATAGATAATCTAAAAAAACTTCGTAACAGTTATGGCCGATGACCGCAGTTGCCTTTTTGCCGGTCAGGGACTCGGCCGCATGATTCAGTGAAATGATTTTACGCTCGGGTGAGAGGACGATAACCCCCAGAGACAGCAGATCAAAAATTTCACCGATTTGTTCGTAGCGCAGGAACATGATGCTATCCCATTGTTTCGGCCGGTTCATTCAAACGGTCACGCGACATGACGATACGGCCATTGTCATCCGGATGGGTCACCGGGAAGGTCAAGGTAAACCGCGCCCCTTTTCCCGGTAGGGACTCGGCCCGGATATCCCCCCGGCAATCCTTGACAATCCCGTAGCTGATGGACAGGCCCAGTCCGGTTCCCTTGCCAACCTCTTTGGTGGTAAAAAACGGATCGAAGATTTTGTCACGCACCGTTTCGGGAATACCGCTGCCACTGTCTTCCACTTCGGCGATGATACGGTCTTCCTCACAGCGCGTGCGGATCACTATCTGTTTGACATGCAGGTCGGATGCCGTTTCGAGCGACGGTTCAGGGATTACTTCCCAGTCGGCCTCGATGGCATCGCGGGCGTTCACCAATAGATTGATGAAGACCTGCTCCAGGCAACTGGGGTCAGCCTCGATAAACGGCAAGTCCGGCGCCAGATCCCATTGGACGTCGATTCCGCGAACTTTCAGCTGCTGGCTGAAAATCTCAAAGGCCCGTTCGATGACATCATTGATCTGGATGGGAGCGGTATCCAGGTCCGACTTGCGCCCGAATTCGCGCATATGGTTGATAATCTTGCTGGCCCGGTCGATGTGACTGTCGATTTCACCGGTCATGGTCAGCATGATATCGTCCGCGATGGGTTCCTGGTTGCGGACTTTTTTCATCAGGTAACTGCTGGCGGTTTTGATAACCGAAAGAGGCTGGTTCAATTCATGGGCCACACCGGTGGCCATTTCACCAAGGGTTGCCATTTTGCTGGCCTGAATAAGCTGCTGCTCGGCTTCGAGACGTTTGGTGATGTCGCTTGTGGTAACGAGGAAAACCTTTTGGCCTTCATAGTCGGAGGGCGAAATGCGGATATTGACGAACAGCGGTATCCCCGATTTCTTGATTTGCCGGACCCGGTTCAAAATCTGTGACGCGGGAATGGTGGCGGCATAGGCCTTCTTTTCCTCGTTCACGAAAAAATTCAGAAATGATGTGCCCAGTATATCAGATTTTTCATACTCGTAAACCGTTTTTACGCTGGCGTTGCAATCCAGGATTGCGAGATTTGATGCATCCAGCACGAATACAGGATTGGGGATGTTGTTGAAAAAGGCCTGGTATTTGATTTCGGATTTACGGAGTTTGTCTTCCAACACCTTCATGTCCGTCAGGTCCAGATTCATTTCCATGGCACCGCAAATGCGGCCTTCGTCATTCATTAAAGGCGAGGTGACCACCAGCCAATGGGCGGGGCGCCCGTTTTTATCGCAGCCCGTTTCTTCGCCCAACTGCGGCCCGGCACCTTCGAAGGTTTTTTCCACCAGGCAATCCCGACATTTTTTTTCACGGCCCTTGTAGGCTTTGAAACAATAGTCACCTTTGATCGGATTGAATTTGTCGGCGTAGCTGCGGTTGAAGTTCACCAGACGGAAATCTCGGTCCAAAACGGCAATTTCACAGGGAACGTTTTCAAACAAATTCTGGTATTCGTTGCGTTGCCGACGGAGATCCGTCTGGCTGCGGGCGATTTCATCCCCCATGCGGTTGACGGCCATGGCCAACTGATTGATCTCGTCCTCACCGTCCACCGGTACTTTCGTAATGTAATCGCCTTCGGCGATGAGCCGGGTTTCGTCGATCAGGCGGCGGATGGGACGGTTGACGAAGCGCAGCATGACCACCACGATGATGGCAGAGGTTACGACGAAGACAAACGCGGCCAGCATGATGATGCCGTGTTTGAAACGCAGCATTTCAGCCTGCACTTTTTCCAGCGAGAAGACGACGTCCAGGGCCCCCAGCACTTTTTTGTCCACCGGGTGGACGTGACAGGCCTCCGAACAGCCCGGTTCATTGAGGATTGGCGTGATGACGCCGATAACGTTTTGACCGGCCGGGGTGGAGAAGAATCGCGTGCCCTGCTCGGGCTTAAGCATTTCCAGGGGAGGATCCCAGCGATGACAGACATCGCAAGCTTCCGCTTTGATGTTGGTGATTTGCTCGACCTCCTCCAGTTGGTTGGAAAACTTGATCTGGCCGGCTTTGTTGTAAATGCGGATGGTTTCGATGTCTTCCTGACGGGCGATGTTAATGATGATCTGGTTGATATCGTCGCGGGCGTTGCTCATCATGGCGTAGTGGGTGCCCAGTTTGATCGTATTGCAGAAGCGGGCGGTTTCGCTGATTATCTGCTGGGTGAGCATCTTGTCTTCGTAGCGGATATTGAAATACGCCCATACGGCGATACTTACCAGCAGGGTCAGGCCCACCGCAAAGATGAGCTTGAACATCAAGCTGTTGCGAAGTTCCCGGAAGGGGTGGCCCATGACGTTCTCCCGTCTCTCCTTGAAAAAACGCGCTTTGCTTACAAAAACAATGCCCGGTATCCCATCAGAATGTGTTGAAAAGGAACGCCGTTTTCATCATTCCAGGACAACCGGGCATCTGGCGTACAACCCGCGGGTCTGTCTCCATAAAGTGGTCAGAGAATTACGGGTGGTGACACAGCATGCGTCCTTTCCCTCAATAGGGATTCTCAACCGGCGCTGTCACACGAGTCCGACTTCCGCCAGATCCGGGCCCAGATACTCCCTTTCATTTTCTCCCAAAACGCCCAGTGACAGACAGATCAAGGTCCAGAGATGGACGGTATGATACGGCGCTTCGAAATGTTCGGCCAGATCGTGAATCTGGGCATGACAGTTATGGCAGGCCGCAATGCAATAATCGGCGCCCGTGGCCAAAATCTGGTCCAGTTTCAGGCGACCGTATTCGCGGCGTTCCTCATTGTAGCCCGACTGCAGGAACCCGCCCCCGCCTCCGCAGCAGTAATTGTTGGACTTATTGGGAGACATGTCGATGAAGTTTTCTTCGCCGACGAGGGTTTTCACCACATAGCGCAAGTCATCGGCCACCGGGTCACCATAGCTTTTGCGGACGATCTGGCAGGGGTCCTGGACGGTGAACTTAATCTTTAAATCCCGGTTCCAGTCGCTGTTGACCTTGAGTTTGCCTTCTCGGATCCAGCGGGCGTAATACTGGTAGATGCTCGCGATTTCCATATCGGTGGCGATGTTGAATTTTTGCAGTCCGGCCCGGACTGCGTAAGTGACGTGCCCTCACTCGGTGTTGAGGTAAACCTTGCACCCCAGGGCGTGGGCCTGACCGATGCTGGTGGCCACCACGTGTTTCCAGCTTTCGTCGTCGGCCAGGAACATGCAGTAGTTCTCGCCACCCCACCCCTTGCTACCGTAAGTCCAGTCGGCACCGACATGGTGCAGGATCTTCCAGAGGGGGATCATTTCATCCGGTTCGGTGACCGGCTCCCGGGAGTTCTGGTTGAGGAAGAAGTAAGCTCCCTGCTTATCCACAGGGGCCTGCAGATCCTCGAACCCGGGCTGGTTTTCGCGGACCTCCTCCGCAACGTCCTCCACGACGAACGTGAAATCCTCGGGCGAGGCCCCCATGGCGCTGCCGCTTTCATTCCTCAGCGCCATGTCGCAGGAGCCCAGGATGCCCTTGGGCCGCTCTTCACGGGGCCAGGCCGCGCGCGCCTGGTAGACCAGGGCCGGGATGTCAATTTTCATGGGGCAGACATAGACGCAGCGCTGGCACATGCTGCACATCCAGACCCATGGTGTGCTGGTGAGCTCTTCATCCAGGCCCAATGCGGCCATGCGCAGGAATTTGCGCGGGTCCATGCCATGCAGTCCGGTGGCCGGGCACCCCGAAGCGCAGGCCCCGCACGTCAGGCAGAGATCCAGATTGCCGCCCTCCGGCAGCATCTCTTTGACCCGGTCCAGAAAGGCACTGGTCCGTTCGGGTCCGATTTGGATGGCTGCTTCGCCCATAATGATCTCCTTTATGCTTGGTTCGGCAATACCGCAGTGGATGCCGGAAATGTCTCAGGCATTCACGGCGGCTTTACATTTGCTGTGAAAATGATCGTTTACGGCCAGGTTCAAGCCCAGTCCCAGGGCCTCGTCCGAAAGACCGAAGGCCATGCCGATCAGCTGGGGCAAATAGAGAATGGTCGCCGAGGACACGTCACCGTAGCGCCGGGCGATTTTATCCTGGTAGGCTTCCAGGTTCATCTGGCACATGGGGCAGACCGTCACGATGGCGTCGGCCCCCCGGGCGGCCTGCAGGATGGCGTGAACGAGTTCCAGGGCCACCTCCATCTTGGTATTCATGTGGGACGCGCCGCAGCATTTGGCACCCATCTGCCAGGGGTGGATGCGCGCCCCCGTAGCGCGAATCAGCGGCTCCATGCTGCGGGGCTCCTCCGGATCATCAAAGACCGGATAGGGCCGCAGGCATTGACAACCATAGTACGGGGCGATGGTCAAGTGGGAGAGATCCACGGTGACCTTCTCCCGGATGGCGTCGGCGCCGAGATCGGTGGCAAGAACATCCAGCAGATGACGCACCTTCACCGTGCCCTTGACGGTCAGATCGTTTTCCGCCAGCACGGTATTGACACGGTCGCGGGTGAGCGGGTCCTGTCGCATGGTCTCAGCTGCTTTTTTCAGGTTGAGGTAGCAGGCGCTGCAGGGGATCATGACGTCCTGCTGCGCATCCATGCCCTCGGCGATGGCCAGATTGATGGCCGGCAACGCCAGAGAAAGGAGATCGGAACAGGCTTCGGCAGCGCTGGCGCCACAGCATGTCCATTCCTCCAGTTCCGTGAGCGGAATGCCCATGGCGTCCATGACGGCGCGGGTGGACAGGTCATACTCTCTGGCCGTGCCTGTCAGCGAGCAGCCGGGGTAATAAAGGTAGCTCATTCGGATGCCTCCATGCTTTCAGCTTTTTGAAAGATCTTTTCCAGCGAACGCTTTCCAGGAGCCGCAAATGGGTATTCAATGGCCATTTTGCCCTTGCGGAAGAGCTTGAATCCCAGTCCGGTATAACTTAGCGGCAGCAACGGTTTGCTGGGGGTCATGGTCAGAAAATAGCGCGAGATGAATTCGGTTTCCCGAATCCGACCGTGGCGGCGGATCGTGTTCATGAAATGACCGTAGAAGGCGGTACTGGGCTTATAGCGTGCCATGTGCCCCCGGTAGGCCATTTGTTTGAGGTCGTGCATGGCTTCGGTCAGCGGCAGGCCGCGCGGGCAGCGCAGGGTGCAGCTGTAGCAGGCCGAACAGAGCGTGAAGGTCTGGCTCGTAAAGATGCCCTCGGTCTCTTCCATGAGCACCATGCGCCAGAGCTTGCGGGGGGTGAGATCCATGGCAAATTCATTCGGACAGGATGCGCTGCAGGTCCCGCACTGAATACAGGCTTGGATCTTGTCCTGGATGGCGTGCAGGACCTCCGAGGCGGATTTTTCCCCATCCTGGCGGGTGGGGGTTGCAGCCGTGGGATTCATGGCAGCTCCTTTTTTAGGGCCGTTAGCTTAGTGTCCATCCATAAATGGCTTTTTTGACCCTGATCTCCGTTTTACGCGGGTTTCCGGCTGCGGCGTACAACAATACGCCTCACCGTAAATCCTTGTGCGGCCTTGATCAGAAACAAATATTCTCATTTATAGATTGGACACGTTGGTTCCTTTCTACCGTCTTTGGACGCGCATCAGCTTAGTTCAAGGCGGCGTCGATCACATCCATCACCTGGTTGGCATCAAATCCTTCAACGTAAGCGGCATCGTTGGGGCAGACTGCCGCACACGCTCCGCATCCCTGGCACATGACCGGGTTGACGACGATGCGCTCACCCTCGGGATCCAGCATGCGGGCGTTGTAAGGACAGGCTTCAATACAGCGTTCACAGAGGGCGCAGAGACTCTCGTGAACGCTGGCAATGATGCTGCCCGATGCCACCCGCTCGCTGGCAATGATGCGCAACGCGCGTTCGGCGGCGGCTTCCGCCGTGGCAATGGATTCGCCGATGTTGCGCGGTGAGTGGCAGATGCCGCAGGCGAAAACCCCTTCCTTGAGGGCATCCACCGGACGCCATTTAGATTCGGCCTCCTGGAAGAAGGCGTCCTGGTCCCTTTCGACCCCGTAGGCCTGGACAAGGTCCGGGGGCAGGGACGGGACGATGCCGGTGGCCAAAACCAGCAGGTCGGCCGTCATTGCGACGGGTCGATTGAGAAACGGTTCATGACCGGTCACCATAAGGCGTTGGTCGCCGGCTTCATCGATCGCCACCTGGGGTTTGCCCTCGAGAGCGTAGGGGATGAAGGTCACACCGGATTTTCGGGCCTGGGTGAAATAGGTTTCCATGAAACCGGTGCTCATCATGTCGCGGTAAAATACCACGATGCGCAGGTCCGGATTGGCACTTTTCAGCGCCAACGCATGTTTGAGGGTTGTCGGACAGCACACCCGGCTGCAGTAGTTGCGGGGTTCCTCCCGCGAATCGACGCATTGGATCATGACGACCGTTTTTAGGGTGCTCGGATCGACGGTTCCGTCGTGGAGTCGGGTCTCCAGCGTCTTCTGGGTGATGATGCGATCACTGGTGCCAAATCCGTAGGACGTGGTGGTGGCTTCCGCCCCCCCGGTGGCCAGAATGGTGGCGCCGTGGGTGAGTTGGCGGGCTTGTCCCTCACCGTCTTCGATGGTGCTGTAAAAGGTGCCGGCCTGCCCGAAGGCTGCCACAATGCGGGTTGTCAGATGAACATCGATCTGAGGGTTATTGTTGACCCGGTCGCGGGTGTCGGCGAGCAGAGGGCCGATGTCTTCGCCGTCGATGAGATGCTGCAGCCAGTGCAGATTGCCACCTAACTGGTCAGCTTGCTCGATAAGATCCACTTCAAATCCATGGTCCGCGATGGACAGGGCCGCTGTCATCCCGGCAATCCCGCCGCCCACCACAAGGGCGCGCTGGAACACGGGAACCGTGGGAACGGGAGCAGGGGATGCATGCCGCAACCGGGCGACGCCCATGGTCAGGATGCGCTCGATGGTGGCCGCGGAAGGTTCACCGGAGGTCACCGGTTGAAGGTTGGGGGTACGGATGTCGACCACCTCCATCAAACGGGGATCGAGTGAAACGTCACGACCCAGCTGTTTCAGCTTGCGGGTATAGACATAGGGCAGGCAGGCCCCGATCAGGACCCGGTTGGGCCGGTGGCGCTTGATCAAGTCTTCCAGTTGCTGCCAGCCTTCGGCGGTGCAGGTGTGATCCAGAAAATGCACCTGTTTGACGGCCGGATCGGTTTTCAGGTGCCTGGACAGGGCCGTTTGATCCAGTCCCTTGGTTACGGCACCGTTGCAGGTGCAAATGGCCACCAAAATGCGCGGCAACTGGCGCGCAACATCTTCGTAATCCGCTGTCGGGCGGTCTTTGAGTCCGATGCTGCCGCCGGCCCCGTGGATGGTCTGCGAGGCGGCCAAGGCCGCGGCACTGGCCTGGATCACGGATTCGCTGATATCTTTCAGTCCGCTAAAAGCGCCCGAAGCGACGATCCCGGTCCGCGCGGTGCGGGTCATGGAAAACGCTTCGGTCAGCGGGAATCCCCAGGGGTTGCGTTCGATGCCCAGCATCTCCGTCAGGGCCTGGGTCCCCTCGGCCGGACGCTGCCCCACGCTAAGGACCACCAGGTCCGTATGGTCGACCTGAACGGTACCGTCCGTTGCGACCCAGCGGATCTGGAGGTCGTCGGCCGCCTTGTCCGGCTCAACGGTGTGGACGCGTCCGCGTTTAAACATGACCCCTGCGGATTCGGACCGGTCACGATAGCGCTGGAACGATTTGCCGAAGGTGCGCATGTCCATGTAGTAGATCGAGGTGTCTAAGTGGGCCCCGACGCTGGCAGCCCTCTCGCGCGCCACAATGGCCTCCTTGATGGCGTACATGCAGCAGATATTGGAACAGAAATCCGCATCACTCTGAAGGTCCCGGGAACCGACACACTGGAGCCAGGCGATGCGGGTGATGGGGCGACCGTCCGATGGCCGCTGCAGTTTGCCACCGGAAGGGCCGGTGCCGCTCAGCAGCCGTTCGAACTCGATGCTCGTGACGACATCCGGCAGGGACCCGTAACCATAGGTATCTTTGCCATCGGCCGGGTTGTAATAGCTGGTACCTCCGCTCAAGACGATGGCCCCCACTTCGAGCTCGGGGCCGACCGGCGTACTCAGGTTCTGATAGATCTGGATGACTTTGGGAATCAGGGCGTCCGGGTCGAACGGTTTGATAAGGTATTCCAAAGCCCCGATTTTCATGGCTTCCACCGCGGTTTCCACGGTGGCATAGGCCGTCATCATGACCACCGGCAGATCGGGGAAGAGTTCTTTGGCCTTTTGCAGCACTTCAACACCATCCATGCCGGGCATCTTGATGTCCAGCAACATCAGCTGGCATCCATGGCTTTTGATGTGCTCCAGCGCGTCCGGGCCGCTTTCCGCCATGTCGACCTGGAACCCCCCCTCGACTTCAAGCCACTCCTTGAGCGAATCCCGCACGATCAGTTCGTCGTCCACCACCAGGATGTTGAAGTGCTTGCGCCCTTCGTCCATCAACTGGATCGCGCCGGTGGGGCAGGCGTCCTGGCAGGCGCCGCACTGAGTGCAAACGCTGGTGTCGATGCAGTAGGCATTGGGAATGACATGCGGTACCGGCAGATAGATGGCCTTGCGGGTGGACAGACCGGCATTGAAACCGTCCGCCGTATCCACCGGACAGACATCGACGCACTTGCCGCAACCGATGCAGAGGTCCGAATTCACCGGATTTTTTTCCTGCCGCAGCGTGACTTTGAACTGACCGGGCTCGCCTTCCACGGAAGCCAGTTCGGTGGACAGACGGATGTCGATGTTCTCATGGAACAGACCTTTACGCAGGCAAAACTGCGAACTGGCATCCCGCTCCACCAGGGGTAGCATTTTGCACATGCCGCACCGGTCGGTTGGAAACTGGTAATCCAGCTGGCTGAGGATGCCGCCGATATGCGGGGTGCGTTCGATAAGGGTGACCCCATAGCCGAACTCCGCAAGGTCCAGGGCGGAGCGGATACCACTGATGCCACCGCCAATGACAAGTGCCTTGCCGATTTTCGTCTGCATAGATGACCTCTCAACCGGGTGTTTCACTCCGGCCTGGGGGGTGCCGGTTTTCACCCCAGAACCGCGTCTTGCGCAGTCTGGCCCCTGCCGGTGTTCTTCAGAAACGCTTTAATCGATCGCTCCCGGTTATTGCCGGGATGCGTTGCGCTACAGGCCGACCACTTCCTGAAATTCATCTTCCCTGAACACGGACATCGGCGGGCTTTCGTCGACGCTTTTGCCAGCTTCGTAGGCAAACGCTTCTTGCGTTCGGTGGCCCACCAGCCGGAACAGTTCCATCACGGGGATGTCGTTGGGACAGGCATTGGAGCACTGGCCGCAACCCACACAGGCCGTGCTCATGTGGGTCAAGCGCGTCAAATGATAGAAGACCGTGTCCGTTGGCATTTTGACGGCGCCCTTGCGCTGTGCCCACCGCAGGTATTGGGCCGGCTCATGGTTGAAAACATCGGTGACGAAAACACACTCCTTGCAGTAGCAGACCGGGCAGGCCACGCGGCAGTTGTAGCAGTTGACGCAATTGGCCATGTAGTTGCCCAGCTTTTCGACGCTGTCGGTGGCGGCCGCCGTTTCGGCGAACATCTGGTCGCGACAGGCGGTGCGGGATTCAAGCAAGTTGGCCAGGGCATCTTCACGGGCCTTTGGCACTTCAGCCGTCGGCAGGTTGAGTTGGGCGAGCAACGCCTCACCGGCCGGGCTTTGGGCCTGGGCCAGGATGCCGGCGCTGGTGTCCACCCCCCACAGGCCGAGTGCGATGTCCGCGGAATCGGGAATCGAATGCTCGCAGGCCTTGCAGGCCGGTGTCAGGTCGGCGCCGTCCATGGCGGCGTCCTTGCCGGCCAGCACGGCTTCGTAAAACCGTTGGGTGGCGGCGGCCGCATCGTCGCCGGCAAAGCGAAAATAGTCCGTATTGCGAAAAGCGCCCAGACAGTCCAGCCCGATCAGCACCACATCTTCCGTGCGCGCCTGCTTGAGTTTGACGAGTTCGATGAAAGCCCGGATTTCACAGGGTCGCATGATCGCCGCAATTTTTCCGCCGGATGGCCGGCGGGTAAGTTTGGCCAGGACTTTGGCCCCGTTCATGGGAAACGCGGGTGACAGCGGATCGACGCCCTCCAGCTGGTCGGCCGCGGTCACCAGGGTCGGCATCGCCATGCTCTTCATGGGAAGCCGCTGCGGGACCAGGATCGCACTGAGATTTTCCTGTTCAAGAAGGGTTACGCAAAACGTTTTCAAACTCGCCAGCAGATCCTGATCTTTGACGTTGATGGTTGCCGTGATCGCCATGGCTCCTCCGTGCTTGCATTTCTGGGGTCGACCGGGTCACTTGAATCTTCGCCCTGTCGGTTTAAACCACCATTTTGAGCTTGGCCTGACTGGGTCCCAGCTCTTTGAGTTCATTAACGAGTTCCCGCATGATTTCGGCAAATTGAATGCCGTCACTGGCGCCGATCCAGGTCAGTCGCAGCCGCTCGGGCTCGAAACCGAACTGGGGCAGGATTTCCTTGAGCAGTTTGATGCGCCGGCGCGCTTTGTAGTTGCCGTTGATGTAGTGGCAATCGCCCGGGTGACAGCCGCTCACCAGCACACCGTCGGCGCCTTCCAACAGGGCTTTGATCACGTACTGTGGGTCGACCATGCCGGTGCACATCACCCGAATCAGCCGTACGTTTTTGGGGTAACTCAACCGTGACGTGCCGGCAAGGTCGGCGGCCGTGTAGGTGCACCAGTTGCAGACAAACGCGACGATGACGGGTTCAAAGTTTTCCATGCTTTCCTCCAGTTAAAAAAGTTTCCCTGGGTTCCAGGGCACGCGGCGTGGTGCTATTGACCGACCACCTGCAGCGCATCCATAAGCCCTTCGAATTCCGCAAAAATCTGCTCTTTGTTAAAGTGGGCCACCTGGGCGGCGCCGCTGGGACAGAAGCCCGAGCAACTGCCGCAGCCTTTGCAGACGGCCTCGTTGACCACCGATACCCACCGACGTTCGTCAAATTCGATGGCGCCGTAGGGACACAGGCCGATACAGGTCTGGCAGCCGGCGCAGATGTCCGGGTCGATCCAGGAGATGGCCGAAGGCACGGCCACATGGCCGCGGGTGGCCAGCGAAAGCGCTTTGGCGGCAGCCCCCGAGGCCTGTGCGACTGTGTCCGGGATATCCTTGGGAGATTGACAGACACCGGCCAGAAAGACACCGTCCGTGGCGGTGTTCAACGGCCCCAGTTTAGGATGTTCTTCCAGGAAGAAGCCATCCGCTCCGATATTGACGCCGAAAATACGCCCCACGTCCACGGCACTGCTGCGGGCCTGGATGGCCGAGCAGAGGACGACCATGTCCACAGGCACCCGCAGGCGTTTGCCCAGCAGGGTATCTTCGGCAATGGCCACGAGTTTGCCTTCCTCTTCCGGCGACTGGGCCTGGTCACTGATCTCCGCCACTTTGCCGCGGATAAAGGTGGTGCCTTCCTCCTGGCAGCGGCGGTAGAACTCTTCGTACCCTTCACCGAAGCAGCGCATGTCGATGTAAAAATCGTAGACCTTGGTATCGTGCCCCACCTTTTCCTTGATCAGATGCGTGTACTTCAGGGCATACATGCAGCAGACTCGGGAACAGTATTCATGGTAGTTGACATCCCGGCTACCGATGCAGTGCAGGATAGCCACGCTTTTGGGCGGAAGTGAGAATTCTCCGGCGGCGTCGCGCATGAGGATTTTTCCGCCGGTGGGACCGGTGGCATTGCTGAGGCGTTCGAATTCGAGACTTGTGAAAACATTCGGCAGTCGGCCGTAGCCGTATTGCTTCATGGGCGTCGGGTCCAGAAGGTCGTAGCCGGTGGCCAGGATGATGCTGCCCACCTTGACCTCGATTTCTTCGGGCTGCTGGCTGTGGTCGATGGCATTGGCTTCGCAGACCTTGACGCATTCCATGCACTCCGAGCAGACGCCGCAATTCAGGCAGCGATCGGCTTCCCGCTGGGCCTGCTCCGCCGTCAGGCCGATGGATTCCTCTTCGAAACCGGCCACACGAACGGCCCAGTCGAGGTGCGATATATGCTCGCGCGGTTGTGCGCCGCAGTCCACGGGAATATCGCTCCAGGTGCACTCGCCCGCCGGGGTGGCCCCGGACGGTGCACTAGTGTCCGCCGCGCTGCGATGTTCAGCCGTGGGCAGCTCACCCTCAAGAAAGCGAATCATACTGGCGGTGGCCCGGTGGCTGGCGCCAATGGCTTCGACCACCGTGGCTGGTCCGCTGACCGCATCGCCGGCCGCAAAGACATGCGGTTGGGTGGTCTGCTGGGTTTGGGGATCGGCAATGATCAGGTTGCGCGGGGTGCAATCCAGACTGCAGACCGGATCCTGCCAGGAGAGGTCGACTTTTTGCCCAATGGCCGGAATCACGGCGTCGCAGGGGATGGTAAATTCGCTGCCGGCAACCGGCACGGGCCGCCGGCGGCCGCTGGCGTCGGGTTCGCCCAGCTCGTTGACGATGCATCGTATGCCGGTGACCCGGCCGTTTTCCTGAATGACCTCCACCGGGGACGTCAGGAAATGAAAGGCGATGCCTTCCTCGCGGGCCCCTTGGATTTCTTCGGCTTCAGCCGGCATTTCGGCTTCGGTCCGGCGATAGAGCAGGGTGACGTTTTCCGATCCCAGGCGCTTGGCCACCCGCACGGCATCGATGGCCACGTTGCCGCCGCCGATGACCACGACATTGCGGCCTGGGCTGGGCTTGCGGGACAGATTGGCATCGCGCAGGAAGCAGACCGCGTCGACCACCTGGTCGCAATCGGTTTCACCGGGAATTCCCAATTTCATGCATTCCTGGGCACCGATGCCCATGAAAACGGCGTCAAAGCCCTCGGCCTTAAGGGATTCCAGGGTGATGTCGGTGCCGAAACACACCCCGGTGCGCGTGTCCACCCCCAGGCGCAGAATGTAACCGATTTCACGATCCAACACTTCCGGCGGCAATCGGTAGTCGGGAATACCCACCCGCAGCATGCCGCCCAATTGGTCCTGGGCTTCGAACAGCGTGACCTGATAGCCGGCCTTGCGCAGATCGAAGGCGGCAGTCAGGCCGGCCGGCCCGGATCCGATGACGGCCACTTTCTGGTCTTTTTCTTCGATGGGTGGGAGCTCCAGGGTTTCGAAATCCACCTGATCGGCCACAAAGCGTTTCAGGTCGCGGATGGCAATGGCGGCGTCCACATCCTGGCGCCGGCACTGGGTTTCACAGGGATGGGGGCAGACCCGGCCGAGAACGCCCGGCAGGGGAATTTTTTCCATGATCAGCTGCAGGGCTTCCTTGTATTTGCCCAGTTTGATGAGCTGCACGTAGCCCTGAACGTTGGCGTGGGCCGGACAAGCGCCCACACAGGGCGCGCGGTCCAGCTTGTCGATGCAATAGGTGATGGGCACGGCCTGGGGAAAGGCGCGGTAAATGGCATTGCGCGTCGTAAGGCCTTCGTCCCATTCACTGGGAACCGATACCGGACAGACCTTGGTGCATTCGCCGCAGCCGGTGCAGACGCCTTCCTTGATGTAGCGGGGCTTGCGCTCGATTGTGACGGTATAGTTGCCGATATAGCCTGAAACCTCTTTGACTTCAGTGTAAGAGAGCAGATGAATATTGGGATCCTGGGCCACTTCCACCATTTTGGGCGTGCCGATACAGGCGGCGCAATCCAGGGTGGGAAAGGTCTTGTCGAACTGCAGCATGTGGCCGCCGATGGTCGTACTTTTTTCGACCAGATAGGCCTGGTGCCCCGAGGCGCCGATATCCAGGGCCGCCTGCATGCCGGCAATGCCGCCGCCTACTATCATGATATCGGGATGCACCGACACTTCCCGGCTTTCGAGTTCATGATGGTAGCGAACCCGGTTGATGGCGCCGGCGGCCAGGGTTTTGGCTTTGAGGGTGGCTTCGTCTTCGTCCAGCGTCACCCAGGAAACCTGCTCACGCACCGAGGCCATCTGGAACATGTAGGGGTTGATACCCGCCCGTTTGCATGCGCCCTGGAAGGTCTTCTCATGCATGCGGGGCGAACAGGATGCCACCACCACCCGATTGAGTTTATAGGTGGCGATGTCCTTCTCGATCATTTCCTGGCCCGGGTCCGAGCACATGAACTTGTAATCCTGGGAAACAACCACATCCGGTAGTTGACGGATAAACGCCGCTACTTCTTCCACGCGAACCTTGTAAGCGATGTTGATGCCGCAATGGCAGATGTAAAAACCGATTCTGGGTGCCATAGACGTCTCTCCTGCTTGCGTTCAGAGAAAGCGTGCCCTCGCTTTCGATGTAATGGATGCGTTGCGCATCCTGTTCCGTTTCCCTGCAAAGGGTCCATCATGACGATTGCGTTGGTGGTCCCATCCCGGTGGGAGAGGGGGCGGCGCTATCCGTTTTTTCGGCAACGGGTTCCGCTGCCGTCGATGGTTCGGAGCAGGTCAAGCGTCCGACGGTATTCACCAGCACAGCGGCATCCGGGGGGCTTTTCAGAAAGGCCTCCGGTTCCGGTGCCTGGGGGCCGCCGAAAGCGCCGGCCATGGAGCGGTACCGAAAAAGAATATCGCGGCTTACCGAAGAGAGCATGATGACCGGCACGTCGCGGAACTGTGCTTCGGACTTGAAATGGCGGTAGAGGCAAAATCCTTCCTCCCCGCACATCATGCAGTTCAGTATGATGCAACTGGGTTTCTCCCGCTCGGCCATTTTGACGCCTTCCGGCTTGCTTCCAGCCAACAGTGCTTTGTACCCGTTGGCCTGCATCAGAGAGCGCAGCAGCAGCGCTTGATTTCGGTCGTCGTCAACAATGAGAACCCTTTTTTTGGCGCGGCTGGCGGACAAGGTGAACCTTTCTGCGTGAGCGGTACAGAAACCGAAATGTTGTCTGGTGTCACAGCGTGCGTATGGTCAAATGCCATTCCGGCGGCTGATGAGAGCGGCATTCGGGTAAATCAAATTGCAGTGTTGCAGAACGCGTTGGTTGCGGTTGCCGGATGTTCAGAAAGAGATAGCAGCATAAAATATGCCACTTTGAATGGATAGGGTAAAACTCATTGATATATATATAAAATATCACGTTAAAGGGAAGAAAAGTATTGACGTCGCGATACAGGCGTTAAATGGGATGCAATTGGTTGATGCCATTGGCAATCATTGCAAAAAACAAACTGTTGCGTTGATGGGAGTGTTGCGCAACGTTATGTTGCTATTGCAACACCATTGCGGGTGGGTTTAAGCGTAAGACGCGGTCCGCCTGCCGTCACCGATCCGACATGACCACGCCGGCCGCTGGGGCAACCGATGGCTATAGATTTCGGCCCGTGGGTCAGGGCACGGGAAGCGATAGCGTAAAGGAGGTTCTTTTTCCGGGCTCACTTTCGACCTGGACGCTTCCCTGGTGGTCCTGGAGGATGCCGTAGAGCGTCGAAAGGCCAAGCCCGACGCCATAGCCTTCGTTTTTGGTCGTATAGAAAGGCTCAAAAATATGAGGCAAATCTTTTTCAGAAATGCCCGTTCCGGTGTCGCTGACGGTCAAGTGGACAGCATGCATGGCTTCAACGTACGAAGCGGTAAGGGTCAAGGTGCCGCCTTGCGGCATGGCGTCGGCACTGTTGAAGACGAGGTTGATGATGCATTGCTGCAGTTGGTTGAAGTCCCCGTTTATATCGGGAAGCCGGTCTCCAATGTGCTGCTCGAGGCGAATATTGTTGAGTTCCAGCTTGTGCTGACAAAGCAGGATGCAGCGCTGCACTAGATCGGAAACGGCAACAGGCCCGAACGCTGTTTCCGACTTGCGTGAAAAGGTCAACAGGTTGGAGACAATCTGGGAGCACCGGCTGGTTTCTTTTTCCACCAGGTCCAGATAGCGGGTAAATTTTTCCATTTGATCCGAAGAAACAGTGCCTCTTCCGAGAATTCGCAGCATCAAGCGGCAGTAGTTCAAGATCCCGGCCAGGGGATTGTTGATCTCATGCACGACGCTGGCCGCCAGGCGCCCCAGTGACATCATTTTGTCCTGGTGCAGGATACGGGCCTGGTCTTCCACCTCCCTTTCGAGGCGGCGGATCTCCCGCAAGTCCCTGACGAAGCACACGGTGCCGGGTTCCTGGTCGGGGATATCGACCTGCGCCACCGACATTTGCACCGGGATGCGCTGACCCTTTAAGCCGCAGAGCGTTGTTTCAAAAAGAGACTGGCGACGGCGGCCGCTACGATCTTTGTCCTGCAGCAACAGTTTCAAACGGGCCTCTTCTTCCGGCAGTAGAAAGCGGCCCAGGTGCATCTTGTGGAGCACTTCCGATTTGTCGCAGCCCAGCATGTCCTGGGCGCTTTGATTGAACGTCACGACGACATCATCGGGGTCGCAGCCGATAATCCCGTCCAGCGAACTTTCGATGAGGCTGTTCTGGAAGGTAAAGGCCGCCATGAGCTCACGGGTGGTATCGTTCCAGCCTTTTTCCAGAAAGGTGGTATAGTCTTTCAGCTGTTTGCGGTCTTCGAAGCGTGCCCGGGCCCTTTCCAGGGCGACGGCCAGCGCTTCGCTGTGCAGCGGTTTGGTGATGAAGTCCGAGGCATCCAGTTGAAGAGCCCTGATGGCCAAATCCATTTCACCAAAGGCCGTGGCCACAATAACTTCGATATCCGGGAAGTTTTTCTTCACGGTTTCCAGGACAGCAATACCGTCCATGCCCGGCATGCGGACATCCGTAATGACGATCTGGGGGCGGACCTCTTCGCAAAGCGCAAGACCGTTCTTACCATTGTCGGCCGTGAAAACAGCATAGCCGGCGTCTTCCAGCGTGATGCGCGTTACGCGCCGAATCCCTTCCTCGTCATCAATCAGAACAATGCGCCAGCCGTTTTTGTCCATCATAACATGATGTCTCCCTGGTGGTGGGGGCGGAATATCGTCGGTGAGGGGCGGACGATGTCATCAGATTTAGCAGCCATTTAAAAAAAAATGAAGCGAAAATTCGGGACAGCAACCCCGCGGGATGCCGAATCCCCGGGCCGATGGGATCCCCAGGGCGAGGCGCTCTCGTGGTTTGACGGCGATTGGCAATTGCACTACAAGAGGGAGAAACCCCGTGCGACGGCGATACCGACCATGTTGTCGCGAACGACCCGCAGGAACGCAATTCCAAATGCAATGGAGATCGAACCATGACACACTATAAAATCCATCCTATCGTGCTGGGCACCAAGGTGTTTGACAAAGGCATGATGACCTATCAGCATCATTACGGACGGGAATTCGTCATACCCATCTATGCCTGGTATCTTGAGGGCGGGGACCAAACGATTCTGGTGGACACCGGTGAGATGAGCCCGATCCAGTCACCGGAGCGTGAATCCGCTATCGGCGGCAAAATATACACGTTCGAGGAGGGGCTGGCCCGCTGGGGACTGACACCGGATGCGATCGATGTGGTCATCCACACCCACCTGCACAACGACCACTGTGAAAACGACTACAAGTGCCGCAATGCTGTTTTCTACGCTCATGCTAATGAACTGGCGCATATTCACGACCCGCATCCGCTCGATTTCCGTTATCTGGAGGATTACATCGAAGACGTCGAGGAAAACGGCCAACTGCGGATCGTCAACGAAGATCGGGAAGTGCTCCCCGGCATTCGATTGATGCACACGCCGGTGCATACCGAAGGCGGCCTTTCCGTAATCGTAGATACGACAGAGGGTCGTGCCGTCATCACGGGGTTTTGCGTGATCGAGGAGAATTTTTTCCCCCCCAAGGAAATCCGGGCCATGGAGATGGACGTGATCCCGCCGGGGACACCGGTCAATGTCTACCGCGCTTATGATATCATGCAGGACGTCAAAGCCATGGCCGACATCCTGATCCCCCTGCATGAACCGAAGTTTGCTTCGGTGGAAACGATTCCGGCCTGACGCGCTCATTTTGAAAGGTATTGGCGATGCTCAAACTATTGGACCCCATCCCCTACCTGCCGCTGATCCTGCTGGCCGTTTTCATGCTGCTGGCGCCGTTCCGGCCCATGCCGCACGTGCTGGAAAAGCTGATCATGCTGAAAAACGGCACCTTGACGCGGCCCCTGGATATCTTCGATCTGTTTTTCCACCTTGCCCCCAGCGTGATCCTTTTGCTGAAATGGATCCGGGGGATGCAGTCCTGACGGGCGGGGTGCAGAATCGAAATCGGGATTGCTATCGCAATCAAACAAGGTAAGGGGTGCGCACACTGCCGGATTCGACCCCGATCCCCAGCGATTTCGAATCCGATGAGATCAAAATCCGAATGGGGTTTTCAGGGCGGGTTTTAAGCCCCTTTTCAGCAGGGTGGTTTCAATTCGGAGCGGACCAGGGCATGGCTTTCCTGCCGGGGGAATTTACCGCTGATGGGCCGGTAGAACTCCCGGATGGCAATCATGTCACGTTCGATATCGCCGGTGGGATAAAAGAGGGGACCGAAGCCGCCGACCTTGCGGTCGTAGTCCAGAAAACCGAGGGCAATGGGGACATCGGCTCCGCAGGCGATATGATAAAAACCGGTCTTCCAGTATTGGACCCGTTTGCGGGTTCCGGACGGCGGGACGACCAATGCCATTTGCGGACGCTGTTGGAACATATCGATGGCCTGGGCCACCACGTTGCGGGAGCGGGTGCGGTCGATGGGCAGGGCGCCCAACCACCGGAACAGCGGTCCCAGGGGCCAACGGAACCAGGCATCTTTCATCATGATCTGGGGTCTGAGTTTATAGATGAAGGCGAAACACAGGGTGTAAATAAAATCCCAGTTCGAGGTATGCGGGGCCGCGATAACGACGTAACGGTCCAGCTCCGGTTTATCCCCTTCAGCTTTCCATCCCGTGCATTTTAAAACGAACAGCGACAGCCAGCGCATCAGTGTCCGAATGATCGTGGTTTCGTGAATGGTCATCGTATTTCCCTGTTGTGGGGCCCATGGATAACATCCAGCCCGTTTTGCAACGGGAACCGGACACTGCATAACGTATCGCTTTTCTATGTGAAAGCATCGGCGGGGGGAACGGTTAACTGGCGTTTTACAAATGTTTTACAAGGGGGTGGGGTGTTTACCGATTGCAAATCGGGCCGGCCGGGGAGGCAGGGCTGTTGTCGACCTGCCGGTTGGCAACTCCTCGGGCGCGGCGGCCGGTGCATTTGTCGGTGGCGAATCTTCCGGCAACGGTTCAGTCGGCTTCGCGGTACAGGGCCAGAATACCGGAGCGGGCCAGTTTTTTAATGCCCATGGGTTCCAGCAGATGCACAAGGGCATTAATTTTATCGTGACTGCCGGTGGCCTCGACAATATAATGACTCGTTCCGGTATCGACGATGCGGCCGCGAAACGTTTCCACGATACTGCGGATTTCAGGCCGGTCCGCCGGTGCGGCCTTGACGCAGATCAGCGCCATTTCCCGCCGCACGGACTTTTCACCGGCCATGTCGCGCACCTTGATGACGTTGACCAACCGCCGCAGCTGTTTCATGATCTGTTCCAGC
This sequence comes from Deltaproteobacteria bacterium, assembly GCA_020444045.1. Classification (GTDB taxonomy): domain Bacteria; phylum Desulfobacterota; class Desulfobacteria; order Desulfobacterales; family UBA5852; genus JABZFP01. Next base: position 48,864 of record JAHLLS010000015.1, read on the forward strand.
TGATCAGGATTGGCGCGTGTGGTAATGGTGATGCGGGACATCCGGGGATTGGCCGTGGGGGCGCCGCAAATGGTTTCGATATTGTAGTTGCGGCTGGCAAACAGCCCCGAAACCCGGGCCGTTACACCGGGTTCATTTTCCACCAGCATGGTCAGGGTATGATAATCAGTTTCCATAAACCGGTCTCATACCAGATGCGTCGCTCCGGAGCAATTGCCATCAATCACCATCGCAACCTTTCATTCCAATCGACGTCATGACGCTATCTCAACTGAATGCACTTCCGGTATCCGCCGTTTTTGATGACGTGCGCCGCGCTCTGGGCGACTGTCGGAATGCGGTTTTGCAGGCCCCGCCCGGCGCCGGCAAGACCACCGGTGTGCCGCTGGCCCTCCTGAATGCGCCCTGGCTGGATGGGAAGCGGATCGTCATGCTCGAACCCCGCCGGCTGGCAACGCGGGCGGCAGCTTTTCGGCTGGCCGATCTTTTGGACGAACCGGTGGGGCGAACCGTCGGTTACCGCGTCCGGATGGACAGCCGGGTGGGGCCGCAGGGCCGGATCGAAGTGGTTACCGAGGGGGTGCTGACGCGCATGCTGCAGTCCGACCCGGCCCTGTCTGGTGTGGGGCTGGTGATTTTTGACGAGTATCACGAGCGCAGCCTCGAAGCGGACTTGGCGCTGGCGCTCTGTCGCGATATCCAGGGGGTCCTCAATGACGACCTGCGACTGCTCGTTATGTCGGCCACGCTGGATGTTGATCGGGTGGCGGACCTGCTGGGCCGGGCACCGGTTCTGACCTGCCCCGGACAATCCTACCCGGTGGAGACCGTCTATCGCGAACGACCCAGCGGGCAGACGGTGGAAGGGGCCGTCGTAGCCACGATTCGGGAGGCCGTTGCGGAAGGGCGCGGCAGCATGCTCGTTTTCCTTCCCGGGGCCGCTGAAATTCGCCGGGTTGCCAAACAGCTGGAAGCGTCTTCACTCGGACCCGCCTGGCGTATTGCCCCCCTCTATGGCAACCTCTCATTGGCATCACAGACGTCCGCCATCCTGCCGGCTGCCAATGGCCAATACAAAATTGTCCTGGCCACGTCCATTGCCGAGACCAGTCTGACCATCGAGGGGATTCGTGTCGTGGTGGACAGCGGACTGAGCCGGGTTCCGCGGTTTGATGTGGGCAGCGGCCTTACCCGTCTGGTGACACTGCCGGTGACAAGGGCCTCCGCCGATCAACGCCGCGGCCGGGCCGGGCGCATGACAGCAGGGACCTGTTTTCGTCTCTGGTCCCGGGAACAGCACGCGGGGCTGATACCGCAGGCGCGGCCGGCCATTCTGGAGGCTGATCTGGCACCGCTGGCACTGGAACTGGCCCTGTGGGGCCTCACCGATGCGACCTCCCTGGACTGGCTCGACCCGCCGCCCCCGGCGGCTTTGCAGCAAGCGCGTGACTTGCTGATGCGTCTGGCAGCGTTGGATCGTGAGGGACGTATTACGGACCACGGTCGCCAAATGGCCACCCTGCCGCTGCATCCCCGGCTGGCCCATATGGTACTGAAAGCGATGGCGGGCGGCACAGGTGATCTGGCCTGCGACCTGGCGGCCCTGCTGAGCGAACGGGACATCGTGCGCTTCGGGCCGGGTGAGCGTGATGCCGACCTGCGCCTGCGGTTGGATATCCTGGCTCAATTTCGACGGGAAAGACATTTTCATGACCCATCCGGCATTGTGGATAAATCCGCCTGCCGGCGGGTGATCCAGGTGTCGGACAACCTTCGTCGTCGGCTGGCAATCACCGGTCGGTGCGACGACCACAACATGGCTGGCGTTCTCTTGGCATGGGCCTATCCCGACCGTATTGCCCAGCGCCGGGATGGCCATTCCGGCCGATTTCTTCTCGCGGGTGGCCGGGGCGCCTATCTGGATGCGGCCGAACCACTTGCCGCGTCAGATTACCTGGTGGCAGCCACGCTGGACGGTGAGCGTCGGGAAGCCCGGATTTTTCTTGGGGCGGCCATGACGCTCAACTCCCTGTACGATCATTTCGAGGCTGACATGCACCGGGAGGAAAAGGTGGACTGGGACACCGAACGGCAGGCTGTCCGGGCTGAGCGTCATCTGAGACTGGGGGCTTTACGCATCAAAATCGAACCGCTGGCCGCCATCCCTGACGAAGCCCGCCAGGCGGCCTTGCTGAAAGGCCTCCGTCTGACCGGTCTGGCGTGCCTGCCCTGGACCAAAAACCAGCGGACCTTGCAGGCACGGGTGTTGTTCCTGCGCCGGCATCTGGACGAGCGCGAAGAATGGCCGGATATTTCCGATGCCGCGCTGACCGAGACTCTTGAAAGCTGGCTGGGACCTTATCTTAGCGGCATATCACGCCTCAATGATCTGAAACGGATCGACCTGTCGGCAGCCCTGAGGGCGCATTTGTCCTGGAGGCAGCAGCAGCGCCTGGACCTCCTGGCGCCGACCCATCTGACCGTTCCCAGCGGGTCCCGCCGTCCCATCGATTACAGCGGAGATATTCCGGTGCTGGCGGTACGCATCCAGGAGATGTTCGGTGCCCGCGAGACGCCGACGCTTGCGGAGGGCCGCCAGCCCCTGTTGCTCCATCTGCTTTCCCCGGCCGGCCGTCCGGCCCAGATCACCCAGGATCTGGGCGGTTTCTGGGAAAACAGCTACCCGGCCGTCAAAAAGGAGTTGAAAGGACGCTACCCCAAGCATCACTGGCCGGATGATCCGCTGAGCGCCCAGCCCTCAGCGCGTGTGCGCCCGCGTTGATGTCCGCGAAGTGCGCGCCGCCGGAACGACCAAGGCAGGAGCGACCATTCGTGAAAGAGGTCCAAATCTGTTTTCCGGCGATGATCCTGAAAAGACTTTTTGCGTTTATTTTTGGGGAGATATGGTTTACAAGGCAGACGCATTCTGGTAGCCATGGTGGCTGTTTTGAGAGCCTGGCCGGCGATGGTCGCCTGTTCGGTCGGAGGGGTTAAAAATTCTTCTGGTGCGCGTATGTCGATGGATAGTTGGATAACGGTTCTGCTGGTTCTGCTGCCCACCGGGGTGGCGTTTTGGCTGGCCCGGGAAACATCCCGTTTGCGCGAGCGACTGCGGCGATTGAGCCGCACCGCCCAGTCCAAACAGAAACAGTATCAAAAGATCGAGACCCACCACGAGGACGAGGCGGACCTCCGGCAACGCACCGAGGAAAAACTGCGCAGTTATCTGCAGTTGATGGACACCCTCATCAACACCATTCCCAACCCAATTTTTTTCAAGGATATCGACGGCGTTTTCCGGGGCTGCAACCAGGCCTTTGCCCGGGAGATCGTCGGATTGACGCGGGATCGCATCATTGGCTGCAAGGCCGGGGATCTGGGCCCGCAAATACCCGATGAACTGGTGGCTTGCCTAAAGCGCAACGGTGTCCACAGTGCGACCTTCGAGGCCGAAATTCCCTGTGCGGACGGCCGCCGCCGGGACTTTCTGTTCACCACCGCCATGGTGGTCGGCGAGGGAGCCGAAAAGGCCGGCAGCGTCGGCGCCATGATGGATCTGACGGAAAAAAACCGTGCGGCTCGCGAGCGGGCCCAGAAAGAAAAATTTCAGGGGGTGCTGGAGACCGCCGGGGCGGTCTGCCATGAGCTCAACCAACCCCTCCAGGTGATTTCGGGCTATGCCGAGCTCATGATGGTCGACCTGGCCGAAGGCGACAAACATTATGGCCTGGCCGAGCAGATTCTCGAGCAGGTCGAGCGTATCGCCGACATCACCGGCAAGCTTCAGAAAATCACCCGCTATAAAACCATGGACTACGGTCGACACGCTAAGATCTTCGATATCCATCAATCCTCGGATGACTGACCGATCGATGATCGAACGTGATGCGGGGTCAGAGATCCAATGGGCAGGCGCGCGAATGTATCCGGTTCCTGTCGTCTCCCAAGATCTGACCAACCAATACGCGAACCTTGATCACGCCTGGCGAAGACCATTTCCTTCCGGTGATGGCAGGCGGTCCATCACCCTCGCTTCCATCATCTTGATCATCTGGTGAAACGGCGAGCGGCGATGTTTCATTTTACGCGCCCAGTGGCCGAAAAGATCGCGCAACGGATCCACGAAATGCTCCGGCTCGATGCCGGTTTCCTCCACGATGTCGGTGGCTTCATCGGCAACGGCCTGCCACGCCGGAACAACCGGCTCCTCGGGTTGTACCAGGCTTTCTGCCGCCTGCCCGTCAGTCCCATAGGTCAAGGCGGATATCGTACTGGATTCGGCGGCAATGATCGTCCGGGATTGCCGGATATCCACTTCGACTCCGGCCAGTGTGTCCAGCCGCGATAGACCGGCTGATCCAGGGCCCCGCCGTCCGGACGCTTCCGGTGCAAACGACTTACCGATCAAGCGGTCGATGCGGCGCAGGGCCTTGCGAATATCGCGCATTTCTTCCCGACTGAGATCCCCTTCAACCGTCACGGAGATTTCCTGACTGGCTTCAAAACCGAACCATTCCTGGGTTTCCGCGCGAGTACCTTCATAGGCGAAGCGTTCACTATCATCAGAGACGGCAAATTGCTGATGGACGGACATTCGTGCATCCCGTCCATAAACCGCTACGGTTTCCCGATCCATGGAAAGGGTGACGGTGTCGCCTTCCTTGGTATGCAGGGTGATGTCCTTGCTGACTTCCGAAACGGCTGCCAGGCGCAGACTTTGCGAGGCCTGGACTTCCCGGCCGGACAGGCCGGGTGTGTTAAACGGATACAATTCAAATGCATTGGATGATGCAATGGCAGCAGTCATTCTGACCTCCCTTTAAATAGGAATTCTTCCTGGAAGGTATTATCGGCGGTTTTAGCAGAAACATGAATGACGATGACTGGAGACGCTATCCGAATTGTGATAAGACATCTGCTTATGTTCATTGGGTTTGCAGGCTATTCACGATGGCCGTTACGGTTGGCGATCAGAGGCATGCGGTCCCGTGTTGAATCGACGGACAGGGGTACCAGGAGAAACGATTCATGACCGATGGTGGCAGTGAGGAATTCGATCCCCGAGATTTCATGACGAGCTTCCGTGTGATTGCCGCGGGGGTGTTGCTGTCGCCGCGGGCCTTTTTCCAGGAAATGCGCCGCACGGGGGGGATGATGGCGCCTTTTTTATTTATGCTGGCCAGCCGCCTGGGAACCGCATTGGGCGGGGGGGCTTGATGGAGAAGACCATACCAGACGCCCATCCGACGCAACCGGATGAATGCGATAAGGATAATGGGGGCGCTGACGTTTCAACAAAGGCGGCGCCCGCCAAGATTTGCCCTATTTCCGGGTGGGCGGTTCAGAGACGGCCGGAATGGACCGACGTTGTATTTGAACAGGGCTTCACGATAACGGCGGAAATCATCGGTAACGGTATCCTGCTCACACACAATCATGGACGCGCCACCATCGCGGGCGTCCGCAAGGCCTTTGATTTTACGGACGCCATTATCGATCAGTATCTCGCCCACCGTCCGTACATCCACATCTTGGATTATTCCCATCTCGGCGGAACCACCCTTGAGGGACGCCGCTATTTTATTCAGCACATGCTGCAACGCAAGCAGTTGGTCGGCGTCATCTTTTACGGCCTATCCCCCCTGCTTCGCATGAGCACCAAGTTGGGTAAGCGGCTCAATATCATTCAGTTTGATGTTCACATCGCCCAAGACTACCAGGACGCTGTCTTTCTGGCGCGGGGGCTGCTGGAAGAGGATACGGGACATGCCACCGATGACAAGACGCCATCGGACCCCTTTACCGACACCTACCTGTCGCACGATGGGACGCCGCACACCGTCCTCCGTCGGGACGACTGGATTTTCGAGCAGGAAGGCTTCTCGATCCGCTATGAAATCATCGACGGTCATATTCTGCATTCCATCGCGGCAGGTGCCCTCGAGGTCGCCCATCTGTCCGGTTTGATCGCCCTGCGGGAGAAAGTATACGATTCTCTATCGGAACCCCTGGGACCGCATTATATCATTGCCGATCTCAAAGGGCTTCAGCGGGTGGGGCGGCGGACACGCAAATACTACCAGGACGCGATTTTAACCTGGCATCGGAAAGTCCCCCTGCGCGGATACATCGTATACGGTCTTAATCCATTTACAGCGGCGGTGACCAATTTTTCGCGGTTTATTTTACCTTTTCCGGTCAAGGCCACCGATGATCTGGACAGTGCCCTGGGAATGGTCCGGGAGGAAACCGAGGCGGCCGGGGGAAACAGTCACCGGGAGGGTGCGTCTTCCTTGGTATCAGGGAGCCGCTCGTTGGCCGCGGTCAACCCGGTCGAACACTTGCTGGAGTATATCGGCAGTATCGACTGGGAGCGGGACGGATTGTCCCTTACAAAAGATGTCGGGGAAAACAGTTCCCTGAGTCCGGTTTATGACGCCATCAGCGTCATCAAAACTGAGCTGGACGATCTGCTGCACGAAAAAATAAAGGCCGAAGCGGCGCTCAAAGCGGCCCGGGACGACCTGGACGCCCGTGTCCGGGAAAGGACGGCGGAACTGATTGCGACCAACCAGCGCCTGCAAACCGAAATCGCCGAGCGGCGCGAGATGGAAGCGGCCCTGCGCGCAAGTGAGAAAAATTACCGGGATTTGGTGCATAGTGTCAACAGCATCATTCTGCGATGGGACGCCGAGGGCAAAATCGTCTTCATGAACCCCTATGGGCTGACGTTTTTTGGCTATGAAGCAGAAGAATTGATCGGTGGGAATGTGGTGGGAACCATCGTTCCCGAGAGCGAGAGCATTTCTCAGCGGGACCTCAAGGAGTTGATGCTGGCGATCCGGCAGGACCCCGATCGTTTTCGCAACAACGAAAATGAAAACATTACCCGGGACGGGCGCCGGGTTTGGGTCTACTGGACCAACCGGGCGATTACGGATGCCGACGGGCGCATTACGGAGATTTTGAGCGTTGGAAACGATATCACCGGGCGGCGCCACATGGAAGCGGAGCTGCGACGGCTGGCCACCACGGATTCTCTGACCGGCGCCTTCAATCGCCGCCGTTTTTTTCAGAAAGCGCGTCAGGAATTTCTACGGCACCAGCGCTATGGCCACCCTTTCGCCATCCTGCTGATGGATATGGACCACTTCAAGAAAATTAACGATACCCATGGACATCCTGTCGGTGACACCGTGTTGAAAACGTTTGTGGACACCTGTCGGCGTGTCTTCCGGGTTACGGATATTTTCGGCCGTACGGGCGGCGAAGAGTTTTCGGCGGTGCTGCCGGAAACCGAGGCGGCCAATGCCGCCCGGGTTGCCGAACGTTTGAGGGACCGGGTGATGAACAGCCGAATCGAGGGCGGATCGGACAACCATCCGATCCAGTGTACCGTGAGCATCGGATTGACCAGCCTGCGGGAGGATGACGTGGCCCTTGAATCGATGATTCGAAGGGCTGATAAAGCGTTGTACGATGCCAAACGGACGGGGCGCAACCGTGTCGTGCAGGCGTAAATGCCGTTCAACGCGTTTGAAATGAATTGAAGCCGCATGGGATTTCATTAAATGGCAACGACCCCATTGACCGATGTCGAGATCCGGATTTTAGGCAGCCTTATGGAAAAGGCCTTGTCCACCCCGGACTACTATCCGCTATCCCTTAACGCCCTTACCAACGCCTGCAACCAGAAGTCGAGCCGTGATCCGGTGGTGGTGTATGACGAACGCGACGTGCAATCGGTCCTGGCGGTGCTGGCAGAAAAAAAACTGGTTAACCGCAGCGGGGTAGGGCGGGTTCCCAAATACGAGGAATTATTGTCACCGACGTATGACCTCGTTCCCCGGGAAACCGCTGTGCTCTGCGTGTTGATGCTCAGAGGGCCCCAGACCGTCGGAGAACTCCGCAGCCGGACCGGACGGTTGGCCACGTTCGAAAATCTGGAGGCCGTCACCGAAATCCTTGAAAAACTGGTTGAATGGGGGCTTGCCCAGCGGCTGGATCGACTTCCCGGGCGCAAGGAATCACGCTACACCCAGCTTTTGGGGGGCGCGCCGGAAACGGTGCGGCCGCCTGACCAGACAGCGCTGCCCCTTGCCCAGGCGGTCGACAGCGCCGCGCGACTCGACCAACTCGAGTCGGATGTTGCTCAACTGCGAAGCGATATCGATAGCCTCCGGGAAACATTGAAGGCATTCAAAGCCCAGTTCGACTGATTCCCAGGCCGTGGACGTTGTTTCAAGAAGCGCCTGCTCCGCTGCTGCGTGGCGCACCGCGCCACGACCGTCCTTGGCCATTCCGCTTGCCCATCGCAATCCATGCACAATCGCCGCACGGCATTAATCCCCAAACGCATGGGATCGATTGTCAGGGCCAGTTCACAATCCCACCTGTTTTCGGCTCAAGTATCTTTTCATGCGGTCGATAATATTATTTAACCCGCATCCTGCTGGAGCGGTTTGCAAGGGATAGATTCTGAACGGTTTTTTGGCATTGCATGCGCCATCCCCCATTCGCATTTATGGGCTTGATCGATTGACTTGACGATGACAATCAACAGGTGAACACCATGCAAAAAATATACGTCACCAACGACAACAAGGCCACGCTGGCCTGTCCGGCCTGCGAGCGGAGTCGGACCATCGACGCATCGCCCTACATCACGATGTCCCGCGTCGTGAGAATTCGGATCAAATGCCCTTGCGGCCACCAATACCCGGCGGAAATGGAGCGTCGGCGACATTTCAGAAAAGCCGTCCATTTCCGGGGCACTTATGCCCAGGTTCCCGGTGGCCGGCATGTCGGGAGGGGCGCCATGGCTGTGCTGGACTTGTCGAGGACAGGGGTTCGGATGCGCCTCCATGAAAAGAAGGCCCTCCGTATCGGGGACAAGCTCGTTGTGGAATTCCAGTTGGACGACGGCAAGCAGTCCACGGTTCGCAAGGAAAGTGTGGTTCGCCGGATTGACGGATCCGATCTGGGGGCCGAATTTACTGCAACGGGAGCGTCCGATCCCCACGCAAAGGCCATTGGGTTCTACCTGTTTGCGGCCTGAGTGGCATGTAGGGCGAAACGCCTATGATCTTTAAACGAAACCGTTCGAAAACCATCACAGCCACCCAAAGTGTTCCGATATACCGGAAGCCGGTACTGCTTTCTGCGATAAAAGAATTCTCTTTGTCAGCGCGCCGATATGAAAATCATCCAATTTCCCTGTGGACGGTGCGCCTTAATGTTGACAGCCCAAAGCATACCGTCACACCTTGACGGACATCACAGCTATTGCGCCATTCTAAGACAATATTGAAATGATCTCGTGATCCGAATCGGGCCGGACGCGGACCGGTGGGTCCGCGTCCGGCTGAAGTCATGTTTAGGGGCAGGCTTCCCGGGCCTTGGCTATGCGCACGGCGCTGACCTTGAACTCGGGGATCTTGGCCAGGGGGTCGTAGGCTTCCGCGTTGGTCAAGACGTTGGCCGGGTTCTCGCCGAAATGGATGGGCATGAACAGGCAGCCGGGCTGCACGCTGGTGTTCAAACGCGCTGGCGCCTCCATTGCACCGCGCCGCGAGGTCACCTGGAGCAGGTCGCCGTCCGCGATGTCCAGCTTGCTGGCATCGGCGGGGTGAATGCTGACATAGCCCCGGCGCTGCTCGGCATCCAGGTGGGGCGAGATGCGCGTCATCGTACCGGTATGGTAGTGGGCGAACATGCGGCCCGTGGTCAGGAAGTAGGGATAGTCCCGGTCGGGCATCTCCGCCGGATCCCGGTAGGCGATGGCGTGGAACTTGCCGAGGCCGCGGGCGCAGCTCTGGGTGTGCAGGATCGGGGTGCCCGGGTGATCGCGGTCCGGACAGGGCCACTGAAGACCGTCGAGCCCCAGGCGTTCGTAGGTCATGCCGGCGTAGCTCTTGGGCGTCAGGGACGCCATTTCATCGAAGATGTCGCTGGGGCCAGCATAGTCCATGGGATAGCCCATGGCCGTGGACAGGCGGCAGATGATCTCCCAGTCGGCCAGGGCCTGGCCCACTGGTTCCACTGCTTTGTGGATGCGGGCGCAGCGGCGCTCGGAGCTTGTAAAGGTGCCGTCTTTCTCGGCCACTGCGGCGGCCGGCAGAATCACGTCGGCAATCTGGGCGGTCTCGGAGAGAAACAGATCCTGAACGATCAAGAGGTCGAGCTTCTTCAGGGCATGGTGCAAATGGTTCCAGTCCGGATCGCTGAGTTTGGGATTTTCCCCGATGACGTAGAGTGCCCGAATGCGTCCTTCCAGCATGGCGCCCACCATGTCGGTGATGGTCATGCCGGGCTTGTCCGACAAAGGCCGGCCCCAAGCTTGGGAGAACTTTGCCACGTTTTCCGGCACGGTCACCGGCTGGTAGCCGGTGAAGACGTTAGGCAGACCGCCCATGTCGCAGGCCCCTTGGACATTGTTCTGCCCCCGCAAAGGATTGACGCCTCCGCCGGCCGCCCCCACGTAGCCGCAGAGCAGGGCCAGGTTGCAGCAGGATTTGACGTTGTCCACCCCGGTGGTGTGCTGGGTGATGCCCATGGCATACAGCAAGGCGCTTGGGCCATGATTGGCATAGAGATCGGCCATCTCCTCGATGTCGCGTACTACCACCCCGGTGATGGCTTGCACCCGCTCGGGTGGGTAGTCGGCCACCGCGGCTTGCAGTTCCGCGAAGCCCTCGGTGCGGCTGTCGATGTAATCCTTGGCTTCCCAGCCGTTGCGCAGGATGCAGTGCATCATGCCGTTCAGCAGGGCCACATCGCTGCCCAGCCGGTGATTGACGGCCAGGTCGGCAAAATTGCTCAGCTGGATGCCCCGGGGATCAGCCACGATCAGCTTGGCGCCCCTTTCCTTGGCCCGGTAGATACGCCGGGCGATGAGGGGATGGCAGGCGGTGGTGTTGGAGCCGATCACGAAGAAGCAGCCCGCGGTTTCCAGATCGTCGTAGGAATTGGTCATTGCCCCACTGCCGAAGGCGGCGGCCAGACCGGCCACCGTGGAGGCATGTCAGAGGCGGGCGCAATGGTCCACGTTGTTGGTGCCGATGGCGGCGCGGGCGAACTTCTGGGCCAGGTAGTTTTCCTCGTTGGTGATTTTGGCGGACACCAGCACGCCGACGCTGTCCGGCCCGTGCTCGGCCACGATCGTTTTGAGGCGGTCCGCGGCAAAGCCTATGGCATCATCCCAGCCGACCTTGGTCATACGGCCGAAGGTGTTCAGCAGCGGGTGCTTGAGGCGCAGCTCGCTGGTGATGTGCTCATGCAGGTTCCAGCCCTTGATGCAGAGTTTGCCCTGGTTGACCGGATGGGTTTTCATGGGCAGGGTGCCGACGAGCTGGCCATCCATTACCTGAAAGAGAACGCCGCAGCCCGTGCCGCAGTAACAACAGATCGAAGGAACAAATTTTAGCGTCATGCCGTTACTCCTGTGAAACCGCCAGCAGCGGTGCCGGCGTGAGCGTCGGTTTGTCGCCCAGGATGCTGAAGGGCGACAAGGCGTCGCTGGCGCCGGTGTCGTAGTCGAAGAGATCCTTCACGATAGCGTTGACCTTGCCATAGAGCAGGCGCAGCGGGATCTCGGCCGGGCAGGCATCTTCACACAGGCCGCAGTCGATGCAGCGTCCGGCCATGTGCACGGCCCGGACCAGGTGAAAGATGGGGATGTCCGGGGGCAGGTTGCCGGTGCCGATGAGGTCCGGGTGCTCCAGGCTGCAGTCCTTGCAGAAGCACACCGGGCAGATGTTGCGGCAGCCGTAGCACTTGATGCACTTCTGGAACTCGTACATCCAGCGCGCGAAGCGTTCGGGCCCCTCCTGGGCATCGACGGCTTCGAGGCTCTGGCGCGGGTCCTGGCCGCGCTGGATTTTGACGTCGCCGGTGGCCGGGGCCTCCAGGTAGGTGCAGTCCGCATGGGACTTCAGGGCCGAGGGGCAGCAGTTGACCGGCAGGGGTTCCACCTGCTCGGCCGGCAGCTGGTTCCAGACGGCCAGCACGTTCAGGGCCCGCTGGGTGCAGTCCCGGGCGAGCAGCCCGATTTTCTTCTCCGGGTGACGGGCCGCGATCTGGGTGGCGAATTTTTCCAGGGAATAGCGCGCCGGTCCGGTCACCAGGTCTTCGGTTTCGTCGATTCGCTCCCGGGTAAAGGCGTGGGGCAGCGGGTGCCCGCAGTCCATTTTATAGGCCAGGAAGACATCCACCTTGCCGTCTTCCAGCCAAGCTCTGACTTGTTTTTGCATAAGACCTCCCTCAGGCCGACTTGGCAACCGCGGCGGCTTCGTCAGGGGCGGCCGACCGGGCGATTCCCGGGGGCGAGACCATGACATTGGCCGCCTGCCGGTGACGGGCGGGCTGCAGCGGGCTGGGCCCCAGCCGGCGGATGGTTTCGGTAAAATCGGTGACCACGCGCACGAACTTCTGGGCTTCGGCCGACGATATCCATTCCAGATGCAGCCGTCCCTCCAGTCCCATGAACGTGAGCAGTTGTTGCATGAAGGCGATCCGTTTGAGCGTCATGTGATTACCGTACAGGTAATGGCAGTCGCCGATGTGTCAGCCGCCCACCAGCACCCCGTCGGCGCCCTGCTGGAACGCCTTGAGGATATGGTGGGGGGAGACCGTGCCCGAGCACATGATCCGGATGGGCCGGATGTTGGGCGGATAGCTCAGGCGGCTGACGCCGGCCAGGTCCGCCGCGCCATAGGTGCACCAGTTGCAGAAAAAGGCGATGATTTTCGGTTCAAAACGATCTGGTTCCAATGGTCACTCCTGCAGGGCCGGCGCCGGCACCCGGTTGGACCGGGGATGGCGCGGACCGTTGGCTTCAGGCAGCCAGGGCGCTGTTGATCTGCGCGTAAAGCTGCTGGTTGTTGAATCCCATAAGGGTCGGGGCCTCGGACGGACAGGCCGCCGCGCAGGCGCCGCAGCCCTTGCACAAGGCCGGGTTGACTTCGGCGATGCCGGTTTCCTCGGAAAGGTGAATCGCGTTGTAGGGACAGACCTGGACGCAGCCCCCGCAGCCCACGCAGCGCCCGGCATCGATGACCGAGACCACCCCGCCCACCTGGATGGTGTCCATGGCCAGGAAGGTGACCGCCCGGGCCGCGGCGGCCTTGGCCTGGGCAATGCTTTCGTCGACGGGTTTGGGGTAGTGGGCCAGGCCGCACAGGAAGACGCCGTCCGTGGCGAAATCCACCGGACGCAATTTCTGGTGGGCCTCCAGAAGCCACCCGTCATTGTCGACGGGCACCTTGAAGAACTGGGCCAGGGCCGTGTCCCCACGGGGAACGATGGCCGCGGCCAGGCAAAGCAGGTCAGCGTCGACGGCCAGCAGCCGATCCAGCACGTGGTCGCGGAAGGTGACCGTGACCCGATCGCGGTTGGCGCGGGCCTCCGGCGGCGCTTCCGGGGTGAAGCGGATAAAGCGCACGCCGCAGGCGCGGGCTTCCTGGTAAAGCTGCTCCCGCAACCCGTAGGTGCGGATATCCCGGTAGAGAACGTAGACATTCATTTCCGGGTGTCGGGTCTTGAGGGTGACGGCGTTGCGCAGGGAATGGCTGCAGCACACCTTGGAGCAGTAGGGCCGTTCGTCGTTGCGAGAGCCGACACACTGGATGAAGACCGCATTGCGGATGCCGTCCAGCTCCGGAGTTTCGGCCGCCAGGCGTTCGTCCAGCTCCAGTTGGGTGCAGACCGCCGGGTGTTCGCCGTAGAGGTAGGCCCGGGGTTTGGATTCTTCGGCCCCGGTGGCCAGGATGGCCACGCCATGGTCGATGGTTTCGCTTTGGCCGTCGGCGGCCTGGAGGGTGGTTTGGAAGTTGCCCACAAATCCGTCCACCCCGGAAACCGCGGCCCCGGTGTGCACGGTGATCTTGTCATCGGCTTCCACCGCCTGGATCAGGTCGGCCAGATGGTCGGTCACCGACTCGCCCCGCCAGGTGGCCCGCAGCCGGCGGGCGTTGCCGCCCAGGGCAGCATCGCGTTCCACCAGGTGGACCGGGTAGCCCTGGCGGGCCAACCCCCGGGCCGCCGTCAGCCCGGCGATACCGCCGCCCACCACCAGCGCGCTGTGGGTCATGGGCAGTTCGGTGCGCTGCAATGGACGCAGCAGGGCCGCCTTGGCCACGGCCATGTGGACCAGGTCCTTGGCTTTTTCCGTGGCCGCATCCGGATCATCGCCGTGCACCCAGGCATCGTGGTTGCGGATGTTGGCCATTTCAAACAGGTAGCGGTTCAGACCGGCGTTCATCAGGGTGGCCTGGAAGAGCTCTTCGTGGGTACGGGGGGTGCAGGCCGCCACCACCACCCGGTTCAGGCGTTCGGACCGGATGATTTCGGCCATCTTGTCCTGGGTGTCCTGAGAGCAGGTGAAGAGGTTTTCTTCCACATAGACCACGTGGGGCAGGGTGCGGGCGTATTCTGCCACCTCGGGCACGCGTACCACGCCGCCGATGTTGATGCCGCAGTTGCAGACGAACACCCCGATGCGGGGCAGTTCGCCACGGACGTCGGTTTCCGCCGGCAGGGCCACGGTCTGGGTCAGATCGTGGCGGGCCGCTGCCAGGGGTTCGGTGGCGGCGGCGGCCGCCGCGCTGGCCTCCATGACGGATTGGGGAATGTCCTTCGGGCCGGTAAAGGCGCCGCAGGCAAAGATCCCCGGCCGGGAGGTGGCCACCGGGGTGAAACTGCCGGTGGTCACGAAACGTTGCGGGGAGAGATCCACGTCCAGTTTGCTGGCCAGCTCGGCCACTTCGGGCGCGATTTCCAGCCCGGTGGAGAGCACCACCAGGCCGAAAACCTCGTTGACGATGGTGCCGTCCGATTGTGCATAGCGCATGCTCAGCCCGTCCTCCGGCGCTGGTTCCAAGGAATGGACCCGGGCGGCCTCGAAGCGGATGCCCGACCGGGCCGCATTTTCGCTGTAACGATCGAAGTCTTTGCCCTGGGTGCGCATGTCCATGTAGAAGATGGCGCAGTCCAGGTCGTCTTCGCTGTGTTCGCGGGCCATGACCGCCTGTTTGACGGCATACATGCAGCAGACCGACGAGCAGTAGCTGTTGCCGGTGCGGTTCTGGTCCCGGGAGCCGATGCACTGGAGCCAGGCGATCTTGCGGGGGGCGGTGCCTTTTTTGGCGGCCGAGGGCTTGACCAGGTGCCCGCCGAAAGGCCCGGTGGCCGAGAGAATGCGCTCGAATTCCAGCGAGGTCACCACATTGGGGAACTGGTCGTAGCCGTAGATGTCCATTCCCGTAGGATCGAAGCTGCGGAAACCAGGTGCCAGGATCACGGAGCCGACGTTCAGGGTGCGGCGCTCCTCCGTATCCTCAAAATTGATGGCGCCGGTGGGGCAGACCTTGGCGCAGGCCCCGCAGCGCCCCTTGGTCAACTGAAGGCATTGCTGGGGATCGATGGCGTACTTCAGGGGTACGGCCTGGGCATAGGGCACGTAGATGGCCTTGCGTTTGCCCAGCCCGGCATTGTAAACGTCGTCGACTTTCTTGGGGCATTTGGCGGCGCACTGCCCGCAGGCAATGCACTTGTCCATATCGACATAGCGGGGGTGCAGCAGGACTTGCGCCTGGAAGTCGCCCTGCTGGCCTTCAATGGCTTCCACCTCCGCCAGGGTGAGTAACTCGATGTTGCTGTGCCGGCCGACCTCGACCAGTTTGGGGGCCAGGATTCACATCGAGCAGTCGTTGGTCGGGAACGTCTTGTCCAGTTGGGCCATGACGCCGCCGATGGACGGCGAGCGTTCGACCAGGTAGACGTAAAAACCGGCATCGGCCATATCCAAAGCCGCCTGCATGCCGGCGATACCGCCTCCTACTACGAGTACTGCGCCCACCGGTCGGGCGCCGGGTGTTGTTTTGCACGTCATTGTCCACTCCGCATCTTTCGTGATCAGAATCAGTGGCCGGCCACCGGTCGGCCCGTTGAATGTCGCTTGCCTGGCAATGGTGTTACCAGGCTTCGCGCTCCAGTCGTTTGTAGATAAACATAAGCTGCTTCTGAGTCAGCTCGCCGATGTTGGCGTTGATCCATCCCAGGTCGCCGGATGCTATCGCGGCCTTGGCAGCCGAGGAAAGCTGATAGTCGCCCAGGACGTTGCCGCCCTGTTCCATGAGGGCGGTCCAGAATTCCGGATCTTCACTGGTGCGATTGAGCACCCGCATGACCTCCCGTTTTTCGATCAGGGCCTGGGCCTGCTGCTCCGTTGGGGTGGCCGCCCGCTTGGCCGGCACGACTCGGTTGCCCAGGACCTTGTCCACGGCTTGGCGAATCTGGTCGTCGGTGAACGGCTTGGCCAGATAGTCATTGGCGCCGATGCGCATGGCGTCGACCGCCGTGTCCACCGTGGAATAGCCCGTGATGACGATAATGCCGGTATCCGAGCCGTCCGCCTTGATTTGCTTGATCACCTCCATGCCGTTGATGTCCGGCAGTCGCAGGTCGGCGACCAGCAGGTCGTAGGGTTTGTGGTGCAGCTGCTCCAGGGCGCGGGTGCCGGTATTGGCGATTTCCACCTGATGCCCTTCTTCCGACAGAATCATCTGCAGCCCTTCGGCGATGACGATTTCGTCTTCCATCAACAGAATCTGAGCAGCGTGATCCTCTGAACGGTCAATAGATTTCACTTGTGCAGACATGAGACCCTCCCAATGGTTCGGTTGTGCGGTTTGTGGCGGCATCATCCCGATGCGCGCTCGTCTTCGCGTTGTTGTAATCGATGACGACCACAGCAAGAGCCGTACCAAAGGTGCCTCAACCACCCTATATAAAGGCTATATCAACTAAACATATTGAAAATATTATATAAAACATAATTGCTTCGAAAAGGAACCAAGCGCTGCCGGTCCGTTGAATCGTATAAGCGGTTATACGCTCCACCGGGCGGATGCCCGTCAAATGGCATAAAAACCCAAAAAAATCAGACTGTATGGACCAATATACGCTACCGGTGATGGGCACGGCCGGTCTCATAAGGCCTCCCGGGTGATGCCGTGTTTTTTCATAAGGGCATGAAAATTGGGCCGCTGCATACCCACCTCGGCGGCAGCCTGACTGATATTGCCGTCGGCCTCCCGCAGGGCTTTGATCAGAAAAGCCTTTTCAATTTGCCCGAAACTTTCGGTCATAATCTGCTGCTTCACGGCCTTGAGCTCAGCCAGGGTCTCGGGGACCGCCTCATGGTCTCCGGAGCGGCGCACCTGGAGGTTGTCGAGCAGATAGACGATGTCCAGGAAACGCCGGTCCGACATGATGACCAGCCGCTCGATGACATTTTTCAATTGGCGCACATTGCCGGGCCATTCCTGACGGACCAGCAGTTCCATGGCCTCGTCGGTAAATCCGTCGATGCGTTTGCTCGCCTTTTTGTTGAAGAGCCTTAGAAAATGGTCGGCCAGGCGCGGAATATCATCCCGGCGCTCCCGCAGGGGCGGCAGAAAGATCGGAAAGACGTTGATCCGATAGTAGAGATCTTCGCGAAAACGACCGTCGGTCACCATGGCCCGCAGGTCCTGATTGGTGGCGGCGATAATGCGCGCCCGGGTTTGCTGCACCTGGTTGGCCCCGACCCGTTTGAATTCACCGCTTTCCATGACCCGCAGCAGTTTGCCTTGGGTTTCCAGGTTCAGGCTGGCCACTTCGTCCATGAACAGGGTACCCTCGCTGGCCGCTTCGAAGATGCCGGGTTTGTCGGCCACCGCCCCGGAGAAGGCCCCGCGCACATGACCGAATAACTCGCTTTCCAGAACCCCCGGGGCCAGGGTGCTGCAGTCGATGGGCATGAAATGGTGGGCGGCGCGCTGGCTGTGGGCATGGATGGCACGGGCAAACAGTTCTTTGCCTGTGCCGCTTTCGCCGTCCAGCAGCACAGTGCTGTCAGTGGGCGCCACCTTCTTGATTTTTTCAAAAATCTTCAGAATACGGGGGGTTTCACCGATGATGTTTTCGAAGTGAAAACGCTCCAGGAGCTGTTGCCGCAGCGATTGGTTTTCCTGCACCAGACGGCGATTTTCCTGCACCCGCCTGACCGTTATGGAAAGTTCCTCGTCCCCGAAAGGTTTGGACAGGAAGTCGAAAGCCCCGGCTTTCATGGCTTGTACGGCGGTCTTGACGGTGGAATAACCGGTCATGACGATGACGTAGGCGTTCGGGTTGTGGGCTTGGCAGGCCTTGAGAATTTCCATGCCTTCGGCATCGGGCATTTTGAGATCCAGCAGCACCAAATCGTAAGGCTTGGCGTAGAATGCTTCCAGGCCTTCGGTACCGGCCGTAAAACTGTCGACGGTGTGCCCATGGTCCATGAGCACCAGCCGGCAACCGTCGCAGACCACCGGCTCGTCATCGATGATGAGGATGTGCAAAGAGTCCATCACGCGTTTCCTTGTTTTTTTGGCTCGGAGGGCGCGGGTCGATCGAGGGGCAGTTCGATCGTAAAGCAGGTACCTTCGTTCAATTGGCTGGCCACCCGGATCTGGCCTTCATGGTTGCGCACGATTCCGTAGCTTACCGCCAGCCCGAGGCCGGTGCCGGTGCTTTTGGTCGAGTAGAACGGTTCAAAGAGCTTGCCGGCCTCTTCGGGAGCGATGCCGCAACCGTCGTCCGCGATTTCGACAAGCTCCAGGTCCCGGTCAGCATCCATCCGCGTTTCGATGCGAATCTGCCCCTGCTTGTCGATGGCCTGGGCTGCGTTGAGCAGCAGGTTGATAAAGACCTGCTCCATCTGGTTGCCGTCCAGCAGGATATCTTCCAGGTCGTGGGCCAGTATTTTGGTCACTTTGATGTGCCGCAACATGAATTCGTTGTCCAGAATGCTGAGGGCTTTTCGAAGCGTATCGTTGAGGTTCAGCAGTTGTTTGTTAGGGGCTTTGTACCTTGAAAATTCAAGTAATTCTTGAATGATGCCCTTGCAGCGCGTTGTCTCCCGTATGATGATTTCCAACCCTTTTTTGCAGGGGTCCCCGTCGTCGGTCTTTTTGAACATGTTTGAGCTGTAGAGCAGGATACCGCCGAGGGGATTGTTGATTTCATGGGCGATGCCGGCGGCCATGCGGCCCAGGGCCGAAAGTTTTTCGGTCTGCAGGACCAGATGGTTATAGCGGCTCTGCTGGTTTTCAATCAGGCGTGCCTTGTTCAAGGCGCACGCGCACTGTTCGCCGAGCGAAATGACGAAGTCCAGTTCGGCCTGCTGGAATTCCCGGGCTTCCGCCAGATAGACACGAATCAGCCCTAAAATGTCATTGTCGTGGCGCAAGGGGCAATCAAGAATCATGCGGACCCCCTCGCCCCATGCCTGCTGGGGCAACGCCACCCTTGGTGCCTGCCAGATATCGTTGAAGATACGTACACTGTCACTGTAGTTGAGATCGGCCCGGATTTGTTCGCTGGAGACCGGTCCTTTGGCGAGGTATTGCTGGGCGATCCCGCATGCGGCCGTTACTTCGAAATTGTTGGTTTCGAGGTTGTGGATGCGCAGCAGCGTACCTTTGGCGTCTAACAATTCGTTGGTTTTCCAAACCGCCAGGTCAATGACCTCCTGAACACTGGTGCTGGAATGGACCAGACGGCTGATGTCGCGAAATGCGAGGTAGAAGCCCTTGTAGTCGATAGTGTGTGTCACGGCATACGGCCTTTTAAGACGTCGCAGCTCGGCAGCGATTCACCGGCTTGTCTGGGGTCAGCGTCGCAAGACTGGATCGTATACAGAAGAAAAAACCTGGTTTTAAAGGATGATGCATCGATTGTAAGGTCCTTTGCCGCTAAACGGCCGCAATTCGGCCAATAGCGAAAGCCGGTAATCTTCATGATAATAATGAGCATAATCCCAAAATAATTGGATTCTATACCGCTCAAATTCGATAGGTGCAAACATTATTTAACAAATAGAATTCAATAAATGAGGAGGGTGAAAGGTAGGAAGGCTGCCCGCCAGTTCCTTTCTGCCCATTTGATAGCGGTTGTGGAACAAGCGGGAGCCTTTTGGTCAACGTCCTACAGCTGAATTTCCTGGTTGAACCGGTCCGGTCCGATCATGAACTTAATCGTTGCCAATGATCCGAGAATCGTCCCCAGAACGCCGGGCGCCACGATGTTCTGGCCGGCCAGGTAGAGTCCCTGTACGGCGGTTCGGTTCAAGACCGCCGCAGACAGCAACTGGCGGCAGGAACGCATGACGCCGTAGGCCGAACCATTGGGGCTGTTGACCCAGTCCCGGATGGATAGCGGCGTATAGACATCAAGCAGTTCCAGTTTATGATACGGGCCCGTGATGGGTTCGACCTGCCGGATCAGCCGGTGTGCCACGGCTTGTTTAAGGCGCTGGTAGTCCTCGCCGCGCTGCCCGGAACGGGTGTGCTGCCAAGGCTGCCATAGGGCCTCCTGGCCGGAGGTCAGCAGTGAGAGAAGAAGGTATCCCGGTCGTTCACAGGGTCTCAATTGAAGATAAATCACATCGTCAACGGCACCGTTGGGGGTTGTTCGAACTGAAAAAATATTGTGGGGGATGGCCTGATGCCCGTTGCGCGGCACCAGCGCATGGACTGAGAACATGCCGTCGGTGTCTTTTAATCCCGCGATGCGCCGGCGATAGGATGGTTTGACATCCTCCGGTGCCAGGAGATTCAAAACGATTTTGGGGTGGATGGCCGCAACGACATTGGCGGCGGACAGCGGTTCGCCATTGTCGAGTGTGACGCCCTGCACTTGGCCCTTGCGGATATCGATACGCTGAACGGCGTGCCCTGTCACAAGTTTTCCACCGAGGCTCAGCAGGCGTTGCTGCAGGACATCCACCATATGGGCGCCGCTGCTTTGCAAGCGCCAGGCCGAGAAGAGATAGCTGGCCAGGATCATGGTGTGATAGAATAGGGGACACTGGTCCGCCGGCACGCCAATCCAGACGGACGGCACGCTGATAACACTTTTGAGCCCGGGCGAATATCCGGCGCGGTCCAAAAAGGCCCAGAGCGGTTCGGTTTGTTCGATCAAGTTGGCCATGGGACGCGGGTCATAAAGAAAGTTGAGGTGGTGAAAATCCGCGGCATTGGCGCGCAACTGTTCCATAAAAGTGCTGATCGGTTTTTTTTCGGCAGGAAAAGCGTCCATAAGGTGGGTTTCATAGGCATCCAGGCCCACCGGCATGTCAAACTGATCCGGGCCATTGATCGCGTTCGTAAAATAATAGCGGTCGACCGGTGCGTTGCGCCCCATGCGTTCCAAGGGCAACTGATCGGTGATGCCCAGGAAATCAAAACAGCGCCGAAGGATTTGCCCCTGATCCAACGCCCCCAGATAGTGCAGCCCCACGTTGCAGTGGACGCCCCTGCGCACGAAGCTGCGCAGCATGCCGCCGGGCTGCACGTTTCTTTCAATAACGGTGACGTCAAAACCCAGCGTGGCCAGAATAATGGCCGAACTGAGACCGCCGATACCCGAACCGATGACCAGGGCGGTCTCTCTGGGTTTCGCGGCATGCGGCATGGCGATACCTTTTTTTGTGTTCGCTGTTTGTGACATTGGATTCAGCCGGTGTATCTATTTCAACTGGATGTTTTTTAAATGGGTGGCCACCAATTTTTTCATGGCGCCTGAGAGCGTTTCCGGATGATCCAGCAGTATCCGGTAGTGTCGGCAGGCCTCTTCAGTTTCCCCGATCCATTCGTAATTTACCGCAAGGTGCATCCGGGCCACAAACTGCTGCGGCTTGATCTCGAGGGCGGCTTTTAACAGCGCAATGCTGGACCGGGGGGTGCCGTTTTTTTCATGAAAGCGGGCCAATAATAGTAAAAGCGCAAAATGAAGGTCCGGATTTTGCGGAACATTTTCCTGCGTCAGCAATTGTTCGAGATGATCACCGGCCGACGCGCGGTATTGATCCGGCTGGGAAAATAGATCGTTGAGGCTATCCGGGCCGAGGCTGTCGCTGATGTGCTGCAGCATTTCCTTTTCCAGGCGTTGCTCGTGAAAGGCATATTCCGTAGCACAATCCCGATCGCTCGGGAAAAAATTGGAACGAATCATGGGGATGGCGATGGATATGACGGCTGCCAGCACAAGCAAGGCCATGGGGGGCATGTGACCGCTTTGAAGAAGGCTGTAGACAAGATAGCTCGCCCCCACAAGCGCTGCAAATATAGCTATGACAATGATGACCAGCTTTTTCAAGCGGCGTTTTTTATCATCTTCTATCATTGCGGAAGACATCTTTCAGAATAGTGGCGGATGGTTCTGCTCAGCCTGAGCGCGAAGGGCAAAAGCGCGAAAACGTTCTCCTTCGGTCGCATTGCCCTGCGAAAAATAGATCTGGCTGATACGCTCGAAGTAAAGGGCGGCATTGGTCGGGATTTCATGTGCCAGCGACAGATAAATTTCAAGAATGTCCGGGTCTTTAATCCCTTCGGCAAAGGAGAGTTCTGCATATTGGTGTTTGATCCGGGGATCAACGCGGGCATGGCAGCTGCGGCAGCGCCCGATGATTTTCCGATATAGTCCACGTGCCTCGGATTGCTCCTGTAATGCCTCGTGGGCTTTTGCAAGTTCCTGTGCCATGCCGTCGTCCCAGCCATAGGTTTCCAGAAAATAGCGGTAGAAATCGCGGGCCTTGTCGAACTGGCCGGCACGGTAAAGGGTTTCACCCTTCAAGTGCATGACCGCCCGGGATTGTGCCAGGTGGGGCGGAAGCGATGCCAGCAGGGCTTCGGCCTGTGCTGTTTCACCGTGCTCCCAGTAGATGTCGCACAGCAGCTGATAGGCCGGCAGGGCTTCGGGATGGTGAAAGCGGACCTCTTCCAGCAGTTCACGGGCCTCCTCCAGTCGGCCGTTGTTTACATAGGCGGTGGCAAGCTCCAGGGGGATAAAGCTATCCGGCCGAGGGAGGGCGGTCATGGCCCGCTCCAGGTATGTTATGGCGGTATCGAAATTACCGTTGTTGAGGGCGATATAACCGTCGATGAAGTCTTCGCCATAGCCTTGATAGGCTTTCCCGATCTCTTCCGGTAGGGTATGGCACAGCGCTCGGAAATATTCATCTTTCGATACGGTCGGATTGGCCGATGTCAGGTCGTTATCCAGGGAAGGTGCGTCAACCGATATGGTCTCAATCGCATTATAATCGGATTCGGGGCTGGCATTCAAGGCTGCCAGCTGCTTTGTCAATTCATCCCGGAAAGCCTCATCGTCGCTGATTTCCAAAGCCAGGGTCAGGGCCGCACGCGCTTCGTCCGCATAGCCCCCGTCAAGATAGTTCATAGCATCTTCCTGATGGCTGCGGGCGAGGGCTTCGCATGTTTGCCGGATCTTATCCTGAAGCTGTCGATGCCGGTGTGGTTCAGCCTCAGGTGCTTTATCAAGTTTATAGAGGGCACGTTCATAGGCCTGCTTGGCCTGGCCCCACAGGCCGGACGCAAACAGGGTGTCGCCTTTGGATTCCAGTTTTTCAGGGGTTGGACCCGAAAACAGTTTCATCAGAGACATGGTCACACGCTTTTGCAGGTGATCGGGGCCATCCGCCCCCGGAAAATTGTTGCAGGGGCACCATACCATTCAGCGCCGGTGAGGGAAAGAGAGGGATCGGATGTTGTCTAAAAAGATAGAATTTAATATAAAATTGGCTGTATAGGCTATTTTTGAAGGTAGACGATGTTTTAAAGCTGGATTGAAATGGATGATTTAGGGGGATTGAGCGCTGGTAAAATTGAACAGATTAAGAGAATAATATCATTTAATCCATGAAGTAACGGCTGCGCCGAACATATCGCTGGAAAACGACGCGTTACAGCCTCGCATCTCAGCTCGAACGATAGGAATAAAAACAAGGTTTTACAAAAGGGAAAAGTATGAGCGACGATACAACAAAGATCAATTCAATCGCAATCAATGAAGTTCAACTAATTTTAGCAGAGAAGCGCACATCCTTAGCTCTCATGCGGACAGGTATAGCGGTTTTGGCGTTACCGCTATCGGTTATCAGTTTTCTGATAGCGACTTCCAAACATTACCACATCCCCGATGTTTTACATTTGATCATCCCATTGGGCGTGCTCAATCTCGTTTTAATTGTTTTGGGTGCTTTCCTGGTTATACGCTCCATAATTCGATTGAAACAATACGATCACTTTATTAATGAAATTAAACGAAAGCATAGTGTCATTGGGGAATTTATAAAGTGATTCTATGAAAGAATCCTGATCATGCAAATCCAACCGGTGCAAAAGACCGTACGGCTGATTTGCGGTGTAAACGGTAATCATCGTCCCGCGCAAATTTATCGTTTACGAGGATTGTTCTTATATCAGTAGCGCTAAGACTATCGTCAACGGACACAGTTTGCCGGGTCCAAGTTTCCGCTTTATGATTTTGCCGCGTTGAAAAACGGTAAAATATCAATGGTGATGGGCTGGAATCACTTTCACGCCGGTCGCTCGTTCAAACACTTATCGCTCGGCGTAGGAAAGGGATTCCAGACGTGTCGCTACCACCTGCCCAGCGCATGGCCGTTATTGGAGCGGCACTCCTGGCACTTTTTCTAGGGGCGTTGGATGCCCTGGTCATGTCTGCCGCCATGCCCACGATCGTCGCGGATCTTGGGGGGCTGCAACTCTACAGCTGGGTCTATTCAGCCTATTTTTTAGCCCGTGCGGTATCGCTGCCTATTTTTGGCAAACTTGCCGATCTCTATAAGAACCGCAGCCTTTTCATTGGCGCGATTTTGTTGTTCAGCCTTTCTTCAGCCGCCGCCGGATGCGCCGTGAACATGGTAACCTTGATTATCGCCAGAGTTATACAGGGTATCGCGGCCGGGGGTGTTTTTGCGCTGGTCTATATCGTCTTAGCGGACGTATCGGCACCGG
The DNA here is from genome assembly GCA_020444045.1 of Deltaproteobacteria bacterium. Taxonomy (GTDB): domain Bacteria; phylum Desulfobacterota; class Desulfobacteria; order Desulfobacterales; family UBA5852; genus JABZFP01. Next base: position 73,727 of record JAHLLS010000015.1, read on the forward strand.
AAACAAGAGGCCGCACGCTTTCCCTGGCGAGCTCCATCTGGGGCATTGCCAGTGTGCTTGGGCCGACCTTGGGTGGTTTTATCGTAACTTATCTGTCGTGGCGCTGGATTTTCTTTATCAACATCCCCCTGGGTATCGTGTCACTTTGGGGTATCGCAACCTACCTGGTCGAACTCAGGCCCAAAAAGACGACTGTATCCCTGGATCTGATAGGGGTTGCCACCCTGTCAACGGCAATTTTGGCATTTTTGTTCGCATTTCTTCTGGGGGGGCGGACCTATCCCTGGGGATCGGTGCGCATCATCGGATTGTTTGCCTTGTTTATCATCGGCACGGCGGCCTTCATCATGGCCGAAAAGCACGCTCCGGACCCGATCCTTCCCATCCGGCTGTTCCGCAACCGGGGATTCCGTAACGGTAATGCGGCCGTTTTCCTCAGCAGTTTTGCCATTTTTTCCATGTTTGCCTACGCGCCGCTCTTCATTCAAGGGGTCCAGGGCAAATCCCCCATGGAAGTGGGGGTTGCCATGCTGGCCCTCAGTCTGGGATGGTCCATCGGATCCATTGCTCTGGGTCAGGTGATCGACCGCATGGGGCGCAAGTTGGTCGCGATTGCCGGGGCCCTGTGCCTTGTTTGTGGGTGTGCGATGACATTGGCTTTTGCGCCGGAAACGACGGTTTATTATAGTTTCACGACTTTTTTTGTCATCGGCATCGGTATGGGGTTCGTGGCGCTGGCGACGCTGCTGGTGGTGCAGTCGGCAGTCCCGCTCCGTGATCTTGGCGTGGCTACTGCATCCAACCAGTTTGCCAGAACGCTGGGGGGGACGGTGGGCGTCGGTATCGGGGGCAGTTTTATCGCCGCCCGGTTTGCCGAGCTGACCGATGCGGTTCAAAACCGGGGTCTTTTGGCGGGCTTGCCCCCAAACCTTGCAAACAAAGGGCTTGACCAGATCGAGGGGCTGTTGCGTCCTGATGTTTTATCCGCCTTGCCGGACGATATCAGGCTATGGGTGCAGGCGAGTGTCGGGCAGGGGGTGACCGAGGTGTTCTGGACCGTTATTGTGGCGGCCATTGTATGTCTCTTTTTTTGTTTGTTGATCCCGCCAGAAGTCCCTTCGGCAGACCACAGGAAATGATTTTGAGCGCATGGATGGATCCTATGTCGCTAAGGACACCGGGCCATCGGACGCTTGACCCGCTTCCCTTGGTGTCGGGCAAAACGTTTTGATTTCCTGCCGGGCATATAGTACGACGCACTCCCTGGTGGGCAATCACGGTTGCCTTGGATTGGAATGAACCCCTGTTAGATCACGACAGGATGAATGACGACAGGATGAAGCGATGAAGAAAATTGCGGTGTTGCCGGGAGACGGTATCGGACCGGAAGTGATGATCGAAGCGCTGAAGGTGCTTGAGGCCGTGAGGGAAACCTATCATCTTGAATTTTCATACGAGGAAGCGGACGTCGGCGGGGCGGCCATCGATCGCCACGGCAACGCGCTGCCACCAGATACCCTGACACTCTGCGAAAAAAGCGATGCCATTCTTTTCGGGTCTGTAGGGGGCCCCAAGTGGGAATCCCTGCCGCCGGCGGAACAGCCGGAACGTGCCGCCTTGCTTCCCCTGCGAAAGCATTTCAACCTGTTTTGCAACCTTCGGCCGGCCCGTGCATTCAAGGCCCTGGCAACCTTAAGCCCGCTGAAACCGGAAATTGTGCAGGATGGATTTGACATTCTCTGTGTACGGGAGCTGACCGGCGGGATTTATTTCGGGGCGCCGAAGGGCCGGGAAGGGCAGGGACCTGAAGAAAAAGCGTTCGATACCATGGCCTACACCCGCGCTGAAATCGAGCGTATTGCCAGGACGGCGTTCGATATTGCGCGACTCCGGCGTAAAAAAGTGACTTCGATCGACAAGGCCAATGTCCTAACGGTGATGGTGCTATGGCGTGATGTGGTGAAAGAGGTGGCCAAGGATTATCCGGACGTTGCCCTCGATCACCTCTACATCGACAACGCCACCATGCAGCTGCTCGTCGATCCGCAGCGGTTTGATGTTCTGCTGTGCGGCAACATGTTCGGAGACATTATTTCCGATGAGTGCGCCATGCTGACAGGGTCCATGGGCCTGTTGCCATCCGCCAGCCTGAATGAAAATCGGTTCGGGCTCTATGAACCGGCGGGCGGATCGGCACCGGACATCGCCGGCAAAGGGGTCGCCAATCCCGTGGCCCAGATCCTCTCGGCAGCCATGATGTTGAAGTACAGCTTTGGTCAGGAAGACGCGGCCGAGGCCATCGAAACGGCCGTGGCCGAAACGCTGGCCGCCGGGATCGTTACGGCCGATATTGCTGTGGGCAAAACCCGTGCTGTCAGCACGGCCGCATTAGGGGATGCGATCGTTGGCCGGATTCTCCAGGGCTGATACGGCGGCAATGGATCTTATCCCGGCACCCTATTGACAAGTGCGCCCGCCGAACCGACCTTTTGGCAGCATGACAGCTGCCGGGAGGTCAAAAAATGACAAACGCATTGATGCTATTCGGGTTGGCGCTGGCGTATGCGCTGATTAAAGTATTCCTGGAAAAACGCCTGTCCCCCCTGGACGATGTGGGTGACGAGCGGCATCTTGCCGACCTGGCGTTTGCTATCGGATGCAGTGTCTTCGATTTGTTCCGATCGGCGGGGGACCGCTGGAATTTTTCGGATCAGAAAGTCAATGCTGATTTCCAGAACTATCTCAGAACGGATCGGATTCCGCCTTACGTGCGTCAATTCCTGCATCACCATCCCCTCAATCGCAATCGCACCTACCAGCGCCTCGTTTACAATGGCGGTCGTCCCCCTTACCTGTAAACGGATCCGTCGGCCAGCCGGAAGTCGCGATGCCCGTCAATCCTATCTCATTGTGCGTCTTTTGGAGGGATTTGGCAGGCTAAGCGGTCAAAGTCTTCGGCCAGGGATTCGAGATAGGCCAGAAGATGGGACCGCTGCGCGTCGGTCAGCGTTTTCTCGATGTCGGTCAGCAGGTCCAGCATAAGCGCGATATTGCGGTCCAATTGCACTTGATAGGCTTTTGTTCGCACCACCTCGGGCGATACCAGTAAAATAGTGAACTTTTCCTTGAAAGTCGGGTCAACCGCACGTGTTGCGATCAAATTTCGAAAAGCCTGCTGCTGGCGTCGACGATTGGCAAGCCATAGATCCGTGGTTGCCCCCATATCATGGCTCCATTTCTCGACGGCGGCATATTGCGCGCTGGTCAGATCCCCGATCCACTGCTCTAACCGATCAACCATGCGATGGGCGCGGTTTTGAAGGATTTCGCGGGGCGGAGGATCGACATAGGTGCGCTGCCGTTCGAGGTTTTCCTTTTCAATATTCCGGAAAAGTTCCTCAATCTGGTCGTCACTAGCCGTAATCACGATATCCGCCACGTCTGGACCGATCCGAGCCATCAGGCCTTTCCAATACTGCTCGAGGGTTTCCAGATAATGAGCGAACCGATCCCTTGTGATGGACTGACCGGGGGCTTCGAAATCCTGCTTTACAGATTTGAGGAAGGCGGCGTAAACGGGAAGTTGGGTGCGGCAGTACCAGTCCAACTGGTGGGCGAGGCGGTTCTCCAACGCGCTGCGCTGGGCTGAATCCAAATCAAGATAGTCATCGACATACCAGGGGATCATCCAGTTCAACTGATGATAATACCAGCGAGGTCCGCAGGCAGTGACCAAAAGAAGGGTTAGCGCTGATAGAATGACGGCTCGCATTTTGTCATAATAGAAATTTTTTCGAGCATTTCAATAGCGACACCTCCCAGGACAGGCGGAAAACGTTACGGCATGCCGGTCGACAGGACCGGTTTATAACGGATGCCATGCGCCGAACGGTGGGGACTGAACCGTTCGATCGTCTGAATGAAGCGAAATGGGCGGTTTCAATGGAGAGCGCGGATTTGGAGGTACTTTTCGAGCCCCTGGCGCAGATTCGTATCCTCTGATTTGATTCCCGGTTAAAAAACCGGAAATGCGAGATAGTCATAGACCTTTTCGACGAGTCGATGGTGGAACCGAACGACCTTCGCATAACAGGCCTTCAACAAAGCCGGCGCCGATAAGCGGATTTTGTCGAGGGGGGCACCGTCAAGGCCCGGCACCGTATAAAGACAATCGGCATTCAATTGTTTGAACATGAGCGCTCCTTTAGTTGATGATGTTTAAGCCGTTTGACAAAAGGCGGGGGAAGTACGGTGGTAAAACGTGGTTCAAATGTTGTGCCACGATCTATGGAAAGTAAAAACAGCTGTAATTGTTGATATATTCGATCTCTTGCAAAAAGACTGGGGCAAAAAATCCGTAGGGAAATCGCTACAGCGATGGCGTCATAAAGATCATTGTCCCGTTAAGATGCTGGAATAATATGATTTATTTACGTACTCCCCTGTGTAGGGCGAAACCTTCAACGCTTTTCGATTCACGGTGGGAATCGACGGCTGTCGCTGCGTGCCCGGGAGAGTGCGACCGCTGAAGCATTCCTGACAAGACAGCAGTGGTTTTTACAATACGGAAGCGCTAACAAGAACCGATTTGCCCTTCCGGTCGGCTACCATGCATGCCGGCGTTGCCGGTAGCCAAGGGGTAGGGGATGGTGACAAATGCTTCTTTTGGGCGTATAGTCCTGCACTCGTGCGTTGTGATTGGAACTTCTGCCACATCGGTGGCCGCAAAGGAATTCGTATGCTGCTGGATGATCCTGGAACCCTGCCGGCACGCATCCAATGTGCTCTGCAAGCGGAGGCCAACCGGCAACCGCCCTGGAATGACGGCCAGTCCATCCATAATGGCTTGTCCGTGGTCCTCCTGTTGCTGGGGATATGTTCCCCGGCGCCCGATCGACCTGCGGAACCGTGCCTTATCCTCAACAAACGATCTTCCAAGGTGCGCCAGCCCGGCGATATCTGCTGCCCCGGTGGGGGAATTGCACCACGCCGTGACCGTTTAGGGGCCCATCTGCTTCGACTGCCCGGAACACCGTTGCGACAGTGGATCTATTATCGTTTTTGGCGGCGGCGGGCGCCGCAAGGTATGTCGCGGCTGCGCATGCTCCTGGCCACGGCCTTGCGTGAGGGGGCGGAGGAAATGCGATTGAACCCCCTGGGCGTTGGTTTTCAGGGCATGCTGCCGCCCGAGCACCTGGTCATGTTCAACCGCACCATCTATCCCATGGTGGGATGGGTCCATCGGCAGCAGCGGTTTTTCCCCAACTGGGAGGTGGAGCGGATTGTCCGGATTCCGGTGCGCGCCTTACTGGTGCCGACCGACTATATCCGATTGCGCCTGACGATGGCCCATCAGCAGCCGGCGACGCAAGGCGTTGGGGGGCGTGAATTTGCGGCCTTTCGCTATCGGTCACCGGCGGGCGTCGAAATTTTATGGGGAGCGACCTATCGCATCGTGATGGCTTTTCTCCAGCGCGTCTTCAACTTTTTACCGCCTGAGATAGAAAACGGGCCCGTCGTCGAGAAGCGCTTGACGGCGGCATACCTGACGGGCGAAGGTTAAACCGTCCGATCCTTTTCCTGTCCGGTGGGAAGACGATGGCACGGGGAGGTGTGCATGATCTATGGCGCCATGAATTTTCCGATACGACCGGTGCTCGACGAGATCCAAGCCATCGGCTCGTTGGGGTTTGATTATGTGGAACTGGCCATGGATGCGCCGGAGGCGCACTATGTCGGTCTCCGTAATCAGCGCGACGCGATTCTCCATGCCCTTGCACAGTATGGCATGTCGCTGATCTGCCATTTGCCGACGTTCATCCATACGGCGGATCTGACGGAAAGCATTCGCACGGCATCGCGGCATGAACTCCTGAATTCCCTTGCGGTCGCTGCCGAGCTCGGTGCACGCAAGGTGGTGTTGCATCCCAGTTTCATTGGTGGCATGGGACGTAACGCCTTGGAACTATCAAAGCACTACGCGATCGAGACTCTGGATGCTGTCGCCCTTCAGGCGGAGAAGATCGGGTTGCGGGTATGCCTGGAAAACCTTTTTGCACGGTTGACCCCGTTCACCACGCCGGAAGATTTTACCATTGTCTTTGAAAAATGGCCGCAGCTGGCCATGACCCTGGATATTGGCCATGCCTTTATCGATGGTCATGGCATGGACCGTATTCTGGCGTTTATCCGGCAGTTCGGTGAGCGGATTCAGCACGTTCATATCAGTGACAATTTCGGCCGGCGGGACGAACACCTGGCGGTCGGTGATGGTGCCATCGATTTCGCGATGCTGATCGAGGCCCTGCGCCAAATCCCTTACGACGATACCATGACCCTCGAAATCTTTACACCTGACCGGGAAGACCTCATCCGCAGTCGGAATATCCTGCAAAAAATGCGCGATCATCACATCTTGAAACATGAAAGTATATGAGATAATGATTATTATTATCTGAAGATGCAATCGATGCGGACGTAGCGCCCCCGCTTTTTCGTGTTGATGTGAGATGTCAGGCAACCGTTCCGCAGCGATTCCCTCGGCAAACCCCGACAATTTGTCCTTGTACCGCAATGGTCGTCAAGGCCGGTAATATGTCTTCCCGGAGCGGTCCTGACGGCCACGAGTATGCTAATCGAAACTTATTCAGGGAAAGAGACATTGACATGCGCTGGAAACAATTTTTTACGCCGGTTCAATCATTCGACGCCATCGAAGCGGACGACTACATGCGTCAAACAAATGCAGAGGCCTATACCCTGCTGGATGTGCGCCAGCCCAAAGAATACGAAACCGAGCATCTGCCGGGCGCCAAGTTGGTCCCGCTGCCGGACCTGGGAGAGCGCATCGCGGAACTTGATGCCGCCAAACCCACCCTTGTGTACTGTGCCATCGGTGGCCGCAGTCGGATCGCCGCTCAAATGCTCGCCAGCAAGGGCTTTAAGGAGGTCTATAACCTTTCCGGCGGCATCAAGGCCTGGGCCAGCAAAAAAGCGGTCGGGAAAGAAGACGTGGGCCTGAGCCTCTTCTCGGGAAAAGAGTCACCCGCCGAAACCCTTGTGGTGGCTTATTCGTTAGAGGCTGGTTTGCGCGACTTTTACCTCTCGATGGCGGCTAAAGTCGATGATGTCAAAACGACGGCCTTGTTTAAAAAATTATCCGACATCGAGGTGAAACACCAGGATCGTATTTTTGAGGAATTCATACGGGTGTCCGGCGTTTCAATGGATCGGGCAGAATTTGAAAAGCAAATGGTGGCGCCGCAAATGGAGGGAGGGCTGAGCACGGATGAATACCTGGCAATCTATCAGCCCGACATGACTGTCCCTCTGGAAGTCATCTCGCTGGCCATGGCAATCGAAGCCCAGGCGCTGGACCTTTACCAGCGGGCAGGGGATCGGGCCGAGACGGAAGAGAACAAAATCGCCCTGTTAAGGATTGCCGATGAAGAACGGGCGCATCTGGCGCAACTTGGCCGATTGGTGGAATCCCTTTAACTGCGTTGATGCGGCAGGATCCGAGGACAATATTTGCAGTGCTTGCATGGCGCGCTGGGATCAGCGCCTGTCGTCATCGGCCACAGTCGTCACAGGGTGACACCCATTTGACGGAATTCTTCATTGATAAAAGCCGCCCAGCCGCGATTCGCTCGTGGATTGGCCGGGCTGGGATGCGTGATCTGGCCGATCGTGATATCCAGGTCGCCGGCCGCGGCTTTGACGCGTTGGGCGGCAAACGCCCCGATGCCGACCGCAAACCGAGGCGCAAGAAAGGCTAACGTGTCGTGCAGCGCGCGGTCGCAGGCCTTTATCAGGGGCGTTCGTTCCGCTACCGGCAGCTTATCAGGGGTGCGGTTGCGCCCTCCGGCCTCGAAGAACAGAAGCGGGCAGTAGTTGATGACAAAGAAGCGTGCGAAAAACATCTCCGCCGCACCAAACGTCTCCTGCGCCCATCCCCAAAGCCGCCGACCGCTGACTTCACTCCGGGCACATTCCAACCCTTCGACAGGCCGCTTGGGGTGCTCGTGAGCGGGTTTCCCGACGGGGGCATCGATCTTCATCCATTCTCTGACCGCCGAAATTTCGCCAAAAGGGATGCCGGTTTGCGCCATGCCCCACGGTCCGGGATTCATGCCCACCAGGACAATTTCCACCGGCGCGTGCCCATAGGTTTTGAGGTACCGATCGTAAGGACGACGGGCATAAACAAGGGGGTTGTAGACATGGGTAACCGGGGGCTGGAACACGAGAGGTTCGAGGTCCTTGATCAGTCGATTGGTAATGCTTGTCAGATTCAATGGGGTCGCTTTCGTGCGCTGGCGGGCGGCGGCGGGATGGCCGGGTTTCGACTGGTTGCGGTGGCGGCTCACACCAAGCAGCCGATGATATCGGGCAGGATGTGATCCCGGTTTTCCCATGTCAAGGTGCGCAGGTCCACATCCCAGCGTTCTTTGACCTCTGTGATAAACCCTCCGCCGCGATAGGCGACCGTGGCGATGGCTTTTTTTTCGGAGGCCAGGACCGACTGGACGATCGTGCGAAACACGGCCGAGAAACACTCCATTTTTCCAATCTCGTCGATAATGATGACGTCGACACCGGGTTCGAGGAATTGGATAGTCTTCAGGAAACGTTCAAATCCAGCAATATCGACTCCGTATTTTCCGACCCTGAAAGGGCTTTTGACGTCCACATGTGATAAAAGGGCCGTTTGTCCATTCAGGCCAACCAGCTCGAATCCCAGCCTTTTACCATTTTGACGGATTTCCCGTGTCGAAAAGCCCGTCAGCTTGTAGCCGCCGAGGGCGTCGCATACCATGCGGATCAGGGTGCTTTTCCCGATTCCGGGCGGGCCGGTGATCAATAAATTATCCGCTATGGTCATGGCGTGTTCTCCGGCAACGATGGCGAGTGACATCCCTCCCTCAGGCTACACCGGTGGCGATAGGGACCGGATTCAGCGGTCGGTGGTTGGCATTGAAGTGCCGATGGCTTCCCGGAGCGACGGATCGCACGGCTCTGCTTACCGGCTAGTGTCTGCTCGCATCATTTGAAAACATAGCATGCGGCGCTGTTTCAATGAAACCCCAATTTTAACGTTGTATTCAGGATGTGTTCGCTTCCGGGAGTGCTCGCAGTCGATGCTTTCCCATGTGGCAGCCGCCGGAGGGGAAAGACGATCGGCACGCCATTGAGGCCGAAAATGGTCTTCTTTCGTGGCCGGATTTACCGTCAATCTGGGAAATAATATGCCAAGTGAGAAATCAATTACCGGGAATACCCCTATATCTTCGCCACTCAGTGGGTACCGACCCCAATATGTGGTGTGCATGGTTTTTGCATTAAATTTTGATCGGAACTCGGCGTTGATCCTTATTCGCCGTTTGCGGAAAGCAAGTTACGCACAAGCCGCACGAAACCGAATGCGCGCAACGGTTGGCAGGATCTGCGGGAACGAACCGTTAAGGGCCACCAATGGGAAATGTTATTCCACTTTACCGAAAGCTACATGTTCTCTTCGTGGAAAATGACTGGGTGATCCGTCAAATATTGACGGAACATTTCGCGCATGATCCCAACTGCCATGTGGTCAGCTTTGCCAATCCTGAAAAAGCGGTGTCCTATTTGCGCCAGGGATGTGGTGCAAATCGCATTTTTTCGAATATCCATTTGGGTGAAAGCGGCGGGATTGACCTGTCTTCAGGATCCGAGTGGCAAAGTCGGATTGAACTGGCCATTGCCCCCGGATATGACGCCGAGGAGGATCGCTTTCGCGCCATCGAAGCCGGGCTGGGGTTTTTCCGTGTCAAATCCTATCACGACGTCGATCTTTTGCACCTCGTCCACCATACGATGAGCCATTCATCCTCGCAATGATAGCCGCCGTTTTTATTGCAGCCGGCGCCGATGGCAGCCGGTCCTGAACATCTTTCCCAGCATATCTCAGTTCGATTTTTTCATATCGGCATGATTGACGGCTTTTATGGCGGTGCCATGCCCATTTGTCGTATCGATGTCAGACCGCCTCCGAAGGTGGTGTGAGAAGTTCAAACAATGTTGCGGGAGCAGCGCACACCGGACAACGATAGGGAGGTTTCTCGCCGTCGTGGATGTACCCGCAGATGATGCAACGCCAGCGCTTCATTCGACCCCCTCTCTAAAAATAACCGTTTCCACGTCTTGTTTTTCAGCTCCTTACGTTTCATCATGCGATAGGCCAATTTCCCTCATGATGCAAGGCCTGCCGAACATCAACACTCCCGACCGAACCGTAGGATGCGAAACGTCTTGCTTGCAGTCGTTTGGCGTGTCAGTTCCCTGTGTATCGGCTCGCGCGTGATTGTTTAGCCCCTATCCGGAGGAGATCGATTGGACGCTGCCATGCGTATTCAGGTGGAATGCTATGCCGGGCACCGCGGGGAGGAAACACCGCGATGGCTGCAAATCGGGGACCGTCGGTTGGAAGTGGTCGCGATTCTTGATCGCTGGCTGGCCCCGGAGCACCGCTATTTCAAATGCGAAACAGCCGAAGGGGCCCAATGGATTATCCGCCACGACACCCTGGCCGATCGGTGGGAGCTGACCTATTTCAAGCAAGCGTCATTTCCACCCTGACGCCAGCCGTCTTTACCTGGTGGTGCTGACCGGTTGAGGCTGGCGCTCACGGCTGGCCTCCGCGTGGTTTTAACGGATGTGCGGTGGACCGGTCAGCATCCCTTGTTTCTTTCCACCGTCATTATTGGCTAAAGCATCCCCCGCAACCCGCCGATAAACCTTATAGACGTTTCCAAGGTGTTCAGGTCCTTTCCCGTTTACGTCATCGATTTTTCTGACAATCAAAGGTGATGACGGGTTGGAAATGGTCGATCCGACCTGGTTACAGCGGCGACCCACTTGAACGATTCAGGCGGCAGCAAATGCACTCGGACAGCATCCAATGGAGGAACCATGTTTCACATCAAGTTTGACCACCAATCCGTCATCGGCCATGTGCGTGACATCAACGAGGATGCCTATGCCGTCATGCATGGAAATGACGCCAGTGGATCGCTGGCCGTTGTCTGTGATGGAATGGGGGGCGTGGCCGGCGGGGAAATCGCCAGCCGGATCGTCTGTGAAACCTTTTATGATTTCCCTATCTACCGGGACGGGATCAAGCCTTTCAATGCCGGCTCCAACCGTCACCGGCTCGAACGGCTGATCCATGTGTCCAATGAAAAAATTCGCGATTTTGTCCGCCATCATCCCCGTTACAAAGGGATGGGGACCACGGTGTCGACCCTGCTTTTCCTTGAAGATAAAATCGTTGTTGCCCACGTCGGGGATTCGCGCATCTATCGTCTGCGTGACGGCGAACTCACGCTTCTGACCCGAGATCAGACCCTGCGCGATCACCTGCTGCAAACCGGAAAGATTACCTCGGACGATGCTATTGGCCATCCCAGTGGACACATTCTGCTGCAAGCGGTGGGGGCTTCGGCCCAGTTAAGCCGGATTCAGTCCCGGGTGGATGACTTGGCGGCGGGCGACCTGTTTTTGGTTTGCTCGGATGGGCTCAGTGACGTTGTTCGAGATGGGGAGATTCAGGATATTCTTTCCACCAGACCCTTTGCGCGGGTATGCGGCGATTTGGTGCAATTGGCGCTGCAGCGCGGCGGCCATGACAACATCACGGTCATCACCGCCGCCGTAGCGGATACCGCCGTTCAACGCCAGGCCGCCTGATTCCCCCATTACCAGCACGCCTGTCATGCAAGAAATCAGAGGAAACGCTCACCCCGATGCCATCTGATCGTTGATGGTTTTGCTACACATTCGCATGGCGCCGAATTACCAGGGCCATGATCCCTTTTCGATAGAGCCATGGGCGGTCAACTCCGCATAGGTCCATCCCGGTCTCCGAATCATTCCGGATTGTTGCACCTTCTTATGAGGCCCGCAACGTTGTCCCTTGCCTCGGGCGATTCAGGTTTTTTATTGTCCGGAACCACCGGGTATAGTAGCCTGCCGCAAATCTGGACTTATTGTAAAAGAGGTCCACCTAAATTCATGAAGAGCGATTGCTAATGGAAACAAAGGATTATTACCAGATATTAGGCGTTCCGCGAGATGCCACGGACAAGGCCGTCAAAGAGGCCTATCGGGAACTGGCCTTCAAGCATCACCCGGATCGCAACAAGGACAACCCGGATGCCGTCGATCGCATGAAAGCGGTCAATGAAGCTTACGCTGTTTTATCCCATCCGGATAAACGGCGGGAATATGACACCATGCGACAGCAGTTCGGTGCTTCCGCCTACAGCCAGTTTCGACAACAGTATACGGACCAGGATATTTTTTCCGGGTCGGACATCTTCCGGATCTTTGAAGAGATGACCCGGATGCATGGATTCAGACGTTCTGAAGATGTTTTCAGGGAATTCTACGGGCCCGGCTATCGCACCTTCAGCGGGCGGCGTCCCGGTATGCTGTTTAAAGGGTTTGTTTTTACCGGAAACGGACCAGGCAGAGGTCGTCGTCGCGGTGCCGCCTTGCCCGGCGGTCGTGGCTTCGGCCGTCTGGCACGACATATGATGGAGCGTCTGGCCGGGGTGACCCTGCCCCAGGCGGGAGAGGATACGGAGGATACCATTCGGCTGACGCCCGATAAGGCCCAGCAGGGCGGACCGTATGCTTATTACGAACGCAAACAGAAGAAAAAACTGGTCGTCAAAATTCCTCCCGGCGTTCGTCAAGGACAGCGCATCCGCTTGGCGGGCATGGGAGGGGCGGGCCGCGGCGGCGGGCCGCCGGGTGATCTCTACCTGCGGGTTGAGATTGCGCAGCCGCTTTTGGACCGGTTGCGCACACGCTTGAAACGGTGGCTGCCAGGGCCGTAAAGCAACACGCGCTTTCTATTTCGGCGGTGGTAACGCACGGGGAAATGGCGTCGTCCTTGTCTATTTAATCCCGCCCGGAAACGGGGACCATAGAAAACAGGAGGAGAACCGAAATGGACATTCTGCGGGGCATCCAGTTAAACTTTCGTGGACTGCTGCTTGGACTGCGGACCCCACGGCTTCTCTTGCTGGGCCTGCTCCGTTTTCTGGCCTTCTTTGTGATCGGTGTGGGCGCTGCCGTGGTTTTCTTCGCCTATCAACAGGATATCATCCAGTTGATCTGGGCCAAACCGGAAAGCCTCTGGGTGCTGTGGCTGTGGTATCTGGCCGCCTGGCTGCTGTCGCTGGTTCTCCTCGCCCTGACATCCGTTATGGGATATGTTGTCTGTCAGGTCTTGTTTTGTGTGGTCATCATGGATCAGATGTCCCGCATTACAGAGCGGTTGATCACCGGTCAGGAGAAAAAGCCGACCACCAAATCGTTTCCGGCCCAACTGGTTTACCTCATCAAGCAGGAAATTCCCCGCACGATCATTCCCGTGTTGGTGACACTCGTGATCATGGGAATTGGGTGGTTGACGCCATTGGGTCCGTTCCTCTCGATTGTCGGTCCAGTAGCCGCCGTCATGTTCCTGGCCTGGGACAACACGGATTTGCTTCCCGCCCGGCAGTTTTATCCCTTCACCGAACGCTTCCGTATGTTCCGACGGCGACTGCTATTCCATCTGGGATTCGGGCTGCCATTTCTCATCCCCCTGGTTAATGTGCTGCTGCTGTCCTTCGCGCCGGTCGGCGCCACGCTTTACCAAGTTGAAAAAGGAAACGATGCGGCTGCTGATCCCGCTGCGGTTGGTTGACGCTCTGTTCTTTCGCGCGGCGATGGTTGGTTCAATGTTTGGGCCGGTGGTGGCCGAATAGCGTTTCGTTCTTCATCGAGTGGTTGTTACGCGGCATCATTAGAAACACCAACACAGCCAAGAGCGCGAATCCGGCGAGGGTGATCATCACAGCCGCAATGTAGGACCAGCGGTAGGCCGTTTCGGCCGCATATCCAAAGTGCAGAAGGACATCGACCAGCGGTCCGGCAACCAGAGTGCCGGCCAGTCCCCAACTGAGAAAGAAGGTCGCATTGAACAATCCAAAACGCCGCCCGCGCTGTGCTGCGGGGATGAGGACGGAGGCGAAGGCATACGACGATGCCACGATGATGCTTTCGGCGCATCCCTTGAGAAAACTGCCGATGTAGATCAGGCTTAAATGGGAAACGGTTGCGAAAATGAGCAGATAGGCAACGCTCATCAGTGTCCCCAGCAATACACTGGGACCATTGCCGATTCTCAAGACAATGCCGCCTACGGCCAAACCGCTGAGAATCATGGCGATGGATTCCGTGTTGACGATGGTGCTCAGGGTTCGGCTGGTGACCGCAAAACCGCTATCCAAAAAAAGATATTGGGCCTGGATAATGACAACGGAATTCCGGCCGAAATTGATCAATGCCATTGCAATCAGGAAGATCCCGAACCAGCGGCCTGATCGGCTATGGGCCGCAGGATCGGTGGTGGGTTGGGTCTCTCCCGCTGGCGTGGCGCCGCCTTCCGGGAGAGCCAGCAACGGTATGGTCGATACGAACATGACACCGGCGGCCACAAAGAAAAGCGCCCCGTGCTCAAATCCCCATCCCTCGTAATAATGCCCTAATCCATCGTATAGAAGCCCTCCGATCCATACGCCGCCAATCCGTCCGATAGCCCCAGCACTTGTCAATTTGCCCTGCACGGCACCACGTTCTTCCGGTGGATAGAGGTCTGATATCAACGCACTCCATCCAATGTTGGACATGGACCAGAATATTTCGACAATGGTCAGTCCGACGATGATGACATAGGCCATCGTACGGTGATTTTCCGGCAGAGTATGCACAAACCAAACGGCCAGGGTCCCGACGCCGCCGAGGATTTCACCCCAGAAAATCAATGTGCGGCGCAACTGGTAGCGGTCCGAGAGGCGTCCCCACAGGGTTGTCTGAAAAATGATATTCGCCAGCATGGGCAGCGTGGCGAATAGGGTTGTTTCCGTTACACTGAGCTTGAGGAAATAACGAAGATAGACGGAAAGATAGGCATAAAACATCCCCCGACGGAACATGGCCAGGATCTGAAAGGAGGAGACGCTGAGAAAACGTCCGCTGGAACGGGAAAACAATTGCGGCATGAGCGTTGATCTCCGGAAGCGGGAAAATGCCGTTCTATAGGGTATTTCGGATTCAACATCAAGCCATAAACCATTGCAAATCGGGGAGTTTCTACCGTGGTCGGAACCGCCATTTTGGTCAAGGGCACTGTTGTCGTTTACGAGAGGCCCCTGGCTTTTCGGGTTGACTGTCGGGAGGTTTAAGCATATGAAAATGGAAGGATTCCAAGTAAAATCAACCTGTGCTATGAGTTTTTTATCTTCGAACGCGACAAGGATCAAAGGGGGAAAGATGCGGAGAACATTACTGGCGTGGCGAATTGTTGCGGTTGCAGGACTAATGCTGTTCGCCCTCAGCGCCTGTGCCAGCCGGCAAACGACCGCCCCGACCATGACGGACGATCAAACCACGGCACAATCGTCGGAAATTTCCAATGAAGAAGCTCTCGCCCGGCAGCAGGCGCTGGAAGAACAACAGCGCCAGGATGAAGCTGACCGGCGGCAGTTCGAAAGCGAACGCAACCGCTTTGTCTATGAAGATATCTTTTTTGCGCGCAACCAATATCGCCTGGATGAGAATGCCCGTCGCGAAATGGAGTGGAAGGCCGCCTGGTTGTTGACCTATCCGGATATCGAGGTTCTAATCGAAGGGCACTGCGACGAAGGCGGACGGCCGGAAGACAACCTGGCGCTCGGCATGCGCCGCGCGGGCGAAGTGGAGAGCTTCTTTTTGCGCCGCGGTATCGCCCGGGAGCGGCTCACGGCCATCAGCTACGGCAAGGAGCGGCCGGTAGCGACCGGTGAAGGCGAAGAAGTACGGGCCAAGAACAGACGCGTCCGCACGATCATTATTGACGAATAGACGCCACATGGACCGCTATGCGGCTGGAACGGCCGCATTTGATGCAGACACCTCATCCACATGAACGATCTTGCCGGCCACCGTGTTACGCACTGTCGGAATTCACGCCGAAAGTGCGCGGTGGCCGGTTTCGTTGGTTCTTCCCCGTTATATCTGTTTTGAGCAACCGACCCGATGGAAATTCCAGAGCTAACTGTTTTTGACCGGGTTGCCTGATGATGCCTGCCTCCGGTCGACCACGAACGATTGTCTTCGCGGTGCGACCGGCGGCCTGCGTGGCACATTGAAATGCCTACACGCGATTTATTTCATCGATAAGGTCCTTGAGACGTGCGAAGGTGGTGCGGTTAAAGTCGACGATCAGGCGGGGCAGGGAGGCCAAATCCGGATCGTCAGCTTCCTGGGGCAGGGCCGGGCCCTGACGGAAAGCGCCACCCGGGGTCAACAGGTCGCTGAATTTTTGGCGGATCGTTTGCATGGTCCGGTCGGAAAGCGGGGTCTGCAGGCGGATAACCAAGCGGGAATCGACGTAGCGCATGCTGTGGTAGCGATAGTAGAAGCGTTCGATGGCCTGCAGGACATCCGGGATGGCATCGGTGATGTGGAACAGGTTTAGGTCCTCGGGACGGATAAAGTGACACGAGGCCAGATTGTTTTCTAAAAAACGCCGCCATTCCTGCCAATAATGGCTGCCGGGGACGTCCACCATGATCACCGGCAGCGGCGGGTGTTTGCCGGTCTGAGACAAGGTGAGGGTTTCCATGCCTTCATCGAGGGTGCCAAATCCGCCCGGGAAGACCACAACCGCGTCGGCCTCTTTGAGAAAGGCAACTTTGCGATTGAAAAAGTATTTGTAGTTGATATGGCGCGGATTGCCCTCCACCACCGGGTTGGGTTTCTGCTCGAAGGGCAGACGAATATTGATTCCGAAAGAGTGTTCCGCTCCGGCCCCTTCGTTGACCGCCTGCATGATACCGGGCCCGCCGCCGGTAATGACCATGTAGCCACGATCCGCCAGTTGCCGGCCGAGATCCCGGGCCATCCGGAAGGCCGGTGTTTCAGGGGGCGTGCGAGCCGATCCGAATACGGAAACTTTGCGAATATGACGATATGGTCCAAAAATTTTAGCGGTAAAGCGCATTTCTTTCAGGGATGTATTCATCAACTTCAAGTCTGCTTTTTCGTCATTCTCCTGGCCGGCCTTGAGGGCCGCCAGAATCAATTCGCGGACCAATCCGGGCTGTTTGATACCGCCCACCATGGTCATTAATTGATCGATGGCGATGTCGGCCGGTCCGTTGGTCGGGGTGAAGTGCAGTTCCATTGTGTCGGTCATGTCCTCGATGCCCATAGCAGGTCCTCGTTCATGGTCGGTCAGCTTGTTTTTACCCTCAACGCTTGCCGATGCCGCGGATGTCCTTAGATTTGATTTTGTTGATCAAGCCGTTCGTCTCGCAGACCGCTGCCATTCATTTTTCGGTTGTCGTCGGTGTAAAATATAAAATTGCAACGTGCTATGATGATTGTCAATATCAAGATAATTTTCGGTGCATTACGTAAGATATCAAGGGGCCTGGCGACCAATTGGCAATCTAACTGACCTTCTGACGTGGTCCAGCAGCGCTCTAACGCTAATGGTTGCCCGAGTTACGTGCGCCGGTGAATCTCCCTGGGAAAGCTGTTGAATGCAAAAGATCGTCCCCAGCATGTTTAAATTTTTCACGGCCGTCCTATCGCGCCGTATCGTTTTCTGGGTGTTTGTCAGTGTGATTGCCATCGAGACGATCATCTTCTTCCCGTCCCTGCGCAATCGCGAGCGTGAATTGCTGACCCAGCTGAAAAGCCTATCGGCGGCCAAAATTGAAGTGATGATGAAGACCGAGCCGGGTCATTTGTCGGGCGAGGAGTTCCTCGCGCGTGTTCGCCTGCTGTTATTGGATGACGTCATTATCGGCGCCGCCCTCTATCGCTTGGACGGAACGCGCGTGGGGGCCGTGGGGGAGCCCCCGGAACTGGTTTTTACCGAATCGACAGCGCATCTCCGTGATAAGGTCGATCGGCTGGGAAACCGTTATGATGTGGTCTGCCTGGGGCAGGGTGAGCGAAAAATGAATGTCCTCGTGGTCCGTCACGACACGACGACAGTGCGCAGCGCACTTTATGCCTTTTTCGTTCGAATCGTGGGGCTCGTTATCATTATTTCCGTGGTGGTCACCCTGGGGGCGATGATGGCCTTGGGGCCGATTGTGGTATCCCCCATTCTCAAACTAAGGCGCGATTTGCTTGCCGCCGGGGAGGCTGTCAGCCGCGATGCGCCGGCTCCCAAGTTTTATGCGGCGAAGGTGCAGCGGTCCGATGAACTCGGAGAGGTCATCGCGGCTTTCCAGCGCATGTTCGGGCAGATCAACGAAGCCATCAGCCACCGGAAAGCGGCCGAGCATCAGCTCCGCGATACCCTGCATCAATTGGAGGGGTATTCCCAGGCGATGCAAAAGGAGCTGGAAAAGGGCCGCGAAATACAGAAAAATTTTCTTCCGGAGCGATTGCTGGAATTCCCGGGATGGGAGCTGTCCGCGCATTTCAAGCCGGCGCGTCAGGTGGCGGGTGACTACTACGATGTGTTCAGGCTGCCCGGCAACCGTCTGGGACTGGTCATTGCGGATGTCTGCGACAAGGGCGTCGGGGCCGCACTGTTCATGGCTCTTTTCAGGAGCCTCATCCGTATTTTTTCCGGTCAGTTCGAGGTTAACGGCGGCAGTTGTCCGGGACACGATTTACCCGCAGAAATCACCGTGGATGCATCCGGCGAATCCGAGGCGGCCGGTGCGGATCTGGAAGTTTTACAGGCCGTCATTCATACCAACCGTTATGTGGCCAGCAACCACGGTGACCTGGGGATGTTCGCGACCTTATTTTTCGGAGTGTTGGATCTTCAAACCGGTCGCCTGGCCTACATCAACGCCGGTCATGATCCGCTTTTTCTGCTGCATCCCCAGGGTGGCGTGCATGACCAGCTTGATGCAACCGGACCGGCCGTGGGGGTTTCGACCAATGCCACGTTCACCGTTCGTCACGCCATCATCCGGCCGGGGGAGACCCTGTTCAGTTATACCGACGGCATCCCCGAGGCAACCTCCGACACGGGTGAGTTTTTCGGGCGACAGCGCCTCACGAAACTTTTGGAAAAATCCACAAGATCGGCTGAGGACCTGGTGGCAACCATTGCCGGTGCGGTATCCGCCCATACCGGTGAGGCCGAACAATTCGACGACATTACCATTCTCGCGGTGCGGCGTAACGGGTAGTCGGTATTGTCTCTATCCGGGAACGGCGAACACCCTGCACATTGCCCCGCCGCATCGTAGCGGCGGTTGGAAAGGGCTACAGGCGACCGGAGCGGAAAATGGATATAATGAGCCATATCCCCAGCAGGGTCGCAATGAGGTAACCCGTGATGCCTAACACAGATGTCACGGAAAGGACGGCTCCTCCGAAAAACGGCAGTTTGAATTCCAGGACGCGTTGACTGCTGTTCAAAATCAGCGACGCGGCAATCGTGGAGGCCGAAATAACAGCGCCGACGGTCAGGCGGTTGATACCGCGTTCGATTTTCTGGTCGAAATTTTCAAATCCCCGGTGGCGGAATTCAAGCTGATACTGACCGCTGGCCGCCTGGCGCAGGATGTCGTTGACATAGCGCGGCATACGGCGTGCATACTGGCCCAGGGCGCGTGTTTCGCGGCCGATGGTTTTAAACAGCTTGTGGGTATCGTAGCCTTGCTGCACCAGTTTTTCGGCGTAGGGGCGGGTCACCTCGAGAATATTGGCATCGCTGTTCAGGATTTTTCCCAGGGCCTCCGCCTGGATAAACGTTTTGAGCAGCAGCAGCAGATTGCGCGGCAGACGAATGCGGTAGGTCAGCACGAGGGCGATGATCTGGTCGTAAACATCCCGTACCGAGACCGATTGCAGGGTGCGGCCGTAGAACGGTTCGCTGATCTCCATGAGATCCCGCCGGAAAGCGTCAAGATCCACAGTGGTGTCGCCGAACAGTCCGGCCGATTCCAGGGCCTCCATGACAAGATCGTAATCATGCTCGGCATACCCCAGGAACAGGTTGGCGATTTGGCGCATCAGCTCCTCGTCGATGTATCCCGTGATACCGAAATCCACCAGACTGACCCGGCCGTCGGGCATGACGATCGTGTTGGCGGGATGGGGATCGGCATGGAAAAAGCCGAATTCCATCAGCTGGCGTGAAAAGGACCGCAACCCGATCAGGGCAATGGTCTTGGGATCGATGCCATAGGCCATGATAGCCGCGACGTCATCCATTTTACAGCCGTCGATAAATTCCATCACCAGAACGGCGCGGGTGGTGTAATCCCAGTTGACGCGGGGGATCCGGATCTCTTCGGAATCCTCGAAGAGGGATGCAAATTTTTCGATGCTGCCGGCTTCGATGTACATATCGAGCTCGCGGAAAATCGTGCGTTCGAACTCCTGGACCAGGTTGACCGCGCCGAGCAAACGGGCCACATCAAACCATTTTTCGAGTTTGCCGGCGAAATAATACATGAGGCGGATATCCTTCTGGATAATCCGATCGATGCCGGGGCGAATGATTTTAACGGCTACCTGCTCACCGCTGTAGAGCCGGGCTTTGTGCACCTGGGCCACGGACGCAGCCCCCTGGGGATCCGGTTCGAAATCGGCAAACACTTCCTGAAGGGGGCGCTTCAGTTCGGCTTCCACCACGCGGCGCGCCTGGCGAAAGGGGAAGGGGGCCACACTGTCCTGCAGCTTGCGAAATTCGTCGATGTACGCCGGCGGGAAGACATCGGCGCGGGTACTCATTAACTGCCCCAACTTGATAAAGCTGGGGCCTAAGTCCTCCAGGGCTTGCCGGATGCGCACCGGGGAAGGGATTCTCAGCGCTGCGGCCGGGGTCTCGGAAGCGGCTTCGTCGGCTGTGGGGGTTTTACGGAAAATGCGTGCCGTGATATCCGCCATTCCGTATTTGATCAGTACCCTGGTGATGGCTAAAAACCGCCAGGCGCCGGAAAATTTACTGCCCCGATTGCGATTCATGGATGGTGGTTTCTCCTCGCTGTTGTCTGGTATCCTGCGGCCGAGCGGCGCTGTCGGATAACGGTCCCGGTTCGGTTTCTCAGGTGTTTTCTCCCGGTGTGCTTTCCTCTTCAGGTTGAACCGCCGGCCATTTCCGCTGAATGCTGGCGACATCTTCTTTCCGGCTGATGTAACTTTCCACGTAGCCGCAGGCGGCGCAGACATAGTTGTCCAGTGGCGCCATGGTCGTCAGGCCGACCGGAATGGCATTGCAGGTAAAGGGGCCGCTTTTGGGAAACACCTCCGTGCCGGCATAGATATCGGAAGATCCGCATTTGGGGCAGGTGCCGTTTTTCATTGGTTGTTCTCCTCGATTGGATGGATTTTTATCGTCATCGCCCATGTGACGGTTTTTTCACCGGAAACACGATGGGAAGCGATGGGGGCGGTTTGGACATTGCAGCGGCTGCCGATCAATGCTGGAAAACGATGATATGGTTGTCGGCGTTTCTGCTTGGTTGCATGGCGGCCGATGAAGTTCGATGTCTTTGGCCTGGTTTTGCGTCCGACAGAGAGTCGCAGTATGGCCCAAACCCCGAAACCTGTCAACTGATCTGATCCACGTTTAGACTATGATTATACTTGACTTTTCACCGTGGGCCTTCTATCCAATGGCCCATTTTTAAGGGGAGGTGGTTCGATTTGGTCGATCGTTACCGGCGCTGGCTCGACCGCAAAACGGCCGAGCGCTGTGCCAAAAATTTGAAAAGAAACGGCTTTGACGTGCGGCTTGTGCCGACCCCGGAGGCCGCCTGCCGCGAAATGCTTGCCATGATTACGGAATTTGAAACATTCGGGATCGGCGGATCGGAAACCATCCGGCAAATCGGCATCATCAGCGAACTCAACGGCATGGGCAAAACCATCTATGATCACTGGAAGCCGGACTTGAGTCCGGATGAGGTGCAGGCGATACGGCTCGACCAGGGCCGTTGCGATTGCTTCCTGTGCAGTGCCAACGCTGTTTCCGTCCAGGGTGAGATCGTCAATGTGGACGGTATCGGCAACCGCGTGACCGCCATGACCTACGGACCACGCAAGGTGATCGTTGTCGCCGGTGTCAATAAAATCATGCCGGATCTGACGCAAGCCCTGGAGCGGGTTCGTAAGATTGCCGGGCCGATGCGCGCCAAGAGCCTGGGAATGGAAACTCCCTGTGCTGAGACCGGAGAATGCACGAACTGTCACGCGCCCCAGAGAATTTGCCGCATCACCACAATCCTGCACCGCCGCCCCATGCTGACCGATATATCGGTCGTCCTGGTGGGCACCCCGCTTGGATATTAGGCGGGTCCGCGTATTGCGTGTCAACGACAGCAGAGGGTACCAAGCGATGACGTTAGCCCGATCGGTTATCGATCTTTTCTGGGAACGCCTGCCCCTGGACGAGCTCAGCGCGGCCCAATGGGAAGCGCTTTGCGACCGGTGCGGGCGCTGCTGTCTGGAAAAACTGACCAACCGACGCAACGGCAAAGTGTATTACACCTCGATCGCCTGCACCCTGTTGGATACAGTGTCCTGCCAGTGCCGGGACTACCGCCACCGTCGCCGCACGGTGCCGCAATGCATCCAATTGACCCCTGACAATTTGCGGTCCTGCCGCTGGCTGCCCCGGACCTGCGCCTACCGCTTGCTGTGGGAGGGGAAATCGCTGCCCGCCTGGCACCCCCTGATTACCGGTACGCCCGAGTCGGTGCATGAGGCCGGCATTTCCATTCGCGGGCATCGATTGCATACGATGCCGCCTCACGACGAAGAGATCGCGGCTTACATTGTGGATTGGGGCATCTGGAGCAAAAAGGCACGGCTTGAATAGCATTTCCTGATGGTCTCGGCATCCACAGTTTCATCAAAAGCCGTCGTCTACCTAATCCATATCTGACAGCGCAGCCCTCATCGAACCGCCCCCAGTGGATTATTGCCAACCGAAAATGCGGTCTTATGCTTTCGATCGGTCCGCCACTAGCGGTCATAACGACGACGATCAATCAAAGGAGGCATCAATGAACCGCAAGGATCATTACAATAGCGCTGAATTCATGTCTGTTCCGGAAGCGGCCCGTTACCTGGGGGTCGGGCGGAAAATGGTCTACCAACTGCTCGACAACGGCGACCTGACCTTTACGCGGGAGCGGGGCGCCATTCGCATTCTGGTGGAAGCCGTCCACTCGTTTCGTGACGGTGGCCGTATGGCTTGATGATTCGGTGTATGGATGTCAGCGCGGATGTTTCCAGCGGATGGGCGAAACGTAAGCATCCCCTTGCTGCCACATGCCGGTGCGGGTTTCCCGGGCCTCGGTTTCGGTTGCAAGGTAGGGCGACTTGGCAAAGCCGTCGGGTGTGCGCCCACGGTAAACCTCAGCCAGGCCGGCTTCGATCATGGCATGATTGATATCGCGGGATTCGCAATACACCACGGCCAGCACGCGGTGATAGCGGTCTTCGCCATAGGCGACGAGGGTGACCGTTCGATTTAGGATAAGGTCGGCCAGGTGTCGCTGGGCTAAACGGCTGTACGGCTGACCGGGTTCGCCTTTGCCCTTTGAGGTTTCCGGGGCGTCGATGCCCAGGAGACGAATCACTTTGCGCCCGCCGGCACCGGATACCAGGATGGTGTCCCCGTCATAAACCCGGAGGACGCGATAGGGATCGGAGGGCGCGGCGCAGACAGTCCAAAATTCTCCGGTGGCGGCGAGCCACAGGAAACCCACCGCGACCAGAACAGCATAGCGCCGGAACTGCCGCTGGAGGGGATGGACTCGGTCAGCAGCAGCCAATGTCCCCGCAACAGGCGGCATCTTTCCCCTTGATCCAGGTTTGAATGACATAGGCGGCGCACCCGACACCCGGTTGAACGGTCAGGGCGTTCTGTTCACAGTTGCGCGCGCAGGCGCCGCATTCCATGCAGCGATCCATGTTATGAATTCTGGCTTGCCGGCCTTCCACTGTGAATACGCCCTGGGGGCATACCAGGGTGCAAGTCTGGCAGCCATTGCAGCGGGAGGCGTCATAGGTCAAGGTGCTGACGCCGGGTAAATAGATCATCGCACGCATGTTTTCATGTCTCCCGGTCTATCCTGTCCAGACCGCTACCAGCCATCCGACCGTACCGATGCCCATCGTCATGACCTGGGCCGGCAGGGCCAGCCGCATTTCTTTTTCCACACCGGAGGGGGAGGTGAACGGTGTCGCTCCGGTGAAATTCATGGCCAGAAAAGAACTTGTCGCCATGGTCATCAGTGCCAGGGCGGTTGCCAGTCCGGCGGCCATCGGCGAATATAGGATGAGATGGCCCAGTCCCGCAACCGCCAGACCGATAGTGGCCCCCTTGACGGCAAACGCTTTTCCCGGCAGCCATGGAAGCAGAATCGGTGCCAGAACCGCGCCGCCGATGATCCCGAGGCCTCCCGCGACAATCCCCAGCAGCATGAGCCTAACGACCGACGGTAGCGTTCCCTTGCCCAACATTCCCACGACCAGCGCTATGACCAAGACAGCGCCTGTGGCCCAGGCGCCGGGTTTGAGGGCGGCACTGATTTCCATCGGAATGAGGATCATCCGCTCCCTCAGTGTGAAACTGATCCGCCGCATGGCCGGCGCGGGGTTTTTAGGATTTTTGAGGAAGGCCTTCAAGTCGCTGGCACGAACAGGCCCCCAGATCACCCGAAAGCCGGTCCGCTGCCGGATGGCATGGCCGGCTACGCCGCTGGCGCCCAGTTGCGGCAGCACCAGCCGTCGATGGGCTACGACCTGATCGAGGCGGGTCGTGGTCAACCGGTGAACCAGTTCATCTGTCGCAAAGGTGCCTTTGCCTGCCGCGCACCAGACATTGACGCCGTTCGTATCCAAAACAAGAATCCAGGCATCCAGATCTGTCAACTCCGAGCGAAGGGCATCCAGCGACAGTTTGTAGTTGGCCGTGACCAACACCGGTGCTTGTTGATCCGGTTGGCCGACAGCATAGAGCCCGGGATCCACCGCATATTGATTGCGCTTTAGCCCCAAGCGGACTTTCAATCCGCCCCATCGGTCCCGCAGGGTCAGCCGGGTGCTCAGTCGGGGCACCGGCCCCACAGCAGAGGAGACTTCCCCCATAAGGCTTTGATGGCTAAAGATTTTCCTTTCAGACAAGGTTTTGGCGGTTGGCCCAGCCGGTGGCACAGGGCAGCAGGCATCCGTCGCATGCGTCGGAACTTTGGACAGGATCCCAAGCCCGGGCTTGGTGGCGGAAGGATTTGGGGTGGTTAAGGTTCCATTGCGGTTTGGGGTCATCAGGGCCTCTGTTCCAATGTCAGTCGATAAAACGTCCGACACTGTTTTTAAAACAGGCCAACAGCGGTCTGTTGAGACAATAACAGGTGCCGGGGCCTTCCACGGTGCCGATGATAACGCCGGCCTTCTTGAGTGTTTTCAAATGCTGGCTGACGGTGGATTGGGCCAGGGGCAGACGGTTGACCAGTTCTCCGCAAAAGCACTGCTTTTCCGCTTTCAGGAATTGAATGATCTGCATGCGGATGGGATGTCCCATGGCTTTGAAAATCCGAGCCATTTCATCCTGCGTAAGGCGCGAATGGTTCGTATCGTTGGTCTGTCGGGTGGGGTTTATCATTGACATGCGATTCTTTTTTGATTTATCGTAAAAAAACGATAAATGGTTCGAGGCTGATTGTCAAGCACGACCAGCATCGTGCCGTTTTTGAAATCGACGTCCAGAAGGTGGAATGGATACGGACGGTCGCCGGGAAACGCGGTCGTTCGGCGTCCATCATAAGGCATCCTGGGGTTGTGGGGGATGATTCACCGTTTGGGCGATGGGCTATTACCGGCATCATCGAAAGAGGGGATATGTTTAATCTGCGCGACGTACTGGACATGGCCATTCAAATTGAACGAAACGGTGAAGCCGTCTATCGCAGGGCGCTGACGCGCACGGAGGATCCGGAATTGATCGAGATGCTGACCTGGATGGCCGGGGAGGAATCGCGTCATGCCGGTCATTTCAGCGATATCCGGCAGCGAATGGCGATGGAAGGGGACAATATCCTGATGGATGAACTCGGTACCCTGATGCTGGAAAGCATCGTGGGCAATCGCAGTTTTTCGTTGGAAGACGTCGATTTTTCAAAAATTGAAGAAGTGCATGATTTGCTGAAAATCATGATCAGGTTTGAGAAGGATACGGTGGGGTTTTATTATCTTTTCCGTGATTTTCTGACGGATGGGGAGGAAAAGGCCTGCCTTGACGGCATTATCGCCGATGAAGAGCAGCATATCCGCAAGCTGGAGGAATGCCGGGACAAGGACCTGGCCTGTCACCGACTCTGAATCCGCCCATGCTCCGATGCGATGCCCAGCCTATGGTTTTTCGTGCTGGCGATAATGGACGATCAGTTCATCGACCGACTGGCCGTTGGGGGCCATCGCCAACGGATTGATCTTCAATAGCGCTTCCCAGGCGCGGATCGCGCCCTCCCGGTCGTCGAGATCGTGCAGCAGCACAATTCCCTTGTTGAAGTGCGCATTTTCAAGCTTTGGATCACTGGCGATGGCGCGGTCAAATGCGCGCACGGCATCCTCCGGGCGGTTGGCCCGCCGGTACATGATTCCCAGATCGGTCCGTACCGGGGCATTGTCGGGCTGCAGGGCCAACGCTTTTTCGTAAGCCGCGATCGCTTCCGGCACAGCATTTCGGTCGAAATTCAAGTGTCCGAGCTGGATCCAGGAGGCCACATCACTGGGGTCCTGACGAACTTTTTCCATCAGGGCCTGGAGCATTTGGGCACGTCCGTCATCTTGTGGCATGCCGGCGGATTGGACGCCCGGCAGGCCCGAACTCGTTTTGTATATCCCGAAAACGAGTCCGCCGAAAAATCCCACCATCAGGGCCACCACAATCGATGTCACCAGCGTCTGCTGGGACACATTCGAGCCGCCGGAAGAGGTTTTCTTCGCCATTGATTGCTCCTTCTGATGATACCCTCTTACCGCTCAGATGCCGATACCGGACAGGGGCATGCGGTTTAGGTCGATCGCCCAACGTCGAGGGTTTATTTTGCCTCTTGGATTTGGTTGATCAAAAACAATAAGCAGGCGGCGTCACTAAATCAAGTCGGCTATTTGCATGTGGTTGACGACGCATCATGGTTTTTCTAAGATGCCGGCCACGGACCGTGCGTCCGGCGGTGATCCAGGACTATCGACATTGCCGGCGTATCAGACGCGGTTATTGACACCTCAGAACAGGGAGATCGAGAATGATGCCGTCGCCCCCTAATCCCGGACGCCTGCTGGGGCTTTCCGGTTCTTACTGGCAGACCTGTGCGCTGCATGCCGGTGTCAAATTGGGACTGTTTACCGCCATTGGCCAGCATGCCCGATCACCGGAACAGATTGCGGCGATGATAGATGCCGACGCACGCGCGGTCGCTATGTTAATGAATGCGCTGGTGGCAATGGAATTCTTAAAGAGAGAAGGAGACCAGTATGCCAACACGGATGAAAGCCGCCTGTTTCTGGATGAAAGCTCAGAAACCTACCAGGGGCATATTATTCTCCATCACCACCAGTTGATGGCGTCGTGGGCGGATCTGGATAAGGCCGTCCGAAGCGGGCGTCCGGTGCGCACACGGTCGTCTTTCCAGGATGCTGAAGCGCGCCGCCATTTCCTGATGGGGATGTTCAATCTTGCCATGGGGTTGGCGCCTCGTGTGGCTGCGGCACTGAACCTGACAGGCCGCCACCGATTGCTGGACCTCGGAGGTGGCCCCGGCACCTACGCCATTCACTTTTGTCAACGTCAACCGGACATGCAGGCCGTCGTGTTCGATCTCCCCGGCACGCGACCTTTTGCCGAAGATACCATTGCGCGCTTCGGACTATCGGACCGAATAAAATTTGTCTCCGGCGACTACCTGGAGACACCGTTGCCGGGTCGTTACGACATGATCTGGGTCTCCCACATCCTGCATGCGGAAAATCCGGCCAATTGCCGGCACATCATTCGCAAAGCGGTCGATGCTCTCGATGCCGGTGGGTGCTTGATCATTCACGATTTTTTTCTGCATGACACCATGGACGCCCCGCTTTTCCCGACCCTTTTTGCGCTGAACATGCTGCTGGGAACCGATGGGGGGCAAGCGTATTCCCAGGCGCAGATCGAAGTCATGCTGAAGGAGGCCGGGCTTCAGCGCATCGAACGCCTACCTCTTGATTCACCCAATGATTCCGGGTTGTTGTTAGGTCACATGTCATCCTGATGATGAAGGACCGCATGGCTGACCCGAGGGCATGGCCCTACTGATGTTTAAGTCCATGGGCTTCCTTGAACCGATGCCATTCCTCATGGCTGAGACTGTTGTCCTGGTCGGCATCGATAATCTCGAAAACCTTCATATCGGCCTGCGGAAAATACGTTTTAAATTCCGCTTGTGACACCTGGCCGTCCTGGTTGGTATCCATATCGCCTAAATGAGCGTTGTAGCTCGCTGGATCCGGCATGGCGGATTGATGGTATGACCCGCCCGAATGGCAGGCAACCAAGAGCAAGACAAGTATGATGGGCCAGACTACTTTGGTGATCCGTGTCATTTTTCCTTTTATCCCCTCATTGGTTAAAGTTTCGTTGCGGATGACGCCGGAATGACCGCTTGCGGCACAATTGTCTTGTTAAGGTTAAGACTCCGGCCCCTATCGTCAATGACACCGCATGTGCGGCAGAATCCAGTCGGTTCTGCGCTGCAACATAACGCTCTTCCGGGGGCAGACTTCGGAGGCTCAAATGATATCCATGGATTTCCGGCCTGCCGCCATGCTTCGCGAGGGGTCAATGTATGCTCATGCGATAGGGGATTGCTGTATGTGTAAACCCGATGACCGGGAGATTCCGTATTGCAGTGTGAGGCTCAAAAATGTAAAAAGGGGGCAACGTCGAGGTTTTTTGGGCGCCAGGACTCTGGCAAGTGGGTGATAGGAGGATGGATCGGGAAAGGGAAACGTTTTGATCATCGAAAGAGCTGACGTCAGCGCTCGTGGAGAGCGATACAGTGGTGTCGTAACATTGACCCTGGTGAAAGAACCGGATGGCTGGACCTACAATGTCGATGGCATGCCGGACGAACGATTTTTGCTAACCTGGCGGGCCAAAACGCCGGAAGGGGCCTCGCGCAAATTGCAGGATGTTTATGACCCCAAAGACTGGCAACTGACGGTCACGGAGACCGGGTGATTTCCCCATCGCGCGACATCGATATCATCGGGTTTCCCATGGACCTGGGGGCCAATCGCCGTGGTGTGGATATGGGCCCTTCAGCTTTGCGGATCGCTGGGCTGGAGGAGAAACTGACCGCTCTCGGCTACAGGGTCCATGACCAAGGCGATATCGTCATCGGTATCAAAGAATGCCAGCAAATCATCAACCCGCGTCTGAAATACATGGATGAAATCGTGCGCACGGCGACCATCCTCAGTGACCGGGTCGCGTCCTCACTGCAACGCGGGCACCTGCCGCTGTGCATTGGAGGGGATCATTCCATGGCGCTGGGCTCCATCGCCGGTGTCGCCGCTCACTGCCGCAACCATGACCATGAACTCGGCGTTATCTGGCTGGATGCCCATGCCGATGCCAATACGGATGATACGACTCCATCCGGGAATATTCATGGGATGGTGGCAGCGGCCGCTTTAGGGGTGGGGCATCCGGCATTGACCGGCATCGGTGGTTTTTCGCCGAAATTGGCCCCCGGGCATTTCGCCATTGTGGGGGTCCGGAGCATCGATCCGGCCGAGAAGGACAATATCCAACAGTTGGATGTACCCATTTACACCATGACGGATATCGATCGCCGCGGGATGGGTGCCGTGATGACCGAGGTGCTGCAGCGCCTGAAGGCTGTCGATCATATTCATGTCAGTTTTGACCTGGACTGCGTCGATCCGGCGGTGGCCGTCGGGGTGGGCACACCTGTTTCCGGCGGATTGACCTACCGGGAGGCGCATCTGTGTATGGAAACCATTGCCGACCACGGCAGCATGCATTCCATGGATGTGGTCGAAGTCAATCCCATCTTGGATATTCGTAACCAGAGTGCCCAGTTGGCCAGTGATCTGGTGGCGTCGGGCCTGGGCCAGAGAATTCTATAACGGTTGCCGAAAACAGCTGTCCTGGGATCACCTTGCTCCGGGCCCGAACCGGCAACTGCTCCATCGGATCCCTCGAGGGCACTCCCCTGTAACCCGCACCATAGAGAGGATGGGCTCATGCTGGAACAGTTTGCAATTGCGGCCGAAACACTTCGTCATGTCTGCGACCCAAGCCAATTCGATTTCAGCGATACATCCGCGTTGCCGCCGCTGGAAACGGTGATCGGTCAGGAGCGCGCGGTTCAGGCCATCGATTTCGGCCTCAGTATGAAAAGCGCCGGTTACAATATTTTTGTCACCGGTCCGGTGGGGACCGGGAAACAGACGATCGTGGGCGATATCGCGGGCAAGTATGCCCGGGAGCAGCCCCGCCCTGACGACTGGTGCCTGGTCAATAATTTTCAGGATGAGTACCGTCCGATTGCCATTGCGGTGCCGGCCGGCCGAGCCTTTGAGTTTTCGAAACGCATGACCAAAGTGGTTGCGGATCTGCGTGCGGCCTTGCCTAAAATTTTTACTGACAAAGAATTTCTTGACCGGCAGGCGCGTCTTCAGGAGAAATATGCCCGTACTCAGGAAACCCTGTTCGGCCAATTGGAAGCCAAGGCCGCTGAGAACAATCTCCGCATCAACCGGACCAAAATGGGATACCAAACGCTGGCGTTGAAAGACAACCAGCCCATTACGAAAGAGGATTTTACGGCCCTGCCCGAAGCGGAGCAGGTCCAGATCAAGGAGACCATCCGCGCCTTCCAGTCTGTCATCGAGGAGGCTGAACTCAGCACAAGCCAGGTTGTTCAACAGCACCAGTCGGATATGGAAAAGCTGATGCAGGAGGCGGCGTTGTTTATTATCCGCCGCCGATTGAATGTCGTCCGCACGGTGTTTGAGGGCTGCCCGCCAGTATTGAGTTATCTGGATCACGTTCAGGAGGATATGCTTGAAAACATCCATTTTTTCCTTCCGACCCCCGAAGAACATACCACCACGGGTCTAAATGACAGCCAGATCAGTCCCTTCAGTTTTAAACGCTATTTTGTCAACGTTCTCGCCGACCGGAAGACCATGCAAGGGGCACCGGTCATTTTTGAGCCCAACCCGACCTACCAGAATGTGTTGGGCCACATTGAGAAACGCGCTTATCTCGGCGGGGTGAAAACCGATTTTACAATGGTTCAGGGGGGCGCTCTGCTGCGCGCCAATGGCGGCTACCTGATCATGGAAGTCGAGTCCCTCATGATGAACGCGATGGTATGGGAAGCGCTCAAGCGGGCCTTGCAGACCAAACTGCTGAGCATTGAAGACATTGTCTCGGAGATGGGGTACGGCGTGACGTCCCTTCGGCCGCAACCGATACCGCTGGATGTCAAGGTGATCCTGATCGGAAGTTATGCCATCTTTGAAACACTCCAGAATCATGATTCCAAATTTGACAAGATTTTCAAGGTACGGGCGGATTTCGACTTTGAAACCGATTTGACCCCCGAAACCATAAAGCTATACGCCCGATTCATCGCACGGGCCTGCCGTGAGGAAAACCTTCTGCCGTTCGCAGCGTCGGGTGTGGCGGCGATGGTTGAGTATGGTGAACGGTTTGCCGGGGATCAGCACAAATTGTCGTTGCGGTTTGGCCCGATCGTCGGAATTCTTAAGGAAGCCGACTTCTGGGCGCGCAAACAGGAATGCCCCATCATTTCCGACGCGCATGTCCAGGTCGCGATCCAGAAACGTCGTTTTCGCTATAATCTCTACGAAGAGAAAATGCGGGAATCATTCGAAAACGAAACGGTCCTGCTGGATGTCGAGGGGGCCGAGATCGGTCAGGTGAATGCCCTGGCCGTCTACCAGATGGGCGATATCGCTTTCGGTCGCCCGAGCCGTATTACGGCGGAAACCTTCATGGGCAAACCGGGCATCATCAATATCGAGCGGGAGGCTGATTTGAGCGGCCGCTCCCATGACAAGGGCGTGATGATTCTGAGCGGGTACCTGGGGCGAACCTTTGCGCAGCAGGCGCCGTTAGGGGTTTCCATCAGCCTGACATTCGAACAGAGCTACGGACCGATCGACGGTGACAGTGCTTCCTCGACGGAATTGTACGTCATTCTCTCAAGTCTGGCCGATTTACCGATTCAGCAGGGCATTGCGGTGACCGGTTCGGTCAACCAGAAAGGCGAGATCCAGGCGATCGGCGGCGTGAACCAGAAGATCGAAGGCTATTTCGATGTTTGCCAAAAGAAAGGACTGACGGGTTCCCAGGGGGTGATCATCCCGAAAGCCAACCTCGTCAATCTCATGCTGAAAAGCGAAGTGGTGGAAGCCGTGCGTGCCGGTCGGTTTTTTATCTACCAGGTTGCCCATGTCACCGAGGGAATCCATATCCTGACCGGCGTATCGACCGGGACGGTGGACGAAAAGGGGGGCTACCCGGCCGAAAGCGTTTATGGTCGCATCCAGATGAAGCTGAAATCCTTTCGTGAACGCGCTCGTGAATTGAAACCCGCCGGAGGAGTGTTGGCAGACAATGAATGAAACCAACCGGGGGCGACCCATGATCGATTGATCGACGGGGGCGATAAAAAGCTTTATCAATTGGGTGATTTCTATTAATGACGGTGCAGGGGCGCGAGGGTTCCACCGTGGTGGGTCGGCCCGGGCTGCTCCCGAAGCGTGTATCGGCGAACAATGGTTTTTTCGAGGGAAGCGTCCGGCCGGTTATACGGAGATGACATGAATCGCGACAACTATATTGAATCCCTGCGATCGGAACTGCTCGATCTGGTCGAAGAGCACTTATCGCCCGTTGCCTTGCGATACGGATACAGCGAAGTGCCGCTGGAGGCCACCATCAAATGGCGGCCGCTGGTGCTCGTGCTGGGCAACTATTCTTCGGGAAAATCAACCCTGATCAATGATTTTCTGGGCATCAAGATCCAGGCCACCGGGCAGGCGCCCACGGACGATTCATTCACGGTCATTACCTATGGCGAACCGGATGCGGATGCCTCGCCACAAACGGTGCAGGTCGTGGAGTCGCGTGACGGAAAATTTTTGCTGAACGATCCCGAGTATCCTTTTGAAACCTTGAAGCGCTACGGGCAGCGCTTCGCCGCCCATTTTCGGCTCAAAAAAGTCAATTCACCATTTCTCGAAAATCTGGCCATTATCGACACGCCCGGCATGCTGGACAGCATCACCGAGCGGGATCGTGGCTACAACTACCAGGAAGTCATCGGTGACCTGGCGCAGATGGCGGATCTCGTGCTGGTGCTTTTCGATCCGCACAAGGCCGGCACCGTTCGCGAAACCCATACCAGTCTCAGGGATACCCTTCCGGCCAAAACCTTTGAAGATCGGGTTCTTTTTGTACTGAACCGTATCGACGAATGCGCTTCGTTGATCGATCTGCTTCAGGTGTACGGCACCCTTTGCTGGAACCTCTCCCAAATGACGGGTCGGAAAGATATCCCGCCGATCCGTTTGACCTATTCTCCCCATGCCATGCCCACCCCGCTGGGCGAGTTGGGAAAAGATCTCGATTACCTCCACTATCTCGACAACCAGAGGATGGAGCTTAAAGAAGCGGTTCTGCAGGCACCGCGTTACCGATTGGACAACCTGGCCACATTTGTTGAAACCCATGCCGAGAGGCTTTCGCATTTGCTGGAAGCGCTCGTCAGTTATGGGACCCGCGCCAACAAATATCGCCTCAAGCAAGTTATGCTGGGACTGCTCATCGGTTTGATCGCCGGGGGGGCGATCGCCGCAGGAGCAGTGGGCGGAGGGCTTCTGGCTCCCGACCCCTATCTTCTGGGCGCCATCGGGGGTGGGGGCGGCCTGCTGGTGTTCGTGCTCTGGATGAGTACCATCGGGCGCTGGTTGCGACGGCGTTTCCACCGGGAGCAGCTAAAGCAGCTTGATCGATTGACCCCGCTACGCAACCAGACCCGCCGCGACAGCTGGCAATCCGTGCGGGATCTGGTGTATATGACCCTGAAACGAACGGAAGGTCGCCTTGCGCTTAAACAAGCCAAAACCGAGCTTCAGGCCGTCACCCGCGTCTACCAGGAAGGGTCGAAAGACATCCGCGAAGCCTTGAATGAGCTGTCAACGCTGGGCGTCCATGAAGCACCGGCCTGGGCAGACGGCAAGGGCGGGGATGCCCATCGTGAATTCCCTTTTTCAGAGCTCTCCCGCGAGGATTAATCGGGCGCATCCCTGTTCGATGCGGCACTCCCCGGACGCCCCCTGTCCGTCACCCGTGCCTGTTCGTGATCAAAGGATCATGACCGGTCTATCGAGGAAAGGGTTTTACCGCGACGGATTGGGCCATCATCAGTCCGGTGATGGTTTTAGCGTCTCGAATCTTTCCTGAGTGGATCATTTCCAGCGCTTCCCCATAGTGGAATTCATGGATATCGAGGATTTCATCCGCGTCCAGTTGCTGTTTGGCCGGCAGGAGTGCTTCTGCCCGGTAGAGATGAATGATCTCATCCGAATAGGCCGGCACCGGCAGGATCGCACCCAATGGATGCCATTGCGCCGCTGTGACACCGATCTCCTCGGTTAGTTCGCGCTGGGCGCATGCCAGGGGCGATTCTCCCGGCTCCATCGTTCCGGCCGGTATTTCCCATATCCGGCCGCCAACGGCATAGCGAAACTGCCGTATCAGGACGACCCGGCCCTGTTCCGTTACCGGGACGATGGCTGTCGCACCGGGGTGGCGGATTACATCCAGAGTTGCATCAACGCCATTGGGAAGGGTGACGCGGTCGTGGTGAAGGGCAAACACCCGTCCTTCGTGGACAACCTTTGATTCTTTGCAGTGGGAAGACATGGTTTCCCTTTCGAGCGGTGTGGTGTGATGATGTGCAGTGGCCAGAGGGGCAACTTGCGCTTGCCGGTATACTTATCGAACCATGGTGCCCTGTCAAGCGCCACATGGCACAGCCGGAGAATGACGCCGGATAACGCGTGTGGATTGACGACGACGACCGGCATGCACACCTTGAAGGTAAAGATTACCCGCGCCCCAATGGGGAGTATGGAAATCCGGTTCCGGGAAGCTCTGCCATGAAACGATTCAATACCTTGATCGTCCTGCTGATAGCTGGCGTAATGATCCAGGGCTGCACGGTTATCTCACCCAAGATGATGGCCGATGCTTTGACGGATGTTTCTTTCGCCGAGCTGTCGCAGAATGCCGACACCTTTCGCGGTCAGACCGTTATACTGGGAGGCCATGTCATCGAGGTGCGCAACGAAGCCCGGCAGACGATTATCGTTGTGCTGCAGACCCCCCTGGGTTCCGGTCAGGAACCCCTGCCGCCCGACCGCTCTGAGGGGCGGTTTATGCTGCAGCATGACGGGTTTCTCGATCCGGAAGTTTTTGCCAAAGGACGGACCCTTACCGCAGCGGGCGAGGTCACCGGTGTTATCCGGGAGGCGATCGACCATGAACCCTATGATTACATCCTGCTGGCGTCCCGCGAAATTTATCTGTGGGAACGCACGGAAGATTTGTACCGATATCCGTATCCTTACCGATCACCTCTGTATGATCCCTGGTATTATCGAAATCCCTCGCGCCGCTATCGCTATCGTTAGCGAAGGGGTGCGCCGAATGTTTTTGAATAGTCTTTATGGCGAGCGCGTATCGATCGAACACCATTGTCAGGAGGTAACCGTATGACGACCATTGAGGATGCTATCACCAACGCGATTGACTATGAAACCCGTATTCGTGATCTTTACCGCGAGGCGGTCAACGGGACCCAAGACCCCAAGGGCAGGCGGGTTTTTCAGGCCCTGGCCGATGATGAACAGCGGCATATCGACTATCTCGAGGCCAAGCGCACCCAATGGCATGCGGAGGGACGGATCCGTGTTGAATCGCTGAAATCGCTCATTCCGGACGCCAAACGCCTCATGGCAGAGGTGGAAGTGTTGAAAGAGACCATGGCCGGCGAAGATCGACGGGATGAAAAACGCATGTTGAGCAAGGCACTGCAGGTGGAAGTTGAAACCAGTGCCTTCTATCGCGATATGGTGGCGCAAATGGAGGGCGATGCCCGCGTCATGTTTGCGCGGTTCCTGGAGATCGAGGATGGTCATATCGCCGCGGTCCAGGCCGAGTTGGATTATATCAGCCACACGGGGTTCTGGTTCGATTTTCAGGAATTCGATATGGAATACTGATTGCCGAAACCCCGCGCCACCATCGTCAAACCGCCCCTGGCAGCCGCTTTGATCGATCCCTGCCAGGGGCTTGTGTGCCATCCCCAATTAATCCCCGCAGCATAATTCCTGTCCTTTAGTCTTGACACAAAATATGATCTTTAATATTAGCACTCCTTTGGTCAAACGTGAGTCGATTTTATTTTTGTCGCTGGAAAAGGCGCCGGTGTTTGGATCGAACCCGGCGGTTGCAAGGAGACTTTATGGCAGCATCCGTCCAAGCCTTCGGAGGCAGTGGAACCTTTAAACACGGAGTCCATCCACCGGAGCGGAAACATTTTTCCAAAGATCTTCCCATCGAAGTAGTCCCCAGCCCCAAGCAGGTGCTGCTGCCCATGCTGCAACACGTGGGAGCGCCCAGCATTCCGGTGGTCAAAGCCAAAGATGTGGTGGCCTTTGGTGATATGGTATGCAAAAGCGGCGGGTTTGTTTCCGCACCCCTGCATGCCCCCATTGCCGGAAAAGTGCTGAAATCCGCGGTGACCACTCTGCCCAACGGCCGGCATGTGCAGGTGATTCCCATCAAGGCCGATGGAGAGCAGCTAGAAGGCCCGGCGCTGATGGCGGAAATTCTCGGCGGTGAATGGCCACTGGACAGTCTGGGGCAATATGACCGCGCCACCATTACGGAAGCCATCGCCAATGCGGGGATCGTGGGCCTCGGTGGGGCGGCCTTTCCGGCGCACGTGAAATACACCCCCAACGATGACAAACTGGTGGACACGGTCCTGATCAACGGTTGTGAGTGTGAGCCCTACCTCACACCGGATTATCGCGTCATGCTGGAAGGTACCCAGGCCGTCATTGCCGGTGCGATTCTGGCGGGGCGTGCCTCCGGTGCCCGCGATATCATTATCGGGATCGAAGACAACAAACCTGAAGCGGTCAAGGTCCTGCAAGACGCCGCACAGGGCACCGATGTCAAAATTGCGGTGCTCAAAACCAAATATCCCCAGGGAAGTGAAAAACAGCTCATCATGGCGGTTTTGAAGCGGGAGGTCCCGCTGGGCGGGCTGCCCCTCGATGTGGGCGTAGCGGTCAGCAATGTGGGAACGGCGGCGGCCATTGCAAGGGCCGTCATGCGGGGTAAACCCCTGACGCACCGTGTGGTAAGTGTCACCGGCAGCGGTATTCGCAACCCTAAAAATCTCCTGGTACCCATCGGCATCAGCTACCGTGAATTGATCGATTATTGTGGTGGCTTAAAAGAAGATGCGGCTCGCATTATTTCCGGCGGTCCCATGATGGGGTTCGCTTTTGCCAATCTTGACGCACCCGTGACCAAAGGCACCAGCGCCATGACGGTGCTGACGGCGGAAGATGTCCGCAAGGCTGAGGAAACCGCGTGTATTCGTTGCGGGCGCTGTGTCGATGCCTGCCCTATGAATCTGGTGCCGACCAAGATCGCTTTAGCCAGTCGGGCCAAGGACGTGGATCTGGCGCAGGCCTATCACATCATGGCCTGTTTCGAATGCGGTTCTTGTGCCTTTACCTGCCCGGCCAGCATTCCTTTGGTGCAGCTGGTCCGCACCGGCAAGGCCCAGGTCATCGCCAGTCAGCGCAAATAAATAGTCGCCGCCGTTCCCGTCTGGCAGGCCGAGACGGATGGTGATTTCGGCACGCAAACGATAAACCTTTACGAGTCTGTTTAACGGATGATTATGACGGAAAATTCTCAAACGACGACGTCCGAACCCAGCGCCGCGGCTCCTGTGATTCATGTGTCACCATCGCCGCATTTGTCCAACCAAGCCCTAACGACCCAGCGCATCATGCTCGATGTGGTCATCGGACTTCTGCCGGTGGTGCTGATGGCGCTCTATGTGTTTCGCCTCTATGCCGTCAAACAACTGGCCATCTGTGTGGTCAGTTGCCTGGCGGCGGAAGCCCTCTTCACCAAAATGCGCGGCCGGTCCCTGCCCCTGAAAGACTGTTCCGCACTGGTGACCGGCGTCATCCTGGCATTGTCCTTGCCCGGACCGGCACCCTGGTATGTGGGCTTTATTGCATCCTTCGTGGCCATCGGTATCGGTAAGACGATTTTCGGCGGCGTCGGGATGAATCTGTTCAATCCGGCCATGGTCGGGCGGGCGTTTGTCATGATCGCGTTTGCCAGTGTGCTGGCCGCCGCCGGGTATCAGGATGCGGGCAGCGCCGTCGATGCGGTCACCCAGGCAACCCCGATGGACACCTTCAAGCAGACCGGCGTGGCGGCTCCGCTGTCCGCCTTGATCTTTGGATTGACCAATGGCTCCCTTGGTGAAACCAGCGCATTGGCCTGCCTGATCGGCGGCCTGTTCCTATGCATTCGCCGGACGGCGTCATGGGAGATCCCGGCCGGGGTCATCCTTTCGGTGACCCTTTTCGGTGGCATCGCAAACCTGATCAACCCGGATGCGGCCTGGACGGTTCTGCATCATTTGCTGGGCGGATCCTTGCTGTTCGGCGCATTTTTTATTGCAACGGATCCGGTATCCAGCCCGCTGACCCCAAAGGGTAAGTTTATTTTCGGTTTTGGCGTTGGCGCGCTCATTATGCTGCTGCGGCTATTCAGCGGCTATCCGGAGGGCGTAATGTTTGCCGTGCTGTTGATGAATGGTCTGACACCGCTGATCAATCGCTGGACCATCCCGCAACCGCTGGGAGCCCAGTAGGGCTGTGGCCGCAAAGTTTAAGGTATTATTGAGGGTTCAACGACATAGATGAGGAGATAATAGGCGCGGCATGACAGAAAACGTGAAGACCAATTTTATTTCCCAGACCTGGCTGGTCCTTTTACTGGCGATATGTTTCGGGGCGCTTTTGGCCGGGATTCAGATTACGCTGGGCCCGACCATCGAAGCCAACAAGATCAACGAAACCCTGGAGAAAGTCCCGGAGATGGTGTTCGGGGCGGCCCATGCCCAGGAATTGGCCGATCGGAAACAATCCGTGGACGTGACGCCGATTTCGATTGGCGTCGACAAGGCGGGCAAAACCATACGGTACAGTGTTTTTGAAGCCAAAACCGAGGGCCAGTTGGCGGGATGGGTCGTCAAGACCGCCGGGCAGGGGTATGCGGACAAGATCGAGATGCTGATCGGGTTTGATCCCCAGGTGGAGAAAATCACCGGATTGTTCGTACTCGATCAGAAAGAAACCCCCGGCCTGGGCAATAAAATCGTCACGGATGCCTGGCGCAGCCAGTTTCTGGCCAAGTCCACCGGCCAGGCCTTGACAGCAGTTAAAGGCAATGCCAAGGCCGGCAACGAGATTGACGCCATCACCGGTGCCACCATTTCTTCCAAAGCGGTGACCGACATCATCAATACGGCGGTCAACGACCTGCGCAAACCATTGATAGCCAAGGCAAAAGGAAAGTAGTTATGGCGGACCAACCCACAGCCCTGGAACGTTTCATTCAGGGCATCTTGCCGGAAAACCCGGTTTTCAGACAGTTGCTCGGGCTTTGCCCGACATTGGCCGTGACCAACAATATGAAATCCGCGGTGACCATGGCCGGCGCGGTACTCTTTGTGCTCTTCTGCGCCAATGTCATCACCAGTCTGATTCGTAATTTGCTCAAGCCCCATTTACGCATTGTCATCTTCACCCTGACGATTGCGACCTTCGTGACGATCGCCGACCGTTTTTTGGCGGCCTATCTCTACCAGATGAGCAAGACCCTGGGGCCCTACATTCCGCTGATCATCGTCAACTGCATTATCATCTGCCGGTGCGAAGTGTGTGCTTCCAAGCAGGGTGTGATCACGGCCGGGGCGGATGCCATCGGGCAGTCCATCGGGTTCGGGATCGCTCTTTCGGCGATTGCCGCGGTGCGTGAGATTCTGGGAACCGGTATGTTTTTCGAAATACGTGTTCTTCCGGCCGCCTGGCCGGACTGGGTGATTATGGTGCTGCCCCCCGGTGCGTTTCTCACCTTCGGCCTCCTGATCGGATTGGTGAACTGGTACGAATCCGTTCGCACCCCTAAAGCCGGAAAAAGTGAGGGCTAAACAACATGATGACTTATCTAATCGATATTTTTCTCATTGCCGTCAGCGCCGCCCTGATCAATAACTTTGTCCTGCATTACTTCGTCGGGATATGCCCCTTTGTGGGCGTTTCCCGGCGGATTGAAATGGCCTTTGGCATGGGATGTGCGGTTACCTTCGTCATCAGCATTGCCGCATTTATCAGCTGGGCCATTACAACCTTTGTTCTGGTACCCGGTGCACCGCTTTCGCAGTGGATTGCCGGGTTTTTCGTCTCGGCTGAAACCGCCGCCAAAGTGGATCTCACCATTTTGAGCTATATTGTCTATATTTTGGCAATTGCGTCTTCGGTGCAGTTTGTCGAGATGTACGTGCGCAAATTCTATCCACCGCTTTACAAATCCTTTGGCGTTTATCTGCCGCTGATCACCACCAATTGTGCCATTTTATTTGCGTGTCTGACCATCATGAGCAATATCGTCGGTGTGGACGATCCGGCCGCGGCCTGGGATCTTGGGCGTTCGCTGGTGCTGGCAATTTTTGGTGGCGTAGGCTTTACGATTGCCATCGTCATCATGGCCGGCATTCGGGAAGAGCTTGATCTTTGTGACGTGCCCGCGCCGTTTAAGGGCGTGGCCATTACATTGATTGTGGCCGGGATTCTGGCCCTGGGATTCATGGGGTTTACCGGTGTCGATTCAGGTCTTCGAAAAGCCATTACACCAGCGGCTGCGAGTCAGGCCGTCCTGGAAGACAGTTCATTACCGACTGTCGTAAATCAAGGATTGGACAAGCTGCATGTTGGATGAATGCCTCGATGCCGGAATAGGGATGAGAACGATCGG
Organism: Deltaproteobacteria bacterium; assembly: GCA_020444045.1. GTDB lineage: Bacteria > Desulfobacterota > Desulfobacteria > Desulfobacterales > UBA5852 > JABZFP01. Next base: position 114,984 of record JAHLLS010000015.1, read on the forward strand.
CGTCTGCAGCACATATCGGGATAGGGAGATGGAAGTATGAATGCAGTTACGTTAGGCCTTTCCGCTGGAACACTCTTCGCGATGGCCGTAGTTTTTTCGTGTATCCTCACCTGGGCCAGCCGGAAATTCTATGTCGAGGTCGACCCCCGGGTGACAGCCATCATGGACGCACTTCCCGGCGCCAATTGCGGTGGCTGCGGTTTCGTGGGCTGCAGCGATTACGCCGAAGCCGTTGTCGGCGATGGTGCGCCGGTGAACAAGTGCACCGTCGGAGGGGCGAGCTGTGCGGCGGAAGTGGCCGGCATCATGGGGGTCGAATTGACGGACACCCTGCCGTTTCGACCGATTGTTCACTGTGGCGCGCACACGGCCGATAAATTGCATCGGCATACGTATCTCGGGGAACAGACCTGTGCGGCGGCCAACCTGGTTTCCGGCGTACAAGGCTGCACCTACGGCTGCCTGGGGATCGGGGATTGCACGCGGGCCTGCAACTACGACGCCCTGCATGTCGTCGACGGCCTTGCTACCGTCGATTATGACAAATGTGTGGGGTGCGGTGCCTGTGCCAAAGTCTGCCCGCGCAATATCATCACCATGACGCCTTTTAAATTTCAGCGCGTGATGGCGATCGCCTGCTCCAACAAAGACTTCGGCAAGGCCGTCAAAGACGTCTGCAATGTAGGCTGCATCGGGTGTAAAGCCTGTGCCAAGGCGTGCAGCCTGTTCCAGATAGAAGACAACCTGTCTTCAATTAACTACGATCTCTACTGTCAGGACTACACCGAAGATCTCAAGAAAGCGATCGAGAAATGCCCCCAGAAGAAAATTATCCTGGTGGGCAAACCATCAGCCAAAGATCTTGAGGAAACCAAGGACATGGATGTCCCGGAACTGGTGGAGGCCCAATTCCGCACGACAGTGGACGACCAGGAGTGGTGGGGATAGCGATTTCCCGAACGGTTCACCGCGAGATCATCTTTTCAGCATGCGAGGCAGGGAATTTTTCTCTGCCTTTCTTGTTGGCGGACCGGCCGAAGAATGCCGTATCAAAGCCGGTCAGATCGACCGCACCGCCTTGACATGATTGGCGAAGGTTCGATCCTGCCAGGCTACAAATCCGAGTTCCAGACTGACATACCAGGCGCTCGTAAATGTTCGCCGGTCGCAGCTCCATAACCGTTTGTGATGCGGGGCGAAGTCGTTCACCAGGCAATAGTCCGTTCCGGACGGAGGACGGCGCAGAAGGGTCAACAGTTCGGCTATCGTGGGCAACCGCCAGTTCTGCTGTCCCATCCAGGCGGTGGCATTCAAGTCATCGATGTAAATTAGGGCCGACGGCCAGTCCAGCGGGAAATCACTACCGCCATATTGCCACTGCAGACCGGTGGTTTCATCCCCGACAGTGGCACCGGCTGCGTCGGGCTGGAAGCCAGCGTCGCGGTGAAATGCCGGTTGCCAGAGCGCATCCAGATCAAATAGCGCGCGGGCGTCAGAGGGGCCGGTACGGAGCGGCTTTGACCGTGGCGGCAGAGTGGCCGCCGGTGGTCTTGATGGTGGTGGCGCGGAAGCCACGGGCTGCAACCGGCAGGTCGCATCGATGTTTTCCTCCCAACGCTGGTGCAGACGCATCATCTCGGCGGCCATGGACATGGCGTCCGGGTAACGCGCGGCGGGACGGGGCGACAATGCCCGGGACAGGAATTCATCCCAGCCGGTATCGAGGTCCGGATGGATACGGCTGGCCGGTTGGAGAGGGTTTTGGGGCAATGTCCCGGTGAGCATGCGATAGATCATGACCGCTACGGAATACAGGTCGGCCGTCTGATCCACCTGATTCGGATGGTCCTCCTGCTCGGGAGCGGCATAGAACGGGGAGCCGACTTTCAGGGCCGGCGGGACGTTAATGGTTTCACCACGGAGTTTGGAAAGGCCAAAATCGCAAATTTTGACCGTATCATCTTCGGTAAGCAAGATGTTGAACGGTTTGATGTCACGGTGGATGATGCCCGCGGCATGCAAACGCTTCAGCCCATTCAGGATCTGGCGCGTGTAGTGAATGACTTTTTCGATGCGCAGGACACGGGAGCGGGCGTCGGTGATATAGGTTTCACCGATCACGGCCCCCAGGGTATTGCCGTAATAGTCCATGACATAATAGGGGGTCCCTTGATGCATACCGAAATCGAGCACATCGATGATGTTGACATGCCGGATGGCGGCCATCGCGATGGCTTCTTCGGTAAAGAGACGGTGCAGCTGCTCCCGTCCGATCAACTTGAGCAGAAGGTCGCTGGGGGTCAGGATCTTGAGAGCCAGAAGCCGCCGGATGACGGGGACTTCGACTTGCAGCACTTTTCCCATGCCGCCGCGACCGAGCAGCCCGCGGATGCGGTATTTATCGATGCATTTCATGGATGACAACCGAAGTGTGTCGATCAGCGGAGACGGGTGGCATGCGATTCGGGCAACCCCGCCGCCAGAATTTTTTCCACGACCGTTTCCACGTCGTAGGGAATGTAGCGTAATTCCACCGTATGCCTGTCCGGGTCGCAAACAACGTATTTGGCATTGTTATTGCCATCTCGGGGTTGACCGACGCTGCCGACATTGACGATATAGCGCCCATCCGGGTTGAGTTGACGAATCCCCTCGGGGAATTCGTAGCGGCCGATTTTCCCGTCGATGGATTCGATGATTTCGGGGTAATGGGTGTGGCCGGTGAAGAACAGGCGTTCATCAAGGGTTGCAAAGGTCTGTTCAAGCTCTTCGGTCGACACCTGAAACTGGTAGACGACGGGAGAATCGGGCGGGAACCCGTGGACAAAGCGATACGCATCGTGAACACGGCAATAGGGGAAATGCTGGATAAGGTCGATGGAATCCTCGGATAGCATGGCTACGGTTTTGCGCAGAGATTCGCGGGCCACCGGGTTGAACCAATCCAGTTCAGAGGGGTCGGTGACCGCCAGTTCGTGGTTGCCAAGTACCGATGGGATCTTTAAGGAGGCAAGCCGCTGGATGATGGCCTCGGGCTCCGGCCCGTAGCCGATGTTGTCGCCCAGGCTGAAAATATCGGTGATCGACCGGGCTTCGATATCGCGCAGCACGGCCTCGAACGCATCCAGATTGCCGTGAATATCGGAAATAATGGCAAACGTCTTCATTCCCCTGCCTGTCCTTTCATCCGGCGGTGCTGGCAAAGCCGATATACCAGCGGATCAATGCCGGGCCACAGAAAAGATACGCGATGGCGCCTGCGGCGAGAAAGGGGCCGAAGGGCAAGCGGCTTTTCATCGAACGGCCGGCCGGCAGGGCCAGCAGCAGACCGATAACCGTTCCCGAAAGCGATGAAATGAACACGGTAAATAGAATACCCTGCCAGCCGATCATGGCGCCGATCATGGCCAGCAGCTTGATATCGCCGCCGCCCATGCCGTCGCGTCCGGTGAGCAGCTGGTATCCGAAGGCCACGGCATACAGAAGGCCGCCACCGGCAAGAATGCCGATGAGCGCATCCTTCCAGGTGATAAAGGGGACAAGGAATCCCAGCAGAAAGAACAGTGGGATGCCGGTTACCGAAAGGATGTCGGGAATGATCTGGTGATCGATATCGATAAAGGTGATGACCAGCAGCACGGCAATGAAAAGAAAATAGATGCCAGCGGCCAGTGTCGGCCCGTATTTCAGGAAAACCGCCAGGGCGGCGATGCCGGTGACCAATTCGACCAGCGGATAGCGAACGGGGATATGAACCTTGCAGCGGCGGCAGCGTCCGCGCAGCAGGATATAGCTGACGATGGGAATGTTGTCGTAAAAACGAATCCGATAACCGCATTGGGGACAGGCGGATGGAGGATGCACAATGGATTTACCCTCCGGGATGCGGTAAATGCAGACGTTGAGAAAACTGCCGATGCAGGCCCCAAAGATAAACGCGAAGATTTCCAGCTGGAGAAATACGGGCATACGCAACTGTTCCGTTGTGGTGGTTCGTCACCGGTCATGGGGCGCACTCCCTGAGGCCTTTTAAGCAATTGCAACCAGGGACGCCAACTGTGCTGCACGCGGGCTGCTGAAGCCGGTGTGGCTTTTCCAAAAGCCAGAATTATATTTAGGCGCAGGCCGTTAAAAAAGCAAGCGGCATATTGTTTTCAAACAAGGATGTCTTATATTAATTAGTTTTAATCAGAAAGAAATACCGCTATCGAATCGCCTGTTTGACCTGCACGTGCGGGGGGGGGGGGAGGCGCATAGCGATCAATGGGTCAAGGAGAAATCATGGCTGAAACAGACAAGGACGACCTGGTAACCATCATCGATGAGGAAGACCATCAGGATATTGTTCCGGATATCCTGCCACTGATGCCGGTGCGGGATGTCGTCATATTTACCGATATGCTGCTGCCGCTTTTTGTCGGGCGCAAAAAATCGATCCGGGCTGTGGAAGAAGCCTTGACCAAGGACGGTTATCTCCTGCTGGCCACCCAGAAGGATCCGAATGTCGAAGACCCTGGTGCGGATGACATCTATACGGTCGGTACGGTCGGGCGCATTTTACGTATGTTGAAACTGCCGGATGGGCGCGCCAAAACCCTGGTGCAAGGCGTCTCCAAGGTCAAAATCAAGCGCTATGTACGTAAACGCGGTTTCTATCGGGTCAAAATCGAAGCGCTGGAGGAGGTGCCGCTCGAGGAACTCAATATCGAAGTGGAAGCGCTGATGCGGAATGTACGCGAATTCTCGGAGAAAATCCTGGCCCTGCGGGGAGAATTGACGAGCGATGTCAGCGCCATTCTGGAGAGCATCGAAAACCCGGGCAAACTGGCGGACCTAGTGGCATCGAATCTGAAATTGAAAATCGATGAGGCTCAGGAAATTCTGGAAACCATCGATCCGGTTCAACGCCTTGAAAAGGTCAATACCCTGCTGTCGCGGGAGATGAACCTGTCCGCCATTCAGGCGAAGATTCAGTCCGAGGTAAAGGACGAGATTTCCAAAAACCAACGGGATTACTTTCTCCGCGAGCAGATGCGGGCCATCAACCGGGAACTGGGCGAAGGAGACGACCGGGCGCAGGAGATCGAGGATTACCAGAAGAAAATTCGCAAATCCGGGATGCCCAAAGAGGCCCGGGACGAAGCCGGCAAACAGCTTCGCCGGCTGGAGCAGATGCATTCCGACTCCGCCGAGGCGGCGATTATCCGCACTTATCTGGACTGGATGGTGGAAGTCCCCTGGCAAAAATCAACCAAAGACATGCTGGAAATCGCCTATGCCCGTAAAGTGCTCGATCGGGAGCATTATGGCCTGAGTAAAATCAAGGACCGCATTCTTGAATACCTGAGCGTGCGCAAGCTCAACCCAAAAATGAAAGGGCCGATACTGTGTCTCGTGGGCCCCCCGGGTGTCGGCAAGACATCCTTAGGACAGGCGATTGCCAAAGCCATGAAACGCAAGTTTGTGCGGCTTTCGCTGGGAGGCATCCATGACGAGGCGGAAATCCGGGGGCACCGCCGCACCTACATTGGCGCCCTGCCGGGACGTATCATCCAGGGACTCAAGCAGTGCAAGGTCAACAATCCCATCTTCATGATGGACGAGATCGACAAACTGGGGTCCGATTTCCGGGGCGACCCATCTTCGGCCCTGCTGGAGGCGTTGGATCCGGAACAGAATTCGACCTTCAGCGATCATTATTTGAATCTCCCGTTCGACCTTTCGAATGTCATGTTCATTCTGACCGCGAACCTGACCGATACGATTCCATCGCCGTTGCTCGATCGTATGGAGGTGATCAATCTTTCCGGCTACACCGAGGAAGAGAAGCACAAGATCGCCACCGATTACCTGCTGCCGCGGCAGATCAAAAACAATGGTCTGACGGCCCGCACCATACGCTTCAGTGATGGCGCGATCCAGCAGATGATCACCGAATACACGCTGGAAGCCGGATTGCGGAATCTGGAACGCGAATTCGGCACCATCTGCCGCAAAGTCGCCCGTAAGATTGCCGAGGGGCGCAAAGGGCCTTACAGTATCACGCAGAAGAACCTCAGTCGGTATCTAGGCCCACCCAGTTTCCAGGCGGAACTCGATAAGGACGAAAGCCAGGTGGGGCTAGTGACCGGTTTGGCCTGGACCCAGACCGGGGGGGAAGTCCTGTATGTGGAAACCTCCATGTTGCCCGGAAAGGGAGAACTGATCATGACCGGTCAACTGGGGGATGTCATGCAGGAATCCGGTCGTGCGGCCATGAGTTACGCCAGGGCCAACCTGGAGCGTCTGGGGGTGGATCGCGATATTTTCGAGAACTACGATTTTCACATCCATGCTCCCGCGGGAGCGATCCCCAAGGACGGTCCTTCCGCCGGTATTGCCATGGCAACGGGCCTGATATCGGTTCTGACCGGCCGGGCGGTAAACAAGGACGTGGCCATGACCGGCGAAATCTCCCTGCGTGGTCGGGTCCTGCCCATCGGCGGATTGAAGGAAAAAGCGATGGGAGCCTTGCGGGGCAAGGTCTTTACGGTCATCATTCCCGAAAAAAACCGCAAAGACCTCATCGACATTCCGGCCAACGTCAAACGGAAGCTGAAGTTTGTGATCGTCCGGCATATGGATGAAGTTTTAAAAATTGCCCTGGAGCCGGCTTCCGTGAGCAAGACCAAACCGGCGGCCGCGCGCAAAAAGCCGGCCAAAAGGCGCACGGCCGCTGCTAAACGAAAGTAGGGCCACCCGGATCGTGATTGTTTTCGCTATCGATACCGCCAGCCGGAGTTGCAGCGTTGCCGTTCTCGACGGGAATGCGGTCATGGCTGAAATCAATGATGTCAGCGGGCAGACCCACTCCCGCCATCTCATGGGCATGGTGGATCAGGCTATATCCATGTCGGTGGGGCAGATGGCCAACATTGACGGATTTGCCGTCACGCAGGGGCCGGGCAGTTTTACGGGACTGCGTATCGGCATCAGCACCGCCAAGGGCCTGGCGGAAGCCGCCGGTAAACCCCTGGTGGGCGTATCCAGTCTGCAAGCCCTGGCCTGGCAGGTTTTTCCATCCGATTTCATGGTCATTCCCATGCTGGACGCACGCCGCAAGGAAGTCTATTCGGCGCGGTACATCCGCGAAGGGGAGGCCTTCAAAATGGTCGGCGCGGAACAGGCCCTCTCGCCGGAGGCGGCGGTTGACGGCATCGACATGCCGTGTCTTCTCGTAGGCGACGGAGCGGTGGCTTATGCTGACCGGCTGGAGATGGTTCTGGGTGGCCGTATGCAGTTGGCGCTGCCGTTTCAGCATATGATCCGGGCTTCCACGGTGGCCTTTCTGGGCCGTGCGAAACTAACTGAGGCCCGTGACGAACGCATGACGCTGGCCCCCTGCTACCTACGCAAGTCCTATGCGGAAGAAAGTCGGCAGAGGACGCGCTAAAGGCGGTCACAACGCGCTATGCGGCAGGCCGGCCAGCATAACCGAGTTGGTAGTTGACAAGTGACTATCCTGTTGATATAAGAGAAAATTTTAAAGATTTTCAACTTGGTTGCATATTCAAGGCGCAGGATATAAGGACGTTGCAATGAGCCGATATGTTTGGGCCGAACCGCCCAGCCAGACAGCCTTTCCGTTGGCCCGACCGGGCCTTCCTTTTATTGGTGCCGCCAGTTTTGTAACAGCCGTGTTCGCACTACTCGGCATGCAGTGGCCGGCCCTTCTGGGATTGGTGGCCACACTCTGCATCTGTGCTTTTTTCCGGGATCCCGACCGTGTGATCCCGGCCGAAGAGGGTGCTGTGGTGTCGCCGGCCGATGGCAAGGTCATCATCAACGAAAAACTGTCCCAGTGCGACTACTACGAGGGCGAATGCGTCAAAATCAGCATTTTTATGACCGTATTCAATGTCCATGTGAACCGGATCGTTTACGATGGAACGATAACGGATGTAAATTACCATCCCGGCAAGTTTTTTTCGGCCAACCTCGATAAAGCATCCCGTGAAAATGAGCACAATGCACTTACCTTGGAGGGCCCCGGCGGACAACGCATGGTCGTCGTCCAGATTGCCGGACTCATTGCACGTCGCATTGTATGCGGCGTTCAGCAGGGAAGCACTCTGGTGCGCGGTGAACGTTTCGGCATGATCTGTTTCGGCTCGCGATTGGACGTCTACCTGCCGCCGGAAACAGCGATCACGGTAAACGTCGGTGATAAAGTAGCGGCCGGCACTTCCATTCTGGGTTATCTGAAATAAACCACTGAATAACTTCAAGGACGTCTGGTATCGGCGATGGTCAGCAGGTTTCGCGGCTGAATGATTTCTATTGCTTTCAGCCGGCCGGTGACCGCCGGGACGGCACAATCCGCTTAACGCGATCGAAGGAGAAAGATTGGAACGTATACCCATTACCCGAAAAGGATATGAAGCGCTCAAAGCCGAATTAGAACGCATCAAGAAAGTCGATCGTCCGGCGAATATCATTGCCATCGAGGAAGCCCGCGCGCATGGTGATCTGTCGGAAAACGCCGAATACGATGCGGCCAAAGAACGCCAACAATTTATCAACGGGCGTATCAGCGAACTGGGATATAAGCTGGGCAATGCCGATATCATCGATCCCGAACAACTCCCCCGCGATCGCGTGGTATTTGGTTCCCGGGTGCTGCTCGAAAACACCGAGACCGGTGAAAGTGTCGCGTATCAGCTGGTGGGCCCCGATGAATCCAACATTGACGAAGGACGCATCTCTGTCTCCTCACCGCTCGGTCAAGCCATCATCGGAAAGCGTCCGGACGACGAAATTACGGTGCAGGCGCCTGGTGGCAAGCGCGTATACGAGCTGGTGGAAATTCTGTGATGCTGATATGACTCGAACAACAATTCCTTTTCAGGAGGTAGACCCGTGGCAAGAATCACCATCGAAGACTGTCTCAACCGCGTCCCCAACCGCTTTATGCTGGTCAACCTGGTGGCGCGCCGCGTTCGTCAGATACGTGAAGGTTCGGAATACCTGGTCAGCTCACCCAAGAATGAAGATATCGTTATTTCGTTGCGGGAAGTGGCGGCCGGTAAAGTCGCCTTCGTGCCCAATACGGAAGACGATTGACCGGACGTCCGGCTGACCATTGCCAAAGTTCAGGGGCACATACCGGGCCTTGAACCGGGAGTTCGGACGCGCCCTTGTGCAATATCACATGATGGATGACGGCGACCGCATCCTGGTGGGGGTATCCGGCGGCAAGGACAGCATGGCTCTCCTCTGGTCGCTTGCCGAGCGGCAGCGCCGGTCGCCGGTCCGCTATGATCTTTTCCCGGTCTACGTCGATCCCGGGTTCGAGGGCGGGTTCGCCGAAGCGTTGCGTGCCCAATGCCGTGACATGGGACTGGACCTGCGGGTCGCTTACACCGATTTTGGACTCATCGCCCATAGCGATGAAAACCGCGAAAACCCCTGTTTTCTCTGCGCCCGCCTGCGCCGCAAACGCCTCTTTGAAATCGCCCACGAACTGGACTGCCGGAAGGTGGCGCTCGGCCACAACAAAGACGATATCATTGAAACGTTTTTCATGAATATCTGTTATGCCGGTGAAGTGAGTACCATGATTCCCGCCCAGTCCTTCTTCAACGGATTGATTACGGTTATCCGGCCGCTGGCGTTTGTCGAGGAAGACCTCATCCGTCGTTTCGTACGCCAGCAGGGTCTTTCCGTCTTCCACAACCCATGCCCCAGTGCCAACCGCACCAAACGTCAGGAAATCAAGGAATTACTGCGCCAGCTTTACCGCAGCAATCCGAAAGTCAAAGGCAATGTGTTTCGCGCCATGCATCACGTGAGACTCGACTACCTGCTCTAATCATGCGCATTTGCCGTTATCCTGAATAATCTGTCCAACAAAGAGGTTGAATCAGCGGCCCGAATCAGGTATGAGCAGGCTGCCGTGGGATTGCGCCAGGAATGGTTTCGATCGCCGGCGGCATCTAGTGAAAAACCTTGTGCGGTCACCAGTGAACATACGGGAGATGCATGCGAGACGTCCAGAATGAACCCGATTATCGGAATATTCCCATCGATAAAGTCGGCATAAAGAACTTGCGCTACCCGATCAAGGTGCTGGACCGCTGCAATGGCTATCAGCACACGGTGGCGACGATCAATATGTACGTGGACCTGCCCCATCGCAACAAGGGCACCCACATGAGCCGTTTCGTGGAAATCCTGAATCAGTATCGATTGGAACTGTCCCTGAAGAAGATTTCCGACATTCTAGCGGAAATGAAAACCCACCTGAATGCGGCCTCGGCCCACATCGAAATCACCTTTCCCTACTTCATCGAAAAATCCGCGCCGGTGAGTCGGGCAACCGGCCTCATGGACTATGCGTGCACCATCAGGGGATCCAGCGGGCCGGACGGAAAGATCGACCTGGTTTCGGAAGTGGCCGTCCCGATTTCTTCGGTTTGCCCCTGCTCTAAAGAGATCAGCGCGTGCGGCGCCCACAATCAGCGGGGCGAGGTGTCGCTGAAAGTTCGTTTCAAAAAATTTATCTGGATCGAGGATATGATCGGGGTCGTTGAATCCGCAGCTTCATCGGAAGTCTACAGTGTCCTGAAGCGGGTGGACGAGAAAGCTGTGACCGAGACCGCCTATCTGAATCCCAAGTTTGTTGAGGATATCGTTCGCGATATCGCAGCCGCCTTGCAGCAGGACGACAACATCACCTGGTTTTCCGTGGGGGCGGAGAATTTCGAGTCCATCCACAATCACAGTGCCTATGCCCACATCGCCAGTAACCATCTGGTCGAGGAACCCCTCCTTAATAGCTGAGTGCCAATCCGATGATGGCTCGGCGGGATGTTTTGTGCCATCGCTCTCCGGAGCAATTCCACTGCCCTTGCCCTGCACCAGCGACATTATTTGCGGGCAGTTGACAGATAGCGGTGAACCTGACGCATGATCGGCGCGGTGGTTTGGCTGCTGCGGTTGCGAAAGAGCGCAAAGCGGTAGCGGTCGCCTGGCCCGAGGTCGATGTAGCCGACACGGGTCCGGACACCCTTCAAGGTGCCGGTTTTGTAATATTCCGATCCCTCGTGCGGCATCAGGTGGGCATGGGGGCCAAAGTGGTGCAGCACCGTGATCATGTCGCGCACCGATAGCCGATTGTGCCGGGAGATGCCGGAGCCTTCCACGAACACGCCGTCGGGAATACCGATCACATCGCGGGCATAGGCGGTCAGCGCCTGAACTCCTTTGCCGAGCGTGGCCGGCGGGCCATAGCATCGCGTTCCCATGGCCAGCAGCAGTTGATTGGCTGTAAAATTATTGGAATATTCCAGCAGGCGCTCAATGATGTGCGCAAGATCGTAGGGTGAGGTATGGCGGTAGACAAGGCGTGCTTCCGAAAAGCCGTCCGTCATCATTCCAACGCTTCCACGGACAACAACCCCTTCCTGTTCCAAAAAATATCGAAAAAGATTCCCGGCATAGAGTGGTGCCTCGTCCTGGCGGCGGGTTAAAACGATTCGCCCCTTTTTCAATCCCGAGCGACGGATGCGCTCCAGGACCATGGGCAGCAGCGGTGTCTGGGGCTCCGCAGACGCCGGCCGACCGTTGACATGGGTAAAAAAAACGGTATTAAAATTGGCGCACAGGGCCCCGACGGGGGCATCATAGGGGTTGCTGCTGGTACTGACACCGGGGATCGTGATGGGGCCCTCGAAATAGGATTCGTCCAAAAGGACGCCGTTGATCGGGGAAGGCAGCAGGCCTGCAAGATGGTGGGCAATTTCAGCGATGATTTCAGACACCAGAAGCGGGTCGCCATAGCCTTTGATGCCGAGGGTGTCATGGGTGTCCAGCAAGAAATCGGTTTGGAACCGGAAGTCCGGACCCAGGTAGTGGATGGCCGCCAGGGATGTCAGCACTTTGAGTGTGGAGGCCGGCACCATTTTTTGGTCAGGATGGTGGGACAGGATGATTTGTCCCGAGGCATCCACCACCAGCAGGGCATCATGCGGGCCGAGGCCGCTGATGGCCTGGGGGGGCGACTGGCCGAAGGCTTTGGCCGGTGGCCAAACAGAAAGAGACAGAACACTGGTGGCCAGGAGAAGGACGGTGGCGTAGCGTCGCAATCGCAGCATAGGTGTGGGGTGTCCTTTGTTCAGCGGCTTTCGACGATCAGGGTGACAGGGCCCTGGTTGACCAGCGCGACATTCATCCGGCTGCCGAAGCGTCCGGTGGCGACCGCGACGCCCTGCTGGCGGACCTGATCGACAAATCGGTGGTAAAGGGATTCGCCCTTTTCCGGTGCGGCGGCTTTTACAAACGACGGGCGTCGGCCTTTGCGACAATCGCCGTAGAGGGTGAACTGGGAAACCACCAGCATTTCCCCCTGGCAGTCGATGAGGGATCGATTCAATTTGCCGGCGTCGTCCTCGAAGATGCGCAGGTGGCAGATTTTAGCCGCCATCCAGTCGGCATCCCGGGGGTCGTCATTGGCGGCCACCCCCAGTAGCACCAGCAGTCCCGGTCCGATGCCGCCCACGGTTTCCTGTTCAACCGTGACGGAACCCTGGGTGACGCGCTGTATAACCGCTCGCATGGTCATCTCCGACGTTGCCCCATGACGATCCTTATGACTTCAGCAGATCGGCAAAGGGGTTGTTAAAGGGTTGGTCCGCCACTTTTTTTGGCGCTTCGCGCGGCGGCGTTTTTTGCGGTTTGGGTTTTCGTTTCGGCTTGGCGCCATCGGCCGTTTGTTTCCGCTTCATGGACAGGGCGATCCGTTTGCGGTCCAGATCCACTTCCAGCACGGTTACGGTGACTTTTTGATTCACCTTGACCACATGGGCGGGATCTTTGACGAATCGATCGGCCAGTTGACTGATGTGCACGAGCCCGTCCTGGTGAACACCGATGTCCACGAAAGCGCCGAAGCGGGTCACGTTGGTCACGATACCCGGCAGTTGCATGCCGGTCCGCAGATGTTTGATCTCTTCGATCCCGTCGGCAAAGGCAAAGGTCTCGAAAGGGTCGCGGGGATCGCGGCCGGGCTTGGATAACTCTTCCATGATATCTTGCAGGGTCGGAAGGCCGATGGCATCCGTCACATAGCGGGAAAGATCGATCCGGCGTCGCAAGGCCTCGTCTTTCATCAGATCTTCCACCGTGCAGTCCAGATCGGCCGCCATGGTATCCACGACAGGATAGCTTTCCGGATGGACCGCGCTGGCATCCAGGGGCTTTGGCCCGCCGTTGATGCGGAGAAAACCGGCACACTGTTCAAAGGCTTTAGGACCCAACCGGGGTACCTTGCGCAGTTGTTTGCGTGTTTTGAATGAGCCGTTGGCATCACGGAATTGAACAATGTTCTGGGCCAGGGCCGGCCCCAATCCGGAAACATAGGTCAGCAGCTCCCGACTGGCCCGATTGAGATCGACACCGACACCGTTGACGCAGCTGACGACCGTATCGTCAAGGGTTTTTTTCAATGCGGTTTGGTCGACATCGTGCTGGTACTGGCCGACGCCAATGGATTTGGGGTCGATTTTGACCAGTTCCGACAACGGATCCATCAGACGCCGCCCGATGGAAACCGCGCCGCGCACGGTAATATCATGGTCGGGGAATTCTTCCCGGGCCACCTCGGATGCGGAGTAAATAGAAGCCCCGCTTTCGTTGACCATCACGATGGGGATCTCGGATGGCAACCCGATATTTTTCAGGAAATTTTCAGTTTCCCGGCTGGCGGTGCCGTTACCCACGGCAATGGCCTCGATGCGGTAATGTTTGACCGCTTCCTGAATGGTTTGGGACGCCTGTTTGGCACGGGCTTCGGAGCCGATGATGAATACGGTGTCGTTGTGAAGGAGTTTGCCCTGACGATCCAGACAAACCAGTTTGCCGCCGGTGCGATACCCCGGGTCGATGGCCAGGGTGCGTTTTGATCCCAGGGGGGACGCCATCAACAGTTCGCGCAGGTTGTCGGCAAAGACCCGAATGGCTTCCGCATCGGCACGTTCCTTCAGGGCCAGTCGGAGTTCGGTTTCCATGGCCCGGGACAGCAGCCGGCGGTAGCTGTCGTGAACCGCAAGTCGCACCTGTTCGGCATCGTCACCATCACCGTTGACAAACTGGGCTTCCAATAGCGTCAGGGCATCTTCTTCCGGAGGCGCCACGGTAAGGTTGAGGATATCGTCACGTTCACCGCGGCGCATCGCCAGGATGCGATGGGAAGGGGCCGTGGCGGCAGGCTCTTCCCATTCAAAATAATCCCGATATTTGATGCCCTCGGCTTCTTTGCCCGTGGCCACCCGGCTCTGCAAGGTGCTGCGGGAAGCGAACAGGCCGCGCATTTTTTCCCGTGCCCGGGAATCCTCGGCCACCCATTCGGCGATGATATCCCGGGCACCGGCCAGGGCCTCCTCGGGGGTATTGACCTGTTTTTCGACATCGATATAGGCCTGGGCGGTCGCAACAGGGTCGCATCCGTTCTGGGCAAAAATGAGTTCGGCCAGAGGCGCCAATCCTTTTTCACGGGCCATGGTGGCACGCGTTCGGCGCTTGGGCCGATAGGGCAGATAGATATCCTCCAATTTGCTGAGCGATTCCGCGTTTTGCACGGTCTCCTGCAAGGCATCGGTCAGATGTCCGTTTTCCTCCAATGATTTGAGAATGGCCTCACGGCGTTTCTGCAGTTCCGCCAATTGCTCCAGACGATCCCGGACCTGTGCCACGACGACCTCATCCAGGCTGCCGGTGGCCTCTTTGCGATAACGGGCGATAAACGGGATGGTGGCCCCGTCCGCCAACAGGTCGGCCACGGCGCTGACCTGGGGCAGGTTGAGGTTCAATTCCCGGGTGATGGTGACCATGTGGCTTTCGTTCATAACATCCTTTCAAGATGACGGCCGGTGTTGCCACGACTGACGTGGGGGCTGCCGGATCAGGGCGGTTGATTCGGAACCCCGTCGTATAGGCGGAGATCGGACGGCCTGTCAAGGGTCAAGCGGTCTCCCGGGAGCAGCCTTCCCAATGATTCGATTACGGCTGGGATCGGCCGGTCATTTCCTGCTGCATCGCATGGAGCAGTTCTGGCAGAAAGCGGCCGCTGGGCAGCGGAATGAAGGCGCCGCCGGGGCTGCGCCGGGCCAGTTCGGAAAAGGGGTTTTCGGTCGGGTTGATGTCGATGATCGTACCGCCGTTCTGGGACACCGTCCAGGCCACCTGGTTGGGGAGATTCGTTGCCCCGGAGGTGCCTACGATCAGCAGCAGACCGGTTTCGCCGGCGGCTTGGAGGCTGCTGTCGAAATGAAAATAGCGCTCGTCGTAGACCTCGTCGAACCACAGGACATGCGGACGCAGGCGGTCACCGCAGCGCCGGCAGGTCAAAAGACCGCGTTCGGCATCGGTCAGCGGGGCCTCTTTGGCGCGTCCGATAAGATCCATCGGCAGCGGCTGCAGCTCGGGCGAACAGGCGGCGGCACAGCGCGTCTGGAAGATATTGCCGTGAATCTGATAGGTTTTTTGAATTCGGTTGCCGGCCCTTAAGTGCAGGCCGTCGACATTCTGGGTGATCAGGGTGAAGCGGTCGCCCAAGAGAGTTTCCATTTCAGCAATAGCCCGGTGGCCCGGATTCGGTGCGGCGGCGTGGCAGACCGTTGCCCGGTGGAGGTACCATTGCCAGACATCGTCGGAGCGCTGCCGGAACATGGCGAAGGTGGCCATTTCCTGGGAATGATAGGCCCGGCTGCCCACCGTCCAGTAGCCCTCGGGGCCGCGAAATGTGGGAATACCGCTTTCGGCGGAAATACCGGCGCCGGTCAGCACCGTGATGCGTGACTTGCGGGAGAGGTGGCGGTGCAGGGTGTCGATCCAGTCCGGCGGTGACATGGCAGCTGGAAATTCTCCGGTGGGGCGTTGGATTGCCCGCGAATGGTTTTAATGCTAAAGGGGATGAGCTTCGGCCACGATGCAGCAGTCATAGAGCATTTGACAGGGAGGCGCAAGTCTGGAACACGGCTCACGGACGGCCGCCCGGTCACAACCCTAAACGAGGACCCCATGACCCAGAACGATCCCTGCCACCGGATTCCCTCCGTTGTTAACAGCGTCCATCTGATTGCCGTCTGCGGAACGGCCATGGGAGCCCTGGCGGCCATGCTGAAGGAAATGGGCTTGATCGTGACAGGATCCGACCGCAATGTCTATCCGCCCATGAGCACGTTTTTGGCGCAGCGCGGAATTCAGGTCCAGGAGGGTTTCTTGCCCGCGCATCTTTCACACCGGCCGGATCTTGTCATCGTGGGTAATGCGGTGTCACGCGACAACCCGGAGGTTGAAGCGGTCGGTCGTTTAGGCCTCTCCTATTGCTCCATGCCCGAGGCGCTGAATCATTTTGCGGCTGCCGGGAAGGAAACCCTGCTGGTGGCCGGCACCCATGGCAAGACCACGACGTCATCGCTGCTGGCGTGGCTGCTGTATGCCGCCGATGTCGACCCTACCTTCATGATTGGCGGTATCTTGAATAATTTCAACGGCAACTACCGTCTCGGCCAGGGGAACTATTTCGCGGTGGAGGGCGACGAGTATGACACGGCCTATTTCGATAAAGGCCCCAAGTTTCTGCACTATCGCCCCAAAGCGGCCGTGCTGACCAGTGTCGAGTTCGATCACGCTGATATTTTCACCGATCTCGCGCATGTGAAATCCGCTTTTGGCCTTTTTCTGGAGCGCATGGTGCCTGACAGCATACTCTTGGCCTATGATGACGATGTCCATATCGAGACGCTTTTGCCCCGGGCAACGTGCCGGATCGAGCGTTATGGCCGGACGCCGCAGGCCGACTGGCGGCTCGGCAAGGTGACGCTGACAGCGCCGGAAACCCGTTTCGAAGTCTGGCGCAAGGGGGAACTTTTCGGAAATTTTACGACGCACATGATCGGCGAACACAACCTCATGAACACCCTGGCCGCGTTGGGTGTGGCCCATCATCTCGGTATCGATGCGGCCACCCTGGACCGAGGCCTGGCTGATTTTCGCGGGATCAAGCGCCGCCAGGAAGTCCGGGGCGTGCGCCGGGGCATCGTGGTGATCGATGATTTTGCCCATCATCCCAGCGCCGTGCGGGAAACCTTACGGGCGGTGAAGACCTTTTACGGTGACCGGCGTCTGACCGCCGTGTTCGAACCCCGCACCAACACCAGCATGCGGAATGTGTTTCAGCAAACCTACGCCACCTGTTTTGATCCCGCCGACCGGATTTGCATTCGCCAGCCGCCGCTGCTGAAAAAGATTCCCGACGGCGAGCGTTTTTCATCGCGGCAATTGGTGGCGGATCTGCAGGGAAGGGGGGGCGACGCCCACTATTTCCAGGATACGGATGCCATCATCGACTTTCTGGTGAAGGACGCGCGGGAGGGGGATGTGATCCTGATCATGTCCAACGGCGGCTTCGATAACATCCATGCGCGATTGCTGGATGCTTTAACATAGCTAAAGGGATACAGTATCCCGACAACATCGCTGCCGATAGGTTTTGATTAAATATTAAATGAACAATAAATTAAATTATTTGAACTATATTAAATATTACTTTACATTAAGTTTTGCAGGCCCTGTTTATCAGCTGGACGACCCCATCAGGCTACCCCTGAAAACCCGCTGTATTCATCGAAATCCGGATTCATTTTATTGCCGTAGACATCCTCGCCGTTAAACTTGAAAACGATGTGCGCCGGATCGATGGTGCCATCCGCCGTGTCGTTTTGCTGGATGCTGAAGGTCAGCTTGGCGGTCAGGTTGCGGTCGTCGTAATATACGAAATCCGGGTAGGCCTTGGGGGCGACCTCGGTGTCCGGGATGCTGAAACCGAAATTGTATTTATCGATCATGCTGTCCCCGTTGGCACGAGTGATAGACCAGTTATAGATGTTTTCGACGGATTCCCGATCCATTTTTTTGCTGAATTGCAGTTCCATGGTGAAGGTCTGAGTGGCATTGGCATTGGTCAGGTAGCTGTCCAGGACGGACAGGGGGGTTCGCATGGGTAAGGTTTTGGGAAAACTGCTGCTGGATGATGAGAACATGATTTGAGGCGGGTCGACTTTGTACATGTAGCGGCTCAAGGTGTCCGCCAGATCGGCATCCTCTTCCTCCAGAAATGCAACCAGTTCTTGGGCTTCTTCCATTTTGCCCATATCGGCATAATTATATCCCAGTTCGGCATAGGCGGAAAAAAAATCTTCATCCTTCTCGATAGCCGCCTTGAACTGCAATACCGCATCATCGTAACGTTCCATTTTGTTGTAGACCTGCCCAAGACCATAGTAGCCGTTGGTGGCATTGGGTTCCATGCGCTGGACACGGCTGAAGGCGCTTTCTGCTTCGAGATAATTCTCCATGGCCAGGTGGGACTGACCCAGTGAAAAATAATTGACGGCGGAGGGGTTGAGACGAACCGCTTTTTCATATTGCATCAGGGCCTCCTGATGACGGCCTTCGGCAAAATACAGGTTGGCCAGCTTGACCACCGGAGCGTCACTGGTGGGATCGAGCTGCATGCTGGTTTTGTAGGCGTCCGCCGCCTTGTCGATACGGCCGATCTTGATATAGCTGCTGGCCATGTAATCGGCTGACGTCTGTGCGTTGGCTGACGTGGGCGAAAGAGCGACACTGCGCCGGAAGGCGTCGGCGGCTTCGCTGTACTTGCCGTCCCGGTAGAGATCCATACCCTGGGAGAGGGCTGTGTTGGCCAACTGCTCCATCTGCTGGCTTTGCTGGAACGATGAAATAAACATGCTCTGGGGGTCGACGCCGCCACCTAAAAAATCCATGCTGCTACCTCGTTGGTGGAAAAAAAGGGTTCACCTGTAAACCTTTATCGGTCCGGATGCGTCTTAACTTTAGACGGATTTTGACGGCAGGTTCCGGCGAGGGTTTTCTGAACGGCAGGCTTGACTTTAACCCGTCGCGGACCTAACTAGGGGTTTCACGGAATAACCGCTACGGAGGAGATTACGGATGAAAACCCATATGAAACACCTACTGATCGCGTTGCTGATCCTGACCCTTATGTCCTGCGCCAACGCCACCACGGGCCAGAAGGGCGCCGCGATCGGCACCGGTGTGGGGGCCGCGGTCGGGGCTGGTTTGGGGCAAGCCATTGGTAAGAATACGAAAAGCACTGTCATTGGTGCGGGTATCGGGGCCGCGCTTGGCGGGCTGGCCGGATGGCAGATCGGGGAATACATGGACCGACAGGAGGCCGAGCTGCAGCAGGCGTTTGCCAATTCCGAGGCCGCAGCCATCAGCCGGGAGCAGGATGTGCTGACGGCGACCTTCAAGGGCGATGTGTTTTTTGATTTCGATTCGGCCGTCTTGAAGCCGGGGGCTTATCGTGAAATCGACCGGACGGCCGGTGTTTTGAACCGTTATCCCCAGACCAATATTTTAGTGGAAGGCCATACGGACAGCAAGGGATCCGAATCCTACAACCAGCAATTGTCGGAACAGCGGGCCCAGGCCGTGCGTGATGCCCTGGTCAACCGCGGGGTCGATCCCCGCCGTCTACGTGTGATCGGTTACGGCGAGTCCCAGCCGATTTCCTCCGACGATGCCATGAACCGGCGCGTTGAATTGCGGATCGAGGCGATCCAGCAGGGCTGAAGCGCCAATAGACCACCATCAGGAGGAACCGTTGATGTCAGCGATTCCCGGTGACCCCAATGTGATATGTCATTTCTGTGGGTGCCAGTCGCCGCATGCCTACGTCTGCGGCGATTGTCACCATCAATTCTGCCTCAACTGCGTGTCGACCGAAACCGCCAACCCTCCCCAGAAAATCTATTGTCCGGCCTGCGGCGGTTATAACGTCACGCCAAATTCTGAACCCGAAACCATCTAATCAATTATCATTACGCTATCGGTATGGGTGTCTTGGCATCTTCGATTGACTTTTGATATTTATTTCGTTAACCATAGATAAAAATTGGTTAACGAGGGCAGGTTTGAAAAGCCGAATTCTAAAATTTCTGCAAGATGCGGATGACATTCTATCCGGGGAGCAGATGAGCGATTTTCTGGGAGTTTCAAGGGTTTCGGTGTGGAAACACATCCGCAGCCTGCAGGCTGCCGGCTACCCCATCGAAGCCACAGCGAAAGGGTACCGCATGACGGATATGCCCGACCTTCTGCAGCCTTGGGGATTTCCCGGGAGGGAAAACCGCATCCATTGTCATGAGACGGTGGATTCCACCATGGCGATCGCCCGCCAGCTGGCCCGTGATGGCTGTCCGGAATTTACCGTGGTGACGGCGGATCGGCAAACCGGGGGGCGGGGGCGCCTCGGGCGTGTCTGGCACTCATCGCCCGGCGGCCTTTATTTTACCATCGTTTTACGGCCGGACCTTCCAGCACAATCAAGTTCGCTGACCACCTTTGCGGCGGGCCTGACTTGGGCGCGTCTGCTACAGGAGGATTACGGTATCGATGTCGGGCTCAAATGGCCCAACGATTTGCTGGTTAAAGAGCGCAAATTATCCGGCATGCTGTCGGAAATGGAGGCACAGGGTGAGTTGGTGACCTTCGTGAATATCGGTGTCGGACTGAATGTCAACAACGATCCGACCGTGGAGGAACTGAATGCTGTTTCCTTGGTCCAGATCACGGGGAAAAAGATCCCCCGCCGGGATCTCCTGGCCGGTTTTCTGGACAGATTTGAGCGTAAAATGGCCGACCCGCATGGTCTGGATACTATCATCGCCGAATGGAAACCGTTTGCCGCCACCCTCAATCGTCCGGTAAAAATCGTCACAATCCGCGACTCCATCGAAGGGATTGCCCGTGACGTGGATGACAGTGGCGCGCTGCTCGTGGAACTTTCCGACGGAAGGATACAGCGCATCATTCATGGAGACTGTTTTCATCAGTCCGAAGCCGTTTGAAAAGGGAAAAAAGCCGATCGCATCATCGGCTGAAAGGATAGAAAGTGATGTCAACAGATTTACGCCCCATGGTGTTCGCCTCGTTGTTTGCGGCCCTGACGGCCGTCGGAGCCCTGATCGTCATTCCCATCAGCCCGGTGCCCATCGTTTTGCAGAATCTGTTCGTCATGCTGATGGGCCTGCTGCTGGGGCCGCGCTGGGGGTTGGCGGGTGTTGGTGTCTATTTGCTGGCCGGCGCTTTAGGGCTGCCGGTATTTGCCGGCGGCACCAGCGGATTGGCACGGTTTGCCGGTCCGACCGGGGGCTATCTGGTGGGTTACCTGCCGTGTGTAGCCCTTATCGGCTGGATTTCGGTCCACGGCCGGGGCCACCGCATTTTCGATGCACTGGCCATGGTGTGCGGCACAACCGCCTTGTATGCCTGCGGCGTTTCCTGGTTGAAGCTGGTGACCGGCATGGCCTGGAGCAAGGCGGTGGGCATTGGCGTCATTCCTTTTATTCCGGGGGATATTGCCAAAATCATAGCGGCGACACTGGTGATCACGTCGTTGCGACAACTCATGGGGGCCGCGCATGTTACGGAACCCGATGGTCTTGCGACGGGTCCTTTGCGGGCGGGCAAATGACAGCCATGACAGGCGTCCGGGAGTGTAAAAAACAATGATTCTAATGGAACAGGTGGGGTTCACCTATGCGGATGGCGCCGTCGGACTGCAGGATGTGTCCTTTGCGGTGCCGACCGGAGAGCTGGTGGTTGTGGCCGGAGCGAACGGGTCCGGCAAGACGACCCTGCTCAAACACCTGAACGGACTCCTGCTCCCCAAGCAGGGCCGCGTCGCGGTGGATGGTGTTTGCACCCGGGATGATCCGCATGGCGTTCGCCAGCGCGTCGGCATGGTGTTTCAACACGCGGATGCTCAGATTGTGGGCGAAACTGTGGCCGACGATGTGGCCTTCGGGCCGGAGAATCTCCTCCTGTCCCGCCCGGAGATCGAGGCGCGCGTGGCAGATGCCCTGGATGCCGTGGGTCTGACCCACAAAAAACACCAGCGACCGCATTTGCTGTCTGGCGGGGAGAAGCGCCGCCTGACCATTGCCGGTATTCTGGCCATGCGTCCCCCCGTCGTGGTGTTTGACGAACCCTTCTCCAGCCTGGATCTTTTTGGGGTGCAACAGGTACTCCGCCAGATCCTGGCCTTAAAAAAAACCGGTCACACCCTGCTGATTTCGACTCACGATCTCGATAAAATCATCGCCCACGTCGATCGGATCCTTCTGCTGCATGAGGGGCGCCTGGTGCAGGCGGGACACCCGGATGACATTCTGCCCATTGTCGAACAATACGGGGTGCGCGAACCGGACGTTTCCCGCCTGGGGATGACCGTGCGATCATGGCTGAATTAAGCACTTTCGGTTTTCATTACGGACAAAGTTTTGTTCACCGACTGGATGTCCGCTTTAAGCTGATCTGCCTCGTGTTATTGACATCGGCGGTCATGGTCGCCATGCCGATGGCAATGATATCGATGTCACTGGGGGGAATCCTGCTCTGGATCTCCCTTCGGCTGCCATTGCGGATCCTGGGCCGTGAAATGCTGGCGTTTCTCTTTTTTCTGCTGCTGGTTTTAAGCATGCGCGCCTTGTCCACGCCTGGTGACCCCTGGCTGTCTTGGGGGCCTTTGACCATCACACGCGAGGGAATGCAGGCAGGGGGGCAGGTTGTCTGGCGCTTGCTGATGATTCTGATGCTTGGACTGGTTTTCATCACCACCACGCGACCGTCCGAGCTGAAGGCGGCGGTTCACTGGCTGCTGCGGCCGATTCCCTTCGTACCGGCCCACAAAACCGCCACCATGGTAGGACTCATGGTCCGGTTTATTCCCGTTTTGCACCAGCAGATGCGAGAGACCCAGAGTGCTCTGGACGCCCGTGCTGGCCTGCGGCGCCGACTCTCATGGCGGCGGTTGCGGTATTTCATTTTGCCGACCTTGCGGCGGATCGTGCTGGCTGCCGACCAGTTGTCCCTGTCCATGATGGCCCGCGGATACGGTGACAAGCGCACGGAGCCCGCCTTTGGTGCACGACCCGTCGACGGACTGGCGGTGTTCGTGGCAGGAGCTGTTTTGACCGCAACGCTCATTGTTTGACACAACGAATCCCGCGGTGATATATCCGACCCGGCTCGCGCTGACGGCCGCTAGAATAGGTGACCCTGTACTATGGCAAGCGGCTTTTCTGATGGCATACCTTACAAGAGAGAAGATTTTTGAAAGTCATCATCATTGGTGCCGGAGAGGTGGGTTTTCACATTGCCAGCCACTTGGCACGGGAAAACAAGGACGTCGTGGTGGTCGATACGAACCCGGAGACCCTGCGGCGTGTATCCGACAATCTCGATGTCCAGGTGCTTCAGGGGTCCGGCAGCAGTCCCGTCGTACTCGAGGAGGCTGGCATTCAATCCGCCGAGATCATGCTGGCCGTCACCAATAGCGACGAAGCTAATCTGGTCGCCTGTTTGGTGGCCAATATCCTTTCACCCGCCACCAAAAAACTGGCGCGCATCCGTAATGCCGATTATGACGGCTATCACGAAACCTTTCGCGAAAAAGCCCCCCATATTGACACTGTAATCAATCCCGATATCGAGGTGGTCAAGACCATCCTTGGGATGATGAAAGTGCCGGGGGCGGTGGACGTGGGGGAGTTTGCCGACGGGCGCATCAAGTTTGTGGGCATCTACCTCGCTGATAGCTCCCCGCTGAATGGTGTCGAACTGGTGGATCTGCCAGGTCGCCTGGGGGGCATGCGGCTCCTGATCGCCGCGATCATGCGGGATGAGGAACTCATCATTCCGCGCGGGAAGGACCAAATCCGGACCGGCGATTTAGTCTATTTCATTACCGAAAGTGACCAGCTGGAACCGACCCTGCAAGCACTTGGCAAACAGGAAGCCCCGATCAAGCGGGTGTTGATCATCGGCGGCGGGCGCATCGGATACCGCCTGGCCTCGCTTCTCGAAGACGAACCGATTTCCTGTAAAATCATCGAGAAGGACTCCGCTCGATGCGACAAGCTGGCCGAACGGCTGAACAAGGCGGTGGTGTTGCATGGGGACGGCTCCGATCAGGGTCTGCTGGCTGAAGAGAATGTCGGCGACATGGATGCCGTGGTTACCCTGACCAACGATGAGGAAACCAATATCCTCTCCTCCCTGCTGGCGCGGCGCATGGGGATTCGCAAGTGCATCACCCGGATCAGCAAATTCAGCTATTTCCCGCTGATGACCACCATCGGAATCGAGCAGGTGGTCAGTCCGCGGCTGTCAGCCATCAATGGGATCCTTCAGCACGTGCGACGCGGGAAAGTGCTTTCGGCCATGTCCATCAAGGGTGAACAGGCCGAGATCCTGGAAGCCGTGGCCATGGAAACGTCGGCCATCGTGGCCAAGCCCCTGCGCAGCGTCGGTGTTCCCAAGGGGGCTTTGGTGGCGGCCATCATGCGGCAGGACAACATCATTATTCCCTCTGGCGAAACCGTTATCGCACCGGATGATCGCATTATCATCGTGGCCCGGCGCGAAGTCATTGCCCAAGTCGAAAAAATCCTGGCGGTCAAGCTGGAGTTCTTCTGATGCACTGGCGCCATGTTTTCAAGGCGGTGGGGGTGCTGACGATAACCCTGGCGTTCACCATGCTAATCCCTCTGCTGGTCGGTCTTTTCTATCGGGATATGAGTGTCCGTCCTTTCCTGCAGGCCATTGCGGCAACCCTGGCCGGCGGTGTGGCCCTTTATCTGATCGGGCGCACGGATCGCTCCGAATTTGTCAGCCAGCGGGAAGGTATGGCGATTGTGGCCCTGGGATGGACCGTGGCTGGTTTTTTCGGTGCCCTGCCGTTTTATTTCGAAGGGGAGTTCCCGACCCTAGTGGATGCCGTCTTCGAATCCGTATCCGGCTTTACGACCACAGGGGCCTCGGTACTCACTGATATTGAGGCGGTATCCAAGGGCCTCCTGTTGTGGCGCAGCCTCATCCAGTGGCTGGGCGGCATGGGGATTATCGTCCTGGGCATTGCGATTCTGCCATTTTTGGGGATTGGGGGAATGCAGCTCTACAAGGCCGAGGTGCCGACACCCGTTCCAGATAAGCTGCAGCCGCGAATTCGCGATACGGCCATGATCCTGTGGAAAGTGTATGCCCTGATCACGGTATTGCAGGTGGCGGCCCTGTGGGCCGGCGACATGTCGTTCTACGACGCTGTCAACCATGCCCTGACGACGCTGCCGACCGGCGGCTTTTCCACCAAGAATGCGTCCGTGGCGCAGTTTGACAGTCTTTACCTCGATCTGGTGATCAGTTTTTTCATGCTGCTGGCGGGGATCAACTTTTCCCTGCACTACCAGATGCTGCGGGGCAAGCCGTTGGCGTTCTGGCGTGATTCGGAATGCCGGTTTTTCCTGGGGGCGGTCCTGGTGCTGACGCTGATCGTGTCTTTCGACATCTGGCGGACGGTCTACGCCTCGCTGGGGGAAGCCCTGCGCTATGGCCTTTTTCAGGTGATGTCGATTGTCACGACAACGGGGTATGCCACGGCCGACTACGAGCAATGGCCGGCCATGTCGCAGCTGATCCTGCTGCTGTGCATGTTTTTGGGGGCCTCGGCCGGTTCCACGGGGGGCGGCATGAAGTGCCTGCGGATCATGCTGTGTTTCAAATTCTGCTACAAAGAATTGTTTTCCCTGATCCATCCGCGAGCAGTCAGTCATGTCAAAATCGCCGGTAAAGCCGTGCCCGACGACGTGCTGCGCAGCGTGCTGGGGTTTCTGGCGCTTTACATGGGGTTGTTCGGACTCTGCTCGGTTTTGCTGGCCGGGCTGGGGGTCGATTTCACGACCGCCTTCGGTGCTGTCGCGGCCACCCTGGGCAACATCGGCCCTGGATTCGGCATGGTGGGGCCGGTCGAGAATTATGCCCAGATCCCCTATGCTGGAAAATGGCTCTTGATCTGGTGCATGCTACTCGGACGGCTCGAGATTTACACTGTGGTGATTCTGCTGGTACCTGAATTCTATCGAAAGTAAGCTGGGCCCGAGTGAACGCAGGACATCAGGGGGCATAAGCGCCCATCAATAGCATTTTGACAGGGGAAAGCAGTCTTGAAAAATATGGTAATGAAGGCGCCACCCAGCGGTCTTGAAAAATCCGATTTCATGGGCAGTTTTGGGTTGACAAGTCTGAGCAGGCTGTATAGATAATAGCGTTTCTTGATCGGGGCCGTTAACTCAGTCGGTAGAGTATCTGCCTTTTAAGCAGAGAGTCGCTGGTTCGAGCCCAGCACGGCCCACC
>JAHLLS010000043.1 GCA_020444045.1 Deltaproteobacteria bacterium
CAAATGGTTCGTTGACCGGCGGGGTGATAAAATCGGCCGTACTCACCAAAGCCATGTCGTCCGTCAAACGATACACGCCCGCATCGTCGCTGGTGTTGAAGCCCACCAGCAGATTGGGGTCTGAAACTTGCGGGAGTTGCCTGAGAAGGTCGCCGAGCCCGACCGGGTCGATTTTGGCCGCTCAGCCGCAGGTCTTGGAAAGACTCATCAGGGTGTGTTTCTGAAACAGTTTGAACGCCACGCCACCACCTTTAATGTGCGCTTTGGACAGGTTCGCTGCGGTCATCGTTTCCCCGAACCGCATCGCACACAACCGGATTTAAAAGGGATTACCGCCCGAAAAAACCGATAATTTTTTTGACTTCGGCCGTCACACGACCGTCTTGCCGCTGCAGATAGGCCCAGTCCGCACTTTCCACCAATTCCGGTTTGTGGTCAAGCACTATACCAGCGGCCATGCGTGCGGTCTGGCCGGTCATACGAGCACAGTGACGAAAATGTTGATCTGAACCGTAAACCATCGATTTGGTCAAAACACGGCAGCAGGTAGCCTTGAAAGCAGTTTTGAACTGGTCGTGCAAATCGCCCACCGCTTTTCGAACGCTGTCCCCGTTGCCATAACCGGGACCGTTGCGCCCTAGAAAAAGCCCCAATGCCAGGGCACCGCCATTCAGCGCGCCGCACAGACAACCGCGTCGGCCCAACCCTTCCGGCAGGGCCGACGCCAGGCGCACGGCGAGTTCCCGCGGCAAATCGCCACCCAGCCCCTGGTTCAAAACCACCATCACTGCTTCGGCGCATTGCAGCTGGCGGGTCAAAAATAAGTTTTCAGCCCGATTCTGCACACAATCCAGCAGTTGATATCGTTTCGATTCAGCATCCATCCGCTTTTGTGTCCACCCCTGACCCTTTATATAAGGTGTTGAAGTCCAAGGCCGGGCTGAACGTGTCGCGTCGCCCCCGCCCTTGCGGCGTCCGCTGCTCCCCGTCGCGTTATCCGTAGATCACGCGACGGGAAGAAAACGGAGGCCGGCTCACCGGTTTCCCTGAACCAAAAGAATTCCGTTAGTCGTTCTTTTCGATAGGATATCCGGCACCCCGCCAGGCATAGATGCCGCCCGTGTAGCGATAAACATTATTGTACCCCAGTTTGCGCGCCCAGGCCGCACCGTTGTGGCTGCGGGTACATTTTACGAAACCGCAATAGACCACAATGGTTTTGTCTTTGTCCGGCCCAAGCAAGGCCGCGTAGTCGTCTAATGATTTACCGTCGGTCTCCTTGACATCCCATGTCTCCATATCCGGAATGGGGAAAAGGAACTGCACGGCGCCGGGCACATGCTGTTTTCTATAGCTGGCATCAAGCGGCATCGTGTCAACGATGACCATCGCCTTGCCACTGTCAATCCACTTTTTGAGTTCGTCGGTGGTCACTACGTCGTAATCGCCCCGCTGAACCTCACGCACCACTTTGACGGCAGCACTTTCCTTGTCGACTTCCGCTTCGAATTTGTCCTTGGCGATCGCCGTTCCCAAACCACCCCCGACCATCCCGATAATGAACACCAGACTGAAAAACAACCGATTAAACCGGGTCATACGTTTCCTCCTTATTTATTGAATCCTGATAAATAAACTTTGACCGGCGCGATACGGAACCGATGTCGCCAGACATACAGCAGCAGGATGCCGCCCGTGAGCACGAAATCCCGATAAAGCGCCGCGCGCATGCCCGCGAAGGCTCTCCCTTCCGGGTCTTCGGGGCCGAAACAACCACAATCCACATCCAGCCCCATCCACAGACCATAGCCCAGGACCGCGATAAAAATCGCCATCAGGACGGCCATCAGGGTCAGACTGCCGCGCAGATCAACCATCAGCCCAATGGCGGCCAGGACTTCAAGGGTCGGCAAAACCACCGCGATCGGCATCAGCAAGCCTTCCGGCACCAGGCCATAGGCCTCGATGATGACCACAAAAGAAGCGGGATCCGCTAATTTGACGAGGCCCGCATAAAGGAATACCAGGGACAGCCCCCATCGAACGCCACGGTAAAGCCATATACCTTCCACGCGATGCAGGATGTGCCATGTCCACGTCTTCATCATGTCGATACCATGCTCATATATCCCTGAGAAAAAAGGGATATCGAATGCGATTTAAGTTGGTTACATAGTAAAATGGGAACCGTGAATCAAATCGCAAATATTGATGAGAAGTCTGCCCATAAAAAGGTATTATCTATACGCTTGTATCGGAAACGCGGCATTATCTACGTTACGGTACACGATGAAAGCCGTGTGGGCTTCCCCCAATAGGCCCGCCAACATCACCGAGTTGCCGGCCAGGGAAGCTTTACGAAAGTGTTCAAGTTTAGTATGGTCGTCGACAGGCAGGGTCAGGACAACGCCCGTCGATCCCCATTCAAGGAGGGCTGTCCGCCCTCATCTTTGGACATTACCGAAAGGACCCCCCATGGAACCCCAAGACACCCTTCTCACCACCAAGGAGTTTGCATCGCGATCCGGTATGACCGTTGCCCAGGTCACCAAACTGCTCCGCGAAAACAAAATCAGGGGTGAAAAACAGTCCGGCCGATGGATGATCCCGGCAAGCGCCTTGAAGACCGGTGACAGCCCGTCGCCCCCGGCCAAGACCAAAGCCAAACAGCCCGCCCAAACCGCCCGGAAATCTGCGACGTATTCCCTGTCCGAATTCAGCGCCATGACCTACCTGACCGAAGCCGGTGTCGTCCGGTGGTTGAAAGAAGGGCGGTTGCAGGGACATCAATCGCCGAGGGGCGAATGGCAAATCGATGCCGCTAGCCTTGAAAATCCTTACGTCAAAAATCTCCTGCGTCCATAGACAATGACCGCTGAAGCCCATCAGGCGCCCATGCCCCCCGAAAATTTTATCGACTATTTGCAGCCCCGTGTGCTGGAACGGTTCCTGCGCTATGTGACATTGGATTCCACGGCCGATCCGGAATCCGGCCGACACCCGTCATCAGAAGGCCAACTGGCACTAGGCGCCCTGCTAACCGACGAACTGGAACAACTGGGTCTGGAGGACATCGAACACGATGCCCACGGCTATGTCTATGCCGTCCTGCCCGGCCGTCACTCCAAATCGTCGCTGTCATTGACAGTCTGCGCCCACCTGGACACGTCCCCCTCGGTTTCGGGTGCCCATGTCCGGCCGGTGGTGCACCGGGCATACGACGGCGGCCCGATCCACTTTCCCGACGATCCGGACTTGCGTCTCACGCCGGCGGAATCGCCTGAACTGCTGAAATTCACCGGTTCCGACATCATCACCGCGGCGGGCCAAACCCTGCTGGGGGCGGATGACAAAGCCGGCCTGGCGGCCATCATGACCGCGGTCGAGGCTCTCCTGCATTTTAAGGACTGGCCGCATCCGGAATTGCGTATCGTCTTTACCCCGGATGAAGAAATCGGTCAGGGGACCGCCTTCATCCAGCGCGCCAAGCTGGGGGATGTAGGCTACACCATCGACGGCGGTGAAATGGGAGAACTGGAAACGGAATGCTTTCATGCCCTGAAAGCCGTTTTGACCTTTCACGGCATGAACGTGCATCCGGGCTACGCCAAGCACCGCATGGTGAATGCCGGCACGCTGGCGGCACGTTTTATCGCCGGTCTGCCGGCGGCTGAAGCTCCCGAACACACCGAAGGTCGTGAGGGCTTTTTTCACGTCTCGGCGCTCTCCGGCAATGAAAGCCGGGCCACGGTTGAAATGATTCTGCGGGACTTCGATGCCGCGCGCAACCGCCGGCGTGAAAAACTGCTGCGGCAGATGAGCGCCAGTTTTGAAACGGCTACCCCCGGCCTGACCATCGACCTCCAGATCAGCGAGCAATACCGCAACATGCAGGAAGTCCTGAGCCGCTATCCCGACGTCGCCCGTAAGGGCCGGGCCGCCATTGAGGCCGCTGGCGTGCCCGTCATCAACAAGGCCATCCGGGGCGGCACCGACGGTGCCCACCTCTGTTTCATGGGATTGCCGACCCCCAATCTGTTCGCCGGTGGTCTGCTGTTTCACAGCCGCAAAGAATGGATCCCGTTGATTGCTTTGGCCAAAAGCACCCAGGTCATTATGGAATTGTGCCGCCTCTGGGCCGAAGACGCGGACGCCCTTGCAGCATCGCCGGAGACGGCTTGACCCCATGGCGGCCATCCTTTTGAATCTTTTTTGCAACCCGCGCGCCCGGCAACCGTCCCCGGAGGCCCCGGATATAGCCTTTGCCGCCCCGGAAGCCCAAGAGCGCGTCCGGCGGTTTCATCACACGCTGCCGACCTACCAGCCTACGCCCTTGGTGGCCCTCGATCAATTGGCCCGCGCGCTGGGGGTTGGCCGGATCTGGATCAAGGACGAATCCAAACGTTTTGGCCTCAACGCCTTCAAGGGCCTGGGGGCCTCCTACGCTGTGTGCTTCACCTTGGCGGACCATCTCGACATGCCCCCGCCGCTGAACTTCGCCGATTTCAGCCAGCCCCGCGTTCGCAAGGCTTTGGCGCGACTTACCCTCGTGACCGCCTCGGACGGCAACCACGGCGCGGCCGTGGCCTGGATGGCGGCCCAACTCGGCTGCCACAGCAAGGTGCTGCTGCCCCATGGAACGATTGCCGCTCGCCTGGACGCTATTCGCGCCTTCGGCGGCGAAACGATCGTCATCGACGGCAACTATGACGACGCCGTACGGCGCGCGGCCCGGCAGGCTGACGACCAAGGGGCTTTCCTTATCCAGGATACGGCCTGGGAAGGCTATGAGGCCATCCCGGAGCGGATCATGCAGGGCTATCTGACGCTTTTGGATGAAGCGCTCGCGCAGATGGGCGACACGCTCCCCACCCACCTGTTCGTGCCGTGCGGCGTCGGCGCCCTCGCTGCGTCCCTCCAGGCCTATCTTGTCAAACGATTCGCGGATCAGCGGCCGCTGCTGGTGGTCATCGAAGCTGCGGCCGCCGATTGCTATTACCGCTCCATGCGGGCGGGCGGATGGGAAGTCATTCCCGTAAAGGGGGCACTGGAAACCCGCATGGCCGGGCTGGCCTGCGGCGAGCCCACGCGGCCGGGATGGGAAATCCTGCGCCGTTACGCCGATGCCTTCGCCAGTGCCCGGGACGATCTGGCCGAAGCCGGCATGCGACGTCTGGCCTTTCCCCACCCACCGGACCCGCCGATCGAAGCCGGCGAATGCGGCGCGGTCTCCACGGGCTGTCTGTGTCACATGATGCAATCGGAGACCGCTCAGGACGGGCGGAAGCAGTTGGGACTGGGACCGGAATCACGCATCCTGCTCATTTCCACCGAGGGGGCCACCGACCCCGACGCCTACCGGCGAACCGTCCATCGTTTCAAGGACGATGCATCGGCCGGGCGTTGACACCATACGCCGGCGCCCCACGTTAAGTAGAATTTAATTGACGGAGACAGCACCTTCGACCCCATGACCGAGAAAATACCGTCATCACCTTTCGCCATCCCCAATGTGCGCCGTTTCATTGCCTTTCGGGTGTGCTTCAACGCCCGTTTTTACTACCCGGTCTTTGCGGTGCTCTTTCTCGATTTCGGGCTGACGCTGGAACAATTCGCCCTGCTGAACGCCGCCTGGGCAGCCACCATTGTCCTGCTGGAAGTCCCTTCGGGCGCCCTGGCGGACCTCATTGGCCGACGCAATTTACTGGTGGTGGCCGGTGTGTTGATGATTGCCGAAATCGCCCTCCTGTGCCTGGCGCCCCGGGGTGCCGGGCCGCTGCTGTTCGCCATTTTCCTGGTGAACCGGGTCCTGAGCGGTATGGCCGAAGCGGCCGCCAGCGGTGCGGACGAAGCCCTGGCCTACGACGCCTTGAAACGCGATGGCCGTCCCGAAGACTGGGGACGGGTGCTCGAAAGACAAATCCGCTACCAATCCATGGGCTACGTCATCGCCATGAGCGTCGGAGCGGCGGTCTATGACCCGGATCTGCTCAATCGCCTCATGGATAGCCTGGGGCTGGCCCTGCGGTTTGCGCCGGAAACCACCCTGCGCTTTCCGCTCTATCTGACCCTGGCCATGGCCATCGGCGCCTTGGTGCAGACGCTGGGGATGGAAGACATCGCTTTGGACGAACCCCCGGCGAAAACCGCCGCGGGCGAAACCGCCTCCATGATCCGGCAGACGTTCCGGATGACATGGCGTGCCGGGCGTTGGATTCTGCAAACCCCCATGGCGCTTTGTATCATCCTGGCCGGCCTGCTGTTCGACCATGTGATCCGGGTGGTCATCACATTGAACAGCCAATACCTGCGCGCCATCCACTACCCGGAAGCCTCCTTCGGCCTGATCGGTTCGGGCTTGGCCCTGATGGGGATGGTGATCCCCAAGATTGCCGAAAGAATGGATGCCCGCTTCAAGCCCACGTCCAACTTCTTCACTGTTGCCACGATAGCCGCCATGGGCCTGACCGGCATTACGTTTTTCTGGCCCTACGTCGGGCTCCTGCCCCTGGCCATGCTCTCCGCTGTCATGATGTTCACGAATTTTTTCTCCAGCCGCTACCTGAACCAGATCACCGCCTCGGAACAACGCGCCACCGTCCTGAGTTTCAAAGGTCTATCCTATAATTTGGCCTATGGCATGGCGGGTCTCCTCTATGCGTTGCTGCTGGCTTTTCTCCGCCAGCACCCGGCCATTATTGCCGCGGTTGGCGACAAAGACCTGGAGACGCTGGTTTTCGAACAGTCCTTTCTTTACCTGCCGGGGTATTTTATTCTGATGCTGGCTGTGTTAATTATGGTGGCGCGACATCAGCTGAAACGCCATACAAAACTTCCCAAAACAGGATAGGGCACCATGGAACCGATGCAGGTAAAGATCTTCTACGATGGAGGCCACATTCCCTCCGAACGCTTCGAGTCGATCATCACCAATCTCTCCGACAAGGTAAACCACTGGCTGAATGACCATCCGGACATCGAAATCCTGAACATCCTGCAGTCCGAATCCCAGGGATCGGAGAACGCCTGGAATATCACCTTGTCGATTTTTTATCGCTGACCGATGAATGCCTGGTCCCATCCACAGACCATCGGCGACTGGCTGAAAGGCATGGTCGCCCTGCGGACCATTGTCCTGGTGCTGCTGATCAGCCTGGGGTTTATCGCCGAGTTGCGCTTCGATTGGGCCGAGCACTTGGTGGGGCGCTACCTCGTGACCACCAACCCCTTCCGGCCCGAATCCGGGGCCATCTGGGAAAAGGGGCATCGTACCGAGGATGCCCGCCAGGTCC
Organism: Deltaproteobacteria bacterium; assembly: GCA_020444045.1. Lineage (GTDB taxonomy): Bacteria > Desulfobacterota > Desulfobacteria > Desulfobacterales > UBA5852 > JABZFP01. The sequence goes on from JAHLLS010000043.1 coordinate 7,293, forward strand.
TTGAAAAGATCGTCACGGACAAACAGGCCGTTCAGCGCGAAGCGCGGGACGCCCAAAACTTCACGCAGATCGCCCAGGCCCTCTCCCGCGGCATCGAACTGATCATCTCGGCGGATCATTTTCGCCATCTCTACAATGAACTGCCGCCGGAACTCGCCGCGGAATTGCTGTCCCCCTATACGTTGGTGCGTATTATCAGTAAAAATGAGTGGGATCGCGCCTTTTTCGAACCCGGCGCCAGCGGTTTCAGCATTTACTTCCTCAACAAAGACAACCGCGTTCTCCAGCAGTTGACCGTATCCGCCGATATGCTGGCCCGCATGGAACAAGGGGAAACGCCGCGTATCGACCGGCTGGAAAACCTGCCCCAGTTTGCCAACCGCATTTATACTGCCGACCGCTTTTTCAGAGCCTTGGAGTCCGTTTCCGAAGACGTACGCCGCCAGGGCGTCCCCTGGCCGGAAAATTTATTGAAGTCGCCCGGACGGGTTTCCCGTGTGGCCATTTCCGATGAGGTGTTCTCGGGGTATATCGAGCTGGGATTTGAATTGGAGGAGCCCACCCAGACGCGGGTGATCCTCTTCCAGGGACGGGACTGGGCGGTGGCCCGCATACGGGCGGTGCTGGAGGGCGAAACATTTGAAAGCCCGATCACTTTTTAGACCTTAACGCGTTGACACTATCGGAATGATCCGTTTTCTGCGAACCACTTTTTATGTTGGATTGATTGCCGGCGGCCTGGCGGTCTTGGGCCTGGTGGGCCTGCTGTTTGTCGTCGTGCAGGATCTGCCCCGGGTTCCCGATCCGCTGGGCCGCATCATCGAAACGCCGCCCACCGAAATCTTTGCGGTGACAGGCGAGCGCCTCATGGTGATCGGCGGCCGCGAGGCCATTCCCATCAATCGGGTTTCCCAGGACTTCATCAATGCCGTTATTGCCACCGAGGATCACCGCTTCTGGGGCCACCACGGCGTCGATAAACTGCGCACGCTGAAAGCGCTCTGGATCACTCTGTTCCAACCGGGCAAAATCCAGGGCGCCTCCACGATCACCCAGCAGCTGGCCAAAAACCTTTTCTTCTCTTTCGAACGCAGCTATATGCGCAAATTCCGCGAACTGCTGGTGGCGCTCCAGATCGAATCCCGCTACGGCAAGGAAGACATTCTGGAAGCGTACATCAACCAGATTGCCTTCGGTCCCCAGGCCCATGGGATCGAACAGGCCGCCCGGAGTTTTTTCGGCAAAACCGCCTCGGAGATCAATCTGGCTGAAGCCGCAATGCTGGCCGGTCTGCCCAAATCCCCCACGCGCTACAATCCTTACCGGCATCTGGGGCGCGCCAAGACACGGCAGCGCATTGTCCTGGCGCGCATGGTGGCAACCGGGTATATCACCCGCGCCCAGGCCGACGATGCGTTCCAAACCCCCATCGTGCTGGCCGCCAGCACACGCAAAGCGCGCACCGGCGGCTATTTTCTCGATATGGTCATCCGGCATCTCGAAGATCGCTATGGCACGGACGCGGTTCACCATGGCGGCCTCAAGGTGGCGACCACCATCGATCCCCAGATGCAAACCTGGGCCGAAGACGCCATGGACGAAGGCCTCGAAAGTCTGGCGACCATGACTGGAAAGGCACCGGAAGACACCGCCGAGGAAGCGCAGCACCCCCAAGGGGCGCTGGTGGCGATCGAGGCCAAATCCGGGGCTGTCAAAGCCCTGGTGGGAGGCCGCGGCTATACCGAAACCACCTACAACCGCGCCATCCAGAACAACCGGCAGGCCGGCTCCGGGTTCAAACCCTTTACCTATTACACCGCCTTTGAAAAGCTTGGATTTTCGCCTGATACCGTCATGGTGGACCGCCCCATGACCATCACCGTTCGCGGCGCCGCTGATTGGCAGCCCCGCAATTTCAGCCGAACCTTCCAAGGCCCCATCATTCTCAAGAAAGCCTTGATGGATTCGGTCAACACCATTGCCGCCCAGCTCATTGAACGCACCGGACCCGAGGCCGTCATTGCAACGGCCCGGCGCTGCGGCATTCAAAGTCCGCTGCGGCCCGTTTACTCCCTGGCGTTGGGCACATCGGGTGTCAGCCCGCTTGAGATGGCCAGCGCTTTTGCCACCTTTGCCACCGGCGGCATCCGTCACGAACCCTTCTGGATTCTGCGGGTCGAAGACACCCAGGGCCGCATTCTGGAGGAACACCTTGTCAGCGGACAGCGGGTCCTGGAACCCGATTTGAGCTACCAAATCGTGGACATGATGCGGGGCGTTTTAGATCACGGCTCCGGCGCGGTGGTCCGCCGGTTGGGATTCACCATGCCGGCGGCCGCCAAGACCGGCACCACCAACAGCTTTAAAGACGCCTGGTTTACCGGGTTTACACCGACCCTTAGCACCTCGGTCTGGGTCGGCTTTGACAAGGAGCGCCCCTTGCGCGACAAAAACGGCGTCGGCATTACCGGCGGGCGCGGTGCGGCTCCCATCTGGGCGCACTTCATGAAACAGGCCATGGAGGGCGAGCCGACCCGCGAATTCGCGATTCCCGAAGACATCCACATGGTAATCGTCGACCCGCAAACCGGCCGCCCGCCGGACGAGTTGTCGCGGGAAACGATCGAAGTGGCCTTGACCGAAAACCAAACGGCCGACGGCGCCATTGTTGAAGGTCAACCGGAAGGGATTTTGCTGAGCCCGGGGCCGGAGACTCCGGCATCGCCGCCGCCAACGACAGAAGGCATCATCGAGGAAGATCTGCCGATCAACGATTAGAACCGGCATCCCGTGCCATAAGACGCCCGGGGATGCCTGCAACATGAGACCGATCGTGACCATTCAATCGCTAAAACATATCGCATTTCGAATCTGGGCCGCAGCAGCGCTGTCCGTGCCCCTCAGCCTTTGGCTGCTCTCGCTGCTGGACAATGCCACCGGGTTGACAACGCCGCTGCTGGTGTTGGCGGTTTCGTTTGTTCTGTTTTTTATGGCAAGCGGGTGGCTGGCCACCCAACTGGCCACCCAGTTGATTCCTCCCGTCTTGCATGAAGCCGGCGTCTGGGAGCGCAATGGGGACCCCGAACGCGCCGAGAAGGCCTATCGCAAAGCACTGGCCCTGTATGACAGTTTCCTGATGTCGCCGGGTGCCCGCCGCCGGGGCCTTCCATCCCTGGTCTCCCGTATGGTGCGCCTGTATGCGGCCCAGACCGACAAAGATGCCGTCGCCGACCAATTTATGGAGCACTATCTCACCCGCTACCCGACCGACCAGGAAATTGCCGAAAGCTGGCTCCAGACAAGGGAATACCAGGGCGGCTTGACACCGCAGCATCAGGATCTTGCCGCACGGATCGGCGAAACCCACGCCGCGAACATGACGATCCAGACCACGCTGGCCCGCCTTTACCTGCTTGCCAAGCGCACCGATTTCCCCGCGCTGCAGACCTACCGCCGTGCCATGGCCTCTCCCCTGTCCCCATCTTCGGCCATGGCGGTTGACCTTTCGGAAGTGTTTATCCGGGAAGGGCGCTCCGACGAATGGGCCCTGCCCGTCTATTTGCAGGCCACCGCCCAGCAGCCCTCCTGGGAGGAACTGCGCTGCGGCATTGCCGCCTGTTTGCGCTGGATTTTACCATCGGAGCGCAACGCCGACCTGCTGGCGCGGGCCCGAAAAATTTTAGGTCCGATGGACGAAGAAACCCTGGAACGGATGTCATCCGGATTTGTGCCCCCCACCGGCAGCTACCCGGCCGGCGACCGGATAGCGAAAACAGTCGTGCGCGATAGGGATGGCATCGGCCAAGAAACCCTCATCGACCGCCTGGGAAATGCCGCCCGCCGCGTCAACCAAACCCGAAGGCAGTCACAGGCGGCGGTTCTCCACCGCCTGCGCCGTCTGCCGGGACTGCGCCGTGCCATGACATGGAGCCTGATTGCCGGGCTGGGCATTCTGGCCACCGTTTTCCTGATCAACACGGTGGGTTACCTGACCCCTTCGCCTGTGCCGAAACCGGCGCCACAAACGATTGCCCCGACCCCTGTGGTCACCCCTCCCCCGCCCATGCCCTACACCCTGCAGGTCGCGGCCTATCTCAAACCCGAACATGCGGAACGCTATCTGACAAGTCTCAAAAAACAGGCCATCGACGCCTATGTAATCAAAGCGCACGGCGACGACAAAATCTGGTACCAGGTCCGCATCGATCATTTCCCGGACAAGGACACGGCCCGCGCCTATGGCAGCCGCCTGAAGGAAAAGGGCATCATCGATGATTTTTATGTCGCCAGCACGCAGGAGCCTTAGCCTTAGGTCAAAGCCCCCTTCTCCCGTTCCCCAAACGCCCCCTCCCAACATTGACAACCACGCCCGGCATGTATAGTTTTACCACTTATAATATTATCTACATGCCCGATTCTGCCATCACGGCCGAAACAGCCGTCCGGCACCCATCATCGGCGCACCGGAAAGGAGCCGCACTGTTCATGCCTAAACCCAAGAAGGTGATCACCGACCTCCAGAAACAAATTTTGCAAATTCGCCGGGAAACCGAAGAAAAAAAAGCGGAAAAAGCCGCCACCGAAGAACAGATCAACCGGCTCAGTTTCACCCTGTCCCTTTATCAGGCCGAAAAAACCATGGATGAATCCATCCAGGAAAAAATCGATGGCCTCAAAGATCGCATCTCCGAATTGGAGATCCACGCACGCCAGCTTCCCCGGGACATCCGCAAACTGAAAGTCCAACACCGCAAGCTGCGCTCGTCGGAGCATGCCCCGCACTAAAGTCGCCAGCCCCTTTCAATAAAAAAAGCGGAGGAACCTTGGAAAAAAGTCCTCCGCTTTTCGTTTTTTATACGATGGGAAACCCTATTTGATCCGCTTGCGCCCCACCACTCCCAGCCCCAGCAGACCGATCCCCATCAGGAGCATGGTGGCCGGCTCGGGGACAGGCGCGGCTTGTTTAAATAGCTGGTTTTGTTTGCTCTCATTGTAAGCAACGAAAAATCCTTCAGTCAAAACCCCATTTTGTCCCCGGAAATAACTATAGGCATTATAGATATTGCCAACTTGTTCTTCATTGATAGTAATATCGTTGAAAATAACATCCCATATTGCGAGCTGAAGACCACCAGCAATATCCCGATCAGAGTATGACAAACCGCTATTGCCGTTAAATGCCACAGCATATTCGTTCATCAAAAAAGAGGCCCAAGGTGTGTTGCTCTCTATCCTACTATCAGTCGTATTATTTTCAACCGGAATGATATGGTATTCATACTTAGTCCCTGGTGAAAAGAATGGTAGGGATCTACACAATATGAAATTGTTTTGTATTCATCCGCAGCACCGGGATTTAGAACAAATTTAAATTCACCCGCCGGGAATCTATTTTTAGGAAACCATTTCGGAGGATGTAGGTAAAATATTTCTCATATTGATGGCGTGTGAGAAGAAAGCGCTCGGGGTTGTCAGATAGAGGTAAAATCTGAGGGAATTATCCGTTTTTAGGCGGGCGCATGGCCCGGGCCGGGAACTCGATAGCACCTATTGGGGAATCATTTGCGTGAGACCCCGAGCGATATAATTTGCAGAGCACCCAAAACGCTCGAAACCGGCTTTTCAAGAAGCACGGATAGACTCATTGATCGGATTGTTCGGCCTTGATCTGTTTCAATTTACGCCACAGTGCGGCGCGACTGATGCCCAGGATTTCCGCCGTCTTGGATTTGTTCCTGCTCGAGGCTTCAAGAACTTCCACGATATACCGTTTTTCCAGTTCAGCCAGTGTTGCAAACGCTTTGGGAAACTGGGGTCCGGCCGGTTTCGTCTCCTGCAGAAATCTTACCGGCAGGTGCTTTCGTTCAATGGTCTTGCCGTCGACCAGGATCACCGCCCGTTCGATAATGTGTTTCAACTCACGAACATTTCCGGGGAAATCATAGCCAACCAGGATTTTGATGACCTCCGGCGAAATCGACGCCACGGTTTTTCCAAGTTCTTTTCTGTATTGGTCGAAAAAATACCGGCACAGGGGATGAATGTCATCCTTGCGTTCACGCAGGGGCGGGATGGTCAGCTCAAACAGGCTGAGGCGATGGTAGAGGTCTTGATTGAAAGATCCCGTGCGGGCCCGTGCGGCCAGATCCGTATCGGAGGCCACCAGGATGCGCATATCGATACCTGTTTCTTGAGACCCCTGGGAACGTTGACCGTCGGCCATGTCGAGAATGCTTAACAGCTGATCCTGCATTGGCAGTGGCATTTTTTCAACTTTGTCGAAAAGAAGGGTCCCCATCTGACCGCTGCTGAAAATACCGTTGCGGTTCCGGATCGCCTCGGAAAGATCGCCGCTCTGGTAGCCAAAAAGCTGCCCGGCCAGTTGTTCGCTGCTGAAATTGGCACAGTTGACGGCCAGAAAGCGGTGATGGCAGCGCATACTACCTGCGTGGATGGCCCTGGCCGCCAACTCCTTACCGGTGCCCGGTTCACCACGCAGGGTTACCGTACAGTCCAACGCGGCCATACGTTCAATATCTTTGCGCAACGCCTGCATGGCTTGGGTTTCGCCGACAATCCACGGCCGCTCCATCTCGATGGATCGGCGGAGATCCGTTGAAAGTCCCTCGGCCCGCTCGGCGGTGCGCACAAAATCGCGATGGGGGTGAATTTCGATTTCATTGGCCGGGTATGTGTCGGACGGTTGCTTTCCGCGTACCGGGGTGGCTGTCGCGACCGGGGACGCTGCTGCCGGGCGAATGACCACGACGCTGCCATCGGTATTCAGTTGTTTGATAAACCGCCAGAACCCCCCCATTTCATCTTTTTCAAAATAGAGTGTGTTGAGTGATTCGGTGGCCTGCCGGACTTTCTCGTTGCCATGCCCTGTGAGCAGAGCGGTTTTCAAGCTGGGCTTGATTTCCTTTAGTTTGGTAATCGTCACCAGTCCGTCCATATCCGGCATTTGCAGATCGACAATGGCCAAATCGATAGGATGTTTCCTGGCAATGTCAATTGCCGCCATACCGTTGGTTGCCGTGAACGGCACGAACCCCAGCACTTCCATTCGCCGAGCAATGGAAGTAAGCAATTTTTCTTCATCATCGACCAAGAGGACATGTTTTGCATTTTCGGCCATGTTTCAATCCCTACCGTCAGGGTCAAAATAATTGTTTCATTTTTACAATTCGCCAACAAAGTGTTTACAATTTAAACTTTATAATTTATATCCCTTCTATAAGTTATGTTTTAAAACAAATCAACCTAAATAATTGTTGAATTATGAAACATTATGATTTATTGATTGTCGATGATGAACAGCGCTATGCCGATATGCTGGCCAAGCGCTTGGGGCTGCGCCGCCTGACCTGCAAGGTTTGCTATGACGGCCGGACGGCCATCGAAATAATTGAGGGGGAGCCTTTTCCCGTGGTTATCCTGGACCTGCGATTACCCGACATCTATGGCACGGAGGTGCTGACGCGGATCAAGCAGTGCCGGCCCGAAACCGCGGTTATTATTCTGACCGGTCACGGAACGGAAAAGGATCGGGAGCAGTGCATGGCCCACGGGGCGCATTCCTTTATAAACAAACCGCTGGACATCGATCGGTTGGTGGCCATGATGGCCCGGATAAAAGAGAAATCGCCATGATGAAATCCCTGAACCGGCTTCCGTGGGCCATATGGCCCCGGTTTCACCGCAACGATGACGAGCATCTGAGTCCCTATTATACCTTCCAGGATTATCGCCAAACCTGGGGCATGACGATTTTTATCCTGATGTCGACCGCCCTTGTGCCGCTGGTCATCATGACCCTGATCTACTACCAGCTGATCGAAACATCCATTAATACCGAATCCCTCCTGCGTACCGAGCGGCTGGCCTCCAACGCCCGCCGCGCGGTTACGTTTTTTCTGGAAGAACGCCTGGATGCCCTGACGTTCGCGGTCAATGAAATGGGCTACGAACGGTTGACCAACCCCGGGCGCCTTTCCGAGGTGCTCCGGAATTTGAAGCTGGGGTTTGGCGGGTTGACCGATTTGAGCGTGATCGCGGATACCGGAACCCAGGTGAGCTATGCCGGCCCTTTCAACCTGGAAGGCAAGGATTACAGCAACCAGCCCTGGTTTTTGGAGTGTCAGCAGCACAATGCCTGTGTCAGTGAAATCTTTTCGGGTTACCGCGACGTTCCCCATATCGTCGTGGCCGTCAAGTCCGTGCGCGCTGACGGCCGGTTCTTTGTGCTGCGGGCGACCCTGGAGACCGAGCGTCTGATACAGGCCCTCTCATCTTACAAAACCGGCGAGCATGCGGATATTTTTCTGGTTAACCGCGAGGGTCTGCTCCAAACCCCTTCCCAGTTTTACGAAGGGGAATCCCATCATATGAATATTCCCGTGCCGGCTTACTCCGATCGGACAAGAGCCGTAATGTCAGCCGATCATAGCGATCAGCCCATCCTCATCGGTTATGCATTCATCGACACCAATATTGCCCCGACATCATTTATTCTCATGGTGGTCAAGCAAAAAGCCGGTATGATGAAAGTGTGGCTGGACCTGCGATCCAATATCAACTGGTTTTTCGGCGTCAGTGCCGTGATTATCGCCATGGTGATCACCCTAACCTCCACGGTGATGGTCAACAAAATATTCCAGGCCGATCGGCAAAAGGCCGAAACCATGGTCGCTGCGGAACGAAACTGTCAACTTGCTTCCATCGGGCAGTTAGCCGCCGGGGTAGCCCATGAAATCAACAATCCGCTGGCTTTGATCAATGAAACCGCCGGTTACGTGAAAGACCTGTTCACCATCAAGCAGCAGTACAAAGAAGACCCGGAACTGGTGGAACACATCGATTCGATACTTGATGCGGTAGACCGTTGCGGCACTATCACCCGACAGCTGTTGGGTTTCTCCCGTCATTTTGACGTTCAAACCCAGCCCATCGATTTGAATGACATGGTCACCGATGTGATCAATTTTCACAAAAAAGAGGCCGAATACCGCGATATCAAGATTCATGTGGATATTCCGGAAACCATTCCGTTGATCGAAACCGATCGGGGAAAACTGCAGCAGATCATCCTCAATCTGGTGAACAACGCCTTTC
>JAHLLS010000016.1 GCA_020444045.1 Deltaproteobacteria bacterium
AAATCTCTTGAAAGCCCGGAGTCCAATACCTTCATATTGGCTCCGGGCTTTTTTTTTTATCAGCTGAGAATCGGCAACAGGCTGGTCTTTGTAGCCCGTACATAGAATGATCGGCATGGCCGGGCGAATCTCTCGCATTGCTTCCGCTAGTTCCACCCCGGAAAACCCCGGCATGGCCCTGTCCAGGGTGGCGACGTCAAATGCTCCCGGTTTCTCACGGAAGGCGGCCAAAGCCCTTTGACTATCCGTAAAACCGGTTGGCTGATATCCGAGATGGTGGATCATTTCTTTCATCATTTCAATCAAATCCGATTCATCATCGACCAAAAACACCCTCCCGTTTCCCATTGTCAACGGCAGTAACGCGCCATGATTTTTCGCTTGACGATAAGATCGATGGTTTGTGGATCTCCTCAGGTATTGCTGAATGAGTGAGGTGAGGGGACAACCGTTCCTTCAGGGTAGCGGCATGGTTCCGGGAGGGGAGATCCTCCGTGGGAAGGAAGAGGTGGTGAAAGCGGTTCTTTATCTGAGAAATGCGGCCGGTTTCGTCGATCACAGCGATTCCGCTGTCTGTCGATTCAAAAATCGCCCGCAACATGGCTTCACGGTTTTTAAATGTATTTTCGGCATGTTTGCGCTGTGAAATATCGGTAACCATGGCGAAAGAACCCGTGAAGCGTCCCGCTTCATCATAAAGCGGTGACGAATTGAACTGGCAGTGGACCGCAGTACCGTCGGGACGCAGCAGGATGTTTTCATATTGGCTGCGCTCACCGTGATGACGTTTGGCGAGTTGTTCTTTAAATATGGCTTGATGGGCCGCGTCGGTGAATTCATATAAAAGATGACCGATGATTTCCGTTCGCGTGTGATGGAGCATGGCACAGAGTTCAGCATTGACATTCACTCCAACCGCATGGGGATCAATTTCCCAAAATCCGTCGTTGGCGGTCTCGAGAATCATGTTCAACTGGTTTTGGTTTTGTCGAATAGTGCGTTCAACACTCCGGCGACGTAGAATGTTGAACGTCAGAATGAAGGGTTAACGCCAGATCGATGCCCGCACCCAAATCCGCTTCTTCATTAACGCCGGTGAATCCCTTTAGATCGACCAAATCTTCCTTGCGAAGAAAATTGAAACCACAGAAAACAACAGGTGTACCCGGGAAACGGTGCGTCCGTGGACGGCCATAAACTGGACCGCATTATTATCCGAGCAGACAATCACCGCAAAGGTAATGCCTTGGAATTTCTTTTGGTAGAAGGCGGCCAGATTTTCGTCGTAATTGGGTGAGGCGACACGTTTGGTATCCATGCACTCCACATGCAGTGCCAATGGGACACGGTTTTGGGATAATGTGTCGTCCAGGCCTTTGGTCATATCCTCGGTCCATTTATAACCGTAATGTTAGGAGTGCAGTATCAGGATATCGGTGGGCAAAACGGAGTCAGCATGGCCGGGATGGGAAAGAAAAAATGACGCAAGCATCACGGTGACAGCGACACCGGCAGATCTGAGCCACAAGTGTGACGGCGGCAACAGCGTTAGGAAAAAGCGCATGGCTATGTCCAGTGTGAGATAAACGAATTGTTCGATTGACTCATTTTTAGCATGAAGAGGCCAATGTCGCAACGCGGGCGCGCCCTTCTTGTCCACGGGGATTTGCTTTTGATAGCGGCATATGCTACCTGGTAAGGCGTCAGCATCCGGTAAACACAGGCGCCCGACCGCAGTTCAAGGGACATCCCACCACCCACAGCATCATCACTTTGAGACCGGAGATTAGGTTGCTGAAGAGCCTCCGAACCAACATTGCCCTCAATCTGGCTGTTTTGCTCCTGATCGCCATGTTATTGACCGATTTGGTCGTTCTGTTCGTGACGCAGGAGATGCTTATTGCCTCGCGCGCTGAAAAAGGGCGTGTTCTGATGGCCGCGCTCTCGACGCATTTGGTGCCCGTATCTTCAGGTGACGGCAATGCGTTGCGATTCGTAAATCCTGCTAAAATCCATTCGTTGATGGAATCGGTCGGCGTGCTCTGTTTCGTGGCGGTGTCCGTTGAGGGGCAAAAGATAGATCAGGCTGGCCTGGGGTGCATAAAACAAGCCTCGATGGACGGGATGGCATGGCAGGCGGCATCGGCCAGGGAAGAACGCCTGCGAACATCTGATGTGATTCGTGGGATATTCTGGCATCAACCCGGTTTCCTATACTTGGCGGCGCCATTGCGGGTCGAGCGGAAGATCGTGGGGGGTGGGTGTGTGCTGATGCCGTTGGACGACATCTATGGTCAGATAGGGCGTTCCCAGCACATCCTGCTGATTTATGCACTGATCAACACGGTGGTTTTGACGATGCTGGGTATCTATCGTTTGAATAAAATTACGGTCAAACCGATTCAGCGCCTGGTCAAACGGGCTGAAACCTACCGTGATCTGGATGACAATGTGTTTTTGTTGGAAAAAGAAGACAATGAATTCAGCCAGCTGTCAAAGTCGTTGAACCGGATGTTGATGCATCTATCCCAGGATAAAGATAAGCTGCAAGATTCCGTCCATTCACTGGAAAAAGCCAATCGTGATCTTGAAAAAGCGCAACATGACCTGATTCGGGCCGAAAAGCTCGCATCGGTCGGCCGACTGTCGGCCGGTATTGCACACGAAATCGGCAATCCGATCGGCATTATCAAAGGGTATCTGGCCCTACTGAATGATGATACCATTCCGCCGGAAGAAAAGGCTGATTTTATCGCGCGGACGGAGCATGAAGTCGAGCGAATCAATTCCATTATTCAGCAGTTGCTTGATTTCGCTAGACCATCCGGAAAGGAACAGGCGGTCATATCGGTCCATGGGATACTCATGGATTTGGAGGAAGTATGCCGTTTTCAGCCGACGCTGGCCTGCATCCGCATCCAATTGCGTCTGGAGGCTCGCCGGGATGAGGTGAAGGCCAATGCCCAGCAGCTGCGCCAGGTGTTTCTCAATCTGGTGCTGAATGCCGCGGATGCGGTAAGGGATTCCGATACGGCCGGCGAGCTTGCGATTCAGACATCCCTCCGGGAGATGGCTAACCCCGTTGAGAAAGACCAGGTGCACCTTGTGGTGCGTTTCATTGATAACGGGCATGGCATTTCAGACGAGAGCATGACCAACATTTTCGACCCTTTTTTTACGACCAAAGCACCCGGGAAAGGGACTGGTCTGGGATTGTCGGTGAGTTTTACCATCATTGAGGGATTGGGCGGTTCCATCAAGGCGGAACCCAATGACGACGGAGGGACATGCATGACCATCATGCTGCCGCTGGCCGAAAATACAACGGAAAACTAAGATGAGCACATCACAAGAGCCCAAAACACTTTTGATTATCGATGATGAAGATAACATGCGTCACATGCTGACCGCGCTGTTGCGAAAGTCAGGCTATCGCATCGATCTGGCTGCCGATGGCGACGAGGGATTGGGAAAGGTGAAACGTACCGCATACGACTACATCCTGTGCGATATAAAAATGCCCCGCAAAGACGGTATGACTTTCCTAAAGGAGGCCCGTGCGTTTGTCGAATCGTCAACCGTGATCATGATGTCGGCCTACGGTACGATCGATATGGCGGTTGAAGCCATGAAACTGGGGGCGTATGACTTCATCTCCAAACCCTTCAAGCCGGATGAAGTATACCTTTCCCTGAAGAAAGCCGAGGAGCGCGAACGGCTGAAAAAGGAGAACATTCGTCTCAAGGAACGGATTCAGGAGATCAGCGCTGATTTTCAGTTTGGCAACATGATCGGCAACAGTCGATCGATGAAAACGATGTTTCGGCTTGCCGAGAAGGCCGCCCAGTACGACACCACGGTTTTAATTACGGGTGAAAGCGGAACGGGGAAAGAACTGGTGGCGCGGGGCATTCATTTTGCCGGTTCGCGGGCCGCGGCAAATATGGTGCCGGTTAATTGCGGCGGCATCCCGGAAAGTTTGCTGGAAAGCGAGCTGTTCGGCCATGTCAAAGGCGCGTTTACGGGTGCCGATCGGAACAAGAAGGGATTGTTCCAGGAAGCGCATGAAGGCACTATCTTTTTGGATGAAATCGGTGAACTGCCGCTTTCATTGCAGGTAAAGCTTTTGCGGGTTCTGCAGGAAAGCGAGGTCCGTCCGGTTGGCGGTGAAAAAACACGCAAGGTCGATGTCCGTGTCGTGGCGGCGACGGCCAAGGACCTTGAATCGGAAATGCGGGCGGGCCGTTTTCGTGAAGATCTATTCTACCGTTTGAATGTCCTGCGCATCCATCTGCCGCCCCTGCGAGAGCGAACGGAAGACATTCCCCTCCTCTGTCGTTTTTTCATCGATCGCTTCGTGAAACAGCTGAATAAAAAGATCGAAGGCGTGTCCCCCGGTGCCATGACCCTTTTGATGGACCACAAGTGGCCCGGGAATGTCAGAGAATTGGAGAATATGATTGAGCGGGCGGTCGTGCTCGCCGATAAACATATTATTCTGCCCGAGAATCTTCCCATCGAGTTTGGCATCAAACGGGCTTCCAATCGGATGGACGATTTCTTCGAGGGATTTTCTTTGAAGAATGCCCGTAAGATAATGGAAGATCGGCTCATCACCCGGGCCTTGGAAGCGACCGGCGGCAATCGGACCCAAGCCGCCAAGCTTTTGGAAATCAGTATTCCCTCGCTGCTCAGCAAAATGAAAACCTACGATATCAATCTGTAGATGGATCGCCGGATTTTGGCATAAGGCACTTTTTCTGTTTTTACGACCGAAGTCCGATCGGTGTCGGCGAACCAGGGAGGTGGCGATGCGTGCGCTGGATCGCATAGCACGGCTTTTATACCAGCTTTATGGCAAGCACGAAGGGACATTGGCATTCGAACGCATACGCCTTCTCATGACGTCGTCGGCCAAACGTCTTCCACCATCGACGACCGAAAGACTCCCGGATGAAAAAGAAATTGTCCTGATTACCTACGCTGACACTCTCCGACAGCCGCAAAAACTCCCCCTGCCGACATTTTACACTTTTGCACAACGCTATCTGAAACAAACGGTATCCACCATCCATTTTCTTCCTTTTTTCCCTTTTTCTTCCGACGACGGTTTTTCTGTTATCGATTATATACGAATCGACCCTGCCGTGGGATCATGGGAAGATGTCCATGCATTCAAAGCAGATTTTCGGCTGATGCTGGATTGGGTCATCAACCATATCTCCGCCAAAAGCCCTTGGTTTGAGGCGTACCTGGCTGCGGAACCCGGATATCAAAGGCTTGCCATCGAAGTGGACGCCTCTGAAGATCTATCGATGGTCACCCGGCCAAGATCGTTGCCTTTGCTGACGCCCTATGAGAAAAAAGATGGCCGGACGGTTCGTTTATGGACCACCTTCAGTGCCGACCAAATCGATTTGAATTTCCGCAGCATCGATGTCCTGGTTGATATGGTCCGTGTCATGCTAACCTATGTCGAACATGGTGCGGATATCCTGAGGCTCGATGCCATTGCCTATTTATGGAAGGACATCGGGACGACCTGCATTCATCTTCCGCAAACCCATATGATGGTTAAGCTTTATCGTGCGATTCTTGACGCGATCGCTCCCCATGTTCTCTTGATCACCGAAACGAACGTACCCCACAGGGAAAATATCAGCTACTTTGGCGATGCCGGCGATGAGGCCCAAATTGTCTATAATTTCTCTCTGCCGCCCCTATTGCTTCATTGTATTTTGACAGAAGATGTTGGCTATTTGCGTCGCTGGGCCAAGACGCTTGTTTTGCCGGATAGACGGACCACTTTTTTAAATTTTACCGCCTCTCATGATGGTATTGGTGTCCGGCCCCTGGAAGGCATCATCCCAAGCGAGGAGATCGACACCCTGGTCACGGTCGTTACGTCCAACGGCGGTGCGGTGTCCTATAAACAAAATCCTGATGGGACCGAAAGCCCCTATGAACTCAACATCACCTATGTTGACGCCGTGCGAGGCGATGGTAACGGCGGGAATGCGATGCATGCACGGCGTTTTCTGGCGACACAATCTATCGCTCTCGTGTTGCCGGGGGTTCCCGCAATATACATCCACAGTCTCCTGGGGTCGCGCAACTGGGACGAAGGGGTGCGACTGACCGGTCGGGCCCGCACCATTAATCGTGCTACGCTCGATATGGATGACCTGGTTTCCCAAATTGAAAACCCCGAAACGTTTCGTTCCAGGGTCTTTTCAGCCTATCGGGCGATGATCGCGGTCCGTCGCACCCAACCGGCTTTTCATCCCAAGGCGGAATTCGAGGTTCTGGAGGTTGACCGACGCGTATTTGCGATGGTGCGGCATGGAGGCGGGCAGAGGCTGATTGCCCTGACCAATATCGCTTCAGATGATGTGACGGTTAATGTGGGAGCGCTGGCCGCCGGCCCTACCCGCGATCTTATTTCCAAACGGGTTTTTGCGCCCGGCGCTGTGACAATGAAGCCCTATGACGTATTATGGCTAACACCCGCCTGAACCGGCGGGTGATGGGGTGCGTCTATTCGGTGCCGTTGATTTTGTTGCGCAGTTTCCCTGAACATTTAAAAGTGACAACTTTGCGTTCTCTGAGGATAAGATCAGATCCCGTTGCAGGATTCCTTCCGCGGCGTTTATTCTTTTCCTTGACGCAGAATTTACCGAAGCCGGAGATGAGGATGTCATCACCGTTTTCAAGCGTTGATTTCATGATTTCAAGCAGGGATTCAATGATATCAACGGATTTCTTTTTGGTGAAGCCGAGTTCGTGAACCCTTGCGACGATGTCACTTTTGGTTAATGCCATGGCACCTCCTAACGACCGAGTTCCGCAATTCTAAACAACGAAATTCCTGATATATTTAAATGGCTTGAGCCCAAAGGTCAATCGAAATTTATCCTGAAGGGCCCGGGGACGTCAGCGGTTTGTCCTTGGATGCGGTATTTTCTTGTTCTGGTGGTTTTTGCTGCGATGGGTACAGACGGTCCACCTTCTTCATAATGCGATCTATTTTTTCTGAAATGTGGTCGATTTCCGCTTTCAATGCGGTTTCATCAAGATCGGTCATCGTTCACAGATCCCTTTTGTATCATCCGGCGTTAACCATGGATTGGGGCAAGGTGGTTTGGTTTCCATGATCACATCGCCTAATGTATAAAAGACTTTCAAGTATTTCAAGTTAAAAATGTTAAAAAAATCTGTATGATAGATACCAATTAAACAAAACCGCAATTTATAGGGGCTGCCATCAGGAAGCCGCCGCGGGCACACTGACCCTTCAACGTCATAGAAACCGGGAGTTTCCTGGCTCCGTTTGGTTTTACAAGCCATTTACAACACGGGCGGCAGGCTGTGCAGCGTAGGCTGCCCGATTGCTTGCCGGGGAAGTCGGGCCACATATGCGGGATGTTGCTAATAGACGGCCCCTGCGAACGGATTTAAACTGTGAAACTCTTTGGTATGGTCTTGAAGACGACAGGTGCCACCATTGTCTTAAGAAGTCACTAAAAAGCCCCCCTGAAAAGGGGGGCTACCAATGGCTCCTACGCAATGGGAGGGAAACTGTTTGTTTTCGAGACAACACGCTTCTATTTAACGGGTTCGCCTAGTGCCTCAATTCGACTTTTAGCGGCATCAATAACGCGCTGGTCAGAATCGTTTTTAATGACATTTTTTAGCAGTTCGATATTCTCTTCGTCTTTGATTGCTGCGATTCTCACCTCAGGGTTGGAATGTGCAATTTTGGGCAGAAAAAAATCTCTGAATTTCATTACTCGCCTCCTTTCATGCTACTTTTTTGATTTCGAACACCAACCATACGCTATGACGAAGCAGTGAGTTCTTCGAGGCGTTCGATCGCTTTTTCCCGGACGACGCGATCGGGATCTTCCCTGGCGATTTGGCTGAGCAATTCCGTTCCCTGCATCTTTTCGACGGCCTGGATGCGAACGTCGGTGATCGTTTTTCCGCTTGGCCTCAACAGGCCCCGGTAGGCCTTGATCAAGAAATAAAGGCCGGCAAAGATAAAGCAAAAGGACAGTGCGGACAGGAAGTAGGCCCCGGGAGGCTGCGTCGTGAGGAACGAATATTCGAAAAAACTGGCACTCAGAAAGAGGGCGCCGACTGCGGCAATGGCCCCTGCGATAAACTGAACATGCCTCTCTTGGCGTTGCATGCGATGACCCCTTCAGGTTAGCAGCAGGCTGCTGGTGACAAGAAATGATAACACAACCAACACACCGGCCAGGACGGCAATCATGATACGTTTGTAAGGCCGCCATTGTGTTTTACGTGGTTGAACTTTTTGGCCACATTGAGGACAGCAGTGACTTTTCTGAACGAATCTATTGTGTTCTCCAAAAAAATGACCGCAGGCCTCGCAGGTGTTATGATCCATCGGGTTTAGGGACCTCCTCGTTCCATGGAATTTGAATTATCGTGCAATCAGGATATTAAACGCAGCCTGACAAGGTAAATAGGGTGCATCATGTAATCGGTCTACCTGAGCGCAGTACTCGAAGGCGTTATGATGGACTGAGAGGTTCGCCAAGAGCGCCGCTTTTACCATACAGCACAGGCTTTCACGGGATGGCCGGTCAAACAGTGCCGTTCAGGAGGGCTGCTCCCTATTCACCATGGGGTATTTAAGGCGGGTTTATGCATTACAGGTGGGTTGTCAGTCTCACAGCTGTCCCGGTAATATTAAGCTTGATCGCGACGGCTACCGTGAATTCACCTTCGGGTTTTTGTTCCATGGAGCTGTCGATATGGACGCCGATAACGGCGTCGGCACCCACTAGATAGGCTCTCTTCCTCAGTTTGGACAGACTCAATTCGATACGGTTGCGGAATAGTTTTTCAGCCAGATCATGAGGGCCTTCCGCCTGTGCCGGATCGATATGGATGTCCTGAAAAACGACGTCCTGGACAGAAATGACATCGATGTAATCGATGATCTGGCCGGTTTCGAGGGTATCCGTCGTACTGACGATAATGTGTCGTGTATCCTCTTCAGTGATTGTTCGCATCTCCTGTTCGATGGCGTCTCTTTCACGAAGGATTTCTCCTTTTTCCTTCTGTACCTCAGCCTTTTTTTGCTTCAACGACTGGTTGTGGCTATCGGCACATTTGGAGCAGTAGGTCAGCCCCTCGATCTCCCGGCCGGTATGGGGGGAAATTGGATTGTTGCAGCGCACACATTCCTCCATCTTCATAAATTCCTGCCTTTCATTTACGGATTCATATACATAAACGGTTGAAAATGTTGATCGGATCACGGCCGATGGATTGATTCAGTCACCACTGACAGCTAAGGTGCCGAATGTCGGCTGGCTTTTGAATCCGACGCCGACGGCGCCGTCCTGCATATACAGCACCCAGGCGTAGCGCGGTTCGTATACGCTCGTGGTGGACGACCAGTATCCCGCGCTGACATCCTGGAATGGATGCCCGGCCGGAAGGGCCGGTGAGTGGTGTCCCAGATCGATCAGGCTTTCCAATTCACGGATATTGGGAAGCCGCCAGTGGGTAAGCCCCCCGAGGCGGTCTTGGCTCAAGCCCACGACAGCATGAAGGGCGTCTTCCCAGGTGCAAAGCGCGTTGCCGGACGAACGTGTCCAGCGCAGGCCGGTCCAGTCATCCTGAACCGTCGGGCCGATGATGCGAAAGCGCGGATGTCCCGTCGGGTCGACTGGGCTGCGCCCTGCCACCGGCCACACCAGATAGGCGCCTTCCTGCATGCCCCGATAGATGCGCCCCCCGCCAAGGTGAACATACCAGGCCTGCTCGGGCAGCCGAGCGCACGGCTCGGCGCACCAGTAATAACCGGAGAACACGTCTCGAAACGGATGCATGCGCGGAAGGGCGGGATTGATATGTTGGTGGCTGATAATGGCAAACAACTCCCGTCGTGCGGGCAACCGCCAATCTGCGCGCCCATGCACTTTGCTGCGATTCATTTCCGTGACGCGATCGCAAGCTTCCCGCCAGGTGTATGGAAATTCAAAACGATTGGCATTCCGGCACCAGTGCAGCTCCGTGACCGTGTCGAATACGGTGTCACCCTGAAGAAGAAAACGCCGATCTTTATGAGTGCCGTTCGCTTTGCCTTCCGCGTCCTGCCCGGAGGCCTCACAGGGCACAGATGCCCCTTCGGTGTCATAGCAACTTTCCTGATCGGTCGATAAAGGCCAGGGATATGTCATCGTTTCATCCTCTGTTTTTGGCGGACGCGATGTGTTAGGGGCCTAAAAGCGGATAAAGGGCGTCATCTCTTTATAGCGATGGGTCGGTTGGGTTTTAATCTGCATCACATCGATGGCGAAACCGTAGGCGTTGAAACCCTCTCGTTCTTCTCCCGGCAGCGAGTGGCTGATCGATTCGGGGAATTCACCGGCGGAACTTTGCAGACGTGTAATGACCGGTTCGTCCGGCAGGGATGGAATTTCCACGATGTCCTCGATATAAACCGCGATCATCGCATCGAACGTCTTATCCTTGTCTCTATGGGCCTTGATGGTGTTTTTGAAGGCCTCAACCGCTTTTTCGGCGTTTGTGGCGGTGGTCACCATCGTAAAATACCCATGGCGGGCAAGTCCTGTCATATTGACTTCGTCAAATGAAAAATGTCCAATATAGAGCATGTTTACCTCCCTGTGTGCTTCATTTCGAATTCCGGGAAAAGCCAACGCGATTCGCCGGCATCCCGGTTTGGATGCTATTCGATCATATGTACCAGCAGAAGATCTTCGATAATCGCCCAACCGGATCCATCAACGACCATTGACGCATCGGTGTCGGTAAATCGGTAGGTTTCGCAAATGGTGGTGATTCCCGGATTCGCCTGAACAAGATCATGCCAAACAACTTCTGGTTGGTCTTTGGCGGTTATGGCCTGAATGGCATCCAGCACGGCAACTTTGCCCTCTGGCGTGAAACGAATATCCTTTCCATCGAGATTCACCTGATATGTTTTTACCATTGTTCCTCCTGCAAAGCATGACGGGTATTCCTAAACAAGGTGCGCGCCAGATCCCGGCGAGTTCACGCATGCTGAGTCGCACCATGGGTGGCACTATCAGCAGTTTCTTCAACCGCGTCATTGTATCGTTTGATCCGAGAGCGACCGGAAAGATTGATGGTCTGCGTCGGATAGGCGAAATCGATTTTTTCCTCCTCGAACTTTTGGTAAATGGCAAGATTGATAGCCTGTTGAATATCCATATAACGATTGTAGTCGGGGTCCAGCACGTAATAGACGGTCTCGAATTTCAGGGCATAGTCGCCGAATCCTTGGAAGTGCGCCCGATCGAACCGTGTCAGATCAAGATCGGCGATGATGTCTTCGATCCATCCAGGAATCGATTTCAGGTGGGCATGCGCCGTCTGGTAGGTGACACCGACGGAGAAGACCACACGCCGTTCGGCCATGCGTTTGTAATTGCGGATGCGACTCTGCAACAGGTCGCTGTTGGCAAACACGAGCTGCTCTCCTGAAAGACTGCGGATCCGGGTGGTTTTCAAACCGATGTATTCCACTGTGCCCATGTAGCTGTCCACGATAATGAAATCGCCAAGGACAAAGGGTTTGTCGAGAATGATGGAAAGCGAGGCGAACAGATCCGACAGGATGCTTTGGACGGCCAGGGCGATGGCGATACCGCCAATCCCCAGGCTGGCTACCAGGGCCGTAATTTCGACACCCGGCAAATTGTCCAGGATCAGGATGGCGGCGATGATGACCAGCAACAGGCGTGCTGTCAGACTGACGGCGCGCACCGTGGTCATGCGGGCCGGGTCGCTGTGGCGGTATTGCTTCTGGTAACGGTTGAGCCCGAAGGTCACCAGGGCGTTGGCCCAGATGGCGGCCTGTAGAATAACGGCTGCGATGGCGCCGCTGGCCACCCAGGAGGTGACGCCGGTGGGAATCGTCAAAAAACTCATGCCGGCATACAAAGAGAGCATCAGGAGAAGGGGGAAGAGCGTGCGTTCGGCCATGGCCAGCATGAAATCATACCCGTCATGGTCGCTTTCCCGGGCCTGCCGCGAGAAATAGTTGACCATGATCCGACGCAGCAGCCAAAGTGCCACGATGACACCGAACGTGGCCGCCGTCGCCAACAGGTAGGATTTCATTTCATTTTTCCAGAGGACAATTGAAAGCCAATTCATACACAATTTCCCGAGCGGGCGCACCTCCGTATGGGGTGTCGCCGGCCTTGTCTTTCATGGTTCATAACGTGAGATATACCTTGATAATGACGGCGGTATCTATTCTCCTGGGATGACAGCGTGCCGCCTCTCATCCCCTGTGTTCGGACTTATTGGGGCGGTGCCATAAATTCGGGGCCCACCGGATCGGTAATGGTCTCTTGCAGAAGCTCTTCAACCGCATATTTAAAGCTGTCGCTGATGTGCCATCCATCGATGTCGTCCAGAGGGGTCATTTGTTCCGGCCGACGGCCGCCCCAAATGGCAATATCGATCCCCATATCCAGCACCCACCGAATCGCGACCGGCAAAAGCGGTCGGTCGAAGTGATCCTTGGCGAGTTGTTCGATGCGGGCGACGGCCTTGAGATACTGACCAAAGCGAGGGGCCTGGAACTTCGGATCGTTTTTGCGCAGATCGTCGCCCTCGAACTCACGGTGCGGCATCATTTTACCCGAAAGCAGACCGCGGCACAGCGCGCCGTAGGTCATGAGCGCGATGTTGTGGGACTTGCAGTAGGGTACGAGGGCGTCTTCGATCTGACGTTCGAACATATTGTAGGGGGGTTGACATACCTGTATATCCACCACTTTTTGGAAAGTCGCCATTTGTTCCGGGTCGAAATTGCTCACGCCGATGGCGCGGACCTTGCCCTGATCTTTCAGGCTTTGCATGAGTCGGGCGGTTTCTTCGAAGGGCATCTTGGGATCGGGCCAATGAATAAAGTAAATATCGATGACATCGGTTTGCAGCCGGCGCAGAGAATCTTCAACCTCGAAGGCAATTTTGGCGGGATCCGAGTTTCGTGCAATCTTGCCGTTTTTCCATTCCAAGCCGGCTTTGGTCGCAAGACAAACGTTCTCTCTGCGACCGTAGGCTTGGAGGGCCCGACCGACAATTTCTTCCGATCGACCAAAACCATATACCGGTGCCGTATCGATGAGCGTGACACCTTTGTCCAAGGCCGCATGAATTGTGTCGATGGATGCTTTTTCATCGGTACCGCCCCAAAGCCATCCGCCGATGGCCCAGGTTCCGAGCGCGATGCGCGAGACATTCAGTTCTGTTCCCGGGATCGGTATGCTTTCCATAGAACTCCCCCTTTCGCGGTGTAATGTGGATTACAGTTTCACCAAACTATGTGAGAGGTGCGGTGAATTGTAAATAGGGTTAACGCCCTATATGCGGGTAAGGCATTACGTGTCCGTGAGTACGGTCACAAGGTCCGCCGGCCGTTTTTCGGCATCGACCCCCTTAAGGTGGGCATGTCAATGCTCCGGCGAAACAGTCTATGCCGGGATGTCGCCCCCAAAATACAGGACAAGCCCCATGTTCTTTTGCGTATGTGATTGTAAAATTGACGAAACCGAATCGGAAAAATTACCTTGAATCGGTCTGACGGCATCCATTAGGGCGCTGTGATTTTGACGATGGGGTTTCACCACGACACTGAAACGATGGGAGGACGACATGCCAACCGGCGAAAGAGGACCATTGAAGACCATTATCGACCGCGAGAAGCTCATGCAGTTAAAAACCTGCCCAGCCTGCGGAAAACCTTTCAATTTAGGCGATCCCGTCGTGCTGGCATGCGGGGCCTGGGAGGGGCCTGCCCGCCTGATTCATGAAAACGAGGCGGTTTACGATGAGAAGACGCAGGTCTACATGGAACAAAAGTGTGCCGCGGCACGCTGATACCCTGGAAAATGGTTTGGTGAACGCGGTGTGTGGGCCTCTATAGAGTGGCGTTGTCTTGAAACTACCCGATAGGCCCCATAGCTGTCGTTTCAAAAAATCGTTAAGGTATACCATTCGCCAGAAAGTAATGGTCTCTGTGCCAATGACGGTGCAAAGATGAATAAGGGAGGAAGAGATTATGAGTGACACGAGAGAACTTTATGTTGAGAAGATGAAAGCCAAGTTGGACGAATGGAATGCAGAGATTGATAAACTGGAGGCCAAATCCAGGCAAAAAGAAGCTGACGCGCGGCAAGCGTATGAAAAGCAAATCGAATCCATCAAAGAAAAACGACGGGCGACCAAGGAAAATCTCGATAACATGCGACAGGCTGGCGAAAATGCCTGGCAGGATTTGAAGGCGGGGGTTGAAAGTGCCGCCGCTTCGCTCGGCGAGGCCATTCGTTCGGCGCAATCCCGGTTCTAATGCAGAAAGAGACATGACCAATAGATGATATCGATTGTATCATTGCTGGTGGTCTTGGCGCTTTCCATATTGGTGACACGAATTGCAACGGTCGCCCTGACCCACACCGGTTTATCCCACGAGTCGGCCAAATTTCAGGCGCGTTCGGCCTTCACCGGTGTGGGCTTTACCACCAATGAATCCGAAAAGGTGGTCAACCACCCTATCCGTCGTCGCATTTTATTGCTGCTGATGCTCCTGGGGAATGCCGGCGTGGTGACGGCGGTATCCTCATTGATTTTGTCCTTCGTCGATTTGAATTCATCAGGCGCGGTGGTGTGGCGCGTCGTATTACTGGTGACCGGGTTGGTGCTTTTGTGGACCATGGCGGCCAGCCGATGGATGGATCGACATTTGTCCAATATCGTCAGCAAAGCATTGAAGCGCTACACCAACCTGAGAATACAGGACTTCGCCAAATTGTTGCATCTGGCGGGCGACTATCAAGTGACCGAACTGCAGGTGAAAGCGGACGACTGGCTGGCCGGGCGCACGCTGGCCGACCTGGGATTACGCCAGGAGGGCATCATGGTCCTCGGTGTTACCAGGGGCAGTGGCGACTATTTGGGAGCACCGGACGGAACAACCGAAATCAAGGGCGACGACGTGCTGATTCTTTATGGCAGGGCGGCGGTGATGAGGGATCTGGATGAACGCAAACATGGGTTCAAGGGAAATATGGCCCACCATCAACGCATTCTCGACCAGAAAAAAATTGAACGCCAGGAGAAAGCAGAAATGTCGAACAACTGACCGTTTGCATGCAGAGCGCTCTTGTGACGGGACCGTATCAAGGCCGGAAAGGTGGTGGCAGGATGGTTTCACTCGAAATGTTCCAGATGGATTGGTCACTGGTCGTTTATCACCTGTCGCACCTCATATTCGCCTATCTGCTGGCCTTGCCCATCGGTTTTGAACGCGAACAGAGCAAGCGGCATTTCGGTTTGCGAACCTTCCCGCTGGTTGCCGTTGTCAGCTGCGGATTCATGCTCGTCGGCAAATCGGTCATCGACAGCACCGACGGGGAAGCGCGCATCATTCAGGGGCTGATCACCGGCATCGGGTTCATTGGTGGTGGCGCTATTTTAAAGGATCAAGATAAGGTGGCCGGCGTCTCTTCGGCGGCTAGCATATGGAATACCGGTGCCATCGGTCTGGCCGTGGCCTTCGATCGTTTCGAGATTGCCGTTTTGCTGGCCGTGTTGAACGTCTGCACCCTGTTTTTTTTCGGTCGTGTCAAGGAAACGGTCGCGTCTGGCGATGACGATGAAGATTGACGGGAAAACCACATGGACATCAATATAGACCTGATATCGAATTTTGCCATTGCCCTGCTGGCCATCGTCAACCCGGTGGAGAAAATACCCCTTTGGGTTCAAGCGTCCCAAGGCGGTAAAAAGGACTTTCAGTGGTGGCTGGCGGGCTTGATCATCCTGTCCAGCGGCGTCATCCTCCTTGTGTTTCTGTGGGTTGGCCATTATTTGCTGCTCCGGTTGAAGATCGACCTTGCCAGCTTCAAGATCGGGGGCGGATTGATTTTGCTGCAATTCGGATTCAGCATGCTCAAAGGCACCGCTGTAAAAATCGATCATGAGCGAGAGGACGAATCCGAAAATCTCAAAAAAAGGGTTCTCGATCGCTATCAGCAGATTTTCATCCCGATTGGCGTGCCGGTCATCGCCGGTCCGGGGGCCATCACCACCGTCATTATCTACGGCTACCAAAGCCAGACATGGCTGACCCATGTGGCATTGAGTTGTACGATGGCCGTTGTCCTGGCCGTGTTGTTTTTCACCCTTCTGCTCGGCCCGTATATTCAAAAGCGAACCGGTGAATTGCCCCTGAACCTGATTTCAAGGGTATTCGGTATGATTCTGATCGCCATTGCCGTTCAATTCATGGTGGAAGGGTTGCGGGATGTTTTTCCGGGATGGACCCGATAGGCGGCGGCGCGGCATCACCCGGTGGTCGGACTTGATACAGGACTTTTTCCAAGTGGCTTTTAACCGCTGATAGGAGAATGCATTTGACATGCTGAAATTACAAAACATGACGTTTAAAGTTCCCGAGACGGATTCGGATTCAGGGGATCCATCGCTGCGAACGATTATCGATGACATCAGTTTTACGTTTGAATCGGGCCGGTTCTACGCCATTACCGGCCCTAATGGATCGGGTAAAAGCACCCTCGCCAAGCTGATCATGGGCATCAACGCACCCACGAAAGGCGACATTATATTCAATGGTCGGAATATCACCGAAATGCCCATCGATGAGCGGTCCAAGGCCGGCATCGTCTATGGCTTTCAGCACCCGGCACGTTTCAAAGGGACCACCTTTCGCGATCTCTTGTCGATTGCCCTGGGAACGGATGACGAGGACAAGTTGGCCCGTGTCATGGCCCGGGTCGGTGTCTGTTCGATGGATTTCCTGGACAAAGCAGTGGACAGCAAGCTGTCCGGCGGTGAGATCAAAAAGATCGAACTGGCAACGGTGATTGCGCGCAACCCCCAGGTGGCCATTTATGACGAGCCGGACACCGGCATCGATCTGTGGACCATCGGTCCGATGGTGGATCTGCTCAAACGGGAAAACGAGAAAAACAAGACCACCACCCTTGTGGTCAGCCATAACCGGGCTTTTCTGGAAGCGGCCGAAACGCTTTTGTTGATCAAGAAGGGAAAGATTACCTACACCGGTGATTTGTCCGGTGCCATGCCGATGCTGGAAGATCTGAGCGTTTGTTCGTTCAGTGACACATGTGAAGGAGAAGACAATGCTCAATGCTATCGATAAACAGGTCTTGAAGGAAGTTGCCGATATCGAAGGAATCCCCAAGGGGGCCTACAACATTCGCAAGAACGGCAAGCTGCTGGGGCGCGAGGTGTCGGCCAACATCAACATCGAAACCAATCCAAAGGGGGATGGCATCGTCATCGAAATCGCACCGGGTACGGTCGGCGAGTCCGTTCATATCCCGGTTATCCTGTCCCAAGCCGGCCTCCATGATGTGGTTTACAATACCTTTATCATCGGTGAGGATTCCGATGTGACCATTGTCGCCGGCTGCGGTATTCATTGCGGCGGCCCTGAATCCGAGGGGCATTCCGGTATCCATGAATTTCAGATAGCAGCCGGTGCGAAAGTCACATACATCGAAAAGCACGTTGCCATCGGCGAAGGCCGCGGCAAGCGTATTTTGAACCCCACTACCAGGGTGATCATGGCGGAAAATGCCCTGGCGGAGATGGAATTGACCCAGTTAGGTGGCGTTGACGAGGCCAAGCGTTCCAACGAGGCTACGGTCGGTGCCGGCAGTGTTTTGCTGATGACCGAGCGCGTCATGACGGACGGTATACAGGTTGCGGAATCCAAAAACGAAGTCGAACTGGCCGGCACGGACAGCAAAGCGAACATTGTTTCCCGTTCGGTTATCAAGGGTGACTCCAGGCAGGATTTTTACGTCAATCTCACCGCGCAGGCCAAATGCTATGGTCACATTGAATGCGATGCCATCATCATGGACAACGGGAGCAACCAGACCATTCCGGCATTGCGGGCGCTGCACCCGGATGCGGAACTCACCCACGAAGCCTCCATCGGAAAGATCGCCAATGACCAGCTGATGAAACTCATGAGTCTGGGGCTTACGTATGATGAGGCGGTCAACCGGATCATCCAAGGCTTTCTAAAATGAACGTGAACCGGACGCCGCCAAAGTTGCCCACCCCCTTCTCTTAACGTTCTTCTTATTCGTCAGTCAGGCAATGGCGGCAACGCCACCTGATCCTATACCCAGCCGAAAGGACCGTGTGCTATCCAGGCGAAAGGCAAAACAAAACCACAGGGGCGCTTCGGTAGTTTTGCGGGCGTCTTCACGCCGAACATTTTGACCATCCTGGGGATCATCCTTTTTTTACGCACCGGATGGGTCGTCGGGCAGGCCGGGTTGGCCGGTGCGCTGATCATTATTTTTGTGTCCAACCTTATTTCATTGAAACGGTTTTTCTTTCGTCATCGTAAACCTCCTTTTTATGGCCACCATTTCCGGTGGCAACGTTCGGGTTTGAAACAGTCCTGTTGCAGCGATGATGGCACCAAGGTGTCTATGGCCGAACGGCCGCTCTCGGTGAGATGAACCCGGGTTCGGTTTTCTTTCGTTCGAAGCCATCCGCGCTCCACCAACGAGCAAACGCTTTCGTTGACCTTCTCGCTGGGTATGTCGGGAAACATCCGCTGAATGGTGTCCATTTCCAATGCGTTGCACTGGTCACGGCGGACAAGTTCCGTGCAAATTCGATAGAGAATGTTTCTTGCAAGATTCCGGATTTCCATCATCGAGCCTTCTTCGCCGGCGCTGTGCGGTAATCGTTCACGGCCGTATTGTTATCAATCATAGTTTTGCCACAGGTCTTCCGTAATAATCATAGAGCCGAGCTTCATAGCCCAGATTGACGGGCTGTTTTGGGTCATACATCGGACTCTGTTCGATCCGCGCCTTGCTCATATTGACGTGGACCGTTTCATCGGCCCAGCGAATATGATCGACCCAGATAAGCGCGATCAGCACTTTGCGGCCTGGCAGCCAGTTGCGTGTGTCAATCACCAGGTATCGGAGCGACCACATGGTGTCATCGATAATGAAGTCTTCAACATGCCCGATATCGCCGTCGCTGGCGTCTATCCGGTAGCCGGTGACCTCCTTGATCGACCGCAGATTGGAGCCCTGCGGGTCTTCGGCGTTTTCTGGTTCCTGGCGTTTTGGCGGTGCGGCCGGGGCATAGTTCCGGATTCCCCAGAGATCGCCATGAGGCCAATAATAGGGGTAGCGATAGTGGTCGGACCAGCGCATTTCGTACTGGCGGGATACCGGTGCGTCTTCATCAAGGAGTGGGCTGCCCTTGATTTCCTCCTTGGTCAGATCGACTGGTAATAATTGTTCGGGCCACTGCGGCGCTCCCAGTGACAGCGGAGAGATCAGCACTTTGCGCCCGGGCAGCCAGCGGGTGGTATCGGCCACCATATAACGGATCGTCCACTGATCGTCATCGAATAGGAAATCTCGGCACTTGCCGATCTCGCCATCTTTAGCCATCAGGTTGTAATGTTGCATGCTGCTGATGTTACGAAGCATACCGTCCTCCTTTCCGCATCGGATTTTCTGATCGAATGCATTTTTTTGGATTATGTCTCGACATTCTGCTGCGTCCGATGCGTCCATTTGGTCCCTATTGTGTCGGATCGAAGGCTATAAGCAAATAGGGTCTGTTTCCCATTTGGAATGGGCGATGCGTGTATCTCTGCTGGTGTGACCTGGTGACGGGTGTTTCGCAAAGGTCGATGATAGATGGTCAATACTGTTCTGTTTGGGAAGGTGGCGCCTGCGGGGAATCCGTGCTGAGAAACGCGTCTTCTCGTGGACAGTGCCGGAAAGCGTTTGTGCGAGATTGTCTTTCTTTTTGATCCGCAGCGGCAAACCGGTTTTTTCCATCTGCCATGCACCGTAATTGCTGATTACCGCGGACGTGTTGCGCGGTCGTAAAATCACCGGCTACACGTCCATTGTCCAGGACATCAAAAACGCGGGCGCAGAGTACATCGACATGGAAGTGGTCGAAGATGGTCATCTCGTATCCAGCCGCCAGCCTGACGACCTGCCGGCGTTTATTCGCGCTTCCCTGAACCACCTGAAGGAATAGGGACGACGCTCGCAGCATGGATCTGTCACGTCAACCGTTTGGGCATCGCTTTTTCAGCTAAGTCCGAGGTTGCGGAAGCGTCAATAAGTCCTTCATAAAAGGGATATACTGCGAATACCTTATCCCTGAAAGAGACGGCAGATCTTATATTACGGACAGGTTAGAGAAAAATCGTTAACCTTAAGAGACAAGAGAGGAGAACCACATGTCTGAAACAATCCCGGAAAGAGATGTCACGGGTGATTGTGAAGGTGAATGCAAAGACCGCATCAATGAAGGCAAAAGGGAGCGGCAGGCAGACCTTGAGAAATCGGGTGTAAAAGCGCCGGAAGACTATCCCAAAGCCCCGGGCGCCGAGAGGCGCAACAATCCGCCGGGTGATATGGGTGGACATGTCTAATCGATTTGTTTGAGTTGTACCGCACGCGAAGTGATTTAAGCCGCTTCGCGTGCGGTTTTTTTTTACGCCAAACCGCCCGGGTTATGCCGCAGTCTAAATCTTGTTATAGCAGTTCCTCTTAGCGGTCCAATTCGGCCTTGTACTAAATTGTACTGCCTGCCTGAAATAACAAAAATGCCAACCACTAAGTGTGTTTTCTATCTCATAATTCATATAAATATAAAGTGCCAAGACCAATAAATTTTTTGGGGAGGCGCGATTTTGATCTTGCATAGTAAGCTCGAACACTTCATATACCGTATCGAATATTTTGCTTAAATTGGCCTGACAACACACCGTCAGGAGAGCCTCATGAAGTGCCACCCCAAGAGCACAGCGCACCTACTGCGCGACTTATTCGACACCGTCTGCCACCAGATGGCCATCCTGGAACTGAAAGAGGGAAGGTTCACCATCAACATGCCTAACAGCATCCTGGCCAACCTATTCGGCCAGCCTGCCGACCACCTGACCTGCCGACCGTTGGACGAGTTCCTATCCCTGGACCATCACCTTTATGACTGGCTGCACCAGCGTCGATCGGGCTCGAGCTCAACGCCCGTATTCATCTTCGAGTGTCGGTTGAGGGATCGAAGCCCTGCCCCCTGTGTCAGGATAGTTGTCACATGAATTGAAACCTATTATAAAAGGGGCGCAGGAGGTTCATACATGCGATATTCACCTGAGCGAAAAGCGGCGGTTTTGAAAAAGATGATGCCGCTCAAATGCCCATTCGAACGGTTGGGGAATATCTCAAGCGTTGGGGATTTACCCCGCAAAAGCCGCTTACGCGGGCCTATGAAAAGAATCCGAAAGCAGTCGGGCAATGGCTGGATGAGACGTATCCAACGATTGCCGAGCGGGCCAAAAACGAAGATGCCGAAATTCATTTTCATGACCCGTTTGATTAAGGATGCTGACCGGAAGGTGTTTTTAATCCTGGACAATTTGCGAACCCATCACAGTAAGCCGGTGCGTGAATGGCTTGAAAAGCACCGGGAAAAAATTGAGATGCTTTATCTGCCCTCGTATTCTCCGGAGCTCAATCCCGACGAGTATTTAAACCGGGACCTGAAACTCAGTGTCCACAGGGCAAACCAGCACGCACCAAAACGCAATTGAAACGCAAAACCATTGGCAACTTGCGCAAGCTTCAAAAACTTCCCAAAAGGATTATGAAATACTTCAAAGATCACAACATTGCCTATGCGGCATAGTTGGTGTGTTTAATTGCCAAAGTAATAAATAGTGGTGCGGCGGTATATTGCCCGTAAGGAGTGGCGATGAATGAGGCCCCTGATCAAACCCCGCAATCGAGCTTAGAACCGCCTGTGGAACCGACCGCGGACCGCAAGCGCCTGGCGACCCTTTCGCTATCGGCCCTGGGGGTCGTCTTCGGAGATATCGGTACGAGTCCCCTCTACGCCCTGCGGGAGTGTTTCCACGGAGAATATGCCATCGCCGTGACCGCGGCCAATATTCTGGGGGTTCTTTCCCTGATGTTCTGGACCCTGCTCCTTGTCGTAACTATCAAATACCTGACCTTTATTTTGAGGGCGCACAACAAGGGGGAAGGGGGCGTCATCGCCCTTACCGCCCTGGTCCGGGCCGGCAAAATAAACCATTCTGAAAAAAGGTGGTTTTTGCTGCTGATCGGACTGTTCGGGGCATCTCTGCTCTACGGGGATGGCATGATCACTCCCGCCATCTCGGTCATGAGTGCTATCGAAGGGCTCAGGATTATTACACCGGCCCTGGATCCATACGTCATTCCGGTTACGATTTTAATTCTGGCAGGTCTCTTCCTGCTCCAGCATCGCGGTACCGCAAGGATCGGCGCGCTCTTCGGACCCGTCATCCTGGTGTGGTTTTTGATTCTGGCGATTCTGGGTATATTTGCCATCGCTTCCCATCCGCGGACCCTGGTCGCCGTCTGGCCCGGATACGGAATCGCGTTTTTGATGCACAATCAGCTGGCGGGCTTTTTAGTGCTGGGCGCCGTTTTTCTGGTGGTAACCGGCGTCGAGGCCCTCTATGCCGACATGGGGCATTTCGGGGCAGGCCCCATACGCCTTGTCTGGCTTGTCGTCGTATTGCCGGCACTGTTGCTCAATTACTTCGGTCAGGGGGCGCTTCTGCTGCAAAACCCGGCTTTCGCGCACCATCCTTTTTACAGCATGGTGCCTTCATGGGGGGTTATTCCGATGGTCGTGATGGCGACAACGGCCACCATCATCGCCTCCCAGGCCGTTATCACCGGCGCCTTCTCCCTGACCCAGCAGGCGGTTCAGATGAACTACCTGCCCCGCTTACGGATTGTCCATACCTCCGCCCAGAAGATCGGACAAATCTATGTGCCGGCGATCAACTGGCTTCTCATGGCAGCGACCATCGGGCTCGTGGCCGGCTTCCGTTCATCGAGCAAGCTGGCCGCAGCCTATGGCGTGGCCGTGACCTCCACCATGGTGATTACCAGCATTCTCTTCTATGTCGTGGCCCGGGAAAAATGGGGCTGGGGCCGTTGGGCCGCCGGCATTCCGACAGGCCTCTTTCTATTGGTGGATCTATCGTTCTTTGGCGCCAATGTGAGCAAAATTCTGCACGGGGCCTGGTTTCCGCTGGTTATCGGTCTGGTTGTCTTTACCCTTATGACGACGTGGGAGAAAGGCCGCCTGAGTCTGGCCAGGCAACTCAAGGCGTTGACGCTGACCTTCAAGGCGTTTCAGGACAGCCTTCAGCCGGAGCCGCCCCAGCGTGTGAGCGGCCAGGCGATTTTTCTTGTCGGTGATCCCGAACGGATGCCCACCGTTCTTATCAACAATATCTACCACAACCGGGTTCTCCACACGACCAATGCCATCCTGCATTTTAAAACCGAGGAGATCCCCCGCGTACCCAATCTGGAAAAGGTGACCGTGACCAAGCTGGGCGGTGGTTTTTGGAAAATCATCGTCCGCCACGGATTCATGGAAACCCCTGGAATGCCCCAGGTCATCGAGCTGGTGCGGGAGCAGGGCCTGGAATTCAATATGGACAATACCAGTTTTTTTATCGGTCACGAACGCCTGCAGGGGGGTGGGGAGTCAGGCATGTGGCGCTGGCAGGCCGCTCTTTTCAGGTATTTGTCCCGGAACGCGTATGATGTCGCGACCTTCTATCAAATCCCCACGGAACAAGTCATCGAAGTTGGACTGAGCATGCGACTATAAGAGGTGGTCTGTTGTATGCTTCATCGGATTTGATCGATGACGGCCGCCCGGCCCTGGTGGCCGATCAGATAGGATAAATGCGACAAGCCTTCCGACCGAATTTTTTCCAAGAACATGGTCTACTCCTTTTCCCGAATCCACCGGCGCGCCTGGTCGGCATCCTGCATGTCGAAATATTTCACGGCTGCCATGGTGAAGGGTTTGATAAACGTGGTGATGCCGTGTTCCCAACGGGCCTCTCCCACCACGGCCAACCGTTCGATGTCGTTGAAGTGCCGGGCCGCAAATTTGGTGTCTTCCCACATGGCTGCGGCTGTCCATCCCTCGAAATCGTGGAGTTCGATCAGCAGCCTGATTTTGGCATCGCCTTTCATCAGGAATTCGATCTGGGGAACGAAGTCCTCGTAATCCGCTTTGCTGACTTTCCCTTTGAATTTAAGGGTGACAATATCGCCCACCGGTGATTTTTCCAGCTGAATTTCATCGAAGCCAATTGTCATGGCACAACTCCTTTCCCGGATACCGAATCGCTGAAACACTAAGACGACCCGGCATTACGATCTTGTCTAAGGTTACGAGGTGTTTTTGACGTTACCGGAACGCATCGTATCCGACACTCAATTCCGACTATCCAAGATAAGTGTATCATTTTACCGGAAAAGCACAATTGGGTCATTTATGTATAGCCGGGTGTTATCTTCGGTATTTGGCCCGTTGTGCGGTGTCGTGGCATGGCGCCCGGATTGGCCGGCCATCATGTTTCAGGCTGTGATACCGTGATCGGCTCCGGAGATAAGTCGGACGCGGTGCGCGCAATGGCGGCCGTCTAATGGTTATGTCAATCCAAGGATTAAAGGTGCCTGGTTGATTATTTCTGCAGGTTTGCCTTCAGATCGATCGTTACACCGGCCAAGGCTTTGGATACTGGACAGCCGTTTTTTGCCGCCTCGGCTTGTTCCTGGAAATCATCAGCATTCATCCCGGGCACATCGGCTTCGGTCTGGAGACGGATATGCGTGATAGCAAAACCGTCGTCGACCTGCTCCAATTTTACGTCGGCCTTTGTCCGGATCTCCCGCGGTGGGTGGCCGGCTTTTTCGAGGAGCATCGATAAGGCCATTGAAAAGCATCCGGCATGGGCGGCTCCGATCAATTCCTCCGGATTGGTGCCGGGGGCGTCCTCGAAGCGGGTGGCGTAGGAATAGGCCCCTTCGAAAGCGCCGCTTCCGACCGACATGGTGCCCTTGCCCTTTTGCAGCGTTCCTTCCCATTTGGCCTGTGCGTTGCTTGTCGGCATCGTGTTTCCCTCCTTTTGGTTTCTGGTTTTTTGACGTGTTACGTTTAGATAATGATGTCGGTAGCGTGAGAAAAAAATGGGGCAATGACCGTATTTCAATCGGCGCGAAGGCTGATTTAAAATAATGGGAACTATCTGAGTGGGGGTAGAAGGGGCTAACCTTGAGTCTCTTCGTAATCAAAGTAGTTGAAATACAGGCTTGTCGGTATTTCCATCTAATCGAACCGAATTAAGATGAAAGCCTGAACCGTTGGCCGGCGGTCATAGGGCATCGCCGCTCAGCAAGCGAAAGGAGAGCGAAAATGAGCGAAAGCATCTACAAAGTCATCGAACTGGTGGGGTCGAGTTCCACGTCCTGGGAAGAAGCCGCCAAACGCGCGGTCGAGGAAGCCGGGAAAACCCTCAAGAACCTTCGCATCGCCGAGATCAAGAAACTGGACATGCGGATCGAGGATGGTAAGGTTGTCAGTTACCGCGCGCGGGTGAACATTTCCTTCAAGTACGAGCCCTGATGCGTGATCATGTTGGGGGTGTGTCTACACGCCCACCGGCTCAGGCCCCGGCCGTTGGCCGGGGCCTCCGGTTTTACCGGCGGTCCACTGACGCCCGATGCCGTTCGGCGGCCGTGTTATGGACGCACGTCGGGCAGCAATGCCGTCGTCTACGCGATGGCGTTCGACCAGGGTCGGCTCCTTATGGAGCTGTCTTTGTGAGAACGCCGAGCCTATCCCCCGCCGCCATTCCCGGAAAGGAAGCGATTGTTATGAATTGTCCAGAATGCCAACAGCCCATGACGAAGAAATCCAGGGGCGATGTCACCCTCGATGCCTGCCCCCAATGCCGGGGGCTCTGGTTCGACTCCGGCGAAATCGACGACCTCAAGGATCAACTTGTGCCGCCGGAGCTCCGCTGGACGGATTTCGACCTCTGGCGTCACCAGGCCGGCTTCGAGGTGTCCTTCGATCCGCTGCACTGCCCCCGTTGTCCGGATACGGCTCTCACCACGATTGCGGACAAGCAGAGCGACACGTCGGTGCGGTTTTGCCCCCGCTGTCAGGGCAGCTGGATGACGGCCGGGGATTTTGCCGGCATTGTCAGCGCCCTCACCACCGAACTGGATAACCGCACGACAGCCGATTATGTCAGAGAAAGCCTCAAACAGGCCGCCGACCTGGTGAAGAACAAAGAAGACCCGATCTCGGACTGGAAGGATTTGAAAGCGGTTCTGCGGCTTCTCAAATTTCGTTTTTTCGTGGAGAATCCTAAGCTCGACGCCGTCATGAAGGGCTTCCAGAAAAGTATGCCCCTATGACGCAAGGGGGAAGGGATTTGACGTCCGTCAAGAACCCCAGAGGCCTCACGAAGGAGGAATCATATGCTACCCATCAGAAAAATCGTTGTTCCCACGGATTTCAGCGAGCCCGCGCGTGAAGGGTTCCGGCAGGCCCGCGAGTTGGCCGAACATTTTGGTGCCGAACTCCTTGTCGTTCACGTCCACGCACCCGTAGAGATGATACCGGCCGGTCACGGGACGGTGGTTTTCAATGTGGCGGACTACCAGAAAGAGATGGAAGCGGCGGCTCACGCCCGGATGCAAGAGGTTATCGCCGCGGAAAAAGGCGCGCCGGTGTCCCTGACCCCCGTTATGCGCAAAGGGAATGTGGCGGAAGAAATCGCCGCGGCGGGTACGGAGCACAATGCGGATCTCATCGTGATGGCCACGCACGGTTATTCCGGTTGGAAGAAACTCCTTCTCGGTTCGGTTACGGAAAGAGTGGTGCGCACGGCGTCGATTCCGGTACTGACGATCAATGCCCCATCCGAAACGGCATGATGGCACCGGGGCTGCCTAAAGCGCGTGTCCCGGCAAGTATTTCAAGGGGGCTGAATGCTGTTGGTGGTCATCATGATGGCGGCTGGAAAGTTAACTGGGGCTCACGGCTAATCGCATGGCGGTGATCAGAAAGAAACCGCAGTTATGCACCCTTCCTATCCTGTTCAAGGTATGCGTTTTTAACGGTTCTCATCATGTCCGTGTGTCGAGGCCGAACCGGACAGCATCCAGCGCAATCCGATGGGGGTAATCAGTGTGGTGAGGACCGCCATGATGACTACGGCCGAAAAGAGGGATGAGACGATCACCGGCGCCGGGTCGGGATGTAAAAAAAGCCCTTGGCGCAGGGCAATGTCGGCAATGATCAACTCGACCGCGCCGCGGGCGTTCATGCCGAAACCGACCAGTGATGCTTCGTGCCAGCTTCGCGTCACCCAATAAGCCGGCAGGCCTGCCCCCAGCATTTTCCCCAATACGGCGGCGAGAATCAGAAGAAAGAGAAATAGCGGGATGGTGCTTATGGCACTGAGATCGAGACGCATGCCGATGGAGGCAAAAAAGATCGGCGCCAGAAAACCGGTGGTGATGCCGGAGACCCTGTTCTTGACACCGGCGAAGATTTTCTTGTCCAGCATGCGCCGGGTGAAAAACAGGCCTGCCGTAAAGGCCCCCAAAATGAAATGCA
Organism: Deltaproteobacteria bacterium; assembly: GCA_020444045.1. Classification (GTDB taxonomy): domain Bacteria; phylum Desulfobacterota; class Desulfobacteria; order Desulfobacterales; family UBA5852; genus JABZFP01. The sequence continues at coordinate 27,592 of JAHLLS010000016.1, forward strand.
GGTGCAGCACTTCGACGAAAACAGCAAAACCAAAAGCGACAACCAGAAGGACGCTGAATTCGAATTCCTCCGTCAAGCTGACCTTGAAAAGGTTTTTCATTCGCGGCAGAAGAAAGAGCCCGATACCGATGGTTATCGCGAAGAAAAGAAAAATCCCACCGCCCAGGGACAGCAGCGCTTCTGTTCCGGGAAATTGGCCGGTGCGAATGAGAGCGGTCAGTACCGCCAGCAGTATCAAGCTCAATATGTCATCGAAAATCGCCGAAGAGACGATCATCCGGCCGAAGCGTGACGCCAACTGGTTCAACTCCATCAATACTTTAACCGGCACAGGAATGGCGGTAATCGCGAGCGCCGTCCCGATAAACAGCACCTGGGCTGTAAAATAATCCGAATGCGGCAAAAAGATATATCCCAAGCCAAGCCCTGCCACGAGCGGCAGCAGCATCCCGCCGATAGCAACCAGCAGGGCGGACTTGGAGCTTTCGGCCAGTTCGCGGGGCTGCATTTCCAGACCGGCCTGCAGCATGAGAAAGAAAATGCCCAAATCGGTGATGGCGATGAACACCTCGTTTTCGGCGACATCGCTCATGACCGGAAACGTTGCGGTTACGGCATTTCCTCTTGGCGGGCGGCTGATAGGGTGTGCGCCGGATCGAAATAGGGAGGATCCGGTATTGGGCTGTGGCCGATCTCTTTGCTACGGTGAGTCCAAATGCTTGAGAACTTGGAAGCCGGTGAATTAACTTCGTCAGTCCCCTGAACAAACATGGCCACCTGCGTCATGTGGCCAACCAACAACAACCCCATCACCATGGAAAAGGAGAGCGGATGACAGCGATCAGTGATCTTTATCAGACTGCGGATTGGAAATCGGAAAAACACGTTCCAGTGATTGAAGCTCCGGATGCCGTCGCACCCGACGAGGTGTTCGAGGTCAAGGTATCCCTCGGCAAGGAGGTGGCCCATCCCAACACTACGGAACACCATATTCGCTGGATCCGTCTGTATTTCCAGCCTGAAGGCGGTAAATTCCCTTATGAGGTGGGCAGTTTCGAATTTTGCGCCCACGGTGAATCCGCCGAAGGCGCCGACCAGGGGCCGGTGTACACCAACCATTGTGCGACCGCCAGCTTGAAGGTCAACAAGGCCGGGACCCTGTTGGCCACCGCGTTCTGCAATATTCACGGACTGTGGGAGAATGCCAGCCCCTTGTCGCTCCGATAGTTTTTGGCAGCATTGAAATGGGGGTGGCCTTATCGCACCCCCATCGCAATGCTGCGCCCGCCCTGTCAAACATCATTTCAATGTGCGCCACGGTCCGGATGTTTTGTGGCCCTGAAGCCTACGGCAAATGGACAAGGCATCCTGTTTACGAACCAGAGCTTAACCGGAGTGATACCATGACCTTATCCATCGAAGTAGAACCGCACACCGTGACGCAGCGCTATTTCCGTGACCTGCACAAGTACAAAATTCTCGATCCGGAAAAGGCCCGCCGTCTTGCCTGGCGTTTTCAGCGGCATGACGACCGGGAAGCCCTCGGCCGGCTGGTCAAGGGCAATCTGCGGCTGGTGGTAAAAATTGCAAAGGGCTTCTGGCGTGGTAACCATGCGACCTTCGCCGATCTGATCCAGGAGGGCAACCTGGGCTTGGTGCGCGCCGCGGAAAAATTCGATCCCCAGAAAAAGGTAAAATTTTCCTATTATGCGACGTCCTGGATCAAGGCCTACATCCAGAAGTACCTCATGAACAACCATCGTTCGGTCCGTCTCGGGACGACCCAGTCCCAGCGCAGACTCTTCTACAACCTGCACAAAACCCGTGCCAAGCTCTGGCGCCGGGGTATCCCGCCGACTTCCGACGCCATCGCGGAACACCTCGATGTGCCGGAAAAAGACGTGGTCGAGATGCAGCAGCGCATGGCCGCCGCAGATCTGTCGCTCAATGCACCGCCTGCGTCGCGCGGTCCGGAGGAGCGTATGGACAACCTGGTTTCTGCTTCAAACTCGAGCGAAGCGGAACTCGAGGCCCTTCAGCTGCGCAGCATGGTGCGGGAGAACGCAGGACGATTCCGAAAACATCTCAACGCAAGGGAAAAAGATTATCTCGAGCAGCGCATCTTGTCCGAGCGGCCGATGACGTTGGAGAAGCTTGGAAATCGGCACGGTGTTTCGCGGGAAAGAATCCGGCAGGTGGAGAGAAGAATTGTCGCCCGGTTTCACACTTATCTTCTGGCCCAGCTTCCGGATACAGAACGGCGACTTTACGAATGATTCACGCCGAAACGTGCGTCCTGCACCGTAGATTCCAGTCCCTATCATCACACGTTCCGCCCATGGTTCGCCGTCCCAGGTTGGCCGTGTCCGCACTTTCGGGCAACCCGGCCGGACGTCATCACTTCGGCTTGTCTTTACCTCTTTACAAGCCTGTTGGATTGGCATACGATTCGATCCAACGCATTGATGGGCGGCCATCTATGACCCGGCCCCGGGAATGTCGCATGCCGAATGGGTGATTTCACTATGGCGCCAACGGTGCCTGCTGTTGCCGCCCTTGGCAGACCGGGTCGAACCCCAGGACATCCTGAAAAGGACATGGTTAGATGAACAAAAAAACGAAAGTCGTCATTGCCGAAGATCATCAGCTTTTTCGTGAAGGTCTTAAAGCCATGCTGCAGTCACGGGGGGACCTGGAACTTGTGGGGGAGGCGGCTGACGGACTGGAAGCGATACGCGTGGTGCAACGCGTTCAACCGGATCTGCTGCTGCTCGATCTCTCCATGCCGCGCTTAAGCGGCATCAGTGTCATGAAAGATGTCAAACGCCAGTTTCCGGAGATTCTCATCCTGGCGCTGACGATTCATGAATCCGACCAGTATGTCCTGGAAGCCTTTGATGCCGGAGCCAACGGGTACTGCATCAAGGACGCCAGCCGCAAAGAGCTGATGATGGCCATCGACAGCGTGGCCAGCGGTAAAACCTACATCAGCCCGGGGATTGCCGACAATGTCATGGAAGGCTATCTCGAGGGCCGCAAGCGCCTCAAGGAAAAGACTTCCTGGGATACGATCACTCAGCGGGAGCGAGAAGTATTGAAGCTGCTGGCGGAAGGCCACACCAACAAAGAAATTGCCGATTTCTTGAACATCAGCGTCAAAACCGTGGAGAAGCACCGCGCGAATATCATGAAGAAAACCGACCTGCACAATGCCTCGGCCCTGACGGCTTATGCCATCGAGCAGGGCCTGGTCATACCTCAGAAAATCTGAAAGTCCACCCCGCGCAGAACCATCACCGCCGTCAAGGTCGGTAGGCGGCGCTGCCGGACCCAACCGGCAGGGAGGCATGAATACGGGTCCCTTCACCGATACGGGTTCGGATGTCGAAGCGGCCATCGCAGATTTCGACACGTTCGCGCATGCTGTTGATGCCGAACCCGCTCAAGGTGTCCTCCGTTCCCATGACACTTTCCCGGTCGAACCCGCAGCCGTCGTCGGTGACGGTCAGTTCGAGGTGCCCATCGATCAAAATCAGCGAGACACTGATATTCTGGGCCTGGCCGTGTTTGGCGGCATTGCTGAGGGCCTCCTGCATGACACGGTACACGACGATCTTCATCGCTTCCGGGATGTCCGCCTCGCTGACATCGAACCGGGGCGTGATGCGAATTCCCTGGTAGAGTCCAGCAAGATTACGGCAAAACCATTGGGCGGTAGCCAGCAGTCCTAGATCGTCCAGCGTCGTGGGTCGCAGATTGGCAGATATCCGTTTGGTCTCTTTGATGGTTTCCATGATGTGCGTGATGATGCGATCAAAGGGAATTTCGTTGGAAGGTAGTTGCTCCCCGTACATCTCGAGCCATCCTTCCAGTGAAAATTTGATGGCGGCCAGACTGGCGCCGATGCTGTCGTGGAGTTCTTTAGCGATCATCTGGCGGTCACTTTCCAACAGTTCCAGGGTTTTCTGGCTGAGCATTCGCAGTTGCCGGCGGGACATTTCCAGCTCTTTTTCCACTTCACGGCGCTCGCTGACTTCGGCCTCCAAGGCATTCACGGTATGGTCGATTACCAATTCCTTGGACTGGATCTCATTCTCGAGGATAAGGTTCTTCCGCACAAGCGGTGGAACAGGATCCCTATCCGGTTTGAAGGTCCACACCACCAGCGGTTCCGCGTCCGGGTTCTGATGGAAAAGGGATAGGGTCAGCCGGACTGGAACGCGCCGGCCATCCCGGGTCTCCAATTCCGACGTTGCAGACACGATGTTTTCCCCACGCAGGCAGGCCTGAAGCTGCGTAACCTGATCCCGTCGGCGATGCTCCGGCATCAGCTGGAAAAGTTGAAGCGGCTCACTTTCCTCAGGGCCATGAACCAAAAGATCGCGGAACGCCGGGTTGATCATGACGACACGCCCCAGCGTATCGGTTAGGGCAAGCGGATCCCGCAGAGCGTTGCAAAATGCGATAATCGTATCTGAGAGCATCGTTTCATCCAGAATCAGAAGGTCTGCGAATTGGGAAAGTCTACCCGGCGGCTAAGGCATCAACAGCCATCATACCTTGATTGACGCCACCGCCTTTGTCCGGTCGATAGCACAAATCGCTGTGAGATGGAAATCACTTGGTGTGCTGATCGGCCTTTTTGAGCTGTTCCTGAACAAAGGCACCGTAGTCCGCGTGGAATTCAGCTCCGGAGGCGGCGATGCGTGCGAGGGGGATTTCCGCCCGTGCTGCGCTTTGATGACCTCCGGCATTGCCGATATGGCCAAAAAGGGCTCGGGCACGATTCCCGGCATTGCGACGGAAACCGGCATTGCGGAAAATAACGACGAGTTTGTTATTACGGGTCCCGGATACGACGCTCCAAGTGGCTTCGGAAAGCTTCATGAGAAAGTCCGCCACAATGACGAGACTGTCGGCACTGGCTACTGATCCCATATGAACGAATGCGGTTTCGCCGACGAAAGTCAGCTTTTCTGCTGCCGTCTTGATGGTGTTCAAGGTCTTGACGGTCAACTCTGATGCCTCGATTTTTTTGACAATGTTCAAGTTGGCCAGTTCGTATAGATAACGGAAGATAATGATGTCCCGGGAGTGGGTTTCACGTGCGAAGTCGTCCGTGTCGGACTTGATGCCGTAAAACAGGGCGGTGGCCAACTGAGAGGAAGGCCTAATGCGGGCGGCCTTCAGATACTCGGTCATGATGGTGGCGGTGGCGCCGTAGTCGGGTTGGATATCGATAAAGGGGGCATTCAGGTCGCCAAAAACCGGGTGGTGATCGATGATGATGTCGAACGCGCAGCGGCCGAAGACTTCGTGATGTGAAGGCTGAGAGTCAATCAGGGCCCATACGGTGAAGTCGCCTTTTTTCAGTTGACGGATGTGATGATGTTTGATGTTCAAAAGATGGATGAAGGCGCGGTTGTCCGGTCGAGCCACCTTGTTGATCCGGAAGATATCGATGCGCCGGGCCCGACGCCAGAACAGGCGTTTCAGCGCCATGGCGCTGGCAAGTGCGTCCGGATCGGCCTGAACCAGAATGGCGAGGCTGTCTTTGGTGCCGACCAGACTGAGAAGACGTCGATGTTTTTCGGCGAAAGAAACGGATTTTCCAAACGGCTGATTCATTTTTTCCTTTTATTGGAATGCGGAGAGACTACCCATTCCTGCTTCCAATGCCATCCGGCCGCTACTGGACCCAGACGGTCTTGACGTTGACGAATTCCCGCAGACCGAAGTGGGACAATTCCCTGCCATAGCCGCTGTTACGGATACCGCCGAACGGCAGCCGGGGGTCTGATTTGACAAAAGTATTTACAAAACAGTTGCCGGCCTGGATTTCCGACACGGCCAAGCGTTCGCCCCGGGCGCTGTCCCGGGTGAACACGGCTGCTCCGAGCCCGTAGTCGCTGTCATTGGCCACGTCAATGGCCGTTTTTTCGTCCGGTACCGGAACGACGGCAGCCACCGGGCCGAAGGTTTCCTCGTCAAAGACCGGCATTCCCTTGCCGACATCGGTCAGTACCGTGGGTGGATAGAAATACCCGGGGCCGTCTGGAACGACACCACCCAGCAGGCATCGGGCTCCCTGCTGGATGGAAGCCGTGACCTGGTCGTGCAGCTTGTCGCGCAGATCGGGACGTGCCTGGGGGCCGATATCGGTGTTTTCGTCCAGGGGGTCGCCCATCACTTTTTCACGCAGGGCTTGCACCAACTTTGCTTCGAACGGTTCACGAACGGCATCGACCACGATGAACCGTTTGGCTGCGATGCAGCTTTGCCCCGAGTTGAGCAGACGACTGGTGGCGCAGGCCTCGACGGCCACTTCCAGGTCGGCATCTTCGAGGATGAGATAGGGATCGCTGCCGCCCAGTTCGAGAACTGTTTTTTTCAGGTGGCGGCCGGCCTGGCCAGCAACACTGCGACCGGCCTCGGTGCTGCCGGTGAGCGATACCGCAGCGACGCGGGGATGCGCTACGATCGCTTCTACTTTTCCACTGGAAACCGGAAGGTGTTGGAAAATGGCTTCTGGAAAGCCAGCGCGATCGAATGCGTCGGCGATGGCTTCGGCGCAGCCCGGCACATTGGACGCGTGTTTCAGCAGCACGCCATTGCCGGCCATCAAGGCCGGTACCGCCAATCGAAAAACCTGCCAGAAAGGGTAATTCCAGGGCATCACGGCCAGAATGACGCCTAAGGGCTGAAAGGTAACGAAACTTCGTGTCGCATCCGTTTGAACGCCCTCACTCTCCAACATTGATTCGGCCGTAGCGGCATAGTGACGGCATAGCCAGGCGCATTTTTCGATTTCCCGATTACCGTCACGGACGGGCTTCCCCATTTCCAGGGCCATCAAACGACTGTATTCACCGGCTTTGGAACGCAGAATACCGGAGAGTTTTTCCATCATGGCGGCCTGCTGCCGTATGCCGGTGCGGCGCCACTGATTTTGGGCGGCATACGTTTTATCTATGCGGCCTGGGATGTCATCGGACGACAGCTCCCCATAGGCACGCATTTTTTTACCGGAAGCCGGGTCGATTGATTGCAGGGTCATGGTGCTTGCCTCCTCTTTTAATCATTTTTCCCCAAATATAGCGCCGGAACCCACTTCTGCGTATGGGGTGCATACCTTATATTTCTGGACCGCTAGGGGAGGGGGGATATCCGGTTGGAATATGTTTCTTGGCACGCGGCACCCCGGTCGGCGATCGATGTCGGAGAGTTTTTTCTGTTTTTGGTGGCCGTCCGGCCGGGAATACTGGCTATGCGCGGGCGGAATAGGGGGAGGACCATATTCCCAACGGCATTTCCACCCCCTATATTTGGATCGTATCAGCGGTGTTTGGGGATGTGATCCCCCAGGCACCGCGCGACCCAATATGTATGCTGCGAAAGGAGTCCCACATGATGACCGAGCGAGAAAAGACTCAAGCCCAGATTGAAGCCCGCTTGCGCCAGTTCGGCCAGACCATCAGTGAACTGAAGGTCAAAACCGAGCAGCGGCAGGACCAATTCAACGGACAGATGAGGCAAACATTGGACGACATTGAGAAACAGCACGAAAAAGCCTATCAACGGCTGCAGACCATGTCATCCCTTGCGGATGCCGACTGGTCTGCCACCGAAACCGATGTCAGCAACTACCTCGATGATATCGACGCCGGCCTGCGTCGGGCGTTGGCCCATTATAAATAGGCGTCATCGGGTGCCCAAGGCACATCCGTGTCAGTACCCTGTGGCTCCGCAACATGAGAGAGTGGAATCGGTGGGCTATCCCATCGATATTGCAACATAGTGAAAACGCATCCTGAAATATTATTGGTCGACAGCCATCCGACCTACCGCCGCCTGGTCAAGGAACTGATCCGTCGGCACTATCCGGCGATCCGTGTCAAAGAGGCCTACAATCGGGAAGATGCGCTGGGAAAGATCCGACGTTATCAACCCGATTTGATCTTGACGGAAATCGATATGCGTGGGCGGCGCGTCCCGGATCTTCCCAAACAAATGCAGGCCATTCATCCCGAAGGCGTAGTCGCGGTACTGACCACCTGTGATTTGCCGGAATACCGCGAGGCGGCATTGAAAAGCGGTGCCCGGCATTTCATCTCCAAGTCGCTGCCAAACAGCAAGGCCATTATGGAGATGATCGCGGAAGAGTTGGCCTGAGTCAGACACCGAAATGAAAGAAGAGACCAAATGAAAGAAACCGGCGAAAATGCCTTGGCGGACCTGAAAGCCGGAACCGAAATGGGGCTGGCCGACATGCAAACCGCCCTTGAAGAGGCGACCGAAAGGTTCAAACGATTGTGAAGGCGCTTTTTCAGCCATCGCAGAATTGCCATCGCCTCGTGACGGCGCATCGCGCCGCAGTGGTGATCGACGGCGAAGATTACTTCCGGGCGCTGCACCAGGCCTTCCGTCGGGCCACCTCCTCCATTTTTATCGTCGGCTGGGATCTGCACAGCGAGGTGCGTTTGATCAGGGACGAGGAAGATGACGGCTACCCGGCGTGCCTGGGAGCGCTGCTCGATCGCCTGGCCGATGAACGCCCTGAGCTGCATGTCTATCTCCTGAGTTGGGACTTCGCCATGATCTACGCCATGGAGCGTGAATTTTTCCCGCGCTACAAGCTCAAATGGCGGTCCCACGACCACGTTCATTTCGGGCTGGACGGCCACCACCCTGTGGGCGCATCCCAGCACCAGAAGGTGGTTGTCATCGATAACGCGCTGGCCTTTGCCGGCGGCCTGGACGTCAGTCAGTGGCGTTGGGACACATCCCAGCACCACCCCCAAGACGATCGGCGTGTCGACCCGGGCGGTCAAACGTATCCGCCGTTCCACGATGTCCAGATGGTCGTGGACGGTCCGGCGGCAGCCGAGCTGGGAAAACTGGTACGCGAGCGTTGGACCCGGTCGGAGGGCGATCTCCCGGACGTTTCGGCTCCGATGGAGGATAACGACCCGTGGCCGTCATGTCTGACGCCGGATTTTCAAAATATCGAAGTGGCCATCGCACGAACGCTGCCGGCTTACAAAGACCAGCGGCAGGTGCGGGAAGTACGGCAGCTTTACCTCGACAGCATCGCCGCCGCCCGCCATTCCATCTACATTGAAAACCAATACCTGAGTGCGCACTGCATCGGCGAAGCCCTGGAGACCCGTTTGAAAGAAAAGGACGGCCCGGAAGTGGTCGTCGTCATGCCGGAACAAACCGGCGGCTGGCTGGAACAGCATACCATGGACGTATTGCGTGCACGATTGGTAGCGCAATTACAGGCGGCGGATCAGCACGATCGACTGCGGCTTTACTATGCCCGGATTGCTGAGGACCCCCACTGCGCATTGATGGTCCATGCCAAGGTGATGATCATCGATGATACTATCTTACGCGTGGGGTCTTCGAACCTGAGCAACCGTTCGATGGGCTTCGACTCGGAGTGTGATCTGGCCGTCGCGGCCGGGCCGGCGGACACCGCCCTGCGGAAAACCATCGCGGCGGTTCGTGCACGGCTGATTGGAGAACATTTGGGGAAAAAGGCCGATGCGGTGATACGCGCGGTGGATACGCATGCCGGGCTCATCGAGGCTATTGAATCGTTGCAGGGGGGTGACACCCGTACGCTGGTACCCTTGGACGTTGAGATCGACCCGGAGGTCAATGCCTGGGTGCCTGAATCCGACCTACTCGATCCGGAAGAACCCGTGGCGCCGGATAAACTGGTGGACCAGTTTGTGAGCCCGGAACAACAGCCTTCGGCTTTTCGTCATGGTATAAAAATTCTCATCCTCATCGGCGTCGTGATCGGTTTGACCGCCCTGTGGCGATGGACGCCGCTGGGGGAATGGATCGATATCGACTCAGCCCGGATGGCGGCGGAATGGATGCAGCAGCAGCCCCTCGCGCCGCTTTTTGTCACGACGGCGTATATTCTCGGCGGTTTGATCGCCATACCCGTCACCCTGATGGTCATTGCCACCGTCGTGGTTTTCGGCACCTGGCAGGGGTTGCTCTATGCCCTGGCGGGCTCCTGGTTGAGCGCGGTGGTTCTGTTTGCCATCGGCCGCTGGATGGGGCGTGATACGGTGCGCCGATTTGCCGGCAGTCTGCTCAATCGCCTGAGCCGTAAATTGTCGGAAGCAGGCCTTTTGACCGTGATCACCTTCCGGATTGTGCCGGTCGCGCCGTTTTCGGTGATCAACCTGATTGCCGGTGTCTCTGAAATCCGTTGGCGTGATTATGCCCTGGGCACCCTGATCGGAATGCTGCCCGGTGTCGTGGCAGTTGTATTGCTGGCAGACCGGATCGCGGCGTCATTGCACCGTCCCGATCTTGGCCAGGTAACTCTTCTCCTGGCAGCCATTGCCCTTGTTGGTCTGGGTCTGGTGTGGCTGCGGCGATGGATCAAGCGTAAACACGACGGGGCATCATCGTGAGGGGGGTGTGCTGATGGCCCTGCGCATTGCCACCTACAACATTCACCGCTGCATCGGACGCGATGGTGTTGAGAACCCGCAGCGGATTGCCGCGGTGTTGCGTGCCATGGACGCCGATCTGGTGGCGCTCCAGGAAGTGGCCTTTGATCCTGACGCGCCCGGCAACCGTTTGCGGTTTCTGGCCGATGCCACCGGTGCGCAGGCGATTCCGGGACCGACGCTGCTGGAAGCCAAAGGGCGTTATGGCAATGCGCTGCTATCCCGAAAGGCTATCGGAGAGGTACGAAGAATAGATATCAGCGTGCCGGAGCGCGAGCCGCGTGGCATTATTCAAATCGTGCTGGAAATACGACAAAAGAAGGTCGTGATGCTTGCGACCCATCTGGGGTTGTCATTCGCAGAACGGCGTTGCCAGATGGGCCGTATAATGACGATTCTGGAATCGACTCCCGCTGCTGACGTCACGATTTTGATGGGGGATTTCAATGAATGGTTTCGATGGGGGCGGTTGCGGCGCCGGTTGCATTGGATTTTCGGTGTTTTTCCCGCGCCGGCGACCTTCCCAAGCCGGCACCCCTTTTTAGCGCTGGACCGGATTTGGGTCCGGCCCTTCAAAGCATTGACGGCGATGCGGGTCGATAGCAGTGCGTTGGCGCGGGTCGCTTCCGACCATCTTCCCTTGGTAGCGGATCTATCGTTCTGATATATATTTGTTTAGCGTGATGGATAAGCGCGCATCCTGACCCTCAATCGTTTTTCTTATCGATTGCACGTATCGCGCCCACCTGATCTGGTCTTTAAGATTGACCATTGGTGACCAGTTCGTGCAGCACTTCTTTTTTCTCCATGAGGTCATCGAAGCTTCCGCTTTCAACAATGCGGCCCTCCTTCATCACGGCGACTTTGTCATAGTGATGGAGAATATCCAAACGGTGAATCACCGCGACCAGGGTGCTGCGGCCTTTCCAGTGTTTGACCAGGGTATCCTGCACGCGGGACTGGGACGCATTGTCCAGGCCGGCGGTGGCTTCGTCAAAGACCAATACGGGAGGGCGTTTGAGAAGGGTGCGGGCAATGGCAAGCTTTTGCTGCTGCCCGCCCGACAGATTGGTGCCCGCCGTTCCGACCTGGTGTTGCAGGCCGATTTCAACAATCACTTCCAGAAGTTCCTCTTCAATGAGGGCGCGATTGATCGCCTCTCCGATGCGGCGTCGGATTTCATCATGATGAGCGGTAACGCGGCCGAAGAGAAGATTGCTTAAAATATCGGCCTGCTCGATATACCGATCGTGCCGGTAGAATGAAACGGCCCCCGGCATGTGCTGAGAGAGAAGCGCCTGCAATTTTCCACGAAGCGCAACGATTCCGTTTTGGAGCGATTCCGGGATTTTCACCAGTTGGAACTGTTCCGGAACATACGCCATCGACAGCAAAAGCAGCAGGTCTTCTTCATCGGCACTCAATGGGGTCTTTTTTCCATTGTGGCCGACACGGTCCCGCAGGTCGAGACAGGCCTCAATTTTCGCCATATCCAGTGGCAAAAGGCGCTGCATGTATTCCGGCAATGGGGGGTGTCGGAAGTAGGGCGCCAGGCCATCCGCAATCTGCAACCCGATGTCGATCAAGGGCTCTCGCAGTCCGGCTTTCGTAAGCAGGTCGGCGGCCTCGGGGATGTCCGCCAGGCGCCGGGCATCGATGACGTCGTCTTGAAGCACCCGGCCGAAGAGCAGGTTTTCACCCAGGCTGGCGTGCTTCAGGAAGCGTTTCGGGTCGAAGCGTTCAATATGGGCCGCCAGATCGTCCGGCAGGTCCTGGCTTAGCTGCTGACGCGCAGCAACGATTGCCGACTTCAGGTCATCCCTGACGTCGGGACCCGGCGAACCCTCGAGACCGAATCCGAGTACATCGACGAAAAGGCTGACCTGTTGAAGGACTTTGATGCAATCATCCCGGTGCTTGCGTCCGTCGCCATTTTTTGCTTCCAGCCAGTCAACCGGGGCCGGATAACAGATATTCTCGGCTACCGTCCCCTTGAAAACGAAAGGTTTCTGGGGAACAAAAGCGATGTTGTGACTGATGTCCGCGCGCGTCAGATCCGACAGCGTGTGCCCGTCCAGCCGAATACGGCCGTTGGAAGGCGTTACCAGCCCGACGATACAGTGCGCCAGGGTGCTTTTGCCGCTGCCGGAGGTTCCGACGAGGGCCCAATGCTCGCCGGCCTCGATTTTCAGCGAAATGTCGCGCAGAAGCCACGATCCGTCCGCGGTTCGGTAGCCCACCTGTGAAAGTTCGAGACGACCTTTAAGACCCTGTGTCATGGGTTTTTCGTTATTGGACGTGTCTTCCGGGATGTCATCGAAGGCTTTCATGGCGCGATCGTAGGTGACGGAGGCCGTTTGATAGGCCTGATAAAACTGGATCAACTCCTTCCAGGGGTCATAGAGTTTTTCCTGTGCGGACAAAAACGCCACCAGGGAACCGATGGCCAGGTGTCCCTTCAGGGCGAGATAGCCGCCCAAGGCAAAAATGAAGAACCGACTGAAATTGGTCAGAATGTTGGTGGCGGGCACGGCCAGTGCGACGCCGATAAAGTCTCCGGCCGTGGCCAGTTCAGTCACCAGGGTCGTCACCACGGCGCCCGATTGGGTGTTGCGGAAAAAGCCGTAGGGTAGCCGCAGGATGTGGCCCAGCATCTCCCGGCGCATGCGCGCCAGGGTTTTCTGACCAATGATCGTCTGCAGAGCGTTAATGCCGTATTTCAGGCTGCTGGCCAGCAAAAAAGCGACCAAATAGATAAGACAGTAGGTCGCCAGGAGATCGGCATTCCGGCCCATGATGCCCTCATCGACAATGCGTTTTTGCATTTCGAGGGGCACGATCCGTACCAGCACCGTGACCAGGACGATAACCAGCAGCAGCGCCTGGCGTTTGCGGTTGGACCGCAGCCAAACCCATGAAAACAGGGGCCGCTTGACGATAGGCGTGCTGGTTTGGTGGTTTGTGTGGTCTATCAACCGATTCCTCCCGTGAAGGTGAAAGCGATCAATCCGCCCCCGATCACGACGGCACTTGTCAGGGCGATCATACGTTTGATGGAAAGACGGCTGCCGTGTTCATGGTGCCGATGTGCTGCATCCTTCATCTCGTGTTGCAGCCACCCCCGATGCAGTCCGACCAAAATAGCCGCGACCAGCGCGAACGCCAGATTCATGAAAAAGGTCTAGTCGATGGCAAACTGGGCGGAATCGCTGATCGTGCGGCTGCTTTCGGGTGTCAGACCCAGAAGACCGAAACTGAAATGCATGATGAGGGCTGTCAGCACAATGCTGGCAAACATGAAGGCCACCGCGGATACGAAATGCGCACCTTTCATTATTAGCGAGCGAGCGGCCGCCAGCGCTGCAAAGGAGCATGAGGACGAAGCGGCACCGAAAACGGTTGCCAGCGATACGCTTTTCAGGTCAGCGGCACCCATGTGCTCGGTAAGGCGTTTTTTGGGAACAAAGGCCTGGATCATGGCGCTGATGGCATAGCCCAAAACAAACGCCCATCCTGCTTTCCAAAAAAAGCCAACGGATGTCTTGGCCGCTTCGCCGTAATGCTGCCAGAACGTTATATCACCCATACGCATTTCTCCTTTCCATCAAATCATAGGGGCGTCCCCGATGGAGAACCATACTGCGAAGTACCCATATCGATGTCGGCCGTGATTGATTTCGACGAAATAGGCTGCCGGCCTCTTGCGCGAGCGTATTGATGATGGATAGCATTACCCCATCATCAACGACGTCTAAGCAAAGGATTTCTTCCCTGTGGAATTTAAGGTTTTAGCGAATATCAACCGATTGAAGGACATCGCCAAGGTGCTGTTGCGGTTTGGCTTCGAAGATTTAGTGGAGCGAATCGATCTGCCGGGCCCAGCGTCCCCTGAATCGCCATCGTCTTCGACGATCCCTTCCACAACCGAAGCGCGTGTTCGCCTGGTTCTGGATGCCTTAGGGCCGACATTCGTCAAATTTGGCCAGATCATGAGCCTGCGGCCGGATTTGCTGCCGGCGTCGATGATCCGTGAGTTGGGCAAACTGCAGGATCATGTCGGGGAAGTCGATTTCGAAGACATTCGAGAGGTCGTCGAGCAGGCCTACGGGGATAAATTGGAAACCGTCTTTTCGGTTTTTGATCGCACGCCCATTGCCGCGGCTTCGATCGCCCAGGTGCACAAAGCGGTCCTGCGGAAGGAAGGAGACATCGTATCGGTCAAGATCCGCCGGCCGCACATCAGATCCACCATCGATACGGATATGGACATCCTGGAATACATCGCCAACCGGTTGCATGCCACCATAGAACAACTCCACGTCTACGACTTGCCGGCTCTTGCCCGGCACGTCCGGCGAACCATGCGCTATGAAATGGATTTGTGCCGGGAAGCCCGTAACTTGGGCATTGCGCGCTCCTATCTGAAAGCGGATGGCGATGTCCGGGTGCCGTCGGTTTTCGGTGCCTACAGTTCCGATGCCATTTTGGTGATGGAGCACATTCAGGGGAATCCGGTAAAAGGAATCCATTTCGACGATACCGACCAGGCCAAGTTCTTTGCGCGCCTGGGGTTGCGCACCGCCATTAAACAGATCCTCGAAGATGGGTTTTTCCATGCCGATCCGCATCCCGGGAATATGATGATTACCGCCGACAACCAGCTGTGCCTGATTGACTGGGGCATGGTCGGGCGATTGACCGAGCGTGACCGCAGGGAACTCATCGAAGTGCTCGGTACGATCATGCAAAGAGACAGCCACGGCCTGATGAAAGCCCTCTTTCGTTTGAGTGAAGTCACTGAAGATGTCGACCGTCGGGGCCTGGAGCGGGACCTGATGGATACCATTGACGCCACCTATGCGGTTCCGCTCGAGGAGATGAACATCGGTCACCTGCTGATGGATATCGCCAACATGATGCGGGAATACCGGTTGCGGCTGCACCCGGAGTTGCTCCTGATGATCAAGGCGCTCGTGACGGCCGAAGGCACCGCCCGAATGATTTATCCGCAACTGGATGTGATAACGGAAGCCCGGCCTGAGGTCGAACGGTTGTCGCGTGAACGTTTCGGACCCCTTCGCATCTGGCGCATGCTGAAATCCGCGCTGCCCGCATTGTTGCGCCAGCGTCAGGAAATTCCCGGCCGTCTCATGGGTATCATGCAGAAAATCGACCGCGGTGACCTCACCATCCAGTTTGCGCACACCAATTTAGAGGACTTGCTTAACACGCTGGAAAACATTGCCAATCGGCTCACATTTGCCATGATTGTCGCCGCCATGATTGTGGGGTCTTCCATGATCATCACCACCGGGGTCCGTCCGCACATCTTCGGCTATCCGGCCATTGGGGTGATCGGCTACGTCATCTCGGCCGCTATCGGTTTCTGGCTCCTGGTCAACATCATCCGGACGCGCAATTACTGAGGCGGCCGGGGTGGGAATAGGTGATTGTAATCCCCTGATCTGCGTGCTGGACCCTATTAATCGAGGGCTGCGGATTTAATAGACTTCGAGATAAAGCAGGCATCCGAAAAGGAGAAGGGAGCGCGCTGAGATGACGGTAAGATGCGTTACATGGCTATCGACAGCGGGGGGCTCTCCTGTGCAGGATCCCCCCAATCAACCAAAACACCCCCCGGTGGAGGAACCGGGAAAAACGCCGCCGGATCCGCCACCCTTGCGCAAGCCGCCCATGGGGGATCCGGACCGGGTTCCCAAGCGGCCTCCGGTGGAAGAACCTCCGGAACGGGACAACGAACAGAAAGTGGACAGCCGCACGGAACGTGTTGTTTCCAGAGGCGGCACACGTCGACACGCCGAAAGGAGCTCATCATGATTCGAAGCATTCGTGCCATGTTGCACGCTGATCTGCGCGCTTTGGACGGCGGGATCGGGCGTTGTCAGGATTTCCTGTTCGACGACAAGTTATGGGCGATTCGCTACATGGTCGCCGATACCCGCAAATGGCTGCCGGGCCGCAAGGTGTTGATTTCGCCCAGTGCCCTGGGAGATTGGGACTGGCAAACCGACGAGATACCGGTGCGGCTCGACCGGGATGCCATCGAGGCATGTCCGCCCCTGACCAGCGATATGCCGGTTTCACGCCAGTATGAAGTTGCGATTGCCGCCTATTACCAATGGCCAACCTATTGGCAGGGCCCGCATCTGTGGGGCGGGGCCATGTCACCGTTTGTGGAAAGCACGGTGGCGGCCAGACCCCTGGAGACCATCGAGAAGCCCGGGGAAAGCAACCTGCGTTCGGTCAAGGAGGTTTCCGGCTATCATATCCAGGCCATGGACGACACCGCCGGCCATGTGGACGATTTTCTGCTGGAGCGCGACACTTGGTCCATCCGCTATCTCGTGGTGGACACGCGCAACTGGTTGCCGGGGCGTAAGGTGCTCATATCCCCCGCCTGGGCCGATACCATCGACTGGAAGCGCAACCGCATCACGGTCGGCATGCACCGCACGGCCATCGAAACCAGCCCAGTTTACGATCCGGAACACGGGCCGCCGTCACGTGATGAAGAGACGATCCTGCACCGCCATTACGATTTCAAACCCTATTGGTGGGATGGGGTATAGAAGCGGTTGGCTCCACAACGCTCGACAAGACATGGGGTCGGGCATAACGGAAAATACATGCTGTCATTTATTCACAACGGAGGGCGTTTTGATAGGGTGAAGGACGCACTGCATCGCTTGCCGGCTTCATGCGCTCCAGGTATTTCTCGACGCCGGTTGAAATGATGCGGTTCTCAAACCAACCAAGGCGTAAAGAAGATGGAGGGATAACAGCGATTCATGTGCGGGATATGCGGTCAGATAACATTCAATGGTCAGGATGTGTCCACGCGATGCGTCGAGAAGATGACCGACACGATGCAACAGCGCGGACCGGACGCCCAAGGGCTTTTTGTCCAAGGGGCGGCAGCACTCGGGCACCGACGTCTCAAGATTATCGACCTGAGTGAGGCGGCACAGCAGCCGATGGTCGACAATGATCTGGGCCTTACGATTATTTTCAACGGCGCCATCTACAACTACGGTGACCTGCGCCAGCTGCTGGAAGCCAAGGGATACGGTTTTTTTTCTTCCGGCGATACCGAAGTCATTCTCAAGGCCTACCATGCCTGGGGACGCCGTTGTGTGCAACGGTTCAACGGCATGTTCGCTTTTGCCATTTACGAGCGCGACAGCGGGCAGCTCTTCCTGGCCCGCGACCGATTGGGGATCAAGCCGCTCTACTACCATGAAAGACCAGGCGAATTCCGTTTTGCTTCCGCCCTGCCGGCCCTTGTTGCCGGCGGCGATATTGCCGGCGACATCGACCCGGTGGCTCTGCATCACTACATGACCTTTCACTCGGTGGTGCCCGCCCCGCATACGATTTTGAAAGATATCCGGAAAATACCGCCGGGGGAAACCATGACCATCGATGCCCGGGGAAGGATTGAGCGTGAGCGCTACTGGGAACTCGATTTTGGTCCCCGACCGGACGAACGTCACTATGGCATGGCGGAATGGAAAGCGTTGACGCTGCAAACCCTGCGGCAAGCGGTCCAACGCCGGCTTACAGCGGATGTGCCCGTGGGGGTTTTGCTCTCCGGCGGGGTGGACTCCAGCCTGGTGGTGGGGCTGCTGTCGGAACTGGGGCAGCCGCACCTCACGACCTTTTCGGTCGGTTTCGATGCCGTCAACGGCGAGGAAGGCAACGAGTTCCACTATTCCGATCTCATTGCCAAACACTTCGGTACGACCCATCACCGCATCGAATGCGATGCCGTTGATGTGTTGTCTTCCATCGAAGCGTGCCTCGCCGCCATGAGCGAACCCATGGTCAGCCACGATTGCATCGGATTTTACCTGCTGAGCCAATCCGTATCCCAACACGTCAAGGTGGTGCAGAGCGGTCAGGGTGCGGATGAAATTTTCGGTGGCTACCATTGGTATCCACCCTTAATAGACAGCCGAAATCCATTGTCGGATTATGCGCGTCATTTTTTTGATCGCACCCATTGCGAATATGCAGCCGCGGTCGATGACCGGTTTCTGGAGCGGGATTACAGTACGGCCTTCGTCCAGCGGCATTTCGATACGGCCGGTACCAACGCTCCGGTCGACAAAGCCCTGCGAATCGATACGTCCGTCATGTTGGTGGATGACCCGGTCAAGCGTGTGGACAACATGACCATGGCCTGGGGATTGGAAGCACGCGTACCTTTTCTGGACCATGAATTGGTGGAGCTGGCGGCCCGCATCCCGGCGGAATTCAAGGTTGCCAATGGGGGTAAGCATGTGCTGAAGGAAGCCGCCCGGGACGTAATCCCCGCGGAGGTGATCGACCGTCCCAAAGGCTATTTCCCGGTGCCGGCCCTGAAATACCTGCAGGGGGATTACCTGGCCTTCGTCAAGGAGATTTTGCTGTCGCCCCGCAGCACAGCGCTTTCCCTGTTCAAACCGGACTATGTCGCCCAGGTACTGGCCGAACCGGAAAAGCACATCACGCCGCTGCGTGGCTCCAAAGCCTGGCAGATGGCTGTTTTAACCTATTGGTTGGCGGCCCAAGGACTTTGATCCCGCGGAGCGGTTCCTCGATCCACAAATCATTTTCGGGAGGAGACACCCCATGGAACGGACCAGTGGTCTGCGCGACCGCTTTCAGCGTGTTACCAGTTTTACAGTGCGCAACGAAAAGATACCCCAGGGACCCGAAGCCGCTAAGATGGGCGCCGACGCTTCGATCGACATGGGCTGGGGCCGCATCATCTTCGGCCACACCTTTCGTTCCCAAAAAGACCTCTGCGCCGCAATGGATCGGGAGAGCTCCGGCAAGCGCGACATCACTTTCTATCTGCGCGACCCGCACGTCCTGCTGTCGATGGGGCCGGAGCGGTTTTTCTTAGACCCTTCCCACACCTACCGTTTATGGATGCACGAATATCAGCCACGTAATATACGCCCGGGCGCTTTTACCATACGGAGACTGCACTCCCGCAGCGATGCCGAGGGGGTGAACCGGCTCTATGCCACCCGCCAGATGGTGCGCTGCGATCCCGATTTTCTGTTGACCCACACGGCGTCGCGCCAGAGGACTTATCTCGTGGCAGAATCGCTCGTGGATGGGAAAATCGTCGGAACTGTGACGGGTGTCGACCATGTCGAGGTCTTCGCCGATCCCGAACAGGGTGCCAGCCTGTGGTGCCTCGCCGTGGATCCCCAGGCCAATGCCCCCGGGGTGGGCGAAGCGCTGGTGCGCCATTTGACGGATCACTACCTGACCCGGGGACGGTCCTACATCGACCTGTCGGTCGTGCATACCAACACCGAGGCGATTGCCCTCTATGAAAAGATCGGGTTCCAGCGGGTGCCGGTCTTCTGCGTCAAGCGTAAAAATTCGATCAATGAACCCCTCTACAGCGGCACTTCGCCGGTGGAAGCACTCAACCCCTATGCCGGCATCATCGTCAAAGAGGCATTGCGCCGTGGCATCGGGGTGAAGGTCGTCGATGCCGCCCATGGCTATTTTGATTTGACCTTCGGTGGCCGCAGTGTTGCCTGTCGGGAATCACTGACAGATCAGACGTCGGCGGTGGCCATGAGTCGCTGTGATGACAAGCGCGTCACCCATCGTATACTTGCCGCAAAAGACTTGAACGTTCCGCGTCAATACTCGGCCAAGGATCCGGATGAAAACCGGAAAGCCCTCAAGGCCCTGGGCCGGGTTGTGGTCAAACCGGCCCGCGGGGAGCAGGGCACCGGCATCAGTGTCGATCTGCAGACCGTGGAAGATCTGGAAAAAGGCGTTCGGCGCGCCCGCCGGTTTTGCCCGGACGTCATTCTCGAGGAATTTGTCGAGGGGGAAGACCTGCGCTTGATCGTGATCGATTACCAGATGGTGGCGGCGGCTGTCCGCCGTCCGCCGGTGCTGGTCGGCACCGGACGGCATACCCTGCGCACGCTTATCAAGAAGTACAATCGGCGACGGGCGGCGGCAACGGGCGGCGAAGGTCGTCTGCCGATGGATGCGGAAACCAAACGTTGTCTGGAACTGGCCGGCTACCAACTGGACGATGTTCCCGCTGCGGAAACAAAGATTCCAGCACGCAAGACCGCCAATCTGCACACCGGCGGCACCATCTCGGATGTCACCGAAGAGATCCACCCCGAACTGGCGCAGATTGCCGTGAACGCCGCCCGGGCACTGGATATTCCGGTGACCGGCCTCGATTTTATGGTGCCGGACCTTGCCCGTCCGGACTACTGGATCATCGAGGCCAACGAACGCCCTGGGCTGGCGAACCACGAACCCCAACCGACGGCGGAACGTTTTATCGATTTCCTCTTTCCCCAGACGACAGGATCCCGATCAAACAGGAGACAGAACTGACGCATGCGATCGATCGACCACACCTATTTGCAGAAGATTTTATTGGCATTGCTGAATATCCCAAGCCCCTCGGGGTACTCCGATCAGATTGTCCATTTCGTCGGAAAGGAGCTCGAACGTCTTGGGCTATCCTATAATGTTACCCGCCGCGGCGCCATCCGGGCAACCATGCAGGGAAAGCAATCCCCTTTGGATCGGGCTGTGACCGCGCATCTGGATACGCTGGGTGCCATGGTCAACCGTCTGAAAGACAACGGACGGTTAAGGGTGTCTCCCATCGGGACCTGGGCCAGCCGATTTGCGGAAGGCGCTCGGGTGACGGTTTTTACGCCTTCCGGCCCGCAACGGGGAACTGTCCTGCCGCTCAAAGCCTCCGGTCATGTCTACGGTGATGCCATCGACAGCCAGCCGTCCGGGTGGGATTTTGTCGAGGTGCGGGTGGATGTTCCCTGCGGCAGCGCCCGTGATTTGGCGTCGGCAGGGTTTACGGTTGGAGATTTTGTCGCGTTTGATGCCTTACCCGAGATAACGCCGAACGGATTTATCAACGCCCGCCATCTGGATGACAAGGCGGGCGTGGCGGTGCTGTTGACGGCGGCCAAAAGTATTATCGATGCACAGATCGCGCTGCCGGTCGATTGCCATCTTATTTTTACGATTTTCGAAGAGGTCGGGCACGGTGCATCGGCGGCGGTCTACGGTGACGTGGCGGAAATGGTGGTGATCGAGCAAGCCCCGGTGGCTTCCGGACAGAATGCGCTGGAAGACGGCGTCACCATCGGGATGATGGACCAGAGCGGTCCTTTCGATTATCATCTCAGCCACAAACTGATCGGCATCTGCGAAGAAAATCAGATTGCTTACGCCAAGGACGTATTCCGCTTCTACCGCAGTGATTCGGCCTCGGCGATCGAAGCCGGCAATGATACCCGAACGGCGCTGGTTTGCTTTGGGGTGGACGGTTCGCACGGCTACGAGCGCACGCGGCTTGATTCTCTCGATGCGGTGACGCGGACCGTTGTCCATTACGTGCAGAGTGCCCCGACGTTCCGGCGGGACAAGGATGATCTGGCAACATTGAAAGACTTTCCGCATCAACCGACGCGGGACATTATTCAAATCAAAACGTGAATTGCTCCTCGGGTTGGATCTTGTCCGCGAAGGGACAGTTCGAATTGCCAGTCTGAGAGGGATGCGATCCGTTGTGAATAGGGCAAAGACCTAAATTTTAAACAGGGGATGGGGTACTTGCATTTCTAATGCATTGGCGGACCAACGCCCACCGTCCTTTGTCGATAACAAACAATGCAAAGGAGGCCATCATGCAAAGACGCGTCGCGCTGGTAACCGGCGCTAACAGGGGCCTGGGATTTGAGATTGCACGTCAATTAGCCGATCTGGGGATCACCGTAATCATTGGATCGCGTGATCTCGAAAAAGGGGAGGCGGCGGCCGAATCCTTGGCGAATGATCGTCGCAGTATACACAGCCGTTACCTTGATGTCACCCAGGCCACGACCATTCAGGCCGCCATCGGGAGTATTATCGACCAGTACGGCCGCCTTGACATTCTTGTCAACAACGCCGGCATTATGATCGATTCCGAGACCACCGTTTTGGAACTCGATCTGACGATGTTTCAGAATACCCTGGAGACCAATGCCCTGGGACCGCTGCTGCTCTGCCAGGCCTGCATCCCTTACATGCAGGAAAATAATTACGGGCGAATCGTCAACATCGCCAGCACGCTGGGGTCGCTGACGGACATCGCCACCCCGGATTCCACGTATTCGGTTATTCTTTCACCGGCTTATCGGCTTTCAAAAACACTATTGAATGGTCTGACGGTATTAATCGCCAAGGAATTACGGGAGACCAATATCCTGGTCAATTCGGCCTGTCCAGGTTGGGTCCGCACCCGATTGGGCGGTGATCAGGCCCCCCTGATGCCGGCCCAGGGTGCCGAGACGCCGGTCTGGCTGGCCACCTTGCCGGATGACGGTCCCCGTGGTGGTTTTTTCCGTGAAAAACGACCGATCCCCTGGTAGTTGGCAGGATGGACCAAACGGCTCCAATTCTACCCAGGCGATGATCATCTCCGCCCGGCAGCCCAAGCTGTCAATCGCCAATCCAGATCATTGCCAGCTCGAAGGGATTTTTATCCATGCGCCTTCCGGCAAGTGTTAAGCGCCGTCTGACCCTGAACCCCCGCGCCATGATCCTGCGTTTCACCTGGCAGCAAATCATGATTTCATTGGGGGCGATACTGTCAGCCCTCGCCTATGTCGTCTTTCAACTGCCGTTCAATATCGCCGCGGGAGGTGTCAGTGGGTTGGGGATTATCGTCCATCACTGGAGCGGTTTTCCTGTAGGGCTGTTCTTCCTGCTGATGAACATTCCTTTATTTGTGTTGGGGTTTTTCCATTTGGGACGCTGGCGGTTTTTCTGGTCCAGCAGTGTGGCCGTATTGGTGTTCGCTTTGGCGTCCGATGTCTTCGTCCGGTATCTGCCGCTTTGGCTGGACATTTACCCGGTCACCTCCGAACCTTTGCTGGCGTGCATCTACGCCGGCATTCTGTATGGCTTGGGCACGGGCTTGATCTATCGCTATGGCGGCACCATCGGCGGCACCTCGATCACAGCGCGCATCATCTACAACAAAACCGGTTTTCCCCTCAGCCAGTCCTATCTATTCACCGATTTGGCGGTCATTGCCCTGGCCGGCTTGGTGTTTACCATGGAAACAGCGCTTTTGGCGGCCCTGACCCTCATCCTGGTGGGGCTTTTTTCCGATTTCGTGCTGGAGGGCACAAGCCAGATGCGCACCCTGATGATCATTACCGAAAAGCCCGACCCGATCCGCCAGGCCATCATCCACGAACTCCAGCGGGGCGTCACCCACTGGGGCGTGACCGGTGGCTACTCGCAGAAGCAACGCACCATGCTCTACCTGACGGCGCTGCGTTCCCGGATATACGATGTGAAGTATATCATCGCCCGGATCGACCCGGAGGCCTTCATGGTCGTGGGCGTTTCCCAGCAGACCTGGGGCGGTTACAACGCCCCCAAAATTGATCAGCGATGAATATTGGAATGCCGGGGCTGCATGAAAACCAAGCGGCCCTCAAATAGTGCCGGTTCATCAATGGCCAATTTGCCCGACCCGCCGAAGGCGGATAAATATCGGCGTTGCGCGAAAAATCGAATTCTAGGAATATCAACCCTATGCCTGCGGTTAAATTTCCCGCGCGCCTTTATTTCAACCAAATTCGCCGATTTCTGGATGGGCACTAAATAGTGAGATTCTGCCGGCAGTGACGGCAACCGGACGAAACGGCTTGTCTCTGGGTTTCTCAACTTGACGACAGGTCGCTTTTCATCCTATTCTTCCGCCCGTTGGAAGCATTCCCGCGATATGGCGGTTTCGGTCGCGATTGGTATCGGTGGATAAACTTGCGTAAAAAGTTGTATTTTGCGGTTGTTTGCGCTACTTTGCCACAAAAAAAGGGAATCCGGCAGATTTTATTAAATGCCTGATTCCCTTTAAAAATTCTGGAGCCGGCGAGCGGATTTGAACCGCTGTCCTGCTGATTACGAATCAGCTGCTCTACCAACTGAGCTACGCCGGCGCGACGAGACTCCCTCTACTGATTTTAAGATGCAAAATCAAGAAGAAATTTTGAATCGTTTTCTGACCGATGCCCCTGATTCAGGGGCATCGATGCTCGATTGCCACGGCTTGAAGGGCGCTTCGGCCGCCTTTTTTTTGTGGCGGTGTTATAGCCGCCGCCCCCGGCCCATGGTGATTCTGACGGCTGACGCACGCGAGGCGGAAGCACTTTGGCACGACCTGCTTTTTTTCCGCAATGATGCTGCGGTGCCGGTCCTCTATTTCCCGCCCTACAACATCCTGCCCTATAAGGTTCTGGCCTATCACAACGAAACCGCCGCGCGCCGGGTCAAGGTGCTCTATACCTTGTTGGATGCGCCTCGCGCCCCCATCGTGGTGACCACGATCGGCGCTTTCCTAAAACGCGTGATTCCCAAATCCGAGATGGGCGCCTATGCTGAGCTGCTGATGATCGGCGAGGATTTGGATCGGTCGCAATTGGTCGAAAAGCTGATTGACGGCGGCTACACCCACTCTCAGATTGTCGAGGAGCCCGGTGATTTCTGCGTGCGGGGCGGCATCCTGGACATCTTCTGCCCGCTTTATGACCACCCGCTGCGGGTGGAGTTTTTTGGCGACACCATCGATTCATTGCGGTTTTTTTCTGCGGATAACCAGCGGCGGTTGGGTGAACTCGAGGAGGCGGTGATATCGCCGGCCCGCGAAGCGATTCTGCCGGGTGACCGCTTGCCCGAAATCATTTCCCGTATTCGTCTGCAGGCCAACGATCAGCAGCTGCCCAAGCATGAAGCGCGCCGCTTGATCAGCGGCATCAAAGAGGAGAAACGCTTTCCCGGTATCGAAAGCCTGCTGCCGCTCATCTCCCCGAAGCTGGACACCCTGCTGGCGTATCTGCCTTCCAACGCCCTGATGGTGGAA
This sequence comes from Deltaproteobacteria bacterium, assembly GCA_020444045.1. Classification (GTDB taxonomy): domain Bacteria; phylum Desulfobacterota; class Desulfobacteria; order Desulfobacterales; family UBA5852; genus JABZFP01. Next base: position 53,017 of record JAHLLS010000016.1, read on the forward strand.
GTCGAGCCGGCCGATATTGAGAATGCGGCCATCGAGGTGTTCGAGCGGGCCGCCCAGCACTATGAAGCCGCCCGCGAGGAGCAGAAACTCTGCATCGATCCCGAACGGTTGTTTTTATCCTGGCCGGAAGCCTGCAGGGTGCTGAACGATCGTCAGCGGCTGTGCCTGCGCCAGCTTCCTGTTGGCCCACCCGATTTGTCGGGCGATAGAAGGACCCCATCCCTGAGCTATGCCGTTCAAGACATCACCCCGCCGTCGCAGGTCGCACCCACCAAGAGTTCCCGCGAAGAACGCTCGCCGTTCCAGGCCCTGTCGGACTGGATCACCGATCAGATGACCCAGGGCCTGGCGGTGCATCTGGTTTGCCGCAATGCCAATCAGATGGAGCGTGTGGCGGGCGTGCTGGAGCCCTATGGCATCGTGTTCGAGCGGGGGACGGCCGAAATCGCCGCACCGGAGACGAACCCCCAACACGTTCGGCTGCTGGAGGGCCAATTGTCGGCCGGATTTGTCTGGTCCGCGGCCGCGATGGTCATCCTCACCGATGTGGATATCTTCGGTGTGCGGCGCTCCCGCCCGGGGAAGCGCCGCCGACCGGCCGACAAGCCGACCATCACCTTCGGCGATCTTCACCAGGGGGATCTCGTGGTGCATTTTGAGCATGGTATCGGACAATACGATGGTCTGACCAAGCTCAATTTGAATCGAACCGAAAACGATTTTTTGACGATCAGCTATCGGGGCGGTGATCGACTCTATCTCCCGGTGGACCGCATGGGGGCTATCCAGAAATACATGGGTGTCGAGGGTGTCACCCCGGTGCTGGACAAGATGGGGGGCAAATCCTGGGAAAAGGTCAAAGCCCGGGTCAAGCGGTCGGCGGAGCGGATTGCCGGTGAACTGCTCAAACTCTATGCCGCGCGCAAAGTCCGCACCGGTTTCACCTTTCAATCCGTCGATGAGTATATGGCCGAGTTTGAAGGCGGTTTCCCCTACGAGGAAACACCGGACCAGCTGAAAGCCATCGAGGATGTGCGCCAGGACATGGCCAGCGCCGTTCCCATGGACCGCTTGATCTGCGGTGACGTGGGCTACGGCAAGACCGAAGTGGCCCTGCGGGCGGCCTTTATGGCGGTATTCAACGGCAAGCAGGTGGCCGTCCTGGTGCCGACAACCGTATTGGCCGAACAGCATTACGATACTTTTCAGCAGCGCTTCAAGCGCTTCGGGGTCCAGATCGAGAGTCTCAACCGGTTTCGTTCCCGGGCCGAGCAAAAGGACATCATCGAACGGCTGGCTGACGGCCGCGTCGATATTGTGATCGGGACCCACCGGTTGTTGCAGAAGGATATCCGTTTCCGCGAACTGGGGATTTTTATTCTCGATGAAGAGCAGCGGTTCGGCGTCCGCCACAAGGAAAAGCTGAAAAAGCTGCGCCGCTCCGTCGATGTGCTGACCCTCACGGCCACGCCCATACCGCGCACACTGCATCTGTCGCTGTCCGGCATCCGGGATATCAGCATCATTTCGACACCGCCCGAGTATCGCCGTTCGATTATTACCTATGTGTCCGAGTATAGTGACGGACTGGTGAAGGAGGCCATTCAGCGCGAAATCAATCGCGGGGGGCAGGTCTATTTTGTCCACAACCATGTCGCCAGCATTTTCAATATGGCCGAAAAGATCAGCGCGCTCGTTCCGGAAGCCCGCACGGGCGTCGCCCATGGCCAGATGAGTGAGGACGAGCTGGAACAGGCCATGATGGCGTTTCATCGGCGGGAGATCGACGTGCTGGTGACCACGACGATTATCGAGTCCGGGCTCGATATTCCGTCGGCCAATACCATCATCGTCAATCGCGCCGATCGTTTTGGTCTGGCGCAGATGTATCAGTTGCGGGGGCGGGTGGGACGTGCCGAAGAGCAGGCCTATGCCTTCCTTTTTATTCCCAAGGAAAGCGGCCTGACGACCCAGGCCCGCAAGCGGCTGAAGGTGCTGATGGAACACAGCGACCTGGGGTCCGGTTTCCAGATTGCGATGAACGATCTGAAAATCCGTGGTGGCGGCACCATATTAGGCGCTTCGCAGTCCGGCCACATTGCGGCCGTGGGCTATGATATGTTTTTGCAGCTCATGGAAGAAACCATGGCCGAACTGAAAGGCGAAACCGTGGTCCAGCCCCTGGACCCGGAAATCAACGTTCCTTTTTCGGCCTATATTCCGGAAACGTGTATTCCCGATCTTGATCAACGCTTGGCCATGTATCGCCGCTTGGCCAAAATCGACGATCCGGCCGACATCCCGGATATCAAGGCCGAATTGGAAGACCGTTTCGGAACTATGCCCACCGTGACCCGGAATCTTTTGACCAAAATTTTGCTGAAGGCGCTGGCGGTGCGGGCCGGCGTGAAACGCCTCGATTTGAACAATGGTAAAGTTATGCTGGCCTTTTCGGAAGCGCATCAGCGAAATCCTCAGGGGATTGTAGACGTCATTCGTCAGGATCCCAAACGGTTTCAGTTGACACCCGATTATACCCTCAGCCTGCAAGTGACCAAAAACGGCGCGCAGGGCGCCATTGCGCAAGTTAAAAAAATCTTGCAGGAAATAGCCCGTCATGTTAACGATTAAAAGATTATCTATTTAGAATCCTTAGCAATAATGAGAAATGACGCGCTTTCGAATGGACGCGCGCATTTCCTTTTCCCATGGTGGGGGGCGCCCATGCGCCATGATCTGGCCATTGTCCTGATCGCTTTTTTGCTGACCGCCGCTTATGGCTGTCAACCGGAATCAAGCGTCGAGCGCAACACGGTCCTGATGGTCGTAGGGCAGCGGGCGTTCAGGGTGGATGAGTTTGAACGCGCTTATCGTGTCTTTCGATCCGCGCATGGTGTTGGCCTGGAGGAGGACCCGGCTGCCGAACAGGCCTCCAGACTGCGGTTTATCCAGCAACTGGCCGAGCAACTGGTGCTGCTCGAATATGCCCGTGATATAGGTTTGGAGATATCCGCTGAGGCCTTGAACAAGGCGGTCGAAGACGTCCGGGGGGATTATCCGGATGACCTTTTCGAACAGATGCTGCTGGAAAATGCGGTTAATTTCGAAGATTGGAAACAGGCCTTGCGGGTAAGGCTGACCATCGATCGGCTGATTCAGCAGGAGCTGAGTGCCAACGTCCAGATTACGGAAAAGGATATCGAAGCCTATTATCAGGATCCGGATGCGGCGCAACTGGCATCCCCCTCCCCGTTGGAAGGCGAGGACGCCGACCAGATCGACCAGATGATCATTCAACAGCTCCGTCGTCAAAAAACCGAACAAGCCTATACTCCCTGGATGGAAGGCTTGAAGGCTAAATATCCGGTCGATATCGACCAGGCCGTTGTTCAACAGATTATTGCCGATATCGGTGTCCCGGCCGAGAATGGTGGCGAGCGCGCCCCCTGAACGGTCCGGACATTCGCATTTCCATTTTAGGAGCAGGAAATACATGGATTTAAAAACGCTTACCCCCCGATGTGTTCATCCGATGGTCGCCGTTGCGCTGTGCGGATTATGGTTATGGGTTGTCGGGGCCGCTGCTGACGCTCGCTCTGCGGAGGGCGTTCTTGTGGATCGCATCGTGGCGCAAGTCAACGATGACATCATCACCCTATACGAACTCAACCGCAAGGCCGCTCCCTACATCAAACGGGTGCAGGCCATGGCGCGTCCGCTCGAGGAAGAGCGCCGTATGATTTACGAACTGCGCGAAAAGGTGCTCAATCAGATGGTGGATGAAAAACTGACCGACCAGGAGATCGAGCGCTACAACATCCGCGTCAGTGAAGAGGCGATCGACAATACGATCGAGGAGATGAAAAAACAGCGGCACATGACGGATCAACAACTGCGTGATTCGCTGCAAAAAGAAGGCCTCACGATGGAGGAATACCGGACGCAGATGAAAAACCAGATTCTGCGGGTGCGGCTGGTGAACCGCGAGGTAAAATCGAAAATCGTGATTACCGATGAAGATATCCGGGCCTACTACGAAAAAAACAAAGCCCAGTACGTGGGGGAGGGGCGCGTGGATTTGCGCCATGTCATGATGGTCGTTTCCCCGTCGGCCGGTGAAGCCGGAAAGCAAGCCCTGCAGGATAAAGTGGCGGTCATCCGCCAGAAGGTGATTGATGGAACCCCTTTCGACGACGCGGTGCGAGAGTCCGTGCCATCGTCGGAAATCAAAGACGTCGGTTATTTGGGGTCTTTTGCGCTCAACGATCTGGCGCCTCAGATTCTTGCGGTACTTGAGGGTTTGCAGGCCGGTGAAGTGACAGATATCGTGGACACCGGCCAAGGCCTACAGCTTTTCTATGTCGAAGCGATGAGTGAGGGGCAGGGCAAAACGCTGGAAGAGGTTTCCGCCGAAATTGAAAACATTCTTTATGATGAAATCGTCAATCAGAAATTCATGACCTGGCTGACCGATCTGAGAGAACGGTCGCACATTCGAATTATTCGCTGAAGCTGTAATAAGTTGTTTCATGCCATGCCGCAAGGCATGCGTGTATTTGTCAGGCGGAGGGTGCTATGACCCAAAACGGTAAAATGTCCTCTTATGGCTTGTACCTCCAAACGGTGCGCGTCGAGAAGGGTATTTCCATTGAACAGGTGGCCGAGGAAAGCCGTATACGAGCGGGAATTCTGCGCAGTATCGAGGCGGAAGATCATGCTAAACTGCCGGATGATGTCTTTGTCAAAGGGTTTTTGCGGATATTTGCCCAGGTGATCGGCGCCGACCCGGAAGAGGCCCTACGGCGTTTCGATGTCCGGCGAGAGGCCGTTCCGGCGGTTGAGATTCATGCCCATAGCGGCACGGAGAAACCGCCGCGGCTCTGGCTGACGCTCCTCTGGGTCACGGCGATGATGATAGGCCTTGTCGGGGGTACCTTCGCAGTCTATCAGATGGTCTACCATAAAGGGCCGGCCGCTGCGCCACCCGAAACGACGGTGAAGGCTGAAGAAGACAGCGCCCCTGCGGATAAATCGTCTTCCGCCGAGACGCCGGCGGAAACGGTTGACACGGCGGTGGAAGCCGCCACCCCTAAACCCAGCGCGGCCGAAAAACCGGCTGCCTACGCCCTGGAAATCGTCTGTCATGAAGACACGTGGTTGAAAATCATCGCGGACGATGCGCGTGCCACGGAACATCAAATGAAACCCGGTGATAAGATCACGTTGACTGCCGAAACCATGTTCAACTTGCTGATTGGCAATGCCGGCGGAGTGTCGGTCCAGTTGAATGGTCAACCAGTGCCGGTGCCTGGCAGCAGCGGCCAGGTGGTCAATTTGCAGCTGCCCTGACGGGTGGATCGAACCCAAAACGCGTTCCTATGATGACGGGACACATGTTGAATCAAAACAATAAAATTATGGTGGACAGTATCAAACGCCTGCTGCGGCGCGGGGCCACGACCAATTTGCGTAAAATTGTGGACAAAACCCATGCGGCCGATCTGTCCATTGTGTTTCGTTCCCTTTCGGTGGCCAAGCAGCTCCAGCTGTTGAATATGATTCGCGACACGGAGAAAAAAGGCATCCTGTTCAGCGAATTGGACGAAGATACGTTTTACGCCTTGTCGAATGAGCTCGAACTGGAGGATATCGTCGAAGTTCTGGAACAGATGCCTTCCGATGATGTGGCCGACCTGATCGGGCGACTGCCGGAAGAAAAATCGGATGCCATTCTTGAAAAGATGCAAAAAGAAGGGTCCGAAGAAATCGAAGGCCTGCTCAAATACGATGACGATACGGCCGGCGGTATCATGGTCACGGACTTTATTGCCTTGCCGCAGGACCTGACCGCCAATGACGCCATCAAACAGATTCAAACCGAGTACCATGATGTGGAGATGCCTTTTTACCTCTATGTGGTGGACGAGTACGGAAAACTTGTGGGTGTCAGCTCCCTGCGCCAACTGGTGGTGGTGCCGCCGGAAACCACGCTCAAACAATTCATGACCACCGATGTTTTCGCTGTCGGTACGGATGTCGATCAGGAAGAAGTCGCAAAACTTGTCGCCCGCTATGACATCCTGGCGGTACCCGTCGTCGACGAATCCAATCGTCTGCAGGGGATTGTCACGGTGGACGATGTCATCGATATCTTTCGTCAGGAAGCCACCGAAGACATGCTGAAAATGGCCGGCGTCGGGGATGAGTATGTCGAGACCCAGTCCGTTGTTCGCAGCACCAAAACACGCCTGCCCTGGCTGCTGGCCAGTTGTGCCGGCGGTATCATGGCGCTGTTCATCATCGGTCGCTTCGAGGGCACCCTCTATCGGTTTGCCTATCTGGCGGCATTCATCCCCGTGATTATGGGCATGGGGGGCAACATCGGGACGCAATCATCCACCATTGTGGTCCGTGGCCTGGCCACCGGGCGACTCAACGTCCGGGACTTTTGGCGTGTGGTGTCCAAGGAGCTGGCCATCGGGTTGATTCTAGGAGGCTTTTACGCCGTTCTGATCGGCATAGTGGCGCAGGTGCAGTATTCGGTGCAGATGCTGGCCCTGACCGTCGGTCTTGCCGTCATCATTTCCATGACGGTGGCGGCGTTGGTCGGTTCGGGGGTGCCGCTGCTCCTGGCACGCATCAACATCGACCCCGCCGTGGCCACCGGTCCCTTTGTCACCACCTCGATCGATATCATCAGTGTTTACTGCTATTTCATCCTGGCAACGACCTTTCTTGGTATTTGACGCATGCCGACCTTCACCACACCTGCCGTTTTGCTTCGACGCGTCGAATATGGTGATTTCGATTTGATATTGACCCTTTTTACGGAGGCCACCGGCAAGATTAGCGTGATCGCCAAACACGCCAAAAAAAGTAAAAAGCGGTTTGCCGGTGTGCTGGAACTGTTTACGATTCTGAATATCACGTGCCAGACGCCCCGCCGGTCCGGCCTGCCCGTGCTGCAGGAAGCGCAGCTGGAAGAGCCCTTTGCTGCCATCCGCGAAAATATGCTGCACACGGCGTATGCCAGCTACTGGGCGGAACTCGTGGCGACCTGGGCCGAGGAAGCCCAGCAACTGGATCGGTTGTACCGCCTGCTGGTCTTTATGCTGGCAGAGTTGGACCGCCACCAGATGGACCCGGCGCTGCTCAACCTGATCTTTCAGATGCGGTTTCTGGACATTGCCGGATTGTGCCCGAATCTCAATTACTGCTGTGTCTGCAAGACGGGTTTGGACAACCTCGCCCATCATGTCTCGGGGTTTGACCTGCCCCGTGGTGGATTGCGCTGTCATGGCTGCGGCGAGGATGACGAGACGCATGTCTGCCTTTCCCGGGGGACCATCAAGCAGTTGCAATGGCTCGCCGAAGGCGATTTGAACCGTGTTGGGCGCCTGCGGTTTTCATCGCAGGGCATGGACGAAGCCCAGCGGTTTCTGGAGACCTTCGTGCCCTATCATCTGGGCAAGGAGCCCCGCAGTTTAAAAGTGCTGCGCCAGATTCGCCCGGTGGTGAGCGTGCCTGCGCCGGCGGTTGCGGAAGGCCGCTGATGGAGGGGACGAAAACGAACCGGATTGCGGACATCGTGGCTGAAAATATCGTTTTGGCGTCCGCGCCGTGCCGGGTGGACATGGGCGGGACCCTGGATATCGGCACATTTTATTACCCGTTGCAGCACACCGACCCCTGCACGTTCAACATGGCGCTCGATATGCGCACGCGCGTCGCGCTGGAACCTTACCGGACCGGCTGGATCAAGGTGAGTTCCCGGGGATTTGAAAGCGCGGCCTATCCGTTGGAAGAAGCCCCTTTTAATCATCCCCTGGGCCTGATGTTTGCGGTGGCGAGTCATTTCAATGCACCCGGACTGCACATCAAGATCGACAGCGCTTCTCCTCCGCGAAGCGCGCTGGGTGGCTCTTCGGTGGCGGCCGTTGCCCTGGTGGGGGCTTTGGCGCGTGCTCGCGCCATGGCCGGCGGTGAAGACCTGAACCGGGAACAAATCGTACGGCGGGCCCATCGTATCGAAGAAACCGTGGCCGGTGTCCCTTGCGGCATGCAGGACCAGCTCGGGGCCGCCTATGGCGGGGCGCATACCTGGCACTGGGAGATTGACGCCGGCGGCCTGGCGATTCGTCGCGAGCCGGTTTCCCGGGCCATGACACCGGAAATCTTCAAGGCCCACTTCCTGGTGGCCTATTGCGGCATTCCGCATGCGTCGAAGGACATCAACGGCACCTGGGTGCGGCATTTTATCGCCGGACGGGAACGACAGCAATGGATCCAGGTGGCGGAATGCGTGCGTCGCTTCAGTGCCGCCGTCAATGAAGGCCAATGGGCGGAAGCCGCCATTGCCATGAATGAAGAAACCGCCTTACGCCGCGCCATGACACCGGAAGTGCTGGATGTGATCGGCGAGGAACTGGTGGAGACCGCGCGCGCGCGCGGGTGCGGTGGCCGGTTTACCGGTGCGGGTGGCGGAGGCTGCCTGTGGGCGGTGGGGGCCTCCGACCCCATCCAGCAGCTCCGTGCAGATTGGCGTGCCATATTAGCCAAGCGCAGGGGAGCCGCCTTATTGGATGTGGCGCCTGACCTGGAAGGCCTGCAGATCACCACCCGACCGCGTCGTGGCCGGGGCGACTGACGCCACCGCTCCGGTCGGTCCGCTTTCGTTTTCGGAGAATGGCATCGCCGATGGCGGCGAGGCCCCTATACAGAATAGAAGTGGTTTCAAAACCTTAGATCACGTTCAAGGGCAAGGCGCAGCTTGATGAAAAAGCGGAGCATATTCAATAATATGTGAGCATTTTGAAGAGGGCTGCAACGCCGCCATTGGGCGTTTGATGGGGTTTTGAAATGGCTTCTAATCAAGCGTCAAGGAACCCAGCGCCGAGGAGTTGTTTTATGTATTTTCAAAACGTCATTTTAAACCTGCAGCAGTTCTGGGCCCGCAAAGGGTGTGTTCTGGCACAACCCTACGATATGGAAGTGGGGGCTGGCACCTTTCATCCCACGACCCTTCTGCGCGCTCTTGGCCCGGAACCCTGGAATGTGGCCTATGTACAGCCGTCGCGCCGTCCCACGGACGGGCGTTACGGCGAAAACCCCAACCGCCTCCAGCATTATTACCAATATCAAGTGATTTTAAAACCGTCGCCCTACAACGTGCAGCAGTTGTATTTGCAGAGCATGAAGGTGCTGGGCATCGATCCTCTGGAGCACGATATTCGATTTGTGGAGGATGACTGGGAATCACCCACCCTGGGGGCTGCCGGTCTCGGTTGGGAGGTATGGCTGGACGGTATGGAGATAACGCAGTTTACCTATTTTCAGCTGTGCGGCAGCATCGAACTGTCGCCGATATCGGTGGAACTGACCTACGGCCTCGAGCGGATTGCCATGTACCTGCAGGGGGTCGACAATGTCTATGACCTGATGTGGAATGACACCGTCCGTTACGGTGATGTTCATCATCAGCAGGAAGTCGAGCAATCGACCTACAATTTCGAAAAAGCCAACGTGGACATGTTGTTCGGTTTTTTCAACCAGTACGAGGCTGAATCCCAGCGGGTGATTGCCGATGGACTGGTGCTGCCGGCCTATGAATACTGCCTGAAGTGCTCCCACACCTTCAACCTGCTGGATGCACGCGGCGCCATCAGTGTCACCGAGCGAACCGGTTACATCGGCCGCATCCGCAATCTGGCCCGGCTCTGTGCCGAAGCCTACGTCAAGCAGCGGGAAGCCATGGGGTATCCGCTCCTGGAGCGCGGCATTCCGAAGCTTTAGCGGTGACGCCTGGCAGGCGCGATAACCTGAGCGACAGGTTGCGGGTGGCATGAATCCTGGGAAGAATCAACGAGGTGAAGCAAATGGAAAAACTGTTACTGGAAATCGGGGCGGAAGAAATACCGGCCGGCTATATTGCGCCGGCATTGCAGGCCATGCAGGTGCAATTGACCGAAAAACTGGCGGCCGCCCGGATCGCGCACGGTGCCATCCGTACCTACGGCACCCCCCGGCGCCTGGCCATTGAAATTGACGGCATGGCACCGAAACAGCGCTCCGAAGCCATTGAGGTGATGGGGCCGCCGGCCCGTGTCGGATTTGATGAGAGCGGCAAGCCCACGGTGGCAGCGCAAAAATTTGCCGAAAAGGCCGGTGTGCCGCTCAGCCGGCTGAAGCGGAAAGTCACGGACAAGGGGGAGTACCTGGTCGCCCGCAAAACCGAACGCGGCCTGGTGACCCGCAGTGTGCTGAAAAAGCTGCTGCCGGAGGTGGTGCTGGCGGTGCCGTTTCCCAAGTCCATGCGCTGGGCCGACTTGGACATCACCTTTGCACGGCCCATTCATACGATCGTCGCCCTGCTGGGAGACAAAACGATCCCGTTTCGCGTTGGCAACATCAAGAGCGGCCGCAACAGCTGCGGGCACGTCTTCATGGCACCCGGCAAAGTGAAACTGTCCCAGGCCGGCGCCTATACCGACGCGTTGCGGCAGGCGCATGTCATTGCCGATATCGATGCCCGCCGCAGACTGGTGGTCGAGGAAGTAATCCGGGCCGCAGCGGCGGCTGGTGGCAGCGTACTGGCGGATGACGCGCTGGTGGATATCGTTACCAACCTGGTAGAGAACCCCGTGGCGACCACGGGCCGTTTCGAGACCCAATTCCTGGAAGTTCCCAAGGAAGTTTTGATCACGGCCATGCGGGAACACCAGAAGTATTTCGCGGTGGTCGATCCGGCCGGGCAGCTCATGCCGGCGTTTATCGCCATCAACAACACCCGCACGCGGGATCTGGCGTTGGTGGCCACCGGGCATGAACGGGTGTTGCGTGCCCGCCTGAGTGATGCCCAGTTCTTTTACCGGGCGGACCTGAAGGTGTCGGCCGAAGAACGTCTCGAAAAGTTGAGCGGTGTTCTCTTTCAAGCGGATTTGGGTTCGATGCGGGCCAAGAGCAAACGGATCGCGGCGCTTGGGCGCTATCTCGTGGACGCCGTGGGAGGCGATGCGGATCTTGCGCGCCAGGTGGAACGGGCGGCAACCTTGTGCAAGACCGACCTGGTCAGCCAGGTGGTGGTGGAGTTTCCCAAACTGCAGGGCGTCATGGGCCGCGTTTACGCGGCGGTGGCCGGGGAGCCCGGCGATGTCCCGGCGGCTATTGAAGAGCATTACCGTCCGGCCCGATCCGGAGGGGCGCTGCCCGAAACCCGCACCGGGGCCCTCGTGGCCATCGCCGACAAGATGGATTCCATCTGCGGCTGCTTCAGTGTCGGATTGGCGCCCACCGGGGCCGCCGATCCCTATGCGCTAAGGCGGCAGGCCATCGGGGTGGTACAGATCCTGCGCGCCATGAATCTTTCCCTGTCATTGAGAGCGTTGATACAGTTTGGACTATCCCAGTTCGGTGACAAGACAGCGGACCGTAAGGATGACCTGACGGATGCCATTTACAGGTTTTTCGAAAGTCGGATCGACGGTATCCTGGCCGACCACGGGTTTGCCAAAGACAGCGTGGCTGCCATCACGGCCGTGTCGGTGGATCAAATTCCGGATGCCTGGCGTCGCGTCGAGGCCCTGGACCGCATCCGGACGGAAGCAGACTTCGGACCGTTGGCCGTGGCGTTCAAGCGTACCGTCAATATTCTGAAAAAATCGGACCAGGATGTGGGCCGGCAGACCGACTTGCCACTGGACGAAGGCCTGTTCGAAAACCCCTGTGAAGCGGCATTGCTGCAGGCTTACAAGGCGGTGAAAGAAAAAGTGGCCGCAAACGTCGAGAACGGGGACTATGAAGCCGCGTTGCGCCAGATCGCAACGCTCAAAGCGCCCGTGGACGATTTCTTCGAGGGTGTCATGGTTATGGCCGATGACGACGCGGTTCGTACCAACCGTCTGGCGCTGCTGGATCGGCTGGCCGGTTTGTTTACCAACATCGCCGACTTTTCGAAGATAACCACCTGAGGAAAAATAGCGTGAATCAAACGCTCTCACCATGAAGCGCATGGAGATAACCAGGAGATACCGCTCTTCATGACCGCCATGGTTTAAAGAATGCTTTAACAGGAGGCAACCATGCCGTACGAGCCGGAAAAAGATAAAGTTTTGCAGGAATGGAAATGTGAGGAAACCGGACTGATGATCAGCATCAATCAATATGCCGATGGGGAACCCAAGGTGCAGATCGGTCCGCGTATTTTGAAAAAGAAGGATGGCACGGCGCGGGCGCCTTCCCGTGCCGGACGCCTGACCATCGAAGATATCAGCTGGCTTTACGATATCATCGACGAAGTCAAGGAGCAGTTGAGCCGTCGGGCGGGGCCGGTTTGATTTCGGCGTTATTTCAACTGCCGACGAAATAGATTGCAGACACGCGTAGCGGCTGCCGCCGGAATAACATCCTTGGGGACCAAATCGCTGGGTTGATATCATCGATATGGTTACCGTGTAACAGCTCGCCCGTTGCCGCTGTCTTGGATAGCGGCGCGCGTCCTGACCTCGGAGAGGCTTTTGTGGAAGAAGCCATTGTTCAGCCGCCCGCCCGCCGGGGTGACAAACCGCCGATCCCGCCCTGGGTGGTGATGGCGGCCACCGGGCCCGATCTTCAGCGATTGCGCCAAACGATGGCGCTTTCTGATGATCGGGGGGAGGGCCTCTACCTGAGCCGTATCTACCGGGCGGCGGCGGATGTCCCGCGGTATGGCCTGGTGGGTCCCTTAATGGGAGCACCCCAGGCGGCCATGCTGATGGAGACGTTGTCGGTTTGGGGCGCTGCGCACTTCCTCTTTGTCGGGTGGTGTGGTGCCATCGATCCGCAATTGCGGACCGGCGACATCCTGTTGCCGACGTCCGCTTTCATCGACGAGGGCACATCGCGCGGTTACGGCGCACGGGATGACCAGGTGGGCCTGCCGCCGGGTGGTTTGCTTCAAGTCGTCGGGCGTTGCCTGGCGGACAACAACCTTTCTTTTAAGGAAGGGGCGGTCTGGTCCACCGACGCGGTCTTCCGGGAAACCCCCTCCAAAGTGGAACGATTTCGACAACAGGGGGCCCTGGCGGTAGAGATGGAGCTTTCGGCATGTATGACGGTGGCCCGCTTGTGTAAGGTGCGTTTTGCCGCCATCCTGGTGGTCTCCGATGAATTGTCCGACCTGACATGGCGTCCGGGTTTCCAGGACCCCCGTTTTAAGCAGGCCTGCAAGGCCATCAGTCAAACAGTCACGACATTATGCCAGACACTTTAACCCCCGATATCAGACGGCGCGCACGCTTTCTCGCCGACGAACTGACGCGGCATAACCATCGCTATTACGTGCTGGACGATCCGGAAATTGCCGATAGCGAGTACGACCGCCTCATGCAGGAGCTGGGCGATCTGGAACAGCGGTGGCCGGAATTGGTGACACCGGATTCGCCCACCCATCGGGTCGGAGCCCCGCCGCTGTCGAAATTTGCGTCGGTGCCCCACTCGCTGCCCATGCTGAGTCTGGACAATGCCTTCAACGACGACGACGTTTTCGAGTTCGAACGCCGCATCCGCCGCTTATTGAAAACCACGGCACCCATTACCTATATGGTCGAACCGAAAATGGATGGCGTGGCGGTGGAACTGATCTATCGCGACGGTCTCCTGGCACAGGCGGCGACCCGCGGGGACGGATTTGTCGGTGAAGACATTACGGCCAATGTCCGGACCATTCGCGCGCTGCCCCTCCGCCTGTCCGTGCCGGCCGATGGAACCGTGCCCTCCACCCTCGAGGTGCGCGGTGAGATTTTCATCCATCGGGAAGCGTTTCGACAATTCAACCGGGAGCGCATCGCCGCCGAGCTTCCGCCCTTTGCCAATCCCCGTAATGCGGCCGCTGGTTCCCTGCGGCAACTCGATTCCCAGGTCACGGCCCAACGCCCCCTGAATATTTTCTGTTATGGCATCGGGGTCATGCAGAGCGATGTGCCAGCCTCGCAAAGCGAGTTGCTGGCACGGCTCAAGATGTTCGGGCTGCCGGTGAACCCTATGGTCCAGCCCTGCCGTGCGATCGAAGAGGTTCTGGCAGTGTATCGCGAACTGGAGGCGCGCCGCGAAACCCTGTCCTATGATATCGATGGCATGGTGATCAAGGTGGACGCCCGCGCGCTGCAGGATCAATTGGGAACGACCTCGCGCAGCCCGCGCTGGGCGATTGCCTACAAATTCAAGGCCATTCAGGCCACGACCCGGCTGGAAGCCATCGAGGTCCAGGTGGGCCGGACGGGCGCCCTGACGCCGGTGGCGCATTTGACGCCGGTTTCGGTGGGCGGGGTGGTGGTCAGCCGCGCCACCCTGCACAACCAGGATGAAATTGACCGCAAGGACGTCCGCATCGGTGATACGGTTCTGGTCCAACGGGCGGGGGATGTCATTCCGGAAGTGGTCATGCCCGTCGTTTCCAAACGCAGAGGGGATGAACGCCGTTTTCATATGCCGGATGTCTGCCCGTCCTGCGGGGCGTCCGTGGTTCGAACGGAAGGTGAAATCGCACTGCGCTGTTTCAACGCGGACTGTCCGGCGCAGATCAAAGAGCGCATCCGGCATTTCGCATCCAAAAATGCGTTCGATATTGACGGTCTGGGTGAAAAGTTGGTGGACCAGCTGGTGACACGTGGTCTGGTCGCATCCTTTCCAGACCTGTTCGGCCTGGACGCGGCCGATCTGGCGGGACTGGATCGCATGGCGGAAAAATCGGCGGCCAACCTTATCGCGGCTCTGCAGGCCAGCAAAACCATTTCTTTCGACCGGTTTATCTTCGCGCTTGGCATCCGGCATGTCGGTGAGCATGTGGCCCGCGTTTTGGCGAAACACTTTACCGGCGTGACGGCGCTGCAGGCCGCCGACCGTGACGCACTGGAAGCCATCGAGGGCATCGGTCCGATCGTTGCGGCAAGTGTGGCCTCTTTTTTCGGTCGGGAAGAGAACACCGGAATGATTCAACGGCTGCTGGATACCGGCGTGCAGATCACCATGGATCAGGCCGATTCTGATACGCAGTTATCCGGTTTAACGTTCGTGCTGACCGGAACCCTGGCCCGCATGTCCCGTGCCCAAGCACAAGGTTTGATCGAAGCCGCCGGCGGTAAAGTGACCGGATCGGTCAGCCGCAAGACCGACTATGTGGTGGCCGGAACATCGCCGGGTTCTAAAATAAACAAAGCCCGGCAGCTGAATGTCGCCGTGATCGATGAGGCCCGGCTGTGGGAAATGCTTGGCGCATGACATGGGGGAATACTTAAGCAGGGGAGAGACATCATGGACGCCAATGTCAGGGCCAGACTTCTGATTTCCGGACGGGTGCAGGGTGTGGCATTCCGCTGGGAAACCCTCCAGGCCGCGATGCGCTGCCAGGTCAACGGGTGGGTGCGCAATCTTGCCGATGGCCGGGTGGAGGCGGTGGTCGAGGGGCCGCGCCAACAGGTCACGGATCTGATCGATTGGTGCCGCAAAGGGCCGCCCATCGCGCGTGTCGACCGCCTCGATATCCAATGGGAGGATTTTAGCGGCACGTTTCGGGAATTTAAAATCACCCGTTGAGCATTGCAAAAGGGCGGCTGGCTTGGCCAGACCGCCCTTGCATATCACGTTTATTTTCCGGTCGAGGGGTAGGGCTATATCGAATCGCGCAGTTTCTTGCCCGGTCGGAATTTGACGACATTGGTTGCCTTTATTTTTATGGCTTCGCCCGTCTGGGGATTGCGACCTTTGCGGGCTTTACGGCGAACCTTCTGAAACGTACCAAATCCTACCAGCGTTACTTTGCCGTTTTTCTTCTTCAAGGCCTTGGTCACACTGTCCATAAACGAACTCAGCACCGCGGTTGCCGCCACTTTGGAGATCCCGGCATCTTTAGCTGCTTTTTCGACAATTTCCGCTTTGGTCATCTTCATGCCCCCCTTTGCTTTGAAAGTTGATAAAGACCACCGCCTGCAATGTCTTTGTCCATATTAGAGGAATAACATGATGTCAACAGAATTCAATGAGGCAAAAGGTTATTTGGATGTCATACCACTCGATGACTGGTTTTATTATGGATTGCGCCAGTACTTCAGACAGAATAGAGAAATGCCAAGGGATTACGTGAAGTGATAGCTGTGCATGTTTAATAACAGGGCGGCTTTGTAAAATGTTCAAGATCAAGACATGCCGCACAACGCCGATATTGGACAATTTACGAAGCCGTCAGAACAGCGCATCCACAAATTGACGGGGATCAAAATCCTGCAGGTCGTCGATTTGTTCTCCGACACCCACATACTTCAGCGGAATGTTGAGGGTACTGCAGATACTGACGACAATGCCCCCTTTGGCCGTCCCGTCCAGTTTGGTCAAGGCCAGGGCGCTGAGATCGATGGCCTCGTCGAAAAGCCGGGCCTGGGACAGGGCATTCTGTCCGGTGGTCGCATCCAGCACCAGCAGCGTTTCATGGGGGGCATCGGCCGATTTTTTGGACAGCGATCGCTTGATCTTCTTCAATTCCTCCATCAGGTTGACCTTGGTATGCAGGCGCCCGGCCGTGTCCACCAGGACGATATCCATGCCACGGGCGATGGCCGCTTCAACGGCATCGAAAGCAACGGCGGCCGGGTCGGACTGGTCCTTGTGTTTAACGATGTCGGCCCCGGCCCGTTCGGCCCAGATGCTCAGTTGTTCGATGGCTGCCGCCCGGAATGTATCCGACGCCGCAATGAGGACCTTTTTGCCGTCACGGCGATAGCGGGCCGCCAGCTTGCCGATGGTGGTGGTTTTACCGACCCCATTGACCCCGACAACCATGATAACTTTGGGTCGTGGTGGGACGCCGTTGTGATCGGTGACCGGTGTGGTATCGACAATGGCCATAATTTCTTCCTTGAGAATGGCCTTTAGGTCTTCGGGGCTCGCAATTTTAGATGCTTTGCGGGTAATAGCGTCCATCAGGTCCATGGTGGTTTGCACCCCGATGTCGGCCGTGATCAGGAGTTCCTCGAGTTCTTCCAGCAAATCATCGTCGATCTGGCGTTTACCACTGAACAGGTCCTCGATATCCGTGTTCAGAAAATCCCGGGTTTTGGTCAAACCGTGCCGCAGGCGCGACATGAAGCCGTCACGGGCAGGTGCGGTCTCCTCGGCCGCGATGTCCGCCGGCGATGCCGTTTCCTCAAGATCTTCTTCCGTGTCAGCCTGCGGCGGCTTCACGTCGACCGGTTCCGAAGTGCCCTCGATCAGGGGGGACGCGTGGCCATTTTGGTCTTCGTCGGTGGACTCCGGCGGTATCTCCTGGGGTGGGCTATCATCCTTGGAATCTTTTTTTCGCTTGAGCCATTTAAACGCCATATGCTGCATTCTCCTGTATTAAATCACAACAACCAATCTGCTGCTTGTCTTATTTTCGTGAACCGCCGTCGCTCCCGGAGGGGTGGGTCCTCTTTAAAATGATTCAGGGAAAATTGCAAGGCGACGGCGGGTGGGATGCGTGGGGCCCGGGGCGATTCGCTGCCGGCAGTGTGGTTGCAGCGGTTTTCGCCCTCAGAAATGAGGGATGCTGGCCAAGACGGCCCAAAGGGTTGCCGTGAGCCATGCCTTTATGCGGGGTGCTGCCATAAACAATACAATGACGGCAATCAGGGCCAAAAGAACGAATCCCGACGTCAACACTAAGCGGCCTCCCGCTCAAGATTGACCGAGACCACCTTGGAGATGCCCTTCTTTTCCATAGTGATGCCGAAAAGGGTGTCGGCAAATTCCATGGACTTTTTGTTGTGGGTGATCATGATGATCTGGGATTTAGCGCCGATAATTTTGAGAAGTTCGTTGAAGCGGTAGACGTTGGCCTCGTCCAAGGGCGCATCGATTTCGTCCAGCAGGCAGAAAGCGGTCGGCTTGATCAGGAAAATCGAAAAAATAAAGGCGATGGCCGAGAGGGCTTTTTCTCCGCCGGAAAGCAGGCTCATGCGGGTGACTTTTTTCCCCGGCGGGTGAACCATGAACTCCACCCCGGATTCCAGGGGATCATTGGGATTGGCCAGAACGAGTTGGGCCGTGCCGCCCTCGAACAATTTCGGGAATACTTCACCGAGTTTTTCATTGACCTGTTCGAGGGTTGCCAGGAAGCGTTCCTGGGTGACGGTATTGATTTTGCGGATCACGGTCTGGAGGTCCTCGACGGCCTGGTTCAGGTCATCCTGCTGCTCGCAGAGAAAATCGTGCCGCGTTTTGTACTGCTCGTATTCCGTGATGGCCCCCATGTTGACATCGTGAATCTGGGCCAGTTTTTGGCGGCAGCGTTCCAGCTCCGATTCGGCTTCTTCCACGGTGGTGCTGAAATCTTCGTTCAGTTTGGACTGCAGTTCGGTCCGGAACATATCGATATCGCCATGGTAGCGTTCGTTGAGGCGTGAGGCGATGTGCTCCCGCTTCATTTGGCGTTGGGACACATCCACTTCCAGCAGCCGAAGCTTTTCGTTATTCTGTTCGCGGTGGGTCTGAATCAGGGCGATGGTCTCGTCACTTTCCTGCAGTTGGCGATCGATCGTCTGGTAGAGGCTTTCATTGGAATCGAGGACCTGGGTCAGTTGCTCCAGTTCACGATAGGTGCGTGCCAGCTCTTCTTCGAACTTGAGAATTCGCTGGGCGGCGGTGGCGCTCCGTTCGCGTTTGGATTGAATCTCGCGATTCAGGTTTTCAAACCGCTGGGTGCCGTCGGTTTGAAATTCTTTGAGCCGCCGCAAGCTGTTGGTGTTGTTTTCCATTTTGGCCTGCAATGCCGTCAGACGCAGTTTGATGTCCATTTCTTTTTGCTGGAAGGTCTCCATCTGGCGCGTAACGGAAGCGAGATCGGTGGATGTCGCGGCCACCTGGTGCTGCGTCTGTTCGATATCACCGGCCGTTTCGTTCAGGACGGCGTGATAGCGTTCGATCTCCTGGCCGATTTCGCTTTCCTCACCCTGCAGGCGGTCCTGTTCCAGCTGGACGATTTCATGGTGGCGCTGGGCGGCTTTCAAGTCTTCGGCGGCCCGATAGCATTTTTTCTGGGCGTCGATTTCCTCCTGCACGGTTTGGTGCTTTTCCGTCAGGAACACCTGGAGATCGGTTTCCAGGGTCCGGACCTCGGATTCCAGTGCGTCTTGAATCTGACGGGCACCGGTGATGCGGCCATCGAGGTCCTGGATCTGGGAATCCAGTTCGCGAATTTCCTGTTTCTGGGCCAGGATGCCGGCCGTCGCATCCCCGCCGCCGCCGACGAAGGCTCCCTGGCAGGTCACGATCTCGCCCTTGCGGGTCACAATGGTTTGAAACACACCGTTGCGGTTGAACCGGGCGGTGGCGTTCGCCAGATCATCGGCGACGGCCACGTGGCGGAAGAGGGCTTCGGCAATGGGCTGGTAAGCGTCGCTGACGCGCACGTGATTGAGCAGGCAGCTCTCCGGCGCGGGCAGTTCGGCGGCGGTTTTCGCCATGGGCCGAAACGCGTTTACCGGCACGAAGCCACTGCGGCCCGAAGATGCTTCCTGCAGGTAGGCGATGGCCTGGTGGGCGTGTTGCTGCTCGTCCACCAGGACATATTGCAGCGATTCGCCCAGGGCGGCTTCCACGGCGACTTCATACCCGGGCTCCGGGGTGATGACGTCGGCGATCAAACCGCGGATGCCTTTCTGCGCGCGCTCCTCCGGTGGGATATGCTGCATGATGGCCCGGACGCCGTCGCGGTACCACTCGAAATTGTCTTCCATTTTTTTCAGGGTGGTATAGCGCGAGCGCAGTTTGTTGCGTTCGAGGTCCAGGGCCTGGCCAAGCTTGATCTGCTCCGACAGCTTACGGCTTTTGGTTTCGAGTTGTTGACGGACATCGCCGATCTGACGCTCGAGAACGCGCAGGGCCTCCTGTTTTTCCACCAGATGAGCCTGGGTGCGGGTTTCGGTGCCGCGCGCATTGGTGAGCGCGCGGGCTGCCAGGGCGGCTTCTTCATCCGTTTTTTTGAGCCGGCGCTGCAGACTTTCACGGTTGTTTTGGGCGGCCTGATGGATATTGCGATACCGTGCCTCCTGGCCCACGAGATCCGTCAACCGCGAGCGGTGCGTTTCCAGCGCGGTCTTGAGCGTATTCATCTTTTCCGCGACATCGCGGGAGGCGCTGCGCTCCTGCTCGATTTCCTGCCGGACAGCCTGAATGGCCTGTTCCAGCTCCTGTCGCTGGTTTTCCGACTCGGCTATCTCCGCGACCATGCGGGCGTTTTTGGCTTCCAGGTCGTCACAGGCGCTTTGCAGCGCGGTGATCTCTTCGTCCAGCCGGTTGATTTCGCTCCGGGTGTGCTGCAGTTCGTTTTCTGTTTTGTCCAGCGTGCGCTGGAGTTCATGCTTGCGGGATTTTTGCTCGGCGATCTCCTGGTTTTTTTGCCAGCGCTGCAGCTTGATATCCTCGACGGCCGCATCCAGTTTTTTGATCTCGGACACGTGATTCAGGTCGGCATCTTTCAATTCCTGGAGCAGGGTGGTGGATTCCGTCAGCTCCGCCGAATATTGATCGTAGTAGTGCAGACCGATAAAGATATCGAAGGTTCGCGTTCTTTCCTGGTAGGTTTTATAGAGCTCCGCCTTGCGGGCCTGGCGCTTTAGGCTGGCCATCTGGCGTTTGATTTCACCGACGATGTCCATGACCCGATACAGATTCTGGCGGGTGGCTTCGATTTTGCGCGCCGTCTCGATGCGGCGCTGTTTGAAGCGTGTCACACCGGCGGCCTCTTCGATGAAGTGGCGGCGCTCGTCCGGGCCGGCATCGGTAATCGCGCCGATGTTGCCCTGCTGAATTACGGCAAACGATTTGGCGCCTAATCCACTGCCCAGGAAAAGGTTGTGGATGTCTTTGAGCCGGCAGGGGCGCTTGTTGAGAAAATAGCCGCTCTCGCCGGAGCGATACAGGCGCCGTGTGATCATGATTTCGGCATAGTCGCGCAGTTCGGCGGGAACGCTGCCGTTGTCGTTGACCAGGGTGAGGGCCACTTCCGCCATGTTGAGGGGGGGCTTGCCGCTGGCACCGGCAAAGATGATGTCTTCCATGGATTTGCCGCGCAGGGTTTTAACGCTCTGTTCGCCCATGACCCAGCGCAGGGCGTCGATGATGTTGCTTTTGCCGCAGCCATTGGGCCCGACCACGGCGGAAATACCGGGGGGGAAATGAATGGCGGCTTTATCGAGAAAGGATTTGAATCCCAAAATTTCGAGCTTTTTGAGTTTCATCGGACGGGTGTCTCCTATGGTGCACCGCTTTTTCCTGCGGCAGGGTATTTATAGTCCGGGTTACGAGGGGAACAAGGCGTCGGGACCGCGCGGGAAGAGCGACTGAACGGGTAAATCCTACAGGCAATCGACGTTTCGCGACCTTTGCGTAACCCGGCCTTGTGCCCAAATTCCTTATGTCATCGATCTTGAACACAAACCATCATGCTTCAAAGGCGTTGATGCGATGGTGCCTGGCAGAGGCAAGAAATCCGCCCGGCAATCACCCATATCGACCCTGCCATGTCTATCAGAAGTCGGTTCCCATGTAAAGAAAAAACACTATAGAGGGTAGGATATGACTAAATGCGCCACAATATCTGGTATTTGTTGGCGATGAAATGTGAGAGGGCATAAAAAAGGCGGCGCTGGTGGCTCCGCCTCAGGCCTCGATCCGGTTTTCGAGTTGGGGTATGTATTGCGATTTGTCACCAACCCCGGGAATTTCTCCTGGTGGATCATCTTGAGGACGGTTTTAATCTCCGCGTTGGCGGTGAGGCCCTCCCTACCACCATCAGGATACTGCCACGATGGGGGCAAACGCCACAGTGTCCGCTACATCCATTCGGCGCGGCGCGTCGAACATCATAGCGTCGACCGTCATATCGACTTTTCATTTCGTACACGAATTCCCGCAGGCGAGGGCTGTCAAGCAGCCTGGTATTGTTTTCGTTGGCGCGGTTGCCCGAGATGAGGGTCATTTCTCAGCGTGGCGGCTACATTGCTGCGGCAGCTATTCTTTTACAGCGCAAGCCTCGTCACCGCAGGCATCGGTTTGGTCTTTGATAAAATCGGCTAGAGATTTCTGGGCGGAATCGTCCTTCCAACCTACCCAGTAAAACTCGCATCCTAAATCATACATGTCGTCCATGCGTCGTTTTTTGCACCAGACGGCCTTGGCCATGGCGATGATCGGCATTTCAAAATCGGGCGACTCGATTTCAAGGGCTAACATAGCGTCGGCGGGCACCTCGTTCTTGGCGGTGAAGCACACCCCGCCGCCGCTCACATTGATGGCCAGGCTACTTAAGGGGCTGTTTTGGTCCACATGTTTTTCGAGCATGCGGTACTTGAGGTGCCAGTTTTGGTCGATCCGGGGAAATTTTCTCTTTTTCAGCATGGCTTCTAACCTTTCGACAAAAGTGTAAAGAGTCATCAGGCCCCACCTTTGAAACACACGGTGAGATGTTCATTTTAAATGCGTATTTTTAAACGAATCAAAAGAAAGAGCCTGCTCGCAGATTGATCCTGCGTTTCGCTCAAAAAGTCGCCGGGATTTTAATCTTTTGGAGCTGTTCCTGGTTTTTCACATGCGCTTAATGGCGCATCAATGGGTCGCCTTCCCCAAAGTTTGATCCCGGTAGTGCAGATCCACCCAGTCCCGGTAGCTGCCGTCTATGACGCGCCGCCACCAGGTTTCGTTTTCCAGATACCAGTTGAGGGTCTGCTGCAACCCGTCCTCGAAGGTGATTTCCGGCCGGTAGCCCAGCGCTTGCATGGCCTTTTGCGCATTGATGGCATAGCGCCGGTCGTGCCCCGGCCGGTCGGTGACATGGGTGATGAGGGTATCGCAAGTGCGGCCCTCGGCCGGCGGGGCCTGGGGAAAGCGTTCGCTTAAGGTCGGCGTGGTCCTGAAGGCCGCATCCATGAGACCGCAAAGCAGGGTCACGATTTCCATGTTGGGCCGCTCGTTGTTGCCCCCGATGTTGTAGGTCTCACCCGCAGTACCCTTGTGAATAACACGGTCGATGCCCCGGCAGTGATCTTCCACGTGCAGCCAGTCGCGTACCTGCAGGCCGTCGCCATAGACCGGCAACGGTTTGCCGGCCAGCATGTTCACGACCAGCAGCGGGATCAGTTTTTCCGGAAAATGGTAGGGACCGTAGTTGTTGGAGCAATTACTGGTGGTGGTGTTCAATCCGTAAGTGTGGTGATAGGCCCGCACCAGGTGGTCCGAAGCGGCCTTGCTGGCCGCGTAGGGGGAGTTGGGTGCATAAGGCGTGGTTTCCTCGAAGGGCGGATCATCCGGTCCGAGGGAGCCAAAGACTTCGTCCGTGGACACGTGGTGAAAACGGTGTCCACGGCCTGTGCCCCGGTCCAGCCAGACCGCCTTGGCAGCTTTGAGCAGGGTGTGGGTACCAAGGACGTTGGCGTCGATAAAGGCGTCGGGTCCGTGGATGGATCGGTCCACGTGGGATTCGGCCGCAAAATGGACGATGGTGTCTACTGCCGCATCGCGCAGTGCCCGCTCTATCGTATCGAAATCCCGGATGTCGCCCTGAACGAAATGGAAGTGGGGGTGTTCACGGAGGGATGCCAGGTTTTCAATATTGCCGGCATAGGTCAGGGCGTCCAATACGGTCATCCGGTGATCGGGGTAGCGCTGCATCCAGTAGTGCACGAAATTGGCGCCGATGAAGCCGGCCCCGCCGGTCACCAGGAGGGATTGAGGCTGGTGGGTCATGCATCCTCCTTTGCGAGGCGCTCGAGCATGTCGTCGAGGCCGGTTTGCCAGGCCTTCGGGTGGATGCCGAAGTAGGCCTCGATCTTGCGGCAGTCCAAGGCCGAGTTCGCAGGTCGTCGGGCCCGCGTGGGGTAATCGGCGGTGGTAATGGGGTGGACGGCCACCGAGCGCTCGAGAATGCCTTTTCTGTGTCCGGTGCGGACGATCGCCTCCGCAAAGGCGTGCCAGCTGGTGACCGGGCTGCCGCAAAAATGGTAGGTCCCCCAGCTGGTAGTCTCCTGATTCACAATTTGGCGATAGAGATCGAGGATAAAAGCAGCAATGTGCCCGGCGTAGGTGGGGCCGCCGCGCTGATCCGCAACGACCCGGAGTACGTCCCGTTCCCGGGCCAGCCGCAGCATGGTCTTGACGAAGTTGTTGCCGTGGACCCCGAAAACCCAGCTCACCCGTATGATCAGGTGGTGGTGAAGACGTTGGCGGATCGCTTCCTCCCCCTCCCATTTGCTGTGGCCATAGACACCTATGGGCGCTACGGGATCGGTTTCCAAATAAGGCCGGGGGTTTGTGCCGTCGAAGACATAGTCGGTGGAAAGATGAACCAGGGGGATGCCGGCCTCCGCGGCTGCTTTAGCCAGGTTGGCGGCGCCATCCCGGTTGACCCGGAATGCAATCCCGGGCTCGTCTTCGGCCTTGTCGACAGCGGTAAAGGCCGCCGCATTGACAATCATGGCGGGCCCGGTTTCCCCGACAACCTGCCGGACCGCGTTGGCGTCTGTGATGTCCAACCCACTGCGGTTCAAGGCCAGGATTGGGTGGCCTTTCTCACGCGCCTGTCGCTGGACTTCCCGGCCGACTTGCCCGTCGGCACCTGTCAGAAGAAGGGTCATGAAAGTGGTTTCTTCCCAAATAGCGGGTCATGCAAAAAGAACCGCGGGGTCCATTCTCGAAAGGGTCGCGGCATTCCGGTCCTTGTCAGACAGCAGGGGATCGGTGATGGG
Organism: Deltaproteobacteria bacterium; assembly: GCA_020444045.1. Taxonomy (GTDB): domain Bacteria; phylum Desulfobacterota; class Desulfobacteria; order Desulfobacterales; family UBA5852; genus JABZFP01. Next base: position 77,763 of record JAHLLS010000016.1, read on the forward strand.
CCATTCAATGCCAATATCCGGATCGTCGTAGCGGATGGTGTGTTCGCTGGCCGGCGTGTAGTAGGCCGAACACTTGTAGGCAAACAGGGCGGTTTCGCTCGTGACGCAAAAGCCGTGGGCAAAACCGGGCGGCAGCCACAGTTGTTTTTTATTACCGCCGGACAACGTGACTCCATGCCATTTCCCAAACGTCGGGGATGCGCGCCGGATATCCACCGCCACGTCGAACACCTCGCCTTCGAGCACATAAACCAGCTTGCCCTGCGGGGCCGGGTTCTGGAAGTGAAGCCCGCGCAACACGCCGTGCCCGGAGCGGGACAGGTTGTCCTGGAGAAGGTCTTCCGTGATGCCCGCGGCGCGGTAGCGTTCACGGGAATAGGTTTCCAGGAAAAAGCCCCGCGCATCGCCGAACACCTTGGGCTCGATAAGTTTCACGCCGTCAAGGGGGGTTGCCGTGACCTTCACGGGATTTCCTTCATGCGGCACAGAGCCTGCAGATAACGGCCGTAGCCGTTTTTGGCCAAGGGTTCGGCCAGCGCAGCCAGTTCGTCGACCGTGATGTAGCCCATGCGGTAGGCGATTTCTTCAGGGCAGCAGATCTTGAGGCCTTGGCGGTCTTCGATTACCTTCACGAAAATGGCCGCATCCAGGAGGGCCTCGTGGGTGCCGGTATCCAGCCAGGCCGTGCCCCGGCTGAGGAGTTCGACGGAGAGCCGACCCCTTTCGAGATAGGCTTTGTTGACGTCGGTGATTTCAAGTTCGCCCCGGGCCGATGGGGTGATGCCCTTGGCGATGGAGACCACCGTGTTGTCGTAGAAATAGAGCCCCGTTACGGCATAGTTGGACCGGGGCGCGGTCGGCTTTTCTTCGATATCCACCACGTTGCGGTTTTCATCGAAGCTTACCACGCCGTAGCGCTCGGGGTCTTTCACATAGTAGCCAAACACCGTGGCGCCCTCGTTCTGCCGGTTGATGTTCTGGAGTTTCGTCGAGAGCCCTTCCGCATAGAAGATATTGTCCCCCAGGATGAGCGCCACCGGACTGTCACCGATAAAGGCTTCGCCAATCAAAAACGCCTGGGCCAAGCCCTCCGGCCGGGGCTGGGCCGCGTAGTCGAGGGTGATGCCCCATTGGGAGCCGTCCCCCAGAAGATTGCGGAACAACCCCAGGTCTTGGGGGGTGGTGATCACCAGGATCTCCCGGATGCCCGACAGCATCAGGGTGGACAGAGGGTAATAGATCATCGGCTTGTCGGAAACCGGCATGAGCTGCTTGCTGACGGACTTGGTCAACGGGTGCAGCCGGGTGCCCGATCCGCCGGCAAGGATGATGCCTTTACGTTGGATCATTATCGGTGGCCTCTAAAGAATCTGACTCAAAAAGAGTTTGGTGCGGTCGTGGGTGGGGTTTTTGAAAAAGTGCTCGGGCGTGCCCACTTCCACGATGGCGCCCTCGTCCATGAAAATGACCCGGTCAGCCACCTCACGGGCAAACCCCATTTCGTGGGTGACCACCACCATGGTCATACCCTCCCGCGCCAGGGTTTTCATGACGTCCAGCACCTCGCCGATCATTTCGGGGTCGAGGGCCGAGGTGGGTTCGTCGAACAGCATCACTTTGGGGTCCATGGCCAGGGCCCGCGCAATCGCCACTCGCTGCTGCTGCCCGCCGGAAAGATTGTCCGGATAGGCATCGGCCTTGTCATGAATACCGACCTTTTTCAACAGCATCACGGCCTTTTCGTGGGCTTCGGCCTTGGGGCGCTTGCGCACCACCTTCTGGGCCAGGGTGATGTTTTCCAGCACCGTCTTGTGGGGAAAGAGGTTGAAGGACTGAAACACCATGCCGACTTCCGCCCGCACCTTGTTGATGTTGGTCTTGCGGTCCAGAATATCGACGCCGTCAATCAGGATGTGCCCCTTTTCCGCGGCTTCGAGATGGTTCAGGCAGCGCAGGAAGGTGCTTTTCCCTGACCCGGAGGGGCCGATCACCACGACCACTTCACCGGCCGCGATCTGGGTAGATACTCCCACCAGGGCTTGGACCTTGTGGGGCACAAAAAACGTTTTATGGACATCGGTGACTTCGATCACTGTATTGCCATCTTCCTTTCCATATATTGTACGGCCATCGACAAGGTAAAGGTCAGCACCAGGTAAAGAATGGCACAGGTGAACCAGAATTCATAGGGGGACAGGCTGATCGTGATGGCCTCGCGGGTGGCCTTGGTCAGTTCGCGGATGGCGATCATGCCGAGCAGTGATGAATCCTTGATCAGGCTGATGAATTGGCCCGCCAGGGGCGGCAGGATGCGGCGCATGGCCTGGGGCAGGATGATGTAGTACATGGCCTGGGGGCCGGTCATGCCGAGAGACCGGGCGGCCTCAGTCTGCCCGCGGTGGATGCTCTGAATGCCGGATCGTACAATTTCGGTGACATAGGCGCCTGTGAAGGTGGCCAGGGCGGCGACACCGTAATAAAGGGCGTCGATTTCCGAGAAACCGTAGCGCAGGAGCAACTGGTTGACCAGGGTTGCCAGGACGAAATACCAGATAAAAATTTGCACCAGCAGCGGGGAACCGCGAACGATCTCCACATAGGTGATGGCCGACCACTTCAGGGCGGGGTTTTTGGAGATGCGCGCGATGCCGCCCAGCATCCCGATCAGGATGCCGAACACGATGGCGTACATGCTCACTTTGAGTGTCAACCACATGCCTTGCAGCAGGATACCGGGCTGCCACTTGTGGTAGACGCCGAGAACTTTGCCGGGCACAATGAAATCACCTTTGTAGACCCAGATCTCCTCGGCCTGGCCCATCGGGTAGGATTTGCTGCCGTCATCGCTCTTGACAATGACGACGGCGTCGGCGCCTTTGCCGGTGATGGCTTCGACGACCCCCTCCATGTCGGCGACAATGTCGATGCGTTCCTGGTTGACGAAATATTTTGGAACATCAAACCAGTGCCAGACATAATCGATTTTGGCGGTGGCATAGGAAAGTGTGCCGACGATCGCGATGACGCCAAGAAAAAAAACGCCTACCCACAAAAAATAGGCGCTTCGGTAGCGCAGTTCTTCTAATTTGGCCAGAAAGTTCATTGGCCTCCCCATCGTATGGCGTGTAAATGCGTTGTAGTTGATTTACCCTCTGTTCGGTTACGGAAAATCGTTGATTTGGGCGATAAGGGCCGAACGGTCAGCCCATGGGCTGAACCGTTCGGCCCGACAGCCGTTATCCGTGCTGCAATGGCAAGCTATTCGACTTCTTTGATCCAATCCGTGCTGGTAATCCAGCGTTCATAGATTTTGTCGTAGCGGCCGTCGTTTTTCATCTGGCGCAGGAAGTTGTTCAGCCAGTTCATGAAATCCGGGTCGCCCTTGCGAATGGCCCAGGCCAGCGGCTCGTAGGTAAACGGTTCATCCAGGAAGATCAGTTTGCCGGCCCCCTGTTGGGCCATGAAGGTGGCGCAGAAGGGCAGGTCGTAGACCGTGGCGTCGGCTTTGCCGCTCAGCGCTTCCAGGGCGGCTTCGGCTTCGACTTCGAAGGATTTGTAGGTGGCCTTGGGGATCATGCGCTTGATGGCCTGCTCGCCGGTGGTGCCCAGCTTGGAGGTAATGACGTATTTGGGATCGTTCAGATCCTTGTAGGATTTGACGACGCCCTCATGTTTCTTGTTGAGCAGGATGGTCTGGCCGACGATGATGTAAGGATCGGCAAAGTTGATTTTCAGGTTGCGCTGCTGGGTGACGGTCATGCCGCTCATGATGATGTCGAACTTCTTGGTCACCAGGGCCGGAATGATGCCGTCCCAGGCCGTGTTGACGGGCACGAACTTGACCCCCATGGCATCGGCCATGGCTTTGGCCATGTCGATGTCGAACCCGACGAAATTGCCGTTCTTGTCGGCCATTTCAAAGGGCAGGTAACCGGCTTCGAACCCGACCCGCAATTCGCCGCGCTGCACGATTTCTTCCAACGTGGATTGTCTGACAAGATCCATGCGGGAATTCATCTCGCCATCACCTTTATCCGCAAGGGCGGCTTGCACGGCCTTTTCAACTTCGGCTTTAACGTCGACGCTTTCACCGGCTTGTTGTTGGCAGCTTATAAACATGAAAAGTGAAAGACAGGCGACGACGATTGCCAGCAATCCGACCAGTTTGAAGTGTTTGTTCATTCCTTCCTCCTTGAGTTGATGCAAGATTGGGTTGTTCGATAGAAGCACTACAGCCAATAGAATCTTTTATGCTGTGCCATAAAAACCCACTGAGGGCACAGTGGAGTCTGAAAGATGAGCATCTAATGAGTCTAAAGGCAAACGTCCGCATTTTAAGAAGGAAATGGGAGTCCGTTTACCAATATTCCTTGCTGAAATAATTTGTCGGGACCCACAACCGGCAATTCAAGGTAAGAACAACTTGCCCACATCACATAGAATATGTCCACCGTTTGGTCAAGAGGAATGGCGAAACCCGTTGAATTATCAGCAACCCTTGTGGTATGTAAAAGGCGCTGTTTCCAGCCTTGTTCCCTTTCCGGGGAACCGTTTGTGACCACTGCTCGCGGATGTGCCAACCGACTCAACGGGAGAGACCATGACCGATACCGAGATGCCGCAACTCCAGAAACTCATGCAGACGCCGGAAGTTCAAAACGCCATCAGCAGCATCAGCCCGGGGCTGGTGCAGCGGCGCGCTTTCCGTCCGCCGCGCTGTGCGGTTTTTGAGCAGCCTTTTACCGTGCTGGAAGAGGCGCACGGCTACCGTTTCGAAATCGATACCGAGGCCCGGCGCCAGGTGCCGCGCATCATCGACAACCCGGTCCAGGTGGTGATCGGGCAGGATGCCCTGCCGGACGAGGCGTTAGCGGCGTATCAGCGCCGTCGCACGGTGGGAATCGTTTTCTCCGGCGGCCCGGCCCCGGGCGGCCACAACGTGATCGCCGGCCTGTTCGACGCCGTCAAGGCGGCCAACCCCGACAGCCGCATCATCGGCTTTTTGATGGGGCCGGACGGCATCATCGAGAGTGAATATGTCGAGATCACGGAAGCCCTGGTGGACCAGTATCGCAACATCGGCGGGTTTACCATGATCCGCACCGGGCGCACCAAGATCGACACACCGGAAAAAATGGCGCTTTCGCGCCAGACCTGCCAGGATCTGGGGCTGGATGCCCTTGTGGTGGTGGGCGGGGACGACTCCAACACCAATGCCGCGTTCCTAGCCCAGGAGATGATGGACGACGGCATCCAGGTGATCGGGGTGCCCAAAACCATCGATGGCGACGTGCAGGTGCGGGATGCCGACGGGAATGTGCTGTGCGCGATCTCTTTCGGTTTTCACTCCGCCGCGCGCGCTTTTTCCCAGGATATCTCCAATCTTTGCAACGACTGCAGTTCCGACCGCAAATACTGGCACATCTGCAAGGTCATGGGCCGCTCGGCCAGCCACCTGGCGCTGGAAGTGGCGCTCCAGACCCATGCTAACCTGACCCTGATCGGCGAGGACCTGGCGGATTTCGTGGACGAGCGCCGCATTCAGTCCGCGGCCCCCACCGGTGACACCGATTTTACGGCCTACGGCATCACCCTGCGGCACCTGTCCCGCGTCATCTGCAACGCCATCGTTCGTCGGGCGGCCGTGGGCAAGAACTGCGGCGTTCTGGTCATCCCGGAGGGCTTGCTGGAATTCATCAACGAGATCCAGGTCTTTATCATCAAACTGAGCACCATCATCGCCGACTACAACAACAAGCACGATGTGGATTTCCACACCGCCTTCCCCCGCCTCGAAGACAAGCTGGAATACCTGCGGCGCCTGTCCAAGGATATCCAGGGGGACACCAACGTGGGAATCTGGAGCGCGCGGGACGACGAACTCTTCAACGACATCCCGGCCTTCTTTCAGGAGGGACTGCTTACCGAGCGTGACAGCCACGGTAATTTCCAGTTTTCACTGGTCGAAACCGATAAGGTTCTCATGGGGTTGGTGAAGGATTATCTCACCATTCTTCGGGAGAAGGGCTTCTACAAGATGGGCGTCGAGCGGGCCTACTACAAGAAGATCATGCTAAAGGGGGGGCTTGATCCGGAGGACTACGCCGAGGCCCTGTTCGTGGCGCCGGCGGCTGACTACCTGCTGGTCAAGGAATCGATCATCTCCCTGAAAACCCTCAAACAGGCTCTGGTGAAGGCTGGACTGCTGAGGGACGATGACGTGGTTCCGGCTGCCGCGGTCAAGATTTACAACAAATCCGTCCCCAACTTGAAAACCCAGACCCACTTCTACGGCTACGACGGCCGGGGCAGCAACCCCACTCGTTTCGATTGCAACTATACCTACAACCTGGGGCTGACAGTCTTTAGTCTGATCGCCAACGGCGTTACCGGCCAGATGGCCGCCATCCGCAATCTGGAAAAAGACTTTTCCGAATGGGAGCCCATCGGCATCCCTATCGGGCCCCTGATGCACCTGGAGGAGCGCAAGGGCAAACTCTCGCTGGTGCTGGAGAAGAGCCTCGTGGACACCAAATCCCTGGCCTTCCAGATTGTCAAAGCCTGCCGGGAAGAATGGCTGGCGGCAACCCCCGGAGAAGACCACTACCGGCGTCCGGCACCGATCCTGTTCGACGGGCATAGCGAGGACGAGCGGCCGTTGACGTTGGAGCTCAACAGACTTTCGCTGTAGCGAGGGGCGTCACAAGGCGCATCTTTCGGTCCATTCCTGCGTTCTCGCCTTCCTGCAATCCTCGACGTAGTCCAAGCTACGCCTGGGGTTGCAAGAAAGGCTGCGGCCTTGGCTCGAGCCGAAATCACCACCTCGTGACAACCTTGTAATGCCTCTAAAAAGCCACCGAATGCACATGGTTAGTGGCTAAGGTTGTTAGCGTCATAGGGTTCAAGGATCCAAGGGTTCGAGGAGCCAAGTGAAGATTTTTTGAATGCGTGGTTCGTATCCTTTACCCCCTGGAACCCTCGACGCCTGGAACCCTTGGCCCCTGATCTTCCCAACATCGCCATTCCTGCACATGCTGCTCAACAGCACAATCACGGGAGCTTTAAACCTCTTTAAAATACAACCGCCTGGCCGTCCTTCCTCGGATCCGACGCCGCACACCAGGCCTCCCCGTTGTTAAGGATGAGTTGGGCACCGCCATAGCCCCAGTAGGGATCTTCATCCACAATGAGGTGTCCCCGATGGGCAAGCGCATCCTTTACATCTGCCGGAATTCCACTTTCCAGGCTGATTCGACCATCCTCCGCAATGTGCCAGCGGGGTGCGTCGCAGGCGGCCTGGGGGTTCTGCCCGTAGTCAAACAATCGCACCACCATCTGCACATGTCCCTGGGGCTGCATGTAGCCGCCCATTACGCCGAAACTCAGCACCGGCTGGCCGTCCCGGCTGACGAAGCCCGGGATGATGGTGTGGTAGGGGCGTTTGCCGCCGCCGACTTCGTTGGGGTGGCCTTTCTCCAGCGTGAAGCCCCGGGCCCGGTTCTGCAGACTGATGCCCGTGCCCGGCACCACGACGCCGGATCCGAATCCGGTAAAATTGGACTGGATCATAGACACCATGCCGCCCTTGTCGTCGGCCGCCGTGAGGTATACCGTACCGGCATCGAAGGGCAGGGTCGCGGCAGGGCCGGCGGCGCGGTTCAGCTGGATCGACTCCGCTTGGCGCGCCAGAAAGTGGCCATCCAGAAGGGCTTCCGGCGCCACGGTCATCCATTGCGGATCGGCAATGTGGCGGGCGGCCAGGGCGAATCCGATTTTCATGGCCTCGATCTGAAGGTGCAGGCTGTCGGCGGAATCGGCGGGAAAGGCGGTCAGGTCGAAATGATCCAGGACACCCAGGGCAATCAGGGCGGCCAAGCCCTGCCCATTGGGGGGAATTTCGTGGACGTGGACATCGCGATAGGGAACACTGATGGGGGTGACCCATTCGGAGCGATGGCCGGAGAGGTCGTCCATGGTCAGGGCCGCATCATGGGCGGCGGCATCGGCGGCGATGCGCTGCGCCAAGGCGCCCCGGTAGAAGGATTCGCCTCGTGTAGCCGCAATTTCCTGGAGCGAGGCCGCCATGTCCGGACAGCGAAAGCTTTCACCGGGCCGGGGGGCACGTCCTTTCAAAAGGAAGGTGGCGGCGAAGGACGTGAAGCCCGCATAGGTTTCGGCGGCTTCGGCCCATCGCAGGGCCGTAATCGGCGATACCGGGAATCCGTTTTCAGCATAGGCCAGAGCCGGTTCGAAAAGGGCTTCGAACGGCAATGTCCCGAAACGCTCCGAAAGCTGGGCCCAGGTGTCCACCGCGCCCGGGACAGTTACCGTTTCCCAGCCGTGCTCGGGCATGGCGTCCTGTCCGGCAAAACGATCCGGTGTCCATTGGGATGGTGCGCGGCCGGAGCCGTTGATGCCGGTCAACTGGTTGCCATTCCAGACCAGGGCGAAAGCGTCGCTGCCGAGGCCGTTGCTGGTGGGCTCCACCACAGTGAGGGCAATAGCCGTGGCCAGGGCGGCATCGACGGCATTGCCGCCCTGCAGCAGCATGCGCAACCCGGCCTGGGCCGCCAGGGGTTGCGAGGTGGCCACGGCGCAGCGTCCCATGATCGGCATGCGCTGGGAGGGGTAGGGGTAATGCCAGAGAGCTTCCGGGTTGAAACGTTGCGATGGGTTCAAATAGATCTCCAGAAAGAAAATCAGTTGGTAAGCGAGATAAAACAGCTGGTTAGCTGCTAAGCTGTTGAGCTGTCAAGCAAGTTCAAAAACGACTTCCAAAATCAAACCAAAGGCCACCCGTTGCGCGCGAGACCAAAAAGGACCGATAAGCTGATAACCACGGAAAAAGGGACCGAAGATTTTTTGCCGGTAGGGGGCTGGCTAACGGTCTTCTCTTCTATCATCAGGTTTTGCTCAACAGCTCAATAGATCACCCGCTTATTGGCCAACTTTATTTGCCACGCGGGTCTATCAGACCGCCTGCGATTCTATCTCTTTCCCGGGCCGCCGTTGCAGAACGACAGCAGCTGTCAGGGCCACGAAGCCCACTGCATCGATCCAGTCTTCGGGCCAGAGCAGCCCAACGGTTGCGATCCAGAGCAGAATACTTTCCAGCACGGTTGCCCGGCGGAAGAGATAGCGCTCGATGGCCGCGGCAAACGCCACTAGGCCCAGCGTCGTGGTGATCATGGTAAAGATCACGCTCCAGTGAAGCAGCTCATAGGTGGGTCCGATACCCAACAGGGGCCGGTAGGCCATGATCAGCGGGATGATGTATATTCCTTTGGCCAGTTTCCATGAGGTGAAGGCCGTTCGCATGGGGCTGGCCCCGGCAATGCCTGCGCCGGCGAAACTGGCCAGGCTCACCGGCGGGGTGACGTTGGCGTCCTGGGAGTACCAGAAAACGATCATGTGGGCCGTCATGATCGGCACCCCCATGTCGAGCAGGGCGGGGCCGGCTAGGGTCGCCAGGACGATGTAGCTGGCCGTTACCGGCAATCCCATCCCCAGGACCAGGGAGGCCAGGCCGATCAGCAGGATGGCCAGCGCTTTGATTCCGAAGCTGAGATCGATGACCAGACTGGAGAACTTGAGCCCCATGCCGGTCAAGGTCACCATGCCGACGATGATGCCGGCCGCCGCGCAGGCCACCGAAACCAGGATGGCGTTCTGGGCCCCCCTTTGGAGGGCCTTGAGGAGCAGATGAAACTCCTTGGTGACAAACTGGCCCAAGCGCTGAGGTTGAGGATTGCCAGTGTTGACAGGTGTGCCTTGGGACTGGCGCGCCCAGGCTACGGCGTTGGCCGTCCAGCTGGCAAGCACGGTGCTGATCACCGCCACGAAACCGGCCATCATGGGCGAGTAGTTGGCCAGCAGCACGTAGATCAAAATTGCCACCGGGACGAGAAAATGCAACCCCTTGCGGATGACCTTCAGGGCCCGGGGAAGACTTTCCTTGGGCTGGCCGAGCAAACCGCGTTTCTGGGCCTCGATGTGCACGAAGACCAGCACGGTGAGGTAGTACATGATCGCCGGCACTAGCGCCACCTTGATGATGGTCAGGTAGCTGGTGTTGGTGAACTCGGCCATCAGAAAGGCGCCGGCTCCCATGATGGGCGGCATCAACTGACCGCCTGTGGAGGCCGCCGCTTCGATGGCGCCGGCCACGTGGGGCCGGTAGCCGACCTTTTTCATCATCGGGATGGTGAATGAACCGGTGGCCGCCACGTTGCCCACAGCCGAGCCGGATATCGATCCCAGAAAACCCGAGGCCACCACCGATGTTTTGGCCGGCCCCCCGGAGAACCGGCCGGTGAGAGCATAGGCCAGGTCGATGAAAAAGTTGCCCCCCCCGGTGGTCTCCAGAAAGGCCCCGAAGAGGACGAAGACGAAGACGAAGGTAGCCGCCACGCCGAGGGGCAGTCCGAAAATCCCCTCGGTGGTGAGCCACAAGGTCGTGGCGATACGCTCGATGCTGTAGCCCTTGTGGATGATGAGGTCGGGCATGTAGGGGCCGTAGATGGCGTAGAGGATCCCTATGATGCAGATCGCGGACATGAATAGGCCGATGACACGGCGGCAGGCCTCGAGCACCAGGAGGGTTCCCACGACGCTGACCACCAGGTCGGCGGGCAGCCAGTCGCCCTGGCGCTCGAAGATGGCCGTCAGGTTCACACAGATATAGCCTGTACAGGCGATAGCGGTCAGCACCAGCAACCCGTCGATCAGGAGCCAGATGGAAAAGCGATCCTTGCGGGCGCCGCGAAACGCCGGCCGGAGCAGGAAGGTCAGCGCCAGAATGGCGCCCAGGTGGATGGAGCGCTGCACCAGGGCGGTCAGGGCGGCGATACCGGCCGTGTAAAGCTGGTAGAGGCTCAGACTGATGGCGATGACCGCTACCACTTTGGCGGTCCAGGCCACCAGGGTTTCATTACGTTTGTTCGGCGCCTGGCCAGCGTGCCGGTTGTCGTCAGCCATCTCGAACTCCTCTGTTGACAGGGGTCTGGGGGTGCGGCGCCAGAAGTCGCATCCAGCGATAGAGGAGGCTCACCGGCCGACCGGTGAAGCGGACCGCGGTGTGGGCGGCCTGAAGCGACAGATTGGTCCGGGTGCCGCGCCAGATCACCGTGTGATCCACGCCGGGGCTGCCCACCCGCAGAACGAAGTCTCCGGTCGGCCGGTGCATGTCCACGATGGCCTCGTAGGGTCCCCGCTGCACAACGTGGCCGACACCGGGCGTGCGGCCCATGCCGGCACCGAGCTTCTGGTAGCGCTCCTCCTCGATATAGATGTTCGCTTCGGCATCGAGCCGGTGCTCCTCCCAGATGGGGGCGTTTTCCACCGAGTGATAGTAGTGCAGCGTGAAGCGCTCGCCCTCCTCGAGGGGCAGTACCAGCAGGGGGGCGCCCCCTGCCAGCGGCACGACCCGCAGTTCCAGGCCGCCGGGCAGCCAGGCAGTGACGGCCACCGTGGTGACGGCCAGGCCGACGGCTGTCCACACCCACCTTCGACCCGGCCGTGTTTTCAAAAAGCGCATCGCGGTCCTGAACCGATCAGGGCATCAGCTTTGCCGGCACTGCGATGCCGACTTCCTTGAGGTACTTGATCGTTCCCGGGTGCAGCGGGATGGGCGAATACTTGACCGCGTTTTCAGGTGTCGTGTAGGCGGCCGAGGGATGGATCTTGACCAGGTAGTCGTTGTTTTCGAAGAGGGCCTTGGACAACTGGTAGACCATGTCTTCGGGAAGCGTGCTCTGGCAGAGCATGACGTTCCAGACACCGATGGTGGGTACGGCGGCATCCACCCCGTTGTAAGTTCCGCCGGCCAGATCGACGCTGCTGTAAGTTTCGTTGGCGGCCAAAACCTTGGCGACCTGTTCGGGCGTCAAGGCGATCACGTGGATGTCGTGGGTGGTGGCCAGATCCATGATCGAGCTGGTGGGCGGTCCCACGGACCAGAAGCCCACATCGATGGTGCCGTCGCGCAGGGCATTGGCGGTTTCGGTGAAAGACAGTCGGCTGTCATTGTAAGAATCGAGAGGGATCCCCAGGGCCTTGATGGTGGTTTCGGCCATAAAGTTGGTGCCGCTGCCGGGGCTGCCGGTGCTGATGTTGCGGCCCTTGATCTGCTCGATGTTGGTGATGCCGCTTTTTTTGAGGGTCACCACCTGGAGCAGGTTGGGGTACATGGTGGCCATAGCCAGGATGTTCTGCTTGCCGTCGAACTTCTCGCCGCCGGTATAGCCGGCCACGGCCACGTCGCCCATGACCAGGCCCACAACGGTTTCACCCTTGTGGGCCAGCTTGATGTTCTCCACGCTGGCCCCGGTGACTTCTGCCACGGCCTTGACGTTGGGTACGGATTTGGACCAGATTTCAGCCACCCCGCCGCCGTAGGGGTAATAGACCCCCCCTGTTCCTCCGGTGCCGATGGAGATAAATTCGGTCTTGGCCGCAACCGGCGGATTAAAAGCGAAAACGAGCGCCATGCCAATTGCCAGGATCATCAGCGTCTGTTTCATTGCAAAAACCCTCCTTGGATCATTGGATCGTTAATGTCGCAGGGCCGCATCGAAATGATGACCTGTTTAGAGATGCAGCTCTCGGGCCGTTCGCTTGGACAATGTATGAAAATGGCGTACCCCTATTGCTTTGTCAACAGCATCCTATCGTCGCCCTCCCCCGGTAGGTAGGATTGTCAGCCAGCGGCCTCCCCGGAATGTCACCTAAGTTGACTGTGTCAGAACAGCGCTTCGGGCTGGGTTTAACGACGCAATCGCGTATCCGCTGACTGAATCAAGCATGGCTCTTCTTCAGGCGTGCCGCTACGATCTCCACCGGGTGGCGGATGGGAAGATCGGTAAATTCTTCCATCTGCAGGCGGCAGGTGGGGCAGTCGGTCACGCCGAAGTCGGCGCCGGAGCGGTTCAGCTGGCCGATCAGGTCGTTGCCGATGGCCCGGCTGAGGTCGTAATGCGCGGCTGTCATGCCCCAACTGCCGGCCATGCCGCAGCAATGGGTTTGCAGCGGTTGGACATGGACGTCGTTCAAGCCGGCCAGCAGGTCCACCGAGGCGTTGGGGTCGGGTTGAATCCTGAGGTGGCAGGGCGCGTGGTAGGCCAGCCGCAGCGCGGGCCCGGTGGTATGCAGGCGGTCCTGGAAGCGGTTGACGAGCCGGCTGATGTGAACGGTTTTGGCCTGTACGGCGGCCACGGCGGCGGGATCCACCATGGTGGCCCACTCCGTCTGCAGGGCGTAACCGCAGGACGAACAGGTGACGACAATCGCATCGGCCTCAGCGACCTGTTCGCCCCACTGCCGCAGGTTGGCGTGGATCTTGGCCCGGGCCGCCCGGGCCATGCCCTTGGAGAGCAGTGGCAGGCCGCAGCAGTGCTGCGCCGGCAGTTCCACCGCCAGGCCCAGGTGTTCGAGGACCCGTATGGTCGCCTGACCGATTTCCGGCCGGATATAGCCGGCATAGCACCCGGCAAAGTAAAGCACCCGCGGTCCTGACGAGCGGCCTTGCGGATGGGCGCGGGAGGCGAGGGGGCGCGGGTCGAAGGCAACGAAGCGGCGCCGGGCGGATATCCCGGTGGTTTTTTCCATGAGGGCCCGCATTGGGGCCAGTTCCATCAGCGGTTTCATGAGAGGACTGACCGGGTGTGTCAAGCGACCTGCCAATTCCACGTTGGCCAACAGGTGATCGGTCAGGGGCGCGCCGAACCGTTCGGCATAACGGGTGCGCGCCTCGATGGCCATCTGGGGGATGTTGACGTTGGAGGGGCATTCGTGGCGGCAGCTGCCGCAGTTGACGCAGTGCCGCATCACCTCCTGGAAGGCTTCGGTGTAGAGGACCTTCTCTTCGATGCCGCCGCTGATCAGGGTGCGCAGGACATTGGCCTTAGCCTTGGGGGAGGCGGCCTCGTCCCGGGTGAATTTGTACACAGGGCACATGCGGGAGGCCGTGGTGACTGTGGTGCACTGGGAGCAGCCATGGCACTTCTCGATGGCGTCGAAATAGTCTTCCTCCCAGTGGAGGCGCTCTTTTTCCGGGTCTCGGCTGTGGTAAGAGCTGCCGTAGCGCAGGTCGCAGGCCATCTGGTCGGGCTGGTGGCGCGTGATGATCTCGGGGTTGAGGCGGCCGGTCGGGTCCAGCAGGGCCTTGGTCTCTATAAAAAGGTCGTAGATATGGGGGTAGCGCCGTTTAATGTAGGCGCTGCGCAGCCGGCCGTCCCCGTGTTCGCCGGACACGGTACCGTCCAGATCGCGTACCATGGCGTAATAGTCGTCGGCGATGGTCCGCAGCAGGTCAACGTCCCGGGGGTCCTTGAGGTCCAGCAGGGGGCGGGTGTGCAGCAGCCCCTTGGCAATGTGGCCGTAGATGACGAAGGTCACCCCGCGGCGCTCGAGTACGCGATAGATCCCCTCGAAAAAGGGAACCAGGTTGCGGATGGGCACGGCGGCGTCCTCCACGAGGGCCAGGATTTTCCGGCGGCCTTTCATCTTGTAGAGAATGGGGACAGCCGCCTTGCGCACCGTCCAGAAACGCGCTTTTTCTTCGGCCGTGACGGCGGTATAGGCCTGCTCTGTAAAGCCCTCGGAGCGCAGAAGATCCCGCACCTTTTCGGCCTGCCGGGAGCAGTCTTCCTTTTGGAAGCCGTCGAACTCGATCAGCAGTACATTGTCGACATCCGTGGGAATGGCCTTCCCCAGGACGGGGTTGTTCTCACAGGCCAGCTTGAGCAGGGAGCGGTCCATCACCTCGATGCCCGAAGGGTTCATGGGCAGGATCCGCTGGACCGCCCTGGCCGAGGCCACGATGTCGTTCATGTAGGCCACCACCAGGCTGTCGTAGGTTGGTCGGTCCTTCAGGCGGAAGGTGATCTCGGTGACGATGCCCAGGGTCCCCTCGGCGCCGGCCAACAGGCGCCGCAGGTCCAGCCGTCCGTCGCGGACCAGGTCCCGCAGGTTGTAGCCGGCGGAATTGTAGGGCGTATCCGGGTAGGCGGCTTCGATTTGCGCGGCGTTCTCCTCGTAGAGGGCGGCCAGCCGCTGGAAGTTCTCCGGAAGGGCGGCCCGCGAACACCCCATGATTTCCGAAAGCCGGATGACTGCGCCGTCGGCCATCACCACCTCGGCGTCTTCCAGGTAATCGCCCGTGTTGCCATATTTCACCGAATGGGCCCCGCTGGCGTTGGTGCCCAGCATGCCGCCGAAGGTGGCGTATTCGCCGCTGGAGGGGTCTGGCGGGAAAAAGAGGCCTTCTCCCTTGAGCAGGGACTCGAGTTCGCCGAAGCGGTAGCCCGGCTGGCAGGTGAAGGTGCGGGCGGCCGCATCCAGCCGGACGAGGCGGTTCATGTATTTGGTGAAGTCGATCACCAGGCCCCGGCCTAGTGCACTGCCGCAAAGGCCGCTGCCGGCGCCCCGGGGGTGCAGGGTCAGATTGTGCCGGGCGGCGAAGCGGACCGTACGCCGCACGTCTTCGGTGCTGCGGGGGTAGACCACACCAGCCGGCTGCACGCTGAAGATGCTGCCGTCCGTGGCCAGCATGGCGCGGTGCAGGGCATCACTGTAGACGTCGCCTGCCAGGGTTTGCTGCAGGGCGGTGAGATCCAGTGTCGATTGATCGTGACGGGTAATCGCAGTTTTCAGGTTTGTAGGTGTCGAATGCATGGCGGTCACTATACCGGATTGATGATGAATTTCAAAAGGACAATACGGATTAAGCGTCTAATACGTAAAGTGAGTGATATATATCCGCTATTGCGACGGACGCCAACACTTGATAACCATGACTATCGTCATCAGGCGCCGCAGTTCCTGCTGGTTCATAGCAGGGCGAAACAGGCTTTACATCCCGGGAGATCCAATCCTTTTATGCGCTACCCACCCTATATCGAAGCGGATTTCACTTTCCCGGGCTTTTATCATGTCCGATTGCGACCGGAAGGTGAGTGCATCGCAGATGTTGCCTCCGCCACGGCCGCGACAGTCGACCGGGCCCTGTCGCATAGTCCCATCCGTTCCGGCGATACAGTGGCGGTGGCCGTCGGCAGCCGCGGCATGGCCAACCTGGCGCTGATGGTCCGCACTATCTGCCAGCGGCTGCAGCACGTCGGGGCCCATCCCTTCATCGTGCCGGCCATGGGCAGCCACGGCGGGGCCACCGCCGAAGGACAGGTCGCCATCCTGGCCCACCTGGGTGTTTCGGAAGCCGCCTGTGGTGCTCCGGTGCGGTCTTCCATGGCGGCGGAACCCATCGCTACCGTGTATGATGACGTGCCTGTTTTCTATTCCCGGGATATCGCGGTGGCGGATCATGCCGTCTGCCTCAACCGCATCAAACCCCACACCAAATTCAAAGGCCCGCTGGAGAGCGGTCTTGCCAAAATGCTGTGCGTGGGTATGGGCAAACACGACGGTGCCCTGGCCTATCATCGCTGGGCCCTGCAATACGGCTTTTTCCCGCTGCTGCGCGAAATGGCGCAGGCGGTCCTGACCCACGGCAATCTGCGGTTTGGGGCGGCGGTGGTTGAAAACGCCCGGGATGAAACCTGCCGCATCGAGGCAATTCCGGCCGGCCGCATCCTGGAACGGGAGCCGGATCTGCTGGCGGCCGCCAAGGAACAATTTCCCCGTTTGCCCTTTAACCGGTTGGATGTATTGGCCATCCAAACGATCGGCAAGGAGATCAGCGGCGCCGGCATGGATCCCAACGTGACCGGGCGCGCCTTCGATCTGATGGAAAGCGATTTTTCCGAACAGATGCAGGCCACAAGGGTGGCTGTTTTGAACCTGTCGACGAAGACCGGCGGCAACGCGATCGGTTTGGGCAATGCCGATATCATCACCGAACGGGTGTTTCAGGCCATGGACTACGAGGCGACCTTGATGAATGCGTTGACCAGCCTGTCGTTGCACAAGGCCTTTATCCCCGTCCGCCTGCCCAATGACCGCAAAGCCTTGCAGGCCTGTTTTACCACCCTGGGGCCCAAACCTGCGGCGGCGATCGAGGCCGTGATTGTTCGTGACACCCGGCACGTCAATGAATTCCTGGCCAGCGCCGCGCTTCTCGACGGTCTGCGACGCCATCCTCTGGCAGATATCGTCGCCGGGCCGGCCCCCTTGACGTTCGATGCCGCGGATAACCTGGTCACACTGTGGGGAACCAACACCTGAAAAACGATCCCTGGATGCGCATGCCTCAGGCGTCGACAACGTTGCGGTGGGATTGTAATTCCGGACCGCTGCCACGGGTGAAATGCCCGGCCGCAACCTCTTACCGACAGGCCAGCGGGACGGAGCCCACCATGGCGGCGCCGTCCCCATTGCCCACGCTAACCGCGGATGATGCGCGGCAGGATCATCTGGTGCTGGGGGCAGATGGATTTCGGGTTCTGGTAGGCGGCCCCGGCAAAGGCTGTCAGGTAGCGGCGCAGATCTTTGATGGCCACGATCTCGTCCACCAAACCGGTGCGGGCGCAGAACAGGGGCCGTGATTTTTCGTGGTAATCCGCTGCCAGCTCGTTCATCTTATCCACCACGGGTTGCAGGGGCCGGCCGGCGGCTTCCTCCTTGACCAGCCGTCGGGCGTAAGTCGCTACAGCGGCCGTTTCGCCATGCATGACGTAGATTTCGCTGGCGGCGGTCCCTAACGTGAACGCGTTGTGGCGGTTGGCCGTGGGACCTCCCATGACATAGTGGGCCGCGGCCGTGCCCTTGCGCAGCACGACCAGCATCATGGGCACATCGGTCTGCTGGATGGAATAGATCAGGGACTGGCCCAGACCCAGCAATTCCGCTTTTTCAGCCGCATCCCCCACATCGATGCCGGTGGTGTCCTGGAACCAGATGATCGGAATGCGGTCCCGCCCGCAGAGGGTCACAAACTCGTTCATTTTGATGAGCCCCTGGCGGTAGAGCTTGCCGCCGAAGCCCGGGTAGTCGGCGTATTCCGGATAGTCCTTTCCCAGGTATCCCTGGCGGTTGCCGATGCAGGCCACCAGGAAGCCGTCCACCTTGCAAAGCCCGGTGTAGACTTCCGGCCCGTTTTCCGGACGGAATTCCATGTGCTCGCCGCTGTCCACGAGACGGGCCAGAATCTGATCGAATTCGTAGACCCGCTTAGGCTCCATGGGCAGCAGGCTGTAAATGTCTTCCGACGGGAAGCGGGTATCCCGGGGAGGAGCCACCCGGAAGAATTTGGGATGGTAGGCCGGTATGGCCTTCATGTAGTCTTTCAGGCCGTCCAGGACCCCTTGTTCTTCTTCGAAGACATAGCGAAAGAAACCGGTTTCGTCATAATGGGTTGCGACCGTGCCGGGGGGCTGGGCCTTGAAGTGTTTGGCCTTTTCGATAATGCCCGCGGCCATTTCCAGGTCGAAATGTCCCTTGGGGGCCATGCCGCTCACGATGCCGGCGCCGCCCACGGCAATGTTGCAATCCTTGTGGGCGAAGAGAATGGTGGGACTGATGCTCTGGTAGCCGCCGCCGGCCGGGTTGGTGCCGTAGATACCGGCTAAAACCGGTATGCCCATCTGCTCCAGCTCGGCATGCCGGAAGAAGGGTGTGCCGGCGCCGCGCCGGTTGGCATAGAATTTTTCCTGTTCCGTGAGTTTGGCGCCGCTGCAGTTGACCAGCCAGACCAGGGGA
Organism: Deltaproteobacteria bacterium; assembly: GCA_020444045.1. GTDB lineage: Bacteria > Desulfobacterota > Desulfobacteria > Desulfobacterales > UBA5852 > JABZFP01. The sequence continues at coordinate 96,414 of JAHLLS010000016.1, forward strand.
ATGTTCAGGCGCTTGGCCAGATCGGTGACGCGCAGGATATTCTCGGACTGGCCCGGCAGCCAGGCGCCGGCCATGACTTTGTTGTCGAACCCGATGATAACGGCCCACTTGCCGGAAATGCGCCCCAGACCGTCGATGACGTTGGTGGTGCCCTCGTCGTTTTCCATGGGGTTGTAGAGCATGTGCAGCGGGCACCACGTCTCCGGGTCCACCAAATAGTCTATTCGCTGCCAGACCGTCATCTGCCCCCGGGCATTGATTTTGTCGGTGGGGAAGCCGGCGTTTTTGACCCCCTCGACCTGGGCCTGAATTTCAGCTTCGGCTGTTTCCAGCGCTTCACGGTTTTTGGCGGTTTGCTTGAGCTGGCTTTTTTTAAGTTCCCGGCCGAACTCAGCCATTTTTTCGAAATACGGTCGCATGTGTCACTCCCCCTCTATAAGCCGCTGCAATCGGCAATCGCGAAACTGTCAATCCTCGATGATGGCTAGAAGATCGTCTTCCTCCACATCGTCCCCTTTTTTGACCTTGATGTCCTTGATCGTTCCGCTGCAGGGCGCAAATACGGGGGTTTCCATCTTCATCGCTTCGATGACCAGAATTTCTTCGTCTTCTTCCACCGTCTTGCCGACTTCCAGATCCATCTGGATGATTTTGCCCGCCAATGGGGCCAAGATTTCTTCGGACATTATCGTACCTCCCTATCATTGATTTCGCTTATTGAATCGTTTGTGTTTTATGTCGTCTTCCGTTTAACCGGTGAAAAGGATCACGGATCCCGGGGGCCAGGGGTTCAAGGATTTGTCATATGGTGTTTTTGATGTTCACTTGAATCCCCGAATCCTCGGACCTTTGAACCCTCAGGGCCACACCGATTTTGTTAGGGGTGATCCAGATTTTTGATTGTTTACCCCAGCAGCGTCAAAAAGATCCCCGCGGCAATGACCGTGCCGATGACGCCGGCCACATTCGGGCCCATGGCGAACATGAGCAGATAGTTTTTCTTGTCATACTGGGAGCCGACCTTGTGTACCACGCGCGCGGCCATGGGGACCGCCGAGACGCCCGCGGCACCCAGCAGGGGGTTGATCTTTTCCTTGCGGAACAGGTTCATCAGCTTGGCCAGCAGGATGCCGGTGGCCGTGCTGACGATAAAGGCGAACAGCCCGAAAAAGAAAATGAACAACACCTTGGGCTGCAGAAAGGCGGCCGCGTTCATGGTGGCGCCTACCGGCAGCCCCAAGAAGATGGTGACGATGTTGAGCAGCTCGTTCTGAGCGGCATGGGTCAGCCGCTCCACCACCTTGGCTTCGCGGAAAAGGTTGCCCAGCATAAACATGGCAATCAAGGGTGCGGCAGCCGGAACCAAAAGGATGATCACCAGGGTTGCCACGATGGGAAAGAGGATTTTTTCCAGCGGACTGACTTTGCGGCCTTTTTTCATCCGAATGGTGCGCTCTTTCGACGTGGTCAGCAGCCGCATGACCGGAGGCTGGATGATGGGCACCAGGGCCATGTAGGAATAGGCTGCCACCGCACAGCTGCCGAGCATGTGGGGGGCCAGTTTGGCCGCCAGGAAGATGGTGGTGGGGCCGTCGGCGCCCCCAATGATGCCCATGGTGGCGGCTTCCTTGAGATCGAACCCCATGGCGCTGGCGGCAAAAAAGGTCAGGTAGACACCTGCCTGGGCGCCGGCGCCGAGGAAGATCAACACCGGTTTGGCCAGCAAGGGGCCGAAATCGGTCAAGGCTCCCAGTCCCAGAAAAATCAGCGGCGGTATGATTTCCCATTGAATGCCGTAGTGGTAGAACCGCCACAGGAGGCCCTCTTCGGGTTCCATCAGACCGGTCAGGGGCAGGTTGGCCAGCAGAATGCCGAAACCGATGGGCAGCAAAAGCAGCGGTTCGTATTGTTTGGCAATGGCCAGATAGATCAGAGTGCCCCCGATCAGCCACATCAGCAGCATGCCCGGCGTCAAGTAGAAAAAGCCAGCGGTCTGGAAGAGGGCCAGCAGGTCATTTGTCATGGGGTTCGCCTTTCGACAGGGCGTCTGCCACGAAACGGGTCAGTCGGATGACGATGTAGAGCAGGGTCATGCCAATGAAAACCCCGCTCAAACCGGCTGTGAATATCTGTAGGGCATCCTTCATGCAAAATCCTCGCAGGCTTATTCCACGGCGGTTGCCGGCGGCCAGGCATTTTTTTCCTGCAGCACCTGGCGCAGGGTCTTCAGGGCGGTGTTGGTGGCCGGGATGCCGCCGTAAACTGCCGTCTGGAAGATCGTCTCGGCAATGTCTTCGACGGTGCAGCCCACATTCAGGGCGGCCTGGATGTGCAGCTTCAGTTCGTCGGCCCGCCCCAGCACGGTCAGGGCCGCCACGGTGATGAGCTGGCGGGTAGGGTGGGGCAGTTTTTCGCGGGCGTACATCTTGCCCGTGATGAACAGCGACAGGTCCTTGGCCAGCCCGGGATCGAAGGCCTTCCAGAGCTCGAAGGGCTTTTCGTCCTCGACCCCTTCAAAATAAAGCGCCGCCGTGCGCTGGGTCTTCTCGATGAGATCATCGTTCATGGGCGACTCCTTTCTACCTGCTTCTGGTCAGCATGATTCATTTCGATCTATCTGCTTCCCAATTTTTGTGAAACAGGAAAGGGTTTCCAGCTCGGGTTCATCCTGTTCCTTTAATTGTTCATTTTCATCCCCGTGGAAGAAAACGAACCAAAAGAAGACGCCCGTGTCCCGCTTAACCCTGCGCGTCGTCGCCGCGACCGGAGCGCGCGGAAACTCGCTTTCGCTCAGACAGTCCGCGCACTTTTTCCCGTTCGCAGCGCCTGATGCTCGGCGCGGGACAATGGGAAATTCAACATCAAAATCTGGAAAAACGTTTTTAAGTACTTTCAAAACGACTACCTGAGGTTTCCCTCTCCGAGAGATTAGCCTCATTTACATGATCGTAGTGGGAGAAGCATTTGTCCAAGGTCAAGGCGCGCAAGCCCCGAGGCGTGAGGCGTACGCCGGTACGCCGCAACAACGAGGGGTGCCGCGCAACGCCGAGATTGGGCAAATGCTTCTCCCACTACCGGTTGGCCTTGCGATAACCGAGCTGATCGAGTGCAATAATCCACTTGCAGATATTGGAGGAGCCTTCCACCATGGTGTAGGTGGGGGCATCCCGATAAAACCGCGCCACCGGGTATTCGGTGGAATAGCCGTAGGCGCCCAGGATCCGCATGGCGTAATTAGCGCATTTGACGGCGGTTTCCCCGGCCAGGTATTTGGCCATGGCCACGTCCAGCCCGTTGTTCAGCCGGCCCTGGTCCTTGGCCCAGGCCGCCTTGTAGACCAGCAGGCGGGAGGCTTCGATCTCGGTGGCCATCTGGGCGATCATGTCCTGGTTCATCTGGTATTCACCGATGGGTTTGCCGAACTGCTTGCGTTCGTTGCAGTACTTGAGGACCGTCTCCAGACAGGCCTGGGCCACGCCCACGGCGCCGGCGGCGGCCGACAGGCGGGTCTGGTTGAGGGAGCCGAAAACGATTTTGGCCCCATCCCCCGGTTGACCGATGATGTTCTCCTTGGGAACGCGGGTGTCACTGAGAAAGATCTCGCCGGTCGGGGAGGCGTGCGACCCCATTTTCTCCAGCGTCGTGGTTTTGACGCCGTTGAAGTTTTTGAGTTCGACCACAAAGGCGGACAGCCCCTTGGCGCCTTTTGATTTGTCTGTGTAGGCATAGTAGATGACGACGTCGCCCACCGGCGCGTTGGAAATCCAGGTTTTGGATCCGTTCAACAGCCAGTGATCGCCCTTGTCTTCGGCCGTGGAATTCATGGCCATGACATCGGAGCCGGCATCGGACTCGGTGATGCCGAAGCCGCCCACGTACTCCGCCCGGACCAGCTTGGGGACGTACCGGGCCGCTAAGTCTTCGCTGCCGTAATGGTAGATGGTATAGGCGCAGCCCAGGGTCTGCATATTGATCTGGACCCGCAGGGAACTCGACGCCCGTGCGATTTCCTCCGTGACGATCATGGCCGACAGCCAGCCCATGTCCTCGCCGTCGTATTTTTCGGGGATCACGGTGCCGAAAAGGCCCAATTCGGCCATGGGCAGCAGGGCTTCCTTGTAGGGGAAGTGGTGGTTGGCGTCCCATTCGTCCGCATACGGGGCAATCTGTTTGTTGGCGAATTCCCGGACGGCTTTTCGCAGCATTTCAAGATCTTTGGACAGTGCAAAATCCACGGTGCGCTCCCTTTATGATGGTTGATCGGTTGGTTGTTTCTATCGCGCCAGCAGTGCCTTTCAGGGGTTTACCTTCCCGACGACCGTTGTGGCCAGATCATATACCTTGCCCGAAAATCGGATGTCCAGCGCCGTCTGTAGCATGGCGGAACTGAGGGCGGTGTTGCGGTGAGCCATGGTCGCCAGGGCGGCCAGCGCCCAATCCGGTTCCCGGATGCCGGCCGCTTTGAAGTCCACGGTGACCACCGTGGCCCGGCAGGAGATAATTTCGATGCCTTCCGCCCGGATGACAAGGGCGTCCTCGGTAAGATTTGCCAGCATATTTTTACGGCGCGCCACGCCTTCAGCGGCCAGGGCGACCACTACGGAAGGCTGCTGGATACCGGTATATCCAATCGCCTTTTTCGATAAAATAACTTCGCTGACCGAATGCCCCCGCAGCACGGTGATGGGGTAGTCGTTTTTCTGGGAGGCCTGCAGCCCGGCGGAGGCCCCGGCCAGACACAGCAGTTCGCCGGCGGTGACGATGCGCTGCCCGGCGCTTCCCAGGAAGACGACCTCCTGGCGCCCTTCCGTGACCTGTGTGTGGCGGGTCTCGATACGCTGGGGGGGAAGCGCCGGTGGCAGATCCGCCGCTTCTTGTCGATAGGCCCGTCCGTATTCCTCACGGGTGTTTTCGGCACCGAAATGATCGGCCGGGGGCAACCCGTCGAGGGTGGCCGCGATGGTTTTGGGGGACAGTTTGTTGCGCTTGGTATAGCGTCCCGGGCAAACCCCCCAGATGTCCACCAGGGCAAACCCGTTGTAACGGATGGCCGTCGCCAGGTTTTCCGACAAGTCTTTATCGTAAGCCGAGGCACGCGCCGTATAGGCCGCTCCGGCCGCCCCGGCCACGCGGCAGACGTCCATGGGTTTTTCCAGCCGATTCAGAAAACCGGAACCGACCTGGGCGTTTTGCGGCGTGGTCGAGGAGCACTGCCCGCCGGTCATGCCGTAGTTGAAGTTGTTCAGCACCAGCAGGGTCAGATCGATGTTGCGGCGGCAGGTGCTCAGCAGGTGGGCGCCGCCGATCCCCAGCCCGCCGTCGCCCATGGTGACCACGACATGCAGGTCCGGGCGGGCCATTTTAATCCCGGTGGCATAGGTCAGGGCGCGGCCGTGCAGGCCGTGGAAGGCGTGGGTGTTGAAAAAGGTGTCGAAAAGCCCGGAGCACCCGATGTCCGACACGATGGCGATTTGCTCCCCTCTGAGCCCCATGTCCTGAAACGTTTGATCCAGCGCCGCGACGACCCGTTCATGGGCGCATCCCGGACAGAAGACCGGTGGGCGATCCTGATTCAGCAGACTATCCATGGCGGACCACCTCCTCGATCTGACGGGGCTTGATGAGTTCACCGTCCATCTGGCCCAGGAAACGGATTTCCCGGCCGGGCAGCGCGCGTTGGATCTCGCGGACATATTGACCGAGGTTCATTTCCACCACCACGATCCGGTCGTAAACGGCGGCTTTTTCGCGCAGAAGATCTTCAGGGACCGGCCAGAGAGTTTTCAGCACCAGCAGAGAAACCGGTGTCCCGGTGTCCCGCAGGGTTTCGACAGCGGTTTTGGCGGCCCGGGCCGTTACGCCGTAGGTGATGATCAGGGTTTCGGCTCCCGGTGCCGCATCATCCTCAAAGAAGACAAAGCGGTCGGCTTGCGAGGTGATTTTGCGCTGCAGGCGGTCCTGGTTGCGGGCGATCAGCTCCGGATCGGCCGTGATGTAGCCGTCCGGCCCGTGGGTGGAGGAGGTCTGACGGACGGCGCGACTCCCACCGATGGGCAGGAAATCGGGGGTCAGACGTTCGTCGGAGGTTCCGAAGGGCAGGAATGCCTGGCCCGGATCGGCCTGTCGGCGGTTGATGATGTCGGGCAGCGCGATAGCGTCAAGGTCCACGGTTTCCCGGGTCATGGAAATTTCCTTGTTGGCCGCCAGGAACACCGGGCAGCGATAGGTCTCCGCCAGGTTGAAGGCCTGCATGGTGAGCACGATGCAGTCGGTGATGTCCACCGGTGCCAGCACGATGACCGGCAGGCCGCCGCTGTTGCCCCACTGCAAGAACTGAATGTCGCCATCGGCCCCTTTGGTGGCCGAACCGGTGGAGGGCCCCAGGCGCTGGACATCGACGATGACCACCGGAATCTCGCTGCCAATGGCAAACGATATCTGTTCGCTGTAGAGGCTGATGCCCGGTCCCGAGGTCGCCGTCATGGTTTTCCAGCCGGCCATGGAAGCCCCCAGGCAAAATCCGATGGAGGCAATTTCGTCTTCACCCTGCATGCAGATCCCGTCCTCGGGGGGCAGCAGCCTCAGCATGGCATTATAAATGGTCGTGGCCGGTGTGATGGGGTAGCCGGCGAAGAATCGGCAACCGGCCGCCCGGGCGCCCCAGGCAATCGCTTCGTTGCCCTCCATCAGTGTCAGCGCCATGGTGCGTCTCCCAGTATCATGTGATCAGATTCCCGCTTGGGTTTTGGCATCGGTGAGTTTTTTAAGCCCCTTCAGGACGTGTTCCCGGACCCGTCGGATGTGGCCGGACAGGGTGCGGCGGGCGGTTTTCAGGTCGCCGCCGGCAATACTGTCGAACAAGGCCTGGTGGTCGGCATCGGCCGAGTCCATGGAGGTGGAAAAGAGGACGTTGCCGCTGTATTTGAGGTACAGCAGGTCGAAAAGATCCCTCAGGATCTTGCAGTGCACCTGGTTGCCGGAGAGGTGCGCCAGCGTGAGGTGAAATTCCATATCGCGATGCAATCGCTCGGCCAGATAGATTTCCCGCGAGGCTTTCAGGTGCTCCTCGAGCGCGGAGCGCAGGGTCCGGACACCGTTGCGGTCGATCGTCCGGACGATGCCGGGCAGCAGGCTCAGTTCCAGGGTTTCCCGCACTTCGTAGATCTCTTGCACTTCTTTGGGATCGATGGGGGCGGTGAAATAGCCCCGGTTCGGTTCGTGGCGCACCAGTTGCTGGAACTCGAGCCATTTCAGGGCCTGGATGATCGGGGTCTGGCTCATCCCGAGGCGTTCGGCCAGGTCGCGATAAGCAATCTTTTGCCCGGGCGCCAGTTCGTTGTGCAGCATCAGGTTGCGAATTCCCAGATAGGCTTTGCGGGTATGACCGACGGTCCCTTCGGTCGCGTTCGTCGATTTGGCTGCGCGCTGTGTCACAGAAATATAATCCACTATTAGATTGAAAATTTGATCAAATTTCCAATTATATATTTTACGGAGTTTGTCAAGAACAAGATGCGTCCACCGGCGCTGTGAGCGTCGCGTTTGGGAAGAAAATGGTTTTCCATCGATAGTCCACGCGAGATAACCGTGCATATCCCGTTCATGGTGCGATAGAAACCGGCGACGGTGGCATCGCGAAGTTAGCGCGTGTGGAGGGTGGTGAGCATGCAATTCATCAAGGCGGCAGGCGTGCGAAAATCAACCGTGCTTGCGGCACACCGTCAATCTTCACGATTCCTAAGCCATTCGGTGTGAAAAAAGGTTCCGCGAGGGTGGTCGACACGTTCGTAAGTATGGGCGCCGAAGTAATCCCGCTGGGCCTGCAGGAGATTGGCCGGCAGGTTGGCGCAGCGCAGTCCGTCAAAGTAGGTCAGAGCGCCGGCCAGGGCGGGGACAGGGATGCCGTGTTGGACGGCACTGGCCGTGACCCGGCGCCAACCCGCCTGGGCGTTGTGGAGTTTCTCTTTGAAGAAAGGCGCCAGGATGAGATTGGACAGATCGGGTGCGGCCCGGAAGGCATCGGCAATGGGTTCCAGAAAGCCCGAACGGATGATGCAGCCGTTGCGCCAGACCATGGCGATGTCGCTGTAATCAAGCGCCCAGCCATAGGTTGTGGAGGCCGTCTGAAGGAGCGCGAATCCCTGGGCGTAGGAAATGATCTTGGCTGCCAGCAGGGCCTGTCCCAGGTCCGTGACAAAGGGTTGGTGATCCGTCACCGGCGGCGGGTCGGTAGGCGGGCTCAGAATACCGGCGGCGGTTATCCGTTCATCCTTGAGGGCGGAAAGATAGCGGGCGAAGACCGACTCGCCGATGAGGGTCAGCGGTACGCCCAGATCGAGGGCCGCGCCAACGGTCCAACGGCCGGTTCCTTTCTGGCCGGCGGCGTCCAGGATGCGCTCCAGCAGTAGTTCGCCGTCCGCTTCCCGGAAGGCCAGAATGGCGGCCGTAATCTCGATCAAGTAGCTTTGCAGGTCGTCCCGGTTCCAGGTTTCGAAAATGGCCTGCATGGCCTCGCCGGAGAGTTGCAGCACGTCGCGCATGAGGTGGTAGGCTTCGGCAATGAGCTGCATGTCGCCGTATTCGATGCCGTTGTGGACCATCTTGACGAAGTGTCCGGCGCCCCCCGGACCCATCCACCGGCAGCAGGGCGCACCGTCCGGCGCCCGGGCGGCAATGGCTTCGAACAGGGGACGCAGGACGTCCCAGGCGGCCGTTGAACCGCCCGGCATGATGGCGGGCCCCTTCAGGGCGCCTTCTTCCCCCCCGGAAACACCGGTGCCGACATAGCGCAGCCCCTGCTGTTCCAGTTCCGCGACGCGCCTTTCGGTGTCAAGGTAGTTCGAATTGCCTCCGTCGATAATGATGTCCCCCGGTTCGAGCAGGGGCACCAGGGCCGCGATGGTCTCCTGGACGGGGGCTCCGGCTTTGACCATCAACATCACCCGGCGGGGTCGCTGGAGGTTTTGAACCAGTTTTTCTAAAGAATCAGCGGCGACAAAGCGCTTGCCGGCGGCGCGGCCGGCCATGAAGGCGCGGGTTTTTTCCGGGGTACGGTTGTAGACGGCGACGCTAAATCCTCGGCGCTCCATGTTCAGGGCCAGGTTTTCCCCCATCACGGCCAGGCCGATGAGGCCGATGTCGGCTTGTGGTGTGTTGTGGTCATTCATTTGATTTTTCTTCCCTCGTTAAACATTTTTATCACGCTTAGCCTTACCGGATAGGGCCGCCTGTTTCAATGACGCTATGATCCGGGTCACGATCATTGCCGGATCATCATCGATGTCCACGACAAGGCCGCCTTCCGGCAATTCGAGTGTTTCCAGCTGGCTGCGCAGCAGTTCCGGTGGCATGAAGTGACCCCGTCGATCGGACAGACGCTCTTGCAACACCTCGAAAGAACCCCGCAGGTAAACGGTCTTCACGCTCTGTTGATCCACGCCGAGCAGCTCGCGATAGATCCGTTTCAACGCGGAACAGGCCACAATGGCCGACTGCCCGGCCCTGCTGCGGTCTTCGATCTCTTTCCGCAAGGCCAACAACCAGGGGCGCCGATCGTTGTCGTCCAGCGGCGTTCCGCTGTGCATCTTGGCGACATTGGCCGCGGGGTGGAAATCGTCGCCGTCCAGAAAAGGCCATCCCAGCCGCTGCGCCAGGAGGCGCCCGATGGTGGTTTTGCCGCAGCCCGTGGGGCCCATGAGGATGAGGACCATGTCAGTCGACAGTTATGCCGAAGTAGTTGACGGCGTTGCGGTAGCAGATGTCCCGGACCATCTCGCCCACCAGATCGAAATCGTGGGGCAGCTCGCCGTTTTCCATATCGGTTCCCAGCAGATTGCACAGCACGCGGCGAAAGTACTCGTGACGCGGATAGGAGAGAAAGCTGCGGGAGTCGGTGAGCATGCCTACGAAGCGGCTCAGGAGCCCCATGTTCGACAGGGCATTGATCTGGCGCTCCATGCCGTCCTTCTGGTCATTGAACCACCAGCCCGAGCCGAACTGGATCTTGCCGGGTAGGGACCCGTCCTGGAAATTGCCGATCATGGTGGCGACAACCTCGTTGTCGCCCGGATTGAGGACGTAGAGAATCGTGCGGGTCAGGCGGTTTTCGCTGGCCAGCCGGTCGAGAAAGTGCGCCAGGGGGCCGGCCAGGCGGCAGTCGCTGATGGAATCATAGCCGGTGTCGGGGCCCAATTGGCGGAAAGCCCGGGAATTGGTATTGCGCAGGGCCCCGAAATGAAACTGTTGGGTCCAGTCCCGGTCCGCGTCCATGCGGGCCAGTTCCAGCAGAACGGCGGTTTTGAACTGATCGTTTTCCAAACGCGTCAAGGATTCGTTGCGGCGCACCTTGGCAAAGATGCGCACGATCTCGTCGGGCGTGAATTCGGCTGCGTAGGGGCGCTCCAAGCCGTGGTCGGAGAGACGGCATCCCGCCTGGTGGAAGAAATCGTGCCGCGCTTTCAGGGCGGCCAGTAGGTCATCGTAGTCATCAATGGGAACACCGGAAACCGTGGACAGCTTGTCCACATACTGGTTGTAGACCGCCGGATCTTCCACGGCCGTGGCCTTGTCCGGCCGGAAGGCGGGCAGGACTTTGACCGTGAAGGCCTTGTCTTCCTGCAGGCCCCGGTGGTGCTCGAGGCTGTCCACGGGGTCGTCGGTGGTACAGACCACCTTGACGTTCATGCGGGTCAGGAGGGCGCGGGTGCTGAATGCCGGTGTTTGCAGAAGGGCTGTGCCGTGATCGTAAATCTCCCGGGCAGAGGTCGCGTCGAGCAGGCGGTCCGTGATGCCGAAATAGCGCTTCAACTCCAGGTGGGTCCAGTGATAGAGCGGATTGCGAAGGGTCTTAGGCACCGTGGCGGCCCAGGCCGCAAATTTCTCCCTATCGTCGGCAGCACCGGTGATGAAGCGTTCGTCGACACCATTGGCCCGCATGGCGCGCCACTTGTAATGGTCGCCGTTGAGCCAGATGCGGGTCAGGTTGGCGAAGACCTTGTCCGTGGCGATGTCTTCCACCGGCAGGTGGCAGTGGTAGTCGAAAATGGGCATGGCGGCCGCATAATCGTGGTAGAGGCGGCGTGCGGTCTCGGTCTGCAGCAGAAAATCTTCCGAAAGGAAGGGTGTCACGGGCACCTCCTTATTTGAGCTTGTAGAGCATTTCACCGGCGTGCGCAACGCAAAGGATGCCTTGCTCTTCTTTGTGGCGGTAGTCGTCGATGTTGATCCCTGCGGGATCCATATAGCCCAGGTTGATCTTGCGGCAGAGGGCTTCCGGTATTCCGGTGGCCAGGACCACCTCGATGCGCGGCCGCTCGACCCCGTTTTCAATGGTGCCGGTGCCCCGCACGTGGGTGGAGTGGGCCAGCACGCCCCGGGGCACGTCCCGGAAGGCGTCCATTTGCTTCAGGAAGTAATCCCGCACGTGGTAACCGACCTTTTCGATCCATTGCCCCCAGGTGCGGGAGATATGCCTGATGTGCGGTCCATAGATGATAAGTCGGCCGCCGTCCGCCACGACCTGTTCCAGCTTGTACATGACCTTGCCGGCCACCCAGATCTCGTCGTACATGGCCGGCGCCTGACCGAAAACGACGGGGAAGGGGGCCTCGCGGTAGACGATGTGCACCCGGTCGGACAGGTCGGCGGCCTGTGACCAGGATTCGACCACGTGGCCGACATAGAGTCCGCAGAGCTGGTTGGTGGGGGTGACCACCATGGCGATGTTTTGCACCGGGACATCGACCATGGCCAGGGCGCGGTGGATGACGCCCCTAACCGGGGTGTCTTTGGTGCCGATGATGCCGGCACAGGTGATGACCGCCCCCAGCCAGTGGAAGAAATGCAAAAAATCCCCTCCGGCAATGCCGGGGAAAAGGTATTTGGCCCCCCCTGAGAACCCCACCACCTCGTGGGGGAAGACCGGCCCCAGAATCAGGATCAGGTCGTAGTCGAAGACCGCACGATTGATGGCGACGGGGACGCGTTCCTTGAGTCGCCCTTGGGAAAAGGCTTCGATTTCCAGTGCTTCAAGATAACCGATGGTCGCCAGTGTATCGGGAAGATCCCAGCGGTGGTTGAGGAAGCGGCAGCCGGCGAATTGTTTTTTCCGATCATCCTCAGAGATGCCGTAGAGTCTCAGGATGTCGGCTTCCGGCATGGGCGGGTGAGTCCCTAAAGCCACCATGAAATCCAGTGCGACGCAATGGGGACCGACGACTTCCTGCAGGGCCTTGATCATCATGGGCAGAGGGCAGGTGCGGGTGGCATCCGGGGTCAGCACGAGCACGCGCTTGCCGGCGTAGAGGGACTGCGGGGTGCCGGCGTCGACGATACGCCGGACCTCCTGCGCTTCAACGGTCATGTCGGGGTGGCCGGTTCCGGAAACCATGGCAGTCCTTTCAAATATTGTGAATCAGATAGCCCCCGTCCACGGGGATGGACACGCCTGTGACGAATCCGGAAGCTTTTTCGCTGGCCAGAAAAAGGGTGGCGCCGGCCAGTTCCTCGGGGTTGCCGAAGCGCCCGAAGGGGGTGCGTTCGATAATCGCCTTTCCACGGGGGGTATAGTCCCCTGTGTTTTCGTCGACCAGCAAGGCCCGGTTCTGTTTGCCGAGGAAAAATCCCGGTGCGATGGCATTGACCCGAATGCCGTGCTGGGCAAACGCGTTGGCGGTGGCCTGGGTGAGATTCAGCACCCCTGCCTTGGCCGCATCGTAGCCCCAGACACCCGAAAGCGGCATATAGGAGGTCATGGAGGTCAGATTGATGATCGATCCCCGCATTCCCTGCTCGATCCAATAGGCCGCCACCACCTTGGTGGGCACCACCAGGCCGGCCAGCAGGTTCAGGCGCAGGATCTCTTCGAACTGGGTGATATCGGTATCGATAAAGGGGCTCTTGCCCAGATTGCCCCCCACGGCATTGATCAGAATACAGGGGGCCGCAAATCGTCCGGTCGTGAGCTGCAGGGCTTCCCCGACGGCTTCCTCGTCGCCGGTATCCACCTGAAATCCGTCCAGGCGGTTGGCCGCGCCGGTTTCAGCGGTCAGTTTTTCCAGGGCCCAATCGATGGATTCCCGAGAGCGGCTCCAGACGGCAACATTAGCGCCGGCCCCCAGAAGGGTGCCGGCCATGGCCGTGCCGATAACCCCGGCGCCGCCGGCTATGATGGCGGTATGGCCTTCCAGGTCGAACAGGTTTTTTAGCAGGGTGGACATGGCGTGCTCCGTTTTTAAGGGCGCATGAAAGGCTGTAAATGCCGGTCGAAATGGTTGGCAATCAGTGTGGTGTAAAGGGATGCATTCGTTTTGAGGGCCGCGAAAAAGGCCGGTCGCAAGGTCGGGTGGTTGAGGACCGACCCGTAGGTGACATGCAGGATCTCCCGGGCGTGAAAATCTTCCAGAAGCTCGGGAAGGGTGTCGTCGGGCATTTGGCGGAAGGGCGGCAGTTTATCGATCCGGGCCGACACATGGTAGCTGGCGCGATCGACGGGATAGCGCTCGACCGCCAGGGCCATGATGCGGCGGAACAGATCGGGATCGGTCATAGCCGTGGCCCGCAGCGCTTCAAGATAGCTTGTGCCGGCCGTTTTGAGATGCACCAGGCCGCGGGTGTGCCGGGCTGCAATGGGATAAATGCGGAACTTGTCCGATCCGGAATGCAGGCTCAGTTTATAGGGCCCCAAGGTACGCGCCACAGCGGCGTGTTGGGCAAACGAGGCGTCGAAGGTTTCCAGATCACCTATGTAGTCGACCCCCTTTTCGAAGTCGCCTACGTAGCGGGGCGCCAGGCTGACCCAGTGGACCCCCAGCCGTTTGAGTTCGGTGGCGATGTAGATGTGCTCGGCCAGGCTGGTCACGGTGTCGGTTTCATCCACGCTGACCTCGAGCTCGAAAGGCCGGCCTGCAAGACGGTTTTTGAGGTGGCGGTACATGCTTACCGTGTGCGCCACCACCCGGCCGTACTTGACGGCGGCGCGTTGGACCTGGACTTCCGTCAGGGGGCAGGGCTGGCCGTCCAGATCCAGGGGCTTCTGGCAGAGGGCGCGATTCAGGTCGGGCGGTCGGCTTTCCAGAGCGTCCCAGGGCAGTGCCTGGACCAGGGCCTCGAGATCGGCGGTGGCCGCCGTGTCGGCCCGGGCGTCCACATGGTCGCCGGGGTCGATGGTGAAAAAGGTATAGCCGGCGTCGACAAAAGGGTCGAGGGCTTCCGGGGTTTTAAGGTGATCCGCATCGGCCCCGAAACCGTCGCGCCAGCCAGCTTCAAAAACACCCCAGACGGCATCCGCCATGACATCGGCCGGCGTGCGGCCCGTGCGCTCGTTTTCGCGCACCGACTGTTGGGCCAGAATCGGGGCCAGTCCGGCTTTGCGCACGGCCTGGATGTGCCCCGGTGTGGCCAGCCCCAGGCGATCCCCGCAGCCGACAGAAGGCGCGGTTCCGGTTACCCGGGGCTTCAAAAACGATAACGCTTCCTGCATCACGCCCGATGTTTTCGTGTCCGTTTCTGTCAGGACCAGGTGAAGGGCCGCATTATTCAGACGGATGGATCGGGGCGCGCCCGGGATGGCTGCTTGGCAGTTCGTTGTCGTGATGAGCCCCACATACTTTTGGGTTTCCCGACGGCCCAGAAAGTACAGGCAGCGGTTCGCCGCGGCGATGGATCGGGGATAAACGATGATTTCGGCCAGGGGACCGATGACGGTTTCCGCCAGGGCGTTTGCGATGTCGTAGGGCATGGCCGGGGCCAAGGATTCATTTTCAAGGCTTTTCAGCAGAAGCTGTTCCATCAGGGTTTCGCTTTCCGATACCGGCTGTCATAAAAAATAAACCGCCGTCATTTGGGTGGCGCTGAGTTTCAGTGCCGTCATAGAGCAGAGCGGCTTTGTTACGTTGAGCCGGATAGAATTCGATATGCGGCTACCCGATAAGATTGGGTAGCGTCATTGAAATTGCGGGCACAAATGTAACAAACATCAGCGCGATCAAGATGGCCAGGTAAAAAGGCCATATGGTTTTCACGGCGTCCTCCAACCGGACGTCGCCGACGGCGCAACCGACAAACAGGCATGATCCCACGGGGGGGGTACAGAGTCCCAGGCCGAGGTTCATCATCAATAACATGCCGAACTGATAGGGATCGACACCAATGGAAACCGCTATGGGCAAAAATATCGGCGTACAAATCAGAATCAACGCGGCCATATCCATAATCATGCCTAGAAAAAGCAGCATCAGGTTGATCATCAGCAAGATAACGACCGGATTATCTGAAATACCCGTCAGGAAAGACGCCATTTTTTCTGGCACCTGGTAAAACGTCAACAGATAGGCAAACGCGCCTGAACAGGCAATCAGGATCATGACCATCGAAGTTGTTCTGACGGAGTTGGTGACCGCCAGCTTGAATTTGTCCCATGTCAAAGCCCGATAGACGATTATGGTGGCGAAAAAGGCATAGATCGCTCCAAAGGCGCCGGATTCGGTTACCGTAAAAATGCCGCTGAGCACACCGCCAACGATAATGATGGCGGTAAACAAACCAGGAAGGGCCGTGAAGAAATTCTTGAATAGAATAACAAAACCGGGAAATACTTCCGAAGTATAGCCCCTTTTTACCGCAACGAGGTAGGAGACGGCGGCCAGACACAGGCACATCAATACCCCGGGGAAAAACCCGGCCAGAAACAATTTGGAAATGGAAAGGCTGCCTCCGGCCGCCACGGCATAAATAATCATATTATGGCTCGGCGGAATGATGATGCCGGCAATGGATGAGGTTACGGTGACATTGACCGCATAGTCGTCATCATACCCTTTCTCTTTCATGACAGGGATCAGGATGGATCCCAGAGCCGAAACATCGGCTATGGCAGAGCCCGATATGCCCCCGAACAACATGGACGAAAGGACGTTGACGACACCAAGCCCTCCCCGCACCGATCCTACGGCCGCGGACGCAAAATGCACCAGCCGTATGGCGATCCCCCCATGGAACATCAACTCGCCGGCAAAAATGAAGAAGGGGATCGCCATGAGGGAAAAAATACTGATGCCGGAAATGATCCGTTGAAAAGCGATCATCATCGGCAAACCTTCATAAAAAAAGGAGGAGACCGCGGCAACGCCAAGCGCAAACGCCACCGGAAACCCGATGACGACACAAATTGCAAATACAACGATTAGAATGAACAGGCCCATTGATCAGCAATCTCCTGACTTAGTCCGCATCTTCCTGATCGGTACGGTTTGCAAAAAAGTGAATCAAATGCCCAATGGAGTAAAGAAAGATCAAGACGCCGCTCAATATGATCGGTAATGCGCGCCATCCTTCCGAGATCCGGAGAAGGGGGATTTCGGCGCTCCATTTGAACACGGTCAACTTGTATCCGTAGAAGGTCATCAATATGCCGAATCCGGCCAAAATACTATGCGTCAAGAAATCAAAAATCCGTTGCACCGGTCGCGGGCTCATTTCGCGGAACACGGATACACCCAGGTGGGTTTTTTGGTGGACACCGACCGATGCACCTAAAAAAGCAATATAGACAATCAGCAGCAAAGATACCTGCTCAACCCATGTAGGCGTTGCATTGAGAACGTAGCGCCCGAAGACCAGCCAGCCGAAAATAGCCGTCATGAAAACCATAGCGATGCCGGTAAGTATCGTGTTGATACGGCTGAAGAAATCCAGCAACCGGTCAAATGGCGATTTTTTTTTCAATGATTCTTCTGCGGACATGAGCATTACCCGTTCAATGAAATTTCATAAGCGTCACCGGTATCCCTAACTGAAAATGGATACCGGTGACTGCAACGTTTTCAGAACAAAACTACGGCGTATTCTGGATCATTTCGACCAGCGGCCGCAGGGACGGGTTGTCGGTGAGAAACTTTTCGTAAACTGGTTTCATCGCTGCCTGGAATGCGCTTTTGTCCGGGATCGTATTGACGATAGCGCCGCCGGCGATCACTTTGGCCTCACTTGCTTTTGACCGCTCTTTCCAAAGCTTGCGCTGAAGAAGTGCGGATTCTTGAGCGGCTTCTTTCAGAATTTTCTGATCTTCCGGGGACAATGCATTGTACACATCGGCATTGATGCACAACGTCTCGGGAATGATCAGATGTTGCGAGACGGAATAATATTTCGCAACCTCATAATGACCCGTCGACTCATAGGAAGGCCAGTTGTTCTCGGCACCGTCTACAACGCCGGTTTTCAGAGACTGGTATACTTCGGAAAACGCCATCGGAGATGGATTTCCGCCAAGGGCTTTAATCATGCCGGAGTAAAGATCATTGTTCATCACCCTGATCTTCATGCCGACAACATCGGCGGGCGTTTTGATAGGCTTCTTGGAGTCGTAAAACGAACGCGCGCCGCCATCATACCATGCCAGGGAAATCAGGCCTTTTTTTGCAAGACCGGCGTTGATCATTTCGCCCGCTTTGCCATCGAGAACGCGCCAGACATGATCCGTGTCTTTGAAGATAAACGGGAGCGAGACGACGTTGGCTTCCGGTACAATCGGCCCGAGGGGCCCCAGGCTGAAGTTGGCAACCTCCAGACCACCGAGGCGCACTTGTTCAATGGCGTCTGGTTGACTGCCAAGCGTACCCGCATGATACATCTTTAATGTCATTTTGCCGCCGGATTTGGCGCTCAGCAACTCGGCAAATTTGTCCATGGCGACCGTGTTCGGGTATCCCGCCACATGAATATTCCAACCCTTCCATTCTGCGGCCTGGGTTGACACCGCAAAACCAGCGATAAGCGCAATCGTTACAACGGAGCAAGCCAACATTTTTAGATATTTCATCTTGATCACCCTCCTTATATTGCAGGTTAAAACATTCGTTTACAGTTAGGCCATCCTTAAAAAGACGATGTTGATAGGCAATTCGGCAAGACCTTTTGCAAACTAGTTACACCTGAACCACTCCCGGATATTTTCCCTCCTTTCTCATTGTGATCATGCATGGCCACAATTTACAGTCCTTTGGTTTTCTGTTTTGCCTACTGTCGCTAAAAGGTTATAGAAGACAGCGGCTTGTGCCTTAAACGCTAACTATTATGCAAAGTACATCCCACCGTTAATTTCGATAATCTCGCCCGTAATGAACGAACCAAGCTCTGTCGCAAAATAGAGAACCGCATGGGCGACATCATCAGGGGTGCCACCACGTTTCAGCGGTGTGCTGTTGATGGCTCCTTGGATTCCGACATCGTTGCTGAAAGTTTCGTGAAAAGGCGTCTCTAATATGAGCCCGGGGGCCACCGCATTAACCGTTATGCCCTGGTCGGCCACTTCCTTGCACAAACCACGTGTAAAAGCGATGATGGCCCCCTTGGATGCGGCATAGGCTGTCGCACCGTTTCCACCACCGTTTCGAGCCGCCAGAGAGGACATGTTGATGATGCGCCCCCATCCCTTATCCATAAAGGGCAATACGGCCCGGGTAACAAAAAAAGTGCTGGTCAAGTTGACATTGATGGTTTTAAACCAGTGGTCGTCCGTCATATCCGCAATTGAAGAACGGCCTACAAGGTGACCTGCGTTGTTCATCAGAATATCGATATGACCACCGAGCGTCTTTGCAGCCTCGCCCACCACATTTTTAACCTGTTCGTCATTCGTTGCATCAAGCGCCAGGGCTATTGCGTTTCGCCCCATTTTTTTAATGGCATCAGCGGTCTCTTGCCCCTCGGCTTCATGTGAATAGTAGGTCAACGCCACGTCAGCGCCGCAGCGAGCGAGGGCAAGCGAAACGGCACGGCCGATGCCAATATTTCCTCCCGTGACGAAGGCTGTTTTACCGGCAATATTTAAGTCCATACAATTCTCTCAAGAATGGTTCATTCGCCGCACATGGCAAGTCGTCTTTGATCAGGGCATCCGCCACCGGGTAGACGTTTTCGGCCGCGTGAATTGCACCCAAGGAGAAAATGTTTACATGCGGTGCTTGCTGAAAAGTTGTTGGCATACATTTTTCACACTTCGAGGAGAAGTCGTCAGAATATAGAGCGAAACCTAAAAAAATGTCGTGCCCCAAGAAAACTATTTTATCCCCATATCTTTGCACCCCAGTTGGATAGAAATGTTGTTTGCTGTTTCACATATGAGTTTTTTTAATTCCGTTTCGATGCGGTCCATGGTGATGCGCGTGGTGGGTCCGGATATGCTCACGGCCGCTTCCACCTTGCAGTTGCCGTTACGGATTGGAGCAGCTACGCACCGGATGCCTTCCTCGTTTTCTTCATCATCGATGGCGTATCCGTTCTCACGAACGAATGAAAGATGTTGCATCAGTTCTTCCGGATCGGAAATGGTATTTTGGGTTCTCTTGGTAAGTCCGATACCGGAAATCAATTTTTCTGCATCCGTTTTTCCCATATGCGCCAACAATACTTTTCCAACCGAACTGCAATGCAGAGCAATGCGGGAACCCAGGCGGGATACCATGTGAAGTCCGCTGGCTTTTGGATGTAAATCCACCTTGTCGATATACAGGGCCTTGTCTTTGTCCAGGACAACCAGATGTACGGTTTCCTTTACCGTTTCCGACAAATTGATCAGAAAAGAACGCGCCTGACTGCGCAAATCGATCTGGGTGAGCAAAAGATTGCCAAGATCCGCCAGTTTGAAGCCGAGGTGGTAGTTTTTCGTTGTCGGTTCCTGGCGAATAAAATCGAAATACGCCATTGAAGAGAGTAATCGATGGGCCGTTCCCTTCGGCAGATTGGTTTTGCGAGCAAGTTCGCCCAGCGAAAGACCATTGGGGAATTGGCTCAGAATATCAAAGATAAATGCGGCCCGCTCAATGGTTTGAACAAGATTTTTCGGTTTAGCGCCCGTCATATTTAGATATCCGAAGAGTGAGAGGAGGTTTCGTAATGCGGAATGGTATTTCTTATAGCGATATCACTAACGGTTAATGATTCGGTTGTCAAACAAAATTTCAACATACAATCCCGGGCATCCTGATGCTTATTGGAATTCATGTCTTACGACGGACGGATAACAACCGCTGATGACTTGTCAGTCAGAAAAAATTAGTATTCACGCAGTGGATCGCTCGGCAAGCGTCGTCGGCCGGGAGATCTGATAAGGCGCTGGTTTCGACAAACAGCGGTCACGGCGCAGACGTTAATCAGCGTCGTGGCAGGAGGGGACATCGCTGATATCCAGTCGCAAATCTTTTACAATTTACTATGCCATTGCGTGGTCACGCCGGCATAGATGATCAATGAAATATCACGGCACATCCGGGAATGTTCCTGTGCCCATCATGGCTTCCAGGTGTTTCCGGGCGGAAGGTTGCAGAAAATACAATGGCGGACAACGCCACGTTGAGGGCGGGATGCTCAGTTTTTCATGAAGACGCAGCCCACGGTCCTGATGACTGCGCGCCAATTTGCCAAGGGCATCGGCAAGCTAACCACTATCGGCGTCTTCCGCTAATCCGGATAACATCCGCGCGGCTTCGTGCGCTATGGGGATGCGATGCGGCCTAAATTTTGACTGCTCATCCCGTTTGGCCGCACAAAGACCAGACTGATTTTCGTTTTGGCATCGAAAGTTCGAAATATACTATCGCTTCAGGACGATAGAAAATCTTCCCGAATCGGCGTAAACGTATCGACAAGACGCACTTTATCGGTCAGCAGTTGGACGCTGTGGGGCACGTTGCCAGGCACGGTAAACAAATCCCCCGCGCGGAGATGATGTTTTTCATTTTCTATGCAGAAATAGATTTCACCCTCCGCCACGTAGGTAATCTGTTCGTGCGGATGCGTATGCGGAGGATCGGGTTCGCTGGTGGGGCCGTCACTGAAGTCTATCACGGCGGTCATCAGGCGGTCGGTTTGCGTCAAAAATCGCGTTCTGCCTTCGGCGATCGTCTGCTTTGTTGCTTCGGACTGTTTTACGATACCCATCATAATGCTCCCTTTTCGTTGGTTTCGACTTTCGGATGATTCGTGATCTTGGTTGACAGGTGGAGGGTAAAACAGCTCGCCTTGTCTTTCAATGCCATTTCTATGCGTTCCTGACTTTGATCGCATATGATCCGGCATAATACAAAAAGCCAAACCAGGCGATATGTCATTTTCGATTCCTCCAAATTCGACCGTTCGCAACACAGTGGTTTTTGAAAGGAAAAGGAGGAACGAAAATGCTTGACAAATCGCCAAGCCTTATTTAAGGAATATCGTATAGTGAAATAGCGTTTCGTAATGCGGAACAATAACTTACATGCATTCATATCACTCTTCCACACCATCACGCGCAAAAAATCTGGTTCTGGCGATCGAACCTGCCGCCATGATTATGGATATTCCGGGACAAATCTCTTTCAGGCTGAGCGTGGGGAGATGGCGACCTGGATTAACAATACCGATATCGGCATGACGCTGAAGATGAGGGTCTGCAAGACCGCATAGGAACCTTCGTCTAAGCTGGGATACCTGCAATTGACTGCTGACGCATGGCAGTGGTCTGTTTGCGGTCGGCTTGGTCTATGTGTCTACCCTCAGGGAGATTTTTAAAATCGCTTTCGAAATGCCGTCAATAAATTTTTCAAGGAGGACCCATGGCGTTTGAATCTCTTACCAAAATCTTAGATCATAAAATTATTCCCGTCGTGGCGATTCATGATGCCGGGGATGCCCTGCCGCTTGCCGATGCCCTGATCAGGGGCGGCTTGCCCTGTGCTGAAATAACCTTTCGCACTGCCGCGGCCGCTGGTGCCATCGAAGCCATTGCCAAGCGCGGTGACATCGACGTGGGAGCCGGTACGGTCCTAAAAGTCGAGCAGGTGCAGCAAGCCGTCGATGCCGGGGCCACTTTCATCGTGGCACCTGGTTTCAATCCCAAAGTGGTCGCCTATTGTATTGATAACGGCATTCCCGTAACCCCGGGGGTGAGCAATCCCACCGACATCGAGATGGCGCTGGATTTCGGTCTGGAGATCTTAAAATTCTTCCCGGCCGAAGCTTTCGGCGGTTTAAAAACGCTAAAAGCCATGAGTGCGCCGTATACCATGATGCGTTTTATTCCCACCGGTGGTATTGGGCCGGGCAATGTGCTCGATTACCTCAAGCATCCTAAAGTGGCCGCCTGCGGCGGTAGTTGGATGGTCAAATCGGATCTTATTGCCGCCGGTCAATTTGAGCGGATTACCGAACTGACGCGCGAGGCGGTTGCGATTGCCGCCCAAGCACGACCCGCTGCGAGTTAAAGTGAAGCCTTAAAAGGTGATAAGGAATTCTACTCATGACCATTCTTCAATTTAGACCCAATGACAGTTGCCGATTCGACCTGCTTTCGCTGGGGGAGATTATGCTGCGATTGGATCCCGGGGAGGGCCGGATTCACACCACCCGCACTTTCCGCGCCTGGGAAGGGGGGGGGGAATACAATGTGGCCCGCGGTCTGCGCCGCTGCTTCGGCATGCGAACCGCTGTCGTCACGGCGTTGGCCGACAACGCCGTCGGACGGTTGTTGGAAGACTTGATTCTGCAGGGGGGGGTAGACACCTCTCTGATCCGCTGGAAGGCGTTTGACGGCATCGGGCGCCGTGTGCGCAACGGGTTGAACTTTACTGAAAGAGGTTTCGGCCTGCGTGGGGCCCTCGGCGTATCCGACCGCGGACACACTGCGGTTTCACAGTTGCGTGCCGGGGACATCGACTGGGAAGATATTTTCGGCAACATGGGCGTACGCTGGTTTCACACCGGCGGTATTTTCGCAGCCCTGTCAGAATCCACACCGGCGGTGATCGAAGAGGCGATGATTGCCGCCCGTCGCAACGGCACCATTATTTCCTACGATTTAAATTACAGGCCATCCCTGTGGCAGGACATCGGCGGCAAGGCCAAAGCCCGGGAAGTCAACCGGCGCTTGGCGCAATATGTGGACGTCATGATCGGCAATGAAGAAGATTTTACGGCCTGCCTGGGGTTTGAGGTTGAAGGTGTTGATGAAAATCTATCCTCTCTGGATGTCGCCAATTTCAAGCAGATGATCACCATGGCCGTGAAAACTTTTCCAAATTTTAAAGTAACCGGAACGACCCTGCGTACGGTCAAGACGGCCGGCATCAACGACTGGGGTGCTATCTGCTGGGCGGACGGTACATTCTACGAAGCGCCCATGCGCGCAAACCTCGAGATTATGGATCGGGTCGGGGGTGGCGACAGTTTTGCCTCCGGGTTGATCTATGGGTTCATGACCACCGGTGATCCTCAGAAAGCCGTCAATTATGGCGCTGCCCACGGAGCGCTGGCGATGACCACACCGGGCGATACGTCCATGGCAACCGTCAATGAAGTGGAGAAGATCATGGGCGGGGGGAGCGCCCGCGTTGTTCGTTAGCATGCAGTTTTCATCTGGAATCCCGTTGACCGCTCGGCAGCGCAAGTGGCCCTGCGGATGAACTGGAATAGTGAACGTCCATCCATTATTCGAAAGGGAGGTTTAGCATGAAAACGTCGAGAGCCGTTATTATTGTATCACTTCTGGCCTTAACATTGTTTTTTGCCGCCGGGATCGACACGGTCTGGGCCAAAACCTATGTGTTCAAGTATGCCAACACGCAATCCGAGAATCACCCACGCAGTCAATCGATGGTTTTCTTTAAAAACATGCTGGAAAAGGCTTCCGGCGGCCAGATTCAAGTCGAGCTCTATTTTTCGGGCGTTCTCGGAAAAGAGGCCGAGGTGCTGGAGATGGTCAAATTGGGCACCGTCCAGGGCTGCCGGGGAGGGCTTTTTGAACGCGCCAACAAGAAATATCTCATGTATACCCTGCCGTTTCTCTTCGAAAATGCGGATAAAGTCGTGGCGGTGATGCGCAGCGACCTGGGTAAGGAGATCAACAAGGGTGCCATGGCCAACGGGATTTATATCCCGGCCACCGGCGTGGCCGGTGGCATGCGCAACATTACCAACAGCAAACGGCCCATTGCCACCGTTGCCGACCTGAAAGGCCTCAAGATGCGGACCCCGCCCATCGACGTCACGATACGCACCTTCAAGGCATTGGGCGCCAACCCGCAACAGGTGGCCTATACGGAAACCTACATGGCCCTTAAAACCGGTGTGGTGGACGGGCAGGAAAACCCTTTTTCCAATGCCGTGGACATGAAATTCTACGAGGCTCAGAAATATCTTTCCGTCGTGAATTGGCAGGTACACCCGGATCCCTTTTACGTCAATCCAGCCTGGTACAACGCCCTTCCGGATGATCTCAAAGCCATTTTCGATGCCGTATCCGAAGCGACCATGATCTACAGCGACACCATCTGGCTGAATAGCGAACAGAAGTATTTCAACATCCTGAAAGACAAGCTGGAAGTGAATTTTATCACCCCCGAAGCGCGTGAGGGATTTGTGGAAGGGGTCGAAAGCGTGTGGCAGTACTATGTGGGCGAAGGGTATTTCACAATGGACGAGATCAATGCAGCTCGCGCCATCGCTGACAAAATGTAGATTGGAACGCATTTTGACGGCGACCGGCTTTGGCAGCGAACCACCGGCACCGAACCGTTACGCGGGGGTCCGGTGCCGTTCCCCGTTAATCTTCTAAATGTTTCGCGAGGTGGATGTGCAGCGATTGATGGCCTGGGAAAAGCGTCTTGACCGGATCCTGGAAACGCTGGTGACCCTGATGTTTTTCAGCATCTTGAGCCTCACGATCCTTCTCGTGGTCATGCGCTACGGCTTCAATTCGTCGATTATCGGCGGCAACGAGGCTATGGGATATCTCTTCATCTATACCACGGCCCTGGGGGCTGCCGTTTCCGTCGGCAAAGGCGATCACATTCGGATTTCTTTCCTGGTGGACTATTTGGAGGGGTTCCCACGCCGATGTATCGACATTTTCGGCTATCTGCTGATCGCGTTTATCAATGCCGTCATGATCTACTACAGCCTCCCCTGGATACGATCCGCCGGCTATTTTGAATCGCCCGTCATGCGCATCCCTAACTGGATGGTGCAAGTCAGCGTGCCAATCGGCTGTGCTCTGGTCATTATCTACTGCCTTAACCACGTGGTCCTCGAATGGACCGGCCGGCATACGGAACCCAAAGACGCGTCATGATTATCCTGCTCACCAGTCTTACGATTTTCCTGGCCCTCGGCATCCCGATCGCCTACTCTCTGGGATTGTCCGGTTTCTGCTATTTCACCCTGGTACACCCGGAGCTCGTCTCGATTCTGCCCCAGCGCTTCCTGGCCGGTATGGACTCTTACGCCATGATCGCCTTGCCCCTGTTCATCCTGATGGGCTTGCTGATGAATGCCGGGGGCATCACGACCCGTCTGATCGATTTCAGCCTGATCTTCGTGGGGCGCCTGCGCGGCGGACTGGGGGCCGTCAATGTGTTTGCCAGCATGGTTTTCGGCGGCATATCCGGGTCTTCGGTCTCGGATACGGCCTCGGTAGGGGCCGTACTCATTCCGGAAATGCAAAAAAAAGGCTATTCGCCCGAATTCGCCGCCGGTATCACCGTGGCCTCTTCCACCATGGGAATGATTATCCCACCCAGTGTGCCCATGATCATCTATGCATTGGTCTCGGAAGAATCCGTCGGCAAACTCTTCCTCGGCAGCCTGATTCCCGGTGTCATGATCGGGGTCCTGATGCTGGGCATTACCATCGGCGTGTCCTACTGGAAGAAGTATCCCCGGGAAGAGGTGCGGCTCTCGACCCAGCAAAAACTGGCTCGCACGCGCCAGTCGATCCTGGCGCTGATCATGCCGGTGTTCGTGGTGGGCGCGGTGGTGTTTGGGATTGCCACGGCAACGGAGTCGGCCGGCATCGGCGTGCTTTATGCCTTCATCATTGGGGCTTTTGTCATTCGAGACCTCAAATTCAGGGCGATTCCGCCGCTGATGCGAGACGCCATCATGACCAGCGCCAATGTCATGATCATCATCGCACTTTCCAAGCTGTACATCTGGATCCTGGCCCTGGAACGGGTGCCCCAGGCAGTGGCATTATTTATTTCCGGTCTGGACATTCCGGTGGTTGTCATCCTGTTCATTATTGATATCATTATTCTGGCAACAGGGACTTTTGTGGATGTCAGCCCGGCGATTCTCCTGTTGACGCCTGTTTTTCTGCCCAGCATGGCAGCGCTTGGTGTTTCGCGAATTCAATTCGGGGTTATCCTGATTTCCGGTCTGGCGGTCGGACTGGTAACACCGCCGGTCGGGATGTGCCTGAATGTCGCCTCGGCGATTTCCAAACTCGGCATCGGTCAAATATTTCGTGGCGCTTTGCCGTTTCTACTGGCCAATATCATTACGTTATTAGCGATCACGTATCTTCCCCAACTGAGTTTATGGTTGCCGACAATGTTTTTTGAATAGCGCATGGGGACACTTAAAAATGATCATGTTTGATGAAAGGTGAGGAAAAATGATGGAAATTCGAGATGCGGTGCACCCGGAGCATGGTGCCGCGATGGGAACCGATGAACTACGTGAGCATTTTCTCGTCGAAGGCCTTTTTCTGCCTGACCAGACGCGAATGGTTTACAGTTATTATGACCGGCTGATCATCGCTGGGGTGGTGCCGCTGGAACCGTCGACGCTTGCTGTCGATGAAAAAATCATTGGTGCGTCCCATCTGCTGGAAAGAAGAGAGATGGGTATTATCAATATCGGTGCCGAGGGTACCATCACCGTCGATGGGAAAGTGTTCGAGATGGCTCCCCGGGACGGTTTGTATATCGGCATGGGAGCCCGTGAGATTGCCTTCCAGAGCGCCAACGCGTCTGACCCCGCCAAATTCTACCTCAACTGCGCCCCGGCCCATACGACCTATCCAACGACCCAGGTCTCATTTGCCGAGGCGGAGCCTATCCACCTGGGAGAAATGGAAAACAGCAACAAACGCACGATACGCAAATACTTCCACCCTGAGGGGGTCCGCAGCTGCCAGCTGGTAATGGGCATGACCACGCTCGAGCCCGGATGCGTGTGGAACACGATGCCGGTGCATACCCATCCCCGGCGCATGGAAGCCTACCTGTATTTCGATATGGCCGCTGACAGCGTGGTGTTTCACTTCATGGGGGAACCCACCGAGACCCGGCATATCATCGTCCGCAACGAAGAGGTCGTTTTCTCCCCCAGTTGGTCGATTCACTCCGGTTCAGGAACAGGCAGTTACACGTTCATCTGGGGCATGGTGGGCGAGAACCAGACCTTTACGGATATGGATGGCGTTCCGATGTCTGCTTTGAAATAAGTTCCGCTGCGTGTCGGTGTGCCAGTTAACTCAGGTCAGGCAAGGGCCGCGTTGGCAGCCGTCGCAACATGGATGCCCAGTCCCCCCGCAAGCGTGACCGCAACCGCCGTTGCAGCGTCATTTTGAACGTTTAAATCGGACGATTTTTCGATTCAGATCGTCAAGGAGAGGACATGATACTGGAACAATTTGATCTATCCGGGAAGGTGGCGATCGTGACCGGCAGCAGCACCGGGCTGGGTGCCGGGATGGCGCTGGGGTTGGCCGAAGCGGGAGCCGATATCGTGGGCGTTTATAACCATGATGCACCGGACAACGCTACCCAGATCGAAGGATTGGGCCGCCGGTTTCTGGGTATCCAGGCCGATCTTTCGACAACCGGGCCGGTTGCCGGGATTCTCACCAAGGCGGTAGAGGCTTTCGGCCAGGTGGATATCCTGGTGAACAATGCCGGCATCATCCGTCGCGAAAAGGCCCTCGATTTTTCCGAAGAGAACTGGGACGACGTGATGAACGTCAACTTGAAATCGCTCTTCTTTCTCTCCCAGGCGGCGGCCCGGCAGTTTGTCAAACAGGGGTCCGGCGGCAAGATCATCAACATCGCCTCGATGCTCTCCTTCCAGGGCGGTATTCTGGTGCCGTCCTATACCGCCAGTAAAAGCGGCGTGCTGGGTCTTACCCGTCTGCTGGCATGCGAATGGGCGCCCCACGGGATCAATGTCAATGCCATCGCTCCCGGCTACATGGCCACCCGCAACACCCAACCGATTCAGGACGATCCGGTGCGCAACGAACAGATCCTGGCGCGCCTCCCGGCCGGCCGGTGGGGGAAACCCGAGGATATGAAAGGGGTGGTCGTTTTTCTGGCCTCAGACGCTTCGGCCTATATGCAAGGGCATACGATTGCGGTCGATGGTGGGTGGCTGGCACGATAGATCTTGGGATCATCTCCAAACGGTTAGGCGCTACACTGAAAGGTCCAAGGGCTCGAGGATTCGAGGGAGAACCTGAAATCTTCAGAAAACAGGCCCTTGGGCCCTTTTTTACGCGACCCCTTGAATCCTGGGACCCTTCTCTTCAAAGAAACCCTCTTCTCCGCCGTCACAGATGGAAACCGCTTTTTCTAACAGCCTTGTTAGACCTCGAGTTCCTCCACCGCCACCCATTTGCCCAGCTTACAGGAAAGCATGGCCGCTTCGGCCAGTTGAACGCCTTTGGCGCCTTCCCGCAGGTTCCAGGGGAAAGGCTCGTTTAGCACCACGTGTCGCAGAAAGTGCGTCCACTGGGCCCGGAAGGGATTCGGATAGTCCTCCTGATCGGGTACCCGGCCCCACTGGTCGCGATAGCTGCCGGCGCTCGCACGCTCGGGGTCCCACACCGGTCGCGGCGTCTGACCGTAGTGCTGGAGATAGCATTCGTGCAGCCCGGCCTGGGCGGACCCCCGGGTTCCGTCCACCTTGACGGTCAGCAGGTCTTCGCGACGCACGCGCTCGGTCCAGGAACAGGTTACCCGGCCTGAAATATCGTTTTCCAACTGGAAAAGAAGATAGGCGGCGTCTTCGACATCGCAGCGGTAGCGTTGGCCGTTTTCGTCGATTCGCTCCGGGATGTGGGTGGCCTTGTGGCAGAAGACCTGCCGGACCGGTGCGATCAAATTGTCCAAAACACACCGGATGTGGGGCATCATGTCGAGGATGATTCCGCCGTGGGTTTCCCCGCGGTAGTTCCAGGATGGTCGCTGGGCCGGGATCGTGTGGCCTTCGAATATCCAATAGCCGAATTCGATCTGGACGGACAGAATATCGCCGAAAAAGCCGTTTTCCACGAGGCGCTTCAGCTTGATCAGGCCCGGCAGCCAGAGCTTGTCCTGAACCACGCCGTGCTTGAGGCCATTGTCCCGGCACGCCCGGTAAAGCCTCATGGCCGTCTCCGTGTCGGTGGCGGTGGGTTTTTCGCAATAAATGTGTTTGCCGGCCCGAATGGCCTGTTCGAGCGCCTCGGACCGCAGGCCGGTGACCTGGGCGTCGAAATAGACGGGATAGGCGTCATTGTCGAGGTAGGCCGCGATTTCTGTGGCGACGGTCTCTACCCCGGACAGACGGGACAGGGCAGCCAGTTTGTCCGGATTGCGTCCGATCAGGACCGGGTCGGGCAGGATGACTTCTCCGGGCCGGATAGCCAACCCGCCTTCGTTGCGGATGGCGGCAATGGCGCGCATCAGGTGCTGGTTGGACCCCATGCGGCCGGTGACGCCGTTCATGATGATGCCCAGGCGGTGTTCTTTCATGATGCCTCGCTTCCAGGCTGCGGGAAAAAGGTTTCAGAGCGTCGGGTTGCTACCGGAAAGGCCTGCGATTTGGCGTTCGTTTCAGAGGGAGACGAACCGGGCGGCCACCGGACAGCGCCGATTGGTAGATGGCCAGGATGATCTCGATCGATTTGCGCGCTTCGGGGCCGTCCACCATGGGTTCGGCACCTTTTTTCAATGCCTTGACCACATCTTCGAAGACCCTCTGGTGAGGGACGAAATCGATGGCGGCCGGGTCTGCAGCGCCGGCACCGGGCTGGCCGCCGGGAGCGAACTTTTGGCGAATGTGCTTATCCGCCGATCGTTTGCGCCGGAATTCCCACACCGTAAAACTGTTGTCCTGCATGAAAATCGAACCATCGGCGCCGCACATGTGAACTTCGGCCGGATTTCCAGAGGGTGAAAAGCAGGCGGTCGAGCCCTCGATTACGCCCAGGGCCCCGCTCTTGAATTTCAGAATCGCCGCGGCGTTGTCTTCCACTTCGATGCGTTCATGGCTGCGGCGGTCGGCGAAACCACACACCCATTCGACATCGCCGGCCAGGTAGTAAAGCAGGTCGATGGTGTGGATGGACTGGTTGATCAGGGCGCCGCCGCCGTCCAGTTGCCAGG
This sequence comes from Deltaproteobacteria bacterium, assembly GCA_020444045.1. Classification (GTDB taxonomy): domain Bacteria; phylum Desulfobacterota; class Desulfobacteria; order Desulfobacterales; family UBA5852; genus JABZFP01. The sequence goes on from JAHLLS010000016.1 coordinate 126,593, forward strand.
TCCCGCGCCAGTCGCCGCTGTCGTAGTACGCCTGGGTGCGGTACCATTTGATGGTGGCATCTGCCAGGCTGATGGGGCCTAAGCGGCCGGCTTCCACCGCTTTTTTGAACTGCCGGGTGGCCTCCAGGAAACGCCGCTGAAAGATGCCGGCCAGCATGACGTTGTTTGCCCGGCAGACCCGAATCATGCGATCGACGCGTTCGAGGGTGACTTCGAGGGGTTTTTCACAGATGATGTGTTTGCCGGCCCGGGCGGCCTGGACGACGGGCTCCAGATGCGCTCCGCTGGGAGTTGCGATGGCCACGATGTCAAGGGCCGGGTCGGCCAGAAAGGCCTCGTAGTCCGTATAGGCCTTACTGCCGAAACGATTGGCGAGACGGTGGGCGTTGTCTTCCCGCCGCGAAAAGACACCGGCCAGATAGCCGCCCCGCATGGCTGTTATGGCCTGGGCATGAAAGTCCGCTACCATGCCGCAGCCGACAATCCCGATACCGAACCCGCTTCGCTTCGCCACTGGCATTCCTCCGATCAAGGGGGATGATTTTCATGGAGACGCGTGAAAACGACGCTGTATGCCGCCGGGGCAAGGTGAAAAGATGACCACGCGGATTGTCTACTCCACGGACCGGAAGCTGTCAACTCACAACGGCCGGCGCGAATTGGGGTGGAGAAACTTTGGGGATTGACCGTTGCATTGCTGGTTTGGTTTGCCATAAAGTAGCGCTATCCGAAAACATGTAAAAGGAGATGGACAGTTATGCGTGTCATACGGTGGGGGGTTGTCGGTTGCGGCGAGATTGTCAGGCGACGGGTGGGGCCGGCCCTGACGTCGGTACCCGGCTGTGAGATTGCCGGAGTGGCGCGCCGGGATTTGGATCGTCTCGACGGCTGTCGTGACAAACTGCAAGCCAAAAGGGGATTTGGCGACTGGCGCGACATGCTGCGAGACGACGCCATCGACGCCGTGTACATCGCCACACCGGTTCACGCACACTGCGAACAGGTCCTGGCCGCGCTGAAACATGGCAAACATGTGCTCTGCGAAAAGCCCCTGGGGATGGATGAGGGGGAATGCCGGAAGATGCGGGCGGCCAGTCAGCAGGGGGCTGTCGCTCTGGGTGTTGCCTATTACCGCCACTACTATCCCGCTGTCCTGCGCATGAAGGCCATCGTGGCCTCGGGGGAGATCGGCGATGTCCTTCTCGTGACGGCTGTGGCCGCCGAAACCTTTCGTCCCGCGGAGGATCACCCCCGGCGCTGGATTCTGGACAAGTCCCGGGCCGGCGGCGGCAGCCTGATGGACTTCGGCTGTCACCGCATCGAGGTGCTCCTTCATCTTCTGGGGAAAGAGATTTCTGCCGGCGGCGTCTGCGGCAGGGTCTATGGGGATCATGATGTTGAGGATAGCGCCACTGTGGCGATTCAGTTTGCAAGCGGCGCCAACGGTTTGGTCACTGCCACCCGTGGCGGGACGATGGAGCGGGATGTCGTTTGCATCCAGGGGACGCGCGGCGTGGTGCGGGTCGACAATCTCAATGGCGGCTGGCTGACCGTGAGCGGCGAGAACGGCACCCGGCAGGAGACCCTGCCTTGCCATGCGAATCCTCACCAGCCCCTGATCGAAGCCTTTTGCAACGCCATCCGGGAGAACCGCCCGCCCGATGTCGACGCCGAAACCGGCTGGCGGGTCCAGCGCATTATCGACGCCGTTTACCGGAATCGTCCTTTCACCAACGGAGAATCGCAATGAACCACCGGATTCCACTGGAAACCATGCGGGATGTCTTCCTCCGCAATCTTGTCAACGCCGGCTTCGAACGCGGTCGTGCCCTGCGGTGCGCATCGATTTTCGCCGACAACAGTGCGGCCGGGGTTTCATCCCACGGCCTGAACCGTTTTCCGGAATTTATCGATTTTGTACGCAAGGGTTTTGTCAACCCCGTGGCCGAAATGACCTGTACGGCCCGTTTCGGCGCCTGGGAGCAATGGCACGGCCACCTGGGACCAGGGCCGCTCAATGCGTGTGATGCCACCAACAGAGCTATGGTTCTGGCGCGCCGCCATGGGATTGGCTGTGTCGGTCTGCAGCAGACCAACCACTGGATGCGGGGCGGTTATTACGGCTGGATAGCGGCGGAGAAAGGGATGGCGTTCATGGCCTGGACCAATACGAAGCCCAACATGCCCCCCTGGGGAGCAACGGACTGCCACCTGGGCAACAATCCTCTCGTGTTGGCCGTGCCGCGGCCAAGCGGTCCGGTGGTGCTGGACATGGCCATGAGCCAGTTTTCCTTCGGCCGCCTTGAAACCTATCTTCGTGAAGGGAAACTGCTGCCCGTGGCGGGTGGCTACGATGCGGACGGTGTCGTGACCACCGATCCCGGGGCGATATTGAACAGCAACCGGGTTCTGCCGATCGGCTGCTGGAAAGGCGCCGGACTTGCGATGCTGCTGGACAGCCTGGCGGCACTGGTTTCCGGTGGCGACACAACCCGTCGTATTGGCCAGCGGGATCCGGAGTACGGTGTTTCTCAAGTATTCATCGCGGTGGATGTCACCCGCGCTGGGGCGTCGCGGGTGGACGGACTGATGGACGAGCTTGTTGCCGATCTGCAGGCCTCCCGCCCGGACGGCGAAAATGGGGATGTGCGCTATCCTGGCCAGCGGATACGGGAAATGCACCGGGAAAGTTTGGAAAAAGGTGTACCGGTGGATCCGGATATCTGGGAGCAGGTGGTTGCCGGGTTGTAGGGCTTGGGACGCTTTTTGCTCATGAAGCGTCGCGATCCGGTTGATGACAAGGACGCCTGTCGATTCAATCGCCCAGGTGGTCGATGAGCCGGCCGCTGGTCTGGCGCAGGTACTGGCTCATCTGCTTGGCGATTTTGAGGGCCAGGGTGATGCCGATACCCGGCATGGCTTCGTTGAGGCCGTTGAACTGCGCGGCCGTCATGGCGAACAGGGTGACTTCGGAACCGGTAACGGCGGACGCCGAACGCGGCTCGCCGTCAATGATCGACATTTCGCCGATGGTCTTGCCCGGTCCGATGGTGGTGATTTTTTTGGGCGTGCGCTGGGAGTCGAATTTCACGACGTCGACCCGCCCCGTGATGATCAACACCATATAAGCGCTTTTTTCCCCCTCGCAAAACAAGACGGTGTCCCGGGCGACTTCATAGACGCTCATGTAGCGGACGAGTTTCTTGAGCTGATCGAAACTGAACTCAACGGACCAGCGCGTGGCATCGATCAACTCGGCTTTCTCGACAATGGAGAGATCCTTTTTCTCCTGGGCCAGTAACCCCGGCGCCTTGATAAGGTCTTGGGCTGATAGCATGGCACGTCATCCTCGAATGGCCGAAATCGGTTGTGGAATGGTTTCCGGATTCCCTTGAAGTCATTATCGGCTCTTTTCCGAAAGACTTGAGTCGATATGATGATGATGGGCAATGGCGCGGTGCGCGTCGCTCCTATGGCTGTCTGCCGGCGACGGTTTTCAAGAAACGATCCGTCAGGGTCTGCTCGATAGCGGGGGTCATATGCTTCGAGAACTCCTGCGTGGCCATATGAATGGCCGTATCGACCATTTCGTTGCGCAGGGTCTGACAGGCTTCGAGGTGTCGCGCTTCGATGAGCTGGTGTGCTTTGGCTATGCGCCTTTCCGCTTCCTGCCGGGCGCTTTCGATGATGTCGCGGCGCTCGTCCTGTCCCTGGGCGACGATGCGCTGATGCAAATCGGCTGCTTTTTCCTTCCGTCCTTCCAGGGTTCCCCTCAAGGACTGGATATCTTCTTCGAGCCGTCGCTTTTCAGCTTCGAGCCGGTCCATCGTCTCTTTAATGGCATCGCGCTGCTTATTGAGAAAGTTGCGCAGGGGCTGCCGGATAAATTTTACCAGCAGGGCCATCAGGATGGTGAAATTGACCCACATCATGACGGTGTCGTAGGTCTGACGCCAGCTGCCGGCGGGATCCGCAGCCAGGGCCTGCAACGGGTTCCAGAAAGTGATCGCGACGGTCGCCAGCACCAACACCCATCGGGCTAATTTATCATACCGTCCGGTCATGGTCTGGGCCTCCCATTCATCAGGTGGTGGATGATCGATGCGGTCAGCTCTCGGGCTGAGGATTCGATCTGCTGCCGCGCCGTTGCCAGGGATGCCTTCAGACGCTGTTCGGCGTCCTGCTGCAGGACGTGGATTTCCTCCAGGGCCCTGCTGATCAAGGTGTCGGCTTCGCGTCGGCCCTCTTGACGGAGGTCTTCATCGATTTTCCGGGCGGCGGCCCTCAGCTGTTGTTCTTCCTCCTCCGTCTGTCGCAATAGGCCCCCCATCTCTTCCTTGAGGTCGAGGATATCCTGTCTGAGCGTGTCGAAGTGGGCTTCCCGATCGGCGATGTTGCGGCGGACCCGTCGAAACATGATGCGATCGATCAGGAAAAGGAAAATGAGAAAGCCGATCATCTGGACCCAGAGGGTCTCGTTGATGGTGATCAACGCCGTGGTCTTGATGATTTCCATTGTCAGACCACGAACAGCAGGAGCAGGGCGATGACCAGCGAGTAGATGCCCGTCGATTCGGCCACGGCCTGTCCTACCAGCATGGTTCGAGTCAACAACCCGGCTTCTTTGGGGTTTCGACCGATGGCCTCGCAAGCCTTGGCCGCGGCCATGCCTTCACCGACGCCGGGCCCAATTGCGCCTAACCCCATGGATAATCCCGCGCCCAGAAAGGCGGCCGCCTTTACGATATCTGCTCCTTCGATCATTTTGTCGCTCCTTTGATTGGATTAAACCACAAATATAAGGACCAGGCTGACCACCATGGCATAGATTGCGGTGGATTGAGACACGGCCTGTCCTACGAGCATGACGCGCATCAGATCCCCGGCGTAATCGATTCGCCGCGCGACCCATCGCACGGCGCCCTCGGCGGCCATGCCGTTGCCAATACCGGGGCCGATTCCTCCCAGCCCCATACACAACCCGGCGCTTAGCAGGCCCACCGAGGCGCTCAAGGTGGTGGACGCGGGAAAGGATTTGAAGATCAGGATAAAACTGATCAGCAGGCCGAAGACCGAGGGCGTTTGGGATACCGCCTGTCCGACCAGCATGGTCGTCGTGACCGTGGTGGTTGTTTCCGGCTGACGGGCCACGCCTTCGCAGCTGGCCCCGGCCGCCATGCCGCCGCCGTAACCCGAGCCAATGGCGGCCAGTCCGGTACTCAACCCGGCACCGATCAAGGCGGCGCAGGTGGGGAAGGCCGCAACCGACCCGACGGGTTTAAACAGCAGGATCAGGGCCACCACCATGGCAAAGATAGCCGGCGTCTGGCAGACGGCCGTACCGATCAGCATGTTGGTGGTAATGCGACCGGAGATGGCTGGTTGGTAAGCAATTGCCAGGCAGGACCGGCCGGCCGGCACCCCGGCGCCGATGCCGGATCCAATGGCCCCGAAGCCCATGCACAGGCCGGCCGCCAGAAGTGAGGCCGCTCTGACGATACCCGGGTCGGAAACCTCCATGAAGAGCAGCAGAATGGCGATGACGAGGGAAAAAATGGAGGCCGATTCAGAGATGGCCTGCCCCACCAGCATATTCTTGACGATATCACCGGCGTGTTCGCGATTGCGGGCAATGGCTTCGGATGCCCGGCTGGCCGTATAGCCTTCACCGGTTGCAGCCCCGATGGCGCCGAAGCCCATCGCGACGGCGCCGCCGATATAAGCGGCGATGTGCGTGAGGGTCTGGTTGTCGATGGCCGGTAGGGTCATTTCAACTGTACCGAGATGTAGACCACGGTGAGCATGGTAAAAACAAAGGCTTGTATCGTTCCGACAAACAGCCCGAAAAACACGTTCAGAAAGGGCGGCAGCAAGATATTGAATGTCAGGTGGGCGACCACCAGGATGATGATGGCGCCGCCCATGATATTGCCGAACAGCCGGAAGGAAATGGAGACGATTTTGGCCAGCTCGCCGATCACGTTCAGCGGCATCAGAAAGAACACGGGTTCGAAATAAGACTTGATGTAGGTTTTAAAGCCTTTCTCCTTGATGCCGACATAGTGGGCGATCACAAAGCCTAAGATGCCGAGGCTGAGCGGTGTATTGAGGTCCCGGGTGGGTTCTTCGAGATGGGGCAGAATGCCCAACCAGTTGGAGATCAACAGGAAGATAAAGAGGGCGCAGATCAGAGGCGCGTAAGTTTTGGCATGCGTTTTCCCGAGGGCTTCCTCGGTCAGACCGTAAAGCTGGGTGACCAGTATCTCGCCGATGATTTGAACCGGTCCGGGCAGCAGGCCTTTTTTTCGTCCCGCGGCAAAGCCGAAGGTCAGCGCCAGGAGAAAAACAATACCGGTCATCACCAGCACCTGCAGATTGATGGTGACGGTGTATCCGGGCAGCGGAATGAGCAACTGGTAAATTTCACCCAAGCGATCCATGGCGCGCTCCACTTAGAACAGAGGCGATTTCCTGCCGCGAACAACGCTGAAGACGGAATCCGTGACGATGCAGATGGGTACCATGAACAGGCCGGCAATCGTGGCCGGCAAATCGACCGGGGGCAGTTTCACGGCGATGACCACTGGAACGGCCCAAAGCAGATAGCGGCCCAGCTGGGCGACGAGGGTGATAAGCCCCCCCCCTCGACGCGGGGCAGTCAGCTTCCGCATCATTGTTTTTCCCAGCAGGGCAAAATTGAGGGCACTGAAAAGGCTGCCGATAATCAGACCCCGGGTCATCGCCGGCCACCCGGCCAGGCAGCATCCGGCGCTCAGGACGACCGCCACCGTGAGGGCTCCCCCGCAATAGCGCCGCTGCAAATGTCTAATCGATTCCATGATCGGATCCTGAATCTTTGGTCCTGTCGTCCGCGAAGACTTCCATGATCTGCCGGTAGGAAACCACACCGCCCCCGATGATGCCGAACACTGTCAGCAGCACGGTCAGAATGCCGCGGCTGCCGGCCCAGCGGTCCAGATAATACCCGATAAAAAAACAGAAGATAATGCAGCCGGCCATGGTCAGACCGATTTGCAGGACGATCGAGAGATTTTCAGCCCAGGGCCGATGCTTTTTGTAGTCCAGAACCATGGCAGTTGACCGTATCGTCCGTGGGTCGTCGTTGGTCGTGCCTGAGTTCCGTAGGTGCTGCAGGTCCGTGTGGTGCGCGTCGAATAGGAGAGGGGAATGGATTTAGAATAATTTGATTTTTAAATGGGTTTGCGCCATTTGTCAAATGTTCACCAATATAGTATAGAATTTCGTCAAACACTCAGTCGCCGCCGCGTGCCCCTTTTTAAGCACTCATGCTTGGTTCTCACCTTCCGCTGATTCCTCTCTTTGAAGATCTGCTGCCGGCGACTTATTCCTTCCCACCCATCACCATAGGAGGTTGCCATGGCCGTCCTCACCATTTCACGCATGTTTGGCACCGGCGCGGAGGCTTTGGGAGAGCTGATTTCAAAGCGTCTGGGCTACACCTTTTATCATAACGAACTCATTCAGATGGTTGCCAGCAAAGCCAAGGTATCCACGGACTGGGTCGAGGCCATGGAAAAGGAGGCTGGCGGCAAATTCCAGAAACTCATGTCGACCCTGGTCCCCAAAAGCTTGGTGGACAAGATTCTTGATTCGGATCGCGGCTATCTGGATGAGGAAATCTATACGGACATGCTGCAGCATATTATCACCAAGATCGCTGACGCCGGCGATGCTGTCATCCTTGGGCGGGGTGGCCAGTATATCCTGGAAGGCCGACCGGACACCTACCATATTCTTTTAGTGGCGGACCTCGACTACCGTGTCAATTATATCCAGGAGCACTTCGACCTGATTCCCAAACAGGCCATGCTGGCGGTTGTCATGGAGGATAAACGGCGGGTGAACCTCTACCGCAAATTCGGCCGCGTCGATTACAACCAGACGGATCATTACCACGTGGTGTTCAACATGGCACAGATCGATACCGAAAAGGCCTGCGATATGCTGTGCACCCTTTTGGGCAGTTGCCGTTTCTGACGTCCGTTTACGACCGATGGGCCGCCGCATACGATTCATCATTCGTTTGTTCAGCGAACGCATTGCCGTGGCTGGAGAAACGGTTTCGCTCGATCCACGATCCACTGTCGCTTTCTTGACACTCGGCCCGGCATTGCGTCAATCCAAACACGGTCTGTGCGCATCAATCCCACCTCAAATTTCACAATATACTGAAATAATTATAATATTACACGCTATTTAGTGGCGGCACAAAAATTGCTGAGATAGTGGCGTGCACGCGACACCGTGTCCGCAGGGCCTGGTGTTCAACGAAAACCCCCCAAACCATATGGTAGTGGGGATACGTCTGGGTATCGCCATGATCGCGCTGAATCAGTTTCGCAATGAAGGCCATCGACCGCCGGAAGCGTCGGACCCATTCACACCGGGTCGCGTCTATATGGCGTATTTCCAGTTTAAATGCCCGCCTTTTGCCATTACACCGGACCCCGAATTTCTTTTTCTTTCGGAAACCCATCGCAATGCTATCGAGAAAATACAATACGGCATTCAAAGCCGACAAGGCTTCATGCTGCTGACCGGTGAAGTCGGTACGGGAAAATCGACCCTGTGCCGCGTTATGCTGGACCTATTGCAGGCCGACGCGCAGACGGTTTATATCATCAACCCTTCCTTGAGCGGCCGGGAATTGATCGCCACCATTCTGGACGATCTGGGCGTGGCGCGGTCCGGGGAGGCGTCCAAAAAGACGCTTATCGATCAGCTCAATGCCTACCTCCTGGGAAATGCCAGAACCCAGCCGGTCGTGATCATCATCGACGATGCGCAAACCATGTCCCCGGAAACCCTTGAAGATATGCGTCTGCTATCCAATCTGGAAACGGATAAAGAGAAGCTTTTGCAGGTGTTGCTTGTGGGGCAGCCTGAACTGCTGGACCAGATCGAGCAGCCGGCCATGCGCCAGCTCCGGCAGCGCATTGCGGTTAACTGCCGCCTGGATTTTTTAAAGATCGATGAAGTGGGGCGCTATATCGAACGCCGGCTGTTTATCGCCGGAAACCATGCCCAGGCCCGCTTTACCCCACGGTTGGTCAAGCAGATTCATAAGAAATCCCAAGGGGTGCCCCGTCTGATCAACAAGATCTGCGATTTAGCCCTTACGGCGGCCTACACCGCCGATACCTGTGTGGTGGATGTCTCCCATCTGACCATCGCAAAGGAAGAAATCGTTGAGTTCATGCCGGTGAAAGGCGCAGTGACGCCGACCCCTCTGGGACGAGCGGCGGCTTTCGGAAAGCCCCTCGTTGTGGTTTGCAGTCTGGTCGTAGTGTTGGGGCTGGCCGCCAGCGGATTTTTGTCCATGAAAGGGCTGCCGGATGGAGGAGGCGACCCATTCCCATCGAAGCCCGCGGCACGCTCTGCGACCGGCCCGGTATCGCCTGCGCCCCAACCACCGGCTATGCCGGCCGGCAACGCGCGCCCTTCATCTTTAACATTCGAGGGAGCCGGGCGCCATGTCGGCACCTATATTTTGCAATTAGGCTCCTATACGACGCTTGAAACCACCCTCCGCGCCATCGATATCTATGCCGGAAAAGGGGTCGACGCCTATTGGGCGGCCTTGCCGAATGACGATGATACGGTATGGTACCGCGTTTATGCCGGACGTTTTGCCGACCGGAAGGTGGCCCAGGCTTATCAGCAGACCCATGCCCTCGGGGGGGCTGTCATTCATCATGCGCCCTGGACGGTTGCAGTGGGCGGCGCGGGCTCGACGGAACAGATTGGGGCGCTGCACGCCCTACTGAAAGTGTACCGATTGGATGGCCAGGCGGTGCCGGGGGAGGGCGATCAATGGCATCTCCTCTCCGGTGCCTTCTTGTCCCGCGAGGGCGCCGAAACCATGGCCCGCCAGATTCATCAGCGCACTGGTCTGGCCACCCGCATCGCGGATCTCAACGGGCAGCGGTCGACGGCAGAGGCCCGCCCGACGGCTTCAAAGGGAAAACGGTCGTCATGAGTCTTCTCAATGACGCTTTGCGGAAAAAAGATCGTGAGCAACGGTCGCCGGGGCCCCTTGCCGGCGGGCGCCCCCAAGGGGCTGTGCCGCGGAACAGCCGCCACCGGCGCCATTGGATAGTTGTCATCGTAACCACTCTGCTGCTGGCGATCGGCGTCGGGGTGGGGCTGGTCGTTTATTCCTTCGAGGCGACCTCGGTGTTGGCCTTGGAACCGCCCCCAAGCAAACAGGCGGAAGATGTCGTCGGTGCGGATGTCACACCGTTGCCGACCCCGGAGGTGCGTGCATCGCTCGAAGAGTCGACGGTACCTTCGCCGGAGACGCCCGAGATCAGGTCCACCACGGCATCCGTTCCCGGGCAACCGATGCCGGTGGATTCGATCGTTAGGCGGCCGGGGGACGAATCCGCAGCGACGCCGTCGGACAGGGTGCCGATCCGGTATCGCCAGGATAACGTTTCTGAAGCATCGGACCGGCCGCCCGCAAACGCTTCCGATCAACCGGCTGCGCGGCCGGCGGATATAACGCCCATCGCGACCGGCCGTGATACTTCGCCCCCTGCAGGGCCTGCACCCCAGGCGGAGCGGTATTATCGCAAGGCCTTGTCCTACCACCGCCAGGGTCGCATGGACCGGGCCATCGCCCTGTACCGCGAGGTGGTGCAGTTGCAGCCGCAGCATTTCGATGCCCATTTCAATCTGGTCTCGGCCTACATCGATACCCGGGAATTTGCCAAGGCTCACCGCATCGCCTCGGAACTTTACCGGCAGGACAGCACCAACCAACAGGTGTTGGCCAATCTGGCCATCGCCAAGATCGGTCTGGGGCAATCCCGGGAAGCCCTCCGGCTGCTGGACCAGGTGGCGGATTTACCGCACGCTGCGATGTTTACGGTCTATCTCCACAAGGGGCTGGCCTACCGCAATCTCGACCAGATGGAGGCGGCCATCGGCTGGTACCAAAGCGCCGAAGAACTCACACCCGACAACCCGCAACTGCTGTTCAATTTGGCCCTGGCGCATGACCGCCAGCAGCACTACCGCGAGGCCGTGCACTACTACCAGGCCTACATGCAGCAGGTCCAGGACGATGAACAAGGGCGTGCCGTGAAAGACATTCGGCAGCGCATCCACACGCTGCGGTCCTATGTTGCGGAAATGACAGCACAGGAACAGAGGGGGCAATGAGAAAACGGATCGGCGACATATTGATCGAGATGGGGTTCATCGACAACGACCAGCTGCAGATGGCCCTGATGGAGACCAAAAAAACCAATGCCATGCTGGGCGAAGTCTTGCTGCGTCTGGGATGGGTGGTGGAAGAAGACCTGCAGATGGCCATGGCTGTCCAGAGCGGTGCCGAAATTCTCGACACGGAAAACGTGGCCATCGATCACGGCCTGATGGCGCGCATTCCCATCGAATTCGTCAACGACAACCGTATCTTTCCCTTTGCCATCGAAGACGGCACCCTGTTGGCCGCCACCAACAACCCTTTCGACGTCATCGCACGGGACAAATTGGCACGGCTCTACGGCAAACCGGTGAAGACCCTCATCGCGGCCAAGGACTGGATCGCCAAGGCGATTGAAATCTACTACAAGACCGCCCAGACCCTGGACGACGAGATCAATGCCATCACCTATGGACAGAAAACCGTGATGGCGGACGAGGACCGCCAGATCATCAAACTGTCCGGCTTGCTGGTGGACAAGGGCTATGTTTTAGGCGCCAGCGATATTCATATCGTGCCGGACACCAATCTGGTCCGGGTCTATTACCGTATCGACGGCGTCCTGCACCAGAAGTATTTGTTTGCTAAAAATTTTCAGCAGGCCATCGTGACCCGCTTCAAGATCATGGCCGACATGGACATCTCCAACCCCAACATTCCCCATGACGGCCGGATCAAATACCAAAGCCGGGTGGGTGAATTCGATATGCGGGTCTCCACCTTTCCGACCCAGTTTGGCGAGACCGTGGTCATGCGGCTGCTGGTCTACAACAAGGTGGTCGGGGATCTGAACAATCTCGGGTTCGAAGCCGACGATCTGGCCTGTTTCAAGCGGCATATCGAACGTCCCTACGGGTTGATGCTGACCACCGGTCCGACGGGCTCGGGCAAGACCACCACATTGTATTCGGCCTTGATGACCATCAACAGCCCGAATATCAATTGTATGACGGTGGAGGATCCCATCGAATACGCGATCCCCACCATTCGCCAGACCGCCGTCAACCCCAAGGCCGGCCTGTCTTTCGAGAATGCCCTGCGGTCGGCCATGCGGCAGGATCCGGACGTCATCCTGGTGGGGGAGATTCGCGATAAAGTGACTGCCGACCTGGCCATGCAGGCGGCCCTGACCGGCCACCTGGTGCTCTCGACTCTGCACACCAACGACGCCGCCTCGGCCATCAACCGCCTGCTGGACCTGGGTGTCAACACCAGCATTCTGGCCTCGACCCTCTCCATCGTGCTGGCCCAGCGCCTGATAAGGAAACTCTGTCCGCTGTGTGCCGAGCGTTACGCACCGGATGATGATGAGAAGGCCGTGTTCGAGCGCAACGGCCTCGCGGTGCCATCCGAAATTGCCCGGGCCACGGGCTGCGAAAGTTGCCTGCAATCCGGGTATCGCGGACGGGATGGAATCTACGAGGTGATCCCGGTGGATCGAACGATCGAAAAACTGATCTTTTCCGGCGCCCCGCACAGCGAAATCAAGGATGCCGCCATCGCGGCGGGGACGGTGATGATGTTCACCCAGGCCCTCCGAAAAGTCTCCCGGGGGCTGACTTCGCTGGAAGAAGTCCGGCGCGTGATTGTCGACAATGCCTAACTATCGCTACAAGGCCGTCGATGCGACGGGGAAGGTGTTCAAGGGTACCACGATTGCCCAGGACGAAGCCCATGTCGAACAGGATCTGATCGCTTCGGGCTTGTATCTCATCAAGTGCAAGTCCCTCACCGAGAGCGCGTGGCGGCAGATGCTGAAGGGGGGCGTCAAGCCGCGCACCCTGGTGGAATTCTACCACCGATTTTCCCAGACCCTCGAGGTCGGCCTGCCGGTGTTGTCCGCCCTGGAAGAAAATGCGCGTTATCTGCCATCGGCCACGATGCGGCAAATTTCCAAAGAAATGAAGGCCGCCATCGAGGGCGGTCGCACCCTCTATGAAGCCATGCAGCGCTATCCGCGCTATTTCCAGAAACTGGATATGGCCCTTATCCGCATCGGGGAGCAAACGGGCGGGATGGCGCAAAGCCTCAAGAACCTGGCCGCGTTCCTCGAATGGAAGGAAGATATCCGGTCCACGATTCGCAAAGCCGCCATTTATCCAACCTTTGTCGTGCTGGCCATCATTGGTGTCATCGGGGTCTGGATCGGTTATGTGCTGCCCCAGATGGTATCGGTGCTGTCGGAAATGGAGGTGGCAATCCCCACCGTGACCACGAGCGTTTTGCGCATCAGCCAGTTTATCCAAGCTCAATGGATTTGGATCGTCGGGACCATGTTGCTACCGGCGTTTGCAGTTTTCGCCTTTTACAAAACCCCACGGGGGGCCTTGTTCATCCACCGTTCGGTCTTGAAATTGCCGCTGGTGGGGACGATCGTTCTGCAAGTTGCCATGGCACGCCTATGCCATAATTTTGCAACGATGCTCTCATCCGGCATATCCATCCAGTATATCTTCGAAACCCTGTCTACCCATGCCCTGGGCAATCGCTATATCGAAGATCGGCTGCAGCGGGCTTTCCGTGAAATTGAAGGCGGTGAATCCATCGCCGGAGGATTCGAAACGGCGGGCGGCTTTCCGTCCCTGCTTCTCGGCGCCATCCGCAACGGGGAGGAAACCGGCACCCTTGACGACACCTTTCAGCGCTTGGGGGATTATTTTGACGGCGAAGTCAAACGCACGATCCAGACCATGGTCAGCGCCATCGAGCCGTTGACCCTTGTCGCGCTGGGCGGCGTGTTTGGCCTGATCGTGCTTTCGGTTCTCCTGCCGTTGTACGATGTCATGGCCGGCATGGGGAATGCCTATTGATCCGGGCTTCCGGTTTTTTCCATCCGATTGTGATTCTGGTGACGTCATCAACAATCCTGAGTTTTAATCTAAACCCTCCACCTCTGGTGGAGGACCCGGAGAGGTTCTACCGATCCG
>JAHLLS010000044.1 GCA_020444045.1 Deltaproteobacteria bacterium
GCCTACGACGCTAACAAAATGGCCGCATGACTTTTTACGGGGTCATCTTTTCTTTACGCGTGTAAGAAAAGTAACCCGGTCTTCCTTAAAACACTCCTGTTTGCCAATCCTTAAACGCTGCATCTACCAGATGGTTGGGATTTCGATGACACTAAGCCTTGTCCCGCTCCTCGTCCCGCAGCACCCGTCGCAGAACCTTTCCCACGTTGGAAACGGGAATGTCCTCGCGGAATTCGATCATCTTGGGCCGTTTGTAACCGGCCATGTTCTCCTTGCAGAACTGGCGGATCTCTTCCTCGGTGGCACTTTCGCCCGGCTTTAGTTGGATAAAGGCCTTGACCGATTCGCCGCTCTTGGCATCCGGCACGCCCACCACAGCCGCCAGGGCCACCTTGGGATGGGTAAACAGAATATCTTCCACTTCCCGGGGGTAGACATTGAAGCCGCCCACCAGAATCATGTCTTTCTTGCGGTCCGTGATAATCACATAGCCGTCCTCGTCCACATGGCCGATATCGCCGGTCAAAAAATAGCGGCGACCGTCGATTTTACGGAAAACCGCCTCGGTTTCGGCCGGTCGGTTCCAGTAGCCCTTCATGACCTGGGGGCCGCAGATGGCCACTTCGCCGTCTTCCCCCTGAGCCACTTCGGTTTCGCTGGTTTCCGCATTGAGGATTTTGATGTCGGTGCCCGGCACAGGGAACCCGATGGAGCCAATTTTGCGTGTTTCTCGAAAAGTAGGATTGGACGTCGCCACCGGGGCGGTCTCACTCAAACCGTATCCCTCGAAGATGATGGCACCGGTTTTTTCCTCAAACTGCTTGCAGACTTCCGGCGGCAACGGTGCGCCCCCCGAAAAACAGCCCATCAGGGAGGTGAGATCATATTGATCCAAAAGGGGATGATTGGTGAAGGCCACGAAAATGGTCGGCACCGCCGGCATCAGGGTGGGTCGTTGCTTCTGAACGATCTTCAATACTTCGGTAAAGGGTGGGTCCCCGGCGCGCGGATCCGGCACGCAGATCAGGCGACTGCCCGAGGCACAGGCCGACAGCATGGCAACCGTCATACCGAAGCTGTGGTACCAGGGCAAGACACCCAGATAGCAGTGATACCCGCCCTTGCGGATACCTTCCCGCGGTCCACCATCACCGTAGTCCAGCCGCGCCCAGGCTTCCAGTGCCATCAGGTCGTAGACAAAATTGGAGTGGGTCAACGCAGCTCCCTTGGGGACTCCCGTGGTGCCGCCGGTGTAGATGATCAACGCCAGGTCTTCGGTCGGGTTGATATCCACCGCAGGGGGGGTTGGTTGGGCGTTACGGACGACATCATCGAACATCAAGTGGCCCGGAGCATGCTTATCGGCCTGCGGGATCTTGCCCAGCAAACCACCCAGGAAGCCTTTGATCCAGGGCAGATAAGATTTGATGTTGCAAATCACCACCGTTTCCACATCGGTGCCCTGGATGGCTTTTTCGGTGGTGGCGTAAAACTGAGTATGATCCATGCAAAACAGGGCTTTGGCACCGGCATCCTTGAGCTGGTAGTTGAGTTCGGTGGGGGTGTAGAGCGGGTTGCAGGTTACACAAACCGCACCGGCTTTGAGGATGCCAAAATAAATAGCCGGGTAGTGGGGCAGGTTGGGAAGAAAAATCGCCACCCGATCCCCCTTGCGGATGCCCTTGGTATGCAGAAAATTGGCTATCCGATCCGCCGTGTCCTTGACCTGGGCAAAGGTGCGGGGCGCGTCGTTGAAAATCGTATAGGTCTGGTTGGGATAATTTTGGGCGGCTTCGTCTATAAGATTGAACAGGGGGATATCATAGTCGGTAATCTCTTGGGGAACACCTTCGGGCCAGTTGGGGGTGGGCCAGGGCGCTAATGTCATCTTGTCCTCTCCTGTTGGTTGGGGTTGATGCAGGCTTATCGTGGGCCGCACGGACCGGCGGAAGCCGGTTGGCGGACACGTTTATCGATGGTGAAGACGCGCCACGACAAAACGTCGTTTTTCGTTCAGAGACGACCATCCGAACGCAAGCAGGCGACAGTATTTAGCGTATCGGAAAAAGAAGAAAAGTAAGAAATACTTTACAGAAAGCGCCGGAACTGTCAAGCGAAATACTTCCCTCCCTTTAGCGG
This sequence comes from Deltaproteobacteria bacterium, assembly GCA_020444045.1. Classification (GTDB taxonomy): domain Bacteria; phylum Desulfobacterota; class Desulfobacteria; order Desulfobacterales; family UBA5852; genus JABZFP01. Next base: position 2,140 of record JAHLLS010000044.1, read on the forward strand.
TGAGGCGAAATTGAAACCGCCCCGGGGAGGGGCTATCCGGCTGCCGGGGGTGATCCCGGCGCAATGCTGTCCGCGTCCCGCCAGGCGGGAAAACTCTGGCGATAGGCGTCCTGGGCGGCTGCATCCAACGCCACCGTGTAAACGACTTCCTGGTCCTGCGCATGGAAGATCACCTGCCCCTGGGGGTCCACGGCCATGGAGTCGCCGCTGTAACCATGCCCGTTGCCGTCAAGGCCCACCCGGTTGACGCCAATCACATAGGCCTGGTTCTCGATGGCCCGGGCCGTCAGCAATGCCGTCCAGTGGGCCGCACGAGCCGCCGGCCAGTTGGCCACGAAAAGCGCCACATCATACCCATTGCCGAGATTGCGGCTCCAGATGGGAAACCGCAAATCGTAGCAGATGAACGGCCGAATGCGCCAGCGCCCAATAGTGACGGTCAACGGATCGGTGCCCGCCGCGTAGACCTTGTGTTCGCCACTCATGCGGAAAAGATGGCGTTTGTCGTAGAAGAAAAGCTGGCCGCCGGGTGTCGCCCAGACCAGGCGATTATAGAGTTGTTCGTCCTCACGGATAATAAGGCTGCCCGCCACGTCCGCCTGCCAGTCGACGGCCTTGCTGCGCAGCCAGCGCACCGAAACGCCCTCCATGCTTTCCGCCCAGGGCGCGCCGTTCATGGTAAACCCGGTGGTGAACATCTCCGGCAAGACAACGAGGTCGGTGGTTCCCCGAATAGCGGACAACGTATGGTCGAAATACGCCCGGTTGGAGGCGGGGTCTTCCCAGGACAAATTGGCCTGGACCAGTGTGATTCTCAGATGCGACATAATTTTTCAGCCGCCTCCTTCAGGGTGTCCTCGTTCTTGGCGAAACAGAAGCGCAACACACGATGATAATCCAACTGATCATAAAAAACCGACGGCGGTATGGCCGCCACCCCATGCTCAATCGTCATGCGACGGGCAAAGGCCGTGTCGGGTTCGTCCGAAATGGCTGAATAGTCCACCATCTGGAAATAGGTGCCTTCACAGGGCAATGGACGGAACCGCGACGGGCCGAGCAGGGATGCAAAAAAATCTCTCTTCTTCTGATAGAACCCGGAAAGACCGAGATGATCCGTGTGGCGGTCCAAGTAATCGGCCAGTGCCATTTGGATCGGGGTGTTGGAGGCAAAAGTCAGATACTGATGCACCTTGCGCAACTCAGCGCTCAGGGGGGCCGGCGCCAGGCAGTAGCCGATCTTCCACCCGGTGGCATGATAGGTCTTGCCAAACGAACTCACCACGAAGCTGCGTCGGCGCAGTTCCGGATCGCGCGCCATGCTGGCATGACGGCGGCCGTCGAATACGATGTGCTCGTAAACCTCGTCGCTGAGAATCAGAAGGTCCGAACCCGCGACAACCGTTTTGAGTTGGGCGATGTCTTCGGCGGTCAAAACGCTGCCGGTGGGATTGTGGGGGGAGTTGAGGATAAGCAGGCGCGTACGGTCAGACACGGCCTGCCGCACCCGCTCCCAGTCCATGCGGTAGCCGGGGAAGGTCATGGGCACAAAGACCGCCTGGCCCCCATTCAACCGCACCGCCGGTTCATAGGCATCGTAAGCCGGCTCGACGATGATCACGTCGTCGCCGGGCCCTACAACTGCCGTGATGGCCGCATACAGCGCTTCCGTAGCCCCCGACGTGACGGTGACCTCGGTTTCCGGGTCATAAACCGCGTCGTACAGGGCGGCCACCTTGGCCGCAATCGCCTCCCGCAAAGCGGGCACACCCGTCATGGGCGCATACTGGTTACAGCCCTGGCGCATGTAATACACCACACGATCGATCAGGGCCGGGCTGACGTCAAAGTCCGGATAGCCCTGGGAAAGATTGATGGCACGGTGCTCGGCGGCCAGCTGCGACATTACGGAAAAAATGGTCAGGCCGACATCGGGCAGTTTGCTGGATAGGGTCATGAGCGGCCTTCCGCGGGGCTGTTGTGCCAGGGTCCTGCCGTCAGGGCGTTTTCACACCGGCCGCGGCAGTAATCTGGCGAATGGCATCATAAATGTCCATGGGACTGACCCCATTCTTAGCGCCGATTTCTTTAAGGGTCAATTCCGGACTGACCTGAAAGCCGCTGTCTTGAAGACCCCGGACCACGTCTGCCTCGGACAGGGCATAGGCCTGACAGAGCTCTGCCAGGGTCTTTTTCCCGGTTCCCGGGGGCGCCTCGGCCGGCATGCCGCTCGGTGGCGCCGATGCCTGCGCCCCTTGCATGATATGGTAAATCGCCTGGGGTGAATGCCCGTTTTGCCGGGCAATGGCCTGTAATGTCTCCTGATCGCTGTCGAAACGGATACCGGCATCCTTCAGGGCGGCAAGGACCTCTGGAAGCGATAGGCCGGTCTTGCGGGCAAACTGGTCCAGGCGGGAGAGCTCGGCGTGTCCGTAAGGCGGCTCCCCGTATTTGACCGCCGCCGCGTCCTTTAGATGGGCGTTGAACACCAGCGGCCAACTGAACGGTGGAACGGTCGCCAAGGTGCCCGCCAGGACAACCGCCGTGAGCCCAAAGGCCACGTTGAATTCCGGGGTCCAGATTTTAAGACGGCGGGCCTTGTCCTTGAGGTAGGCCAGAATGGCCTTCCAGTTGTAATAGATATGCAACCCGATGGATGCCAGAAAGAGGATGCCCATGTTGATGTGGATATCGCCCCACTGGGTTTTGTCCAGTCCCAGCAAACGCCAGTCGGCCCAGTACGCCACCCGCCCCTGGGGCGCGATATAGAGGATGATGCTCGTGACAAGCATGAAAAAAAACGAGGTCAGGGCTGTTAGCGATGTCATCTTGCGCAATTTCATGTGATTCATTCCTTTACAAAAACAGCGGCCTGTAGGCCGCTGTTTCCATCATGCGATGCTCCCCTATTGCGGATCGGTCATTCCGCTTCGAGGGAAAACCGCCAGGCACAATACCAGTCGTCCGGATGGGCATCGGGCGGACATCCGATGCATTCCGTTTTGATCCGGGCGTCAAAAGCCCGGGCAAAATAAGTGTATTCCACAAGCCCCGCCGATTTGCAGGGGTAGTCATCCAGCCCCTTGCGTTTGCGGGCCACCTGCACCCGGCATTCATCCATCCGGAAAATAAAGGCCTGTGGACCGTCGTCTTCGAAGGACTGACGGTTGATGCGCCCATAGACCCTGAAATTGAGGGCCTGCTTCAAGCCTTCCAGCCCCGGCGCCAGGTCAGCGCCTAAAAACCGCCGGATCGACCAGGCTTCGAAAGGCGAGAACTGGGCCCAGCAGGAATCGTTGCAGCGCTTGGCGTCGTTCATACCGTGGTTGAACTCCACGGCCTGGAACCAGACCCCGTCGTTGGCCAGCCAGTTAAAGGCCACGCTGTCCAGCAAGGCCTCCAATGTTTCCGCCGGTAAATCCAGCAGGGGCTTGGGCAATCCATCCTCCGCCGTGAACCCCAGGGTTTGACCCAGGCGCTTTAGCTGGATGCCCAGACTGCGTTCTGAAGCTTCCGCCAGAACGTCATAGGCCTGCTCCGCCGGCATTTGATGACGAACCTCGCCGTACCACAAGGCGTAGTGCATGAGTGTCCGATGCATATAGTCCACCACCAGGCGCGCTTTGTCCTTATGAGCCAGATCGTCGATGCGGGTTACAGAGGGGGGCGTCATAACATCATCCTCAAAGGTTGTTAAACCGTCTTTAAAAATCGGCGGCGGCGCGAAGCGTTTTCCCGGCGCTATGATCCGAGGCGATATTTTTCAATCCGCCTGCAGTTCCGCCAAATCGGCATAATAATCCAGCGCTTCGGGGTTGCGCAGCGCGTCCTTGTTGGTGACCGGCTCGCCGTGAATCACTTTGCGCACCGCCAGTTCCACCTTTTTCATGTTGAGAGTGTAGGGTACGTCGGGTATGGCCAGAATCTTGGCCGGCACGTGCCGGGGGGAGGCGTTGGCCCTTATGGTGGCGCGAATCCGCTGCTGCAGATCGTCGGTCAGGGCCTGCCCCGGGGCCAATTGCACGAAGAGCACCACGCGTACGTCGTTTTTCCATTTCTGTCCCACCACCACGCAGTCCGCGATTTCCTCGATGGCGTCCATCTGACGATAGATTTCAGCCGTGCCGATACGGACGCCGCCGGGGTTGAGGGTGGCGTCCGAGCGTCCGTACATCACGACGCCGCCCCGCTCGGTGACGGTGATGTAGTCGCCATGCCGCCATATCCCCGGGTACATATCGAAATAGGCATCATGGTACTTTCGCATGTCGGGATCGTCCCAGAAGTAAATGGGCATGGAGGGAAACGGCGCCGTACAGACGAGCTCCCCCTGGCGGCCGATCACCGGCTGGCCGTTTTCATCGAAGGCTTCCACTTTCATGCCCAGTCCGCGGCATTGCAGTTCACCGGAATAGACCGGCCCCATGGGGTTGCCTAAAGCGAAACAGCCATTGAGATCGGTGCCCCCGGAAATCGAGGCCAGCTGAAGATCGGATTTGATGTGGTCGTAGACAAACTGGAAACCCTCTTCGGATAGCGGCGAGCCGGTGGACAAAACAGCCCGCAAACGGCTCAGGTCATATGTTTTGCCGGGCTCGACGCCGGAAGCCTGCAGGGCGGCAATGTAACCGGCGCTCGTCCCGAAGACCGAAATGCCTTCCTGAGCCGCCAGTTCCCACAAGGCACCGGGATGGGGATGAAAGGGGTTGCCGTCAAAGAGCACCAGTGCCGCCCCGGTGGCCAGGGAGCAGGTCAGCCAGTTCCACATCATCCACCCGCAGGTGGTGAAATAGAAAATCGTATCCTCCCGCGTGAGGCCGGTGTGCAGCACCAGTTCCTTCATCTGGTGCAGCAGAATCCCGCCAGCACTCTGCACCATGCATTTCGGAAGGCCCGTGGTCCCCGAAGAGTACATGATATAAAGGGGATGATCAAAGGGCAGTTGCGCAAAATCGATGGTACCGCCGGGATGCGCCGCGATAAAGGCATCGTAGGCGACGGCGTGGGGGACGTCCCGGATATCCGGGTCCGAGTCCGTGTAAGGCACCACCACGACCCGCTCGATCGAGGGTAATTGTTCCAGGATCTGACGGATGCGCGCCAGACAGTCGATTGATTTTCCCTTGAAACTGTACCCGTTGGCGGTAAAAAGCACTTTGGGCTTAATCTGTCCGAAGCGGTCCAGCACGCCCTTGATGCCGAAATCCGGCGAGCAGGAAGACCAGGTCGCTCCCAGGGAGGTGGCCGCCAGCATGGCGATGATGGCATGCGGCATGTTGGGCATGAAGCCCACCACCCGGTCGCCGACGGTAACACCGCATTCCCGCAAGGCGGATGCCACCCGGGAGACAGCGGTGTACAGCTCGGCGTAAGTCATCCGCAACGCGGGCTGGGATTCGCCTTTAAAAATAAGCGCCGTCCGGTCGTCCCGGTAGCGCAGGAGATTCTCGGCAAAATTGAGCTGGGCCCCTTCGAACCAGCGGGCTCCGGGCATCTTCGTCACATCGTCCAGCACCCGGTCATAGGGCTGTGAGGCACGGACCTCCATGAAATCCCAGATCGAGGCCCAGAAATCGGGAATCGCTTCCACCGACCAGCGGTAGAGGTCGTTGTAGGATTCAAACCGTTGATCGTACCGTTGGTTCACGACCTGCATGTAACGGTACATGTTGCTCTGTTCGATCTGAGCTTGCGTCGGTTGCCAAAGCAGCTTGCCCATGATGCGCTCCCTTCGTGTCGACGCGCAACAGGCGCGCGTCACAGTGGTTGATCGGAAACCTCCCGACAGATTCACCCCCGAAACCGGTGGCCGCTTGCAGACGGCCCCTATTGCCCGTAAAGCACCGCCATGATGGTTGCCCGGCCCTGCTTGGCAGCGATCAGGTGCGGTGTCGTCGAGAGATAGTAAACACTGTCACCCGGATCGAGATCGAAACGGTCCTCCCCGATCTGCATGGCGACCGTGCCCTCCAGCACATAGATGAATTCTTCCCCGTCGTGGACCGACAGCTCTCCGCCGGGGTTTTCCTCCAGCTGCACCAGGAGGGCTTCCATGTGGCGCCCTTTGACTTCCGGCGCCAGGCTCTTGTAGGTGTAAAGCTTCTGCTTGCCGGCCAGACCGGTGGAACGCGAAACGATCTTTTGCTCCTGCCGCCGGGTAACCGAATACAGCCGATCCCCCACACCCGAAACCAATCGCCCGAAGGCGCTTTCCAGCGCCTTGGACAGTTTGATCACCGTCCCCAACTGGGGATGGACCTCCTGGTTTTCGATTTTCTCCAAGAAATCGATTTCAAAACCGGTGAGATTGGAAAGCTCCTCCAGTGAAAGCCCCTTGGCTTCCCGCAGATTCCGAATCCGACGGCCGATTTCATCGACCTGGTCGCCTTCCGGTATGGCAATCTTGCCGGTCAGGTCTTCGAAGTAATCCACATTGATGTGGGGTTTGTCTTCCTTGGTGTCCATGGTTTGCTCCTCGTTGTTCCCTCCCTCCCGCGCCCCCGTCGTCGCGGTCGGCCGGGAGGGATGTTGGCCCCTGGCAGGGCATGGGTGTGACGGCAGGCAGTTCTTAGGCCGGGCGCAACCGTTCCGGCAGGACGGCCTCGTCCGTCCACTCGCCGGGGAGCTTCTGTCCAGGCGTTTCGTCCATGCGCTCTTTGAGTTTTCCCAAACCCGGTCGGGCAAATTGGAGATGCCCCTCTTTGAGGGTCCGCCCGTTGATTACAGCCTCGCTGCGCAGGCGATGACCGACCGTTCGTTCCAGCTGACGGCCGAGCCACAACACACGATCGACGTCATAGCCGTGTTCGATCCCCATCTCGTCAATCTGCACCAGCATATCCTCGAAGCAGGTCAGGCCCACATAGCGGGGATCTTTGTAGTAGTATTCCCCGGTACCCGGCACAGGGCAGTCATCCAGAAAATTGGCCGGCTGCCCCCCCAGCCCGCCCAGGGTGCCTTCGAAATGGGTGATGCCGGCATGTAGGGCGGCCAGAACCGAGGCCGACGCCACCCGTTTAGTTTCATGGAAATGAGCGATATGCACGCTGGTATCCGGTATGTCGTCCAGCACCATGGAAAAATAGCGGTAGACGTCCGGCGCCGAAGCGCTGCCGTCATGATCGGCATGCTCGATATCCGACGCCCCGATTTCCAGAAATCGTTTGGTAAATTCCACGGCGTCTTTCATATCGGTGGCACCGGCAATCGGGCTGCCCCAGATCGTGCTGACCGTGCCGCACATCTTGAGCCCCGCATCCCGGCATTTCTGAATACAGCGCTCGGCCTCCTTCCAATAAACAGGCAGGGTCGTGCCGGAATTGGCAAAATGATGTTCTTCTTCCGTAGACACCATCATCAGGCAGCGGTCCGGCCCGATCCCCTGCCGGCTGAGCTCTATCGCGCGGTCGACGGCTTTTTCGCGAATCGTCACGGCCGTGATGCAGATGTCGTTATAAGGGATGCCCCGTTTTTCACATTTTTTGCGAAACCGGTCACTGCGCAGATAGCCCAGAATATCCTCCGCATCACTAAACTGCGGCATCAGGTAAGGGTTGCCGAGATTGGTCACTTCGATATTGCGGCAGCCGGCAAAGATCACCTCTTCTGCATAAAAGATTTTGGCCCGGGTGGAAACAAATTTTTCCAGATGCTGAAATCCGTCCCTTACCGTGATATCGCCCAACGTTACCTTTCTGGGCATCCGTGGAAATATACTCCAATAATCATGATCTGTCATGAGATAGTCCTCCTCTATCGGGTTAGATATGGCAGATTGACATTCTTCTTATAGGCTTTCGACTAAAAGCGGAAATTGCCAAATGACGGCTCGCCGATGGGCGCCAGCAAACTGACCTCGAAAGCCATGGCGAGCCAGTCGCGGATTTCACCGAATTTGAGCACACGGTCGCTGAGCAGACGCGCGCCACAATAAAAGGGGTGGGCCTCGCCATCGTACTTGTTGATCATTTTTTCACTGAAGGCCTGTTTTTCCTCTTCGCTCATGGGATTGCCTTTGACTTCACGTTTGCGCTCTTCGATGGAGAGCAGCACCCCGGCTGCACTGCGTCCGCTCATGACCGAGGTTCGGGATCGCATGGTGTGGAAGAGAAAGTGGGGGCGGTAGGCCCGGCCACACATGCCGTAGTTGGCCGCGCCATTGTCCGGACCGATCACCAGCTGAATCCGTGGCACCTGGGCACAGGAAACGGCTCGCACCATATCCGCGCCGTATTTCCCCATACCCATATGCTCCGATTCGGAACCCACCATGTAACCCGGCGCGTTCTGGATAAAAAGCAAGGGAATTTTCTCCTGGCTGCAGCGCACGATCCACTCGGTGGCCTTGCGGGCCGCTTCCACGAAAATGATGCCCACGCCGTTGGAGGCAATCACCCCCATCGGCAGGCCTTTGATCCGAATCTTGCCGGCCACGATATTGTCGCCGCGCCCCGGCGCGTAGTCCCGCTTGTATTCGGAGAACATGCTGTCGTCCGCCAGGCACTGCAGAACCGCCCGCACGTCGATCCCCTGATGGATAGCCGCCGGCAGCAAATCGTAAATGTGGTCGATAGGCACAGTCGGGGGACGCTCCTCGAACCGCTGGATCGCGACCTGCTGGGGTTTTTCCAGACAGAGGATTTCCCGCACCCGGGCGATAGCCTCTTCCTGGGAAGTGCAGAAGTGATCCGCGCCGCCGGAAATTTGGGTATGCACGCGGGCGCCGCCCAGGTCTTCGGCGGAAATAACCTCGCCGGTGGCCATTTTCACCAACGGGGGGCCGCCCAGAAAGGAAAAGGCTTTTTGATCGATCATGATCGACTGGCAGGCCATGAAAACAATGTAGGCCCCGCCGGCGGTGTTACCGCCCGTACTCAACGTTATCTGCTTCAACCCCTTGGCCGACATGCGTGCCATGTTGAAAAACATGGACCCGAAATGCTGGTCGTCCGGGAAGACATCCGCCTGCATGGGCAGAAAGGCCCCGCCGCTATCGGCAATATAGACGCAGTTCAACCCACAGCGCTCGGCGATGGCCTGGGCCCGCATATGTTTTTTAAGGGTGATGGGGAAATACGTGCCTGCTTTGACCCGGCTGTCATTGGCAAAGATCATGGTCCAGTTGTTGTATATCTTGCCGATCCCGGTGACGACGCCGCCGCAGGGGACATCATCGACCCCCGGATACCCCATCCCGAAACCGGCAATAAGGCTCAATTCATAGAACGCGGTGCCGGGATCGATCAGTTCGTTGATGAGGTCCCGCACCGGTCGCTTGCCCTGTTTCGCCAGACGGTCGATCGCCGTTTGTCCGCCGGGGAACAGCGCGGCATGGACCTGCTGATCCAGCTTCTGTTCTTCGTTTGTCCAGAACGTTCGGTTATCGACAGCCTGAGCGGTCACTGTGGCGGTCATAGCGCTATTCTCCCTTGTAAACCGGTTTGCGTTTTTCTCGAAATGCGGCCAGCCCTTCCAGCCGGTCCTGCGTCGGGATCGTTACCCAGTAGGCATTGGATTCAATGGCCAGACCGGTATGAAGATCGGTTTCCAATCCGTGATTAATGGCGTATTTGGCCTGTTCGATGGCGATGGGACCCGTCTCGCAAATCTCGGCTGCCATGGCATCACAGCTTTTACGCAATTGGTCGGGCGCACAGACCTGGTTGACCAGTCCAATGGCCAGGGCCTCTTCGGCGGGTACCCGGCGCCCGGTGAAAATAAGCTCTTTGGCCTTACCGCGCCCGATCAGGCGCGGCAGACGCTGGGTCCCGCCGGCACCGGGAATGATGGCCAGCCGGGTTTCCGTCAATCCCATGGATGCCGATGCGGAAGCGATGCGGATATCACAGGCCAGGGCCAGTTCGGTACCGCCGCCGAGTGCAACGCCGTTAACCGCTGCGATCACCGGCTTGTTCAGTTTTTCGATGCTGCTGAACAGGTCCCGAATGGTGAAGATGAATTCCTTGACCTGCAGGGGCGGCAGGGTGGCCCGCTCCTTGAGGTCCGCACCGGCGCAAAACGCTTTTTCACCGGCCCCCGTAATGATCACCACGCGGATCTCGGGCCGAAAACGAATGCCGTCAATCTGGGCTTTGAGCGCCCGCAGCAAATCGAAATTGAATGAATTCATGACCTGCGGGCGATTGAGTGTCAGCCACAGCACACCGTCCTTTTCTTCCATCTGCAACACGTCGTCCGACATATCTCCTCCCTTGTTACGGGCCAGGCACCGTTGTTTCAGACCGGGTGGTCAGCACCCGATATAGCGTGAAATGACCAGGCGCTGCACCTCGGACGTCCCCTCGCCGATGTCCAGAAGCTTCTGATCCCGGTAAAAGCGCTCCACATGATACTCTTTCATCAACCCATAGCCGCCATGAATCTGAACGGCATGATTGGCCACCCGCCCCATCAGCTCGGAGCAATAGAGTTTGGCCATGGCCGCTTCCTTGGCAAAGGGGCGTTTCTTATCCCGCAGCCAGCAGGCCTTATATAGCAGGTTGCGCCCGCACTCGATTTCCATGGCGCAGTCCGCCAGCTTGAAGGCCACCGCCTGGAATTTGGATACAGGTTGTCCAAACTGCTCTCTGGACTTGGCGTATTTCAGGGCCATTTCATAGGCGCCCTGCGCGCCCCCCAGCCCCATGGCGGCAATGGAAAGGCGTCCCCCATCGAGGGTCTGGAGCATCTGGTGAAAGCCGTCCCCGACGTTGCCCAGGACGTTGGCCGCCGGGACGCGGACATCATCGAAGTAGAGTTCCGCCGTGTTGGAAGCGCGCCACATCATCTTGCGGTGCATTTCGACGGCTTTGAACCCGGGCGTACCATGCTCCACCAGGAAACAGGTGTATTCCGGCCGGCCGCTCTTTCGCCGGCCCGTCACGGCCTGCACCGTCACCCCCAGCGAAAGCTCACAGGCCGCGTTGGTGATGAAAATCTTGGAACCGTTGATCACCCATTCGTTGCCGTCTTTCACGGCCGTGGTTTTGCTGCCGCCGGCATCCGAGCCCGCCGTGGGTTCGGTGAGTCCGAACCCCCACAGCCCCTCTCCGCGGCACAGTTTGGGAAGATATTTTTGCTTCTGAGCCTCGGTCCCGAAATAGTAGATGGGCCCGATCCCCAAAGAGTTGCCGGCCGCCACCGTGGCTGCCTGGGAGCCGTCGATGCGGGCCACCTCCTCCACGGCAATGATGTAGGACAGGTAGTCCATTCCCTGGCCACCGTATTTTTCGGAAACAATGGTGCCAAAAAGCCCGATATCCCCCATCTTGCGGGTCAGATCGGCGGAGAAGGACTCGGATTCGTCCAATTCCAGCGCCACCGGTAAAATTTCTTTGTGGGCGAACCGGCGCACCTCCTTACGAACCATCTCCTGTTCCTTGCTGAGTTCGAAATCCACCATGTCCTCCTTTCCGAATCGTCGGGCCTTGCCATATCTTAATCTTAATAGGTTTGTGGAAATGCGGCTAGCGCACCATCAGCCCCTGCAATGCAAAGCGTACGTATACCTCCGCGATATCATCCACCGTAAGCCTGCCACCGGGTTTATACCAAATGGCACCGGCGTTGCATTGTGTCAGGATCGCGTATGAGAGGATTTTCACGTCTTCATCCACGAAAATACCGGCCGCGCAGCCCCGACGGATGATTTCCTGGATGATCTGTTCGTACGTATCCCGTTTGGCGACGATCAACGCGTAGTGTTCCGGGGTGAGTCCCCGCAGTTCCGTGTTGGCAATAAAGGTTTCTTTTTGACGCTCCAGATGGAAGCGCACGTGGCTGCGCACCGCCGCACGCATGCGGGCCTCGATATCGTCCGCCCCCTGCAGATTGCTTTGCAGGAAGGTAGTCAGGTCATCCATGGTCGTGCTGTGAATCTGGTAGAGGATCGCTTCCTTGCTGGCGTAGTGATAGTAGATGCTGGCCTTTTGGATGCCGCACAGACCGGCGATTTCGCTGATGCTGGTGGCGAAATAGCCCTTGTGGTGAAACAGGTGGGTGGCAACGCGAATAATTTTGTCTTTCATATGGGGCATGACGGACCTCGGGAAATAGAGCATATGCCCGGAATCTACCTACCGGACGGTAGGTTTAATGTTCTCTTTTTCCATGAACGGGCATCGATGTCAAGCCGAAAATCGCGTATCGCACCGCTGTCGCCAACCGATCGCGCGACCCGTAACTTTCGGCAAAAATTAAGCCCCCATGGCACATCAGGCAACGCGTGTTACCCGCCTGGCGGCAACCATCCGATAGGGGAAGACATATAGCCACACGTGAAAAAACGGGTTGACAAGCGATAACCAACGCGATATTTCCGACTGAGCGCTCGTTCAGTTTGTAGCCCATTCACACTCAAGCCCGAGAAAATAACGGCACCATAATAAGGACGCAGCAAGCATGGGCATCGCCCCTCAAAAAAACGAACGCCAGATCCCCACCCAGGTTAAAAATCAGGATCTGGTCCAACGCCGGCGGCACCAGATCGTCGACGCAGCGGTCGAACTTTTCATTCAAAACGGTTTTCACAAAACCACGACCCGCCAGATTGCCAAAGCAGCCGGGGTCTCGATCGGCTCACTCTACGAGTATGTAGCCTCCAAAGAGGATGTCCTGTACCTGGTCTGCGATGCCATCCATGCCGAAATGCAGCGCGGCATGGCCGAGGCCATGCAGCGCGTCGCAGATCAGGGCAACCCCCTGGCCGAAGTCGTGCGGGCCTATCTGCTGGTCTGCGACCGTATGAACGACCATATTCTGCTGATTTATCAGGAAACCCAGTCGCTGCCGCATAAATGGCGCCGGGTGGTGCTGGAAAACGAAGTCCGCATTACCGGCTTGTTCACGCGCGCCCTCACCTCGCTGATGGCGGACGGCAAGATCCCGCTGCTTTCGGAAGCCGCCATGGATCTCGTCGCCCACAACATTGCCGTCATTGGCCACATGTGGACCTTTCGCCGCTGGTTCCTTTCGCGGCATTACACCATCGAGGATTACATCCGGCATCAAACCGCCTTCATCCTGAATATGTGCCACACGGAAGAACCCGTGCCGGACCGCAGGCCCGGGCACGGCAACCCATAATCCTTTATTATCAACCCTTCACACAAACGGGGAACCGATCATGGAATTTGAGCTCAACCGCACCCAGCAGGACATTCAAAAAGCCGTACGGGAT
>JAHLLS010000045.1 GCA_020444045.1 Deltaproteobacteria bacterium
TTCACATGCGGCTTCGTCCGCTCAAACTTTTGCTTCGCCATCTTCTCTTCCTCCCTATTACGGGCTATCTTTTAAAATTTATCCAGTAACGGCTGCCAGGCATATCGAAAACTGACGTCAGCAAGGCTACTTGGGATTGACAGACCGTCCACATCAAGTCTTTTACCACCGGAAATGGGCAAAGGCCTTGTTCGCCTCGGCCATGCGGTGCGTATCCTCCCGCTTTTTCGCCGCTCCCCCACGATTGTTGGCCGCATCGAGAATTTCACCGGCCAGCCGCGCGGCCATGCCGCGCTCTCCACGTTTGCGCGCAAAGTCGATCATCCATCGGATGCCAAGCGCCTGACGTCGTGCCGGACGCACCTCGGTCGGTACCTGGTAGGTCGACCCGCCAACGCGACGCGATTTCACCTCACTCATCGGTTTGACATTGTCCAGCGCTTTTTCAAACACTTTCAAAGGCGGCTCGTTCGATTTGGCCTTGATGATATCAAACGCATCGTAAAGCAATTGCTCCGCTGTACTCTTTTTGCCATCGCGCATTACAGACCGGATAAATTTGGCCACCAGCACACTATTGTATTTGGGGTCCGGCAAAACGGTTCGTACAGGGACTTCTCTTCTTCTCGGCATACGTCACACCATTTCCATTAATCGTTACGAAAATTGAAACTTTGCAATAGGGCGCTTATTTGGGCCGTTTGGCACCGTATTTACTGCGGCCCTGCCGTCGATCCTCAACCCCCAGGGTATCCAGCGTGCCCCGGACGATATGATAGCGTACACCCGGCAAATCCTTTACACGACCGCCTCTCACGAGCACAACGGAGTGCTCTTGCAGATTATGCCCGATACCGGGAATGTAAGCGGTAACTTCGACGCCCGTGGTCAGCCGCACACGGGCGACTTTACGCAGAGCGGAGTTCGGTTTCTTAGGCGTCGAGGTATATACGCGTGTACAAACCCCCCGCTTTTGCGGTGCCCCTTTTAATGCCGGGGTATTCGTCTTTTTCTTGATTCTTTTTCTGCCTTTTCGAACAAGCTGGTTAATGGTCGGCATTTTTTCCTCATTTTTGATAAAAATTAGACGGATTTTTTTCGCACAGCAAAGCTGAGGTATGTATACATACCTAAAATATTTGTCAAGCACTTTCGCGCCTGAAAAATACAGCCGCCCCAAAAGGCCGATGCACACCCGCCGACTCGATCGGTCTGATGTTCAAATTGTTTTAACTAAACGTGAAATGAGTACCTATGCTCTTAGAACGACTGAGCGCCGAAGCGGATCGTTCCAGTAAACATGCGGCATGAAACAGAAAAATCGCCTGCCGCTCACGGCAGGCGGTTGGTGTCAGCCCTGATCCATGTGAACGTCGTTATACATAGGATATCCCGTTCCAGCTGGGATCAAACGACCCATTATGACATTTTCTTTCAAACCATGCAAGTAATCTTTTGTGCCGCCGATGGCAGCATCCGTCAGCACCTTGGTGGTTTCCTGGAAAGAAGCCGCCGATATGAAGCTGTCCGTGCTAAGAGAAGCCTTGGTGATACCGAGAATAAGCGGTTCGGCCACGGCCGGTTGGCCGCCTTTTTCGATCACCGCACGATTGGCCTCTTCAAACGTCATGCGATCGACCTGTTCCTCAGTTATAAAATCGGTGTCACCCACCTCATGGACTTTAACCCGACGCATCATCTGGCGCACGATCACTTCAATATGTTTGTCATTAATCCGCACGCCCTGCAGTCGATAAACCTCCTGCACTTCATCAACAAGATAGCGGGCGAGGGCAATTTCCCCCTTGATATTCAGCAGATCCTGGGGAATCGCCGCACCACCGATCAATGGCTCACCAGCCCGGACATAGTCCCCCTCGTAAACATTGATGTGCTTACCTCGTGGAATGAGATATTCCCTCTTTTCGCCCACATCAACCGGGGTAATCGTGATTTTCTGTTTACCCTTCTTGGTCCCCTTCGCAATGGTGACATAGCCATCGATCTCACTGAGTACGGCAATATCCTTGGGTTTGCGTACTTCAAACAATTCGGCAACACGCGGCAGACCACCGGTGATGTCCTTGGTCTTGGTCGTTGCCCGAGGCAATTTGGCGATAATATCACCGGCCTGGGCGGCGTCGCCTTCTTCCACCAGCAAGATGGCATCCGTCGGAAGAATATAACGTGCCAGGCCCGATTTACTGGGCAACTTGGCCGTCTTGCCCGATCCGTCTTTGATTGAAATACGAGGCCGGGCATCCGCCAGTTTGGATTCGATAATGGTGTGGCTGGATTTCCCGGTCACCGGGTCAACTTTTTCCTGAACCGTCTTGCCCGGCAGAATATCACCGAATTTAACCGTACCGCTCACCTCGGTAATAATGGGCGTGGTGAAAGGGTCCCACTGGGCCAAGAGATCGCCGGCGTTTACCACAGCGCCGTCCTTGATCATCAAGTGCGCACCGAATATAACAGGGAACCGTTCCCGTTCGCGGTCATTATCACCAATGATCGCAAATTCCCCCCCGCGCCGGTTCATCACGATAAGGTCGCCGACGGAATTTTCCACCACATTGAGATCCAGAAATTTAACGGTACCCTCAACGCGAGCCCGAATGTCGGCCTGCTCAACGCGCCGGCTAGCGGTGCCGCCGATGTGGAAGGTCCGCATGGTCAGCTGGGTTCCGGGCTCCCCGATGGATTGCGCGGCCAGGATTCCGATGGCCTGTCCCATCTCCACAAGGCGCCCATGGGCCAGATCCCGACCGTAGCAGGATGCACAAACACCATGCTTGGCGCGACATGTCAGTGCCGACCGGATCTTGACACTGGTCACTCCGGAATTCTCAATCCGCTGAACCGCCGCTTCATCGACCTCTTTGCCGGCTTTAACCAAAACCTCATCTGTAAAGGGATCAACAATCTCATCGATGGTGTACCGCCCTAAGATCCGCTCGCCCAAACGCTGGATAACTTCCCCGCCCTCCATCAGCGGTTCGACTTCGACACCCATCATCGTTCCGCAATCGATTTCCGTAACCACGCAATCTTGGGCCACATCGGCCAGACGGCGCGTTAGGTAACCGGAGTTGGCGGTCTTGAGCGCGGTATCGGCGAGACCTTTCCGTGCACCGTGCGTCGATATAAAGTACTGCAGAACGGAAAGGCCCTCCCGGAAATTGGCCTGGATGGGAGTTTCAATAATTTCACCCGAGGGCTTCGCCATAAGACCGCGCATGCCGGCCAACTGGCGCATTTGGTCTTTGCTGCCGCGGGCGCCGGAATCCGCCATCATAAAAATGGGGTTGAAACCGGGCGCCTCATGCCCACTGGGAGACGGCGCATTTTTCATGGCCTCCATCATTTCGTTGGCCACATCATCCGTTGCTTTGGCCCAAATATCGACTACTTTATTATATTTCTCACCTTGGGTAATCAGCCCTTCGGTGTACTGACGCCCGATTTCGGTGACCTGATCTTCCGACTGCTTTAAAATATCCCATTTTTTGTCTGGTATGATCATGGCATCGATCGAAATGGATAACCCACCCTCGGTGGAGTATCGGTAGCCGATATCTTTCAGTCGATCCGACAAAATGACAGTCGCTTTGGCCCCCAAGCGTCGATAAACCAGGTCCACCAGTTCACGAAGCGATTTCTTGTCCATAACCTGGTTGACGGCCTTGAACGGAACCCCGGCGCCGCGACGAACAGCCGCAAAAAAATGAACCTGTCCACCCGTTTCGATTTTGCCGGAGCACTGGCCCACGTCCATTGCAAAAAGCATTTGTGCATCTTTGGCGCGAAGGTCATAGATGCTTGTCAACTCATCTTCTTTCAGCAACCCTGTGAAGCCTTCATCGGTCATCTCCACGGCTTCTCCGAATTGCTCTACAAGTGCTTCAAAAGGTTCTCCGGCCTCAAGCACCTCGGCGACGGATGCCGCATCCGCCTCCGAAGCAACCGCGATGTGATTGAAGGCCATCACCACGTCGTTTGGCATGATCTCATAGAGCAATACGCGACCAACCGTGGTTTCCACCCGAGCCCCTTCGACCCGGACGATGATCTGGGTGTGCAGTGACACCGCATTGGCATCATAGGCGATGCGCACTTCCTCAGGACTGCTGAAAATCCGGCCGTGCCCCTTGAGATCCTTGATACCGCGCGTCATGTAATAGATTCCCAGAACGATATCCTGGCTGGGAACAATAATCGGGCTGCCGTTGGCGGGTGAGAGGATGTTATTGCTGGACAGCATCAATACCCGCGCTTCAATCTGCGCTTCGACCGACAAAGGCACGTGCACCGCCATCTGGTCACCGTCGAAGTCGGCATTGAATGCGGTACAAACCAGCGGATGCAGCTGAATGGCCTTGCCTTCGATGAGAATCGGCTCGAAGGCTTGGATGCCAAGGCGGTGAAGGGTTGGCGCCCGGTTCAGCATGACCGGGTACTCCTTGACGACCTCATCAAGCGTGTCCCAGACCTCGGGAATTTCCCGCTCGACCATTTTTTTGGCACTTTTGACGGTCGAAACCAGGCCTTTTTGTTCAAGTCGATAGTAAATAAACGGCTTGAATAACTCCAATGCCATTTTTTTCGGCAAACCGCACTGATGCAACCGCAGGTCAGGACCGACGGTGATAACGGTTCGTCCCGAATAGTCGACGCGTTTACCAAGCAGGTTCTGTCGAAAACGGCCCTGTTTGCCTTTCAGGGTGTCACTCAGAGACTTCAAGGGGCGCTTGTTGGTGCCGGTAATCACACGCCCATGCCGTCCATTGTCGAAAAGGACATCAACGGCTTCCTGTAGCATGCGTTTTTCATTCCGAACAATGATATCGGGAGCCTTGAGATCGATCAGGCGCTTCAAGCGATTGTTGCGATTGATAACCCGGCGGTATAGGTCGTTGAGATCCGAAGTGGCAAAACGCCCCCCTTCTAAGGGCACCAGGGGCCGCAGGTCCGGCGGCAGCACCGGAATGGCATCCATGATCATCCAGGAGGGATCCACTCCCGATCTCCGGAAAGCATCGACAATTTTCAACCGCTTGGCCAGCTTCTGACGCTTGGCGATGGAACCCGTTTCCCGCACATCCGTGCGGAGTTCGTTGTATAGCGCATCCAGGTCGATATCTTCCAGCATGACCTTGACGGCTTCAGCGCCGATGCCGGCATCAAACTTATTGCCGTACAGTTCAAGCGCTTCGTGATATTTCTCGTCCGATAAAAGCTGTCCCTTGGTCAAAGGCGTATCTTTGGGATCAATAACGATATAGTTATCGAAATAGAGCACCTTCTCCATATTTTTAAGGGTAAGATCCAGCAAATTGCCGATCTTGCTCGGCAGGCTTTTAAGAAACCAGATGTGCGATACCGGCGTCGCCAGTTCGATATGCGCCATCCGCTCGCGCCGAACCTTGGACTGGATAACCTCGACACCGCATTTCTCACAGATGACCCCCCGGTGCTTCATCCGTTTGTATTTGCCACAGTTACACTCATAATCCTTGGTCGGACCAAAAATTTTGGCGCAGAACAACCCATCGCGCTCGGGCTTGAAGGTACGGTAGTTAATGGTCTCGGGCTTTTTGATCTCCCCGAAGGACCACTTCCGGACCTGTTCCGAAGAGGCCAGCGCCAAACGGATTCCGTCGTATCGTCTTGGGTCGGTGGGCTTTGCGAAGAAATCGTATAACGTTTCCAAGATACTCTCCTTAATTATTCGCCTTCCAGTAACTGGATATCCAGCCCTAAGGCCTGAAGCTCTTTTGTCATCACCCGGAATGATTCAGGCAGACCCGGCTCTAAAACATTCTGCCCTTTGACAATTTTTTCATACATGCGGGTACGACCGGCCATGTCATCTGATTTGACGGTCAGGAATTCCTGCAAAGCATAGGCCGCACCGTAGGCTTCCATAGCCCAAACTTCCATTTCACCAAGCCGCTGCCCACCAAATTGGGCCTTACCACCCAGCGGCTGCTGGGTAACAAGCGAATAGGGTCCGATGGAACGTGCATGAATCTTGTCATCTACCAGATGGTGCAGTTTCAACATGTACATGGTGCCGACGGTAATCTTCTCATCAAACGGCTTGCCGGTGCGCCCATCGAAAAGCTTGGCCTGAGCCAGTCGGTCGTAGCCGGCTTCCTCCAGAAGCGATTTGATTTCATCTTCCTTGGCGCCATCGAAAACCGGTGTCGCCATGTGAACACCGGTCTTATAATTTTCGGCAAATACCTTCAGATCCTTGTCGCTCATTTTTTTGATGGGCGGCGCGTCTTTTTGGCCGGAGAAAATCCGATCCAGTTTATCGCGCAAGGCTTTGGTTTTGTTTTCTTCCATAAGCGTAC
Source organism: Deltaproteobacteria bacterium (assembly GCA_020444045.1). Classification (GTDB taxonomy): domain Bacteria; phylum Desulfobacterota; class Desulfobacteria; order Desulfobacterales; family UBA5852; genus JABZFP01. The sequence continues at coordinate 6,363 of JAHLLS010000045.1, forward strand.
TGATCTGATCGCCAAGCCCCTTGGCCGCCAAGCCTAAATGAATTTCCAGGATCTGGCCGACATTCATACGCGATGGCACACCCAACGGATTTAAAACCATATCTACCGGATTACCGTTTTCAAAATAAGGCAAATCTTCAACCGGTAGAATCCGGGAGACGACGCCCTTGTTGCCGTGGCGTCCCGCCATTTTATCGCCAACCGAAAGTTTGCGTTTCATGGCAACATAGACCTTGACCATTTTGATCACGCCGGGAGGAAGGTCATCTCCTTTTTCAAACCGGGAAACCCGCTGTTCAAAACGGTCCCGAACCACATCACACATGCGTTGATAGGTTTCAATGATCTCGTGGATTTCTTCGGTTTGCTGCGGATCCTTGAGTACGACGCCTTCGATCTGGGATAGCGGAATATCGCGCAAAGCCTCTTCCGTAATCGTAGCATTTTTAGCCACCACCACTTTTTTGCCCTTTTGAATGGACGAATAGCTTTTTTGTCCAGCCAGCAATTTGATCAGTCGATCGCGGGCGGCCGCTTCGATAATCGCGATCTCATCATCACGGTCCTTTTCCCGTCGGAGAATTTCCTCATCCTCGATCAGACGGGTGCGATCATCCTTGCTTGCGCCCCGCCGCGAGAAAACCTTGGCATCGATGACAATACCTTGGACGCCCGGTGGCACACGCAAGGAGGTATCTTTGACATCACCTGCTTTTTCGCCAAAAATGGCACGGAGCAATTTTTCTTCCGGTGACAGTTGGGTCTCACCCTTGGGGGTGATTTTACCAACCAATACATCCCCAGGCTCGACCTCGGCGCCCAGCCGGATAATACCGCTTTCATCCAGATCTTTAAGCGCCTCATCACCGACATTGGGAATATCACGCGTGATGTCCTCTTTACCAAGTTTGGTGTCACGTGCCACCACTTCAAATTCTTCGATATGAATCGAGGTGTAAACCCCGTCGCGCACCAGTCGCTCGCTGACAAGAATCGAGTCCTCAAAGTTGTATCCGCCCCACGGCATGAAAGCGACCGTCACATTTTTACCCAGTGCCAGTTCGCCCTGGTCGGTAGCCGGGCCGTCTGCAATGATTTGTCCCTTGGTGACGCGCTCGCCCTTAGTGATGATCGGGCGGTGATTGAAGCAGGTGTTTTGGTTGCTGCGCACAAATTTTGACAAATTGTAGATGGTAACCGGATGACCGTTGCTGTCGCCATTCTCGACAAGATCATGCCGAATCACAATGCGGGCGGCATCGACATCCACAACAACACCATCTCTTTTTGATACGATCGCAACGCCTGAATCCCTTGCCACGACACCTTCGATTCCGGTGCCCACGAGCGGCGCTTCGCTCATCAACAAGGGAACGGCCTGTCGCTGCATATTGGATCCCATCAGCGCACGGTTGGCATCGTCATTTTCAAGAAACGGGATCAAGGACGCCGAGACACTCACCAGCTGATTGGGCGAGATATCCATAAGTTCAATCCGCTCCCGTTCGACCATCACAAATTCACCAGCGATGCGGGAGGTAACAAGCGGATTCACATAGTGTTTCGTTTCGTCCATCGGGGCGTTGGCCTGGGCGATCGGATGATCCTTCTCTTCGAACGCACTCAGAAACCGGACTTCTTCTGTCAACCCCGCGTCCTTGACAACACTGTAGGGTGTCTCGATAAAGCCGTATTGGTTCACCCGCGCATAGGTTCCAAGCGAAACAATGAGCCCGATATTCGGCCCTTCAGGCGTCTCGATAGGACAAATACGTCCATAATGCGACGGATGGACATCGCGTACTTCGAAACCGGCTCTTTCGCGTGTCAAACCGCCAGGGCCCAGCGCGCTGAGACGACGTTTATGCGTGGTTTCGGAAAGGGGATTGGTCTGATCCATGAACTGGGACAACTGACTGGTGCCGAAAAATTCTTTAACCACCGCCGAAACCGGCTTGGGATTAACGAGGTCGTGCGGCATCAAGGCATCGACTTCCTGAAGACTCATCCGCTCCTTGATGGCCCGTTCCATACGCACTAAACCGATTCGGTACTGGTTTTCCAGCAGTTCACCCACGGCGCGGACACGCCGGTTTCCAAGGTGGTCGATATCGTCCACCACGCCTTGTGTGTCGCGCAGTTCAATCAGGGTTTTAGCGGTCAGCAAGATATCTTCTTTGCGAAGAATTCTCAGACTGATTTCACTGTTGATTCCCAGGCGCTGATTGATTTTCATGCGTCCGACACCGGACAAATCATAATACGTGGACTTGAAAAACAAGTTGTCGATAAAATCTTGCGCGACCTCAGGGGTCGCAGGGTTGCCGGGGCGGAGGCGCCGGTAGATCTCGATCAGGGCCTCTTCCTTGGATTCCACCTTGTCAAGCAACAAGGTTTTCCGAATGGCATCGCTACTGGTCATCCCGTCGATAAAAAGAACATCGAAGCTCTTTATCTTACTGTCGGCGAGCTTTTCCTGGACGTCTTCGTCGATGACCTCATTGGCTTTAAATAGCAGATCTCCCGTCTTGGGATCCAAGACCGGCTGCGCAAACACCTTCCCGATAATTTCTTCCGAGTTCACTGGAATTTCTGTGGTGTCAATGGCTTTCAATCGTCGTATAGCCCGCTGTGTAAATACGCGGCCCTTTTTCACCACCACATCACCTGTCTCAGAATCTTTGACATCATGGCTGGCGCGCTGCCCCTTGAGCAGATCGGCATTGAACACTTTAAAATAGCGCTTGCCTTTGATCAGGTAGGTATCGGTGTTGTAAAAATACGTCAGAAGGTCTTCCGCGCTGAATCCAAATGCCTTGAAAAGGATCGTAACAGGAAATTTACGCCGCCGGTCTATACGGATGTGGACGATATCCTTGGGATCGATCTCCAAGTCAATCCATGATCCTCTGACCGGAATAATGCGGGAACTGTAGATGATTTTCCCTGAGGAGTGCGATTTGCCTTTATCGTGATCGAAAAAAACGCCGGAAGAGCGGTGAAGTTGACTGACAACGACACGTTCCGTGCCGTTGATGATAAAGGTTCCCTTTTCCGTCATCAGCGGAATGGTGCCAAAGTATATTTCTTGCTCTTTGATATCGCGAATGTTTGAAATTCCCGTTTCGGAATCGACATCATAGACGACAAGACGTGCCGTAATGCGCAAAGGGATTTCGTAAGTCATTCCACGGTGAATGCATTCCTCGACACTATGTTTTACTTCTGCGAACCTGTATGAAACAAATTCCAGAGAAGCACTCCCGGTAAAATCCTTGATCGGGAATACCGACTTGTATACAGACTGCAGCCCAATTTCTTCCCGTTCTTCAGGTGGGACATCCATCTGCAAAAAACGGCTATAGGAATCCCTCTGAACACCAATGAGATCCGGTATCTCAACGATCTTGGGAATTTTGCCGAAGTTTTTTCTAACCCGTTGTTTGACCAAAGACTTTTCCGACATGGCTTCTCCACACAGTGACGGGGGTTGCCGATATTGCTCTCAGGAGGGAGTTGCCTCCCTCCTGAACAGTGACGTCCTTATTCAGGGAACGCTACTTAATTTCGACTTGTGCGCCAGCTTCTTCAAGCTGAGCCTGAATCTTCTCTGCTTCATCCTTTGCAACACCTTCTTTAACCGCCTTGGGCACGCTCTCTACGAGCTCTTTGGCTTCTTTGAGGCCAAGACCAGTAATGGCGCGCACCTCTTTGATGACCTGAATCTTCTTGTCACCGAATGCGGTCATGACAACATCGAATTCGGTCTTTTCTTCAGCGGCACCGGCATCGCCAGCCGCGGGCATACCGGCCATCATGGCGACCGGTGCTGCGGCCGACACACCAAATTTTTCTTCGAGTTCCTTTACGAGTTCCGAAAGATCCAGAACCGACATATTCGCTATAAATTCAATCACATCGTCTTTCGTAATATCAGCCATCTTGATTTATACCTCCGATATATTTATTTCGATTTTGCAAAGCGTTAAACCCAACAAGCTGCTGTGTTGATCAAGCTGCCTCTTTCTGATCCTTGATCGCATTGAGCACGTTGACCATCCGCCTGGGAACATCCGCTAAAGCACGGACAAGACCGGTCGGCACCGCGTTCATAGCAGACAGCACCTGCGCCAGAAGCTCTTCTCTGGACGGCAACTTGGACAACGCCGTTATCGCATCCAAATCCATCAGTTTGCCATTCATGACACCCGCTTTGATTTCCAGTTTCTGATTGTCTTTGGCAAACTGGGTCAAAACCTTAGCAGGTGCTACCGGATCATCGAATGACAACGCAATGCCGCTGGGTCCCTTGAATACATCATTGAGCAACTCAGCGTCTGTGTCTTTGGTGGCGCGGGTAAGCAGCGTGTTCTTAACGACCTGATATTCAACATCGGCATCGCTCAACTTACGGCGAAGCTCGGTCATCTGAGCGACATTCAGTCCTTTGTAATCCGTCACGATGACCACTTTGGTCGTTGCGAATTTCTCCTTTAGGTCTTCAACAATTTTTTTCTTTTTTTCAATTTTCACGAGTAACAAACACCCCCTTTCCAAAATCCATAAAAACCGGAGGTAACGAAACCACAAAACCAAGCTGCCTCTGTAGGCCGGCTATGCCGATTAAACACACCGATCGTGAACCTACGGTCTTTGACAGGATTATATTTAGTTACAGGAATTGTGCTTTTCTTGACGATTTACGGACAACCCCTCTGCACTCGCCGGCAGGTGCACTTTACCTGCCGGGAGTAACGAAAGCAGAAGGTCATACCTGCTGTGTCAATTATTTCAACAGCTCTTTCACAAGCGCTGGATCGACTTTAATACCGGGTCCCATCGTGGTGGAGATTGCCATCCCTTTAAGATAGGTTCCTTTGCTGGAAGAGGGTTTGAGACGCATCACGGTTTCAAGAAAGGCGGTAATATTTTGAACAATTTTTTCTACCCCAAACGAGACCTTGCCCATGGGGACATGAAGGATACCCGTCTTTTCTACACGGAAATCAATTTTACCGGCTTTCAGTTCGGTGACCGCTCTGGCCACATCGAATGTCACGGTGCCGGTTTTGGCATTGGGCATCAAACCGCGAGGGCCTAAAAGTTTTCCAATTTTCCCGACCGTCCCCATCATGTCCGGAGTTGCAATCGCCTTGTCGAACCCGAACCAGCCCTCCTTGATTTTCTCAATCAGGTCGTCATTGCCGACAAATTCGGCGCCCGCCTCCTGAGCTTCCTTCTCTTTCTCGCCTTTCGCAAACACCAAGACTTTGACTTCTTTGCCCAGCCCGTTCGGTAGAACAACGGTGCCACGAATCATCTGATCAGCGTGACGTGGATCAACACCGAGCCTCACCGCAACGTCGACGGTCTCGTCAAACTTGGCGTACGAAGATTCAAGTGATATCTTTACAGCATCTTCGAAACTTGAAGTCTGTGCATCCAAAGCTTTGGCCTTGGATTCAGAATATTTTTTTCCCCGCTTCGGCATTTTGTTTTCCTCACTCCCTTTATCTAAACAACCTCAATTCCCATACTTCGGGCGGTTCCTGCGATTATGCGACAGGCCGCATCCAGATCGTTTGCATTCAGATCGGGCATTTTCAGCTTGGCAATCTCTTCCACCTGCGTGCGGGTAACTTTACCAACGCGATCACGCTTAGGGTCACCGGCCCCTTTAGCGACCTTGGCTGCTTTTTTGAGCAATACCGCAGCCGGTGGCGTTTTCGTTATGAAAGTGAAAGAACGGTCCTGGAATACCGTGATGACAACCGGAATAATCATTCCCGCATCATTGACCGTTCGCGCGTTGAAGGCTTTACAGAAATCCATGATGTTCACGCCGTGCTGACCCAATGCCGGGCCGATCGGCGGCGAGGGATTGGCTTTGCCCGCTTCCACCTGCAACTTGATCATCGTCATTACTTTTTTGGCCATCGTTATTCCTAATCTTTTGCTGTTATGTCGTTCCAGCCATTGTTCAAATTTTGCTCACCTGAACAAAGTCAAGCTCTACCGGAGTAGATCGCCCAAAGATGCTAACCAAGACCCTTATTTTTCCTTTTTCGGGATTGACGTCATCGACAATACCATTGAAATTGGTAAACGGTCCGTCAATAACCCGGATTTCATCGCCTGCGTCAAAATAGTATTTCGGTTGCGGTTTCTCTTTACCGGCTTCCATACGGTTCAGAATCTGAGCGGCCTCCTCATCGGAAATAGGGGCCGGTTTTTCACGCCCGCCCAGAAACCCGGTCACTTTAGCGGTATTGTTCACAATATGCCAAGTCTCATCATCCAGTTCGAGCTGAACAAGGATGTAGCCTGGATAAAACTTGCGTGCCGACGTTTTCCGCTTGCCCTTGACAAGCTCAACCACTTCTTCCGTCGGCACCACAATTTCACCGAATTTCTCAGGATGCGGCGATGTGGCAATCCGGTCTTCCAAAGCCTTTTTGACTTTGTTTTCAAAACCGGAATAAACGTGAACAACATACCATTTTTGTTGGGCCACTTTGGGTGCCTCTCGTTATTGCAAGACCAACCGCACGAGACTCGATAATCCCATATCGACGACGCCAAGAAACGCCGAGATAATAAAAACCAGGATCAAAACCACAGCGGTAGAGCCGAGGGTCTGCTTTCTCGACGGCCAAGCCACTTTTTTCAGTTCGACTTTGACTTCACGCAAAAACTGAACCGATTGATCGACAACACCTTTTACTTTGCCGCTCGGCTCACTTTTGGGTGATCCGCTCCCGCGCCTAACGGGCATTGCCGTTTTTTTCTTCACCGGGGAAACTGCAGGCTTGTTGGTGGACGCCACCGGCATCGTCGTCGCCTCTGGCGCCGCTACGTCACCGTCCTGCTTTTTCTTTTTAGCACTTACGGGTTTCTTGCGTTGTAACCGAGCCATGAATCACCTAATTTTTCCATCACGCGAAGGAAACGGAAGAAACCGCCGCCCCCATAATTATCGGTCAATTACCGGCTCAGCGGAAAATGGCAGGCCAGGAGGGATTCGAACCCCCAACACCCGGATTTGGAGTCCGATGCTCTACCGTTAGAGCTACTGGCCTGCATATCATTCCCGCCGCTGTCCGAACAAATGGTGTCAACACTGTCGACCATTGCCAATCTATTTCGTTTCGCGATGATTCGTATGTTTTCCACAGAAACGACAGTATTTGCTAAATTCCAATTTGTCCGGCGTTGTGCGCTTATTCTTCGTCGTCGTATAATTCCGTTGCTTGCACTCTTGGCAGGCAAGGGTCACAATAATTCGCACCTGAAAACTCCTTAGTAGAAATTATTCCACGATTTCACTGACAACCCCGGCGCCTACCGTTCGGCCACCCTCGC
>JAHLLS010000017.1 GCA_020444045.1 Deltaproteobacteria bacterium
AAAAGAAGTGGTGATGGAGTCTGTCAAAAAAGAACGTGATATCGACAAATTAATTGAGATTCTTTTTTGGTTTGGGTTCCTTGGAGTTAGATCAAAGAAAAATGGTGAAATCAGGGATTCGTATATTTATGATGTGTTATACGATATGAAAAAGATGAGACGGCTATGTAAAAATTTTCAAGATGGATCACTTATAGTAACAATTCACTGTGCTTTTTGGCCATTTTTAGAGATTGAGTAATGTGATAAAGTCTACCGTTGATTCTTGAGGGTTGAAATATCCAATGAGATTCAAATAAAGGCAAATTTCAAGAAGTAGGGGTCAGGTCCGCTCTTGGCTTTTAATGATAGTAGTATCCATAAAACAAATTTAAACCACTGAAAAGTGCCACACATGGAATCATTAACAAAATGGCGAACAGACCTGGACAACGCCGCCAAAAACCCTTTACTTAATAAAATAGAGATAGGGGTTAAACCTACGCTTGACTCTTAACGGTAGAAATATCCATGGAACAATTTTAAATCTTTGAAAAGTATCGCATACCGGGGTCGACCCAACTTCAATTGACACAGCGTGAATACTCACATGCGTAATTGGTTATTATTTCTGTACCATCGTTTAAAGGAGCAACTTTGGGCCAAGCCTGTGGCTATCTGTGGGTTGGCCGTGGCCGGCGTTTTTGTCGCCAAAGCAGCGGATCAGTTAGCGTTCGCGCTTACTGCGCCCGATGTTACTTTGGAATCCGTCGAAACCCTGCTGAAAGTGATCGCCGCGAGTATGCTGGTTATGGCTATATTTGCGGTCGGATCGATGGTATCGGCATATGCTTCCGCAAGCAACAATGCAACGCCTCGTGCATTCCCTCTGGTCATCGCGGATGTAAAGGGGTCAAATCTACGCTTGACTCTTGACGGTAGAAATATCCATGGAACAATTTTGAACCACTGAAAAGTGCAACATATGGAATCAGTAACCATATTTTTAACAGACCCGAACGCCGCCAACTACCCTTTCCCCTATGAAATCAGCGATCGGCTAAAAGCACCAACCAAAAACATCAAGGGAACCTTCCGAAACGCCAAATACGCCGGCCCGAAGCAGCCCGGACCCGCCTGGCTGCCCTACTACCTAAACGACGGCATCTTCTGGATCACCTACTACCTCGAAACCGATAAAGGCCAAATAACCCAACTCCCCCTAAACGATTTAGAAAAAGAAGCAAATGATCAAATTTAGCCATAAGGCATTTATCCACGCATTACAATCATCTATCGCCATCGTAATAATTGGTGTTGTTAGCGCCATATTATTTTTTTCTGGCTCACGGATTGGTCTTATAGGCATTTTTGCATTTACATTTCCTGCAGCCCTATGTGACGCATACACTGGTTTCTATTACGAGCTCGGATCTGGTCTTCTTTCTATTTTTTCCTATGGATTCATTTCGTGGATTGTATGGCTTGGAATCCTATACGTCACTTTCTTCATTATTCACGGAATTAACCGAAACAAATCGAATATGATTTCGATAACCAAATGGCTGACAGACCGGGACGCCGCCGACTACCCATTTCCTTATCAAATCGGCGATCGGCTCAGATCACCAACCAAAAACATCCAGGGAACCGTCCGAAACGCCAAATACGCTGGCCCTGAGTATGTCGGTCCTTTTCCCTACTGGATCACCTACTACCTCGAAACCGAAAACGGCCAAATCGTCAAGTTACCAGCATCTGAACTGGAAAAATATTTTAAAAACTAGAAAGGGGTCAAGTCTACGCTTGACTCTTAACGGTAGAAATATCCATGGAACAATTTTAAATCTTTGAAAAGTATCGCATACCGGGGTCGACCCAACTTCAATTGACACAGCGTGAATACTCACATGCGTAATTGGTTATTATTTCTGTACCATCGTTTAAAGGAGCAACTTTGGGCCAAGCCTGTGGCTATCTGTGGGTTGGCCGTGGCCGGCGTTTTTGTCGCCAAAGCAGCGGATCAGTTAGCGTTCGCGCTTACTGCGCCCGATGTTACTTTGGAATCCGTCGAAACCCTGCTGAAAGTGATCGCCGCGAGTATGCTGGTTATGGCTATATTTGCGGTCGGATCGATGGTATCGGCATATGCTTCCGCAAGCAACAATGCAACGCCTCGTGCATTCCCCCTGGTCATCGCGGATGACGTTTCGCAGAATGCGCTGACGGCGTTTATCGGAGCCTTCATTTTCAGCATTGTTGCCCTGTTTGCCCTTCAGAATGGCTACTACGGTCAAGCAGGGCGTTTTACGCTGTTGCTATTGACCTTTGTTGTGTTCGCGGTCGTCATTCTTACCTTTGTGTGGTGGGTCGATCGCATTGCCCGCCTTGGCCGTTTAGGCACTGCGATTGAAAAAGTCGAGTCGGCAACAGCTGCCGCGTTGAAGCGACGTCGCCGCACGCCGCGGCTTGGCGGTTCAACAGTAGGCTCGCGAGATGGCCATGCCGTGGCAATCTTCGGCGAATCAATTGGATACGTTCAACATGTGAAGGTGCCCACACTTCAAGCCCTTGCCGAGGAGCGCGATGTCCGGATTGAGGTCGCGGCCCTTCCAGGAACTTTCGCTTCCCCAGCCCGACCATTGGCGTACGTCACTGGCGACGCGCTTGATCCTTCTGATATTGGCCCTCAGATCTCGTGCGCCTTTGTCATTGGCAGCAACCGAACATTTGAGGACGATCCGCGTTTCGGGCTCGTTGTTCTGTCGGAGATTGCCAGCCGCGCGTTGTCACCAGGCATCAATGATTCTGGCACAGCAATCGGCGTAATAGGCTCGTTGGTGCGCTTGCTTGTTCTCTGGAGTCAGCCGATTGACAACGACGAACCCGTTGAACTCGAATTTGATCGGGTAGCGATCCCCGAATTGAGCCTCGGCGATATGTTTGACGATGCCTTCACCGTGATCTCGCGAGACGGCGCGGGTGCCGTTGAGGTTGCATTGCGACTACAAAAAGCTTTCGAGGCGCTTGCATCAGTTACCAACACCGAAACGCGTGAGGTTTCGTTGCATTACGCGCGTATGGCAGTCGCCCGAGCTGAAAAGGCTTTAGCGCTTGAAGAGGATCGCAAAGCTGTCAGAAAGGCCGGCCGATTCGCACTTATCGATTAGCAAGGAGTGGCGTCGTCAAGTCCGCTCTTGACTCTTTGTCGTAATAATATTCATAGGACAACTTCAAATCACTGAAAAATGGCACACATGAAATCGAAAACAAAATGGCTGATAGACCCTGACGCCGCCGCCTACCCTTTCCCCTATCAAATCGATGATTGGCTCAAATTATCAACCAAAAACATCCAGGGAACCGTCCGAAACGCCAAATACGGTGACCAAGCCCGGGCACTGATGATAAATCTTTCCGCTTTAAGATGCGGTATCGGGCACATGAGGCGTGACATTTGCCTCAGCATTTCGGCCCTCTAAATGAGGTTGTGAATCAAATGAGTGATGTTTTTCTGGTCATATTCTTTGTATCGATACTTATCGGATTAAAAAAACCGATATATGGCGGTTTTGCAGGGTTGCTCATTGGTCTAACGTTCTGCTTTTTTACCATAGATTTCTATCATCACCAGTGGCTATTTATCCCTTTAGCTTCCTACGTTGTTGGGCTGATATTACCACTTTCCGTTAGATGGATTTTTTCCGGATACCGTGGCGGCAGAGGTAAAACGAATCCTGGCGTAACATACATTGGCGGATTCGGAGTGGGTCGCGCAGGGCAATATTTTGGGAAATGGTCTGAAGGAATCATTCCATCCCAGGATGAAGAAACCGAATGGATTTATGATAAGAAATCTAAGCGTGAAAGAATAATTGGTATCATTATTCGTTATGTTTCCGCCCCGATCATACTGCTAATTGCGATGATTGCGGCAAGGCTTTTAATGTAAAATTCTTGTTCACATCATGGCGCTGGAGAAATCGACGCGAAAACGATAGCGCGTTTTCCGCGTCTCAGCTTGGTCGTTATGCCCAAAAAAATATTTACGTGATAGAAAGGGTTGGAGTGGACCAATGAAATTCAGGGTTCATCAATACAACGATCTTGATCTGACGATCCATGAAGCGACTGAACCAACGGACACAGATGACATTACTTCATTACTAAAAGACTTCTACCGGAATAGAGTGACGACCTACCTGATATGGGATCTCAACAAAGGAGGGAATCCGGAATTATCAATAGATGATATAAGAAAGATTAATGACATTTCAATCGAATATGGTTCTCAACGAAAAACTGGAAAAACCGCAATTGTAACCGATAACGATCTTTATTTTGGGCTTTCGAGAATGTACGAAATATATTCTGAAATTGAAACCGACCTACCATTACAAGTCCAGGTTTTCAGAGAATTTAACCAGGCTATAGCGTGGTTTGGAATAACTGTTAAAGAGGGTTGGGTTCCCTATTAAATATCAGCATGGGTAAGCGCCTGGACCTGCCAAGCCAAGGCTATGGTCCGTGCCTGCCATTGAAAAAAATATATCCGCGATCTATCGTTCTATGATTTCTTCGTACGATAACCCATTAAAAAGGAGATAAAATCATGGGATTTGCACCAACGAAGATGCAGGTTAAAAGCGATGCGTTTGAGCAAGATGGTCTGATACCGTCTCGATTCACCGGCGAGGGAGAAGATGTTTCACCGGCGTTGTCCTGGACAGACCCGCCGGAGGGGGCCAAAGCATTTGCCGTCATCTGCCACGACCCGGATGCCCCCCTTGTCAGCAGCCGGGGTACCTACGGTTTTGTTCACTGGGTGCTTTACAATATTCCGGGAAATGTATCCGGCCTGGATGAAGCTACCGCGTTGTATACAAACGGTGTCACTGATTTTGGTCAAACCTGTTACAACGGCCCCATGCCCCCCAACGGACATGGCCTGCATAACTATTATTTCTGGGTGCTGGCACTGAATGAAACGGTGGCCCTTGAACCGGGACTGACCATGTGGCAGCTTCTGGAAAAGATCGAACCCCACCTGATCGGGATGAACCGGCTGATGGGACGTTATAAAAGGGATTAGAAAGAAAGGGGGCAAGTCCGCCATTGTCTCTTAGAGGCTCAAGGGCTTGGGAATGACGTCGAATAATTTCAACGACAAAGGGCGCTGTCCGAAAGGAAAGCGCCCTTTGTCGTTAATCTCTTCTTTAGTGCCAGTAATCTGACCATCATCCTTACCGGCTCATTGCCTATCCAAAAGGGTTTCCGCCAACCGGACAGGCCCCCTTCATATGCTCCAGTCCAGCGGGGGCGCCTGGTCCGGCACGGCCTTGACGATCACCAGGCTGATGTCGTCTTCCTGTTTGGTGCCGTAGGCAAAGCGCTGCAAGTCGGCGTAGACGGCATCCAGGATGGCCGTTGCGTCTTTGCGGGCATTGCGGCGGATGACGTTGCGAAAGCGGCGCATGCCGTAGAGCCGGCCGTTGCGGTCGAAGGTTTCCCATATGCCGTCGGTTCCAAGGGCGATGATGTGGCCCGCCGCAATCTCGCGGGACCGCTGCACCTGGTAGCGATAGTCGGCATCCACACCCAGAGCCAGGCCCTCTCCCTTGAGTTCCGTAAATCGGTCCTGTTCGGGTTGATAGATCAAGGCCGGGGTGTGCCCGGCCCGGATCCACTGGGCCCGCTTGTCCCGGGTCTCCAAGCGCAGGCAGAAAAGCGTCATAAAGCGTCCGGTATCGTGCACATCGAGGACCAGTTGGCGATTCATGGCATTTATTATTTCGGCCATGTCGTCCATCTGCAGGGCCTTCATCCGGAATATGGCCCGCGCGGTCGTCATCAACAGGGCCGCCTCGGCCCCGTGTCCGGTAACGTCGCCCACCACGATGGTGATCGCTTCCCGGGACTTGTTCGGGGCCACCCAATAGTCGAAATAGTCCCCCCCGATTTCGTCGCAGCTCAGGGTCCTGCCGGCAATGTCGTAGCCATTCAGCTTGGGGCTACTTTGGGGCATGAGGCTGCGCTGGACTTCGCCGGCCAGCACCAGCGAGCGTTTCTGCAGGGTCAGGTCGCTGACAAAATTCATGTAGCCGATGGTTTTGCCGAGATCGTCCTTGAGGATATCGCCAGAGATGCGAACCGGGATTTCGCGGCCGGTTTTCGACAGGAGGCGGCCCTCGAACTCCTTGTGCTGCTCGGCGAACAGGTGCTCCCGGTTGACGGTTAAAAATTGACGGAAATCCTGGGTTGCGAAATCCAGGGGCGAACGGCCCACGATGTCGGACAGGCCATAGCCGATCATCCGGCAGAAGGCCTCATTGGCGCGGGAAATGGTCATATCCTCGTCCATCAGGACGAACCCTTCCCCCGTGGTCTCGATGATGCGCCGGAAGGTTTCCTCGCTCTTGCGCACCCTGTCCTCGGCATGCAGCCGCTGCAGTTCGGCGGAAGCCCGGGCCGCAAAGATTTTGAAGACCACCAGCAAATGCGGTTCAGGGGGCATGGGGCGGGTGTCGAACACCGCCAGATTCCCGAGAACGCGGCCGGCATTGTCCAGGAGGGGGATCCCCAGGTAGCTCTTGGCGCGAAACTCTTTTAGCGTCGCATTCTGGGGATAGAGCCGCAGGACATTGTTGGGGTGGTGGACGATCTCGGTGCTTTCGATCACCTCCAGGCAGGGGGTGCCGTCCACGTCGATGAAGAAGTTTTCGTAAACCTGGCCGTCGGACCAGAACGCAAGGGCATGCAGTTGACGCTTGGCGGGGACGTATTCGGTAACCCAGGCACTGTGGGTTTGAATCGTTTTGGCCAGATTTTCCACCAGGGCTCTGAAGAAATGCTCGCCCGTGGCCGTTGCCGTGCCTTCCAGAATGTTGCGTAGAACAATGTTCTCGTCATGGATGCGTTTTATATCGAGAGCTGGGGTGCCCATGGCTGTCACTCCCTTTTTCTTAAGGCAACAGGCCGTCATGTTAACCGGTGTTACCTGATGTCGGGCGGGTCGGCCGTGCCGATCGGAAATCAGAGGGCGGGCAGCAAACCAAAGGAAGTCAGCAGCAGGTACCGAAACGGAGGGACACACGGATGGACGGCCCACCTCGACGACACAGCCTTAATGGATCAAAATGGCGCCGCGGTTTGCGTTGTCAAGCCGGCCGTCGCATTTGAGGCGGCAATGAAGGGTGGTGGCCGTTTATCCAGGTTGCTGTGTGGCGCCTGACCGAAAAATCCGTTTTTAATGGGTGTCGCGCTTGACGTTAATCACGTAACGCGTTACTATTTTTCATATGATCAGATCATTCAAGTGCGATAAAACCGCGGCGCTATCAAAAGGCAATCCGGTCAAACAGTTTGTAAATATTGCCAAGGTTGCAAGGCGCAAGCTCAGGCAGCTTGAAATCGCGAATCGACTGGATGATTTGCGGGTACCGCCCGGCAATCGTCTTGAAGCGCTCAGGGGTAGTCGCGCTGGACAGCACAGTATTCGTATCAAAGATCAGTGGCGGCTTTGCTTTCGTTGGGCGGATTCCGGTGCGGAAGAAGTTGAAATTATTGATTACCATTGAGGAGTCCATATGATGAAAAAACTTGACCCCATCACTCCGGGTGAGATCTTGCTGGAAGAATTTCTAAAGCCTATGGGGCTCAGCCAGTATCGGTTAGCCAAGGAAATCGGTGTCCCGGCTCAGCGTATCAGTGAAATTGTCGCGGGCAAGCGTTCGATAACGGCCGATACCGATTTGCGTTTATGCCGTTTTTTTGGCTTATCCAACGGCTACTGGCTGCGAGCGCAGGCGGCCCATGATACTGAGGTTGCCGAGAACACACTCGGGCCGTTATTAAAAAAGATCAAACCTTGGGCGGAGAACGTAACCCTGCACCGTTAAGCGTGAATAGCATTATCCCCGGTCGCAGCGGCACAGTACGAATTATCTTTTTAGTGCTCGCTCGAAATGAGGAAATTGAGCTTTATGAAAGCTAAAGCATTAGACAAGAAGTTTGACGAAGGCCAAAGCATTTTGGGGCATCTGGACCTTTCAAAGGCAAAACGGCCGAAACGTTTCGCGTCACGGCGCCTGACCCAACGATCCCATCAACGTCGTTGCCGGATCATAGCCCATCGGGCTTGAACTCAAGCGTGGCGTCCGTCAATGTGCCGGTGGAAATGCACAGGTTGCCGATCTCTTCGATCACGGCCACATCCCGGACAAAAGCGGTCCCCTCTTTTTTGAGGATTTCGTAGACGCGCTCCCAGCGGCCCGCGATCTGCTCCTGCTGCCGCTCCTGCCGGGCGCGCTCGATGGGCACCCCCACCTTCTCCATGGCGCCGTCTTTCTGGTCGATCCTGGTAATCATGTCATCCGGAACAAAGATGCTGAACCCCACCTTGAGCACCTGCTGGGCTGAAAAACCGGTGATTTTCTCGATGGCCGGATTGACATACACCATTTTGACTTCCTGGTGACGGCCGCGCTCCCAGATTGAAATATAGGGCGCATCCACCCGGTCGGTGGTCATCTGGTCGAGGAGATGGGCCACCAGTTTCAGGCTCAATCGCTTTTCCGCTTCCGGTTCGAGGGTTAGCCCGCTGCCTGCCAGAAAGCGCGGCAGTTGGCAGAACGCGATCAAACGGTCCAGTGTTTCCTGGAAGCCGGGGGTTTCCAGCAGGATGGTCGGGAATTCGACGATTTCATAGAGGGGGTACATTTCTTTTTCCATGGGAGATCCTCACCAATCTTAATAGGCGTTGTGTGGAAGGAAAAAACCTAACGACCGGGCAGCGTTACGGTTTGCGTGACACCGGAAAAGCCGTGCACGGAATCATGGGCGCGGACCACGACGGTGGTGATATCGTCCGGTATCGAAACGCCGGAAAGGTCGCGCGTAAACGGTTGTTCATCGACATGGGGGTGGTAAAGCGTGCGCGTCCCCAGCACGGTCCCGTCGGGATGCAGCACCTCCCAGCGGTCCGCATAGTGGTCCCAGCCCTCGTCGGTATGGTGGACCGTGACGCTGAAGCGATACTGCCCGGGCCCGCTCACGGCAGCGGACACGGATGTCACATCCGCCGGACCGGCCGCCGCCGGGGTGGCAAGCAACAGGCCAAGCAGGCAAGCGAAAATCAGATGACGCATGGGACCCCCTTTCGTCTGTTACTCGGGGAGCAGGTCGTAGAAATACAGCATGGCGTCCGAGCGGGTAACGATGCCGATCACCTTACCCTCCGCCACCACCGGCAGCCGCCCGACATCGTGTTTGACCATCAGGCCGACGGCCTGGGCCGGACTCTTGTCCGGGGTAATGGTCAGTACCGTCGTTGTCATAAACGCTTTGACGGGCGCCTCGAGTTGCTTTTTTTTGCGAACGCGCTTGAAATCCCGCCGGGAAATCACGCCCTTCAGCTCGCCGTCATCGATCACCGGCAGGCCGGTGCAGCCTTTCTTGCGAAGCAGTTGGGCAACGTCCTCCATTGGGGCTTGCGATGTGACGCTCACCACCGGAAAAGACATCAGGTCGCTCACCCGGACCGAGGCCTGCTGATTGCCTTCGATCAGGCCCAGCACCATTTCCTCGATGGCGGCGGGTTTGACCCCTTTCATCAGGGCCGATCCGGCCCCCGGATGACCACCGCCCCCGAGATGGCGCATGACGGAACCGATGTTCAGTTCCTCCAGCCCGCTGCGCCCGATCACCATGCAGTGACCCCGCTCCGGATTGTAAAAAAAACCCACGGCAGCGTCCACGTTCAATACTTCCCGGATCAACCGCACCACGAGCGCCAGGCTGTCCACGTGTCCGCGGATTTCGATATGCGCAATACCGATGGAATAGCCGCTGACCTTCACACGCTGCGCGCTCTCCAGCATGGCGTGAAGTATTTTTTTCTGCTTTTCCCGGTAGGCCGGTCGCAGAACCCGTCCGACGATCGTCAAATCAGCGGCGTTTTCCAAGAGATAGGCGGCCGCCCGGGCATCTTCGGCCGTGGTGGAGGGAAAGGTCAACCGGCCGGTATCTTCGTACAGCCCCGTGAGAAACAGGGTCGCCTGGATCGGCGTCAGGGCTATGCCGTTGGCCTGCAGCTCCCGCACCAGCAGCGTGATGCAGGCGCCGATGGCTTCCTGGCAGATTTCCGGGGTCTCGATATCGCCCTGCCCCGGATGATGATCCCAGATGCGTATCGCGAGATCTTCCCGGTCCTGCAAGCGGGCAAGGCCGTCCAAGCGCTTCCATTGGGCCACATCGACCACGAACAACCGGCGGACCGCGTCCAGGTCGATGTCTGCCGCAATATGCGTATCGAAAACATCCTTGTGCACCGACAGGAAGGCTTTCACATTGGGATTGAGCGCCTTGGGCAGCACCGCAAGGGTGCCGGGATGCAGAAGCGTTACCGCTACAACCGACGCCAGGCCGTCGAAATCACAATTTTTATGCGTTGTTACAATTTGCACCCTGAACGATTTCCAGAGAGTTATGAATTCAAAGATGAATCCGCCGGTTTCTCCAGGTCGGATGGCGGCGACGATTCCGGAATGATGTCGCCTTCCCAGGTCACCAACCCGCCATTCTCACCCTGGGCGAGTTTTTTGGGCAGGATCGTGCCATGCTTGAATTCCAGTTCCAGGCGGTGTTTCTCCACTTCCGTCTGGCTCTCGATATGCTTGCGGGCCAGAAGGTAGCGCAGATAAATGACCCAGATCAGCAGCCCCAAACAGATGGCCGCGGCGGCCAGAAAAAACCATTTATAGCGAATGAGGGTGTCGATACTCAGGCGCCCGACATACACGATCACGTTGGGAACGACCCAGTAGGCCAAAATCCCCATCAACAGTAAAAAGCCGATGATAAAAATGTTGTAGCGGCTGACCCGAAGTAAAAACCGTTCGAGCCGGCTGCCCCCCTCCGGATCGCCGGCCGTGGCCGCGGCGGCCAGTTGCTCGGGATAGAAAACCGCCAGATAGACCCGGACCACAAAAGCGAAGAGCAGAATGCCGCCCACCGGCAGCCCGAAAGCGGCGACAAACCAGGCCCGAAACGGAAACGGCACCTCACGCGACACCAGGCTGAGCCGGTATTGATCCAATGATCCGAAATTCTGCTCGAAATAATATTTATCGAATTGACTGAGGTTGTTCCCGTCGGATTCGTAAATGACGTCGCCGGCCACGTTTTTCACCTGAATGACGGATTTGTTGCCGGATTTCATCGCGGCCAGGATGAAAATCTCAAGCTCGATCAGCAGCAGCCCCACGGCGATCACGATAAACAGGGTGCGGTTTTCCCTGATGATGCCCATGAGGTTTTTTTTTGACATTTGGGTGTCCTTCTGGTTGTATGGAGCGCTCATTTTCGATCCACCCGGGGGCCCTTGGTCCAGCTCGGATTCAATACCATAAGGCTGCTGTTCAGCACAACCGGATAGCCGTCAGGGAGAGAAGACCTGTGGAAACGATTCGCGCCACAGCAAGAAAGCACATGAAGGGCTACTGCCGGGTCTGCCCGGTCTGCGATGGTGTGGCCTGTGCCGGCGAAGTGCCCGGTATGGGAGGCTTGGGCACCGGCGCCGCCTTCCGTGCCAACCTGGCTTCGCTGGCCGCCTTGCGCCTCAACATGCGCCTGATCCATGATGCGGATTCCCCGGATCCGGCAACCACCTTCCTCGGGCAAGCCCTGGACCTTCCGGTCATGGCCGCTCCCATCGGGGGCGTTTCCTTCAACATGGGCGGTGCCCTATCAGAAGACGACTACATTCTGGCCAAACTCAAAGGCTGCCGGGAACGGGGTATCCTGGGATGCACCGGGGACGGTGTTCCGCCCTTCATTCATGAGGCGGCCTTTGCGGCCATCCGGGCCTTGGAGGGCAAAGGCATTCCCTTTATCAAGCCATGGGAAGACGAAGCGCTGTTCCGCAAACTGGCGCAGGCCGTCGCCACCGGCGCGCCCCTCGTGGGCATGGATATCGATGCCGCCGGACTGGTCACCCTCCGTCAGATGGGGCACCCCGTCGGCCCGAAGTCACCGGCTAAAATGAAGGCAATCATTGAAAGTGTACCGGTTCCCTTTATTCTCAAAGGCATCATGACGGCGGATCAGGCCCGTCTGGCCGTGGATGTCGGTGCGGCCGCCATCGTCGTCTCCAATCATGGCGGCCGGGTTCTGGATCACGCCCCGGGCGCGGCCGAAGTGCTGCCGGAAATCGCCGCGGCGGTCAATGGGCAGATCGGCATCCTGGCCGACGGCGGCATCCGGTCCGGTGTCGATGTGCTCAAAATGGTGGCCCTGGGGGCGGATGCCGTCTTGATCGGACGGCCGTTTTCGGTCGCCACCGTCGGCGGCGGCCTGGACGGCGTCACGGCCTATATCGATCAGATTAAAACCGAATTTGTATCGGCCATGGTCCTTACCGGTTGCCGCGATATCGGATCCATTGACCGGGATATTCTAAGACCCACTGCCGGTTGAATCGCCTCCGGCCGTTAGGACGTACCTCATGAAAAAAGTCATCATTTCAGTTCTCGGCAATGATCGCCCCGGCATCATTGCCGCGGTCTCACAGCTGTTGTATGAAAACGACAGCAATATCGAGAACGTCAGCCAGACCAGCCTGCAGTCCGAGTTCGCCGGTATTTTCATCGCCACCGTACCGGCCGCCATGGCGCTGCCCACGCTGGAAGGCAAGATGACGGGCATTTTGAGTCCCATGGGACTCCAGGTCCATGTCAAGCCGATGGAGCCCCGCCATGAGGCCGTCAATGGCTTGATGGGCGAATCCTTTGTCATTACCACCCGTGGCCCCGACCAGAAAGGCCTTGTGGCCCGTGTCACGGAAATCATCGCCGCGCACAAGGTCAATATCACCAATTGCCAGGCCGTATTCAAAGGCGGTGATGATCCCAACAGCAACATCATGATCTATGAGGTGGACATACCGCCCCAGGCCGACCAGCAGGCCCTGTTCCAGGATCTCAGACAAAAAGGGGCCGAACTGAATCTTCAGGTGAGCATTCAGCACCGTGATATTTTTATGACCCTGAACCGCATCTGACAAGGCCAGCAGCGCCTATGCCGTTAACCGACCCCCAAAAAAAGATAGGCTTCCGCTGAACGCGGAAGACGGACCATATGCTGACAAGTAGAGAAATCGTAGCCACGCTGGAAATGCTTCAGAGCGAACACCTCGATCTGCGGACCGTCACATTGGGCATCAACCTGATGGACTGCGTCAGTGACGATCTTGAAAAATTGTGCCGCAATATCCGCAACAAAATCAAAACGCTGGCACGCAACCTGGTCCCGGCCTGCAATCAGATCAGCGACAAGTACGGCATTCCCGTCGTCAACAAGCGCATTTCCGTCAGCCCCATTGCGATCGTCGCGGCGCCGTTCAATTCCCGTCAGATGACAACGGTGGCGCAAACCCTGAACGATGTGGCGGCCGAGGTCAATGTGGATTTTATCGGTGGCTTTTCCGCATTGGTCGAAAAAGGCCTGGCCAACGGGGACCGTTCCCTGATCGAGGCCATTCCCGACGCCCTGGCCCAGACCGAGCGGGTCTGCGCCTCGGTGAATGTTGCGAGTACCCGGGCCGGCATCAATATGGACGCGGTGCTGATGATGGGCGAAGTCGTCAAAGCCGCGGCTGAAAAGACCGCCGAAAAGGACGGTCTGGCCGCCGCCAAACTCTGCGTCTTTGCCAATATCCCTCAGGATGTGCCCTTCATGGCCGGCGCCTATCTGGGCATCGGCGAACCGGACGCGGTCATCAATGTGGGCGTCAGCGGCCCCGGTGTCGTCCGCAAAGCCATCGATCGGGCCCTGGAGCAGCACCCGGGCTGGGATCTGGGACAGATTTCCGAACTTATCAAACGGACGGCCTATAAAGTCACCCGCGTGGGAGAATTGATCGGACGGGAGGTGGCGGACAGCATCGGGATTGAATTCGGAGCCGTCGATCTCAGCCTGGCGCCGACTCCCAACGTGGGGGATAGTGTGGGAGAGATATTCCAGAGCCTGGGCCTTCGCAGCATCGGGGTGCCCGGCAGCACTGCTGCCCTGGCCATGTTGAACGACGCCATCAAAAAAGGCGGCGCCTTTGCCAGTTCGCATGTGGGGGGGCTGAGCGGGGCTTTCATTCCGGTCAGTGAAGATCTCAATATTGCCGAGGCGGCGCGCAACGGATATCTAACGATCGAAAAGCTGGAGGCTATGACGAGTGTCTGCTCCGTCGGGCTCGACATGGTGGCCATACCGGGCGACACCACGACGGAAACCATCGCCGCCATGATCGCCGACGAAATGGCCATCGGGGTCATCAACGCCAAAACCACGGCCACACGACTGATCCCGGTGCCCGGCAAAAAAGCCGGCGAAAACGCTTTTTTCGGGGGGCTGCTGGGGCATTCGGTGATCATGCCGGTCAATAACGCCCAGGGAGACAATCCGTTTGTGTTGCACGGCGGTCGGATTCCCGCCCCCATTCACAGCATGAAAAACTGAATCGACCGCTGGCACATGCCCGTCGCGGATCGTGCCGTCAGCACAACAAGGCGCGATCCGAAGCAAACGCCTCGCCCTGGGCCGTGTAAAACTGTGCCAGCAAATCCTCGACAGTCAAATTCTTTTTCTCTTCACCGCTGACATCCAGGATAATGCGGCCCTGATGGAGCATCACCAGACGGTTACCGTAGGCCAGGGCCTGGGCCATGTTGTGGGTGACCATCATCGTGGTCAGCTGTTTGATGGCGACGATCTGCCCGGTCAATTCAAGAATCTGCCGCGCGGTTTTCGGGTCCAGGGCCGCCGTGTGTTCATCGAGGAGCAGCACTTCCGGCTCGATCAGGGTGGCCATGACCATGGTCAAGGCTTGCCGCTGGCCACCCGAAAGGAGTCCCACCGACGCCTTTAAACGGTCTTCGAGTCCCAGTCCGAGGATCTGCAGTTGCTCCCTGAAAAACCCGCGATCCTGCTGTTTGACGCCGAGACTCAATCCCCGCCCCTGTCCCCGCTTGAACGACAAGGCCATATTCTGCTCGATGCTGAGGGAGGCGCAGGTCCCCACCAGCGGATCCTGGAATACCCGGCCGATGCAGGCGGCCCGCCGGTGCTCCGGCCAGTCCGTGACATTACGGCCGCCAATCCACATCTGCCCTTCATCCGCCCGATGTACGCCGGCCAATCCATTGAGAAGCGTCGATTTGCCGGCGCCGTTGGATCCGATCAGGGTCACAAAGTCGCCTTTAGCAAGGTGCAGATCGACCTGGTCGAGTGCACGGATTTCGTTCACGCCGCCGCGGTGAAAATACTGCGTGTATCCCTCGATGCGGATCATGGCCGCGTCCACTTCTTTTTAAGAATGGGGGTCACGAGGGCCCCCACGACCAGGAGTGCTGTAATGAGGTTCAGATCACTGGGCGTAAAGGCAAACGCCCCCCATTTGATCCCCAGCGCGAGGGCGATGGCCACGCGATAGACAATGGAGCCCAGCAGAGCCGCAATACATCCCCGGGTGATCCCCCCGCGACCGAACAGGGTTTCGCCGACAATGACCGAGGCCAGACCGGCAATGATGGTCCCCACGCCCATGTTGACATCGGCGGCACCCTGGTTCTGGGCCACCAAGGCCCCGCTCAGGGCAACCATGGCGTTGGAAAGCCCCACCCCGAGAATGATGATGTGATGGGTATTGACCCCCTGGGCGGTAATCATGCGGGCGTTGTCCCCGGTGGCCAGAACGGCCAGCCCCAGTTCTGTGTGCAGAAACCAGATCATGAAAACCGTCACGCTGATCGCCAGCAGCCCAAAAACCAGTGGTGCCGACCAATATCCGGTCACCCCCAGATCGGGCATCACATCGAGCATGGTGGACACACCGAGCAAGGAAACGTTGGGGCCGTCCATGATGCGGATATTGATGGAATACAGGGCGATCATGGTCAGAATCGACGCCAGAAGATGAAGAATCTGCAGCTTGGTGTTGAGCAGCGCCGTTACCATGCCGGCCAGAAAGCCGGCGGTCATGGCCAACCCCAGGGCCGTCAGTGGATGAAAACCATGCGTAAGGGCTACCGCGGAAACGGCCGCGCCCAACGGCAAACTGCCGTCTACAGTCAGGTCGGGAAAATCCAGGACCCGAAAGGTCAGATAAACACCGATCACCATGATCCCATAAAGCAGACCCTGCTCGACAGCGCCGATGGCAGCATACCAGGACATCTTTTAGAACCGGTCCATTCGTTGGCTATTGATAAATTTTGTCGGCGGAATCGATGATGGCCTGTGGAACGGTTACGCCCATTTCACGGGCGGACGTCAGATTCAGGTGCAACTCCAGGGCCTTTTGCGATTCAACCGGCAGGTCGCCGGGATTAGCGCCTTCGAAAATGCGCTTCGCCATGGCGCCGGTCTGACGGCCGTGCTTGTAATAATCGAATCCCATGGCGGCCACGGCACCCCGCTTGACACTGTCCACATCGGCACAAAACAAGGCCAACTGGGCCTGCGTGCAGACTTTAACAGCGGACTCGAGGGCCGATACCACCGTGTTGTCCGTGGGGATGAAGACCGCATCGACCTGGCCCACCAGACTTTTGGTGGCCTGGTAGACATCGCTGGATTTCGACACCGTGGCTTCAACCACCTCGAATCCTTTTCGCAGGCCGATCGCGCGGATGCCTTCAAGTGTTGATTTGGAATTGGCTTCGCCGGCATTGTAGAGGACACCGAGTCGCTTCAAGTCGGGGTAGAAGCGCATGACCATCCCCATATGCTGGTCCAGCGGCAGCAAATCAGACACCCCGGTGATGTTGCCCCCCGGATGCTGAAG
The DNA here is from genome assembly GCA_020444045.1 of Deltaproteobacteria bacterium. Taxonomy (GTDB): domain Bacteria; phylum Desulfobacterota; class Desulfobacteria; order Desulfobacterales; family UBA5852; genus JABZFP01. Next base: position 16,814 of record JAHLLS010000017.1, read on the forward strand.
GTCTTTCACCAGCCCAGCTTCCACAGGGTCGGTGATGGCGCTGAACAGGAACGGTGTCGTTTTCATGTGCGGCGCTTTTTTAAAGGCTTGCGCGACCGCCTGAGCGGTGGGGGTTGCAATGGCCAGGATCAAATCCGGGTCCTCACCCATGATCTGGGTGCCGATTTGACCTGCCGTGGCCATGTTCGCCTGGGCGATATGAATTTGATAACGGGCGTCAACCCCTTCTTCGGCCAGGTAGTCTTGAAACCCTTTTAAAACAGCATCCAGCGCGGGGTGTTCCACGAATTGGCTTACCGAAATCCGATAGGGTTGAGCCGCGGCCATCCCCGGTGCCATCATCAGACAGCCCAACAAAAACACGATCCAAATCTTTTTCATGATAACAAACCCTCCATCCACTGCTGCATTTTAGGCCTTAAAAAATGCCGAATCGACAGCATGTCGTTCGGCAAATTCCAAACACGTTGGGCGCGCTCATTGCGCCATGGTTTATGCGATGCGAAAAATGGCGCTATCGAACCGTAACCACCGGGCAGGGGGCATTCAAGATGACATATTGGGCCGTGGAGCCGAATAACAGTTTCCCTACTTTCGAACGGCGCCGGACACCGATGACAATTTCTTCCACGCCAAGATCGGTCGCAAAACGAACGACATCCTCCCCGGGCTCGACCCCCCGAATCAGGAGATGGGTCTGGCACGTCAGGCCCTTTTGCTCCAACTGATCTTTCCAGTAGGCAAGTGTACTTTCTGCACTTTGAATGGTTTCCTGCTGATCTTCATCCCCTTTGACCATGGACCATACCAACACCAGTTCAGCGTTGAAGGCCCGGGCATGTTTAACGGCCAGTTCCATGGCCGCCTTGGCGACATTCGATCCTTCAAACGCGACGAGAATTTTCATATGCCTCCCCTTTCGTCGATGCGGTCGACCCCTCAAAACCGCTTCGCACAAACCCCATTTTTATAATCGGTAAGATGACAAGACCAAAACGACTGCTATACGGAAACGTTCACGGGTCATACCATAAAACGTCTGGCCTATCCATCCCTTAATGTGACGGGGTCATGCCCCAACTCCCGTTTGACGAACGCCGAACAACTCTCATATACTCGAGTCGTGTCGCATCGAGTGGCATTTCGAAAAAATGGTCCAACAACGCTCTGGAAAGGACGCGATCCATTGCTGACGATTTCATCCGTTCAACGAAAAAGTGCCGCCTCGGTCATTGCCATGATCATGGCGTTCCTATGCTTCAGCTCGCTTTTGAGTTCTCTTGTTAAAAAAACACCGCTCGCGTACATGGACCAGCGCGCGACCACCTATGTGGAAACCACCATGGCAAGGGCGGCCTATACGTTTGCCATCGTCAGGGGACTCAATGGCATGATTTCAGTTATCCAGGGGACCGAGATTGCGGTATCGCCGGCCGGCATCGGACTGAATCTGAGTGTCGGGGAGGTGCTGGACCCAATCAATGATCTGGCCGAACGGTTTTCATGGATCATGCTGGCCAGCACGGCTTCGCTTGGCGTGCAGCGCATCCTGATGGAAATGGGCGACTGGCTGGGTCTGCGCGTCCTGCTGACCATGGCCATGGTGCTTATGGCCATCTCTCCCTGGAAGCGTTTCTGGGTGGGCTGGGATTTACAGTCGTCAGCGACACGTCTGGTGCTGCTGGCACTAACCGTGCGTCTTTTCATTCCCGCCCTTGCCGTAGTCAGCGAAGCGGTTTACGACCGTTTTCTGGACCGTCAATATCAAGAAGCCACGCAAACCGTGACGGCCATGAGCAATGAGCTCCAAAACGTTGTTCCGGCGGTACCCCGAAAAGATCAGCTGCAATCCGAAAGCACGCTGCAGACATTTCGACAATGGATGGCGGAAACCAGGAATTTGATCGATATTCGGGCGACATTCGAGCGCTTGGGAGATAAGCTCGAACACTTTACCGAAGACACCATCCGCCTGATGGTGGTCTTTATTTTCCAAACCATTTTAATTCCCCTGATCATGTTTTGGATCTTTACCCGAATGGTCGTGATGCGGATCACACCCGCTGCCACCAGACCGCTGCCCGCTCTTTCCGACCATCGAGACCATCCACATTGATACAACGCGTTGCGCGTGTTGCTCGTTTGAATAAAACGGGTTTGCATAAGGAATATTTTGGTGGAATTGCTTTACAAATTCAAAGCGAAATGATTCAATAAAACAATTGGTTCGGCAGTGGATCCATATAGACGCGTTGATCTTACCTGCGGCAATGGGCTGTGTTCTTCAAACACCATTTTGTCTCAAATGCGACCGGCATCGGGACTGATGTAATAGGCGTAGTTGACGGTTTATGCCAGACGAATTTCCTCAGAATGAACCAGACGGTTCACGCCGTCGCTGGATAACGCCTTTACGAAAGGCCTACTACCGATTCCTTAAAATTCGTGGAAACCCAAGGGAAATTGCCCTTGGTTTTGCTTTGGGATTGTTTGTCGGCATGACCCCTTTCATGGGTCTGCATATGGCGATCGCCGTCCCCTTGGCCGCGCTTTTCAAATGGAACAAGTTTTCCGCCGCCTTGTCGGTTTGGATTTCCAACCCGCTTTCGGCACCGGTTGTCTATGGCATCAGTTATTACGTCGGGAAAAAAGTTCTTTTTATTGAAAATGGCTACCACCTGCCGACAAAATTCAGTCTGGATGCCCTTATCTATACCCTCCAAAAAGCACCCGGAATTATCGGAATTCTCACGGTGGGTGGTATTGTGGTCGGTCTGCCCGTTGCCATTGTCGGATATTATTTTGCACTCAAGGCGATTACGGAGTATCGTGAATCCATACGCCTCAAAATCGAAGCGAAGAAGGCGACACTTGCTAATAAACTAAAACGCAAGAAACCGCCCAAGAAGAAAAAAAAGACAAACCGTCGATAGATCAGAGAGATTTCCTTGACCGAACCTGCCAAACTCCAGAGCAGCATCGTCAAACAGATCATTGATGGATCGATCACCATCGACTCGATCGGTGAATTTCAAAGCATGCTCAAAATATTTCCGGGTAATCCCCATCTGCACCGTGCGCTGGCGGATCTTCTGGTAAAGCGTAAATCCTTTGCGGCCGCTGCGGAATATTTTGACAAAACTGCCACCTCGTTCATCGAATCCGGATTCGTACTGCAGGCGGTCGTCGCCAAAATGCTCCAATGGCAGATTGTCAAACCCTCCTTTAAAGCCATCAAAGAATTCTATCATCGTCTGATCGAAAAAAATCCCCGTGCGACCCCCCTCAACATGTTCTTTGCCGGGCTTTCGTTTCGGGAGCTTATCGCTTTGATCACCCGGTTGGAGCGCATTGTGCTTCCTCCCGGAAAAATGGTTAAAAAATTCGGAGACCCCGAGAATAATCTGTACATGGTTGTTTCGGGCCAGTTGCGCCGCCGGACCTATCCGTCGGTTCATCAATCCAGCAATTCGGAACACCTCCTGGAAAGTCTCGAGTCGGAAATCTTTGGGGACGTTTGCCCTTTCGATAAAGAACAATTCTCTCAATCCTACACCGAAACGGCCACCCGGGTTGAATTGGTCAAGATTTCACGCGACAATCTTATCGAAATCGGTAAAAACTTTCCGTCCATCGGGCCCGCCGTGACGGACCTGTTCGAATCCCAGCGCAAGCTGAACCCCAAGCCGCATGTCAACCGCAAAATCCGTCGCCACGCCATACCGGTAAGAGTCGCCCTGGACGTATTCGAGGTCGATGAACTGACGCCCCTTTTGAAATTGACGGGTTTTGCCAGAGATCTCTCCATTGGTGGCGCCTGTCTCGTATTAGACGGGAATGCGCAGCCGTCGCAATCAAAGCAGCTTATCGGAAAATCCGTCAAAATTATGATGAGCCCGCCTAACGATGCCATGACCCTTAATATCAAGGGGGCCATTATCTGGTCACAGATCCTTGCGACGGAAGCTGGAGACGCCCAGGCCATCGGCGTTCAATTTAATGCCATGTCCCCCAATCTAAGCGGTTTACTGCTCGTTTTTGCCGACAATTTGTACCATGCGCGATAGCTATCCGATCGCAGAACCATCGGGATGCTGTGACGTCATGAAAATCGGCGTAATATCCGATACGCATGGGCAGCTTGACAAACATGCGATAGATATTTTAAGCGATACGGATCTCATTCTCCATGCCGGCGACATTGACGGACCCGAGGTCCTTGCTGAGTTGGAAAAAATCGGAACGGTCGTATCTGTTCGCGGCAATATGGATTACGGCGTGTGGTCGCGTCATATCCCACGGGAAGAATTTGTGGAAGTCGGCGGCCTATTGGTCTATATGATCCACGATGTGAATCAAATCAGCCTGGACCCGGCATCAGCCGATATTCGAATCGTCATCAGCGGCCACACGCACCGCCCTGTTCGCATGGAAAAAGCAGGCGTGCTTTATCTCAACCCGGGAAGTGCATCTTTTCCGCGGGGAGGCGCAGCCGCCAGCGTTGCACTGGTCGATATCAAGGCGGGTGAAATCGTTTGCCGTCATATCGCAGTCTAATCGTGATTGTCATGGCAGGCGACCGCCGCTATAGCAGAGGGCACCTACTCCCGGACGAGGAGAAGGAAGGTTCAATCCATGAGCACTGATTTTATCGACGACCTCCTTGAAGCCGTTTCTCGGAACTTTTCATCAGACATTTCCGCCTTGAAAGAAATTCTGATCATCAGTGGTATGCCAGAAGAAACACAAAATCTCCGTTACCTGAGTTTTAATCGCCAGACGATTCAGGAAGACGGGATCATCAAAACTTTTTCAGCCGTCGCATTGATTAACAATCGTCGGGCAAGCCAATGGCTGCTCAAGGGATATTCCCGCAAAATCAGTCAAATCGTTTTCAGCCCCCGGTGGACGCGGAATGAAATGGATCTTTTCATTAACGCACTCCGGTGTTCACCCGACATCCTCGCATTGATTTCATCGTCGCCGACCGCGTATTCCCTTCTTGGCATTTTGGAAATTGAAGATCGTACCAATCCCGGTGTTTTCAAACGCTGGTCGCGTCGTATACGTCCAGTCCTGGCCATTTCCAGATTAAACGACATCGGACAGCAACAAATTGCCGAATTTGAGCACGTCAACGAAATCCGCAGATATAGCCGGAAAAGGGACTGGCTCAATGGATAGGCGGGAAGGCCTTCTTCCCTAAACCAGCCAATGCCGGCATAGCCTCCAATCTGCAGCATCATATTGTTTCTATTAGGATTATTTCTCGGAAAGGCGTTGGAGTAATACAACCGCAAGCCCGCCCAACAGTGCCAATCCAATCGCGACATAAACCTCAGCGGTTATCTGGTGGGGCATCATATTGCGGGCCAACGTTACACTATTTCCCGTATCATTGGTGACAAGTTCTGTCATGGATTTCCACGGCCAGATTTTTCTCAGCGAACCGATCATGAGTCCGGTCAGCGCTGCCATGGTAATCTGATGATACGTCTTCAAAAGCCAACTGAGAAGACGCACAAACAAAAGAATACCGGTTGCCGTACCCGCCGTAAATACCCCCAAAACCACCACGTCCAATCGACCGACGGCTTCGAGCACGAAATGGTACTTTCCGAGCAGTACCAATATAAACGACCCGGAAATACCCGGCAAAATCATGGCGCAGATGGCAACCGCCCCACAGAGGAAGATAAATGAAGGGGTTTCGGGTGTGTTTATCGGCACGAGGCCAACCAATACGTAGGCAGCCATAGCCGAGAGTACGATACCGAGAAGCGTGGACCATTTCCATTTTTCGATACGACATCCGACCACAAACGCCGATGCCAGAACGAGCCCGAAAAAGAAAGACCAGACAGCCACGGGATATTCGTTTAGCAGCCAACTGAGGCCCCTCGCCAACGTAAAAATGGCCGTCAGAATGCCCATCCCCAGGGGTAATAAAAAGCCAAAAGGCACCTTATCGAGGAACTCTGAAAAGCGCCCGCGCAAGACGAGACGGAGGCAATCCCAATCGAACGCTTTAATGGATAGAATGAGTTCTTCGTAGATGCCGAGTATAAGCGCCATCGTGCCTCCCGAAACCCCGGGTACCACGTCGGAAGCGCCCATACAGAACCCTTTGGTGAAAAGGGCCAGGGTTTCTTTTGGTCCTCTTGCAGAACGGATAGGTTTCTGATTAGATTTTTTTATCGGTAAATCTCGTTTCAATGCGTCAACTCCCCCTTTGCGCTGCGAGGATAACGATGGTTCGGTCAGCATCGAGAATGGGCAATCGGTATGATTTTGTTTCTATTTCCAGCACCCTATTTTCATGTTGAAACTGTAACCGAACCGCTTCGATTTCTTTTTCCGGCAGCCTGCCTTTCCACACAATGATTTTTCCATTTTCGGACAAAAGGGGCAACCCATGCGCAGCGATAAAGGGCAAATCACTGAACGCTCTGCAGAGAATTGTGTCAAAAGGTCTGAAACCTTCCTGGCGTGACAAATCCTCTATCCGCCCATGAATGGTTTGTGTGTCCGCGAGTTTCAGGATGCGGATGACATGCTGAATAAAGCTTATTTTTTTTCTAACGGCATCAATCAGTGTCATGTCCAGCGAGGGGTTCCAAACCTTGAGCGGCAGGCCGGGAAATCCGCCGCCCGATCCGACATCGAGAACGCGCTTCATTGGTATCGCAAAGGATGCCGGCCCCAATGAATCAATAAAATGTTTGATGGCCACATTTTTTGGATCTCTGATTGCCGTAAGATTGATCTTCTTCGACCATTGCAGCAAAGCGACGGCATGATCGTAAAAGTGCTTGATCTGCTGATCGGTCAAGATTAAACCAAATGAAGCCGCACCTTTCCGAAGGATACATTCCCACTGGTCAAATATGATATCCGTTTCCGCCAAATTTACATGCGCCATCGTGGTTGCTTAGGTCCTGGTTTGGATTTATTCAACGATTCGCGCGGCGACCGTGCATCTGCTTTTAGTGTTTTCGAAATAGGGAAAATGGTGTTGCGCGGCGTTGTGCTACCCTCCAATAAAAACGGCGAAGGTTTTTTCAAGGATGAAAAATGCCTTCGCCCATTTCAGCGGCTATGACGTCCCTATCGATTACACAATACAAACGCGTTTGACTTCTGCGAAGTCCGTAGCGCCATTGAACATCTTGTGAATACCATCTTGTTTCAAGGTTGACATCCCCTCCTCGATCGCCTGTGCAAAGAGTTGATCCGTTGGCGCCGCCTGCTTGATCAATTTTTTAATGGTTTTGGAGCCATTCATGAGTTCGTGAATCCCCATGCGCCCCTTGTACCCAGTTCCGGAACATTTTTCGCAACTGCCGGCACGCGCAATCATTAAATCAGCCGTATATTCTATGCCGGAATTTTTAAAATACTCAGGACCATAATCTTCGACAATCTGATCAAATTCTTCCTGCGTAGGATGATATTCCTTTTTGCATGAGCAAAGTCGCCTGACAAGTCGTTGCGCCAGAACACCTAAAAAAGCATCTGAAAAGTTCAGTGGATTTAGGCCCATGTCCAGTAGACGTGTCACGGTTTCAGGCGCACTATTGGTATGCAATGTGGAGAACACAAGGTGGCCCGTAAGCGATGCCTCCACGCCGATGGATGCCGTTTCTTCGTCACGCATCTCTCCGATCATGATGACATCCGGATCAGCACGCAAAAAAGCACGCATTATCCGCGCAAAATCAAGACCGATTTTGGGCTTTGCTTCCACTTGGCGCAAGCCCAATTGGGTGATTTCAACCGGATCCTCCGCGGTCCATATTTTGATTCCAGGCTTGTTGATGTGCCCGAGGGCGGCATGCAGGGTTGTTGTTTTCCCGGACCCGGTGGGTCCCACACAAAGGATCAAACCGTATGGTTTGTCGATGGCCTGGGTTAAAACTTTGTAGTTGCGGTCGTTAAGCCCCATATCCTCAAGCTTCATTGCGCCGGCTGTCGCCAATATCCGCATCACGGCGTCTTCAAAGCCTCCGGCGGTGGGCAGTGTTGCCACACGAAGCTCGAAGGGCGGTATCCCTTTTCGTTTGAATTTGATTTTTCCATCTTGAGGTAACCGGCGTTCGGCAATGTCCAGGTTTGACATGATTTTAATGCGTGAAATGATGCCGCGAGAGAGAGAGTTGGGAACCTTGATGTAATCCTGACATACGCCGTCCATTCGGAACCGAATATTGGTGGATTTGGTCTGTGGTGAAGGTTCAATATGAATATCGGATGCATTTTTTCGATAGGCGGCGATGAGACACTGATCCACTAATTTTACAACCTTACTGGAACTTTCATCGAGTTCATCGATTGCTTCATCTAATTCTTCTTCTTCTTCAAACGATACGTCAAGGATATCGTCGTAATTATCGATTTCCTCGCTGCCTTGGGACATATCTCCATACTGGTCGGTCGCATAGAATCGTTTGATATAGGCTTCGATGTCTTCACGTATAGCCACACAAAAGTTAATTTTACCGGTCTTCATCAAAGCTTTGATGTTATCGGTCTTGTTTAGGTCGCGGGGATCGGCAACCAGAACAACGACGCCATCTTTTCCCCAATTTAAGGGGACCCATTGTTCGTGCAGAAGAAAAGCTTTTTTAAGGTTGCCTAACAATTCATAAGGCGTTTGGAGATCTTCTTCGTATGACCGGAACGCGCAACCATAAAATTGTGAAAACGATTTCCCGATATCCTCTTTGTTAATCCCAAAATTTTCAATGAGAACGGTTTCAACGCTTTTTCTGGTTTGTTTAGACATCGCGGCTGATTTCTGCAGCTGCTCGGTCGATACCAGCTTCTGACGCAGCAGATAATCATATTTCGATCCGCTTGACAGTCGTGAACGAAGTGTTTCAATTCGTTTCTGCAAATCGGGGTAATCCGGCGTTTCTTTTTCCGCCTCTTCGTACAAGTCAAGTGCCAGATCTCGATAATCGCGCTTTTCCATTTCCAGCCCGAAATGGAACTTCACAGCGCCGCGTTTATCGGCGTCCAAGCGTTGATCGCCAACAATTTTATGTATCTTATCAAACAAATCATTAGGAGAAAATAATTTGAGCAGACAGTCGACAATATCGGGAATAACGCTTTCGGGCGGATGATCCAATACCAGTATTTTTTCATATTCGGCCAGTGCTTCTTCAAACAACCCTAAGTCTTTAAATGCCGATGCACTATCGATGATGGCCGGCGCATCTTCTTGGCCCGAGAGCGACTTTTTAAGCATTGATATTTCTTCAGTAGAAACACTTCCAGCCTCGCTGACCTCCTGATCCGCCAATTCTTTTTTGATACTATCGATTTTTTCCGTTATGGTTTTCTTTTTATCTTCTTCTATATCTGGATATTCATCAATCACTTGAGTAAATATCGATAATGCTTCATCATAGAGCCCCATCGAAAGACAAACTTCTGCCTCGTTTATTTTTGCATCAAGATCTGATTTCACATTTTGTTCCAGTTTTGCCATGGGTTCACTCTCAATCAGATGGATCAGGCTCACGCAATGCCTGGGTCAAATAATTTTATTTAGGTTCTAGCACCGTCCATTGCGATGTTCTGGCGTGCATCAAAATCATGTATCTGAACACACCACTTCAAAACATGCCTAGCGTTTAAAAAATCCCTTTAGGCCCTTGCTGTTTCCAGTACTTTTAAGTTGTGGCAATAAAATATCACAATTGAGTTTTACCATCGCAATGGATGCAATCAACTGCATGCGCACTATCATAAAGCCATCATGTGTTTTTCGAAGATAGAGACGACCTCTCTCAAATACGAATTCGGCCTCTCTCGCATCCCCTAATGACACAAGCAGTTTATTCCAGTTGGCATATGGTTTTCGTGCATTGGTCTGGTTGTTCACATCGGTATCATAAACGACTTTACCTTCTCCTGAAAGCAATACAATTCCTTTTACACCATTGATATCCAGAACATCTTTAAAAAGGTCTTTCATATTGTTCATTCACCTTGCACAGAAAGCTATCTATTTTTCCATTCGATCATGACGATCGCAACCATTCATATGGTGTCGGTCAATACCTGAATAATTTTATCCCGTGGACATTTCGGGTCTACCGTTATGATAGTCGATGGATTACCCGGCAATAAAATCGTATCGGTTGCCGCCCCGCGATCAATATAACCAAGTCTCATGGCACCGAAGTTGAAGGCGCTACCCATCGCAGAGAGGGTTTCTACCAAACCGTTCATGCTGTCGTCTTGGTATATATCCTCAAGTCCACAACGTTCACCAATTTCAATATCCAGGCGCGACTTTATTCTATCAATCGGGGATACATGGTTTTCATCCAATGTGATCTGCTCGATCGTTTCTTCGTCGTCCTCGACTGTTTCGTCTTCATTGTCATCGGCTTCATCCTTCAGCCGCATGGCTTCTAAAATAATCGGCTGAAGATCGCTATTGATCTTGTTGTCTTTCTGTGGACATTCGTTCTGGATGGAGAGGGTAACCTCTTCCCATGAAAAGATCATATAGGCGGCTTCAATGCCTTGTATTTCACCAACACGGGCGTCCAACAAAGCGCCCTCCCTGAAAAATAGGACACCGCCCTTTTTGCTGGCCTTATCCACCAATCGAATCGTGCAGGTTCTTTCTTCCATTTCCATTAACTGTAAAAACATGCCGGAAGAAACGCCATGCAATGTTCCTCCGTCCGATTCTTTGCGCAGCGTTTTCATAATGTGTTTGGCCAAGTCTTCAATCAGGAACGGCTTGCTTATATACCCAACTGCACCACCTTCCTGAGCCAACCGTTTCATCTCTGAGGTGCTGTATCCGGTAATGATCACGACGGGGATCTCCGGATATGTTTCCATGATATGAGCCAGCAAACTGAAGCCATCCATGTTCGGCATTTTGAGATCGGTGACCACCAAGGAAATCGAATTCTTTTTGAGTTTGCTGACAGCGTCAAATCCATCCTCTGCCAGGACGACATTGAAGGTCTCTCGATATTTTTCCAGCCCTTCTTTCAGAGCCTGAAGCATTTCGCGGTCATCGTCGACGAAAAGAACGTTACGTATCATTGATAAATCCTCTGAGCCGCCTTATGACGCTCGGTCAATATCCACAATTTTTATACCAGCCACATAGTCAATGGATTCATATTTCTTGATATTGCCCACTTTCCGGGCAATATCATTTAATTTGTGTATTTGATCCTGGACTTTGGAAATACTGGCGTAGAGTCGATCATCGGGATCGATATCGGATAGCGTTTCACTAATGATGTTGGTCACAATGGTCAACGGCTGGTTAAAGCGATGCGCTACACCGCCTGCCATTTCAAGTACGCCTTGGAATTTATCCCTGTTCGTTTTTTCCCTTATCTGGTTAACACGATCCGTCACATCACTAATAACGCAACTTATTGTCCGGGATCGCCCCTCAGATTTTATGACGGCGGCTTGAATGCGTATAAATTGATCTTTCGAAGAATCAGTATCTAATTTTAGTATAATTTCTTCACGACCAATTCGATTGGTATCGCCAATGAAAAGAAAGAATAATTGCCTATCTTCGTTTGCCAACAATTCGGAAAACAAACGACCCGACAGGTCGACAATACCACATCCGACAATTTTCGCAGCAACTTCGTTGGCTTGAATAATTCTGCCTTGCGGATCTAGCAGAAAAACAGCCTCTTCAATTCTATTGAGTCGGCCAATCAAATCGCCATTGAGATCGGCTTCTTCAATTTCCCCGGAAATATCTCTGACAAGTCCATCGAGAGATACGACTTCACCGTCATCATCGAATACGGCCTTGGTAGTCATCGAGCACCATATGGGCGTGCGGTCCCTTTTATAAAACGGGACCGGCATTTCACTTATTAGGCCATGTTGTAAAACGGTTTGGACTAATGTGCCGCGATCCTTTTTGTTACGATAAAGTTTAATTTCCGGAAAGCCAATAGCATCTTTGACCGATGCAAAACCAAAAATTCGTGCAAAGGGGTCGTTGCAAAAAGCGATTTTACCTTCAACCGTGACGCGATAAACAGCAACCGGCAAATTTCGTACAAATTCTGAGTAGCTGCGTAACGAAGCATCCATATGATCATTATTCGTTAAAACTTTATGTCAAACGATTTGACTTCGTCGCTATATTTTTTCATCCAGGTCACGAGGTTACTTTTGAATTGGGTCAATGCATCAAGTTCAGCAGCAAGCTCCGTAATCGCCTCTAAAACGCCCTGTGTCAGTTCCTTATCCGTCGTATCGCCATCGAACTTGATTTTTTCATCGGCATATTTAAATTCAGCGGCAAAAGGATCCAAGAATGGATAGCGGTCTGCCTTTTCAACAAATTTTCGATTTAACAATGTCGCAAAATCAGACGGAATGTTTTTATGCGTGCGAACGGTTCGCTCGAAAATAGCCATCATTTCTTCCATTGCCGTAACAATGCGCGTTGATGGCTTCTCTAAAACTTCCTCTGGATGCAGATCGTCATCCGTTTCACTTTCACCGGCAAGGTTCTTTTCATCCATCGGTATGCGACTGACATGAAAAGCGCCCCCATGGTCTTTTGTCAATTGAACGAGTTTTTCCTGATCTTCCTCTCCTCGCCGACTGTCACCACTACCCCAGGAATATGATCCTCCCGATACTTGACCATTGTTGAAGAAGATGAGTCCTTCCCCTTTGGCTTCTTCGATGACAACCTCAATGAACCCAGTGAGCCCTTCAGATTTCATTTTTTTGATCAAACCTTCAAGATCTGTAAATTCCGTGGTAAGATCCTGATAGATGCGCTGTGCGTTCGGCATCGTCGACCAGAAGTAAATATCTTTTGACCTGAGGAGGTAGACATTCAATGAAAAATTTGTAGATTCTGATGATTGAAGGAGTTGATCTACTGCTCCAGATCCGATTAACTCATTATTTTTTTGAAAGAAAATACCATTGAGGATTTCATCTTTGTCAAAGAATAATATCCCTTCCGAAGACGAAGATTTAAAGGACAAGGCACCGCACCCAACTTCACCTTGAAAATGTTCAATCAACCGCTCAATGTTGACATAATAGCTATTTAAACTAGCGAAAATTGGATTTTCTTTAGGTGTAACAAACATTCAAATCGTTCCTAGTCATCAAAATGACTGTTTCGGCAATCAAAAAGGTTAGTGACATATTTCACAACGTCTGCCTTATGAATATTATTCCGGACAAGAGCCAGTCCTATCTTCGCCGACGTCTAAGCCTTTCAATGGACAACCGTATACTGTCTTGCATTCGCGTAATCGCCTCGGCGAGGTCGCCGATTTCATCCTTGGACTTGTTTTCAATTTCAACACCAAGTTCGCCAACACTGATGCGGTTGGCCGCATCCGTCAATTTGCGTATTGGCGTGACGATCGCGCGACTTGCGATATAGGCAATAATTATGACAACGATAAAGGTTGCACCCATCAGCGCAAAAGCGAACAATTGCGATTCTTTGAGGATGGCAAACGCTTCATTTTTTTCCTGTTGGATCGCAAGCGTCCATCCCAGTTGGGTTGTTTTGGCGAAACCGATCTCATCACGCCCATTGTCATCTTTATATTCAATCATGCCGTTTTTATTAGCATTAGCCGCCTTGACCAGCGGATGATTGCTCAGATCCTTTTGTTCCTCAACGAACTCTTTCAATTGATGGGACACAACCTTCCCGTATTGATCGACCAGAAATGCGTATCCTGTTTTCCCCTGACGCCAATTTGCAATTCGCTGGCTGATCGCATCGCGTGTCATGGCGGCGGCCATCACCCCGATGGTCTGATTGTTTTTCCGGATCGGCACAGCAATAACCAATGCAGGTTGCTTAGATGTTTTTCCAATCAAATTTTGCCAGGTGAGTTCTTTTCCTGAAGTGATATCCTGGACGTATTGGCGATCAGAATAATCCTTTAATTCTTTTCCATCATTTCGGGCCACATTCATCCCATTGATATCCGTTGTAAAAACAAGATACATCCAAGGATATTCTTTCTGAACCGATTGCAAAAGAATTTCCTGTTCAAATCGATTCATTGATTGGATACCCGGCATTTGTGCAACGGTATTGAGAACACGGATGTTTTTGTCAAGCCATTCGTCAACTTCATCGGCCAGCACTCCGGCGGTTTGTATGCCCATCAGAGTCGTATCACTGACGATGCGATCATTGGCCTGCTGAAACGAAAGAATAAAATAAATCGTTCCCGGCAGAAGGCTAACAAGCAGCATGAGAAGGATCACCTTGGTGGTCAGCCCCATGCCCCTTTTCTTTTTACGACGATCGATGCGGTCGGTCACGGGAGGGGCTGATGGTTCAACGACCTGGGAAGGCGACTCGGATTTATCGATGGTTTCTTCTGGCGACTCAGTGGAATCGGCAACCGGAGAATCCATGGTCTCGGTTTCCAAAGTCGGTTCCGGTTCGTGCCTGCTTTCTACCTTGTTCACGGTGATGATGTGAGAACAGGCTTTGCATTTAAAGCGGGCTTGTTCCCCCTTGATTTTGCCAGGGTCGATTTTGTATTTCTTGCCACATTCTTCACAAATAACGATCATAGCCGCACTCCTTGTCTGCGATATCGACAGTTCGCTAGCACATTTCAATATCCGGTAATGACGCACAAACCATTCATCTAAAAAACATGGTCGAACGGATTAAATAAGCCTGAAGAATACGCTTCATCTTTGATCGACTCAGTAGCCTTTTTCTCGAATTTTCTTCACCATGCGCTGCTTAAATTCAGTGCGCTTTTCATCTCTCTGAATTTCTTGAGCAAGTAAATTGACCAGCTCCGCGGCACGATGCGTCGGAAAATTGGATTTTGTATAACCGAGGTCTTCAACGCCATCCTCTACGATAACCTCGCCTAAAGGGCCGATGGCAAGCGATAACTCAGAAATCAAAAATGATATAAAATCATGGTCAAGAACACTTCCCGAACCCTCAACTCTTTTTATCAGCTTCAATTCAACCAGTTTTTTTGTGGCATCTCGCATGGTCGCCATGTTCAGACCCGATTGTTGGGCAACCTTCCCGATCGTGCTTTTCCCATCCAATGCCATGAGAACACTTAACATATGACCGTCAAGAGAAAAATTGCCCAGATCGTCACGCACAACGGGTTTGAAGATGAGTTCCGAAATATCACCGGACGACAAATCCATCGCTTACCTCCCCCATATTTTTTTACCGAATTCGTATGCGATCGTCGGCCAATGGCGCAAGCACCCGCTTACCACGGGCTCTCCCTAAACCGCTCGGAACATTCCTGTTCTATTTGTTTGCCAGACGCGCTATGTCTTCACGGATGCTATTGAGTTCCTTCCGAAGCATTGATTTAAAGGCGTCCATGACATCATCGAAATGTTTTTGGGTCACGACAGCGCTCGCCTGCGATGGCTTGCCCGTTGCAGCGGTTTCGCGTGAGGCACGCTCCTTTTTTTCCTGACCATTTGCCAACCCGGCAGGCGTTGCAGGAGCATGCGATGGTTCGGTTCCGCCACCACGGGTGGCATCAATTTGCTCTTTCAACTCTTTGTATTTGTTCAACTCGACATACAACAGTTTTTTCTTCTCTGAAGGTGAAATTTTACCCGGTGACACGGCAGTTTCAAAGCTGTTATAGACGGAGTTAAGGAGTTTAAACGAGATCGGATGCGCTTTGCCTTTATTTGTTTTTACGTAAAGTCCCAAAGAGCCCAGCAATTGAAGAAACATGACTAAAATTCGATCTTCCTCAAAGCGTGTTTTGAGTAAATCGATCTGAGAGATAAAACGTGCCATCACATCGTCTGTAATTTCCCACTCAATGGACATCACCAACGACTTTAATTCATCCAATGGATCTTCTGAGGAACCATGACTAGCAAGGGGCTTTTCCGCCTGATTGTCATCATCAAAAAGCGTGTCGAGTCGGTTTTCCAAATCGCTGTCAACTTTGCTTTTTTGGGCGTCGTTGTTCACGGACATCTCCTATTTTAATTCATCCTTGATAGAGGCCATGGTCATAGTGATAATCTTTTTGAGGGTCGAAACCACGTTTGTACCCGTCACGGCACTGGCTTCAAAAGCCGGACGCTTCAGCTGGCTGTTGAGGTCCTTCTCCATCGTTGCAAAGGGTAGCAGGGGAATGCCCTGCTCCGTAAGATCGACTTTGTTGTATTGAAACACCAGCGGGATGGCAAAGATGCTTTTTTTGTAGTTCTTAAGATTTTCGTGTAAATTTTTTAATGAGAGGATATTTTTTTCTCTACGGACCGCCATTGAGTCCGCCACAAATACAATGCCATCCGCTCCTCTCAGAACTAGACGGCGCGTTGCATTGTATTTTACCTGTCCAGGTACGGTGTACAATTGCATCTTGGCGGTATATCCGTTGATTTTCCCGATATCGATGGGAAGAAAGTCAAAAAACAACGTCCGATCCCCGTGCGTTTTGACGGTGACCATCTCAGTTTGTATGCGTTCATTGAACTTGTTGTAGATATATTCGAGGTTGGTGGTCTTGCCGCCACGGCCCGGTCCATAGTAGACGATTTTTACTTGGACTTCCTTCTTTTTCAAATTTACAAATGCCATTGAAATATCACCTATCGTCTTCAGTCGATGATCATTAAAACACCCGTGGCCAGCTGGCGATTATGGGGTGTGGATAGGTTCCAATATTTTTTTGATTTTTTCTACGGATTCAGCAACTTTCAATCTAAGGAAGCCCAATGAAAGATCGTTGCCAAAAAGCGTGATCAGCAAAAATTCCGTGAGAACCTTGCTGAAATGAATATTCTCTTTTTTCCCTTTATGGAACAGCAGGGAAAACTCACCTTCCCCCACGATTTTGGCCATTGCGCTTACCGCACCGAAATTACCGGCCGCCAGTGCCGCCAGGGAATAAATGTCGTGCTTATTCTCGCCATCATCAAGACTGGCAATGATATTACCCGACATATCGATGAGGAAAACGCAGTGGACGCCAATGTCGACCAGATCGGTCTGAAGAATTTCATCAATACTATCAAGCTGTTTCTGGCCAAGCGTATAAGACAATTGAAATACCTCCCTGAATATATTTAGGTCGTACGCATACCGTCTTTACATCATGTCAAATGATCGTCTATCGACAAGCTTTTATAATGATATTAGCCTGATGGCGGTGTATTATCGTGAAGTCCATCAGTCCATGGGTCATCCCAGCTACCAGCCCGTTTAGGTGAATGCCGCCACTGAGGGCTGATACGGTCGTGTCGCAAGCGCATCGATGCCCGATTTTTATCCCGCCACAAACGCCCCGCTGATTGATAACTTTTCATAAATAGCAGAAAAAATACTGTTTTATCAAGGAAAAACTCAAAACCCGCTACTGGATATCCCTGAAAACACAGGGGCAATCTGCTTCACACTACTAGGTCTATTCTTTATTCCCTGGAAGGGGGCGCGGTGGACATGTTGGCTGCATGGGACGAATCAGGATCGAATTCCATTCCAACGGACACTTCGCTTCCACCGGTAATCGCCATATGCGCGTTTGGGTAATGTTTACGAAAAACATTCAACATGGCTTGATTATCTTTCAATACGGTGGCCGTAAATCGCCGATAATCATTCTCCCTGGCAATCCCTTCCAAAATTTCAAGAAGATAGGTGGCAATTCCCATTCCCTGAAAATCCTCACGGACCACGAACGCCACTTCGGCACTGGTATCGTCTTCCTGGGCGTAAGTCCCGATGGCGACAATTTCCTGATGCCCTGCTTTTTGAACCAGTCCGATCATGGACATGTTTTTTCGATAGTCGACGCTGGCCCATTGTTTCTGGATAACCTCATGTGAAAACAGCTTCATTTGATAGAAAAACCGATAATAAATGGTATCCTCTTGCAGCGAGTAAAAAAAATTTCGATAGGCGAATTCATCCGACGGCAACAACGGTCTAAAATGCAGTGTTTTCCCGCTTTTAAGATCCAATGTCGATTTATATCCTTCGAGAAACAGGAGATCTTCTTGTGCCGGAGGCAGTTGATCCGAAAAAATGTAATGTCGATTTTTTGCGGTCTGGATCAATTGGTCGCGAAATTTCGGATGAGCGATCTGCGTCAGCTCCATCACGCGCTGGAATATGCTCTTTCCCTGCAGTTCAGCAATCCCGTATTCCGTCACCACGAAATTCACATCCGCTCGGGTGGTCGCCACCCCAGAGCCCTCGCTGAGATAAGGTACGATCCGGGAAACATTCCCGTTACACGCGGTTGAAGGCAGGGCAATAATCGAAAACCCGCCCTTCGACATGGCACTTCCCCGCAGAAAATCAACCTGGTCCCCGATGCCGCTGTAAAACAACTGTCCCATTGAATCCGAGCAAACCTGTCCGGTCAGATCAACTTCGAGCGCGCTACTGATCGATATGAGATTGTCGTTACGCGCGATAACGGTGGGGTCATTTACGAATTCTGATGATCGGAAATAGAAAGCCGGGTTATTGTCGACGAAACGGTATAGCCTTTCGGTCCCCATACACAAGGAGGCGACGACCCGACCGGGCAGCAGGGTTTTCTTTTTATTGGTGATGACGCCCTTTTCAAACAACGGCAACAAACCATCCGTGATGAGCTGGGTGTGAATGCCAAGATCGTGTTTCTGGTCCAGGTAGCGTAAAATGGCATTTGGCAAATACCCGAAACCAATTTGCAACGTCGCCCCGTCCTCCACCAGCTGCGAGACGAAATGCCCGATTCGCATTGAGATTTGATTGTCTTCGAGATAGGTCATGGTTTCGACGAGGGCTTCATCTTGCGGAACCAAGTAATCGATTTCGTCCACATGCACAAAACTGTCGCCCCACGTTCGCGGCATAGAGGAATTGACTTGGGCGATGACCAGTTGGGCATGTTCCATGGCCGAACGCGTGATATCGACCGACACCCCTAAGCTGCAATACCCAAAGTGATCCGGTGGACTGACCTGCACCAGGGCCACATCCAAACCAATGCGATGGCTGGAAAATAGTCTCGGGATTTTCGACAGGTAGGCCGGAATGTAGTCTATTTTTCCCTCAAAAGCCGCTTTTCGCATGGCCTTGCTGATAAAAAACAGCTTGAGATTGAATCGATTCACAAAGGCCGGATCATCCACGTAATCCGCAAAGGTGGAAGACATCATCTGATAAAGCATGATATCCTGCAATTGTTCATTTTTAACCATGGCCCGGATCAGGTGCTGGGGCTCACCGCATCCGGTACCAATAAAAACACGGCTGCCCCGCTTGATCCGCGCAATGGCCGCCTCGGCCGAGACCACTTTTTGGGGGCAGCAAACATTGATATCCATTTCGGACTCCTTGAAAACCTTTTCAACGTAATAGGACGCTTTATTTCATCCCAAATTCGCGGCTTAGTCAAGCGACGTCGATGGCTCAAAATCCAACATTCGCTGACCATCACCCTCGGATCGACCCTCCAGAGATAACGAAATGGCAAAACTCTATTTCGGGCACTATTGCTTGAGACTTGAGCCTATTTTCTCTGCGTCGCTGCATTTTCGATTGCCATTCAGCAACGATGCATTAATTTCACAGGACAGATGGTGAACCGGAAATGCTGGTAAAAAGGTCTCCATCAATACCAACGGTCAATCGTTCGATAGGGGAAACGGCATCACCATGGGGATGCAAGACGCCAATGCATGGTGCCATATCATTGCCTGACACAGGCAACACTCTTGTAAGGATTCGACGATGAAAATAATGCACTACTCGAATGCGGTCCCGCAAGCTTTTAGCGGAGACACCGTTCAAGGAGTGACAGGTCGTGTCGCCATAGGACAGGCAGACGGTGCCGATAATTTCTGCATGCGTGTATTCGAACTTTTACCCGAAGGGTATACACCGCAGCATCAGCACGAATGGGAACATGAGATTTTTTTCCATGCCGGTGATGGGGAGGTGTATCAAGACGGTCAATGGAAAGCCGTTAGCGCAGGTTCCGTAGCATTTATTCCCGGTAATGAAGTGCACCAGATTCGCAATCGCGGTTCGCAAAAGCTGGTATTCGTTTGCCTGATACCGGCAGTAGCGCCTGAGCTGTAAAAACAAGGGCGACATCGGGCTATGGCGACGCGGGGACGACAGCGGTCAACACCGTAACATATCACCAGTCGACATAACGAAGGGCATATTATTGAAGCCGTGGGCAACTTAACCCGGCCAATAACCCTGAATGAGCCAGAAAGCCAGCATGCCCGCCAACACGGTGCCGCCTAAAGAGCGGGTCAAGAAGGCAACCCCAAACGTTGGCAATGCCGCAAACAGTTCCGCGCGCCCGATATCCAGATGGGGCACCGGACCGGATGTCAGCAGCAATGGGGCCAGCAGCGCACTTAAAATCGCCACCGGAATAAAGTCGAGCCAGTCCACCAGCCACTCCGGCAATTGCCGTCGGCTTAGCAAAATGAGTGGCAGCCAACGGGGCAAATAAGTGACAATCCCCATGCCGACGATCATAAACGCATATTCCGGCCAGAAAGGCATCATGTCGCGGACCGCGTGTGGCGTCGCTTGATTATCGTTCCGATGGTTGCCGCCATCATGGACGCCGCAATAATGTGCCAATTACCGGGAAGCACAAGAGAGAGCCCTACGGCCAGAACACCGGCTATAAGGGCGGTGAACAGATAAACCCTCCCACGCAGCTGGAAAATGAGCAGGCAGATGAACATGGCGATCAGGGCATAATCGATACCGAACGCGCCCTCAGGGATGTATTGCCCGCCATAGCCGCCGATGATGGTACTGATAATCCAGGTAAGATTAGCCGCGTGATTGACCACTAGGGCATGCTCAATCTGCCAGTTGCCGTCGAGCAATCTGGGATAGTTGACGGCAAAGCTTTCATCGGTCACGCCATAAGCGAACAGCGTCAGCAGTCTGCGTGACCGCCCGCGAAAGGGTATGGCCAATGCGGAACTCATCAGGAGGTGGCGTAGGTTGACGACGAGCGTGGTCAGCACAATGGTCAATGCCGGCATACCGCTGCTTATCATGGACACGGCAATAAACTGGGAACTCCCGGCGAACACGATCAGCGACATGAAGCCGATGGCCAGCGGATGCAAACCGGCCTTCTGCCCCAGAACGCCCAAGGCCATACCGATGGGCAGATACCCCAGGCAGATAGGCCAGGCGGCGATCAGTCCGCCCCGCCATGTCGATGCAAATTGCGTTTGCCGCATACCTTTTTTCTGTTGTGACAACGGGTTAACAAAACGAAATCAACGATAATTATCATTGCAGGTAAATCAAAATATGCAGACTAAGTCAATATTTTGGTTGACAAACAATGAATTTCTTATATATTTATCTAGTTTAACTTTAGCATTGTAGAAATATGTCACTCGGATCAATGGTCCGGGTGATTTTTTTATGGTTTCGCCACCCTTATTGTGTGCTGGCTATCGAACCCTGGCAATTGTTTCCAGATTATTATCTTAGAGGATCGCACCATGAAAACGGATATCCAAAAGGTTAGAAACATCGGTATCAGTGCTCATATTGATTCCGGTAAAACCACATTGACAGAACGCATTCTGTTCTACACCCAACGCATTCATGCCATCCATGATGTCAAAGGGAAAGATGGCGTGGGCGCCACCATGGATTCCATGGAGTTGGAAAAGGAACGGGGCATTACCATTGCGTCTGCGGCGACCTACTGTGAATGGTTGGGGCACGAAATCAACATCATCGACACCCCCGGTCACGTGGATTTCACCATTGAAGTGGAGCGCTCCCTGCGCGTGCTCGACGGCGGCATTCTCGTGCTGTGCGCCGTCGGCGGCGTCCAATCCCAATCGATCACCGTCGATCAGCAGATGAAGCGCTACAAAGTGCCCTCGATCGCTTTTATCAACAAGTGTGACCGCAGCGGTGCCAATCCGTTCCGCGTGGTTCGGCAGCTGCAGGAAAAACTCGGCCATAAACCCGTCCCGCTGCAAATCCCAATCGGTTTGGAAGCGGACTTTAAAGGCGTTGTCGATCTGGTTCGGATGCAGGCCATTTACTTTGATGGTGACAACGGTGAAACTCTCCGCGTTGAAGATATACCCGAAGCATTGCGGGAGGAGGCCACGCAGCGGCGTGAGGAACTCATTGATGCCGCCACCTTGTATTCGGACGATTTGATGGAAGCCGTACTTGAAGAGCAGGATATTCCGGTCGAACTCATTTATACAGCGCTGCGGGAAGGCGTACTGCAACGGGGGATCACCCCCGTTCTTATCGGTTCCGCATACAAAAACAAGGGTGTTCAACCCCTGCTGGACGCCGTGACCCGCTATCTGCCCTGCCCTGCTGACGTCGAAAATACCGCACTGGACACCGAACACGATGAAACCCCCATCACCCTTAGTGTCAAACAGGATGATCCTCTGGTGGCGCTGGCGTTCAAACTGGAAGACGGACAGTATGGACAGTTGACCTATATCCGTGTCTATCAGGGGCGGTTGGCCAAAAGTGATACGGTGATCAATGTTCGAACAGGCAAAAAAGTCAAAATCGGTCGACTGGCACGGATGCACGCCAGCCAGATGGAAGAAATCGACATCATTCCGGCGGGATACATTGGCGCGCTGTTTGGTGTCGATTGTGCTTCCGGAGACACTTTCGTGGCCCCGGGCCAAAGCCTGACCATGACGTCCATGTATGTCCCTGAACCCGTCATATCACTGGCCATCAAGCCCAATGACCACAAAGCCGAGATCAACATGTCCAAGGCGTTGAACCGGTTTACCAAGGAAGACCCCACCTTTCGGACGTATGTCAGCGAAGAAACCGGCGACACCATCATTTCCGGCATGGGTGAACTTCACCTCGAGGTCTATGTCGAACGCATGAAACGTGAATACGCTGCCGCCGTCACCACCGGGAAACCCCAGGTGGCCTATCGCGAAACCATCACCGCCCTGGCGGAATTCGATTATTTACATAAAAAACAAACCGGTGGTTCCGGCCAGTTCGGTCGCATTGCCGGTTATATGGAACCCTTGGCCGATGGCGACTTTGAATTCGAAAGCAAGATCGTGGGTGGGTCCATTCCCACGCAGTATATTTCGGCCTGCGAAAAGGGATTCCGCAATTGCCTGGCCAAAGGGCCCAAAATGGAATTTCCGGTCACCGGCGTCAAAGTGGTCATCAACGACGGCGCCTCCCATGCGGTGGATTCGTCCGATATGGCCTTTCAGGCGGCTGCCCGAGGTGCTTTCCGGCAAGGCTATCTCAAGGCCAAACCCGTTATCCAGGAACCGGTAATGAAGGTCGTCGTCGAAACACCCACCGAATTCCAGGGGGCTGCCATGGGGTCGCTGAACCAGCGGCGCGGCATGATTGTGGGCTCCCAGGATGAGGGCGCCCAATGCGCCATCGAATCCCAGGTACCCCTTGCGGAGATGTTTGGCTATTCGACCGTGCTGCGCTCACTGACCCAGGGCAAGGCCCAGTTCACCATGGAATTTGCCACCTACCGTCAGGTGCCGCAATCGGTCGCCGAAGAGCTCGAAAAACAACGGCAGGCGGAAAAGAAAAACGTTGCCTGAAGACTCTGACATGCGGCGCATAGGAGAAGTGGCAATCCGATGAAGGCGTTTCCGGCGTTTCTTATGTTCCGTGGAGAAATTATTGGTTAAAGTTATAGGATCAAACATCATCCGGCCGGCCAAGGGTCGTCGGATGCAACCCGCCGGACCGACATCAGCATCCGAAGACTGTCAGCACCCGTCATGGGAATCGGTCGGGCGGGTCATCTCCATGAGGGAAAGGAACCTGACCATGATGAAAAAAGATTTGCTTCTAAGAAATCCCCTCCATCAGCTGGGGCTGACTTCGGAAGACAGCTTGCCGGACGGATCATTTGGCGCCGTCCTGGCCCGGGCGGGCATCGGTAAAACCGCCTTCCTGGTTCAGATTGCACTGCATACCATGCTTCGGGACCGCAACATCCTGCACATCAGCCTGGACGATCCCGTTGAAAAAGTCACGCTCTGGTATCGGGAAGTCTTTAACCTTCTGGCTGAAAAACGTAATGTGCAAGTCTCCGCGCCCCTTTGGGACGATCTGCTGCCCCGCCGGTTCATCATGACGTTCAAGGTGGAGGGTTTCAGTGTGCCGAAGCTTAAAGAGCGTATGACAGACCTGATAGAGCAGAATATTTTCCGTCCCCACACCCTTATCGTGGACGGCGTCCCCTTCGACAAAGATGTCCGCAATCTGATCAAGGACTTGAAGGATCTGAGTGCGGCCACCGGCGTACGCTGCTGGTTCACCGTTCGCACGCACCGCCATGAAGCACCTACTCCGGATGGCATGCCGCCCCAAATGGCATCGTTGCAGGACCTTTTCGATGTGTCCGTTCAACTGGTGCCGGACGGCGAGGACATCCACATCCGTATTCTAAAGGGCCTTGAGACGCCGCCCCGCGACACAGCGGTCCGCTTTGATCCGGCCACGATGCTTATAAACGAACCCGAATAAAAACCATGCGGAAATCACCGGCGATGCCGCAGCGCATCGTAGGCCGACTGGATGGCTTTGAACTTTTGTTCGGCCAAAATCTGAAATTCATCCCCTAAATGCGCCAATTTGTCCGGGTGATACTGGGCGGCCAATTGCCGATAGGCCGCCCGGATATCATCTTGACTGGCCCCTTCCGGTACCCCCAAAATCGCATAAGGATCCGCGGTCTGATCCGATCCAAACCGCTGTGACCGATCTTGTGTTCCTTCTGAATCGCGATTTCCGTCTGATGCCGACTGTCCGGAAGACGCCCCCTGGCGCCTGAAGAACAGGTGCCAGATCAACCCCAGCACAATCAGGTCATCCAGCCACCCCCAGCCAACGATCAGATCGGGGAACAGATCATAAGGACTCAACGCATACAACAGCGCCAGAGCTGCAAGAAGCCATTTCATAATCATTCCGTCTGTGGATGATGCCCCAACGCCTCCAGGCAGCGTTCGATGGCGCTCCTGCTGTTTAAGTCGGACACCCACTCCCGGGCGATCGCATCCATCCCGGAATAAGCGCCAAAGACCATCCCGGCAAGCAAACCGCGGGCGGCAGAATCTCCCCCTGCCATAACATTTTCAACCAGCCCGTCCCGCGGGTTATCCTGATATTTGGTAATCAAATGGACGACACCAGGGAAACCGGCCGATACGTCACACGCCTGTCCGAATTGTCCTATGGCGGCCCGGGTGTCGCGCACATGACTGCCCAGGCCTTCGGAGACCCAGTGCTTAAAGGGGTGACGATCAAAACTCAAGCGGGCCACATCCTGCAGCGCGGCCGTTGGTTCCTGTCCCTGCAGGACAGCCGCCGTCACCTGCGCAAAAAAAACAGCACTGTCGATCACGTCCGTGTTGCGGTGTGTCATGGCGGTCTGCCGCCTTACAGCGGCCACCATGGCATCCGTGTCGTTCCTGTAAAAATAGACCAAGGGCGCAATGCGCGCCGCCCCACCAAGATCCGAGGATGATGAACCGATGTCCGCCAAGGGGCGCCCCGCTTCAAATTGTTTCAGCGTTTCCTTGGTCGCGTGATCGCGATACCCGTTGTAATCAGCGGCAAACAGCTCTCGCCACATCCGGGCAAAGACGTCTACTGAGAAACCACCGGATTCGGCCAGAGCGTTCAGCAAGACAACGGTTTGATCGCCGTAATGGGTCAGGTCACCCCTGGTCTTGGTCTTGTGAAATGACGTGGGCAACGGTGCCCGTAAGGTGTCCACCCGCCCGACCTGGGCATCAATTTGACCGGTATCGTAAATCCAGTGGGCACCGAGCGCGAGTGCATCTGCGGCCAGGGATGCGAATACGATGGCGCCATGTTGAAACTCCATGCTATTCTCCTGAAAAAACGGTTGGAAACGAGATCACGTCATCCCGCCGTATCGTTGTGGTCGTCTTGAAGCCGTGCCTGGTTTGGGTCGTCCATCCAATAATAGGAACCGCCGAAAACTTGACAAGGTCTCCGCCCCAAACAGAAACCGCCCGGGGCCTTCGGCTCACGGGCGGCAATCGCAGTAGCCGTCAATACGGGTTATCCGCCGAGGTAGGCTTTTTTAACTTCAGGATCTTCCATAAGTTTTTTGGAGTCTCCCTCCAAAACGAGATTGCCGCTCTCCAGAACGTATCCCCGCTGCGAAAACTGCAATGCCAAGCGGGCATTCTGCTCCACAAGCAGAATCGTGGTGCCTTCCTTGTTGATTTCTTTTAGTGCACTGAAGACATTCATCATCAGCAATGGCGCCAGTCCCATGGAGGGTTCGTCAAGCAGCATCATCTTGCGCGCGCTCATAAAAGCCCGTCCGATGGCCAGCATTTGCTGCTCACCACCGCTCAAAGTGCCGGCCTTTTGTTGCTTTCGTTCAAACAGCCGTGAAAAGATGGCGAAGACCTGCTCCAGATCTCTGGCGATTCCGGCCGTGTCCTTGCGGGCAAATGTGGCCAGTTTCAGGTTTTCCAGTACCGTCAGGTTGCCGAAAAGCCGTCGCCCCTCCGGGACGTGCGAAATTCCCAGTTGACTGACGATCTTGTCGGCCGGATACCGGGAAAGGTCCTCACCCTGAAACGTCATGCGCGAATCGGCCGAAGCGGGTATAAGTCGTGAAATGGCGCGCAGCGTGGTACTTTTACCGGCTCCATTGGCGCCGATAATGGTTACGATTTCACCTTCATTGATTGTAATATCGATGCCGTGCAGGGCGCGGATGTTGCCGTAGTTTACACACAAATTTTCAATGCGCAGCATTATGTCTCCACCATGTCCTTGCCCAAGTAGGCCTCGATCACTTGGGGATTGTTCTGAATTTGATCCGGCGTGCCATCGGCGATGACCTCTCCAAAAACCAGGCACTGAATCTGCTCACAAAGTTCCATGACGAATTTCAATCGATGCTCGATCAAGAAAATGGCCAGTCCCAGTTTGCGGTGAATCGTTCGGATGACCTCCATGATCTGCTCCAACTCTTCCGGTGTCATACCGACCGTGGGTTCGTCGAGAAAAAGCACCTGGGGTTCGATGGCCAACGCACGGGCCATTTCGACTCGTCGTTGGGCCCCATAAGGTAGGCTCACCACCAACTGATCGGCCAGATGATCAATACCCAGCAGTTGCAGCAGTTCCATGGCCTTGGCTTCGCTTTCCGCCTCTTCCCGGCTTCGCCGCGGCGAATCCAAAAAGGCGCCCCACAGCCCATAGGTCAATTTGGAATAGCGGGCCAGCTTGACATGCTCCAGAACGTTCATGTGGCGCCAAAGACGTAAATCCTGAAAGGTCCGTCCGATGCCCAATGCAGCAATCTGGTTGGGCCGCCGCCTCAGAAGGGATGTACCGTTGAAGGCAATCGTTCCTGTGGTGGGCGTGTAGATGCCCGTAATCAAGTTGAATATGGTGGTTTTGCCGGCCCCGTTAGGACCAATCAATCCTCGAATCTGTCCCGCCTCGATGGCAAGATTAAAATCATGGACAGCGCGCAACCCGCCGAAATAATGTGTCATGTTATCAACCTGCAGCAGTGCCATTCTATACCTCCTCGCCTCGGGATCCCTTAGGCTGCAAGATCTTTCGAACATCAAACTCCCGAAAGGCGAATAATCCAGTCGGTCGATAAATCATGACCAGAATGAGCAGCAGGGGAATCACGATCCACTTGAAAATTTCCAGGGGCCGCAGGGCTTCACCCAGGAGACTGATGGACACCGCACCGACGATGGAGCCGACCACGGAATTGAGCCCACCGAAATAGACCATGGCGAGAACCTCGGCCAGTTTCTGAATGCCGAACATGGCCGGGTTCACATAACGCAAAACATGGGCCAGCAAGCCGCCGGCCATGCCGGCCCAGAAGGCGCCGAACAAAAAAGCAATCATTTTGGTCTTGCGGGTATCGACCGTCATCGCCTCGGCGGCCGATTCGTCGTCACGAACGGCATTCAAGGCTTTTCCCATGGTAGAGGTGACAAAATTATTGATCGCCCAGATCCCCAACACCACCGTGCAGAATATAACCGGAAGCGATGCCCAGTCCGGATGACCGGAAATGCCCCGGGCGCCGCCCAAGGCCTGAACATTTTCAAACAAGCTTTTCACAATAAAGAGAAATGCCAGGCTGATGATGGCTAGATAGTCGCCCCTGGTCTTAAAGGAGGGTATTGCGACAATCAATGCGCCGAGAGCCGCTACCAACCCGCCGAAGATCAGTGCCAGCGGAAAGGTGAGATAGGCCAGGGAAAATCCCATCTTGGCGGCGCCCAGCACCTTGTCGTCCACGAAGAGCCCGACTGTGAACACCGAAGACATATAGGCGCCAATGGCCATGAAGCCGGGGTGCGAACACGAAAACTCGCCCATGTAACCGTTGATGATATTCAGACTTAGGGTCAACAAAACCGCTACCAGCATAAGTTTGAGCGTGATCACCCGATAGTCGCTCATGGTTCCCCAGAGATGGAGCACGGCGTATAAAATCGCTAAATGAACGAGAACCGAAACCAGAACCGAAGACCGCTGAAGCCCGTAGGCGATGCGGTTGGTGGCACCGGCCGAGTATTTCGCAACCAGGGTCAGGGGCAAAAGATACACAAGTCCGAAATAGACCAGCGCCTTCGGTATATCCATCAGGCTGGCGGTTTCAAAAGCGACGCCTTTGAATATCGTATTCACGCCGCCCGCGATGACTTTAAAAACCGTCACGAGACCGAACAAGACCGGCATTTGGGAAAGCCCCAGGAGGACTGCAAGTCCTTCGCCGATCACCTTTTCAACCAGCACACAGGCCAGCATGCCGAGCAAAAATCCGAGCAGTGGAACCTGCGCGAAAAACCGCTGGACCGGATTTTGACCACTTTCCAGCGAAGTCGTATTTGTCGTTTGCACCATTCGGAAACGTCCTGTTGTTAAGTCGGTTGCTGATCGATCACAGCCTAAGTTTGGCGCTGTAGACCTCTCCAAACAGGCCATGAGGGCGAAAGATCAAAATGAGAAGCACAATAGAATAGGCGATCAGATCCCTCAAATTGGAACCGATGTTCAGGGCAAACAATCGATTCACGATCTGGATGGCCGGTATCGTCATGATTTCGATAAAACCCAGCATGAAGCCGGCGATACAGGCTCCCAAAATCGATCCTCTTCCTCCAAGGATAGCAGCGACAAAGGCTTTCCATCCGAGGCTGACGCCCATATACGGATCCAGAACCGGATAGGCCAACCCGAAGAGAATACCGGCGGCGGCGGCCAGGGCGGATCCGATAGCAAAGGTCATGGCGGCGATCGTATTGATAGGAACCCCCACCAGAGGCACCACGACAAAATCATAGGCCATGGCACGCATCGCCATGCCCCATTTGCTGCGGGTCACGAACTGATGCAGTGCAATCATCAGGGATAGCGACACCAGAACGATCATGATTTTCTTGTTGGTGACGAAAACCCCCCCGAAATTATAAGTATGAGACTCGATCAACGAGGGAAACTTCAGCCGCTGGCCACCCAGGAAAAGGATGTTGGATGTTTCCAATATGATGCCGATCATTAGTCCCGTAATGGCCGCCGATGCGCGGGGGGCATCTCTCAGGGGACGATAGCCTACTCGTTCCACGATTACGCCCACAAGAGCCGTCAGCATCATCGATGCCAGAATGGTGATGACCAGCAAGACCCATCCCGGCAGGGCCGCTCCGGCACCGGCGCCGAAAAGAGCGATCAGTCCGGTGGCAATGAACAGGCCGATATAGGCACCCACCATAAAAATATCGCCGTGGGCGAAATTGAACAGCATGAGAATACTGTAGACCATGGAATATCCCAAGGCGATCAGCGCATAAAAGCTCCCCCACTGCAGGGCATTTACCAGGTTTTGCATGATAAAGTTAAAGGTCATTCAACTCGCTCCCGGGAAAAATTCAAGAGGCCCAGGAGGGCGGATCCCGGGCCCCTTGTCGATATGTCGCTAACCGACGGACAACAGCGCTGTCCGCCGGTCATCAGTTGTCAACAGATTTACACATCACTTCGGGCATACTGATTTAAAGAACGCGAACTGACCATCATCATTGATCTTGACAACGACAGCGCATTTTTCAGGATCTCCCTCGGGTGTGAATGTCATTTCACCGGTAATTCCCGGGAATTTCTTGATGGCGGCCAGGGCATCTTTCACCTTGGTGCGGTCGGCCTTGATATCGCCGGACAGTCCGCCGGTATCCTTGATCGCCTGAATCATCAATCCCAGGGAATCCCAGGTGAGGGCCGCCACATCATCGGGGGTTTTGCCATAGATGGCGGAATACTCGTCGATGAAGGCCTTGGTAGCACCCTTGGCATCGACGGGGGCGTAGTGCGTCGAGAAATAGTATCCCTTGCAGGCATCACCGCAGAGCCCCATCAAATCACCACCACCCCATGAATCGGATCCCAGGATCGGTTTGTCCCACCCCATCTCTTTGGCCCCCATGACAATCAGCGGCACCTCGGAGTAGTACTGAGGAACAAACAGCACGTCAGCGCCGGACGCCACGATATTGGTCAATTGGGCCGAAAAGTCCTTGTCTCCAGTAGTAAAAGACTCGAAAGCCACGACGGAACCGGGGCCATGGATTTTCTCAAACGCCCCTTTAAAGAACTCCGCCAGGCCTTTCGGATAGTCCGCAGCGATATCATAGAGCACGGCCGCTTTCTTGGCGCCCAGTTCCTCGGTGGCGAAGTTGGCCGCCACCGGACCCTGGAAGGGATCCAGAAAGCAGCCGCGGAAAACATACGGACGGTCAAGGGTCGTATTGGGGTTGGTGGACCAGGGGCTGATCATAGGGGTCGCGTTGTTGTTGGCCACCTCGCCTGCGGGAACGGCCTGGCTGGATGACTGCGGTCCTATGATTCCCAGCACATCATCCACGGTGATCAGCTTGGTATTGACCTTCACCGCCGACTCCGCTTTATATTCGTTGTCTTCGTAGATAAAGTCCAGGGAATAGGTCTTGCCACCCACATCGACGGTGGGCATTTTCTTGAGAAACATTTCCGCGGCATTTTTGGAAGATGCGCCGACATCGGGGTTATCGCCGGTGAGGGGGATGTTGAATCCGATATTGATCACATTATCTTTCGACCAAACGCCTGGTGCCAGCACCAGACTTAAAACCAACATTGCTACCAGAAATCCGAGACTTTTACGCATGACAACCTCCTTTTTATCTGCCTCTTGAGTGGACGAAGCGGTTGATGAAAACAGCTTTCTTGAGCCTGTGAGCTTAAGCATGGCTGCATACCATGCGGCCGGATATATTTCAATATATAAGTCAGCCTCGGAAAATGCGGGCCCATTCAGTGGGGGGTTTATCCGACACGGCGGCAATATTTTCTTCGCCAAGCCATATTTCCCGAGCCGCTTATGAGATTTCCGTTTCGCAATAGCTATGCCACGGGAGTCCAATTTTTTTCAGTCGTATTATTGCAGGAAATACTTTTGGTTCGGACGATGCAACGCGTCCCCACCCGCAGGTTTTTTCTCACATTTTTGTATAAATAAAATCCGTTTATTACCAATTTGTATGGATGGATATCATAATAGTAAGAGACGATGACTCCTATTTTTTCAATACGTCGGCAACCATTTCCTTCATGATGGCCAACACGTTTTGGCCGCGATGACGGGCTACTCGATGGGCCTCATCAACCAGCAGGGACGCTTTTTGGGACAATTCCCCTGGCGAAAGCGGCGCATCGGCCTGCTGTTGCTGGTGCCACTGAATCAGGCGGGCGGCCAGCTTTTCTTCCTGACGTCGTATGAACCCCATGGTGGTCCTTCATTTCGAATGGGTTTGAAAATGAAAAATCCTGCCGCAAAACCTATCGCGTCATCAAAGCCGCTTGACCCACAGCATATTGGTGGTGCCGGCGGCATAGAGGGGGCGCCCGCCGGTGATCACCACCACATCGCCGGCCTTCACATGACCGGTCTTCAGAGCCGACTCGGCTGCTTTTTCAATGATTTCATCCGTGTCATCGCTAAGCTGCAGATAACATGGGATACACCCCCAACACATGGCCAGCCGGCGAACGGTTTTTTCGCTGGGAGACAGGGCAATAATAAGTCCGCGCGGCCGAAACCGGGCCACATGCCGGGCCGTGGCCCCGGATCGGGTGGTCGCGACAATGGCGGCCGCATTCAGATTGTCAGCCAGACTACACGCAGCGGCGGCCACTGATTTTGAAATGTCGAGATCCTGAAGTTTATTCCGATAGCGCTGGTAAGGAAACTGTTCCTCGGCCGCCCGGATAATATTGGTCATATAGTGGACTGCCGCCACGGGGTAACGCCCGGTGGCGGTTTCCTCGGACAGCATGACGGCATCGGCGCCGTCGAGCACCCCGTTAGCCACATCCGCGGCTTCGGCCCGGGTAGGACGGGGGGCATCCACCATGGACCGCAGCATCTGGGTCGCGATAATGACCGTACGTCCGCGCCGGTTGGCCTTATTGATGATCATTTTCTGGATGTTCGGTACATTCTCCAGCGGAATTTCAACCCCCAGATCGCCCCGTGCCACCATAATTGCGTCCGCCACGTCGATGAGCGCATCGATGTGGTCCAACGCCTCGTGTTTTTCGATTTTGGCAACAACGGGCGTCCGGTGACCCTGATCGGCAATCAGGGCCTTGATTTCCTTAATATCGTCCACCGAGCGTACAAAAGACAGGGCCACGTAGTCCACGTCATGCGCCAGTCCAAACTGAAGATCCGTTCGATCCTTGTCGGTCAGCGCCTTGATCCGTATGCTTCCGGTCGGCAGGTTGACGCCTTTGTGGGATGTCAGCAGACCGCCGGTAACGACACGGGTGGTGATATCGGATCCGGCGCTGTGCATGACTTCCAAATCCATCATGCCATCCGCCAGGAGCAGACGGTCACCGACATTGACATCGGCGGGCAGGCCTCGATACGAAACAGAGACTCGGCGATGATTCCCCATCACATCGTCACTGGTCAGGATGAAGGTTTCACCGGGCTTGAGCTCAATCCCCGGATCCGGTATTCTGCCGACCCGGATTTTGGGGCCGCACAGGTCCTGCAAAATAGCAACCGGCTGGTTGAGCTCGGCCGCGATGGTTCGTATGGCGGCGATTTTATCCGCGTGATCCGCATGGGTGCCGTGGGAAAAATTGAGTCGGGCCACATTCATGCCGCTTTGGATCATCGCCCGTATCGTGTCGGGGGAACTGCTGGCCGGTCCGATCGTACATACGATTTTCGTCTTTGGCATGCGATCTCCTCCCGAACGTTGGTCAACGCCGGCTTGATGGCCGGTGGAATCCTGCTTTCCCGGATGGTTTGGCGGATTGTTCCGCCTGGCAAATCGAAAAAATGACCTGTTCCAGAATTAACTGGCCCGACAGGCCGGAGCGCTTCATCTGACGATCCGCTTCGCTGAGCTGCCGCAGGGCCCCGGTCAATTCCAAATGCGTAAACCGTTCCGCTTTCTGGAGTGTCTTGTAAATCGGATAGGGACTGCGGCTTTTCGCTGCCAGGAAGAGATCGGAGCGGGCTGTACTTTTATTCTTGCCGGTTCGTTTTTTTTTGCCCGCCGACGACGGGACAGGCGTCAATGCCTGATTCCAGGCGTCGATCATGGCCAGTAAATCCTCATCAAAGGCCTTGATGGCCGGCATCACCTGGGCTTGAAACTGCGGGTATGAACATCCGGCATGCCAGACGCGGCCAAACGTGCTGGTCGTGAAATCTTTGGCCACCAGCAGACGCCGCATCTGATTGGTGATCGCCGCCAAAAGCGGCAAGGGATGATCGAATTCACCGCTGGTCAGCAGGGATTGAAGAAAGAAAAGGGATTGGCTCAAATTGCGATTGGAGACGGCCTCGGTCAGTTCGTACAGCGGGTCGCGGCGCGTCCGCTCAAGGGCATGTCGCACATCCGCCGTTTCGATCGCATGCCGGTCGCCGATGAAATTCACCAGTTTTTCCACGCTGGCGACAACGGTTCGCAAATCAAACCCCGTCATGTCATACATCACGCGGCGGACCGCCGGATCCATCCGTTTGCCGCTATCCCGCAAGACGTCCTCTACCGCCGCATCCAGAGCGGCGTCCTGGACCGTGCGGTCGGCCTTGCGGTCTCCCTTGGGAACGGCACAGTCCACCACCAGCCCGTTTTCACGGATCGTTTTGTAAAGGGTCCGGCGTTTATCCACCAGGTCCGTCGTGATCATCAGATGATGTCCGGAAGGGAAACCCCGCTCAATGGCATCCTGTAATTCCTGTTGCGGGTTGGCGGCGGAAGGCACATCCAGACCTCTCTGCCGGCAATAGTCCAGCACCGCCGGAACCCACTCCATGTCGTCACCGGCACCGGACTGTTTCAGCACGGTCTCGGGTGACGCCCCGCCCAGATCAGCAAGCGACAACCGGTGGATGTTCAGAAAATCCAGAAAAAGACGCGCCGCTTTTTTCATTTCACCCGCCTTGCCGGCACGGGTTGCCTGGTCCCACAAGCGGTCGAGGTTTTGCCGCGAATGGAAAATCCGCGCATCCGTAAGGGCCACAATTTTACGGTCGGATAGAAGCGAAAACGTATTGATGCGTTCCAACGCGCCGCGCACATTCTCGTTCAGCCCGTCGATGGCCTCGTAGGTCATGTGGCGCGGGGCATCGCCGAGAATGGCCGCCAACACTTTCTCCAGCGCTTTTTTGTAAAGCATCTCCTCGCCGAACAGAAGCCATACCGACGGCCAGGCCGGAGCCTTTCGGGCCTCCTCTTTTTGGAGAAAACGCGTCAAATCCTGATAGTGGATATCTGTCATGGTCTGTCCGCACAAGAGACGTCGAGGAATCGGTAACGGATCGGGTGGTTTGGCATTGCAAGACCAGCCGGCCCTGCCTGCAGCCGGAAAACCGGCGATCTATCCGTTTACGGATCGGTGGCGCTATTCCGGCATTCGGCCGGAAACGACGTGCAGGAGGAAAATCGCAATGCCGACTGTAATGGCGCTGTCCGCTACATTGAAGGCCGGCCAGTGCCATGTGCCGATATAGAAATCGAGAAAATCGACCACGCGCCCGAAGCGCACCCGATCGATCAAATTGCCGATGGCGCCGCCGAATATCAGTGCGAAACCAACCGCCAGCCAGCGGTGGGTCGACGGGGTTTTCCGGTAAAACCAGAAAATGAGGCATACCGCCAGAAACGACATCAGGAGAAAAACGATGCCCCGCACCAGTTGGCTCTGTTGGGCCAGAAAACCGAAAGCACCGCCGGGGTTCTGGACATGGGTAATATTGAATAATCCGGGCACGACGGGAATCGCGTGA
Source organism: Deltaproteobacteria bacterium (assembly GCA_020444045.1). GTDB lineage: Bacteria > Desulfobacterota > Desulfobacteria > Desulfobacterales > UBA5852 > JABZFP01. The sequence continues at coordinate 52,210 of JAHLLS010000017.1, forward strand.
TAGAGATCCAGCCGCTCCAGAATGATCCATTTGGTGACCTGATCTAACAGCACCACGCTTCCCGCAACCCACCCCAGTCGACGGTATTTCACCCAGGGTGGTTCCGGTTCGGAAACCTGCGGTGCGCCCTGCTTTTGCCCGTCAGCCCTTTTCATGCGTCGATCATCGCGGTGCCGATTTCCGCCAGATGGGTCCGGCAGCGCAAGCATACGCTCGGATGTTCGTTGTCTTCCCCCACGGTGGGATCATGGATCCAGCACCGGTCACACTTGTCGCCGTCGGCGCGAGCCACCTTGATTTGCAATCCTTCGATTTCTTCACTGCGGTAAGCATCCGCCAGGGAAGTGCCCGCATCGGCCAGGACCGCCTGGGATACGATGAAAATGTGTCCCAGCTGGTGGCGGTATTCCTGCAGCACGTCATACGCCTTCCCCGCTGCAACCAGCGTCACGGCGGCATCCAGGGGATGGCCGATCAACTTGTCGACCCGCGCCTTTTCCAGTGCTTTGGTCACTTCACCCCGGATGACGAGGATTTGTCCCCATTTTTCAGCCAGGGTCTCGTCAATCCATGCCGGATTAACCTCTGGAAGGGCCGTAAAATGGACATTGGCGGTCTTGTCTTGCCAGGATGGCAGGTGCTGCCAAATCTCATCGGCGGTAAAGGCCATGATGGGCGCCATCAGTCGCGCCATGGCACTCAGCAGGGCATGCATGACGGTCTGGGCGGAACGCCGGGCAAGCGACGCGGGCGGGGAGGTATACAGCCGATCCTTGAGGATATCCAAATAAAAGGCCGAAAGATCCAGGACGCAAAAGTTGTGCAGGGCATGATAGATAATATGAAATTCGTAGGTTTCATAGGCCTTGCGGGCTCGCCGCACCAGCTCTTGGAGCCGGTGCAGGAGGTACCGGTCGATATCATGGAGATCGGCATACGGCACCGTATTCTCATCCGGGTTGAAATCCGCCAGGTTCCCCAGCACGAAACGACTGGTGTTGCGAATCCGGCGATAGGCATCACTGAGCTGTTTGAGAATGGTATCCGATATCCGAATATCATCGCGGTAGTCTGCCGCCGAGACCCACAACCGGAGAATTTCCGCCCCGAATTTGTCGATAACGGTTTTCGGCGCAATCACGTTCCCGATGGATTTGGACATTTTCCGTCCTGAGGCATCGACCACAAACCCATGCGTCAGAACGGCCCTGTAAGGCGCCGTTCCGCGAAGCCCCACGGCGGTCAGGAGGGAGCTGTGAAACCACCCGCGGTGCTGGTCGCTGCCCTCCAGGTAGAGATCGGCCGGCCAACGGAGGTTGTCGCGCTTTTCAAGCACCGCCGCATGGCTGACGCCGGAATCGAACCAGACGTCCAGGATATCCGTTTCTTTGGTAAACGCATGCCCCCCGCATCCGGCGCAGGTGGCATCTTCGGGAAGCAGCTTGTCGGCTTCCTCCGTAAACCACACATCAGCCCCGTGCGCCTCGAACAGGGCTTGCACACGCTTGATCATGGCCTCATCGACATGGAGCTTGCCGCAATCGGCGCAATAAAAAATAGCGATCGGTACGCCCCAGGCCCGCTGACGGGAAACACACCAGTCGGGTCGGTTCTCGATCATGCCATAGATTCGTTCCCGCCCCCAGCGCGGCACCCACTGCACCTGGTCGATTGCTTTCAGTGTTTTTTGCCGCAGCCCGGTTTTTTCCATGGAAATAAACCACTGAGGCGTTGCTCTGAAAATAACCGGTTTTTTGCAGCGCCAGCAATGGGGATAACTGTGGGAGAGGTCTTCCTGGGCCAACAGGGCGCCGGTGGCCTTTAAATGATCGATAATCGCTTGATTGGCTTTGAAAACGAACTGCCCGTTGAACAGCGCCACGTCATCGGTGAACACACCCCGATCATCCACCGGTGAATAGGAATCAAGACCGTACACCAATCCGACATCATAGTCTTCACGGCCATGCCCCGGCGCCGTGTGAACACACCCCGTACCGGCGTCCAGCGTGACGTGTTCGCCCAACACAATGATGGACTCGCGATTATAGAAGGGATGACGGCATCGCTTCTTCTCCAGCGAGGCCGCCGTCAGTTCACTCACGACGCGGTAGTCGGTCATGCCGAAACGGTCCATGCAGGACGCCACCAAATCCTTGGCCAGCACATAGATATCGCCATCAGCGTTTTCGACCGCGGCGTATCCAAATTCCGGATGCAGCGCGATGGCCAGGTTGGCCGGCAGGGTCCAGGGCGTGGTCGTCCAGATGACACAGCTGACGCTGCGTCCCTTGAGAACGGGATCGACATCGCCCAGATCGTCGATGAAAGGAAATTTGACAAAAATCGACGGTGATGCTTCGTCTTCGTACTCGATCTCCGCTTCGGCCAGAGCCGTTTGGCAGCTGCAACACCAGTGAATGGGTTTTTTACTCCGGAACAGACTGCCATCGAGGGCAAAGCGGCAGCATTCCGCTGCAATCGTGGCTTCGTAACCGTAGCTCATGGTGAGATACGGGTTTTCCCAATCGCCGACAACGCCCAAACGTTTGAATTCGGCCCGCTGAATATCGATGAATTTTTCGGCATATTTCCGGCATAACTGCCGGACCTGGGTCAGGCTCAATTCCTTTTTTTTCGATCCCAGCTCTTTGTCCACATTGTGTTCAATCGGCAGGCCATGGCAGTCCCAGCCCGGCACATAAACCGCATCGAACCCCATCATCTGACGGGATCGGACAATGATGTCTTTTAAAATCTTGTTCAGTGCGGTACCAATGTGGATATGGCCGTTAGCGTATGGCGGACCGTCGTGTAGAATAAACCGGGGACGTCCATGGGAACGCTTGCGGATTTCGTCGAATAAATGATGCTGTTCCCATTCCTCCAGGAGTTGCGGTTCACGCTGGGTGAGGTTGGCCTTCATGGGAAACTTGGTTTGCGGCAGGTTCAGGGTCTTCTTATAATCCATGGATTCCTCCGGGAATTCGATAAACGCGTTAAACGCTGACAGATACAGAGTATTGGAAATCGTGTCAAGATGCGATAGGAAATTATCCGTGTTTCTCCCCACAACCCCTGCAGAAGTCCGGGAGCGCGGCTGGCAGCGCCTCGACATCATTCTGGTCACGGGCGACAGCTACATCGACAGCCCCCATATCGGCGCCGCCGTCATCGGTCGCGTATTGTCAAACGCCGGCTACCGCGTGGGTATTATCGCCCAACCCGATATCCGCAGCGACAGCGACATTCTACGCCTGGGCTTGCCACGCCTTTTCTGGGGCATTACGGCCGGTAGCGTGGATTCCATGGTCGCCAACTATACCGCCCTCGGCAAAAGACGCCAGAAGGACGACTACACGCCCGGTGGGGAAAACAACCGGCGGCCCGATCGGGCCGTGATTGCCTATGCCAACCTGATCCGACGTTATGCCAAATCAACCGTGCCCATCGTGCTGGGCGGTATCGAAGCCAGCCTGCGCCGCATCTCCCACTATGACGCGTGGACCAACCGCATCCGGCGATCGATCCTGTTCGATGCCCGGGCCGACATCCTGGTCTACGGCATGGGCGAGCAGACGGTGTTGGCCCTGGCGGCTGCGCTGGACGAGCAAACCGATTACCGTACCCTGCGCGGTCTGTGCTACATTGCTCCTCAGCCTATAACGGACTACCTGATTCTCCCCGCGCACCTGACCGTCGCCGGCGATCCCCAGGCGTTTACCCAGATGTTCCATGTGTTTTACCGCAACAACGATCCGGTTAGCGCCAGCGGGCTTTGTCAGCAGCAGGACACCCGCTGGCTGGTGCAGAATCCACCGGCGTTTCCACCGACCACGGAGGAACTGGATGCGGTTTACGAGCTGCCTTACACGCATGCCCAGCACCCTTTTTATGAAACGCAGGGAAGCGTTCGCGCGCTGGATACCATTCGGTTTGCCCTGACGACCCACCGCGGCTGCTATGGCGAGTGTCATTTCTGTGCCATTGCCGTCCACCAGGGACGCCGGGTCTATGGCCGCAGTGAAGGATCCCTCATACGGGAGGCGCGCCGGATGGCCGCCCACCCGCAATTCAAGGGCATCATCAGTGACCTGGGGGGACCCACCGCCAACATGTATGGATTTGAGTGTGCCCACAAGTTGGAAAAAGGCGCCTGCCCCCAAAAACGGTGCCTGTATCCCAAGGTATGTCCCCACCTGCCGGTGGACCACGGCCACCTGCGCCGGTTGATGCAGAAGATGCGCCGTATCCCGGGCATCCGTAAAATTTTCGTGGCCTCCGGCCTGCGACCGGACCTGATTTTTGCGGACCGCAAATCGGGCGACCTTTATCTCGAAGAGCTGATCCGCCATCATGTTTCGGGCCAACTCAAGATCGCCCCCGAACACAGCGAGCCGCATGTTCTGGCGCGGATGGGCAAACCTGCCATCGAGGCCTGCACCCTCTTCCGGCAACGGTTTTACCAGATCACCCATGCCGCCGGCCTCGATCAATTCCTCAGCTATTACCTGATGGCTGCCTATCCCGGCTGCACCCAGCAAGACATGCAGCGGCTGCGCCACTACACGCGCACCAAACTCCAGGCGGCGCCTGAACAAATCCAGATTTTCACCCCGACACCGTCCACTTATGGCGCCCTGATGTATCATACCGAACAGGATCCGTTTGATGACATGCCGCTCTTTGTGGAAAAAGACCGCCGGAAGAAATTGCGCCAGAAAGAAGAAATACTTCCCGGGCGTACACCCTTCAAACCAGTCCGGAAAGCGTGGTCCCGCAAGAAAAAGAATTGACGGTGATTGCCGGCCGGCAACTTTACATTCCCAGGCAATGCTGTTATATGGAACGCAATCCGTTGCGAAACGGCACACCCTCCCCCGGCTGAGGTAACTTTTCCAGGTAGATGCCCGCCGGATGGTGTCAAACGTTTTTCTTACCCGAACCTTAAATCACCCGATTGCATTGCGACCTCGAACGACACGCCTGAAATGACGTATTTGGAACATATCAGCACGGGCATCCGGCGTTTTCCCTGGTTGGACGGAACAAAATTTCTCCTGCTGTCCGGTCTGCTCGTCTACACCTTGTTCCGGGGATCCGAAAAGCTGGGCTACCATTGGCAGTGGTATCGCGTACCGCGCTATCTGTTCACGATGGAGGACGGCCACTTTATTGTCGGACCGCTGCTTCAGGGACTCGCCGTGACCCTTCACATCACGGCCATCAGCCTTGTTCTGGCCACCCTGATTGGCCTGACGGCCGCTTTTCTGCGGCTGTCGCGATCTTTTCTGGGAAATCTCATAGCCCGCGGCTATCTTGAAAGCATCCGCAATACCCCTTTGCTGGTGCAGTTGTTTTTTATTTATTTTGTGGTGGCGCCGGTGTTTGACATCAGTCGGTTTACCTCGGCGGTGTTGGCGCTCAGCCTGTTCGAAGGGGCCTATGCCTCGGAGATTTTCCGCGCCGGTATTGTTTCCATTCATCGCGGTCAATGGGAAGCCGCCTACAGTTTGGGCCTCAGCATGCCCCAAACCTACCGCCACATCATTTTGCCCCAGGCCACACGCCGGATACTGCCACCGCTGGCCAGCCAGGCCATCTCTCTTATCAAGGACTCCGCCCTGGTCAGTACGATTGCGATTTACGATTTGTCCATGCAGGGACAATCCATCATAGCGGAAACCTATCTGGTGTTTGAAATCTGGTTCCTGGTCGCGGCCATCTATCTTGTACTGACGGTGTCGCTTTCGCTGTTGATCAACCTGCTGGAAAGACGACTCCGTGTGGCCGGATAGCCCGTTGCATCATGATAATGGAAACCATTGACAGCCACCCTCTGAAAACAAAGGAGCACCCCATGAAAAAAATCATCGTTTACAAGATGCTGCCTGTCGTCATCTGTCTATTTATGCTCGCCGGAATCGCATCGGCGGGCCAGTTGCAGCAGCAGCTGGTTCAGGAAAGCACCATCGAAAAAGTCTTGCAAAAGGGCGTCCTGCGCGTCGGTATGGACACTTTCGTCCCCTGGGCCATGCGGGATAAAACCGGCCAGTTGATCGGATTTGAAATCGACGTCGCCACACGCCTGGCCGCCGACATGAGTGTCAAGGTGGAATTCGTCCCCACGAAATGGTCCGGCATTATTCCGGCCCTGCTGACCGGCAAATTCGACGTCATCATCGGCGGAATGGGTATCATCCCCAGCCGCAATTTGAAGGTGAATTTCACACAACCCTATGATTATTCCGGCATGTCGCTCGTGGCCAATAAAAAGCTTGCGGCCGGCTTTACATCCCTGGATGACTTCAACCGTCCCGATGTGGTTCTGGCCGTCAAGTTGGGGTCGACCTCGGTCATGGCTGCCAAAAAATACTTTCCCCAAGCCACCCTTCGCCAGTTTGACGGTGAGGCTCAGATTTTCCAGGAAGTGATCAACGGCAAAGCCCACGCCGCGGTGGCTTCCGCACCCACACCAGCCTTTCAGGCCATCGAACATCCGGATGCGCTTTTTCTGCCGATCAAGGAAACCTTTACCAAAGAGCCCATCGGTTTTGCCGTCCGCAAGGGCGATGTCGACACCCTGAATTATTTCAACAATTGGATCCAGTATGTCACCGCCGAAGGCTGGCTGGCGGAACGCAAAGCCTACTGGTTCAATACCCAGGACTGGAAGGAAAAACTGCAATAGCTCCCCGACGCTGTTTGCCATCATTGCCAAACGCAAAGACTTTCTCACGACCCGGCCGTCATCAAGCGGCCGGGTCATGGACAACCCTCAATGCAGACGCTGCCCGTTGATCATTTTTAATCGCCGCATATCGCTTCTGGATGTCGTGCTTGGTCTGCTGTTGCTGGCAACGGCCATCTACGTTTTCCACCGTTTGTCATCGGGTCTTCAGTATAAATGGCACTGGGAGCTGATTCCCCAGTATCTGTTTCGTTTCGACGCCACCGAAGACCGCTGGGTTCTGAATACACTGACCCGCGGTTTCCTGAATACCATTCGGCTCAGCGTCTGGGGCACGCTCATGGCCTCCATCATCGGCGTGGTCATGGGCCTGGCACGCATCAGTCAACGGCCTTTTCGACGCATGCTGGGAGGCGCCTACGTCGAATTGATCCGCAACACACCGCCGCTGGTCCTCATTTTTATTTTCTATTTTTTTGTCAGCGATCAGCTGATGCCGGTGCTGGGGGTTCAGGCGCTGGCCGAAGAAGCACCGCCGGCCGTCCGAAAGCTGCTGACCGTCCTCCTGGCACCACCGTCGACGCTGCCCGCCTTTCTATCCGCCCTGATCACCCTCTCCCTGTTTGAAGGCGCCTATATCACGGAAATCGTTCGCGCCGGTATCCAGTCGGTGGAAAACGGCCAATGGGAAGCGTCTGCTGCCCTCGGTCTCTCGCGTTCCCGACAGTTGATCCATGTGATCGGGCCCCAGGCCATCCGACGGATCCTCCCTCCCCTATCCGGTCAGTTCATTTCGACCATTAAAGATTCCGCCATCGTTTCCGTGATATCGATTCAGGAACTCACCTTTCAGGGCATGGAGCTCATGGCCGCCACCTATCTCACCTTTGAAATCTGGATCACGATCACCCTTCTCTATCTCTTGTTGACTCTTTCCTGTTCGCTGGCCGTCGAGCAACTGGAACGCTTCCTCAACCGTGGCCGTGATCATTAAGTCTCGCTGTCCAAAACACCGACATTCGTCCTCGACATCAGCCATCTCGTTTGAAAAACAAGTAAAAATATGATTAACTTGTGGAAAATGGTACCTTCTACGGCAAACATGCGCTCGCATAAGGACAGAAGAATGGACCCCATCAATCTGGAGGGACGCAAATATAATGTAACCCTTTCCCGGTTGATCCAGACCGTGGTCGGTATGTCCGAAAAGCAGCAATTGATCATGCTCCGACTGGCCGAAGAACTGCTTTACCGACATAAAAAACCTGAAATCCGTCAAGATCCCAGTGCCATCACCCGCAGTCGCCCCGGTCACCCGCGCAAACCGTCCTCGTTGATTGTCAATTTCTCTGCCGGTAATCGTTTTTATACGGATTATATCGAAGATATTCATCCCAAAGGCCTGTTTATCGGCACCCGGGAGGATTTCAAGGTTGGTGATGAACTGGCCCTGGCGTTCTCCCACCCCAAATTTCCCGATATTTTTCGTGTCTATGCCGACGTTATCTACATCACCGAAGACGGCATCGGTGTGCAGTTTAAAAACCTCTCGAAACCTCAAAAAGACCGCATCAATGCGCTTGTCAACTGGATGAAAGGCAGCACGATCTGAGAGCGGATTGATGATGGGCATTCCCTCCGCGTTTTGACCCCGACCATCCCTACCGGTGACCGTATGCCAACCCACATCGGAAATGCGCCTTCTCTCCGGCAGAATGCGGCCGGCCGCGGATGATGGTCTCAAGCCTTTTTTACAGTTGCCACCGCGACAAATCATGACTAATGTTCCAACAATAATATCGCATATTCCGCCCGGCGGCTAATCAAGGAGGGAAGGATGCCCATCGCAGTTGACCATTTAAAAAAAGTAGCACTTGAAATTCAAGCCGATACCCGCAAGGGAAAACTGGAATTTATCTGTGGAGCCGCCAGTGACGGATTCTGCCCCTTTGAATATGAACTCCTGCATAAGACACCCGGAGATCAACTGCATCTCTCGGTACCAAAGGACAAGGCCGTCGGGACGTTTGCTCATCTGTATACGCCGTTGAAAAAGGCCCTTGGCATCACCAAACCAACGGAAATGCTCGACCTTACGGTGTCCGTCATCGCCATCAGCGACCCCGAACCGCGCGAAATCATACAGGCCCTAGCCCAGGCAGCCGATCAAAACGGATGCGGCGGGGGCTGCGGATGCGGTTGCGGCGGCTGTTGACCCCTGTTCGGCCATCAAGAGACGCCAAGCCCGCCGCGGATTCCCTACAATGCGATATCCTGCTAATCCAGCCGCCGATTCGGGATTTTTACCTGACCGCCAAGCGCACCATTCCCTACGGGTTGACTTCCATTGCGGCCACCTTGCGGCATCACGGCTATCGGGTCGCCATACTGGATGCCCTGGCCAATAGCAAATCGCGACCGGCCCCCCTCCCGGAACCGCTGTCGTATCTGTCGGATGTTTATGGACCCGCCGACACCTCTCCTTTTGCCCTTTTCCATCAATACCGCCATTATGGCTACGCCCTTTCGACCATCGCCGACCGTGCCCGGCTTTCAGGCGCGTTTCTGATCGGCATTGCGTCCCTGTTTTCGGCCTATGAAGATATGGCTTTGGCATGTGCCCAGGCGGTTAAATCCGTGTGTCCGGAAACGTGGGTGGTGCTCGGCGGCCATCATCCCTCTGTGTTTCCAGATCGCATGCTGGATCATACTGCTGTAGATTTTGTCTTGCGCGGAGACGGAGAAGTAACACTGCCGGCCTTGTCCAAAGCGCTGCAACGGGGGGAATCCCTCAAATCCGTTCCCGGCATCGGCTTGAAACGCCGAAATGGGGAAAGACACATCCGTCCGCCTGCCTACACGCCTGATTTGGATGACCTATCGCCGCCGGCAATCGACCTGGTCAATCATCGCTTCTACAGCCGAAAAGGCAAAACCACCCTGGTCATCACCGCCAGTCGGGGGTGCCCCATGCAATGCTCGTATTGTTGTATGGGCGCCCATTCCAGCATTCCCTATCGCCGGCGACGCGTGACCCACGTCATGCAGGAAATCTTACAGGGCGCCCAAGGTCGTGAGATCGGTTTGATCGATTTTGAAGATGAAAACATGGCCATGGATCGCGCCTGGTTTGAACGTCTCCTCCGGGAAATCGTGCGCCATTTCGGCGAACGGGAACTGGAATTGCGCGCCATGAACGGGCTATATCCTCCCGCCTTGGACAAAAAAACCATCCATCTGATGCACACCGCCGGATTCCGTGAATTGAATCTGGCCTTGATTACGTGCGACCATGACCAGAGTGCACGGTTCAATCGTGCGTCCGTCGTCAAAGCATTCGAGCGTGTACTGCAATGGGCCGAGCCATTGAAGATGACGGCTGTTGGATATCTGATCGCCGGGGCCCCCGGGCAAGACCCTCTTACAACAGTCGACGATCTTCTATTTCTAGCGGGGCGCCGTGTGCTGGTGGGCCTTTCCACTTACTATCCAGCGCCGGACAGCCTTGATTTCAATAGATGCCAGGCATCGGGCCTCCTCCCCAATTCTCCTCTCTGCTGGCGATCCACGGCATTGCCGCTTGATCGGACACACGGCCGTAGAACGAGTCTGACCCTGCTGCGCCTGGCCCGCATGCTAAATTTTATGAAACAGTGTGTGGATGAAACGGGGCATCTGCCAACCCCGGAACCGATCCCATCCCAGGCGCACGTTTTGACGGGGAGCCGCAGCGACAATGGCTATCAACTCGTGCGATGGTTCCTTAATGACGGCATCATTCGCGGTGTGCGAAGAGATGGCAAGGTCTTTGCGCATCTGACGGACGCCAGGCTGACCCGTGCTTTCATCAAGGGCCTTGACACCATCGCGGTATGCGGCGTCAACCATCCTATTGCCTGATGCGATACCGCCAGCGACAATGCTTTGCTGATCCAAACAGGCAGACTGTATCCTCCGAGCAGTCGGGCCGTATCCATTTCACATGTTCTTGAATCAACGCAATTGTTGTGAATAATATCTCCCTGTCGTTTTTTGGACTTAAGATGGTCCCGATCTTAATTTGCCCCAATCCACCGACATGTTTTTTGATCGGGTGCTAAATTCTCCATATTTTATCATGTCGTGCATTATTTTATAAATATTCCTCATGAAATCGACAGCGCTGATTTTCATTGATCTACCGGATTCTATTCAACTTTCAAGCCTCTCGGGCTGATAACGATAATACGCTGCAAACGCAAACACATCAGAAATAAGGTGGTGCACGGCCTTTCGCCTTGACCCTCCCACAGGTCAGGGATTATTTTAATAATTATAACCGGTAACACGCATGTGCAATGTCGGATGTCTGCATTTTCTGACTGACGTCTTCCTGTAACGGAATGCAGTGCCTATGGTCCAGCTCGCTCAAAAATATTTTGTCCTCATGGCTGCCCTGTCGATACTGGCCGCCCCCCCGATGGTGTCAGCACAACCCTGGGGCTATCTTCGCACCGTGAGTACGCCCGTTGCGGTAATGTCGTCACGGAACATCGAATCCGACGTCAACAGCATCATTGAACCCGGTGAATGGATTCGCGCCGATTTTTTTGGCGGCAACTGGGCGGCCATTTTTGACAAAGATGCAACGCAGCGCGAAGAGACCCAAGCCCTGGGGTACGCTTACGCCCCTCTGCTTGAACCCTACTCGCACTACATGGAAAATGTCTGGGCCGCGTCACTGGAAAAACAACACGATGCCCGTGTCTCGCTCAGCGAAGAATTTTGCAAACTGGACTATCACTACAACCAGAAGGCCCTGTTCACTGTTGTGCCTCAACTTTCGCGCGTGCATGAGCCGCACCGTGACGATCTACCCGAAATGTTGCGTCGGCGAACGATACGCGTGCTGACCACCTATGCACCATCGACGTACTTTATCTCTCGCGGACAAAGTTACGGATTTGAATACCGCTTGTTGAAAGATTACGAAGCATTTCTCAATCAAAAGCCCGCATATGGCAAACTGCCCACCGTCATCGAATTTATCCCTGTCCCCGAAAACCTGCTCATTCCGAGTCTCAAGGGCGGTTTAGGCGATATCGTTGCGGCAGGAACACGTATAACGCCGGAAAGTCAATCAAAGGTGGACTTTACGATACCCTATTTGGGAAGCGTCAGCGAAGTGTTGGTATCCCATTCGCGAAGCCCACCGATTAACCGCATCGAGGATCTGAGCAATCGACGGATTCACATCCAACCCGGTTGGGGATCAAGCAAGACCCTGCGCCGTATAAATGCCCGTCTGCTCATCCGCAATTTACCCCCCCTGCAACAGATACGAAGCGATACGATTTTCAGCAGCGAAGATATTCTGGAATTGATCAACGCGGGGATCATCGAACTCAGCATCGTTGAAAGCCATATTGCCCATATCTGGGCCGAAATGTTTTCGAATATCACCATTCACGAGCTTCCGGAAATCAGCGCGCACACGCCCATTGCCTGGATGGTCCGCCGAAACAACCCGGAGCTTAAAGCCAGCTTGAACCGGTTTCTGTTGAATCGCCGGCGGGGCTCTCATTTCGGCAACATTTACTACCGCCAGTACTTCAAGGAGACAAAATGGATCAGTCATCCGCAGGCCCTGACCGATCGCGCCAAATTTTCCCGCTTTGTCCCCCTCTTCCGCAAATACGGCGCGCGTTATAGCTTCGATTGGATGCTGCTTGCCGCAGTCGCCTATCAGGAATCGCAGATGAATCACAACCGCCAGTCGCCGGCGGGCGCCATCGGACTGATGCAGGTAATGCCCACCACCGCCAATGATGCCAGTATCGGCATCGGCGATCTTGACGATCCGGAGCGAAATGTCCACGCCGGTGCTAAATATCTGGCCCTGTTGCGGGATATTTATTTTGCGGACCCCGAAATTCTCCCCCACGACCGCATCTGCCTTATTCTGGCGGCTTATAATGCCGGACCGAACAGGATCCAGCAATGCCGCCGTTTGGCCGCCAAGCTTGGCTATGATCCCAATAAATGGTTTCGTCATACGGAAATCGCCACCATGCGACTGATTGGATCGGAAACCGTCCGGTACGTATCCAACATTCAAAAATACTATCTCGCCTACAGTTTGGGCCACACGCTGGAATGCCTCAAAGCACAACATATCGAAGCCCTCAAATCCGGACACAGACCCGATACATCCGAATCGCCTGAGCTCGCCCGTCGCTGACCGCCATCATCTTCATCTTTTTAATCTATTGAAATCAGATCCGTTTTCCATTATTTTGGAACCCTTTCGATCATCCCGTACGAATTCATCGGTATTTTCCCTTGATCCGGATCCAAGCCTATGACCCAACAAATCCCATCGGAACGTGTGCCACCGCCGCCGCGCGTTTTTGAATATACGGTGCCCCCCGGCTGGATCGTAGTCGCCGGCCGTAATGACACTGACAATGATTATTTGAGTTTGCGCATGGCGGCGCCCAATGACTGGTGGTTCCATGTTCGGGGGTTACCCGGCAGCCATGTCATCCTGCGGGTACCGTCGGGCCAGGAACCGGATAGAAATATCCTCAAAATGGCAGCCGCCATTGCCGCCTACCATAGTAAAGCACGTCAGGGCGGCATCGTGCCGGTTTCTGCCACACGGGCTCGCTACGTCACCAAACCGCGCGGGGCCAAACCCGGCACGGTTCAGATCCGCAAGGAAATCGTCTTTAAAGTGAGGCCCGCCCTGCCGGTTGAACCGACGTAATGGCGTCCTCCCCGGTACGGCGTTTGCGGTACGAAATGGGACGTCCGTTCCGATTATGCCGCGGTCTGAATAATCGGTAATGCCACAAGGAGGTTATGATGGAGCGAAGAACATTTCTGAAATGGTCGTTGGGCGTCGGCACACTGGCCGCGCTGGAAGTGACGGGGTGGGGCTGCTCCCGCGATCAAAAAAACATGCCCCATCCCATTCGCCTGCCGGCCCTTCCCTACAAACTGGACGCCCTGGAGCCTTATTTATCCGAGGAAACCCTCCGATACCATTACGGGAAACATCACAAGGGCTATGTGGACAATGCCAATCGCCTGGTAACCGATACACGACTGGAAAATCTCAGCGTGACCGAGATGATGCGCGAAACCTTTCAGCCGAAAGCGTGCGAACAAAGTGCGATCTTTAACAACGTCGCCCAGGTGTTCAACCATACCTTCTATTGGAACAGCATAAAAGCCGGTGGTGGCGGCGCGCCGGTGGGTCTGATGGAAGAATGGCTGACCACGTCATTCGGCAGCTACAAGTCTTTCCGCGAGGGCTTTATGGATGCGGCTCGCGGGCGGTTTGCCAGTGGCTGGATCTGGCTGGTGCGCAACGAAAGCCAACTCACCATAGTGGATACCGCCAATGCCGTGGCGCCAATTGTGCAAGGCATGCATCCGCTGCTGGTCCTGGATGTCTGGGAACATGCCTACTACCTGGACTACCAAAATCAGCGTGACAAATACAGCGAAGCATTTCTTGACCATCTGATCAACTGGGAATTTGCAGCAAGCAACCTTGGGGAAGCATGAGCACCTCGGGTATCCAAAATGTGCAACGGAATTTCGCTTGTAACGATATATTGAATCTTTGGATGGAACCGGTTGAAGACGTTTGCCAGCGGGGCAGCAAAGTGACCGTTGCCGATGCCATGCATAGCGTGCCTATACCGCGTGTTTCCCTATTCCTCAACATAACAAGACGTACGGTCAGCCATATCCCACCGCTGCCAACTTCATCCGGCCGGCTTTAATGCGGTTTACCGATCACCCTTGCAGCCCTTAAAACAAAGCGCCTCCACCTGATAATAAATAGGCAGAGGCGCTTTGGATAGGAACAATATTTTATGTCAAATCGAAAGTTCGTCTGATTTACACCGGCAAAGTCACCGACATGCCCATCAACGGCCAGAGAACATACACGGCAAAGCCCACCACCACCATGAGCATAATACTGGCCGGGATGCCGTATAAAAAGAATTCGCCGGTCGTAAACTGCTTGGAGTCATAGGCAATCGCATTGGGCGCCGCCCCTACCAGCAGAAGAAAAGGCATGCCCGCCGTGACCAGCGCGGCAAACAGGATGACTTCGGCCGCCACGCCCAGATAGGGCGCAATCACAAAGGCCACCGGCAGGGAAATGGCAATGGCGGCTACGTTCATGATGAAGTTGGTCATCATCATGACGAAGAAGGCGATGCTCATGGTAAAGACAAACCAATTGGCCTTCTGGAACATTGTGAGCCAGTTCACCGCGAGCCACTTGGCGGCCCCGGTTTCCCAGAGGCAGAACCCGATGCTCATAGCGCCCGCAAACAGTAAAATGATGTTCCAGGGCACCGACTCCAAATCGTCGATGTCCAGGATGCCGGTGATAAAGAACAGGATGGTCGAGATCAAAATAATGCCGGTTTTATCCAACGGCTGCAAAGCCGGAATAAAGGAACGCAGGGACATGGTCACAATGCAGGCCATGACAATAGCGGTGGCGACAATTTCCTTGCGCGTCAGCGGTCCCAACTCGGAATACAGGCGTTTGGCTTTTTCCCTCAAACCCGGGATGGTGGCCTTCTCAGGCTTGAAGAAAATCATGAAAAAGCCCCACAACAGGAAGGTCATCAACCACCCGACCGGAAACATGTAGTAGGTCAGTTCGAAAAACGAAATTGTTTCACCGACGATATCGGTGTAAAAACCCAAGGCCACAGCCCCCCGGGCTGCTCCCAGGAGCGTGACGATACTGCCGGCACCAGCCACATAGGCCATACCGATAAAAAGGCCTTTACCGAATTTGGTCGGCTTGTCGCCTTCTCCGTAGAGCGAATAGATGGCCAGCAACAGTGGATAAATCGTAGCCGCCACTGCGGTATGAGCCATGATGTGGGTAAGCGCCGCAGTCACGACAAAGCACCCCAAATAAATCATGCTGGTTTTTTCGCCCACAATGGCCAGCATTTTATAGGCCAGTCGCCGCGTCAACCCGGTCTTGGTGAAGACCAGACCGATGACAATCGAAGCGAAAATAAACATGACCGATGGGTCCATGAAGTCCTTGAAGGCCACCTTGGCCGGCCGAATCAGAAACAGGGCCTGCAACACCCCGATGGCCAGACTCGTGACACCGATCGGCACCACTTCAAACACCCACCAGGTGCCGGCCAGCAGAAAAACCGCCAAAGCTCCCTTGCCCTCGCGGCTCAGCTCAAAGTGTTTGCCCATCGGGTCGATGGCATCCGGCCAGGTCGGCGAGTAATAGACGACCACAAACAGGATGATTCCCGAAAAAAGGAAAACCAGCCATTTCCAGTTAATCTGGCTTGGGGTGCCAGCCACACCGTCGCTCATCTTACATTCCTCCTCAGTCCGATTACGGTATTTTGAATCGATTCTGCGCAGATCGACCTATTCGTCTAATTTGCATTCTTTCAGTTTGTGGAACACCGCCGCAAACACGTCGGTCAGCCTCAGGATGCCGACAATCTCACCCCTATCGTCTTTCACCAGCAGCGATTGATGGCAACCGACGATCAATTGGTGAATAGCAATGTCAAGGGAAGCATCCTGTTGGATGTATTCCCCGGCGGATGGAGCATACATGAAATCCTTGACCTTACGGTCGATGCCCTTGCGGCAAATATCGGTCAGTGGTCCGGACCAGAGAGAAAACTGCTCTATCATGCCCTGGATATATTTGGTGCTGAATCCAAGGTGACGTGTGGCCCCATCCGTCAATAGTTCGCTGTATTTGGGCTCCAGCGCTTTCAAGACATCCAGTTGGCTGAGTTTGCCCACAATCTCTTGTTTCTGATCGCATACCAGTATGGCCCTATGCCGGTAACGCGTCTGATCGAAATCCTCTTGCGCTTTCTCGAGCGCCAGGATGGCTTCGTATAAAGTGGCATTTTCGGAGACGAGGGCATACTCGGAAAGGGGAACCATCAGATCTGAGACGGTGAAATTTTTCATGGGAAGACCTCCTTTACTTAAAAAAAGATAAAAAAGCGTGCAAGTTGGTCAGCGGATGGGGCGGACATCCCGGAATAAACAAGTCAACGGGAAGCAACTGATCGAGCCCTTCCGTGATTTCCGGACTGCCCCGAAATGGTCCTCCCGACAGCGTACAACTGCCCACGGCAATGACCGCCTTGGGGGTGGGCACGGCGTCATAGGTCTGCAACAGCGCCGTCTTCATATTTTGGGAAATCGGTCCGGTCACGACAATGGCATCCGCGTGGCGGGGTGAGGCCACAAAATTGATACCGAAGCGCGCCAGGTCGAAAAAAGGCGTCGCCAACACGTTCAGATCCGCTTCGCAGGAATTGCACCCCGCCGCCGAAACCTGTCGGAGTTGCAAAGAACGTCCGAGCAGCTTTTTAAAATGCTGTTTGGCATGATCCGCCAGTGCCGGTAGAGATCCATCGGTAATCAGGTGTTCTTTTTCGGCGGTCGCAATTTCAAAATCCTGCGTGAATTTTACAAAACGCCCTTCCGACAAACGCTCGCAGGTGCCACAGAACACACAACGCCCCATGTCGATGCGCTTGTTTTGGGCGTCTATGGCCTCCTGAGGACAGGCGGCCGCACAGCGGGCAGCCAGTTCGGCGGGAGCATCCAGGACAATCTGTGGCCGTCCGCGGTAGCGCTCCGGCAATTGAATCGGCTCCTTGGGATAGCGGGAGGTGCGGTAGCCTTGCTCAAATCGATTTTGAAGCGTTTTTATCATGACGGTTTATTTTCTCGCAGCTTACGTGTTTCTATAAGTCAAATCCGCAGTATGACAGGTTGTAACTCTTGTTGTTCAGAGGAAAATCAGAAATGCCCGTATCTCTCAATGACATGGCCAATCCGTTCCAGTTGTGAAAGGAGGGGTCCTTGACCTTGTAGCGGACGATTTCCCCATCGGCACCGGTCAACACGCAGTGGGAGACTTCTCCGCGCCAGGCTTCATTCAGCGTGACGACCATAGCGGAAGCCATCGGTTTAAATTCAGACGGTAGATCGTATTGGGTTTGCACGGGGTCTTTCAACAGGGATTCGATCATGTCCATGGATTGCAAGACTTCATCGGCGCGTGTGCGGGCGCGGGCGTAGACGTCGCCGGTAGACTTGGCATTTTCAGGTATGTTCAGTTGGGCATAATGTTCGGTGGGGAAATCGCGCCGGGCATCGTAGGCGATGCCGCAGGCCCGTCCCGCCGGCCCCACCAAACCAAGCTTGTGGGCGTCATCAGTCGAAACGGCACCGCATCCCTCGAAACGGGCCCGCACACTCGGGGTGGCAAAAAGCAGTTCCATGGTGTGGCGCACCTGGGGTTTCAGCTCCTCGAGTCTGCCGGCAAGGGTCTCCCGGTCCACATCAGTCATGGGAAACCTGACCCCCCCGGGTCGCACAAGTCCCTTGCCGAACCGGTTACCACACAGCCACAGAGACATGTTAAGAAAGTCTCCCCGCATACGGCCGCAGTAGTTGGCCGGTGGCAAAAAGGCCACATCACCACTCAACGCCCCTAAATCCCCCACGTGGTTCTGGAGTCGTTCCAGTTCCAGCCCGATGGTTCGGATGATCCGTGCCCCGGCGTCGGGGGTCGTGTCGGTCAAGGCCTCGATGGCCTGGGCATAGCACAAGCCATGGCCCACAGCGGTGTCACCAGCGATGCCTTCGGCAATGATCGGAAGCCGGCGGGCATCGACATTCAGTAGAAGCTGCTCGACGCCGCGGTGCTGGTAGCCCAGTTGAATCTCCAGGTGGAGGACACGTTCGCCGATACAGTTGAAACGAAAATGCCCCGGTTCGATAACACCGGCGTGCACCGGCCCCACGGCCACTTCATGAATCTCTTCCCCCGCAACAGCATAATAATCGTAGTTACCAGGGATATCCTCAGTGTAATTGTTGCCGAAGACATCTTCCCGACCGCGATAGTTGGGATGGTAGCGCACCATTTTCAACCAGGGGTGCCCTTCGGGCCGAATCGCAAACTGTTCGGCCAGTTCGCGTTCAAACAGGTGAAATGGTTCGCAGGTCAGACTCATGGCGGGATAGGTCTCCGGGGCATCACAGCCGGCCGTGAACAGGCGGTCGGTGCGCAAAACAGCCAAAAGTTTGATGCGATCACCTTCTTCGTAGGCAAAGTATTGTACGACCTTGCCACCGCCATCGACGAGAGCCATGGCCTGAGTGCGAAAATCGTCAAACGCCAAATGGGGAATACGATCGCGGTCAACCGCCTGCCCGTTGCCGATCTCTATAAAATCCGTCTGCATCAAAACCCTCCCCCCATGGTCGTCAGCGCTTGAACAATGGTCTGATACAGGGTCTCCGGTATCCAGAAACAAAGCACCAGGGATGTCGTCAACAGCGCGTACTGGGGCCAGACCATGATTGACTTCTCTTCGATCCGAATTGTGGTATCGACATCATCGAAAGAAATTTTCATGACATGCCGGGCAAAACCGGCAAAAATGACGCAGAGGCTCAGGATGAAAAGCCCGACGGAGATATAGTGCCCGGTTTGAAATGCGGCCATGATAATAAAGAATTCACCGATAAAAATACCGAAAGGGGGAAAACCGGAGATACCGGCAAAGCCACTGAAAAAGGCCACAAACGTTTTGGGCATGCGTCGCGCCATTTGTCCGGTGGCGGCAATCAACCGATTGCCATAGCCTAATAAAATGTTGCCTGAACATAAGAACAACGAGGATTTGATCAAACTATGATGGATCAGACATAAAACGGCCCCGTAAGCGCCAATACCGCCAATGCCGGTGCCAAAGGCGATGATCCCCATATTTTCGATGCTCGAGTAGGCCAGCAGTCGCTTATACTCGGTCTGCTTCAGAATGAACGTGGCCGCCGCCAGAATGGACACCAGACCGAACGTCATCAGGATCGTACCGGAAAAATCGCCCAAACCGGCCGCATGCATGATTTTGTTGGTCTTGAAAATCCCCAGGTAGGCGCAGTTGAGCAACACGCCCGAAAGCAGCGCCGAAGCCGGGCTGGGGGCTTCGCTGTGGGCATCCGGAAGCCAGGTGTGCATGGGCGCCAGCCCCATCTTGGTGCCGTACCCCACCAGAATGAAAACAAACCCGGTTTTAAGCCACAGCGGGTCCAGTTGCTTGGCCACATCCGTCAGCGACGAGAAGGCCACCGGCACGTCCACACCGCCCACATCCATGGACAGGGTGATAAATACCGACCCCAGCAAGGCCAGCGCAATGCCGACCGAACAAATCAACACATATTTCCAGGTGGCTTCCAGGGATGCCGCGGACCGATGGGTATAAATCAACGGCGCACTGGCCAGGGTCGTGGCTTCGATGGCGATCCACATGACCATGATATGATCCGATAGGGTCACCATGGTCATGGTGGACAGGAAAAGCAGCATGGAGCCGGTGAAAATGTGCTCTGAGCGAATTTCAGCCGCTTTGAGATAGGCGGTCGTGTATATGGCAATCAAAAAGAACAGCAGTGATATAACGAGCAGCGACAAAAGCCCCTCGGGGGTCACGGCGAAATAGGCGGGGAATAGGGCCTCCGGTCGCAGGACCCACAGCATTATGGCCAATGCCAGGTGAGCCGCACCGGTGAAAACCAGCAGCGGACGCCCGGCGGTCGACGGCAAGAAAAAAGCAACGATCCCGGCCAGCATGGGGGCAATAAAAGCGAACTCAACCATACGACAACCTATTCCTTTAGCGTCCTGAGATGGGCCGTATCCACATCGTCAAAAGTCTGTTTGATATTCTGGAGGATAATGGCCATGATCATCACACCGGCCAGCACATCCAGCAGGATCCCAAACTCCACGATATGATGGGCGCGAAGCGAAAAACTGGTCCCCACCACATAGATCCCGTTTTCCATCATGATATAGCCCAACACCATGGCAATGGCATTGCGCCTTGCCATCAGCAGGAACATGCCGGCCACCAGCAGCGTAATGGCGGTGGGCAGCAACAGGGCATGCAGGCTGGTCTGGGGTAGATTGAATTTTGGGCTCACAAAAGCGGCCGCCACGATCAGCAGCAGTCCGGCCAGCAGGGAAGCATTGTAACCGATTATAGGTTCAACCTCCCTTTTGATGGCGACTTTTTTGATGGCCAGATAAATGCACAAGGGAATGCCGATCCCCCGGATCACCATGGTGGCCAGGGTGAAGACC
Source organism: Deltaproteobacteria bacterium (assembly GCA_020444045.1). Classification (GTDB taxonomy): domain Bacteria; phylum Desulfobacterota; class Desulfobacteria; order Desulfobacterales; family UBA5852; genus JABZFP01. Next base: position 73,092 of record JAHLLS010000017.1, read on the forward strand.
ACACCACCGACGGTCAGGTCATGCCCCATGAAAAACGGCACGATGGAAACGACCACACCCTGAAAGGCAACGGCCTTGATCAAGGTCGGCAATCGGCTCGAACCAAAGGATATCAAAACGGACAGCAGGACCAGGGCCAAAAGCGTATCAACCGGATGGATCATTTGAGAAACTCCAGTGAGATAACGGTTGCAAAAAAAGCCAGCGCAAAGGAGGTCAACACGAACTGAGGCACCTTGTCCATACGGTAACGGGCCATGACCGACTCGGTCACGCCGACCGCCACGTACACCACCCCCATGGTGACCAGAAAGATGCCAAGATCCGCCGCCGGATGGCCTAATGTCACCGGGCAGATCAAGCGGGTCACCATCGCGGCATAGAAAAAAAGCTTCAGGAACGATCCCAGCTCGATGAAAGCAAAATCAGGCCCACTGTGATCCAAAACCATGACTTCATGAATCATGGTCAGTTCCAAGTGTGTGGCCGGATCGTCCACCGGCACACGGGAGTTTTCCGTCAACAGTACGATAAACAGGGCAAGGACCACGAACAGCAGCGGAGCACCAGCCGCCTGCCAGAAACCTGCGGGCTGACCGGACGAGAAATAGGCTGCCAGACTTAACTCACCGGAAATCACGTAAAACAGAATCAGGATCATAAAGAGAGTGGCTTCACAGATGATGGGGAAGTAGGCTTCCCGGGCAGCCCCCATGCCTTCAAAAGGCGACGCCGTATCCATGGCCGCGGCGATGGTAAAAAAACGCCCCAATCCCAACAAATAAAGCAGTAGAATGACATCGCCCTGGAAAGAAATTATCGGCGGCTGACCGGCGATAGGCAGGAACATCAGGACAGTGACGGCCGCGCATAGCGAGACCATGGGGCCTATCTTGAAAATGGCAGTCGTGCTGGTGCTGTAGACCGACCCCTTCCTTAACAGTTTGACCAGGGTGTAATAGTTGATCAGCAGCGGTGGCCCCTTTTTACCTCCGAAAAAGGCCTTTACCTTAAGAATGACCGCCGAATAGAACGGGGCCAGCAATATCGCCAAAATAAATAAAAGAACGGATGTCATCATCAATCCTTTTCGCGGAGCCGATTCGTGGCCGTAAAGTTCATAAGCTGGGAACTCCCTTAGGGTGCTGCCATTGGCGCCTTTCCCACATCAGACAAAGAACAGCAGCACCACAATCGCCAACAGGATATAGCCGATGTAGAGATGAATGTCGCCGTGCTGCAGCCATCGAAGCTTATCAAAGGCGGCCAGCACCGGGGATACGATCACGCGCTGCATATGCCGTTCCGCAATGTCATGAACGTGGCTGTGGTAATAGGTCTTGGCGGGAAAGCGCCCTTCGATGGGAGAATGCTTTTCTTCCAGCGGGGCCAGCGGGCCAAAAAATTCAAGGATCGATCCGGCGTAGGAAGATCCCGTATACTGCATCCTGGCTGTGGGCTGTGTAAACCCGCATCCCCAAGTGCCGGAGGCGGTCACTGATTTGCCCCGGTACAAAAAGACGCGCAAAACCATAATCAAAACGAATACCGTAAAAAACAACAGGGCGCCCCGTGTAATGTTGCCGGTAAGCTGCATGAAGGGTGCCAGCGGCACGCGGCCGTAGCCCAGCTGCAAAGCTTCGGCTGCCTTAAGGGCCATACCGGCAAACACGCCTGGGAAGACGCCGATCACGAGACAGGCACCCGCCAGCACCACCATCGGAGTGATCATGGAAATACCTTTTTCATTCACTGCCTCTGCGGCCCGGCTGCGGGGTTCGCCCTGGAAAACAACCCCCACCACTTTTGTAAAGCAGGCCAGTGCCAGTCCGCCGATCACCGCCAGGCTGACGATGGCCAGAAGGCTCAGGGCGAAATCGGCTTGCCCCAGCGCCGCACCGCGAAAACCGCCAATATAGATCATGAATTCGCTGACAAACCCATTGAAAGGCGGGAGACCGCATATGGCCAGGGAACCGATCAAAAAGGTCGTTCCGGTAATGCGCATTTTCTTGATCAGCCCGCCCAATACATCGATCGTGCGGGTGCCGGTTTTATGCAGCACCATTCCGGCCCCCATAAAAAGCAGTGATTTAAAGATAGCGTGATTGAGCACATGCAGCAAACCACCGCCAAACCCCAGCAGGGCCATAACCGGGTTGCCGGCGGCAACCCCGACCATCCCCAGGCCGATGCCGATCAGAATGATACCGATGTTTTCCACACTGTGATACGCCAGTAAACGTTTGATGTCGTGCTGGCCGAGAGCATAAACCACACCCAGGATACCGGACACCATGCCGGCCACCAGAACGATATAGCCGGACAAGGGGGCGTGCCAACCCAAGAGCGCGTAGATACGGAGGATACCGTAAATCCCGCACTTGATCATGACGCCGGACATGATCGCGGAGATGTGGCTGGGGGCGGCCGGATGGGCGTGGGGCAGCCATACATGAAAGGGGAAGACGCCGGCTTTGGAACCGAAACCGATAAAGGCCAGCACAAAAACCAGCATTTTGGCCGTTTCCGGCAACGCCGCGGCACCATCAAAACCGAAGCTGGCGGCATGGGAATAGATCACCCCAAAGGCTGCCAGTATAACCATCGCGCCCACCTGGGAAAAAATAAAATAAAGGTAACCGGCCTTGCGATTCCCATCGTTTTCATAATTGTAGACCACGAGAAAAAACGAAGAAAGCGACATGATCTCCCAACAAAGCATAAAGGTGATCATGTTCGCCGCGGTCACTACCAGGGCCATGGAAGCCACCAAAAGACTAAAAAAAAGATAGTGCACGGCGACGCGCACTGTTTTCTGGGCGTTATCCATATAATGGTAGCTGTAGACCGCGGCCAGGAGGGAGACGAGAAAAATGGCCGTCAGGAAAAAAGCCGACAGCCCGTCCATTCGAAAGTCCAGTCGAAAGACATGCAGATAGGTTGCCGACGAGGCCCAGTCGACGCCATGGGACAATTTCATAATGGCATCGATCAGCCCGATCAGGCATCCGGCAGTAATGCCGAAGGATGCCACAGCCTTCATCACAACAAAGCGGCGCCATAAAAAAAGGAGTGGCAAGATGCCACTCCCGATAATGATGCCAACAGCCAGGAAAAAAGGATTTATCGCCAACACCAGCCTTGCTCCCGTCGTGTTTGTGTCCCCTGAAAAATTCGCTTTTCCGCTGTCAAATGTCATGCCGAAACCGTCATTAACGGCATGCTACCCATTCTAAAAATTCATGAGCATTTAGCCCAGAACACCGACGGAGTCAATAATCAATGTTCGAAACCGAACGGTCACAAGGCGGTTGTAAAGCTATTTTTGGTTGTTTTTACGGGCGGATAATAATGGTCGGGTAAACGCCTTTCAGTTCTCCTTCAGGGTAAGGTTGAATGGTGTTAAAGGATATATTCTGGTTTTTCTGGGCATGTCCTTTGTTTTTCATTCCATCGTAAAGGGCGCCGTTGGCTTCCAGAATATGATGGATGCGGTCTCGAAAAGCTGTCACAAAACTGTTCCCACTGCCTTCAAAAAACATGCTGCCAAGCGAAAAGGCATCGTTGATTTTGGTAAGTGCTTTAAGTGAAATACTATGGGTCTCGAGATCAGTCGCACAAGTGACCAAGCCCCATACCAGATGATCGGGGGGTATTTTCAAAGGTTCTTTAATGTCGATGATGGTGTGGGGCATGATAATGCTGTCTTTACCGATGGTCAGCCGGCATTCCGGACGCCCCCGCAGAAAGCTGTTAAACCCGACGAAAACGTTTTGTCCCAGGTCCGCTTCGATGATTTTAGCACCGTGGGCGGTCACGTTTAATCCTTCCAGGCGCGAGTTGATGATGTAGCAATTTTCCTGGGCATTGGCGCCCTTGCCCATCCAGGCATTCTGGAGAAACGCCCGCTGGGCAACCAGGACGTTGTCGCTGATCTGGGTTTTGGGTTTGAGCACGGCAAATCGATCCAGGGATGCACTGCTGGGAACCGACACCTGCTCAATGTTAACTTTTTCAAAAACCCGCTGAAAAGCCTCTTTGCGATCTTCCACAAAGTCCATCAGCAATCCCTGGGGAAGTGAGCCCGCCGCAAAATGAATATATTGACTCAATTTGGTGGGAGAATATCGGTACAGAAAGTTGAAATTGTTGGGATTCCTTACCCAAACGGTGCCCGGCTCGATATTGAGATGGCTGATCTCGCCGGCCTGAACATAAGAAAAAGCGCCGATCACGCAATCGTTCATAGTGGTCAGATCGACCGTGGCAAACGGCCCCAGAAAGCTGCCGTCGGTGGGCGAGCCATGGATATTGGCATAGTGCGTGGACAGCGTGTTGGTAATGAAAAACTTTTCCAGCGTCTCAGGGTCGTGGGAAAAATTGTGAACCAGGGTTTTGATGAGAAAGCTGTCTTCGATCCGAATGCCCTCGTCTTTGGAAACCGGGATTTGAAAATTCTGGTACTGAAAGATATCCCCCTTCTTCTTAAGTTCATCCCCCCGGATATCGCTTTTATAAAGAATCGAGTTGGTGGTGCGGCATGTTCCTAAGAAATAGCTGCCCGCCAGGTTGGAATGCCGGAATTGAAGATCCAGCGGATGGTGGGGCGTGATGCCGTAGAAAGCATAAAATTTGACCAGCTGATTGAAGGGAACAAGGTCTTTGACAAAGGGACCAACGTCGTACTCGAGTTCTCGCAGATTGATATTGACGCGTTGGACGATCCGGTCGAAAAGTGCTTTCAGTGCTTTCATAATAGTCCCTGTTAAATGGTGCATTCCTTCATTGCGTGGTAAACGGCAGCGAAAACGTCCGCCAGTCGCAAAATGCCAATGGTATTGCCATCCTGTGTGACCATGAGCGACAGGAGCTTTTCCTGCACCAACTGGTGGATGGCCATATCCAGTGTCGCCTGGTGATCGATAAATTCATCCTCGGCGGTGATGTGCATAAACTCCTCGACTTTCAACCCCATCGCCTTTTTACAGAGATCTTCCAGAGGGGCTCCTTGTCGGCGCTGTTGCTTCCGAAGGCTTCGGACAAATTTGGCGCTGAAGCCGAATTGACCGAGCTCTTTGATACCGTTGACGTCGTCTTGTTTTGGTTCGAGAGCACGCAGGGTATGCAGATGGCTCAGCTTGCCGATAACACGATTCTTCTCATCGAGGATTAAAATACCGCGATGTTTGTATTTCGTGTGATCAAACTCTTCCTGCGCCTTTTCAAGGGTCAGCACGGCATCGAACAATGTCGATCCGACGTGCACCGTCGCGTATTCGGACAACGGCACCATCAGATCTCTTACCAGATAATTTTCCACCGAAAGCCTCCAAGATTGATTTAAACCGCTGGTGTCACGACTACCAGAACATCATACCTATTAATCGAAAAGACCTTAAAACACAAGCAGATTTATCTTATTTTTATCTGCAATACCTGTTAGTTATGAACTATTGGCATATATCTTAAAAAAAGGGCTTTCAATCTCTCCCCTTTATCCCATAACGTGCCGGGTGCCTTGCGCTCCATAGGGTTTTAGGCATTCACTAGAATCTACTGCCTTGCCTATGAACATGACTTGCTTTGATCGGGACGTGCCACGACCGACGCCCGCGATCATGCCAGGAAATTCTTGCGATCCGATTTGGTGTAGAGTACAGGAAGGCCTTCGTGGCATATTCTCGACGGATCTTCACGAATTAGCTCCACATGCAAAACGGCTTTCGCCCAAACGAGGGGGTGAATAATGACGCCTGGCAAAGCGGCCATCATCTATCACAACGGTGCCGGACGGGGAAACGCAGCCCAGCTCGTCCGACCGACCCGGCAACGCCTCGTTGCGTCCGGTTGGCAGCTGGTCGAAATCACCAGAACCCAGTATGACGGTCACGCTCGCGATGAACTGGCACCGTCGTTGGCAAAGAGAGTCGATCTCATCGTCGTCATCGCCGGGGACGGTACCCTTCGGGAGGTCTGCAGCGGATTGAGCCGTGTCGCGTCAGACATTCCGATAGGTTTTGTCCCTACCGGAAATGCCAACGTCGTGGCACGCGAACTAAAAATCCCTTTGCAACCCGGCCCCGCTATCGATCTTTTAGCTGAGGGAAAAGTGCGTCAGCTGGATATCGGCACGTTACGGGTCCATACGGATGCAGCGGATCCCTTATTTTTCCTGGCCATGGTTGAAATAGGATTTGGTGCCCGGGTAGTTCACTTGACCCATCAGTTGCGCTCCGGCCGGTTGCGCGCTATTTACCGCCGCTGGGGTGATACGGTCTACGCCGTGGCCGCCGTGGGGGCCTTGGCATCCCCGACAGAACGGCGTTTCCAATTATATGTGGACGGCACGGCCGCCCCCCGACGTGCAACAGCAGCAATCATCGCCAATACGCGTTGCTACGCCAAAGGATGGTCCATGACGCCTGACGCCCGTATGGATGACGGACGGTTGGACCTGGTCACACGCCAACGATGCAGCCCAGGCATCATTCTACGTGCATTTCATGCGGCGGCTCAAGCGCGTCGGCCATCGGCAGCCGTCAGCAGTTTTGAACAAGGGCAACGGTTTCTTATCCAATCCGACACGCCCCTGAGCGTTCAGATGGACGGTGATCCCCTGCCCGGGGTAAAATGGATGGAAGTCAGTCTGGCACCGGGTCGTTTGCGGTTGATCACCCCGCAATGACTATTCCGACCATCGGTAAATTGCACTACTGAAGGAAAAAGATAACTATGGTAACGCCACTGCAAGAATACCTGGATTTCGCCGTTGAAACCGCCCACGCTGCCGGCCGCCTGACGTTGGGGTATTTTCAAACCGGATTGCGTCCCGACTATAAGGGGGACGACTCACCGGTGACCATCGCCGACCGCCAAGCCGAAACCTTGATTCGGGACCGCATTGAAAAACGCTATCCACGGCATGCGATTCTGGGGGAAGAACACGGGGTCAAAGACGGTGAGAACAGCGACTTGCGCTGGATCATCGATCCCATTGACGGAACGAAGGCTTTTATCCGCGGCGTCCCGCTCTATGCGGTATTGATCGGTCTCGAAATCGAAAAACACTGTGAAGTGGGCGTGGCTTACTTCCCGGCACTGGATGATATGATCTACGCCGCGACAGACGGGGGATGCTTCTGGAACGGCCGCCGCACGCATGTTGCAACGACAGCCCGTTTAGACCGCAGTTTCATCGGTTTTACCGGTGCCGACAGTTTTGAGCCTGCCGGACGCTTCAATGCCTGGCAGCAATTTCTACGAAAAAGTTATTACAGCGTCGGCTGGTCGGATGCTTACGGACATGCGCTGGTCGCCACCGGCCGCATGGAAGTCATGCTCGACCCGATCTTGAATCCCTATGACTGCGCGCCCTTCCCCCCTATTCTGCGTGAGGCCGGCGGCTATTTCGGGGATTGGGCCGGCAACGAAACCATTTATGCCCATGAAGGATTAAGCACGACCCAAACACTTCTGCCCCAGGTTCTCGACTTGATCAAAACCTCCGGAGCATGATCCATGCCCCCTCGGATGTTCTCTACCGAAGATGCGGCCGGCCGCCCATCAATTCGATTCGGTCAAGGAAAACAGGCCATGCCATTAACCTTTCGCCCTTACGAAGCTGAAGATCAGAAGGCCGTCGTCGCGCTCTGGGAAGCCTGCCAGTTGGTAGTGCCCCAAAATGAACCGATCACCGACATTCAAACCAAAATGCAGTTTCAACCGGACCTGTTTCTGGTCGCCGTTGCGGAAAACCGTTTGGTGGGCACCGTGATGGCCGGGTATGACGGCCACCGGGGCTGGATCAACTATCTGGCGGTGGCACCCGAGCGACGGCGGCAGGGCATTGCAAAAGCGATGATGGTATTGGTTGAAAGAAAACTGCGGGCCTTGGGTTGTCCGAAAATCAACCTGCAGATTCGCCGGACAAACACGGCCGTGATCCATTTCTATCAGGCCGTCGGATTCGATGAAGATGACGTCATCAGTTTCGGAAAACGATTGGCATAAAAAAAAGAGTGCCACAATGGGTCTCATAGACTATTGAGCCGGTTGGGCGTATCATCCCATTCGTGATGTATGCCACGCTTAAAGCCCTCGTGAAACGTTGTTTTCGGTTGCTGCGGCCTTTTGCTGTCGCCACCGGCATGGCGATATCCGCCGCCTGGATGATGACCCCGGCATTTGCCAGCGCAAAAAGGGGCATGATCATAAACCCCACCCAGGGATGCAGCTCGGTCTCCAATCGCTCAAGCGGTGACAGCGTATCCCCTGCATAACGTTCCATCTGGCGAAGCCTGGCGTAACGCTCTGCCGGGTTTTCCTAATGGTCGCCCTGCATGAAAGAAAGTGTTCGCTGAATGATGAAGTTCAGTCGCGCCTGCCAAAGGCATCACCGCATGTTTGAATTCCCGCGGTTCGCCGGTGACGAATTCCCGTTTAACTTCCAGGCCGACCCCATAAAAGAATACGGCCATCAACCCGTCGTTGATCCATAGCTGCAGCGGCATGCGCACGGTGGTGTTTCCAACGACGAAGCCTAAATCTTTTTGCCAGAAAGCGATATAGGAAGCCCCAAGGCGGCAAGAGCGGCCAGCAAGAGGATTCCGCCGTCTGCAGCTTCAATCAACATAAACCGCTTCAGGGGGTCGACCAGAAATCCAATTGCCTTATGGATAGCGTCTGGCCGGTGCATCAGATGGGATTCTTTCATATTTATAATCTTAACAGCAAGATAGGCATATGATTATAAATCATAGCAAATCGAAGGAAGTCAAAGCAACCCTTCTTCCGGTATTGCAAAAAGCTGACCATTCGGGTCTAAACCCAACACCCATCATCGTTTTTAAAACCCTATCGGCGGGAATAGCTGTTGATGATAAAAAAAATCACCCTCAAGCATGTGAAGTGTTGACAATCGGGCGATCTTTCAGTAGATGCCTATGACGAGAAACAGGTGGCACCATTAACTTTTCCGCATAACAGGAGGAACATTACACATGACGAAAGCAGAATTGATCGAAAAAATGGCAGCCGATGCCGGTATCACCAAAGCCGCAGCCGGTACAGCGTTGGATTCTTTTATCACCAGCGTTACCAAAGCGCTCAAGAAAAAAGACGGCAAAGTAACACTGGTCGGCTTTGGCACCTTTTCAAAAGTTCGCCGCAAAGCCCGCAAAGGCCGGAACCCGCAAACCGGTGAAGCCATCAAAATCAAAGCCAAAAACGTTGTCAAATTCAAAGCTGGCAAAAAGCTTCAGGAATCCGTCTAATTTTTTGCGGCCTGGCGGTCTCACCGATAACTGCCAGGCCGCAACAATGCCATTCATTCCCGTATCGCCCCCTCCGGTCTATTTTGCCGCCCGGCATGCCCACAATCATCATGGCGAAAAACACACGCCCCTCTTACGCTTCTCAAGCCATATCGTCATGATCGACTATCATGGACAACCCGTCACCACCTTTCCATCAGTAAATAGCGCCCCTCTTGCCCAGTTTTGGTTAAAATTTTTCCTATCTTCTTGTGACGATTAATTAATTCTAAAATCCATTTTTCACCTATATTCATGCGGTTAAGGGCTATCTTATGGCTGGCACACTCTATGCTTTGGTCATAGAGGAATCGCCCACGCTCAACAAAAGGACGTGCACGATGACCTCTCAAACCAAAGACGTCGCACAGAACCAGAACCAGGGAATCGATCGCATCGTCGATCGATATCGACAACAGTTCCGCATACCCGAAAATCTCGACCACTATTCCGACAATGATTTGCATGATGCCGAACGGCAGTATCTCCGCTTTTGCCTGAACACCGGCAGTTGTTAAAAAATCAAACCTGCATATGCCCCCCCATCGATACCAAGGCCCGTCGCTGTCCATAAATGATCGCCACAGGCAATTTTGACCGGCCAGCCGAGGAGTGTTGCTTCCATCGCGGTTATCGAATAAGCTTCACGCCACGCCACCCAACACTCATTACAAAATTTGGGTGGACCGTTCCCCAGATATTTTCGTATCCGTTGATCCTGAAAGGCTAAAACCGTGATCCGATCCATTTTAATTTCCGTTATCATCCTTATTCTTATGCCCTTAGCGACATTGGCGCAAAACGGCGGCACCGTTTACGATGGTCATTATTGGCAACAGTGCCGGCCGGATGTCAAACACCTGCTCGTCAATGGTGTCATGGAAGGCGTTCTCCTCGGGCAAGACCGCGTAATCGGCTATGCACTATTGAATAAAAATACATCCATAGCGTCGCCCGAGTGCCAACGAGGGATCACCGGCATTGTCAACACCCTTGAGCGACAAATCGAAAAATGGGATCGAAACCGATTCGTTGCGGCTTTGGATCACTTCTACGACGATGCCGACAATCGTGCCTTAACGATCAAATGGGCTGTCCGGGTCGTTATGCTTGAGATGCACGGCGCACCTCAGGAAACGATTGAAGACGCGCCTGAACCATCTCAGTAGAATCCTTCCTACGCCGCATTGGCTTAAAATGATATGGGGGATACGCCTGACATGGCCAATGCAGCATGACGCCGCTGGCAAACGGATCTTCTCAGGAGGCAAAAATCGATGTCCGCGGATATTTTGATTGTCTTCACAATTCTCGGAATCGCCGTTGTTTTTCTGGTCACCGAATGGATTCCTATGGAGGTCACCGCACTGCTGGTTTTGGGGGCTGTCGCCCTTACCGGCCTCACCACACCCGCGGAGGCCTTATCCGGATTCAGCAACCCCGCCGTGGTGACCGTCTGGGCTGTTTTCATCCTCAGCGGCGGACTCACACGCACCGGTGTGGCCAACATGATTGGCCGGCTCGTGCTGAAACTCTCCGGACGAAGCGAAACCCTGCTCATCGTGGTCATCATGACGTGCGCGGGAATAATGTCCGCGATCATGAACAATGTCGCTGTTGCCGCCCTGATGATGCCGGTGGTTATGGACATCGCCCGCAGCACCAGCACGCCGGCATCACGCCTGCTGATGCCCCTGGCCTATGGATCTCTTCTGGGCGGATTGACGACCCAGATCGGAACCCCCCCCAACATCCTGGTCAGTGAAGCACTCCGCAACCAGGGTCTGGATCCCTTCACCCTGTTTGACTACACACCGGTAGGACTTGCTGTTTTTGCTGCTGGTGTGGCCTTCATGGCTTCGATCGGGCGGCACCTGTTGCCGGATCGTGATCTGCAGCATGATCCACAGGACAAAGATGTACGCCCTCTTTCGGAACAATATCAGTTAGAGGAGCATATGCCACGTTTGGCGGTTCCTCGCGGGTCGACCCTGGTGGGAAAATCCATCGCTGACATCCGGATCGGTACGATCCTGGGGGTCAACGTGGTAGGCATCAGTCGCCGGGGACGTGTCATGGCGGCCCCCGCTCCATCGGAAATTCTCCAGGCGGAAGACGGCCTCATCGTCGAAAGCGGAGGCGGCGGCACCGGGAAATTGAGGGAGGAGCTTTTTAGCCTGGGGCAGCTCCAGATGGAGCCGGAGTCATCCCTCTTGGACGATCTCATCACAGAGTCCGTTCGCATGGTGGAAATGACCGTGGCACCCAACGCCGACGTCATCGGCCGGACCATCAGCCAGCTGGGTTTTCGCAACCGTTTCGGTGTGAATGTGATCGCGATTCGGCGGGACACTGTTGTGCAGCGTGCCCATTTACGAGATCGACGCCTGGATGGCGGCGATATCTTGCTGGTACAAGTCTCCCACAGCAATTTGGACAAACTTCAGAAAGAAAATGATTTCGTTCAATTGCAGGAAGTCTCATCGGACGTTCTCATCGATCGGTACGAACTCGATCATCGTATCATGGCCCTGCGCGTGCATCCTGGTTCACACCTGATTGGTCGTTCCCTGAAAGACAGTCGTCTGGGAGCGACAATGGGCATCGGCGTCGTCGCCCTGGTCCATGACGGTCGGATCGTATCCATGCCGGAACCGGACGCCCCGCTCCAAGCCGAAGATCTTCTGCTCGTCATCGGACGACCCGATGACCTGGATTTACTGCAAGCGCTCACGGAATTCAGGGTGGAGCAAGCCGTCGCAAAGGAATGGAAGGCTCTTGAAACCGAAGATGCCGGGCTGGTCGAAGCCATGTTGTCCCCGCACACCACCCTGGTCGGAAAAACGCTGCGTGAACTGCATTTCCGCGAGAAATACGGCCTGACGGTACTGGCCATCTGGCGGGAAGGAAAAATCTATCGCTCTGACGACCTGCGTGACATGGCCCTTCGGTTCGGAGACGCCATGCTGCTTTACGGCAAACGGTCCCATTACAGCCTTCTGGGACGCGAACCTGATTTTCTGGTGCTGACGGCATCCGCCCAGGAACACCCTAACCTTGCCAAGGCTAAAGTTTCCCTTCCAATCATGGCCGCTGTCCTCTTTCCGGTCATGATGGGCTGGCTGCCGATCTACCTTTCGGCCGTGATCGGTGCCGCGATAATGGTCTTGACGCGTTGCCTGACCATGGAGGAAGCCTATCGGGCCATCGAGTGGAAAGGAATCTTTCTGATCGCCGGTATGCTGCCCCTGGGAGCCGCCTTGGACAGCACCGGCGCCGCCCGCTTTTTGGCCACCGCAGTGGTGGACACCGCCGGCGCCTTCGGACCAATGGCTGTCATGGCCGGCCTGATGGCGCTAACCTTCATGGCCACCTGTGTCATACCGACAGCCGCCCTGGTGGTCCTGATGGTGCCCATCATCCTCAGCACCGCCGCGGATATGGGCGTGGCGCCTTACCCCATGATGATGGCCATGGCCATGGCCGCCTCCGCCAGTTTTATGACCCCCATTTCGCACCCGGCCAATGTCATGGTCATGGGGCCGGGCGGTTATCGCTTCATCGACTATATCAAAGTGGGGGTTCCCCTGACGCTGGTGGTGTTCGCCACTGTTTTACTGGTGATGCCATTCTTCTGGCCGTTCACGCCGTGATGATATGCCCGCAGCCGAAGATCTGCTGCGACACAGCTGACCGATGGCCATTCACCCCAGCATGGAGATGACAAAGCGGTTTGAAACGGGCGTCCCTCGTGACGGCGCTGCGTTCACCCGTTCAAACGGATGGCGGCTCATGTTGTTAGACGATGCCTGCGAGCAAAAGCTTTGGCTTTTTCCAGATAAACATTCGCATCACATGCCTGAAAAATGGCAATGCATCGTTCAGCGGACACCCTCGCGGGCGATATTTTCCTCTGAGTGGCATAGAGTTGGGCCAAATCAAAATGAATCTGTCCGGCAATCCCCATGGCCCCCATGGATTCGGCCATCATCGCTGCTTCTTTAAAATTTTTCTCCGCCTTGCGGGCGGCAAAAGGACGGTGGCGAATTAAAAACGGCAAATTTTTCGCGATTAAACTGAGCGGCACGCCCCCCGGTTGCAACACCATCTGGCAATACACCTTGCCCAGCAGATATTGAAACGTCATCAAGTGGTACCGTTTCCCTTTACGCCTGAAAATCGCCATCCGTTCAAGGATCGTATGGACGCCGGCGCGGAGATTTCCCCTGGCCAGCATGACCATGCCGGCCAGGGCCTGCGCGGCGGTACCCAAATAGTCGTAGCCGTATGTTTCCGTATACTTCAGAATATCATGCAGGATTTTTTCGGCTTCGTCCACCTGGTCATTGGAAAGATGGGTGTAAGCCAGAAGAAATTTGGAATTGAAGGAATGCACCATTTCCGCCGACGAGGCGACGGCCATGTTGCAGTATTCGATACTCTGGTTAAAATCACCGGATGCAAAACGCCCCATGGCACAAACCAGATAGCCGTCCGACGTACTGCGAATATCAGCGCCTTTTTCACCGTGGGCTAAAAGCATCTCTCCCATTATTTGGCATTGGCGCCCGTCCCCGCGAAACCAGTGCGCAATACCCAGCCCGGTCAGGATAATCCGGATCAGTTCCTGGTCCATTTCCAAATGCGGCAGCAGCGCTTCGGCCCGCCTTCCGTAAGCCACCGCGCTATCCAGGCGTCCCATATCCGTGCATGTCCACACGAGGCAGCCACAGGCATAGGCCATGACTTTGCGGTTGTCTGCCGATTGGCCAATGCGAAGTGCTTCGGTAAGGTAGTCATGGGACTCCTGGAGGGCTTCGCGCCTTTGCAGGGCCCATCCCATACAACACCCATACATTCCCTGCAAAAAGGCGTTCTCAAGCGTTGCCGCCGCTTCTTCATGTCGTTTCAGGAGCGTGACCATCTCGTTGAAAATACCCCGGACATTGAAAACGAAAAACCATTCGATGAGGACATTCACCAGCAAGACGGTGCGCTGACTGGAACGATCCGGTTGGTCGTGCAGCAGTTCGTAGGCGTTTTGATAGTACTGATGGGCTTCGTCCAAGGCATAGCGCTGCTTACTTTTCCGACCGGATTTCATCAGGTAGTCGACAGCCTTGAAAACCGACTGGCCGACCGAATAATGAAAGGCCAGTGCTTCATAAAACCCACGCAACCGTGAGTGAAACAATCGTTCCATGGCAACGGCGATCCGCTCATGGATGGCACGGCGGTCCCTGATGAGGATGCCGTTGTAGACCACTTCCTGGACCACGGCATGCTTGAAGAAATACTTAACCTCGTTCGACGGGTCTTTCTTGCGGATCATGTCCAGCGTTTCGAGGACATGCAGAGCGGCATCAAGCCGGCTGCCGAAAGCGGTAATTTGCTTGAGAATGGCGTAATCGAACACGCGGCCAATGACGGAGGCTTCCTGCAGCACGCGCTTGGTATCCGCCTGCAAATGATCCAGCCGGCCTGACACCACACCATGGACGGTCGAGGAAACACCCGAGATATCGACCGGCCCCTGCATCACCCATTGCCCGCCATCCATCCGTAATACGTTGCGGTCGATCAGGACGTTGATCATCTCTTCCAGGTAAAACGGATTTCCCTCGATTTTCGCCTCAATGAAACGAATGAGCTCCTCCGGAATCGATGACATCCCGAGAATTGATTTCACCAATTCGATGGTATCCTGCGGAGAGAGATCCTTAAGCTCGATGTCGATCACCGCATGCGAGGGGTGCTTGTGGTCCTCATCACCATAAAGCGAAAAAGTTTTGCGATAGGTACAGACTAAAAGCAGGGGCGACTTCTGATCCCCGGCAATGGACCGTAACAACGCCACCGAAGAGGGATCCGCCCAATGAAGATCTTCGATGCAGATCACCGCCGGTCCACTGCGCGCAAGCCCCTCAAGGAGATCACGGACAGCCTCCTTTAACCGCGCGCGCCAAAATTCAGGACTTATGTCACCCAGTTCGGGGTAGTGGAGGCCAAAGAGGCTGCCAATATAGGGAAGCTGTTCTATGGTCGGACTTAACAGCGGTGATAGGGTCGATTCAATTTTTTCACGGACAACCTCAGGACCATCCCCTTCCTCGACATGGCAGGCCAAACTCAACAAGTCAATCAGGGGGGCATAGGGGGTATTGCGCGCGTAGGGGTAGGCGTGCCCCTCGTGCCAGGCAATAGTGGCCGCGTCGAGAGATGCTTTGAATTCCTCCAGCAGACGGCTCTTCCCCGTACCGGCCGCACCGGTAATGCATACCACAGCCCCCCGCCCCTGGCGGACGCGGGCAACAGCCTTCTCCAATCGATCCATTTCACCCTGACGACCGATCATCTTACCCCGTCGTCCGAAAGAACGGTGCACTTTGTGCGGTTGTTCCCGGGAAGTCAGCACGCGATAGATGGCAAGCGGCGCAGATTTCCCCTTCACGGTAACCGGGTCGAGCGCTTCGAACCGGAACCAGCCCTGACAGTGCTGAAAGGTATCCGGTCCCACAAGGATGTCTCCCTTGCGGCCCAACCCACTCAATCGTGCGGCCAGATTGACCGCGTCACCGGAAATACCATGGATGCCTTGGTCAACGTCCAGTTGCCCCAAAACCACCAGGCCGGTATTGACGCCGGTATGCATGACCAGCGGTTTCCCGATACGCGCTTGATAGGTCGAATTCAGTCCGGTCACGAGCCGGTGGATTTCACGCGCGGCCCGGACCGCCCGGATAGGATCGTCTTCAGAGGTGCGTGATGCACCAAAAACCGCCATAATGGCGTCCCCAACAAATTTTTCGATAAACCCCTCGTAGCGCCTTACGACTTTGACGATCTCACCAAAAACAACTGCCAGAATTTCCTTGACGTCTTCCGGATCGAGACGCTCGGACATGGCCGTGTAGCCACACAGGTCGGTGAAAAGAATGGTAACGTATTTTCGTTCTCCGGATAGTGGTTTCTCGATGATGGCGATACTATCTTGAGACGGAAGTGGGGGGGGTAGCGAAGGATTTGCCGGCAATGGCGGACGTTTGTTGTCCGTAACGGCATAGAGATGCTGGCCGCATGACTTGCAGAACCGACTTCCTGGTCGATTGTCCTGACCGCATCGGCCACAGGATTGTTTCAGGACGGTTCCGCAGGCATTGCAGTACGTCGCATCCGATTCATTGGCACAGTCACATTGCCGGCATTTCATGGCGTTGATCCAGGCCCTTGAAGGTATGAGCCGAATATAGAGCGTCAGGAATGCATACGCAATAGTGATTACTATCTCGAAAACGATCGACTGTGTCAAACATGTCCGTCAACCAAGGCACCCGCTCGATCGATACACCCTTCGGTTCCCAACAATCACAGCCTTCGACGCAGCAAACGCATATCACGCAATGAAAAAGAGCCTCCTATTTACAAGGGATCGTGGTATAGGTGTTCCAGGCTGTTTCTGACCGGAAGGCCAATCACCGCTGCAAAAACCACCGAAGCCCCCGATGGGCCTGTACCCTAACATGGTGACCGGTCGAACTTGGAACAGCGGCACCCACCCCATTCAGCGATCCCCCGGGAGGAACGTTTGTGATCGTGCCGCAAATTCGTTTTTTGGCGGAGTAAGATTCCCCCGCTGCAGCCCCGAGGAGGAAAAATGAAGATCATCCTGCTTTCCATGCCGGACGTGGCGCCGGTAATCATGCATGAGTCGGCATTTCATATGCCCAGTCTCGGGATTGCAAGCATCGGTGCCAACCTTGCCGATCGGCATGACGTTTATCTGATCGACCTGATCCGTAAGCGACGCCACATACGCCGCTATCTGACGCGAACACTGCTGAAAATAAAGCCGCAAGTGGTGGGGCTTTCCACCATGACATGGCAGTATGCCACCTGCCTCAAATTGATACGGCTCATCCGCAGCCTTCTGCCTGAAGTTAACATCGTATTAGGCGGCTACCATGCCACCCTCATGTACCAGGAAATTGCCGATGGTCCGGAAGCCGCGCAGATCGATTTCATGATCCGCGGGGAAGGCGAGGTGGCGTTTCAGTCCCTGGTGTCCGCTTTGGAAGGCGATAGCCGCCTTGAAAAGATCAACGGCCTCTCCTTTAAAAAAAATGGGGCCTTCATTCACAATCCACCGGGAGAACTTCTCGATCTTTCCCGTCTGAAGCTTCCCATCCGTGATGAACGGCGCCTGACCCGGGGTTACCACATCATGAATCACCACTGTGAGGTGATGGAGACCTCCAGGGGCTGCACCCGGAATTGCAATTTCTGCAGCATTCGACACATGTACGGCCGTGCATTCCGCCCCTTCCCGATCGAACGCATTCTGGCCGACATCGATGACATCTACTACCGGCGCAAAGTCCGCTGGATATTTGTGTCGGACGACAACATGGTCATGGACCCCGATCGCGTGATCGCGTTGTGCGATGCCATTATAGCCCGGCGCTATCGTAAGTTGTATTTCGTTGTGCAAGCCGATTGCGTCACCATGGCACAAAACGAAACCATGGTTCGTAAGATGGCCCAAGCCGGGTTCAAGTCTGTATTTCTGGGGATTGAAAATGCGTCCCCCAAAAATCTCCGGACGGCACACAAAGGCAATATCCTGGAGCATTCCCGCAAAGCGGTGGCCCTTTGCCATCAGTATGGCATCATGGTGGTCGGCGGCATGATTTTCGGTTTCCCCGACGACAGCGAGGCAGAAATCATCGCCAATTACCAATTCCTTAAATCCACCGGTGCCGATACCGCCTATTGCCAGATACTGACGCCCTATCCCAAAACCGGCATCCGGCAGGAGCTCATGGATGAAGGCCTGGTGACCAACCCCCTTGACTACACGCGCTACAACGGCATGTGGGCGAATGTCAGGACGCATCACCTGGGTGCGGAACGGTTGCACTATCTTTATTGGTATCACCGCTTGAAGGTGATGGGGTGGTGGGAACCTTCCGACCGCATCCGCCAGCAGGGTAAACTGTGGACATCCATCTGGCTTTACGTCTTTCGCCCGATAATGAAGATCGTCGTCGCCCGCTCACTGAAAAAATATGGCTGGAAAGGCCGCTACCAGAGAGAAATCGCGCGTCTAGAGCAAATCAACCGTTTCGTCGATCTTGATCACGCCTGACCGATTGCCGAGAATAGGATGCCTTGCCGGCAGGTCTTTATTTGCCGTGGGCATGCCCGAAATAAAGCATCTCAAAAGACTCCAGCAGACGACGGAGCTCCTTGGCCTGTTGCAAATCGATGCTCTGTTTGCACTTCATGGCGACGACCAGCATTTTATGCAGCACCTCGAGCATGGCCGCGGTCTTCTCCTCACCGGGTTTGACGCGCTGGGTCATGAAATACTGACTGACAATGTGCTGGATCTTTTCCGCGTGGGCTTCTTTCGTGATCACCCATCGCACGAGCTGGTTGTTGTTGACAGGCGTTTCTGTTTCCAGTTGGGAAATTTGGGCCATGGCTTTTTCGATGGTCTGGATGTGTTCGGATATGGTCGCAACACGGGCTTCGTCGCCGTAAATACCGCAGGGTACTTCGCAGTGCGCGAAAAGCGTTCCTGGAAAGAGAATAGTCGATAGCGTTAAAACCACCCACAGATATTTCGTATGGGTCATGGTGTGCCTCCTTTGTCATGTGTTTTTTGTGCGAAGCGTATCTACCAAAATAGAAAAGTCGAGATTCTTCAAACCGATGCTTTTAAAAGGATAATCACCAGCCCGCCGGAAGCAAATCGGCTGCCATCGCTATCAAGCGAACCGCCATCAGCCCACGCATTAAATGACATCAAAGACGCTGCAATCAGACTTGGAAAAATAACGCTATTCTGATACGGAAGATGAAAATTTAAGCATCAACTGACAGCATTCAGGGGAGGAAGCGCGCAATGTCGACGATTTTCAGTAAAATCATCAACAAGGAAATTCCATCGGATATGGTGTATCAGGATGAACACGTCACCGCCTTTCGCGATATCGAACCCCAGGCGCCGGTCCATATCCTGATCGTTCCCAACAGGGAAATCGCCACCGTCAACGACATCCAGGAAGAAGACGAACAGTTGATCGGCAAAATGTTCACCGCCGCCCGCAAGATCGCGGCCGAAGAAGGCATTGCCGCAGATGGATACCGCCTGTTGATCAACTGCAATAAACACGGCGGACAGGAAGTATTCCACCTGCACATGCACCTTTTCGGCGGTCGCCCGCTGGGCCCCATGCTACTGCATCGCTGAGACGTCGCCCGATCGATGGAAGTCCCCGCCCCTGTCTGAACCCATGTGTTTCCTTGGAGAGGCTACACGGGCCAGGGACACATCACATTCAATAAGATTTTCCCCGTTTGAGCGGTTGGTTATTTCTCGCCATCATCGCGGTAGTGATGCTTGAGTGGAAGGAGGACGTGTGTCTGCTCGAAAAATAATATGTGTCATCGATGGTCAGGGCGGCGGCATCGGGGCCACCCTGATCAAATACATCCAATCGCGCTATCCCGGCCAATTGGAAATCCTGGCCCTTGGAACGAATGCCATTGCCACATCCCAGATGATGAAAGCCGGCGCCAACCGGGGCGCTTCCGGCGAAAATGCCATTTTTCGCACCGTTTCCCGATCGGATCTCATTGTCGGCCCCATTGCCATTACCTGGGCCAATGCCATGCTCGGCGAAGTTACCCCCCGCATGGCCGAAGCCGTCACCTCCAGCCGTGCGCCGAAAATTCTTCTGCCCCTTTCCCAGGAAGATATCACCCTGGTCTGCATCACGACGGAACCCCTGCCCCACATGGTCCAACAGGCGGTGGACGTGGCGATCAAACAGCAACTCCATATCAGTGGCAACCCCAACGATGTTCCCATGAAACATTAGGAAAACAGAAAAACCAACGCAGGCCGCTATCAGTGCACAAGAAAGCGTTTCACCATGAAAGTCACCGTTTGCGAGTTATCGGAAGGCTGGGCCGAATCCGAAGAAAAATGGACCGCGACCGTAAGCGCGATCCAACGTCAACATAGCGATTTGGTGTTGCTGCCTGAAATGCCCTTTTACCGGTGGCTGGCCGGATCGCCTCAAGCTGACCCCGCCCTCTGGCAATCTGCCGTTGCGGCACATGATCAGCGGATGGCGCGCCTGGATGAATTATCGACACCGATCGTAATCGGCTCCCGGCCCGTCATCGACCACAACCGTCGCCACAACCAGGCGTTTGTCTGGGAAGCAGCGTCAGGATATCAGCCCGCTCACACCAAATATTATCTGCCGGATGAAGCGGGTTTCTGGGAGGCTTCCTGGTACCGGCGCGGGGATGGCCGGTTTGATGTTGTCGAGGTAAACGGTGTAAGGATAGGCTTCCTCATCTGTACCGAACTATGGTTTTATGCCCATGCACGCGCCTACGCGGCCCAGGGCATTCATATCCTGGTATGCCCGCGCGCCACACCGCACACGTCGGTTGATACCTGGGTTACGGGCGGTCGAACCGCCGCTGTTGTCTCCGGCGCCTTCTGCCTGTCGTCCAATTTCAATGGCCCCCATGTCGATGACATGGCGTTTGGCGGCACCGGCTGGATCATTGAGCCGGAAGCCGGCCATGTTTTAGGCCTGACCTCGGATAAGCATCCTTTCCTGACCATCGACATCGATCTTTCATTGGCGGAGAACGCGAAGCAAACCTACCCCCGCTATGTGCCGGACTGATCGCCGTTTGACCAATGAAGCAATCCCTTTGCGGAGTTCCGAGGACGCTTTACCATGAAACTTATCAGCAATGCCTGCCGCACTGAGGGCGTATGGATCACATCCCAACAGAGGGCGGACGGATGACCCCACGTTTGTTCAAGATGCTGCTCAACTGTTATCCGCCCTATCTCGGCGCCGGCATCCGGGTGCGCCATGTCAGCCATGACTTCCGTGATCTTCGGGTCCAGATGAAGCTGCGCTTCTACAATCGCAATTATGTGGGAACCCATTTCGGTGGCAGCCTTTACGCCATGATCGATCCTTTTTATATGCTGATGCTGATGCAGGTGCTGGGACGCGGCTACACTGTGTGGGACAAGACGGCCACCATCGAATTCAGAAAGCCGGGTCGCGGCACAGTGAGTGCCCGGTTTCATTTGACAGATCAAATGCTCGTCGATATTCACGCCCATACCGCCCATGGCGATAAATATCTGCCCGAATTCAGGGTGGATATCACCGATATCGATGGCGATCTTGTAGCGCAGGGATTTAAAACAGTGTATATCCGACGCAAACACCTATCCAAAGACGCAGTCTCATGCGCGTAAAACGAAAGGATTTCGCCATGCTCAGGCATTTACTGACCAACCGGCTAATGATCGTGACGGCTTTTTTGGTGCTGTTTCCCTGTAGTGCCCATGCCGACGATGCAGCGTCCCCAACCACGGCTAACCTGGAAGTCATCGGTCGGGCCGCGATTCAGGTCACACCGGATGTCGCCCGAATCGCCTTTACCGTCGAAACCAATGCCCGTCAGGCATCCGAGGCCGTTTCCAGCAACGCCCAGAAAACCGAAACGCTTCTGACGGCGTTGCGCAAAATCATGGGACCGGAAGACAAAGTTCAGACCACGCGTTTCAACCTGCAGCCGGTCTACGATAAAGACGACCGGCTGCGGCCGTCAGGTTACCGGGTAGGCAACCGCATAACCGTCGACACGATGCAGATGGACAAAATTGGCGATTTAATCGATGCGGCCGCCGCCAGCAATGCCGGTCAAATCAGCAACCTGCAGTTCCGCAGCACCCAAGAGGCAGCCCACCGTCTGGAAGCGGCGGTCTTAGCCGTCGAGCAGGCCCGGTCCGACGCGGAGAAGCTGGCCCGCGCCGCCGTTGTCGTCCTTGGGCCGGTTCTGCGAATTCGCTATGCACCCCAGGGCGCCCCGGGCGTCTTTTTCGAAAAAGCGGCGATGGCCATGAGCCGCACCCCGATCGAAGTCGGCGATCTGACCATCGAGGCCGAAGTCAGCATGGTTTTCGAAATCAACTAACGTCATATCGAAACGCTACAAGCCTTTTGCAAATGACGTCATCGCAAAGGAGTGTTTCACCATGGAATTGCCCCGCCAAATGACCGCTGTCCTGCTGACGGGCTATGGCAGTTTCGACAAACTGGTCATTCGAAATGACGTACCCTTGCCATCCCTCGGCGCGCATGAAGTGCTGATCCGCGTGGGGTCATGCGGCGTCAACAATACGGATATCAACACCCGCAAGGGCTGGTATGCCCCGTCTGTCCGGGACGCGACTGACGCAACCACGGGCGTCAAGAATAACGATCGGGGGGCCTGGAGCGGCGGCCTGTCCTTCCCGCGCATCCAGGGCGCAGATGTCGTCGGGCGAATTGTCGCCGTGGGCCATCAGGTTTCGGTCGAACGCATTGGCGAAAGGGTTATTGTGGAGCCTGTCGTGCGGGATCCGCAAGCTCCCGGCGACCGTGAGGGCATCGAATATCTTGGAAGCGAACGGGACGGCGGCTTTGCGGAGTATGTCGCCATCCCGGCCGTCAATGCCTTCCCGGTCCATTCCGGATTGAGCGACGCTGAGCTGGCCACCTTTCCCTGTTCCTATTCCACCGCGGAACACATGCTGACCCGTATTCGAATCACGCATCAAGACACCCTGCTGATCACGGGCGCCTCCGGCGGGGTCGGTTCGGCTCTCGTGCAACTGGCCAAACGACGTGGGGCAACGGTGGCCGCCGTCACCAGCGCTGCCAAGAAAAGCACCTTAGCGGCTCTCGGGGCGGACATGGTCATCGACCGCCGTAACGATCTGACCACTGCCCTGCGTCAGGCCTTGCCGGAGGGCATGGTCGATGCTGTGGCCGATGTGGTGGGCGGAAGCGGTTTTCCCGCGCTTATCGAAGCGCTGAAGCCGGGTGGACGCTATGTCACGGCCGGCGCTATCGCCGGCCCGATCGTCGCCCTCGATCTTCGCCAGTTGTATCTGAAGGATCTCGAGTTCCAGGGGGCTACGGTCTTGCCGCCAGGCCTTTTCAGCCAGCTGGTGGGGTATATCGAACAGGGCGAAATCCGGCCGCTGTTGGCCGGCGAATTTCCGCTGACGGCGATCCGGGAGGCCCAGGAAGCGTTTATGGCCAAAGACCATATCGGGAACTTTGTGCTGCGACCCTGAAACCGAACCGCAGATTCTACAAGCGGGTGCAAAGAGCCATGGTGCGACATTTATCGAACACCTCTATGGAAAAATTCAGCGCGGTTTGCGCTGGTGGCGTTCGCTTGCCACGACACAGGATACGCCCTGACCGGCCTGCAGCGGCACATAGCAGCGGTTGCAGGAAATGCAGGCGGCGACCTCATGGCTGCCGGTCTGCCAGCGTCGGATCAAACCCGGTTCCGCAATCAGCGGCCGTCCGAAGGCGATCAAATCGGCCGTCCCATCCACAATGAGTTGTTCCGCCACAGCCAGGGACCGGACGCCGCCAACGAGGATGAGTGGCAGAGAAACTGCGGCCTTAAAAGCCTGGGCCGCCTGCCGGTAGTAGACTTCTTCATCCGGGCGGCTGGGATGCACCTTACGGGCGCAGTGGGTTTCCTGGGGGTTGGTGATCGTGCCGCCGCTCATTTCCAGGGCATCGACCCCGGCTTCGGCCAGAAGCGCGGCCACCCGCAGCATGTCATCTTGCTCAAAACCGTCTGATACGAAATCCTCAGAATTGAGTTTAATCAGCACCGGAAAGCCGCCCCCCACCGCCGAGCGGACCGCACGCACCGCATCGCAAACGAAGCGCGCCCGGTTTTCCAAACTACCGCCATAATCGTCTTGGCGGCAATTCGTGGCGGGCGATAAAAACTGGCTCAGCAGATACCCGTGGGCGGCATGAATCTGAACGGCGTCGAATCCGGCTGCCCGGGCCCGCAGCGCAGCCCTGGCAATCGCGTTCAGCGTCTCTTTAATCTCCTCTGAGGACATGGCCCGGCACATGCCGCCGAAACGCCCCGCAAACGCTGAAGGCCCCAGGGCTGTGCGGCCCGTCAATCGGGTAGCGGCATGCCCGCCGGCATGGGCCAGTTGCAGACAAATGCGCCCATCCACAGCGTGAACCGCGTCCGTCATTTGTCTGAGACCGTCCAGCGTATCATCGCTGTAGACGCCCGTCTGCCAGGGACCCGCCTGTCCCGCGGGATGCACATAGGCATGACCGGTGATGATCAGGCCGACCCGGTTGCGGGCCAGCAGCCCCATGGTGTTCACCAGTCGGGGCGTGACATGCCCCGCGTCGGTTGCCATGCCTTCCCAGATCGCCGACCGCACGCTGCGATTCGGCAGGGTGAGGCCGTTGATCGTAAACGGAGAAAAAAAAGCGGTCATGGACGCCTCATCTATGGCTTTTATCCGAATGACTTATCGAGTTTCCGGTGGGTAAACCGGCGGGCCTCCGGCCCGGTGTAATCGGCCACGACCTGACCATGCCCGATCATGCGCCACTGGTAAATCACCAGTCCTTCCAGACCGACCGGACCGCGGGCGTGGGTTTTGTTCGTGCTGATGCCCACTTCGGCGCCCAACCCGAACCGGAACCCGTCACAAAACCGGCTGCTGCAGTTGAGAAACACATCGGCTGAATCCACCGTATTCATGAATCGAATGCCCCGCTGCCGGTCCTCGCTGACAATCACATCGGTATGTCCCGACCCGAAGGCATTGATATGGCCCACGGCCGCATCGAGGCTGTCCACCACCCGGATGGACAGGATGTAATCCAGATATTCGGTGCGCCAGTCTTCTTCGCTGGCCGGCATGACATCGATGATTCCCACCGTTCGATGGCAGCCACGGATTTCAACGCCCCTTTTCTCCAGCGCGATCTTGAGGCGCGGCAGAAAAGCTTCCGCAACCGCGCGATGCACCAGCAGGGTCTCGGCCGCATTGCATACTGCCACGTATTGGGTTTTACTGTCGACGACGATGCTTTCGGCCATGTCCAGGTCTGCTCCGCGGTCGATGTAGACATGGCAGATCCCGTCCGCATGCCCCATCACCGGGATCGTGGTGTTGTCCATGATATGTTTGACGAAGGCATTGCTGCCCCGGGGAATGATCAGGTCGATCAATTCATCCAGCTGCAGCATATCAGCGACATCGTCGCGCGTTTCCAGCAGCCCCAGCCAACCGTCCGGGATGCCGGCCGCAATGCCCGCACGGTGGATGATGTCCGCCAGGAGTCGATTGGTCGCCATGGCTTCGCGCCCTCCTTTGAGGAGCACCCCATTGCTGCTTTTCAGGCAAAGGCAGGCGATTTGGACCAGCGCGTCGGGACGGGATTCAAAAATGACGCCGATCACCCCGATCGGACAGCTTACGCGGAATAGTTCCAGCCCGTCATCAAGTTCCATGGCATCCAGCGTGCGGCCCACCGGATCGGGCAATTGGATCATGCTGCGCAATCCCGCGCAGGCCTCATCGATCTTGACGGCATCGAATTTGAGTCGTTTCAGCAAGGGCGGGGCCAGATTCTCCTTCTCCGAACGATCCCGATCAGACCGGTTGGCTGCCACAATATCCGCCTGGCGACTTTCCAGCGCTGCGGCAATCTCGGCCAGCGCGCGGTTTTTTATGTCGGTTCCCAGTCCCGCCATCGAGATAGCGGCTGTCTTTGCTTGCGCCGCAATGGTTCGGATGTCCATTCTGCAACGTCCTCCGTCTCTGAGGTTCCAGCCAGCAATGCATGGGCCATAGACCCTACTTCAGCGCGGGAAAAACATCAACTCCGACAATGCCCTCGCATTGCGATTCAAGGGGTTCGGTGGTATGCCGTATCCATGCCGCCTGCCATCAAACACCCCTCATCCCTTATGCCCTATCTGCTCTTGACGCTCGCCATGGTGTTCTGGTCGGGGAATTTTATTCTGGGCCGGGCCGTCCGGACCGATATACCGCCCATCGCCCTGGCCTTCTGGCGCTGGACCATCGCGTCACTGCTGATCATCGGCCCGGCCTATTCCCCGTTGAAACGTGACTGGGCCACCATCACGCGCCACTGGCCGATCATCCTCCTGTTGGCCGGCACCGGCGTCGCGGCCTTCAATACCCTGGCCTATATGGGACTCCGGCATACCGTCGCCATTAATGCTTTTTTGATGCAGACCATGATGCCGGTCTTCATTGTCATCCTGTCCTTTGGTTTATTCCGGGTGCCCATCAACAAGGGTCAAATCGGCGGCGTGATCCTCTGCCTGATCGGGGCGATAACGATCATTGTCCAGGGAGACGTCCGGGTGATGGCCTCCCTGTCGTTCAACCCGGGCGATCTTTTGGTACTGACGGCCGTCCTGTCCTATGCCGGTTACTCGGTTCTTTTGCGCAAGCGGCCCCCCATCCATCCCCTCAGCTTCGTGGGGGTTACGTTCATCCTTGGTGCGCTGATGCTGCTGCCCCTGTACCTCTGGGAAACATTCGCGGTCCGCGCCATCCAATTCAACCGGGTAACCTTGCTCGCAGTGGCCTACGTCGGCATCTTTCCGTCCATCATTTCCTATCTCTGCTATAATCGCGGGGTGGAACGCATCGGCGCCAACCGGGCCGGATTATTCCTCTACCTGATGCCTATTTTCGGCAGCGTCATGGCGGTTTTTTTTCTGGGCGAATCGTTCCGCTGGTTTCATTGGGCCGGCATGGTTCTGATTGCCGCCGGGATTGTCACAACCTTGCGGGCCAGCAAATAAGACCAATCGAAATGACCGATAAAAATGTGAGGTTTCCCAAAGGGAGAAAGCGCCGATCTATAGATTTTTTGAGAGGCACTGGGCTTCATCGGGGCACAGCGTGCGAAATTCTTCCGTGGCTTGCATCGCTTCAGGTACGGCGTGGCGGTCTATCAAATGGAAGCCCTGTTTGGTGAAAAAACCAGCCGCCCCAAGCGTCAGCAGATAAACAGCACCAACGCCATGGGCGCGGGCATATTTTTCGATCGCCTCGACCAGACGGGTTGCAACCGTCCGGTTTCGATAGCCTTCCAATACCGTCAGCGAGCGCAGCAGTGCACCATCCCCAACCGGCTCCAGCCCCACGGTCCCGACGATCGCATCACCGACACGGGCCACAATGAAATGCACCAGTTTTTCCGTGTTCAAATCCTTCACGGTCAGACCGGCGTTCTCAATCAGGCCAATGACCCCTGCTTCTTCTCCCGGGCGGATACCGCTGAGCATAATCGGAAATGCCAAATCGCTGTTCATGGAAGGCGCCCCCTTCGTCTGTGTCGATCCATGGCAGCCATTGGTTGCCACTGGCCACGCCGTGTCTCGAATCTTTCAGGATGCTTGATACCTTATAGGCTCCCGCCCCACTTCTGTCAAAGCGCCCGGCATCATACGCCCTCTTCCGAAAACCAGAGACCGCATCTTCATATTAGGCGTTGCCGGGTGACAACCATCATTGCAGGGCTTATTATTCCGTCACGAATAGCGTTGGTGTGACAACGGTACAGGGATCGTCAGAACATCGGTCATCGTGCGGATCGTGCAGTTGAACAGGAAACGGACGTGTCTGAAAAGAAAATGCCCGACATACGATGGATTCAGCGGATGGACGAAGTGGACGCCGCCGCCTGGGATGCACTGGCCGGCCCGCTTCCAACGCCGTTCTTAGAATGGGAGTGGCTGAACCTGCTGGAAGCCTCCAACAGCGTCGGGGCCGAAAAGGGATGGCTCCCACACCATCTGACCTTGTGGCGGGATGATGACCTGGTGGCCGCTGCGCCGTTGTATATCAAGAGCCACAGTGTCGGTGAATTTGTGTTTGATCACGCCTGGGCGGATGTTGCCCGGCGCCTTGATATCGCCTACTACCCCAAACTGGTGGGGATGAGTCCGTTCTCTCCCACCATTGGCTATCGCTTCCTTATTGCTCCGGATGAAGACCCGTTGTCGATTACCGACCTGATGATGGCGGCTATCGATCATTTGGTCCACCACTTTCGTCTGGCCAGTTGCAGTTTTCAATACGTGGATCCGGATTGGGGTCGACAGCTTGAAAAATACGGCTATCTAAGTTGGACCCACCAGAGTTTTGCCTGGCACAATGACGGCTACCGGTCTTTCGAGGATTATCTATCCCTTTTCAGATCCAACCAGCGAAGAAATATTCGGCGCGAACGACGTGCCATGCCGAACCAGGGCATTCGGTTGGTCCCCCTGACCGGTGACAGCATCCCGCGGGATCTATTTCCGCATATGCACCGCTTGTACGCCGACACCAACGCCCAGTTCGGTCCCTGGGGCTGCAAGTACCTTACAAAAGCGTTTTTCCCCGGCCTTTACGCAAACTACCGCCGACGCATCCTGTTGATTGCCGCTTACACAGGCAATACCAACGACCTGCCGATCGGCATGTCGTTTCTGCTGGTAAAAGGAGAACGCATGTACGGTCGCTACTGGGGAGCATTGGCGCACGCCAATGCCTTGCACTTCAATGCCTGCTACTATCGGCCTATTGAATGGGCGATTGAAAACGGCATCCGCATTTTCGATCCGGGCATCGGAGGGGAACACAAGATCAGGAGAGGTTTTGAGGCGGTCACCAATGAAAGCTACCACCGGTTTGCGGACGGCCGCATGCAGGAAGTGCTGCGCCTCAACATTGGCCGGATCAATGCCATGGAACACGCCAATATCGACGCCATCAATCGTGACCGCCCGATTGTGCGAAGAGAACAAAGATCAGAGAACGGTTAGAGAACATCCCGGGTTTTGTGAAAAGCGATATCCGGCCATTTTTCCATGCAATGCCCCAGTTTCCACTCGCTGGTGGCCAAATAGGACAGACAGCCTTCCGCATCCCGAGCGATGCTGGCCAGGTTTTTCTTTTCGAACTCAGCCAGTTTTTTGCGATCGTCACAAGCGACCCAGCGGGCAACGGTATAATCCACCGCTTCATAGACCGCGTCGACCCCATATTCAGCCTTGAGACGGGCCATGGTGACGTCGAATTGCAGCACGCCCACGGCGCCCAGGATATAATCGCTTCCCATGACCGGCCGAAACACCTGCACAGCGCCTTCTTCGGCCAGTTGGATCAACCCTTTGTTGAGCTGCTTGGTTTTGAGAGGATTTTTAATGCGCACACGCCGAAAGTGTTCCGGCGCAAAATTAGGGATTCCCAGGAATTTGAGGGGTTCTTTTTCCGTAAAGGTATCGCCGATTTTAATGGTGCCGTGGTTGTAAATGCCAATAATGTCGCCGGGAAAGGCCTCTTCCACGTTGGCGCGATCCTGGGCCATGAAAATAGTGGCATTGGCCAGGGTCACCTCTTTACCGATCCGGTGATGTAAAACTTTCATGCCGCGATTGAACTTGCCGGAACAGATCCGAACAAACGCAATACGATCCCGGTGCGCCGGATTCATGTTGGCCTGTATCTTGAAAGCAAAACCGGAGAATTCACTCTCGTAAGGGGAAACATCGCGCGTCACCGAAGCCCGTGGCCCCGGATGCGGCGCCATCTCGACAAAGGCATCGAGCAACTCCTTGACACCAAAATTATTGATGGCACTGCCGAAGAATACCGGCGTTTGACTGCCATTCAGGAAGTGGGTCATTTCGAAAGGATCCACCGCACCTTCCAGCAATTCAATATCGCCTCGCAGTTCCTTGGCTTGACTTCCTAAGAGGTCATCCAGCACCGGATCCGCCAGGTCCCGGATAATGACACCCGGTTGCCCGATGGTTTCCCTTCCGGGCTCGAATAAATGCAGCTCGCGCCGGAAGAGATTATAGACGCCCTTGAAACTTTTCCCCATCCCGATAGGCCAAGACAGGGGGGTGCATTCGACCTGCAGTTTATTTTCGATCTCATCGAGAATATCCAGCGGGGGCAATCCCTCCCGATCCAGCTTGTTGATAAAGGTAATAATGGGCGTGTTACGCATACGACAAACTTCCATGAGCTTCTCGGTCTGCGGCTCCACCCCCTTGGCGCCGTCAATGACCATCAGCGTGCTGTCCACGGCCGTTAAAACGCGATAGGTGTCTTCCGAAAAATCCTGGTGTCCGGGCGTATCGAGGAGATTGATTTCAAAATCTTGGTAATTGAATTTCATGACCGAACTGGTCACCGATATGCCACGCTCCTTCTCGATCGACATCCAGTCGCTGGTGGCGTGACGGGCCGCCTTTCGCGCACGGACGGCGCCGGCCTGTTGAATGGCGCCACCGAATAGAAGAAGTTTTTCGGTCAGTGTTGTTTTGCCGGCATCCGGATGGCTGATAATGCCGAAGGTACGCCGACGGTCGATTTCTTTTTGGTGAAGTTTTTTCATAGTATGATCTTACCGCCATTTCAGGCGCCAGGACAACCGTCCAGTGCGCCCCCTAGCCGTCAGCATGGGGCGCATGAAAATTGGATTTTTAAGGATCGATCATCGACGTCGTGCAATGTGCTCAAGCCCGCCTGCGTTGCAGGATGTCCATGCACGTCGCCGAGAACAGGTCACAATCGAACCGTTCCATTCTCATATGATATAAATCGATGACGTTTCGCTGATGCACCACCGGAGGGGGAAATGACAGCCTAACGGAAGAGTTGATACGATGGATCGTTCATTAGGCGATTTGCATATCGGGTTCGCCTTTGCGGCGACGGATGACACGAATACCACGGGGTTTACACGGGGTCGGTCGGTTTTCTTCCGGCGTCTGGCTGGCAATGAGGAACATTTGACGTAATTTGGCTTCCAACTGCTTCTTTTTAGATTCTTCCATTTATCCTTCATTTCTGAAAAGTGGTTTGAAAACGCGCGTACGGAGTCGAACAACGGCTCTTGCCGTCTTAAAATTCACCGAACTTCGCGCGCCCCTCCTCGGCCACCCTGGCCGGTGAGGGTATGCATGTTATAAATCCCGCACTGCGCGGGAATGAATGACTGGGGGTCGTGGCGACCAACGCCGGAAATTACTGTTGGCATGGCTTTATATCAGTTTATAGGGATATGCAAGCCTAAAAGTGCCCACGAGGTCGAAAAGTGGCACATCCCTCTATACTGTTTCCAATTAAGAGACCGGATCGCTGGAAAAGATACAATTATTCTATGCGCACCACCGGAAACGTGAGGCTATTCCGGTCATCCGTCAAATGGTGCCGCACGTCCCTTAAGCATTATCGGTTATTCGTACCAAAGCTTTAGCCATTTTCGAAAAAAAACAATGGCGGCATCATTCCAGACTGTATTTAAATGCTTCCGTGACGGATTTTCATTTTGGCATCGATGAGTTCTTTGTGCGATAATCGAAGTAAATTCGACATCTTGTGCATGAGGTAATCCTCGTATTGATCCATCTTGCCATCGACGAAAACAACCTGCCAGAGGGTTTCCAGGATACTGATTTTTTCTTCACGTGAATAATGCTCGTTGATCAGGCGGGCAAATTGCCAGAGATCGACGCTTTCGACCAATTCTTTTTCCGCTTCGACCACCAGCGCCTCGGCGTGTTCCTCTGAAACCCCGTATTGCGTCTTTAAAATATGGAGGATGGTCTCGGTTTCCTGCACGGTGAACGATTCATCGATACGGGCCATTTCCACCAAAAGGGCGCATGTCGCCACCTTGATGTCGTGATCGCCTGTTTGGCTGGAATCCGCCCTGTCGACGGGGATCTTACCAAAAAGGCGTTTGATACTCTCGATCATTATGCCATCTCCTTGGTCCGTTCTGTGTGGCCAAAATCGCACACCATGTTTTATAGTAGGCACCACGAGGCAATATCATGCACCGGATACCTGGCGCAAATAGTGGAACAAGATCCGTGACGCCTTGACCGTTTTTCCGGTGTCGGCTTCCTTGCGGGCGTTGCGAACAAGTTGCATAAGACGTTGCCGTTCAGCTTCCGGGCATTCGGCCAGAATGTCCTCGACGATCGACAGGTCTCCTTCTTTCAAGCTATCCCGCCACCGCTCTATCCTTTTGAAGGCTAACTCTTTTTGGTAATCCCCCTGACGGATGTTATCGAGGGCTTTTTTAATTGGCGTTGAATCGATTTTTCGCATGAGGGCACCGATATATTGGAGCTGTCGACGCCGGGCACCGTGCTGCGTCGTTTGCCGTCCCAGCCGCACGGCTTCCGCCAGTTCTTCCGGCATCGTAATGGCTGCCAGTTGATCCATCGAAATGGTCAGAAGTTCTTCCCCGAGGCGTTGCAAGGCGCGGTCTTCTTTTTTCTTTTGTGTTCTGCTTTTGGGGTGTTCATCTTCCATATCAAACGCTCTCTGGACCCGGTAGATGACTGCCGTGGCCCCATCATTTTCAATAAAATATAGCCGATCGGTCCGTCACACCATCGTAGCAGCATTTCCCAGTTGTCCGCAGGCCGCCATCAGGTCGCGCCCGCGGGGAACGCGTTTCTGGACGTTGACACGTAAATCAATCAACTGCTGGCGAAAGGCATCCAGTTCTTCCTCGGTGGGCGGGGGATACGGCGAGGCTGTGCCCGGGTTGAACGGTATCAGGTTCACTTTGGCCGACAGGGGGGCCAGCCATCGCGCCAACTGCCGGGCGCAATCCACCCCATCGTTGACACCGGGCATGAGGACATAGCCAATCATGATGGCATAGCCCTTTTTCAAAGGATACGCCATGAGCGCTCTTTGAAGCCGATCGAGAGGCGCCGTACGATTAATCGGCATCAATTGTGAGCGCAGGTCATCATTGGGTGCATTCAACGAAACCGCCAGCTTCAGATGGGGCATGTCCAAGGCCGCCAATTTTTCGATCCCATCGATGCGACCGGCGGTTGAAATGGTGATATAGCGCTGGGCAATATCCAGCCCGCGCTGGTCGCTGAGCACCCGCACCGCCCGTATAACGGCGTCAAAATTATCGAAGGGCTCCCCCATTCCCATAAACACCACATTTCGGACACGGGCACCAAAACGCCGCCGGGCGTCGTATACCTGCCCGACGATTTCCTCCACGCTCAGCTGGCGCATCAGACCCAGACGCGCTGTTTCACAGAACCGACATCCCATTCGGCAGCCGGCCTGACTGGAAACGCAAATCGTGCCATGGGATTCCATGGGCAGAAACACCGACTCGATGCAATGACCATCCTTCAGGGCCGTGACAAATTTGACGACCCCCTCCTGATGGACGTCATCGACCACATCGCCGGGTTCGAAGGCCAGCGCCTGACGGAGCCGGTCCGGCAACCCCGGCGACCGTGCAATAGCAACCGCCTTCCAGGCTTGCGGATTGAGTTGTTTGTAGAACTCCCGATACAGAGCCCCGGCCAAAAAAGGGCCTTTCCCGAAACGTTCGGCAAACACCTTTGTCAGGTCGGCATATGTCATTTCCAACAAACGCAACATCGTCGGTCGTCCATCGCATGGTGATGAGCGGGCACATGATGGCGCTGAGGCGATTTGTCCTGGATGCCTTTTTTACCGCTGCCCGCCGGAACGATATCGCAACGCTGTCGTTCAGGATGCGGCGCGCCTCTCTCCATCCGTTCGGACGGACATTACCATAAAGACCGCTGGTTGTCTCGTCATCCAATCGGTCGTTCAGGGCCAAAGCACACCCGTCTTCAGGCGGCGATAGGGAAACATCAGGGATGGGGAATGGCGGCGACCATATGATTGCTCCATTCCGTGTGAAGGGTTTGGGGAACGCCCCGCTGAAACCATATTCCCGGTGCTGCGTCATGACCGGGTCACAAGGATTCCTGACAGACCGGCAGATAGATCGTAAAGGTAGCCCCTCCGGCACTATTCCTGGACTCAACGTGGATATCCCCCCCATGTTGGGTGACGATGGAATGCGTAATCGCCAATCCCAGCCCAGTCCCTTTGTCCGTCCCCTTGCCCTTGGTGGAAAAATAGTGAAACGCCGCCCATGCCTGACAAATCACGACAAACGATTGACGGATTCTGTCAAAGCCCTGGCCCCAGTCACCGATAATAACGAGATATTTCTGATATTCCCTTCCGCGTCACCATGAAAACGGGGCGCCATGCATAGGCTTTGTCATTGTTATTCAATTGTTTTTCAGGCTTCCCCGTCGTTCGTTCAATAGTCGTCAGCGAACCACCGGATCAGTGGCCTGTTTATTGCTACCCATAAGCCTTATCGACCGTTCGACCTTAAACCTTAGTCACGACGGCAATTGCGAGATACACGATGGTGCGTCAGCCACATTCCAAAATCCACGTTAACACCACCAGGTACCGGCGGGTGATTGATATAGCGCTGTTGCTGGGATTATCGATCAGTATTTTTCTGTTCAGCACGCATGCCAGGGCTGAAAATCAAACGCGCCAATGGCACCATTTTGAAAACTTGCTGGATTTCATCCGGATGGACGAACGCCAGGCCCCGCTGGTGGAGTTCATCCAGACCAGTGAAGGTCTCGATGCGGACCTGAGTCTGGAAAATCGAAGATTCATCAGTCAGAATGAAGCACTTTTAGAGGACATCCGAACCGAACTCAATAGCAGCGCTTTAAGCTGGAAGCTCCGGCAGGCGACAACACGTCTGATGGTTGTTCCCGAAACGCACCCGGATTACGCTGCCTTGTTCGAACGTTACTGTCATGCCGTCATCGATTATGTTTTGCAGGAAACACGTCTGCCCAACCCCTATCAGGCCATCACCACCCTCGATGGTCATCCGGCCGGTCCGATCCAATCCGGGGATGCCGGCATAACCGCCTATCTGGTCCACAATATCGCGGATGTCTACTCGGAAGAATATGAATTTTTTGCCCCCATTGATACCGACCGCAGCATCAGGATCACGTTGGACAATCGGACCTACCGCGGTGAAATCGGCTCCTATTCTTCCTATCTTGTGATCGATGAAGACCGGCAGTACCGATTCGAGCACAACCCCTACACGCTATGGCGCAACAGCGCGGAAGATCCGCTCAATGTATTGATCGCACCGGTCGAAGAAACGCTCCATATCGCACTTCGCGACGCTACGGAAGGGGCGATTAAAACCCGACTGACCGATCAACCGCCATCCACCCGTGCTGACATGGAAGCGGTCGTGGAAGAATGGCTGGCGATTGAGGAAGCGGCCGTGGGTGGGTTGGTCAGTGCGCTTCTACCTGAAATTCTCGATCGCATTCTGGACGGGGATTCGACAGCGGATGTCATGCGGACACTCGCCGAGCGTCACGCCTTCGACAAATATCGCTATTTAGATCAAGGGATAGAAGTCGTCAACACGATCGGAATTCAATCCGCGATCGCGGTTTATCAAGAGCAAACGCACCATTTCAAGGCGATGCTGGCGTCACCACCAAGCGATGGTACAGCAACCGCCGACGAAGAGACCCGGGATGCGGTAGCAAACGAACCGGCCGCATAAATGCGGCCGGTTCGTTTGCGGTATGACGCCGGGGGGGGAAAAGCATTGCTCCCCCCCTCGGCTAAACCATCTTTATAACATTTGGATAGGCATCCATTCGATCATTCGATGATGCGAAAGGATTCGACCGCAATCACTTTGTTACCTTGATCCTCCACCAGTGTTCCTTGGATCTCTACCTTCTGGCCAACTAACTCAACCACTTCATTGCCGGCCTCGGTATCGAGAATATCGAAAACATTGCCTGCTTCATCCATGACCTGATTGTCCTCGGTAACCTGCACCTGGATAACAACGGGCTCCGATGCCAATCCGGCACCAAAGCTAAACCCAACCAACAGCACCGCCAACATTACTAAAACGAAAGCTCTTTTCATGTTACCCCTTCCTTTCTTAAAATTGACTGTCATTAGTCCCCCATCTTCGCATTGCGCCGTGATCACTCTTCTGCGGGAGCTAACCGTCATTCATAAATGATGAATCACCGTGTGGGACCCAATCTTTTCCAACTCCCTCAGTTATGGTCATCCTTACAATCAAACAACATGCCATTTATTTATATATCTGATATATTTCTATATCTTTATATTCAAACAGGATACTGACGGAACTTCAACTTCTTTATTCGGGTGGCATCTTGCAACGAGGAAACCTTCGAACAGGGAGATGGCAGGATATCGTCATGATTTAGTTAGGTATTACAACTAAGAAGAATTGACTATTCCGAATTCACTGGAATGCGAATCCGCATGTCCGTTTTCCCCACCATACGACACGACCTCGTAGCAGCCAATGTCCGGGGCCATTGTTGATGGCCGAAAAAGGCCCAGGACACCATTGGAAACCCACTTTCAGGCTATCGTGACGAAACATCCGCCGGATAGCTGCCCAGCAGTTTCATGCCAATGGCCAGTTTCTCCACTTTCTCCAACAATGCGGCAATTTTGTCGTCTTGCCGCGCACCTTCGAAGTCGAGAAAAAAACTGTAATTACCGGGATCGGAACGCAGCGGCATCGACGCGATCCGTGTCAAGTTGACGTTGGCCTCCGCAAACAGCCGCAACACATCGTACAACTGACCTGCCTCGTGGGGAACCGCAAAAATGATCGACGTTTTCTCCCCGACGCCCTGGTAGGGTTCCCGTGAAAGCAGTAAAAAGCGGGTCGAGTTGGAGGAACCGTCCTCAATTCCCTCCTTGATGACATCCAAATCGTAGAGCTCGGCGCAAAGCTTGCTGGCGATGGCCGCCGAGGCCTTGGGGCTTTCCCTAGCAACCATCTTGGCAGCCCCCGCCGTGTCGTAGAAAGGATGGGGTTCGAGTTTGTTGCGCATCAAAAACCCCCGGCATTGGGCCAGGGCCTGAGGGTGCGAGTACACCACCCGAATTTCCCGATAATCCGTTCCCTGGGTGGCCAGAAGACAGTGCTTGACCGGCACATTGATTTCACCGATGACCTTCAGGTCCGTCGTTGTCAAAAGGTCGTTGACCTGCGTCACCGCGCCTTCAAGTGAATTTTCAACCGGGACCACCCCAAGATCGAGATCGCCCTCTTCCACGCCCCGAAAGACATCCACAAATTCGAGACAGGGAATGTAAGCGCCGCCGGCGACCAGCTGTCGTGAGGCCACTTCGCCATAAGCCCCGTGTTCACCCTGAAAAGCCACCAGCTTGCGGTCTTCCTCTTGCAGTCGTTTACTTTCCTCAATAATGGTCGCCAGCAACTGGCGGGTGAACGAACGTTCCACCAAGTCCAGATTCAGCCGTTCCGCCCGTGCCAGCAGGTCTTCCTCCCGACGGGGATCACTGATCATCGCCTTGAACTTTTTGGAACGCAGTGCCAGGCCCATTCTTTCCTGCAGAAGGACCAGCAATTCGCGGTCAATCCGATCGATCTTGTATCGAATTTCATTTAATTTCATGGGGTTTCAGTCTCCTCATAGATAGTGGCAAAATGGTCTATCTTCGCCCATCGCAGGCGTTCGTCCGGTCAATCCGCAATGGACTGCATAAACGCATGCAACGGTCGCAATTGCCGCATGAGCGTTTCAAATCGATCCGGGGTCAAGGCTTGATCGGCATCACAAAGCGCCGTCGATGGATCATGGTGAACTTCGATCAACAGACCGTCCGACCCGGATGCCACTGCAGCCAGACTCATGGGGCCGATGAGGCTGAGTCGTCCCGTGCTGTGTGTCGGATCGATCACGATCGGTAGGTGCGTCAGTTCTTTTATGGCCGGCACGGCGCTCAGGTCCAATGTGTTGCGGGTGTAGTTCTCAAAGGTCCGGATGCCGCGTTCGCAAAGGATCACATTCGGATTGCCCTCGCTGAGGATGTATTCCGCGCAATTCAACCACTCCTCCAGTGTCGAAAACATCCCCCGTTTGAGCAGGACCGGTCGACGGCTCATCCCGACCTCTTTCAGCAAAGCGAAGTTCTGCATGTTGCGGGTACCGATCTGGAGAATATCGGCAAATTCAGCCACCCAGGACACATCCCGGGGGTCCAGCACTTCGGTTACGATGGGCAAGCCCGTTTCGCGCCGCGCCTTATCCAGAATCTTCAGGCCCTGCAACCCCAGTCCCTGAAACGAATAAGGCGACGTCCGCGGCTTGAACGCCCCCCCCCGCAGGATGTCGGCCCCGGCCGCTTTTACGGCGCAGGCGGCGGCCAACGTCTGTGCTTCGCTCTCCACGCTGCAGGGACCGGCCATGACGACGAAGTCGCGTCCAAACGCAACGTCGCCTACCGGAATGACCGTTTGCCCTGCTGCATCACGCGACGCCAGTTTCAAGTTTTTCATTACACCATCCTTCCCAACAGTTTCCAAAACGTGACCGTTATGCCTGATATCTTCAGCGCTTCCGTTTTGATGCCCTTAGCTCGCTGTTGCCCATAAAAAAAGCCCCGAGATTGTCGTCTCGGGGCCTGCTTCTGTAGAAAACCCCGAGTGGAATCTGATGTCCACCCGGGGTGCAATCGTTTGAAATTACAACACCGGATGAACGCTTCTAAAGCCAGAAAAGAAGCGCCCGAAAAAGTATCCCGTGCTGATAGTGGTTTGCTGCATCTGTTTCTTTCTTAACCCATATTGTGGGGCACAACCTTACAACTTTTATTTCCCCTGTCAATAACTTTTTAAGAATGCTATGAAAACGGCCCATGAACGCTGGGGCTTTACCCAAAAGCTTTTTACCGCATTTTTCCCAACCTTGATGATACGGAAGTACTGATTGACACCGAAACGCCGATTTTTATTCCTGGAATCCTTTTACGGCGGGTCCCACAAGGAATTCGCGGATGGACTTATCGCCCATTCACGGCATCATATCGATCTGCTGACCCTTCCGGATCGGTTCTGGAAATGGCGTATGCGCGGCGCCGCCCTCCATTTCCTTAAAAAAGCACCGCCGCTCGAAGCTTACGACGGTCTGATCACCACGGATCTGATGGGCTTTTCGGATTTCAAAGCCCTGGCCGGCGGTGCCTGCCCGCCGACCCTGGTCTATTTCCACGAAAACCAACTCACCTACCCTCTGGCACCGGGCGAACAGATGGATTTTCAGTTCGGTTTCACGGATATCACCACGGGCCTGGCAGCAGACATGATCCGTTTCAATTCCCGTACCCATTATGACGCCTTTTTCAAAGGTCTCCCCGGGTTTTTAAACATGATGCCAGAGTACCGGCCCACCTGGGTTGTTGATGCTATCCGGTCCAAATCCGGTGTCCTCTACCCCGGATGCCGCTTCCCTGCTGATGATGCTCCGATATCCGAAAAACGGCTTACCGATCCACCGTTAATCATATGGAATCACCGCTGGGAATTCGACAAGAATCCGGAAAGCTTTTTCGATGCGCTTGATGCGGTAGCGCTTCAGGGCATCGATTTTCGCCTTGCACTTCTAGGCGAAAACTGTCAGACAGTGCCTAAGGTTTTTATCCGCGCGCGCGAGCGTTTTGGCGATAAGATCCTTCAATACGGATATGTTGCTGCAAGGGCGGCCTATATCGATTGGCTGAAGCGGGGCGCCATCGTTATCAGCACCGCCCAACAGGAAAATTTCGGCATTTCCGTCGTCGAAGCCGTCCGGTTCGGGTGTTTTCCCCTTTTGCCGGCACGACTGGCCTATCCGGAAATCATTCCGGACCATAGCCACCCCCACGTTTTGTATCATGATCAGGAAGCGCTCGTTACCCGTTTGCACCGGTTGATCGACCGTTATACCGATTTCCAGGAACTTCGTGTCAGCCTTGCGGACAGCATGCGCCGATTTGCCTGGGACAGCGTCATCGATGACTACGACCGCCTGCTTGAAACCCTGGCAGAAAGAGTTTGATGCCAGCGCGTAACGCTTCCGATTCTCATCCATACGGTTGCTTGTCCATTTAAAGCGGGAAGACCGTGCCACGCGGTTATTTGCCCGGGAGGAACGCATTGAAATCTGTCAGTGGTTATCTGGAAATTCTGGACAAAGGATTCGGTTTTTTACGAAACATCGAAAACAATTTCGCACCGAACCCGGACGACCCTTTTGTACCGGCCTATTTGATCAAAAAATTCAAGCTGCAGGAAGGTGTATTCATTGCAGGATTCGGCGTCAAAGGCGATGGTAAAAGCAAGAATTTAAAACTTGCGCAAATTGAGACGATCAATCAACACGCCCTCAAAAGCTACGCCAAAATTAAACCTTTTCAACAACAAACAAGTGTCAATCCATCGGAACAATTTGTGATTTCACAAGGTCAGGAAGACTACCTGGGACGTGCTCTCGACCTGATTGTCCCCATCGGCAAAGGCCAGCGCGGGCTGATTGTTTCACCGCCCAAATCCGGTAAGACAACCATACTCCAGCATATCGCCACCTCGGTCCAGCGCCATCATCCCGATGCGTCCCTTTTTATCTTGCTGGTGGATGAACGGCCGGAGGAAGTGACCGATTTCAAACGCGGCCTGAAAAATGCCAATGTCCTGGCGTCTTCGGCCGACCAGAGCATTACGCAACATTTGCGGATGACCCGTCTAACCATGAATGCCGCCACCCGAAGTGCCGAAAGCGGATCTGACGTGGTCGTGCTGATCGATTCCCTGACGCGAATGTCCCGCGCTTTCAACAACCAGACCCAAAGCCACGGCAAGACCTTGTCCGGTGGATTGGCCGCGGATGCCCTGACCATACCGCGACGGATATTCGGCGCCGCCCGCAATATCGAAAACGGCGGCTCCCTGACCGTTATCGCCACTATTCTGGTGGACACCGGCAGCCGCATGGATGACGTCATTTTTCAGGAATTTAAAGGTACCGGCAATATGGATCTGGTGCTCAGTCGGGAGTGTGCGGAGCAGCGCTTGTGGCCCGCCATCAACATCAATGCGTCAGGCACCCGCAAGGAACACCTGCTGATGGGCAAGGAAGCCTTTCAGGAAGCCATTAATTTTCGACGAGCCGCCGCCCAACTGGATGAATTTGCCGCCATGACGGCCTTGAATGAATACCTGGCAGAGGCCGTCTAACTTTCCCCCACCCGCCACACCATAACCACAGCCGCTTTGAGAACCCTGCTTATCTTGGCCGATTGTGCCGTATCGGATGCGTGATTTACGGCACCCAGCTGACGCCCCATGCCTTGGAATGGGACAAAAAACCCTGGATTCCCTGCGGGTTGGAACCTAAATATTTGTCTTGACTTGAAAATTTTTATCCCTATCTTGGACGGGAAATCAAATCCAATGCCAAAGGAGATTGCATGGAAAAAGTAAGTGACGGCCTGTTTGTCAGTGTAGATTACAAAGGAACGCTGCAGAATGGCGAAATTTTTGACACCAGTGAGGGGCGCCAGCCTCTCGAAGTCCAGATGGGGGCCGGCCAGTTGATCAAAGGCTTTGAGGATGCCCTCATGGATATGGCGCTGAACGAAAAAAAGACCTTCACGCTCGCTCCCGAAGAAGCTTACGGCATCGTGCATGAAGATCGCAAGCACACCTTCCCCCGGGCCGATGTTCCGCCCGAAATGGATCCCCAAGTGGGGCAAACCGTTGGTTTAACCACCCAGGATGGCCAGCAGGTTCCGGCTCAGATCATCGCCGTAACCGATGACGGCGTTACCGTCGATCTGAACCACCCCCTGGCAGGAAAATCATTGACTTTTGAAATCGAAGTGGTCGGTATCAGTGCGACCCAAACCCAAGCCGCCGGCTGTGGCTGCGGTTGCGACTGCGACGCCGAAGCATCCGGCGGGTGTTCTTCGAACGAATCCGGATGCGGCTGCCACTAACGCCGGCAGCGATCCAACAGGAGATCAGATTTAAATGGACTATTATTGCAACGCTAAATCATGTACCTATGACGGTCAGGGCCCCTACGTGCTTTCACTGCCGCCCGAAGCCTGCATCGACGAGAACAACTGCGCCGTGGTATACTGCCCGTATTGCCAAAGTAAAATGGTGATCGGCCATCAGACGATTGCCGCATACCCGGGCGACTAAAGTGCCGGCGCCGTCGGTATCGGATTGGGGTTCGTCGCAAGCCGCGTTTTGACAGCGATGGAACCCTATCCGGGACCATGGATCAGTTTAAGTCGCCGATTGCGTAACAAACATTACCGCCGATACGGATTTTGCCCTTATCCAACCGGATGGAATTCACCTTGCCGATCCAACGCCTCCAAAGCTGCACGTCAGTCCCTGTAACTCCCTTCATCCCCCACCAAACCAGCCGCACCGCCTTCGCGCCAATGCGACCAACCGACGTTTACGGAAAACGAAACACGGCGACTATTCTCGGGATCGGTCGTCTCTTGTGTTAAATCCCGGCCCCGGTGA
Source organism: Deltaproteobacteria bacterium (assembly GCA_020444045.1). GTDB lineage: Bacteria > Desulfobacterota > Desulfobacteria > Desulfobacterales > UBA5852 > JABZFP01. The sequence goes on from JAHLLS010000017.1 coordinate 115,597, forward strand.
AATTGCCGCATTAGCCACGGCATGCTGCTGGACGGTTTCCATGATGGCCTTCGAGTCCGCCGGTAAACGGATTGGCTCGTTGAATGTCAATCTGTTTCGCGTGGCCTTCGGCGCCCTGTTTTTGAGTGCTTTCTGCTATTTACGGCGGGGATTATGGCTGCCGGTGGATGCCACCCTGCATAATTGGATATGGTTGTCGCTTTCCGGAATTGCCGGTCTGACCCTTGGAGATATGTGCCTTATGCGGGCGTTCGTGCTCGTTGGCAGCCGAATTTCCGCATTGGTGATGGCCTTCGTGCCGGTGCTCAGCACGCTCATCAGCTGGATTTTTCTCGGTGAACTGCTGAGCCTGCGGGATCAGTCCGGCATGGTATTGACCGTCACCGGGATCATGATGGTTGTTGCCGGAAGGCCCAAAAACAATGGCGTCGAACGAAACGGCTATCCGCTGAAGGGTCTCTTGCTGGCTCTGGGAGGGGCGGTCGGCCAATCCGTGGGACTTGTGTTCAGCAAATTCGGCATGGGTTCCTATGACGCTTTTGCCGCCAACCACATCCGCCTGCTGGCCGCCCTGGCCGGTTTCGCCGTCATCTTCATAGTCACCGGCCGCTGGCGTGCCGTGCTGACCGCCACGCGCCATCGATCGGGCATGGGATTTACAGCGCTGGGATCGTTTTTCGGGCCGTTCGTCGGGGTTTCCCTGTCGCTTTACGCTGTCCAGCACACCCAGGTGGGAGTGGCCGCCACCATCATCGCACTGGTGCCCGTGCTCATCATCCCGCCGGCCGTCCTCATCAAAAAGGAAATCATCGGTCTGCGGGATGTGGCCGGCGCAACTATCGCGGTGACAGGCTCTGTGTTGTTGTTTCTCTAATCTTCTTTGTAAATAATGGTCCCCACATGCCCACCATCGAGTGCTTTGGTGATATTGCCGGGCACCATCCCATTGATAATCTGAACTTCTTCGATCACCTCGCTGTTTTGAATAATTTCCAGGCAGGGCCGCTCGATCACAAGATCATCCTGGTCCCGTTCGAGCAATTCCCGGGCACCGATTCGGGGGATGAATTCGGCCTCCGGGTTCTTTTTGGGATCTTCGGTGTAGAGTCCCTTTTCATCCTTGACGAAGAGGATCCGGCGGGACCCGATGAGATCCGCCAGAATCACCAGCCCGACATCGGTGCGGTGGATCGGGATGCGCCCTTTGGGCGGCTTGATGGCGAAGTAATCATAAGGCGGCATACCGTGCATTACCGGTATAATCCCTTCCGCAAAATAGGTGGGCAGCTTGACGATATCGCTGTGGGAAATTTTGATGCCCCCCCAGGGCGATAGCAGGATTGCCACCATCAAGGCATTCTGGTCGGATATCATGCTGCCGAAACGGGCAATTACCCCGGTGGGCATACCCATTTCCAGGCCGATCGTGTAGATGTGGCGGCTGCGGGTACCGCCCCCCGTCGTGATCAGCATTTTGTGTTTTTCACGGCAGGCCACAATTTCCTTGAGAATCTCCGGCAGGGCCTTGACGCCACGATCGCAGATGGACTGTCCGCCGATTTTCATCACGGCCACATCGGGATAAAGTCGCTGCTGAGGCGCGATATCGAGTTGATCGATGAAGGCCTTGCTGACCAAACTTTCCCCCATCAGCTTGCTTTTGACATGCAGTCGCTTGCCGTCTTTGTCACGCACCAACGCCATATCTGGTTTTCCTCCATGGATGTTCTCGGTCAGATACCATTACCCCAGTCAAACAGAAGATCGCAGATCTCCCTATCTGTAACATCGATCAGGAATCCTTATTTTCCTTCTTACCCCGACGCAACAAGACGAGTTCCGCACCGGATACTTCGGCGATGTGTTCAAGCTCACTCATTCTAATATGATCGCTGTAAATTTTCAGGTTACCGCCCGCCACCGCAACAACACGAAATCGCGGTTTTTTTTCGCCATCCTTCACCTTGCGCCGTTCGCGGTAGAAAATCGTTCCAGACATGGTCGTCCTCCTTGTTGATTTGCGGCAATCCGGCCGCATGGGTCGTCAAGCGGAATCATCGATATTGTGCATCAATCCGTATCAGGCGTTAAACCTAAGACCGACTGGTGCCATTGTCGACCATTCAGGGCAAGTTTTTCGGGTCGGATACGAATAGCGAAACGTCATTATTGGGCAGAGGTAGTTATAGAAGAGGAGCAAACAATCGGCTGACACCCTCAATCAGCGTCAGGGTGCGGTTTTGATGGGGTTCACGCTGGCGGCTGGCGGTCATCAAATCATGCATCCAGGCTTCCAACTGCAGGATCATTTCAGGTGAATATATACACAGTCCCACTTCGTAGTTCAGCAGTAAACTGCGCATATCCATATTGGCTGATCCGGTCAGGGCCACGCGGTCGTCAATGATGAGGGCCTTGGCGTGCAGCATGCGGGGCTGGTAGAAATAGATCCCGGCACCGGACTCCTGAAGCTGTGACAGATAACCTTCCCGGGCCCAGTCCGCCAAGCGATGGTTGGACCGCTCGGGCATGATCAGCCGCAGGTCGACACCCCGTTGCGCTGCCATGCAGAGGCTCTCCAGCAGCAGATCATCGGGCACGAAATAAGGGGTCACGATCCAGACCCGCTGGTGCGCACGAAACAAGCTGATCATCAAGGCCTCCCGCAAGGCATCATTTTCAACGTCCGGCCCGCTGGCCATAAATTGCAGCGCCGTCGTCGCCGTGACATCTTCCTTGCTCACAGGGGGACCCAAATTCGGGAGGTTTTCGCCGGCGGCGAATTCCCAGTCCGAGCGGAAGATTTCAAAAGCCTGGTCCGCAGCCGGCCCCGTGATATGCATGGAGATGTCGTGCCAGCGATCTTCGGTTTGCTGCGGGCCCATATATTGATGGGCCAGGTTCATCCCGCCCACAATGGCCGTTTTGCGATCGACAATCACCATTTTGCGATGATTGCGCAGGTTGGCGCGGCCCCGGAAAGGCCAATTGAACATCGGCATGAAGAAAGCGCTTTTCCCACCAGCCTGATGCAACGGGGTTAAAAAACCACGGTTTATCTTGACCGATCCCAGGGCGTCCAGCAGAAGATAAACCTTGATGCCCTGGGACGCCTTGCGGGCCAGGGTTTCTACAATCAAACGCCCGGTGGAGCCTTTGCCAAGAATAAAGGTGGCCACATAGACGGCATGCTCGGCATTTTCAATCAGGCGCATCATTTCATGAAAGGCGTCCTCGCCGGAGAGAAGCAAGCGGACGCGATTCCGACGCGTCGGGGGGAATCCACCCCGGTATACAAGCGAAGCCAGTTGATGCTCCAGCCCCCGATCGGCATGTTGGACCCGCGAGGATGGCGTCAGCATGCGTTTGGTTGCCATTTTTCTCGCGATCTTACGACCACCAAACAGAATATAGAGAGGTACACCGATGTAGGGAATAAAAATGACCGCCATGAGCCAGGCAATCGTGCTGGTGGGCGACCGGCGCTGTTTCAGGATATGGGAGAGAAGGATCAGGGCCAGGATGAACCCCACCGACGGCAGAAGTTGTATGAAAATCCAGTCGTAGTCTTTCATGTCACACCCATGTCGCGTCGAAAGTAGGGTCGAAATGATTTAAAAAAATGGGTTCGTTTTCAATGGCAGGTTCCGGCTGAGAGGAAAAACCATATCCGATTCAATGGATATCCGTATATTTTATCCCGTCACGGTCCAATCAACGGGTGAACGACGCAGGATCATTATGGGGCTTGGTTGATTCATAACAAGACAACAGGCACAGGTAAAGGGGAATCGCAGCGCAGCATGGGATCTCTTTTCCGACCAAAGGTATCGAATATCGAACACTTCGATAGCGATTGCGCTGCCGCCTTTATGCTATTCCACAATGGTAAGGGTGCTCTGACGCGTTCTGTTCAATGTCAGCTGCGTCACATCGGGTCGGGCATAATGACCGGCGGGATCGAAATTTTGCCGCTCTTCCCGGATGTGCCGGTGATCTATCGTGGCCACCAGCAGTTTTTCTTCGCCGACGCAGGGTTCGATAACCCACTCACCGTCGGGCCCGGCAATACAGGAGCCCCCGTCAGCAAGCATGTCCGAGCTGTTGGCCAGAATTGTTTCAAGATGCGGTGTTTCCGCCGGGAAATCACTTTTTCGCATGAGGCCTGCAGCTGATAAAACGTAAGATCGCGATTCCCTGGCGATGAATCTGGTAATATCGGCGGTATTGTGCACGCCGCCCGGCCAGACCGCCACGTGCAGGTCTTCGCCCTGGGCATAAAGGGCCGCGCGGGCCAGCGGCATCCAGTTTTCCCAGCAATTGAGCCCGCCGACGGTGAACGGTGGCAGCGGGTGCACCCGCAGGCCATGCCCGTCACCCGGCGACCATGTCAGGCGTTCTTCATAGGTGGGCATCAGCTTGCGATGGATCGACTGGATGACCCCTCCGGCATCGATATATACCAGCGAGCAATAGAGGCTGTGTCCCCCACGATCGGCGGCCCGTTCAATGCAGCCGATATAGGCGGCCACGCGGTGTTCGGCGACGGCACGACATAAGGGATCCAAATGCCCGTCTTCGATTTGGACGGCCTGATCCATGTAATGGGCATGGATCTCTTTTTGCATCGGAGAATTGAACCGCGCGCCATCCGTGAGTTCAATCCAAAAAGGATATCCCGGAAGCAACGCCTCACCAAAGACAATTAGTTTACAGCCATCGTCACCGGCCAATTGGACAAACCGTATCATTTTTTCCAATGTTTTTTCACGATCAAGCCAAACCGGTGCGATTTGGGCAATACCGACAGTCAATTGATCTTCACGTTGCCCCTGTTCCTGTTGGTTCATTTTGTTAACGTCTCCTTAATGGTCCGATCGATGAATGGATAAGCGTATGGTGCCATTTTATAACGGTTTGTCTTATTCAGATGCTTTCTTTCTTGCGCAGACAAACGCTTCGGTGCTGGCCGCCACGTCATCGGGAGTCGTCGCCCAAGAACACACGCTGATCCGTATGGCGGGACGATCCTCCCAGACGGTTCCGCCACACCAGCAAACACCGCCGCGTTGAATGTTTTATAGCGTCCGTTGGGTCTCTGTCGGGGTTTGACAGGCCACGAGCATCTGGTTGAACACCACGTCGTTTAACACCCGGAACCCATTTTCTTTCAATGCTTCCGCAAAATACGCGGCGTTTTCACAAAACCCGTCGATAAGCTGCGCCACGCCGTTCCTTCCCAGATATTTCAATGCGGCCCAGACCTCCACCGCTCTAGCGCGACGCGACATGTCCGGTCCATAAAGCATCCCGTCCCGCGGGTCACTATACTGGATGTAGGCGCCGCTGGCCTGCCTGGCTTCGATGAGGGCCTCCCTGTGCCGACAGAGGATGATCCCACAGTCGTAAGGTGTGTTGAGGGTTTTATGCCTGTCGACGCACCATGAATCCGCCTTTTCAATACCGCGCGTCAGATATTGTCGCTTTTCGGATGCGGCCGCCCACAGCCCGAAAGCGCCATCCACATGCACCCAGGCCCCGGCCTGCCGGGCCTCTTCACAAATCGCGTCAAAACCGTCAAACGCGCCGGTATTGACATTGCCGTTAACAAAACCAAAATAGCGCCCGCCTGTTTGGGCGACCGTTGCCGGCGATCCGTATGCATGCAGGAGGTGTAGGACATCTTCCCCGGTGTGAGGATTTTCCGGCATGGGTTCGTCAAAACGGGCGAGGTTGGCGATGCCACGCGCGTCGGGATAAACCGTGCGCGCCGCAATCGTATCCATGTAGTCGAACGCATAAGCTTTGGCCTGTTCAAAGAGTTTCTTATCGCCCATTTCATGGCGCATGTGTGTGTGTGGATCGATTTACTATTCATCGTTACCCCCAGGGAATTTTCAGATTAGGACTGTATAGGCAACGGCAAAGCATTCCGGTATGGAAGGGGGTATCGAAATCGTACCCTGTTAGGCTTCCGGCACGAACCATTCTTTTTTGCGATAAACCAGGTCTTGACTCTTGGCCACGAGTTCGCCGGTACGGTCATCCCTGATCGAAATATCATAGAGCGCGGTTGGTCCGGAGGTATGCTGTTCCTTGGCCTCCGCGACAAGCCGGTCGCCGGCCTTGGATGCTTTCAGGTAACTGATAGAGACATTCAGCGCGACCGCTGTCTGGCCATGAGAATTGCTCGCCGCTGCAAAGGCGATATCACCCAGCGCGAATATCACGCCGCCATGGGTCGTGCCGTGAAAGTTGAGCATTTTGTCGGTCACGGTCAGCGTGACACGACTGTGGCCCGGTTTGATAATGTCGACCTCCGCCCCTAATTGCCGGGCGAACGGATCATTTTTGACATGCGCCAGAATCTTCTTCTCTCTAAGCATCCGACAGATCGCTTTCCGTTTCTTGCATGTTGGGAGGTTCGATAGTTTATTTCAATTCGCCCGAGATCAGCTCAACGATACCGACCGCCTCAAGCGAAAACAATGTGTTGATGTTGGTTTCGATGTAGCGGTCCAATTCCGCTTTGGAACCACTGAGTATAAAGGCGTGATCGTCTCGGTGGGCTTTGATGAGACCCGCTTCCATATCCGTTTCAATCTTATCGTTATCGACCGATAATAATACCACGGCATCACCTTCGGTTCCCACGAGCCGCAGGATGGTGAACAGGTCGCCATCTTTGATGTTAAGAAAGGTGTACTCCCCGAGTTTCGAAACAACCAGTGGATAGGATACAACAGAATAGGTCTGCGTATTCTTATGCCAGTCCGTTGAGGCGGCAATGAGGGTATTATCATCCATGCGTCTCACAAAGAAGACATCATGGCCCATTTTCCAGACGCTCTCTTGACTTAAATCCTTTTCCGTCAGAACCTGCTCTAGCCCAACGATATGGTGAGATTTCATACTGGTGCAGGATAGAAGAGTGGATAAGCAGAAAACAATTGCGAAGGATATCGGTATAATTCGTTTCATCATATTGGGTCCTGTTCGAAGGCGTTATCATGAACGGAACAATCCCGCCGAAATATGCCAAAAATTTGGTGCTTGAGGAGTCTTTCGCCGGGATTTCAAACCAAAAGATAGCAGAACCGTCCGGGATTCAAAAGAGCTGTTTTCTTCAAATCCATCGACTGCGGCATGCCATCATCGCCCCATCGGCGGGTTCTTTCCATGGCAAAGGGGGTTGCCAAGCGGCCTGAAATGGTCCAATTTGCGGGGGCACTTTCCCCTGAAAGGACATGATGCGATGGCGCCCATCCTCACCGTTAACAACCTGACCAAAACCTACGGCCGCCTGGTGGCGGTCAACGACGTCAGCTTTTCCATCCAGGCCGGCAGTTGTTTCGGCCTGTTGGGGCCAAACGGCGCCGGTAAAACCACCACCCTCGAGGTCATTGAAAATATTCTGCCGCCCACCTCGGGCGATATCCTCTACAAGGGGCACCCCCGCACCACAACATTCAAAAACGAGGTGGGCATTCAATTTCAGCAGACATCGTTGCTGGCCATGCTGACCGTATGGGAAACGCTGCACGTTTTCAAGGCGCTTTATGAGCACACCGCAGATTTGGACAGTCTGGTCGAGGACTGCCAGCTTCAGGAATTCAAGCACCAGCGGCATGAAAATTTGTCCGGTGGCCAGCGGCAGCGTTTTCTGCTGGCCCTGGCCCTGGTAAACAGGCCTCAGCTGTTGTTTCTTGATGAGCCCTCCACCGGCCTGGATCCCCAGGCCCGGCGCAACCTGTGGGATATTGTCAACGCCATCAAGGCCTCTGGCAAAACCATTATTCTGACCACGCACTATATGGAAGAAGCCGAGCACCTCTGCGACGAAGTGGCCATCATGGACCACGGTCGCATCATCGCCCGGGGCGCCCCGGAAGCCCTGATTCGAACCCATTGTGAAGGGGTGACCGTGGTTCTGCCACGGAGCAGTTTTCCGCCCCCGCCTGCAGTATTGCCGCTAAATGGGCAGGAAATAAACGGTTCCGTACACATTCAAACGTCCAATATCGACGATTGTCTCAAACAACTCCTGTCGTGCCAGGTCGATTTGTCCGACATGTCGGTGCACTCACCCAATCTCGAGAACGTTTTCCTCAACCTGACCGGTCGACACTTACGGGACTAACGCATGCATATCAAACGGATCTGGATTATGTTCAAGGCCCGCAACTGGGAGTTCTTCCGGGACCGGGCGTCTTTCGGGTGGAATTTTCTGTTTCCTTTTCTGCTCGTGGCCGGTTTCGGCATCCTTTTCGGGGGGCGCGGACACACCGAGTACAAGATCGGCGTTTTCCCCGCACCGGCAGAAACAGTGGAAGTGGCATCCCTTGACGTGCCCAAAGCTTTTAAGGAAACACGCTTCCTGCAATTTGTGGGGTTTGCCTCCCACGCCGAGGCGATGGAAAAACTGCGCCACCATAAAGTGGACCTTGTGATTCGAACCGGTCCACCGCCCTATCAGTACTGGCTCAATGAGTCTTCCCCCAAGGGATATCTGGCAGAAAAGATCTTCCAGGCCAGTCTCACGGGGGAGATCAATTCCGCTCTGCTCCACAAAAAAAAGATCCATACGGCCGAAATCCGCTATATCGACTGGCTGTTTCCGGGTATTCTGGCCATGAACATGATGTTCAGCGCGCTGTGGGGGGTCGGCTACATTGTTGTCCGCTACCGCAAAAACGGCGCCCTCCGGCGTTTGAAGGCCACCCCCCTGACGGCTTTCGAATATTTAAGCGCCCAGATGCTCTCCCGACTCTTTCTCCTGATGTTTACCCTGCTGGTCGTCTGGTTCGGGTGCGATCTGATTTTTCATTTCCATGTGGAAGGATCGACCGGCGATATTTTTATCCTGTTTTTTCTGGGAAGTCTTAGCCTGACCTCGATGGGGCTGGTCCTGGCGGCGCGGGGGACCAGCGAGGAGTTTACCACCGGCACCCTGAATTTCATTTCATGGCCGATGATGTTTCTCTCCGAAGTGTGGTTTTCCCTCGAAGGGGCGCCCGAATGGGTGAAGCATATTGCTCAGGCCTTTCCGCTGACGCACCTGTTAACAGGCATCCGCAAGATCATGAACGACGGGGCCGGCCTGGTGGATGTACTTCCGGAAATTACGGTATTGCTGATGATGACCGGAATCTTCCTGGGACTTGGAGCCTATCTTTTTTCCTGGGATCACTGACCTGGCGCTCCGTGTTTCTTAGCCAAATCAGATCTTCGTTGTAGATTATACAAAAGTTGTAAACAGCGTTGCACAAGGTGATAAGTAAAGAGATGCGCCGACATTCATCCCTGGGCAGGATGACAAGAAAAGCCCCACGGCTTTTCAGTACGTGGGGTCTTTAAATATTTAGAAAACGAACCAGGGCACTATGCCAGCATCTACCCATCAGCGCATGGCGGAACGTGGGGCTTTACCTGCCAATGGGTTATAAAGTTTCATAATGGCGAATTTCATCACATCCAGCGTTTTCATTTCGGCGATGATACCAACCAGCGTGGCTTCCGCCTCGGCGGGGAGCACGCAGGCATTTGACTCGTCGAAAGACAAATCGGTGAAACCCTTGGCCAGTTTCTTTTTTTCCTTGGCACTCATCGCCACCTGAACAGCCTTTTTCCCGTCAAGTTCGACGATATTGCCCGCTAGCCCCGCCCCTTCGATTTTCGTGCGCTTCTCTTCATCCAAAAAAATGTTGATCAAATAGTCCGCCATGAGGGATTCTCCTGAATAAAAGATTATTGGTTGATGGCAAGATCCAATTTTCCGCATATGTGAGTCCGAACGCCGTGTCAAGTCTCTAAACGGACTTCGCCAGTCTGAGCGTATTGGCCCACCTTTTTTCCTGGGATCGTTAACAGGCTGTTTGAAAATGTCATGCGTGCAGGCAAAACAAGGCAAAATCCGATGAAAAAGCGCAGTTTATGTGCCATAAATGAGCATTCTGAGGAGGATTTTAACGCCGTATTGCCAAGCGCAATAGTCTTACAACCGCCTGCTAATCCGTGGCTGTGAAAGTTTGAGAACTATCTGACACGCACTGTTGATCCATCCGTGAAAAAACATTTTTTTCACAGCCGGCTCTTTCTCTCCGATTGGAAGATAAAACGCCCGCTATTGGCCCTGCGGCATGGGCAACGCATACCCGCAAATCCGATCGAGGTTGTCGGTCATGTCTTTCAACGACTCTTCCGCGCGGAGACGCATGGTTTCCATATCCGCATCATCGGCATCGGCTGCAATACGAAATGGTTCGCCAAAATCAATGACCATTTTACTGAATGGCAGTGGGATCATCGTCTTGTCCCATGCCTTGTGAAAAGTCAGGACACGGGTTCCGGAGCTCGCGATGGGATCACGGGGTCGGTGCGCTTGAAGAGGGGCGAGTTGCGCAATAAAAAAACCCCTGGATGGGACACCCAGGGGTTGAATATTCCAATGTCCGGCAACTGCGTCCGGACTATATAAAAACAGGCACCCATTAACGTAAAGTGCCTGCCGATATGCAGTGGCGTCCCCAAGGGGATTCGAACCCCTGTCGCCGGCGTGAAAGGCCGGTGT
>JAHLLS010000046.1 GCA_020444045.1 Deltaproteobacteria bacterium
AGTTGAACTGCAGCGATCCGGAACTCTTGGCATCCGGGCTGTCGGTCAGGGAGTCCACGCTTTGATGTCCCACGTCCCCGAAGGTGTTGCCCGCGATCATGTTGCTTTTCACACGGTTGTAGCCGCCCCCGATGGAGAGAAACCCGCTGAACCCGGATTCCGCGGGGATGGGTTCGATGGCATAGGCCGGGCTCAGCGACAGCAGCAGGAACACGGCGAGAAGAACCAATAGGGTATTGTATCTGTACATCATAGATCTCCTTTGTCCTTTTCTGGTTTTTAGAAATAAGGTGCATAGTGACCCGGCTCTGCAGGGGTGCAGAGCCCTGATCCTACGCCCCTGCGACCATTTTTCGTGTATATTTCGCTTTTTCACCATCTCATGTCTTTTTGGAGACTCTGATCTGAATTTTAAGATACGTCATAATCCCCCCGCTTTCTGCCTGTTAATGTGAAGCCTTGCGCCAACGGTCCCGAGTTTCAAGCAAACCGGCATCCTGCGATCCGCCCTTGGGAAAACCAAATAATTGTCGCAGGGGTCCCTGGGTAATTCTATCGGTTCGTTCCTTCAGCGCGGCGTTAAAGACGGCGACCAAATCGCCGCTGTAAAGCACCTGCACATGGTCTTCATCGAAACCGTCAAGCGCCTGGGCATGGCGCTGCACGCGATAATCCAGCTGGCTCTCCAACGTGACCGCACCGTCGTTGTTCTCGTCCATCATACCGGATCGGCCGCTGTAGCTGAAAAAGAGGTAATGGGGTATTTCCGGCGGCAACGGGCGGCTGTAGAGGTGCGTCAGAAACGCGCTGCCCGGCGCCATGTCGCGCCAGCTGGGGACTACGGCCGGGGCATATTTGACCCCCTGGGCCGCGGCCCGGTGGCCGCCCCAGGGGGTCGAAATGGTCAGGAACAACCGAACGTAATCCTGGTGGTCCTCGTAAACATTTTGCAGGATCGCATAGCGGGCCACCAGGCCGCCCATGCTGTGGGCCACGACGAAAAGGGTGTCGTACCCATAGCGCTCATGGAGCCACTTGATGGCGCCCTCCAGGGCGCTGCCGATGAATTCCAAATCGAGCCCGGAAGGGTAGTTGAAAAACCAGGGCTGAAACCGCGTGCGGTCCATATGGTCGAAAAGAAACCGCCAATTGTGGACATTGCCCGAAGCGCCGTAAACGAAAAGCACCGGAATCTTGTCGGGATCGTAAGCTTCAAGGAAGAACAGACCGATGCCCACTTCTTTCAGGGTGGTGTAGGGCTCCCAGAGCCCCCTTTCCGCATAGCGGGGGGTGAAATAGCGGTTATCCAGATCGGCCACCACACCGGCGGCACTGATATAAGAGCTGGCCGATGCTTCTTCCAGATTGACGTGCGACCAGGACGACAGATCGACTTCCCCTTCGCGCATGACCTGATCCAACGAGAGATCGACCCCGTTGATCATTCCGGGCTGTTCGACGACCATGGGATCGGGGGCGCCGTGTACACCATAAATTTCCCCATAATCACCACGCATATTTTCGTTTAGGTCAATGAAACCCGCCACGTAATAGGTGCCTCGCGGCACGAAAAAGGCATACAGGCCAGGAGCCTCCATCACGGAAAAATCGACAATCTGCTTTTTGCCGCCGTCGACCGTGATCAGCAGCAGCAACACGGGCGCATTCGGATCGGCCCGGTAGGAGACCCGCCCCCGAATGTAGGCTTCCTTGGTTTCGACCTGCTTGAGATCCCGGCTCAAGCGCATAAACATGCAGCCGTCGATGATGAGAAGAAGCCATACCAAAGACAGAAGATAAAGCCCTGTTTTACCCCTTGTCATTTCCGACTCGCCTAATCACAATGTTTAGAATTTGACCTGCACTATTGAACTTCGAAGCTGAATTTCTGCCCGCCGATGGCCATCACCGCCATCGACCCGCCTTCCAGGTGGACAAAAACGGCCATTCCGTTGCGGTATTCGGTTTTGGCCTGAACGCCGGTCCTGGGCCCGGCCGTTTCCCCGCCGGTTCGGTCGCCCGCCATGGTCCTGGCCTCGGCACCGGCCGTAACGGCCATTTTGGCATCGAAATATGATCCAAAGACCAGGCGGGTGAAGCAACACCCATGAAGAGCCCTGCCAGGAGTCAAACCCGAGGGCAGGTCTCAACACTTGATTGCCGTCTAACGGATGTCTTCCATGACGCATGGCGTCGGCTCCTTGTCTCCCCTCAACATCGAGACCAGATATTCCATCCCCCGCAGGGGTAAAAAGACAACCGGCAGCATGATGGTACCGTAAATTTCGGCCGCTTCGGCCAGGGGCATGCTGGAGACGGAGGGATTTGTCATGGCGCCCTTGATCCGCACCGCGGAGCGCTTTTTAAACAGACGCCCTTTGTGCTCCGGGCTGATCACCAGATCCATGGTCTCGTCGGCCAGATGAAAGGTTCCGGCCCCTCTGGCCCGGATTTTGGGGGAATCAATATAGAGCATGTCGACGGTGCCGGTTCCTTTATCGAAGCTGACGTGGCCCAGGAAGCATCGCATGTCCGTGTAGGTGCGCGTATCGGCGGCGGTCAGCAGCGTGTCGAAGACGTCTTTCGACAGCAAATCGATCATCCGCCATATCTTCCCGTTCTCCAGGGCCAGGCTCACGTTTCCTGTCAAATTGGCGGCGATCTCGTGGGCGGAAACGCCCGTGCTTTGCAGGTCCACCACCAGATTCAGCGATCCACTCAGGATGATGGGTTCGTGGGCATAGGCCGCCAGATCGTCCGCATCCATGTCTTCGCCGCTGAATTGGAGGGCAAACGTGGGGGCCGCCCCCGACGCATCGACGCTAAAGGACATATCGGTGGCTCCGGTTGCATACGCCATGTGGGCCGGCTGGATCCGCAGGCGCCCCCCTTCGAGCTGCACGTCCACATCCAGTTTTTCGATGGCGATGTTGCGGCCGATCAGTTTGTCGACATCCAGTTGCAAGGTGAGATCGGCGGCCCGCAGGGCGGCAAAGGACAGCAGGGGTTCCCTTTCGAAAAGCTTTACGCCCGCAAGCGATTTCGCCTGCCGGCCGGCAGCGACCTCTTCCGGTGACACGCCGGGAAACAGGCCCATCTCGTTCAAGTCGACGGTCCCGGCGCGGATCTCTCCGCTGATATGCGGCCGCCCGGCGATCACCGTCCTGCGGAGTCGGCTCGCAAATGTCGTGTCACCGACACGGACCTCACCTTCGAAGGCAAGGTTGGAAACATTGCCGGCCATCCGCCCCCTCAGGGTCACCGGGGCCAACTGCGGAACCGACAGGCCGGTGAGCGGGCCGATCGCGGCGGGATCGGCCGTCCCCGCATCCAGTTGCATGTCGATGCGCGCGGCACCGCTCAAACTTTGGATGCTGCCACGGGCCGCCAATTTCAGGGGGGCGCCGCCCAAGGTGAGCAGATAGAGCTTTTCGATGGTGATGCCGTCTTTAAGGCCGGTGGCAACGATCTCCCCCGTAATTGTAGTGTTTCCGATCGCGTCTCGATCCAGGTAGGCCGCCACCCAGGGCTTCGAGGCGGTCTCGAAGCCGGCCGTGACCCGCAAGCGCTCTATGTCGCTCAAACCGATCAGCTGACCCCGGGCCGTGAAAACGGTGTCATCCGCCATGCCCCCGGCGATCGTGAAGGTTTCCACGTCGATGGCGCCGTCCCGGTCCCGGATATGGGCATTGACCTGCAAGGGGCCGAGTTCCGGCAGACGGATCCCCCGGCCGCTGAAAATATCCACCGTCGACGCGGCGGCCGCCGTTGCCGTCAGATCGATCCCTGAAAAAGCCGGATCCAGGAAAGCGTCGATCGAATCCAGACCCCCGGTCAGGCGGATCTGAAGCTGCGAGCGGCCCCCGACCTGCAGATCGATATCCTTGAGGCGCGCAACATCGGTGGTGCCCGCAATGCGTGCCTTGGCCTTCAAATCTTTCAGCCCGGGCAGATAGGCTATATTCCACGGGGCCGTGGCCGCCCCCAGGGTGGAGGCCGTGACGGTCAGCTGAAGGTTCAGCACACCGCGTAAGTCAGAATCCTTGGTGCGGTCGAAATCGATGTGGCCGGAGCATGCGGTTTTAAGGCCCTGCCCGGTTTCGGTGCGCAGCTCGAGCTCTCCGAGACGAAACCGCTCGAAACTGCCCCGCAGGCGGTAGCTCGCCGAAACCGCGCCCAGCTCGGGAAGCTCCTCGCCGTAGGCCTCGGCCAGGATGGCGGTGGTGTCCGCCTGGGTGGTCGCCACGAGGTCGATGTCGGATGTGGAAAGTCGGTAGCCGTCCATCCTCCCGGTGACAAGGCCCCTGGTCGTGAAGCGCAGCGGTCCCTTGCCCCCGGCGTCGATGGCAAGGTCTTCGAGTCGCAGGGCATCGGGCGGGCCGGTCAAGCGGCCCCGTGCGAAGACCGGCCCCACTTCCGGCAGGCGGTCGAACACGATCGGTCGCAACACGCGGCTGCTGGGATATAAGGCCTTCAGGTCCAGATTGACGCTGCCTACTGCCATGGCGCCGAAATGCTGTCCCAGGGTGATGCGGCCGGCTGCGTTGACCGCCGCTCCCTCCTCGGAAATGGCCTCCAAGGTAAGATCTTCGACCGCCAAGGCACCGTCAGCCTCCAGCAGCCGGCCCGAGAGGCGGAGCAATGTAAGACCGGCCAGTTTCTCCGTCCGGATCATGGCCAGGATTTCGGGAAGGGTACACGATCCGGCAAAATCGATGGCGGCCCCCTCACCGGTGAGGGCGTTTGCAAGGGAACCGTTGACGGAGAATTGAATCTTCGGATCGCCGGAAAGGGATATTTCCAGATAGGGGATGCGGGGCGCGCCAAGATCGCCGCTGACGGCGGCCTCGAACTCCAGGCGACCCAGGGGCGGCGTTTCGATGGACAGGAGACCGAACAGGTCGGCCGTTTCCGCCGCCCCGCCGGTGATCCGCAGGTTCGCGCCCTCGGCGTCCAGGTAGTCTGCGAAGGTTCCCGCCACCGAGCAATGCATGCCGTCCATGGTCAGATTGTAGTCCACTCCATAGGGCGCTTCTTCTTTCAACATCTCCGCCAGGGCCCCCATGCGCCCGTCGAGGCGGAATTGCTTCCCGGCCACGGTGCCCTCGCCCGACACGAACATCGGGCCGGCATTTTGCACGTCGTCCATATCGAACCACTGCATTTGAATGGGGACTTTGCGTGCATTGGCCACGTCGGTCACATCCAGGCGGATGTTGCGCAGGCGCACGCTTTCGAAGACCGGCAAATCGACGTCCCCGGCGAGGAGGGGGGCGTCATCGTGTTCGCCGTCGGCCGGGTGGTTGACGCTGATCATCAGGACGACGTCCTCGGCCATAAGTTCAGGCACGACGAGGTTGCCGGAGATGAGCTGCGACAGGTCGAGCTGGACGTTCAATTTCCCGATTTCCTTGAGAGACGGCGGCGGATCGCCGTCCCGGGCTTCGATGCGGATGCCCTCGGCCGAGAGTCTCGGGCGGGCCGATAGCGTCAGGCTGAAGGCGCCGTCGACGGTCATGGTGCAGCCTGTAAAGGCTTCCACGCCGCGGACCGCCAGCCGGCGGTAGCCCTCGTCATCGAAGGTTGCCCATACGACGGCCAGCGCCAGGAAGGCGACAACGACGAGACCTACCAGCAGCAGGAAGGTATATTTCAGCCATCGCATGGCGATCGGCACCTCCGAAACAGTTGTTGGGGCGGGTCACGGGCGCCCGCCCTCGGGAGCGACAATAGCGTGGTTCGACCCCGACGGCACCCTGCCCCAAGGTCCCGCCATGGAGCAACGGTGGGGGGCGTCGGATGGCCGGACTAGTTCACCAGCGGGATCCTATGTCGCAGACGCCGGGGACGCCGCGTTCGTCCCCGGCGTCTGCGAGAAGAAGCTCGCATCGACGCTGCGGATATGGATGTCCCGCTGCGGAAAGGCGATCTCGATGCCCAGGTCGCGGAATCGACGGTCCAGTTCGAACCGAATCGCGGTGGCGGTTGAGAAAAAGTTGTCCACATGGGCCCAGTAACGCAGGCGAAAAACGAGCGCGCTGTCGGCGTGGTCCAGGAAGAGGACGTCCGGCTTGGGATAGTGCAGGACCTCGGTCGTATGGGCGGCAATGTCGAGCAGGGTGTCGCGCACCAGCTCGGTGTCGGAGCCGTAGGCCACGCCCACGTCCACATGGCGCCGCATGCGGGGGTCCTTGAAACTCCAGTTGGTCACCTGCTCGCTGATGAAATCGGAATTGGGAATGATCACCGAAGCGTTGTCGAAGGTCTGCACGATGGTGGAACGCACGTTGATTTTTTTTACCTCGGCCCACAGGCCGCCGATTTCCACGTAGTCGCCTACCTGGATGGGGCGTTCGAACAATAGAATCAGCCCGCTGATGAAATTGTTGAAAATGTTCTGCATGCCGAAGCCGATGCCGATGCTCAGGGCGCCGAAGACCACCGCCAGGGAGGTGGCGTTGACCCCCAGCACCCCCAGTGCCAGGACCAGCCCCAGCCCCAAGACCGCGTAGGTGGTGATGGCAACGATGGAATCTTGGAGGCCGCGTTCCAAGTCCCGGGAAGCGAGCACCTTTTCCAGCAAAAGCCGCTTCCCGATGCGGATCGCCACGTGGGTGGCGCACAGGATGATCCCGGCCAGGAGGAGCCCCTTGACGCTGAAGCTCAGGCTGCCGACCACCAGGCCGAAATTGAAGACCTGCTTCAACACGGTCGCCATGAAGGCCGTGCTCGACCAGGCCACAAAGGCACCGGTGACGACGCCCGCGATCAAGAGCAGGCGGGCCAACATGACCGGGAGCCAGCCCACCAGGACCGCCCCCCGGGAGGCGCCGCCGCCTTCTTCAACACCGGCCCCAGCCTTTTGTGCCGTGTCCCATTCCCGGATCACCCACCAGCCGATATGGGCCCAGAGCCCCAGCAAAAGGATTTCCCACCACGACACCAGCCAGTGCGCGGCGAAGGCGCGGTAGCCGGTGAGTTCCATCAGCACGGCGCCCCCGGCGACGAGATAGCTCCAGCTCCAGGCCGGCACGAGGCGGCGGCGAAGGGGAACGGCCTCCCCCCGGCGCAGGCGTTCGGCCACCACGGGACGCAGCTTGCCCCAGAAAACCACCACCAGGATTAGCAGCACGATTTCCAGCACCAGCCGTGCCAGCCCGACCAGCTCGCTCCCGCGGCCGGCCACCCAGATCAGGGCCAGATAGCCGATGGCCAGCGGACGCAGCCACTGGAGCGACCGCACGATGTGCTTCTGCACGAGCAGGTAGAGGCTGCCGGCGTGTCTGTCGGGGTCGCGCTGGAGAAAATCGAGGCCCCATCGAATGGCCAGCAGCGTCAGCACGGTGCTGTCGACGAAACGCGCCAGGCCGAAATCCGCGTAGGGCAGTTTCAGCGTATCGTAGAGCCACAGGAGGCCTGCCAAGCAGACCAGCACGAACGACCGGCGCAGCAGCACGAGGGCCAGCCGACGATGCCGCTGCGAGGGCGAAGCCAGGCGTTCTTCGACCGAGCGCAGGGTGCGGCGAATGGGCCTTCGCAGGAGCAGCACCATGCCGAACAGCAGCACGAGGACGGTCTGGGGGACGCCCACGTTGCGCTTGAGATTGCGCCCATATCGGCGCCAGGAATCCGCGCTGAAAAGCCCTGCCAGCCGATCGCCGACGATCGCCAGTTCCTCCGACAAGGTCCCGGGCTGCAGACCGACCAGGGGCTGTGGTTTGCGCTCGAAGAGCCTGGATTTCATTTCGGCGCGCAGCCGCTCTTCCAGGCGCCGTCGGGTTTGCACCAATTCCTCCCGCAGGGCCGTCATGCGCTGCAGCAGCGCTTCGAAGCCCTCCAGAAAGGCCTCCCCGCGCTGTTCCGCTTCCTGCATCAAGGCCAGCAGGTTTTGGAACTGGCGCAGCAGTTCCCGCCGGTCTCCCTCGAGGGGCTGTTCCTGCTGCAGGTCCATCAGCTGCTTCCGGGCAATGGCGATGCGTTCCCGCAACCGGGCCATGTGACCGGCGGCGCCCTCGCCGAACTCTCTGAATTCCGCAATGCGTCCGGAGAGGCTCTTGATGGCCAGTCGCTTGTTGTTGAGGGCGGCCTGCAGATCCTCGGCCCGGGTCTCCAGCACGATGAGCAGGTTGCCGTGGGCGGCATTCTGGATCTGGTAGCTTTCGATTTCGCTGGTAATGTCGGCCCGTATCGCCTCCCAGCGCGCCAGTCCGCGTTCCATTCGCGCCAGTTCGGAACGTTCACTCTCGAGCGCGTTTGTGAGGAGTTGATTCGCGTTCTTCGCGGCGTCCGGGGCCGGGGACGATTCCGCGGCCTGGGACCGGGCCTCTGCCGCCCACGCCAGGAGGACCCAAAGCAGTATGCCCAGCAGGAGGAAAAACCCTGCGGTGCCGTTTCGTAACGTGCGTGTCATCTGGTCTGTGGCATTCATGCGCTTGCCATCCCTGTCTGCCGGCGGCAGGCCGTCGAGCGGCTGCTGCCGGAGGTGAGCCCCTCGAAGGTCACCAATAAAAAACGATGATCGTATCACTTCACGCCCCCTCCTGTATCCTTCATGGGGGATTGGCGAAGGCCGCCACTATTGAGCAGCCCCCGGCGCATCCCAACGTCTCCCCATCGACAGGTGCCGTTTGCCACCTCGGCAGACGCTGCAGGGGGCGACGCGTTCCGTGCGTCGCAACGCATGCAGCGAGCATCCTGCCAGGCCCCGTGGGCCGGATTCCATGCCATCGGGGACGGGCTTCGATAGGTCGATTCAAGCGGGGAAACACCAGGCGGTCGGGATTCGACGCCGGGTATTTGCCCCGCTGCCGGACCATTGGGATGGTGCTCGAGGCACCATCCGTCTCACATGGTCAATTCATGGGGACAAGCTCCACCCGGCGGTTCTTGGCCCGGTTGGCTTCCGAGTCGTTCGGGAAGCGCGGACGGTCTTCGCCGTAACCACGAGCCGTCAGGCGATCGGCGGCCACACCCTGGCTGACCAGGTAGTCCTTGATCGCGTTGGCGCGTTTGTCGGAAAGACTGCGGTTGTAGGCGGCATCACCCAGATCACAGGTATGCCCTTGGACTTCCACCCGGATCTGCGGGTTTTCCTTCAGAATCTTGATGTCGTTCTGGAGGATGTCCTTGGCGTCCTGACGCACCACGGCCTTGTTCAGGTCGAAATTGACACCGCTCAGAATCCAGGAGATCTTCGGCTGAGGCACCGGCAGCGGGGCCGGTTTGGCAAACGGTTTGGCCGGGGCTTTTTCCAGGAAGACCTTTTCCACAAAGGCTGCCATGGCATCGGCCGAGGCCAATTCGTCGGCACTGGTGGCCATGCCGCAGGCACTGGTGGCGGCGATGTCGCTCATCAATTTGCGTCCCTTGTCCGTGTTGCCCACGAAAACCGTGTACAGGCAGGCCCGGTCGCCGAACTGCTCTTTCAGGGCGTTGGCGGCATCCAGCGCAGCCGTCGTGGTGGTGTTCTCTTCACCGTCGCCGAAGACTATAATGGCGATATCACCGCTGGCATCCTTGAGAAGGGTACCGGCCTCGGCCAGGCCCAGCCCCATGGGGGTCGTCCCGGCAGGGCTGGACACGCGTCCCAAACTCTGGGCCAGACCGTCCTGGGTGTAGTCGGTCATGCCGTAAACGGTCGTCACCGGCGCTTTGCCGAGCCCGAATGCCGTCATGCCACCCTGAATGGGCAGGGCCGGCATGGTCTTGTTCATGCGGTCGACCAGATCCTTGGCCACGGCAAACTTGGAATTGCCCGTGTTGAGGGATCCTTTGTAAGGCTCGGCCATCGAAGACGACCCGTCAAAAACCACCACAAAATTTTCAGGCTTGGCCACATAGTCACCGGAACTGACTTTGCCGTCCAGGCTCTGGGGGCTGAACGGCGCCATCGGCTGCGGGCCGGTGGCGCATGAGGCCAACAGCAGCAAGAGCAACAACACAATACCTTTTCCCATCAGAACGTTTTTCATCCCTGAACCCCTCCTCCTCGTTAGGTTGTGGCTGACGCATCAGCCGTGTCGAAAACTTCCGTGACCACCGCCGCACCTATTGCAGCGGTTGGTAACTGAACTTCTGCCCTCCCAGTGCCAGGGCGCCCATCAACCCGCCCTTGTGATGCACGAATGTGGCCATGCCGTTTTTGTATTTCGTCTGTGCCTGGGCGCCGGTCTTGGGCCCCGCCGTGGCGCTGGCCGAAGCACCGGCGGTGCTGGCCTTGGCCTGAGCGCCGGCCGTCACGGCAACTGCTTCGGCCTGGGCGTCGAAAGCGAACTCGCCGCTGGTGAAGGTCTCGTAGGCGCGCTTGTCCTGGAAGAAGACGATCTCGCTGTAGGCTTTGCCCCCCAGCTGCCAGCCGATGGAAGCATGCATCAGTTTGGCCGTCCCGGTCAGCTTGCCACCGCGGTAGACCTTGCCCTCGCCGTAGGCGCCGCCCACGATGAAGGCCGCCTTGCCGACGGTGGGAAAGACAGCGTAGCCGTAGGCGTCCTTGAAGAACGGCTGCACCTGGGGGGAAGACCGGAACACGTTGACAGCTGCGGCGACATCGTCGGCAGCCGCCGTGGCGGCCGCCATCGGCATCAGCAGAAAGCAGAATAGGGCGAATATCGTGGTCATTGTTTTCATTTTCTCCTCCTCGGTTTAAGGTTGTTGTAAAGGTTGTCTCAGTCCAGCATGCCGATGGCCACCTCCACCCGGCGGTTCCGGGCCCGGCCTTCCGGCGTGTCGTTGTCGGCAATGAAGTTGGTAGCGCCGTAAGCCAGCACGACCACCCGGTCCGGGTCGATGCGGCTCTGCTCCAGGATGTAGTTCTTGGCGCTCTGGGCCCGCATGCGGGAGAGCTTCAGGTTGTATTCCGGGTCCCCGGCGTTGTCCGTGAAACCGGCCAGAACCGCGTAGGCCTTGGGGTTCTCCTGCAGGAAGGCCCCCACCTTGTCGAGGTTGGCGTGGTCGTCGGCGTCGATGTCGACCTGGTCGAAGTCGAAATGGATGTCGTTCACCTCCGCCCCGACCACCTTGCGCTCCGTCACCGTGACGACGTCCACCGTGGAGTTCACCACGAAAAGCACGCCGGCCCCCCAAACCGGATTCTTGTAGAGGGCGTCGAAGGGCACCACCTGGGAGCAGGCGTTCAGGGCCGCCATGTCGTCGAGCAATTTCTCGGCCTTGGGCGTCGTGGCCGAGCTGATCAGGTAGAAGCAGACGTCGTATTTGTCCACCAGGGGCTTGGCCTCGTCCAGGGGGCGCCGCTTGGTCACCCGGTTGTAGGTGTAGGTCCCATCGGTGAAGATGAAGACCACGGTCTTACCCTCGAGCTTGGCCAGGATGGGGTCCAGGGCCGTGAGCCCTTCGGCCAGGGGCGTGGGCTGGCCCGCAAACCCGCCGGCGGTCTGGGTGTTGGGCAGCTGGTCGATGGCTTCCCGCAGCTTGGGCCGGTCGTAGGGCTGCATCTCGTAGTAGGCTTTGAAGGGGGTAAACGAATACAGCCCCGCGTTGTAGCCCAGGTTGGGCAGAATCTTGATCTGCTGCTGCAGGATCTGCTGCTCGGCATCGATCTTCATAACCCCGGGCTTGTAGGCGTCGGCCATGGAGCCCGAGGCGTCGTAGAGGATGATGAAATTGTCCGCCGTGGGGATTAGCATCTCGCGGGTGACGATGTTCTGGGTGATGTCCTCCTCAGTGATGATCTCGAAGGCGCCGGCCGGCACTGCCGACATCGACACCACGACAAGCACCAGTATCATCCAGCAAAGGGGTGTTTTTTTCATGGGTTGCGTCCTTTCCTCTTGAGTGCGATTTCGTGCGAAAGGTCCGCCTGAAATCTTGTGATTGGATTTCTTTCCTGCCATGCTTGCGTAAATGAGGCTCCCTTCACGGTTGCGATACGCTCCCGCAGCCTGCGGGATTTCAGGTTTCGTCGAGGGTTTCCGATTACTCGACCCGCAATTGCCACCCGGCCTCCCCGGGAACCAGACCGTAAACCAGCTTGCGCCGCCCGTCGGTCGGATTCGCGCTGGTGTCGCCTTCTTGGTAGACGGGAAAAATCCTCACGAGCTTCCGCCCCTCGATCGTGAAGGAGTCGTGTCCCATGTACCCTTCGAATGCCTCATCGCCTTCCTGTACTTCGGGGAAATGGATCATGGACAGGCTCTTGTCCTTGTTCGAGGCGAAACCCAGAATGGTGCCATAGCTGCCGGAACCGGCCGCCTTGGTGACGATGTAGATTTCGTCGAAGCCGTTGCCGTCCAGATCCGCCGTGAAGACATCCGAAATGGGGTCCCGGTCCTCGAACACTTCCCCGTAGTTGTGTTCGAAGCCCTCGGTGCGGACCTCGATGGTTCCAATGCTTCGGCCGGCCGGGTGGGTTTGCGAAACGACGATCGTCTTGCCGGTTTTGGTCCGGTAGGTTTGTGAAACGTCGGTCGCGCCGTCCTTGCTTTGCGCGGCGAGCACCGACCCGACAAGGGATATGTATTTCTCCTGACTAAAACGGGCAAGTACGGCATCGGCATCGAGAAGCAGCAGATCCCCGCCCTCGATTTTCAATTTGCGGGTCTTTTCCAATGCTTCAAAAACGCTTGCTTCCAGACCCGTCTCCAGATCCGGGCAGGCCATGCGGGTTGCGCCCATTGGGCCGAATGTCAGCAAAGACCCGTTAAGTTCGTACCTGCCGAAGAAGTTGTTGCACCCCGCAAAACCCGTCGCCTGGTTCTCTGCCGGATCCAGCAGAATATGGGGCTGCTTATCATCTGCCATCGGCGATACCGGCGACCCGCCCACCTCCGTCAGATACCACTGGATGCCTTCAATGCCTCCGGTTTGCGCACCGGGAGGCGGCGTTGCCATCTTCATGCAGGACACCAGCAGCATGGCGATGCATATGGCAGTGACGACAACAGCTGTTAGTTTCATTATTTCTCTACTCCCGACTTTCTAAAACACATAATCAAGCCGGTCCCGGTCAACGGTTGGGAGGCCGATGCCGGCGCACCAACCGTTCATCTTTCAGTGCACACTGCTATCGTCCACCTCTTCCCCGATATCGTCCAATTGATCATCTACAGCCTCGGATACTTCAGGTGCCGAAGGTCGAGCCAGGACGCTCTCGAATGTGGCAATGGTCTTGTCCCGATCGGCAAAGGATCGTTGCCCAACGACGAATTCGGCCCATTCCTTGCTGGAAACATCGATGTGCGTTTGCTCCTTTTTGGATGCTTCGGAGATGATGATCACTCCGTTTCGCAACTCGATCCGCGTGGGCTTTTCGGCGCCCTCGACGGAAACCGTAAATGCCAGTCGGGTATCCTCGGCTTTTCTGGGGTCAACGAGGTAACGTACATACTGAAAACTGTCTTCCAACGGCGCGGACATGATGGTCTCAACCCCCGGGGTTGCACACTTCCGACCTCAAGGAGTCAATCGCACCTCCGACGACCGCACGTCCGGAAATAGAGCGATCACGGAGGA
>JAHLLS010000047.1 GCA_020444045.1 Deltaproteobacteria bacterium
GCGAATCCCGAGGAAAGAGGCGTACTTTTCGTACGCCGCAGTGACGAGGGATACGCGTAATGCGGATATCGGACTTATTACGAAACTGTCAAGGTTCTCTGGCTATAATCCAGTTTACTTCCGTCCGCAACTCCATCCCCATGCGCGGCATCTTTAGCGGCAGCCGTTGACGACAAGAGGATAGTGTTTGACAACCCCCATGTCCTTTTTTATGATTTCAAGCACTTTGGCCGGTGCGGGTTGGTCATTTTCTGCGCCGGATTCAGGATGCCATCCACTTAACTTGTCTGCAGACGATCGTCCGTCCAACCGTCTGCCAGGGCCTGACGCCACCCATTCAGCCGTCACATCCCCGTCAGGAGGAGCACTGCCCATGAATACCTTTGAGACCTACAACGCCGACTTCATCGAGGACCAATACGGTCGCTGGCGGAAAGATCCGCAATCCGTCAGCACGGACTGGCAACATTTTTTCAAAGGCTTTGACATGGGCCGCGCGGCTGGGGGGTCCGACGAGGGCGCATGGGATGAAGACCGTATGCTGCGCCAGGCGCGCGTGGAAGCGCTGAAGTACCGTTATCGCGACATGGGGCATCTCCTGGCTTGCATGGACCCGCTGGAAGCCTGCCCCATCGACCATCCGCTGTTGACATTGGGCGCCTTCGGACTGACGGTCGACGATCTGGACACGCCTTTTTTTACGCGGCGCTTTGCCGCCGACCGCATGGCGCCCCTCAAAGACATTATCCAGGCCCTGAAAGAAACCTATTGCCGCTCGGTCGGCGTGGAATACATGCACCTGCAGGATCCGGAGGAGCGCCGCTGGCTGCAGGAGCGGATGGAGCCCGTTCGCAACCATCCCGAGATCGAACCGGCCGCACGTCGCCGGATCCTGGAGCGCCTGCTGCGGGCCGCGCTTTTCGAACAGGTTCTCAATCGTAAATACGTCGGCGTCACCCGGTTTTCGCTGGAAGGCGGCGACGGGCTGATTCCCATGCTGGACGACCTGGTGAATTACGCCGCCGAAAATGGCGGTCAGGAAATCATCCTGGGCATGGCCCACCGGGGGCGGCTTAATGTCCAGACCCACATTCTGGGAAAATCGTACGAGGACATTTTCAGCGAGTTCGAGCATTGCTACGATCCCGAGGCGCTCGTGGGGGCCGGCGACGTCAAGTATCACAACGGCTACCTGGCCGATCTGACCACGACCGGGGGGCATCCACAGCGGGTGTATCTCGTCAACAACCCCAGCCATCTGGAAGCGGTGGACCCTGTCGTGGAGGGGATTGCCCGTGCCCGGCAAGACCTTGCCGACGCCGAGCGGTACCGCATATTCCCGGTGCTGATTCACGGGGATGCCGCGTTTGCCGGTCAGGGCGTCGTGGCCGAAACCCTGAACATGTCCCAGCTGGAGGGGTATCGCACGGGCGGCACGCTGCACATCATCATCAACAACCAGATCGGCTACACCACGCTGCCCAAAGACGCCCGTTCCACACGCTATTCGACGGATGTCGCCAAGATGCTGATGGTGCCGGTGTTTCATGTGCACGGGGAGAATCCGGAAGCGCTGCTGCACGTGGCGCGCATGGCCTGCGACTATCGCCGCACCTTCGGCAAGGATGTGGTCATCGATCTGGTCTGTTATCGTCGCTACGGCCACAACGAAGGCGACGAACCCTATTTCACCCAGCCGGGAATGTACGACCGTATTCGTAAACGGGCCTCCTTGAGCAAACTCTACGCGGAAACCCTTACCGAAGCCGACATTATGACGCCAGCGGAGGTTAAGGAAATCGACCAGGCCGTTCGCGATGAACTCGAGCAGGCCTATGAAAGAATTCACGGCAGCGAGTGCCTCTTTCCCCAGGACCGTTTTTTCGACAATTGGAACGATTATAACGGCACGTTCCGCCACGATCCGGTCGATACCGGTGTGGCCGACGACACCCTCGTGCAGCTGGCCCGAAGTCTGCGGGAGGAGCCGAGCGGCTTCAACCTCAACCCGAAGCTCATCCGGCAGATGGACAAGCGCCTGGAGGCGGTCGAAAGCGGAAAAGCCATCGACTGGGCCAATGCGGAATCGCTGGCCTTTGCATCGCTTCTGGTGGAGGGAACCCCCATCCGGCTCAGCGGCCAGGACTGCGGCCGGGGCACGTTCAGCCAGCGCCACAGCGTCTGGATGGATATCGAAAGCGGCGCTTCGCATGTGCCGTCGAATGCGCTGACCGCCGATCAGGCCGTCTACGATGTCCATAACAGCCTGCTGGCGGAATTCAGCGTCCTGGGGTTCGAATACGGCTACGCCATGATGCGTCCGGAGACGCTCGTCATGTGGGAGGCCCAATTCGGCGATTTTGCCAACAACGCCCAATCCATTATCGATCTGTTCATCGCCAGCGGTGAATCCAAATGGCAGCGTTTGAACGGCCTGGTGCTGCTGTTGCCGCACGGATACGAAGGCCAGGGACCCGAGCACTCCAGCGCCCGCCTGGAGCGATTTCTGCAATTGTGCGCCCATGACAACATGCAGGTGTGCTACCCCACCACCCCGGCCCAGTATTTCCATTTGCTGCGGCGACAGGTTCACCAGACCTGCCGCAAACCATTGGTGGTGATGACCCCCAAAAGCCTGCTGCGCAACCCGGCGGCGGTTTCCACCCGGAAAGACCTGGCCCGGGGACATTTTGCATCGGTGCTGGATGACAGCGAGGCGTCTGCGGCCGCCCAGCGTATTATCTTCTGCAGTGGTAAGCTGTATTACGAACTGGTGCAGCGCCTCAGGTCGGTTGGGCGTCATAAGGTGGCCCTGGTTCGCCTGGAGCAGTTTTACCCGTTTCCCGAGCAAGCGCTGCACGACATCCTTGCCCGCTATAAAAAAGCCCGGGAGTTCCTGTGGGTGCAGGAAGAGCCGGAGAATATGGGCGGGTGGCAGTTTGTGCGGTCGCGCCTGGCGTTGCTGACGGGGCAGCCCCTGCGGTATGCCGGGCGTCCCGCGGCGGCCAGTCCGGCCACGGGATACCCCAAAATCTACAGGCGCCAGCAGGATGCCCTGATCGATGAGGCGGTTGGTATTGAAGAAGCGGATCGCGCCGCCAGTGCGGCGGCGAATTAGAGGAGAGTCTGATGACGATCGAAATCAAAGTTCCCAGTGTTGGAGAGTCCGTTACCGAAGCCCTTCTGGCGGAATGGTTCAAGCAGGACGGCGACAGTGTTGAGAAGAATGAACCGCTGTTTGTGATCGAGACCGATAAGGTCACCCTGGAAGTGGAGGCCGAAGCGGCCGGCCAGTTGAAGATTCTGGTCGGGGAAGGCGAGACCGTGGCCATTGGGACCGTGGTGGGCAAGATCGACACTGCCGTGGCCGGTGACACGGCGCCCAAGGAGACCAAGGAACCCGAAGCGGAAGAGGACGCGAAGCCGCCGGAACCCGAAGTGGAGGCCCAACCGTCCGAGACGGCGAAAGAGAAGACACCGGCGGAACCGGCAAAGAAGACCCCACCGCCCGAAGCGGAAAAAGAGGCCGCGGCGCCGGCAGCACAGCCGCTGTCGCCGGCCGTGCGCCGCCTGGTGGCTGAAAACAACCTGGACCCCGCCAAGGTTAACGGCACCGGTCCCGCGGGGCGCGTGACCAAAGGGGATGTGCTGCTCTATCTGGAGGGGCGACCGGCCGAAGAAGGACGGGCGGCGGCACCGGTGCCCGCCGAAAGCGGCGAAGCCGAGCGTCGCCAGGCCATGAGCCCCATTCGCCGGCGCATCGCTGAGCGGCTCCTGGCGGCCAAGCAGAATACAGCCATGCTGACGACTTTCAACGAGATCGACATGAGCCAGGCCATGGCGATGCGCGCCGCTTACAAGGAGGCTTTCCAGAAAAAGCACGGCATCGGCCTGGGGTTTATGTCTTTTTTCGTCAAAGCCTGCGTCGAGGCCCTGGGGGAAATTCCTGAAATCAATGCCTTCGTCGACGGCAAGGATTTTGTCTACCATGACCACTGCCACATCGGTATTGCCGTGGGGGCCCCCAAGGGGCTGGTGGTGCCGGTTTTGCGCCATGCCGAAAAGATGAGCTTCGCCGATGTCGAGCAGGCCATCGGGGATTACGTGGCCAAAATCAAGGATAACCGGCTGGAACTGGCCGATCTGGAAGGGGGCACGTTTACTATCAGCAACGGCGGGGTTTATGGCTCGCTGTTGAGCACGCCCATTTTAAACATGCCCCAGAGCGGCATCCTGGGCATGCACAAGATTGAAAAACGCCCGGTGGTGGTGGACGACGAGATTGTCATCCGCCCCATGATGTACGTGGCCCTGAGCTATGATCACCGCATCGTGGACGGCAAGGGGGCCGTGACCTTCCTGCGCCGCGTCAAGGAATTCGTCGAAAACCCGGAACGCATACTCCTGGAGGTGTGACCATGACATCCAAAGAAACCTTTGATTTGATCGTCATCGGAAGCGGCCCCGGGGGGTACGTGGCCGCAGTGCGCGCGGCCCAGCTGGGCATGAAAACGGCGTGTATCGAGAAAAACGAGCGCCTGGGAGGCGTCTGCCTGAATGTGGGCTGCATTCCCAGCAAGGCCTTGCTGGACTCGTCCGAATACTACCACCTGGCCAAGGACCGCTTCGCGGAACACGGCATCAAGACCGGGCGGGTCAGCCTCGATCTCGGCCGGATGATGGCCCGCAAGGAAAAAGTGGTGAAGGAACTGACCGACAACGTGCGCCAGCTCCTGGAAGGTCACAAGATCACCATTATCCAGGGGGCGGCCCAACTGGCCGGGCCCGACCAGGTCACCGTGACCAAGGGGAAGAAAAAGCAAACCCTGGCGGCGAAACATATCCTGCTCGCCACGGGCAGCGCGCCGGTGGCGGTGCCGGGCCTGGACTTCGACGAGAAAATGATCGTGAGCTCCACCGGGGCACTTAATTTCGATGCGGTTCCCAAGCACCTGGGCATCGTAGGGGGCGGCTACATCGGCCTTGAACTGGGCTCCGTCTGGATGCGTCTGGGCGCCAAGGTGACGGTGATCGAAATGCTGCCGAAGATCGCCACCGGTCTCGACGGGCAGGTGGGCCGTACCCTGGACCGCATTCTGCGCAAACAGGGCATGGACATCCGCGTGAAGACCAAGGTCACCGGGGCCAAGCGCTCCGGCAAGAAATTAAAAGTTTCGGTCGAGCAGGCGGACAGCAAGGAAGCGTTGCTCTTCGACCGCCTGCTGGTCAGCGTCGGCCGCCGGCCGCTGACCGAAGGCCTGGGTCTGGAGGACGTCGGGGTGGAGGTGGACGAACGCTCCGGCCAGGTGAAGGTGGATACGGACTATCGCACCAGTGTTTCGAACATCTTCGCCATCGGCGATCTCGTGGCCGGTCCCATGCTGGCCCACAAGGCGTCGGCCGAGGGGATCGCCGCCGTGGAAACCATGGCCGGCAAACCTTCCGAGGTCAATTACGATGCCGTGCCGGCCATCGTCTATACCCATCCCGAAGTGGCCAGCGTCGGCCTGACCGAAGAGCAGGTCAAGGAGCGGGGCATCCCCTATTGCACGGGCAGCTATCCCTTTACCGGGGCCGGCCGGGCCCGCTGCATGGGGGATACCGATGGCTTCGTGAAGATCCTCAGTCACAGCCGCACCGACCGGGTGCTGGGCATTCACATCATCGGCGCCCGCGCGGCCGACATGATCGCCGAGGGTGTCCTGGCCATGGAGTTCGGCGCCAGCTCCGAAGATATCGCCCGCACCATCCACGGCCACCCCACTTTTTCAGAAGCGCTCATGGAAGCAGCCATGGGGGCCAGCGAGTGCTCGATTTACGGGTCCTGATCCGGTGACAGGCGGGAAGATGTCGCCCCTGATCAGGGTCATTCTTTTTCCTTACCGATCCATGCCCTATCCGTGCAAACGGAACCAGAAGGTGTCATGACACCGTGATATGTTTTTGTCGATCCTATAGCGGTTGAAATGTGTCTCGAGATAATTCCCCCGCGTTTTTATCCTGCAGCAGGATAATTACGACAATAAGAGTCAAAAACTGCAACTCTTTCTTGCGAAGCATCGCTCAATATTTTGATGGTGGATTAAAATTTTCTGAAATATTGATGTAGTATAAAATATGAGCCTTAAAGATAGAAAACAGTTTTAAATGTTTCTTGATACAAATCGCGTCAAAAAACTGCAGCAGTATGATGTTACGTGTAAAAAAAGGAGCAGTGATGAAGATTTCTGGTATTGACCACGTTGTGTTAACGGTTAAGGATATAGATGTTACCGTAAAGTTCTATGAATCAGTAATGGGTATGACAAAAGAAGCCTTTGGGGACGGAAGAATTGCCTTAAAGTTTGGGGATCAAAAAATTAATCTCCATGAGTACGGAAATGAGTTTGAACCAAAAGCAAAAATACCCACCCCTGGTTCTGAAGATTTGTGTTTTATAACAGCTATAGATTTAGAAAAATCCATATTTCATATAAAAAGCAATGGCGTGGAAATAATCGAAGGCCCTATAGAAAAAATTGGCGCAAAAGGCAAAATGAGGTCTATTTATTTCAGAGACCCCGACGGGAATTTAATTGAGGTATCAAACTATGCAAAACACACATAACAATCACTCCCAAAAGGGTGTTTCGCTGATCGGCTTACGCCTTTTAAACGGCTGTTCGGTTTCAGAATCAATTGAACATGATAATGGGGTTTGTGTTAAAAATAGATAGAATATATGCTACCGGAACAGTTCACCAGATATAAAGAACCATCAAATCCGAAAGGGGAAAAGATGGCATTTGATCTTGAAAACTTTAAAGCCGCCTACGACAGATGGGTGGAGGAAAGCCGGCCGGACTACCAGGCGGGTAAAATGGAGGAAATCGTAAAGAAGTATCCTTTCATTGTCCCGGATGACATACCATGGACACCCTACAAAGGGGATCCTTCAACGCAGACTTTCGCTCTAGCTACCAGTGGTGGGCTCTATATCAAGGAGAGCCAGCCTCCCTACGATACCGTTTCGATTCACGGCGACACCTCTTTTCGGGAGCTTCCCAAGACGGTGAGGCAGAAAGATCTCGCGATCGCCCATGCACACTACGATCACAGGCTGGCCGAGCAGGACATCAATATCATTTTTCCCCTCCAGCGCTTCATCGAGCTGGAAAAAGAAAAAATCATCGGCAGGCTGGCAGAAACCAACTACAGCTTCGGCTATGTCAACGATGTGGTAAGCCTGATCAAAAAGACGGTTCCCGAGTTCATTTCGCGGATAAAGGCCCAGGCGATTGACGTCCTTTTCCTTGTACCGGTCTGACCGAAGTGCCATCAGACCGTGGGTCTGATTCAGCGGATGGTCGAGGAAGCGGGGATATCTACTATCTCCATGGGGAACGCGGCCGACCGGATGGCCCGTATCAAACCGCCTCGTGCCTTGCTCGTCAAATTTGCGCGCGGCAGCATGTTCGGTGAACCCGGCAACGTGAGCCGCCAGAGGCGGATCATTCTGGACGCTCTTGCGGCCCTCAAAACAATGAGCGAACCGGGTACCATCAAGAAGCTACCCTACCAATGGAAACGGCCTGATCCAGCATAAGGGCTGAAGGAGTTCGCTAAGGCGGTCAGATGGGGGTTGCGGAGGGTATTATCATCTGTAATGAGATTGCCAACGACGGGCTTGATCAGGATAAGTAGTTGGATCCAGAATTGAGGCATGAGCAAAAAGAAGGCCCGAACAAGGCGTTCCACCGGACCGCCATGCTCCCGGTGAATTCTGGGAAATGTGTACCAGATGTTCTGCTGCTGAGGTTATGAGGCGGGTTTAATGATTGGATAATGAGATGATGACACTCGATGAAAAATTTAGCGCTCTTGCGGCAGATAATGCTCCGGGTCAAGAGGTTCGACAGGCGGTCGGCGACCTCGATGCCATTATGCGCGGCGGGAAACTTGACGGGACTCCGGTTGACTTCTCACACGGGGATGTGGATGCTTTTACGCCAACACCGGGATCATCCGAGGCCTGGAAAGACGGCTTTGAGCGAGGTGGGCCGCAAGCCTACACGGAGTATCGCGGTGCGGCACGGATCCGCGAGGGATTGGCCGATCGCCTTGGCACGTATATCGGCCGACCGATTTCAGCCGGTAGCGAACTGATCATAACACCCGGAACGCAAGGTGCGCTGTTTTTGGCTCTCGGTGCGACCGTCGCGTCAGGGACGAAAGTGGCGGTGGTCGAGCCCGACTATTTTGCCAACCGCAAGCTTGTCAAGTTCCTCGGCGGTGAAATCGTCCCTATTTCGCTATACTACCAGGGACCTCCGTCTGAAAATGGCCCGGATCTTGATCGAATCGAAGCCGCATTTAAAAGCGGCACGCAGGTCTTTGTCTTTTCGACACCAAACAATCCTACCGGTGTCATTTATTCAAGCAGCTCGATCGCCGCCATTGCAGCCCTTGCCGCCGCACATGGCGTAACACTGATCGTGGATCAACTCTACGCTCGGCTGTTATACCGCGGTGAGGTCTATACGCATCTTCGCGCCTGTGACCCGCAGCCGGAAAACCTTGTCACGATCATGGGGCCATCCAAGACCGAGTCTCTCAGCGGGTTCCGTCTTGGAACGGCCTTCGGTACATCCAAATTGATCGATCGAATGGAACGTCTTCAAGCGATCGTTTCTCTGCGGGCCGCCGGATACAACCAGGCGGTGCTGGATACCTGGTTTCGGGAACCTTCCGGCTGGATGGAAAAACGGATTCGTGAACATGAAGCGATACGAGACGACTTGGTGAAAATTTTCAGGGCCGCCGGTTTCCGGACCGCCATCCCGCAGGCCGGGAGCTATCTTTTTCCGCAGCTGCCGCCCCTCGATGTCGATCTGCATACCTTCGTCCGGCTGCTGCGCCATCAGGCTGGTGTGACCGTAACGCCCGGAACCGAATTCGGGCCCGGTTTGAGTGACAGTATCCGGCTGAACTTTTCACAGAACCACGCTGCGGCCGTCGCGGCCGCAGGGCGGATCGTAAAAATGGTGGACCTCTACCGCAAATGAACCGGGATTTTGAACAAGCCATTCCCGGAATGTCTCATCCTTGAAGAAAAATGTCGGCACCCGCGCTGCCAAAGAAGCTATATGGTAGAAAATAAATTTAGATAACAGATGGTTACACCTATCTCACCTTGACGCTTCGTCATTTCTGACCAATACTCCTTCCTATACGGCGTCGCCTTTTTCTCATACGGCAGAAGGCTTTCCGGACGCCGCCAGTTGCCTGTTGATGAACCGCAGCGCTGCGTTATAATAGCGATCGGGTTCGTCATCCGGCGCATGCGAAAAAAAAGACCGAATCACCACTGCCATGACAAGCGAAAAAGGAGGCTTGCCATGCCGCGCAAGACGATCACGATAGCCGACCAAATCGAAGCCCTGAGCATTCTCGATGCCAAGGGTGTGGTGGACAAGCAACTGGAGCCGTCCATGCCCGACGACCTGCTCCTCGACCTCTACCGCGCCATGGTGCTGGGGCGCCGTTTCGATGAACGCCTGTTGGCGCTCCAGCGTCAGGGCCGTATCGGGACCTTCCCGCCCATTTCCGGCCAGGAGGCCGCCCACCTCGGTGCGGTGGCGGCCATCAAAGAGGACGACTGGATGGTGCCGGCCTTCCGGGAGACCGCGGCCGAGATCTGGCGAGGGCGCAGTCTGGAAAGTGTGATCATCGGGCTCAACGGCTACAACGAGGCCGCCACGGTGGATCCGCCCGGAACCACCCTGCCGGTTTCCGTTCCGGTGGGCTCCCAGATGCTGCACGCCGTGGGCATCGGCTGGGCGGCCCGCTACCGCAAGGAAGACAAGGTGGTGTTGACGTTTTTCGGCGACGGAGCGACGTCCGAGGGCGATTTTCACGAGGCCATGAATTTCGCTGCGGTGTTCCAGGCCCCGGTGATCTTTTTGTGCCAGAACAACCATTGGGCCATCTCCATTCCCCGCAGCAAACAGACTCGCTCGCAAACCATTGCCCAAAAGGCCGTGGCCTACGGGATGCCGGGCATCCAGGTGGATGGCAACGACGTGCTGGCCGTTTACAGCGCCGTGGCCGAGGCGGTTGAAAGGGCCCGCGCGGGCCAGGGCCCCACCCTGGTCGAATGTGTCACCTATCGCCTGATGATGCACACCACGGCTGACGACCCGCGGCGTTATCGCACCGACGAAGAACTGGAAGCGTGGAAAGCCAAGGATCCCATCCCCCGCTTCGAAGCCTATCTGCTGGCTAAAAAGCTTCTGACGAAGAAGAAGATCGCGGCGATTGGCGAGGCGGTGCAGGCCCAGATCCAGGCGGCGGTCGACAATGCCGAGGCCCAAATGAAAACCATGGGGAATCCGCTGGACATGTTCGCCCATGCCTACGCGGAAACACCGCCGCACCTCGCGGCCCAGAAAGAGGAACTGGCGGCCGAGCTTGAAGCCGCCGGGAAGGAGGGCGCTGATGGCTAAGATGACCATGGTCCAGGCGCTCAACCTGGGGCTGCGGCAGGAGATGGCAAAGGACGACCGCGTCATCCTGCTGGGGGAAGACGTGGGTGTGGACGGCGGGGTGTTCCGGGTGACCGACGGATTGATCGAGATGTTTGGTGAAGAGCGGGTGCTGGATACCCCGCTGGCGGAAGCCGGCATTGCCGGCATGTCCATCGGCATGGCGGTTTACGGCCTGCGCCCGGTCTGCGAGATGCAGTTCTCCGGGTTTTCCTACCAGGCCTTCCATCAGATCGAGAACCATGCCGCCCGGCTGCGCTGGCGCTCCCAGGGGCGCCTGTCCGTTCCCATGGTGTTGCGCGCGCCATACGGCGGCGGCGTGCGGGCCCTGGAACACCACTCCGAAAGCCGTGAAGCCTACTACGCGCACACCCCGGGCCTGAAAATGGTGATGCCCTCCGGCCCCCGCAATGCCCGGGCCCTGCTGGTGAGCGCCATCCGGGACCCGGACCCGGTCATCTTTTTCGAACCCAAGGCCATTTACCGGGCCTACCGCGAAGAGGTTCCCGAAGAAGAGGAAACCCTGCCCATCGGCCGCTCACAGGTCGCCCGTGAGGGCCGCGACCTGACCATCGTTACCTACGGGGCCATGGTGCGGCCCGTGTTGGCGGCCGCCGAAGATCTGCACAGCACAGACGGGGCGGAAGCCGAGGTGATCGATCTCCTGACGGTTTCGCCATTGGATGACACCCTCTTTACGGCGTCGGCCCGCAAAACCGGCAGGGTGATGGTGGTTCACGAGGCCCCGCGCAGTTTCGGGCCGGGGGCGGAGGTCATCGCACGGCTGGTGGAAAAATCCTTTTACTATCTCGAAACACCCATCGCGCGGGTGACGGGCTACGATGTGGTCATGCCGCTTTTCAGCCGCGAAAAACACTACCTGCCCAACGCAGATCGTGTGCTGAAGGCCGCCCGCAAGCTTCTCAGCGATGGATAGGAGAACCGCCCATGACCGTTGAATTCAAGCTGCCCGATCTGGGCGAAGGAATCCACGAGGGGGAAATCGTGGATGTCTTCGTCAAGCCGGGAGACAGGGTTGCGGAAGGCGACCCCCTGCTCGAAGTGGAAACCGATAAAGCGGTGACCGCCATCCCTTCGCCCTTTACCGGTAAGGTGACCGAGGTGCGGGTGGCGGCCGGCGAAACCGTCCACGTGGGTGATGTCATGGTGGTCTTTGAAGGCGGGGCGTCGGATCGTGAAGCAGCACCGACCGTACCGGCACCGGAAACCGTTTCGCGGCAGGCGGTTGAAGCACCCGTTGAAGACCACCCCGCATCATCGCCGGCAACTTCCGAAAGCGGCCGCCGACCGCCGGTGCCGGCCTCACCGGCCACCCGGCGCCTGGCCCGGGAACTTGGGGTGGATCTTTATACCGTGCATCCGACCGGTCCCCAGGGACTGGTGACCGCCGACGATGTGCGCCGTCATGCGGAAAGCAGTCCGGCATCCCCGGAGGCAGCGCCCGCAACGGTTGCATCAGCCACCATATCACCGCCCGTGGTGTCACCGGATCTGCCGGACTTTTCGCAATGGGGGCCGGTGGCGATCGAGCCCATGCGATCCGTGCGCAAGGCCACGGCCCGCCAGATGGCGCTGGCCTGGTCCCAGATCCCCCATGTGTCGAACCAGGGGGAGGCCGACGTCACCGCCCTGGAAGCGCTCCGCAAACGCCACGCGCCTTCAATGGTCCAAGACGGTGGACGTCTTACCCTGACGGTCTTTGCCGCCAAGGCGGCCGTGGCGGCCCTCAAGCGTTTCCCGCGCTTCAATGCCAGCCTGGACATGGCGGGCGAACAGATCATCTACAAGCAATACTTCCATGTGGGCGTTGCCGTGGATTCCCCCCGGGGCCTGATCGTACCGGTCCTGCGCGATGTGGACCGCAAGAGTGTCCGGGAGTTGGCCATTGATCTTCAGGTCTTGGTGGCGCGGGCGCGTGAGGGAAAGACCAGCCTGGAAGAACTTCAGGGCGGCACGTTTACCATCACCAACGCCGGTGCCGTGGGGGGCGGGCACTTTGCCCCCATCATCAACTTTCCCCAGGTGGCCATTCTGGGCATGGGCCGCGCCGCCCTCAAGCCGGTGGTGCGGCCTGACGCGAATGGCGCGCCTGAAATCGTGCCGCGTCTCATGATGCCGCTGGTGCTGAGCTTCGACCACCGCATCGCGGACGGCGCGGAGGCCATTCGCCTGATGCAGACCATGGTGGCCACCCTGGAAGATCCGGAAGAGATGGTGTTGAATTTTTAAGTGGATTCTGCTTTGGATCTAAGCTTGGCACCTCTGGTGGAGGCTCGGGAAGGGTTTTGCCGATTCGGTATGATCCCCCTGATTGTTCATTTTCTTCCACGTGGAAGAAAAGATGACCCCGTAAAAAGTCATGCGGCCATTTTGTTAGCGTCGTAGGCG
>JAHLLS010000018.1 GCA_020444045.1 Deltaproteobacteria bacterium
GCTCGTCGGGCTCATAACCCGAAGGTCGTTGGTTCGAATCCAGCCCCCGCTACCATGTTAAATCAAGGGCTTAGGGAACATCCTAAGCCCTTTTTTTACGCCTGTACTCGTCCAGTGGGACAAGATTGGTACACCGGTCGACCAAGTTTGGTTTCCCGACCTCGATGCTCTTGGCATCTTGTTGTGATTCCTTGGCCTCACCTTCAGCATACCTCAAAAATGCCTGTCCGTCCGAGCGGGTCTTTTTCGGAATCCACGCATAGTAACGCTGGAAAATCATTTGCAGTGAGGAATGTCCAAGCATGTTCTGAACCCAACCGACAACTTCACCGAACGTGATGAGTCCATGCTTATCCACTGGTGCGTCAAGTTGCCCGTATTCGAGCAGGTTTCCAAGGTAAAAGTTCCGCAAGTCCCGAGCGGTTTGCTTATCCGTGGTATTCAGCGAACGTTTGAAGGTCTTGCCGTTGTGCTTTTTGCGGAAATAATAGGTGTTTCCACGCTTATGCAGATATCTGTCTTGTTTCTTCGCCATCAGCTTATCCTCCAATCATCATCGGAAGACAGCCGAGGCTTTACCCGTACCACACGCTCTTGTCCTTTTTGGGGCTCCTTTCTCCATTGTGTAAAGGTTTCTTGGAAATTTTCGATTTCCCTGCGATAATACAACACACGGTCTGAACCTGGGGCAATAAAAAAACTTAACAATCCCCTGTTTCGCCAGTTTTTTATCGTATTGGCCGTGACTCGAAAATAATCCGCCACCTCATTCTGTGTCCATAACTCTTTTTCCCATAAATTTCCTTTCTCTTTCATTTATCGCACCTCGTTTTAAATTCGGTCGAGCAGGCCCTATGCTGGTTGTTCCAGAGAACGGGTCATGACCTCCGGCAAAGCCGGAGGCTTGACTTGTGAACCGCTCAAAGCGGTAGATTAACTTCAGGGGCCACCTAAAGGTGGCTACGATCCAAACAACCCCAACTGGTCGATCTTTTTATCGATTTCTTCATGCTTTTTAATGTACTGCCGGATCACCTCTTCATCTCGACCGGCTGTGGAAACATAATATCCTCTGGCCCAGAAATGTTAACCAGTATAATTTTTCCGCTTCCCAATATACTGGCGGGCGATATGAATTGCACTTTTACCCTTGATGTACCCGACTACCTGGGAGACGGCATATTTTGGCGGAATTGATATCAGCATATGAAGATGGTCGCCACTCATATGGCCCTCGTAAATCCTGCTCTCCTTATGAGATGCTAACTCATGCAATACGCTTCCCAGATACCGACGCAATTGCCCGAACAGAACCTTCTTGCGATACTTCGGAATCCATACCAGGTGATACTTGCAATCCCATGCCGTGTGGCTTAAGCTTTGAATGTTGTTCATCGAAAGCCTCCTCGAACGTGATCTTTGAGCGGTTCACAAACAGGGAGGCTTTCGTTTTTTCCCGGAACTGTCAAACTCTGCGTGTCTCCCCGGCTAAGCCGGGGGTTTACCCAAGATAATTATTTCAATCCTCTTCTAAAACACTGGCCAGCCCCCCCCATTTCGTCCAACTATTCTCGTTTTCGACGCCCGGCGTTTGGTACCCTATTGACAAAAGGCAACCGTTCCAGTGTTGACCGGATGCCGGGAATTTCCTTGTGGATGCAGTTTATAGGGATCAATTCATGAACGAGAGGTGCTTGTTAAAGGTCTGCCCGCCGTGCTCCCGGGGATCTCTTGCCGATCTCGCGGGAGCGACGAATCAATCATATGGCCGTTTCTAAAATCAATTATTCGCATGCGGTTGATGAAGGAGATAACCATGGAACAAGCCATACCCATCGAAGAATGCGCCAAGCAGCGCCGGAATGTTTTGGTGAATGCGTTTACGCTTTTTATCAAAAACCTGATGGAAGAAGGTCTGGACCGCGACAAAGTCCGGCGGGCAAGCGACAGGGTTTGGGAAACCCTGGGAACCCAGGCTGCCGAGCAGCTCAAACCGTTTATGGGCGACAAGGTCAATCTGGAGGGGCTGCGCCAGGCCGGGCTAATCACCGAAAGCATCCACGGCATGACAGTGAAGAGCGCCATTGCCGGAAAGCAGCTGAATACGGAATTTACCAGCTGCCCCTGGCAGGAAGCCTTGAAAGCGAACGCCGTGCCGGAAGACTGGCGGATGTGCGCCAGCGGCCACAGCGCCTTTGCTCAAAGCATGTTCAGAGGGCTGCACCCCGGTGCAGTCTGGAAACTCGAAGAAAACATGCCGGCCGGGGCCCGTATCTGTAAAGGTATCACCACGCTTTAGTCTCATGCATAACGGGCGGGGGTGGCCCCTGCCCGTTATAATCTCCCGCGCAAACTTCCATCCGACACCGCGATAACCCAATCTGCTATTGCTTCTTTTTCATGGCGCGATAAATCGCCAGAAGCAAAACGGCACCTCCGGTGGCGATCAAAATACTGCCCACGTTAAAGCCCGTCACCGTCCCGAAGCCCAACTTGGCACCAATGAACCCGCCCACAAACGCTCCGGCGATACCGATACCAATGGTAATGAACAATCCACCGGGATCTTTCCCCGGCATAATCAGTTTGGCAAGCACGCCCACGATAAGCCCCATGATAATCCAAGAAATAAATCCCAAAACAATCCTCCTCTGGTCAGTGATGACAGCCAACTGGTTTTAGTGAATGACCGCTATGCCACGATATCGTCAATCGCTGCATTCGGCGCGTTTTTCTTGACCGAACTGATACCGTTTTCCATCGCGCTGGTCGAAGAATACATCTCGCTGGTGCCGATCACCTGCCCGTTGGACGCCTTCAACACAAAATAGGGTTGGTTGCTGCTGGAGGTGTTGCGCGTGAAGTTGGCATCATTGCCGGCGTTTTTCTTGATCGATTCAATGCCATTCTGGGCGCTGGCTTTTTCCTTGTACTGCTGGCTGGTTAAAATCACCTGTCCATTGGTGGCCTTCAAGTTGAAGGCAAACTTGCCGCTCTTGGTTTGTTTCAATTCGAATTTTGCCGCCATAGATAGTTTTCTCCTTATCGTTGATACATCATGGTAGGATGGGCCGACTGGTTGATGCGGCCTATTGCAAAACCCTCGCAAGCATCTGTTTAATGGCGTCACCCCCCTTGGATTGGACAAAAGAAAGCACAATCGGGATAAATTTCCCGATCATACCGGAATCCAGACCCAGGTTTTTGAACCCGCCGGCCAGTTCCGCCAGCCCGGCCAATTGCGAACCACCTCCTCCCAAGGACGAGGCCAGGCCACCCAGGGCGCCAGCCAACCCGCCCGCTTGCGGCGCCGCAGCCATCAGGTTTTCGATACCCGGGACGGCGTCTTTCACCTGGGCAAACTCACCGGATGATAATTTTTCCTGGGCCAGTTTAAAAAGCAACCCGGCACCTCCCGTAGCCTGTTCGTCGGAAACACCGAGTTGTTGCACCAAGATCTGAATCAATTCCATGGGACCACCTCCATTGCATGCGTTGAACTGCAGGCCGCCACGCATAACGCCGGTATCTTTGAACGGTCATCCGCAGCGGCTTTTGAGCGGCACCCGTTGCTGATCAAATCCATGTTGTACTGCCTGTAGCCGCTATTTTAAGCCTCCGGTCTGGCGGGAGGCATATTATCTGGAACTGGGGTTTGTTGACGCGGATAGGAATGTCTGCATCAATGACTTAGAGGTAAGGCATGATTTGGGATTGTAAACTTTGCGCTCTAAAATTGGCGGCTATTACATGGCTTGGATGGCCTGCTTGGAACGCATGGCGTGAAGCAAGTGGCGAGGGAAACGGATCGGCGGGACCGGAATGAATATGATGTCCAAAAGGCCTGCCGCAGGCGGCGCACCCACATCCAATTTAATCTTGACCTTTGCTCCCGTTCAGGTTGTACTTGCGTAGTAGGCCCACCTCGTGAAAATGAACACTTTTTCACCCACCGGGGATTTTTGCTATGCCGAGGATCCAACCTCTTGCGCTCATCATTATGGGCTGCCTTCTCGTCTCAATTGCCGAACCCAGCCACATCTTCGCCAAGCCCCTGCGCGTTGGCTATTTCAAAGTCGCACCCCATGCCATGCCCGGTTCCCAGGGCGCGCCGCAAGGTGTGGCAGTGGAATATTTCAGGCTCGTCGCCCGGGAGATGCAGCTTGATGAAATCGAGTTCATCATGCTGCCCCTGGGCCGCCTGCTGCTGGACCTCGAAAAAAACCAGATCGACATGGCGCTGCTGCTGGCACGCGATGCCGAGCGTGTGGAAAAGTTTGTCTATCCGGAGAAAGCCTTCTGTGTCACCAAACCGTCCATCGCCGTCAGTGTATCGAACCCCTTGCAGAAGGTAACATCAATAGAAGACCTTTTACCGCTGTCCTTTCACGAGACCCCGGGCAATTACCACACGGCCATCATGCAGGATCCCCGATTGCAGATCGAACCGTTGACCGGCGAGGATTTTACCCGCCGCTGCTACGCCATGATCGTGGCCGGTCGCATCGATGCCTGCTACCAGCCCGACCACTATCCCATCCAGTTCGAAGCGGTGCGGGAGCCATTCGTGGACCATGTCAAAATCCTCTACCTCCCCGACCCGCCCATCGGGCTCTACTCGGTTTTTTCAAAGGCCAGCGCCCCGCTTTATCTCAAACGCTACGAAAAGGCCCTATCCGCCGTGCAGCAACGCCATTCCTACGGCGTCATCTTCGCGGACTTTATCACCGATTATAAAAATCGGTAAGGAGACTATCTAAAACCAAATCATATCATCCCAGACCGGGATAATGGCCGATGCCGTCCAGATGCCCGGCATCACCCCAGGTCTGAATGACCCAGCGGGGGGTACCGTAAAAATGGCCGTGGACGAATACGCTCAGGCTGGCATTGGTCGTCACGTAGCAGCGGGGCTGGCCGAGAGGCCGTTGGGAGACATAACGGAAGAGACTGTCCAGCACGCCGCCGTGAACCACAATGGCGACGGTGCTCCCGGCCTGCGCCATCATAACCTCTACCAGCCAGCCGATATTGCGCTCGTAATGCATGCGGTGGCTTTCGCCGCCCGGAATCACATAGTCCGGATCATCGGCGTTGAATTGCGCCAGCACTTCGGCGTGGGCCGCTTTTATTTCCGGAAGGCTCAGCCCTTCCAGCACCCCATAATGGCGCTCCCGCAGGCGATGGTCCACTGCCACCGTATGCCCCGTATAGTCCGCGATGATGGCGGCCGACTCCCGGGCCCGCCCCAGATCGCTGCTGATCATGGTGTCGATGGCCATGCCCTGCAACCGACGCCCCAGGGCGTCCACCTGCCGTCTTCCGTTGACCGTCAGGGGGCTGTCCTCATGCCCCTGGAAGCGTTCCTCGACATTCCAGACGGTTTCGCCGTGGCGAATCGCCAGGAGGGTGGTTAGCGGTAGATTGGGCATGATCATCCTTCCTCAAAAATGATGGCGGTCTGTTTTATGGCCCACTGCAATTTGGCCTGCACTGGGTCGGCCGGATTCCGAACGGCGGCTAAAACAGCTTCAGCTGCGCGGGACCCGCCGGGGGGCGTTTTGCGGGTGCCGTTCGGGCTGGACGGTCCGACGTTTCGTGGGGCAGCAGGGTCTCCCAATCTTGGCAGAAGGCGTCCTGGGGGGCGGCATCATACGCCACATCGACTTCGGAGCGGGAGGACCGTTTCAGCCGTATCAGCGGATTAAAGAGCAATTCCTTCTCCTGGGCGGTGACCACGGGAAACCCATAGACGCTGTTGCGGTGTTTAAGGGGCGCATTGGCCGCCATTCGTTCTTCCACAAACGCAATGTGCCGGGCGAGGCGGCCTTCGATATAATGATTCAGCCGGTCGCACAAGCTTTGCGTGCAGACGTCCAGATGGCTTTCCATATCGGCATCGATTTCAAGACCGATGCTGTTGCGTGCGGCGGCCATGGCCGCCACGCTGGTGGTGCCCGTTCCCCAAAAGGGATCGAGCACCAGATCGCCCCGGACCGAATACATGATCACCAGCCGATAGGCCACTTTCAACGGAAAGGCGGCACTGCGCTTGCGGAATTCACTGTTGGCAAGCGCCTGGGAAGTACCTTTGATATCCGTCCAGATATCGGAGAAGAAACGGTTGCGCTCTTCCCAGAACATGGCGCTGGCCCGCCGGTTTTGTTTTTCACCGTCGGTTTGGAAAACCCGTTTGGGACCTTTGCGGGCGATCAGGATATATTCGTGCTCCAGGGTGACATAAGCGCCGGCTGGCAGCACGCCCGATCCCATGAATTTATTGGGCGCATTGGTCTGTTTGCGCCATAGAATATCGGGCAGGAGGGTAAAGCCGGCCTGGGACAGATGCTGC
This sequence comes from Deltaproteobacteria bacterium, assembly GCA_020444045.1. Lineage (GTDB taxonomy): Bacteria > Desulfobacterota > Desulfobacteria > Desulfobacterales > UBA5852 > JABZFP01. The sequence continues at coordinate 6,353 of JAHLLS010000018.1, forward strand.
AAAATTCTGGCGTGATTGGGATACAGCGCAAATTCGCCGTCAACACTGCGGGTGGCATCGCCGATATTGATGCAGGCAAAACCGCCCGGTTTCAGCACACGAAAACTCTCGTCCCAGACCCGGTCCAGCAGACAATGCATGAATTCATGGGCCTCCTTGGATCGTCCCTCCGCCAGCGCATCTGCGATGCGCGGGTCCTGCTGACAGAACGCCGCGTCCCACATCTGGATCATGGGATAGGGGGGCGACGTGACGATGAGGTCGACACTGGCCGACGGCAGCATCTGCATCCGCCGGGCGTCGCAGAAATAGACGTTGTGTCTGGTTTTCAGCATGGGATCGGACTCACGCTCCTGTTCGCCAATACGACGGTATCGATTGCCGATAGACCCCTTATAACAGAAAAAGCGGGTTGGCTAAACGGCCTTCCCGCTCGAATGGGTTGCTCCTGTTATAGGTATCCAAAGCCGTTGGTTGCCTGGAACTGAATAGGCCGCCTGCAGCGCCCCGTCAACTTCACCCTAAAAAATGGTGTAGGCCGGGCGGCAAATGGTCAGTGATTTTCCTCCCGCGGAAAAGTTTCGTCAAACGTGGTCAGCAGCTGCAGGACCTGTTCGCTGATCTTCAGACAGGCATTGTTGATGCCGTAAAACAGGATGCTCAAGCGGGTTTTGGATTCCCCGGAACGGATGCGGGCGATCTGGTTGGCATCGTATTCTTCCAGCAAGCCTTTGAGTTTGACGTAGTGGGCCGCCACTTCGCCGTATTTGAAGGGCTCATGGCTGAGCAATATGCGCGCCGTATCGTCCAGCAACGCTTCCACGCATTTGCGGATTTTCTGCAGTTCTTTTTTCTGGGCCGGCAGCAGACCGGCGTGCTGGTTGGACGTATGCACGTGGCAGCGCAGGATCATGTCCCGCACACTTTCGGCGATCTCCTGCAGGGCCGAAATGACGTAGCTGTATTTCCCGGCGGTTTCAACATCTTCGTGTTGCAGGAGCCGCAGGGTTTTAAAGATATTGGCCACGATGACGTTCGACGACGCCTGGATTTTGCTGGTTTCACGACGCAATTTCTTCAGCAATTTGCGGTCCTGGGTCAGAATGCCCTCGAAGCAAATGTCGAGCTTGTCACGAACCACCGACAGCAGGCGACCGCTGTGTTCGAAGCAGGTCTGAATGGCAAAATCTGCGTTGGTCACCCGCTTGAGATCCAGCACTTCCAGCTCATGGGCCGCCTTTTCGCGACGGCGGTGGATTTTGAAATTGCGGTAAATGAGCAGGCCCACGATCAACAGCAGCAGAAAAATGGCCCCGCCCCCGAGATAGGCAATGGCAAAGGCAAAGGTCAGGGCCACCGTAAAGGCCATAAAGGCCGTGAAAAACCAGCCCCCGATCACCATCAGGACCCCGGTGACCCGAAAGACTGCGCTTTCCAGGCCCCAGGCCTGGTCGGCCAGGGAGGTACCCATGGCCACCATGAATGTCACATAGGTCGTGGACAGGGGCAGCTTCATGCTGGTGGCCCAGGAAACCAGGGCGCTGGCCACCATCAGGTTGACACTGGCCCGCAGGAGATCGAATTCCGGAATGGTCCCGTCGTATCCGGGCGGCGGGCGATAGCCGCTGGTATCCAGCCGGCGGCGAATAACGCGCCGGAACGATAGCGGGAATACCTGGCGACTGGCTTCGAAGATGCCCGTCACCATCCGGACGATGATCCGCGACAGCTGGGAAGAGTCGAAACGCTCGAGACCTTCATCCTGGCGCCCCAGATTGAGCTCGGTTTTCGTCACGGTGCGCGCCTTGCGGGACAGCCACAAGGTAGCGACCATGATCGCACCGGCTGCCAACAGGAAAAAGGTGTTGGTGTGAACCGACTTCTGCAGCCCCGCCATGGACATGGTCAGTGGGTCCGCACTGGTCTGGGCGAGCATAAAGGCATGGAAACTGGCCAGGGGAACCCCGATAAAGTTTACCAGGTCGTTGGCGGCAAACGCCATGGCCAAGGCAAAAGTGCCGGCCAGAACGATGGGTTTGAGGATGTTGATGCGGGTCGTCAGCATGAGGACCTGGAACAGCACGGTGAACCCGGCCAAACCGCCCCCGATGATGGTCCAGGTGTGCGTCTTGATCCAGGCCACCATGGACGGTGTCAGAAACGACGCGCCTTTGGACCCCTTGATCAGGATGAAATAGGTGATCATGGACAATGCCAGGCCGCCCCACAGCGCACCATACCGCCGCAACCGTTTCTCGTAATTGAAGGTAAACACCAGGCGTGTGGTAAACTGGGCCAGGGCGCCGCAGACGAAAGCAATGGCAACGGACAGCAGGATACCCGAGATGATGGCCAGGGCCTTGCCCGTGTTGATGTATTCCGCCAAGGTCAGGGCGCTCTGGTCGCTGTGGAATATCTTGACCAGCGATACGGCAATGGCGGCCCCCAGCAGTTCGAAAACGATCGATACCGTGGTGGAAGTCGGCAGGCCGAAGGTGTTGAACAGGTCGAGCAGGAGGATGTCGGTAATCATGACGGCCAAAAAAATGGTGATCAGTTCCGGCATCACGAAGAAACGGGGGTGGAATATGCCTTTGCGGGCCACTTCCATCATGCCGCTGGAAAAGGTCACGCCGGCCAAAATGCCCAGGCTGGCCACGATCATGATGATATGGCGGGGCGCCACCCGGGAGCCCATTGATGAATTCAGAAAATTGACGGCGTCGTTGCTGACGCCCACCATCAGATCCGCAATCGCGATGGCGAACAGCAGCGCCACGGCAAAGCCATATAGTTCCATACATGCCTCGGTTTATGGGTACTCACGATGGCGCACACCCCTGCCGGGCGGCGTGCCGGGTAAAGAAAGGGCGGGCCATCGGACCCACCCTGTCATCGGCTGGCCATTATGTTAGCGAATTGTTAGCATAGTGTTAGGAGCAAAACAAATTATTACAATGGGGGTGAAAGGCGGGTTTCGGCACGGCTGCGCTTTTTCCGACCGAAATGGGGTAACCCCGACGCTGCCGGAAGGAATGGCTGACAGGTGCCCGACCGCCACGCCATATGACGAAGCGGTCAGTTCGATCAAGGCCGTGGCGGCCTTGCAAAACAGCTTGCGATCAGGCGGCCTGCTCTAACAGCGCCATATCCTCGGCCGTCATCACCCGGTCGATGTCCAACAGGATCTTGACCCCTTCATCCATGTTGGCCATCCCCAGGATGTATTCCGTATCCACCTTGGCCCCAAAGGACGGCGTGGCTTCGATAGCGTCCTCGCGGATCTGGAGCACTTCGGACACGGCATCCACCACGACCCCCACCTGGACCGTGGACGCTTCGCCCTGCACTTCCACCACGATGATGCAGGTCCGATCATTATAAGCGATCTCGTTCATACCGAATTTGAGCCGCAGGTCGGTGACGGGAATCACCTGCCCGCGCAGGTTGATCACCCCCTTGACATAGGCCGGGGTCCGCGGAACGGCCGTGATCGGCATCATGCCGATGATCTCCTTGATCTGTAAAAGGGCAATGCCGTAATCTTCGTCCGCCAGTTGAAATGTAAGATACTTGCCGGGTTTGTTTTCCGCCTGCATGGGGTTCCTCCTCGGATCGTGTGATGCCCGTTGTCAGCCGTCCGATTCATCCGGCTGGCTATTGAACGGGGAATGTCTTGACCGGTTGGCCGCTTTTAAGTGAATTGCCAGGGACCCAACGATCCCCGCCGCAGACGTCCGGGTCAGTGTTATTTATCGGATGCAGGGGATAAAACTTTAGGAAAATGGTGAGCGCATTCAGGCGCAGCGCCGGCAAGTTGCCGGCGCCAATAAAAAGGCCCACAGCGTCTTTCACCGCAGGCCCTGACCCATCATGAATGCCTATTGTCGAGCTTATTTCTCGGGTTTTAAAAGCGGAAACAACACCACATCGCGCAAGTGTTCGGTATCGGTCAGAAGCGCCACGAAGCGGTCGATGCCCATGCCCCATCCGGACATGGGCGGCATCCCGTATTCCATACAGGTGACGAAATCCTCGTCCGTCTCCATGGCCTCCATATCGCCCAGTTCTCGGGCCTCCAATTGGGACTGGAAGCGTTCTATCTGGTCGATGGGGTCGATCAGTTCGGAATAGGCATTGACCACTTCCCACCCGTTGATCACCAGCTGGAACCGGTCCACGATGGCCGGGTTGTCGTCGTTTTTGCGCGCCAACGGGGAAATATCGAGGGGGTGCTCGGTCAGAAAGGTCGGATTGATCAACGTGGGCCGCGACACCTTTTTGTAGAGCAGATCCACCAGGGTGCCATAGCCGATGCTCTTGTCCTTGATCTCGCGATCGATGGTGATGCCGTTGGCTTCGATGGCCGCCACGAGGGACGCCTTGTCGCTGGCGGCCACCAGATCGATGCCGCAGTCCTGCAGAATCAGCTCCCTGAAAGACTTCTTCTCCCAAGGGCCGTCCAGATCGATGGCCGTGCCCTGGTAGGTGAACTGCAGCCCACCGATGGTCTCCTGGACGGCCGCTTTGATCAGGCTTTCGGTAAAGGCCATGTTGTCCAGATAATTCCAGTAGGCGGCATAGTACTCCAGCATGGTGAAGTCGGGCAGGTGGGACGGGTCGATCCCCTCGTTGCGGAAACAGCGGGCAAACTCGTAAACCCGGTTATAGCCCCCGGCGATGGCCCGCTTCAGGTAGGTTTCAGGCGCGATCCGCAGGTAGACATCGATGTCCAGGGCATTGTTGTGGGTTAAAAACGGCTTGGCCAAAGCGCCGCTGGCTTTGTTGATCAAAACGGGCGTATCGATCTCGATGAACTTGTGGCGGTTGAGATAGTCACGGATGGTGTTGATAAATTTGGTTCGCAATTGAAACCGGCGCACGGATTCGCGCGATGAAATCAGGTCCAGGTAGCGTTTACGATACTTCTGCTCTTTATCGGTGATCCCGTGGAACTTTTCCGGGAGGGGCCGCAAGGACTTGGACAGCAGGGTCCACTCCTTTACGATGAGGGTTTTCTCCTGGGTCTTGGTGGTAAAAATTTCACCGGAAAGGCCGACGTAGTCCCCAATATCGACGTTGTCCTTAAAGGACTGGTAGGTGGCTTCAATAAAATCTTTTTTCATCAAAAACTGGAATTTGCCATCGATGTCGGCAATGTGGCCAAAAGCCATCTTACCCATTTTTCGGAGGCTGACGATGCGGCCGGCCACCGCGACATTTTCCGTGCCGTCTTCCAATTGACAGGCCGCATCCAAATCATGGGTGACGACATAGCGATCCTTGTAGACGATTTCACCTGAATCGGAAATACGCGCCAGTTTCTGCTTCCGGATATCATATTCGTTTGTTGTTGCTGTCATTCCAACTCCCGTGACAGGGTAAATGGTGAAGGCCAACGTTTTATCTGGCGGATCTCTTTAGCGTGGAATGCCCTCAAGCGCAAGGGCTCAGGCACCGATTTTCACGGATACCCGATAGGCCGACCGGTAATGGCATAACGCCGTTGATGCCGGACGGCCGCCACGGTCTCGCGGGGGAATCAACCAGTAAAACGAGGGGGGCAACCCGCTATGGCGCTCTTCCGGCATTGCGGCGGGAGCAGGCCGGTGCGCCATAAGGGTCGGAAGGGGTTTAAATACGCGCATGGGAACGCGCCGGCGCTTAGGCGGATGGCGAAACGATCGGCTGCTGTTGGGTGATGCAGTGGATATTGCCCCCGCCCAGAAGGACTTCCCGGGCCGGCACCCCCACCACCTCCCGGTCGGGAAAACAGGCCTGCACCGCTTCAACGGCCGCCGCGTCGCGGGCCTCGTCCAGGAGCGGCATCACCACGCCCCCGTTGGCAATGTAAAAATTGATGTAAGAGCCCGCCAACCGGTCCCCCGGCCGTCGCGGCTTGGCCGAACCGGAATAGGCCAGCCCGGCGCTTTCTTCGGCGGTCTGGTAGAGCGGGCCGGGCTGCTGGACGGGGTGAACCTCGAAGGGCCGCCCGCGGGCATCCCGCTCCTTTTCAAGAATCGCCCGGGCCTCGCGGCAGATGGCGTAGACCGGGTCATCAAGGTCGTCTGCCCAGGAAAGCAGCACCACCCCCGGCCGGGCGAAACAGCACAGGTTGTCCACGTGGCCGTCGGTTTCGTCCAGGTAGACCCCTCGGGGCAGCCAGACAATGCGTTCGACATCGAGATAACCCCGCAGACAGGCCTCGATTTCGGCCCGTGACAGGGACGGATTGCGATTCGGATTGAGCAAACATTCCTCGGTGGTGATCAGGGTCCCCTCCCCGTCCACATGGATCGATCCGCCTTCCAGCACCTGCGGCGCCCGATAGCGGTCGGCCCCCGTAATTTCGAGCACCTTGCCGGCCACCAGGCTGTCCTCATGCCAGGGGAAATAGAGCCCCCCGTTCAGACCGCCCCAGGCATTGAACCCCCAGTCCACCCCGGCTACCAGACCGCGTTTGTCATGGACCACAAAAGTGGGCCCCACGTCGCGCATCCAGGCGTCGTCATGGGCCATTTCGACCACCCGGATCGCCTCGGGCAACTGGTGGCGAGCGTCCTCGAAATGCGCCCGCGAGACCCCCATGGTCACCGGTTCGAAGCGGGCGATGGCCGTGGCGATCGCCACAAAACACTGCTGGGCCGGCTTGGCCCCCAAACGCCAATTGTCGCCGCGTTCGGGCCAGAGCATCCAGCAGCCGGCATGGGGTTCGAATTCGCCGGGCATGCGGAAACCGTCTTCCTGCGGCGTTCGGTCAGAAAACGTTTGAACCATCCTGAGCGCCCCTCGTGTGTCACCGTTTCTTTTTCAGCCTTCCGGCCAATCGACCGCAACACCTTCCCGCACACAACAAGACCCGATCCACCCTCGTGAACCAGGCCTTGTTGCGCTTATCTGCGGTCAATCGACCGGTCCGTTACGACCTTGTCTGGATCAATGCGCTTTGGCGCGTGTCCAAGCTTCATCCATGATACGGTTTTCTTTGCCCAGATCCTTGGTGAAATGCAAGGTTTTCATGATATCCGGTGTCGGATAGATGCCCGGGTTCTGCAAGTCTTCCGGCGTGATAAAGGGCTCGGAAGCCGCGTTGGGCGTGGCATACTGGTTATAATTGGAGAGTTCGGCCCCGACCTCGGGCTCCAGAATCCAGTTGATCCATTTGTAGGCGGCATCGGCATTGGGTGCCTGGGCCGGGATGCACATGGAGTCAAACCAGATTTCGCTGCCCTCTTTGGGGATCACGAAACCCAGCACGTCCGGGTTTTCCGTTACCGATTGGATGGCGTCCCCGTTGTAGACAATCGCCGCCACGGCCGTACCGGCCACGACATCGTTCTTGCCGCCCACGCCCGGTTTGAACCCCATGCAATTTTCCGTTTTCTTGGTCGTCACCAACAGATCGGCCGCGGCCTTGAGTTCCTGGGGCTTGGTGCTGTTGAAGTCGTAGCCTTCGTAAAGAAGGGCAATGCCCATCATCTCACGCACCGAATCGATCAGCCAGAACGGTCCCGGCTGCTTGGCAGGGTCGAAGAGCACCGACCAGGACTTGACGGCGTCTTCCGAAACCTTGTCCTTGCGATACATCAGGCCCACCGTGCCCCACTGATAGGCCACGGAATATTTATTGCCCGGATCGTAGGAGGTTTCACGAAAAAGCGGCTTGAGATTGTCGAGGTTCGGTATCTTGGCATGATCCAGGGGCTGGATGAGCTTCTGGTTGATCAACACCGGCATGATATAGTCGGACGGCACGATGATGTCGTACTGGCTCACACCGCCGGCCTGCAGCTTGGCCACCATTTCCTCGTTGTTCTCGTAGATATCGAGCCGGACCTTGATGCCGAATTTGGCCTCGAAATCCGCCGGCATCTTCTCCTCGTCCATATACTCCGACCAGGTAAAGATTCTAAGTTCTTCCGCGGCGGAAGCCAACGGAACCGACAGTAAAGCCAGAACCACCAAGAACAGCGTCATTTTGCGCATCTTCCCTCTCCTTTCGAATGTAGCGTTGATTACCTCTTCCTATTCCTTCTCCTTGCTGCGCGTAAAGCGTTCGGTGAGAACCACCAAAACCACCGTGATCAGCATGACCAATGTCGATAGGGCGTGGATCTGGGGCGTCACCCCGCGCCGCACCGCCGCAAAAATGAACAGCGGCAGGGTCTGGGACTCCGGCCCGGCGGTGAAAAAACTGATCACGAAGTCATCCAGCGAAAGCGTAAAGGCCAGCATGCCGCCCGCGATAATGCCGGGCATGAGCAGCGGCAGCATGACCTTGCGCAGGAGATACCAGTTGCTGGCGAAAAGATCACGGGCCGCCTCTTCCACCTCGCGTCCGATGGCCACCAGGCGGCTGCGCACCACCAGCGCGACGAAGGCCAGCTGAAAGGTGATGTGCCCGATAATCATGTTGACGAGCCCCGGCTCGAACAGCGAGGACACCATGCGCAGCAGACCGAAAGCCACCACCAGGGCCGCCGCCAGAATGATGTCCGGGATGACCACCGGGATGTGCAGGATAATATCGAGAAATCCGTTGGTGCGCTTGCCCCAGGGGAAACGATCCATGCCGATGGCCAGGATGGTTCCCAGAATCGTTGCGACGACCGTCGAAACCAGCGCCAGCACCAGGGTATTCCAGGCCGCCTCCAAGATCCACTCGTTCTCGAAGAGCTTATAATACCAGTTCAGGGTAAAGCCTTTCCAGACCAGCCCCCGCCGGGCACTGTTGACGGAAAAGACGGCCACCCCGATCAGGGGAAGATACAGAAACGCCATGGTCATCAACGACAGGGCCACGGTAATGAAGTGGTTGCGTCTCATACGTATTCGATCTCCTTGCCCTTGCGCCGATAGATGTGCAGCCCGATCATGGTCAGCACCATCAGTCCCATACTGATCGCCGCCCCGAAGGGCCAGTCACGGCTGGAACCGAACTGCTGCTGGATCAGATTGCCCACCAGCATGTATTTTGCCCCACCGAGCAGATCCGGCACCACGAACATGCCCATGGCCGGCACGAAGGTCAGGATGATCCCTACCGACAATCCCGGCATGGTCTGGGGCAAAACAGCCTGGGTAAACACCCGGATCGGCGAGGCGTAGAGATCCTGGGCCGCTTCCACCAGGGCCCAGTCGATCCGCTCGACACTGGCGTAAAGCGGCAGCGTCACGAAGGGCAGGAACATGGACACCATGCCGAGATAGACCGCAAACGCATTGGGATAAAGCGGTGCCCCCGCCGGTATGAACCCCAGAAACGCCGCCAGTTTGGCAACGGGCATTTCAGGCGCCAGAATCAGGAACCAGGCATAGGCCCGGATGACCATGTTGGTCCAGAAGGGAATGATCACCAGGGTCAGCCACATGTAACGGCTCCGTTCGGAGCGGCCGGCAATAAAAAAACACAGCGGGTAAGACAGCACCACGGACACCAGCGTGGTCACGAAGGCCACCACCACCGACCGCCACAGGATCAACAGGTAGTCCGAGGTCCAGCCGAACAGGGAGAAGCCCGCCAGACGCTGGTAGTTTTCCACCGTAAAGGTCCACTCCAGCTGGCCGTAGGCGCCGCGGGTGGCAAAACTAACCACCACCAGGACGAACCCGGGCAGCACCAGAAACAGGATCAGCCACAGCATGCCCGGCATGAGCAGAAACGAACCGCGTTTGAGCAGCCGGTTGCGGGTCGTCAGTTCGCCGTACCAGGATAATAGCGGATTAGACATGGTCATCTTCCAGAATGACGAGTTCATGGGGGGCCAGCTCCAGCCAGACTTCCCGGCCGGCTTCGACGCGTTTGTAGGAACTCGTACGCACGCGCAAATGCCCCGGCTCGAGCCACAGGTCGAAGTTGGTGCCGCGATAAACGATTTCCGCCACGCGTGCCCGAATGCCGTTGCGCTCCGGTTTTTCGTCGCCGATGCGAATCCACTCGGGGCGGATGGCCACCGTGCCCTCCTCCCAGGACGGCTGCTTATCCAGTGCCAGAAAGCCGAGTTCGGTTTCCACGCCCCCCGGCACCCGCTTGCTCGGGATGAGGTTGGCCGCGCCCAGGAACTTGGCCACGAAGCTGTCCCGGGGATTGTCGTAAACCTGCTCCGGTGTTCCGATCTGGATAACACGCCCGCTGCGCATCACGGCCAGGCGGTCACTGCAGACGAGGGCCTCGGCCTGATCATGAGTGACCAGGATAAAGGTATGTCCCAGTTTACGCTGCAGACGCCGCAGGTCTTCCTGGACCTGGGCCCGCAGACGGGCATCGAGGGCGCTCATGGGCTCGTCCAGCAGAAGCACATCCGGTTCGTTGACCAGGGCGCGGGCCAAGGCCACCCGCTGTTTCTGCCCCCCGGACAGTTGGTGCGGATGCCGATCGGCCATCTCCTGAAGATCCAGCATCTCGATGCGACGATCCACCCGTTTTTTGATTTCAGCCTCCGGAAACTTGCGCGACCGCAACCCGAACGCCACGTTTTCGTATATGGTCAGGTGGGGAAACAGGGCATAACTCTGGAACACGGTGTTCACCGGGCGCTTGATCGCCGGCAAGCCGGTGATGTCCTTGCCGCCGGTCAGAATCTGGCCCGCGTCGGCCAGCTCCAGACCGGCAATGATGCGCAGCAGGGTGGTCTTGCCGCAACCCGATGGCCCCAGCAGCGTGAAAAACTCGCCGGGCTTCACGTCCAGGGTGACATCATCCAGCGCTTTGACCTTGCCGAAGGCCTTGCAGACATGCTTGGCGGTTAACCCTTGGTTTGTTTGCGTCTGGTGGTTCTGATTCATGAGTCCATTCAATCCGCTTGTCATTGAGGTTTACGATCAGGTGCCTGTCGTCCGGAATTACCGCGCGCAACCGGGGCAGGCAGCCGGCTGCCCGTTAACAAAATCCGGCCATCGCCGCCATTCATCAGCCTGTGCGCCTTTTATCACCGCAGGGCATGCGGGCCGTTTCCGTCACCCCTATCCACCGAAAATGGGATGAAATACTTTGACCAAGGCGCCATTTCGCAGCGCTGTCGCCTTGCCGACCAGCCGGCCGTTCAGGGAAACCATCCCGATCTTATCCAGCGGAACACCCAGCTGCGTCATGAGTTCCGTCACGGTGGCGCCGTCATCCACATTCACCGCCAGACCCGTCCGGTGGTCGTACCCGGCCACCCATTTGCCCAGCGTACCGTAGAGTTTTACCTGCACCTGCATGCGATTCACCTTCAGAAATCAAAGGTGGCTTCCATTTCAGCGTCACTGATGACCACCACCTTGTTGTGGGGCGGCAGCGGTTCTTCGTAGAACATACGCGGCAACCGGTCATCCGCCGGCGTAAACCCCGCCCGCCGGTTGAAAGCCCGCTCGGCCTTCAACACACGCAGCCCCAGCGCCTGCCAGTCCTCTTCCCCGAAAGGCTGCCCGGACTTGGCCGCCACCATCTGATAGACATTCTCGATGCCCCCCGGGGCTGCCAGACCGGACTGGGCAAAGTCGCAGATGCCCACCGAATCCACCGCCGCCATGTGAATCTGAGTGTTGCGGGAGGCCTCCACCTGGCCTTCGGCCGAAAACCGGTCTAGGGTCCCGCCAAAGGCTTCCAGGTTCTGATCCACCACCCAGCCAGCCGTGTGGTCACCGCCCATGGGAGAAGTGGCATAGGTGACTGCCATCCCCTGGATCGCACGGGGATCGTAGGCCGCCATGCTCTGGCCTTTCATGACCGGCACGCGGTCGTGATTGAAATGCTTGCCCACCGCCACCGGGCCATGGCCGATGATCTTCCCGAAATCCGTGCCCGCCGCCACCTCTTCCACCATGGCAATGGCCGCCTGGGCATCACCGAACGATTTATAGCCGGCATCCATGGCCACGCCGATGGCCACCCCGGTGCTGATGGTGTCCAGGCCGATATCATCGCACAGGAAATCCAGCCGGGCGATGGCATCCAGATCACCGTTGCCGATCATGCCGCCCATGGACCAGATCGTTTCGTACTCCAGGGAGGAGGTCACATACTTCCCCGCCTTGTCGACATATTCGTTGGAGCAATCGATAATGCACTGGGCGCAGCCCTTGTGGGTCGTCTTGCCGCCGCGTTCACGGATGATGCGGGCCATGGTTTCGCCGCTGATCTGGTCGGCGTGCTCGAACTGTCCCTCCCGGGCATTGCGGGTCGGGAAAGCGCCCACCTCGTTGATGGCCTCCACCAGGCAGGCCGATCCCAGCGCGGGCAGGATCTCGCCACTGAATTCATCGGCCTTGACCGCCTTGGCATAGGCCTTGGCTGCGGATTTGAAAGCCTCGGCGTCCGCCATGGGATCCGCATTTTTGCCGGCGCGGCTGACGATCAGTGCTTTGAGCCCCTTGGCGCCCATGACCGCACCCAACCCTCCGCGGCCGGCCGCCCGACAGGGGTGGCCGTCCATATCCGTGGTCTGAATGGAGGCCGCTCTCAACTGCTGCACACCGGCCGGGCCGATACAGGTCACGCTGTTCTTGGCGCCGAATTCATCCACCAGTTTTTCCACCAGGGCATAGGTTCGCATGGCCCGGTAGGCCGTCCCCTCGATCAAGGCCGCCTGGCCGTCCGGATCAATCTTGAGCAGCCAGGTTTCACCCTCGGGCGCCTGGCCTTCCACCACAATGGCCGAGATCCCGAGATTGCCCAGCGCCGCCGCCACGGTGCCCCCCACATTGCTCTCCTTGATCCCTCCGGTCAGGGGACTCTTGGCGCCCACAGAAAGTCGGCTGGTATTCACCAGGGGAGTTGCGCTGAAATAACCGGGTGCGAAAATCAGGATGTTTTCGGGCCCCAGTGCATCACACGTTGCCGGCACGTGATCATTGATGTAGCTCGACGTCAGGGCCCGTCCGCCCAAGCCCTTGTACGCTGCCGGAAGATCTTCGGCGTGAATCGTTTTCGCCGTCATATCGACTTTGATCATTTTCATCATGGCCTCCTTTCCCGGGTGCTGCCCGGGGGGTCTCATCAGGGTGGTCGTCGTCTTTACCGGGATCCGGAGGAACGATCATCGTCCCTGACCGGCGTGCAGTCGTAAAAATAAACCGTCAACGATGGCGGCAGCCGTGGATCGAACAGCTTGTTTTTGACGGCCTCGGTCTGCCCCGGCTCGATCTGCACCAGCATCAACAGCTTGCCGGAAGACGTTTCCCGGCAAATTTCCTGGGCCTTGATGCCATTGGCATGCTCCGCCAGAAGTGCCGTAACGGTATGAAAAACATCCACGCTGGAGGTCACCGCGGTCGTTTCGATGACCACATAGCTCCAGGCCGGATCGAGCCGGCTTTTGATGTCGGCCCAGGAACACGCCTCCCGGTGGATGGTGTCATTCATATCAGATCTCAAGGGCGGCCAATCCGTCCGCCATGATGGCCAGCCCCCGCTCCAGCTGGGCATCCGTGATCACCAGCGGCATCAATACCCGGATGACGTTGCCATAGGCGCCGCAGGCCAGGATGATCAGGCCGCGCTCGTGGCAGTAACCCACCAGTTTTTTGGCCGCCGCACCCGCGGGCACTTTGGAAACGCGGTCTTCCACCAGTTCCAAGGCCAGCATGGGCCCCAGGCCACGAACGTCGCCCACCACCTCGAATTCGGTTTGAAATTGGTCAAAACGCCGGCGCAGCTTGGCTCCCAGGGCCTGCCCTTTGGCGAGCAAGTCTTCGGTTTCGAAAATGTCCAGCACGGCCAGTGCCGCCCGGCAGGCCAGCGGGTTGGCGCCATAGGTCCCGCCGATGCCGGAGGCATGGACACTGTCCATCAAATCTTTGCGGCCCACCACGGCGCTGAGCGGCATCCCGGCGGCAAGGCTTTTGGCCACCGTGGTGATGTCGGCTTCGACGCCCCAGTGTTCCATGGCGAACATGCGCCCGGTACGGCCCATGCCCGTCTGAATCTCGTCGGCAATAAACAGGATGCCGTTGTCGTCGCAGATCTGCTTCAATTTCGGGAAGTATTCCGGCGGCGGGGTGATAAAACCGCCCTCCCCCTGGATCGGTTCCACAATGACGGCGGCCGTGGATTCGGGAGCCACATGGGATACCAGAAACGATTTCAGATGGTCGGCACAGGCCGTGTCGCAACCGGGATAGGTCAGCCCGAAGGGGCAGCGGTAGCAGTAGGCGAAGGGCATGCGGTAGATTTCTGGGGCATAGGGCCCGAATCCGAATTTATAGGGTTTGACCTTGCTGGTCAGACTCATGCCCATGAGCGTACGGCCGTGAAAAGCGTTTTCAAAACAGATGATGGCCGGACGCCCCGAGGCGTAGCGCGCCACCTTGACGGCATTTTCGACTGCTTCCGCCCCGCTGTTGATAAACATAGCGGCCTTGTCGAAATCGCCCGGCACCAGGTCGCAAAGCTTCTCCGCCAGGTCGATGGCCGGTGCGTAGGGCAGCACCATAAAACAGGTATGGGTGAATTTGGCCGCCTGGTCCTGGATCGCGGCAACGACTTTCGGATGGGAGTGCCCGACATTCATCACCGCAATCCCCCCGGCGAAATCGATATACTCGCGCCCTTCCACATCATAGATCAGGGCGCCGGCCGCGCGTTCTACATAGGTCGCCGTCCCGCTGGCATATCCCTTGGCGATGACATTCGCCCGGGTCCGGCTCAAGGCTTCCGACTTGGATGGTGACGCCATAAGGCCTCCTCTAATTGACAACCGGTAAGAAGTGGGAAAGATGCAGCTAATTATTGCAACATACAGGCCAGAAAGACAGGGACGTAAAACAGCGGGGAGCCCGCGACGGCGGCCATCGCGGAGAGCAGGCCAACAAGAACTTGACTCATTATTGTATCAATTGAAAATTTAAACAACCAATATTATTGGTATTATTTTGATGCATAAATAAATCGTAACTAAAAAACGAATATTCAACATTATTTCAGTGTGTTATAAAATATAATGATTCATTTATGTATCATTCAAAAAGAAAGCTTATACTTTTTCATTTTTCTGACCACCGTGGGCTGGCTGACCCCCAGAGCCGTCGACAACTCCCGGGTCGTGCGGCACTGCCGCATAGCGCGTTTTAAAATTTCCCTTTCGAAGGCATTCACCTCGTCGGCCAGGCGCTGCCCGGCCGGAGATGGTCCGCTTGGGGAGAGGGCCGTCGTTCGGGCGGCATCCAGGCTTCGTTCCAGGAAACCGTCCAGCATCTCGCTCTCACCCATGACCACCGCTCTTTTGATCAGGTTCTTGAGCTCGCGCACATTGCCCGGAAAGGCATAGCCCTGCAATCGTTCGAGGGTTTCGGGCATGAGTTTGCCGCGCGTTCGATAGGTCCGGCTGTACTGAGCCATATAGTGCCGGATCAACTCGAAAATATCTTCCGGTCGCGTACGCAAGGGAGGGATTTGAATCGTAAAGGCGTTGAGGCGATAAAAAAGATCTTCGCGAAACAGGCGGCGCTTGACCTGCCCCTCGATGTCCTGGTTGGTCGCGGCAATCACGGTGCAGTCGATGTGCCGGGGCTTCAGGCCCCCCAGCCGCACGATTTCATGATCGTCGAGGTATTTGAGCAACTTGGCCTGCAGAGGCAGCGGCAGGTCCCCGATTTCATCGAGGAAGAGCGTCCCTTCGTGGGCCAGTTCAAACAGGCCGACCTTGCCCTGCTCCCGCGCCCCGGTGAATGCGCCCCGTTCGTAGCCGAAGAGTTCCGCCTCCAGCAGACTTTCGGGCAGCGCGGCGCAGTTGATCGGAATAAAGGGATGTTTCGCCCGGATGCCGTTCTGGTGGATATAGCGTGCCATCAACCCCTTGCCGGTGCCTGATTCCCCCAGGATCATGATGTTGGAGGCATCCAGGCGGGCCAGTTTCAGGGCCACGGTCAGCACCTGGCGCATTTCTTTGCTTTCGGCAATGATGGCCGGATCTTTGCGCTCGAGCATGCGCAATTCTGCCAACTCATCGCGGATTTTTTCGGTGACCATCTGGGTTTGTTCCAGCTCATCCCGGATGACATTCAACTGGGTCATGTCCCGCTCGTTGACCACCACGATGTGCAGTTGACCCTGATCATCGAAAACCGGCGTTCCTGTCGCCAGGAGGTAGCGGTTGGTCCGCTTCACAAACTGCATGATGCTCACCTGGCGCCGGGTTTCGATCACCTCCAGAGTGACCGACCGGTCGAACAGGCCGTTGGCCACCAGATCGGCAATGTTGCGCCCGATGATCTTGTCGGCCTTGATCCCGTTGAGCCGCGCCGAAGCTTTGTTGATGTTGATCACCCTGCCATGGTGGTCGCAGACCCACAGGCCGTCCGACGATGCGTCGAAAACCGCCGCCAGTTCACGGTTCAGCCGCTGGTAGGATTCCAATTTCTGCGCTGATGTTTCAAACTGCCCCATCTCCTGGAAGGTGCACATCGCGCCCCGTACACGGTCACCGGTCTTGAAGAGGGTGATAAACAGCACCAGGTCGACGACCTTGCCCTTGATCAGGTGTCCCAAATTCGGCACACCACTTTCCAGGCATGCCATCACCTCGGGCCCCGTCAACGGCAAAAGCTCGGAAATATAGCAGCCGATGTGCCGCCGGGCGCTGAACCCCAGTATCTTTTCAGCCTGGCGATTGATATGCGTCAACTGCCCGCTGGCATCGGTGACGAGAACCCCGTTGATGGTCGTGTTGAAAATATCTTTATAACGGATGGCGGATGACATCAGGCAACCCGGGATGCGGCGCAAGCTGCGCGCGGTGAGGATGGCAACCGTCGCAAGGAGTTTGGCGTGCCCGCCGCAAGGCAACCCCACCGGCAGAGAAGCGGATTTTCAAGAAGATTCGGCATCGATAATATCCCGCACAATTTTGAGCATTTCCTTCAGCTGATAAGGCTTTCCAATGAATCCCGCAGCGCCGGCACTCAGCGTATCCCGCACCGAACCGTTGGGAGAATAGCCGCTGGCAATCAGCACCGGCAAATCCGGATAGCGGGCCTTAAGCGTCTCGAGGCAGTTATGCCCCCCCATGCCGGGCATGTTCAGGTCCAGAATCACCAGGGCGACCGATTCGACCTGGCCGGATAGAATGGCCAAGGCCTGCTCGCCGCTTTCGGCGCGGATGACCGTGTAGCCAAAGCGCGCCAGAATAGTCTCCGCCAGATCAAGAATCACGGGCTCGTCGTCCACCACCAGGATGGTTTCCGTTCCGGACGGCAGGGCCGCTGCCGGGCTGGCCTCCCCGATCGGCATGGCGTGCGGGGTTCCGATGGCGGGCAGATAGATCTTGAAGCAGGCCCCCTGCCCGGGCGTGCTGTAACACAGGATATGACCATTGTGGTTTTTGACGATCCCGTAAACCATGGCCAGCCCCAGACCGGAACCCTGCCCGATCTCCCCCGTCGTAAAGAAAGGCTCGAATACCCGTCGTTGGGTTTCAGCGGTCATGCCGTGCCCGGTATCCGATACGGACAGTCGCACATGGGGCCCCTCGTGGGCCTCCGGATGGGTGAGACCGTAGGTCCGATCCAGGTCGACATTCGCGGTTTCGAACACCAGACGCCCACCATCCGGCATGGCATTGCTGGCATTGATGCTGAGATTCATCAACACCTGTTCGATCTGGGACCGGTCGGCGTTGACCGTATATAAATCAGGGTCCAAATGTTGCTCGATACGGATCATTTTCGGGATCGTGCGCGCCAGGATCTTACAGACGCCTTCGATTTCCGCATTGAGATCCGTCGGCTTCAGGGCGATGGGGACTTTGCGACTGAACGTCAATAATTGACGGGTCAGTTTGCTGGCACGATCGGCCGCTTTTTCGATGGCGCGCAAATTGTCGTAATCCTGATCCCCCGGGTGGCGATCCCATAGCATGAGCTGGGTATACCCGCTGATGGCCTGCATGATATTGTTAAAATCGTGGGCAACGCCGCCGGCCAGGGTACCGACAGATTCCATTTTCTGCGACTGGAGCAATTGGGCCTCCAGCGCGCGGGTCGCCGTGACATCCCGAAAAGAGATAAACACCCGCCCATAATCGGATTCATGCCCCGGCGCCACAAACCACTGCATGACCAGTCGACGCTTTTCGCCGGATAGGGTGAGGTTTTCGATCTCGGTGCTGGAGCGTTTCCCGTCCGCGCTGATGATGATCAACTCCCCGGTCAGGGCCTCAAAGGATTGTGCGGTCAGGATACGCGACAAACCTGTTTTCAATGCCTGTTTGTCCAGTGCCTGGTAAAGCTCGAGGGCCTGCTGATTGACATCCAGGACCTTGATGCGCGCGGCACACTCGGCCACGGCTCCCGGATTGGCGCTAAAATAGGTGCTCAGATCCGCTGTGCCGGCTTCCTGCAGGCGGGTCAGATACGTTTTGACATCCGAAAAATCCGCCACCCAAAGCGCTGCGGGGGCGTTCTCAAAAAGGGAGCGATAGCCTTCTTCGCTCTCCCGGAGGCTGTCCACCGCGCGGCGATGCTCAATGATGGTACCGAACATCCGGGCCACGGCCTCGAAAAAGGTACGATCCCCCGGGTTGATGGAACGGGCCTCCCCGGCATTGAGCTGCACGACGCCGATCAGATCGTCGGCAGCACTGGTGATGGGATAGGCGATGATGCCTTTCAGCCCGATCTCACGGACCCGCATGGCGTGGGTTTCAGCGATGGTATGGCGGTCGACTTCCGGTGCAAAAACCGGTTTTCGCTCACGGGCCACAAAGGCGCCCACGTAATGGGGATCGTCGATGGACTGGACGGGAAACTTGTCCATCATCGCCTGCACCCGCTGACCGGCGATAGCGGTCAGGTTGAGCAGACGGGTTGCCGGATCGTAAAGCCGCAGGGTGGCGAAATCGAAATCCAGCACGGATAAAAGATCGGTCAGGATCTTCTGGCAAATCGCAGGCAGTTCGGCTTGGGAAACCGCAGCTTCCGTGATGATATGAAAGGCTTGGCGCTCCCGCTGCTGACGGGTTAAAACAATGGCGGGCGACGCGTCCGCAGGCAAGGCCTCATCGCAAGACCAAGCCGGCAATGGCTGATGTACCGGCGACGTTTCGCCAGCCCCCGGACCGGGGCGCTTTTTTTGGGATGTCATGACAATCGGTGTCCCGCCGGCGCGTTATAAAATGACGACACCACCGAACCGGCATGATCCCGACGATGGCGTATCTTATTAGTTCTATTATGGATTCCAGACCATGTCAATATTGAGCGCTCGTTTAGCGGGTGTTGCCCCACATCGAGCGGCGGCCTGAATGCGAGGATGGATGGATAGGGTTCGTTGAAAGTGGTTGCACGCACCGACAGAACAGTATAATAGAAGAATTCTACACAAGAAGAAGGAGGCCTGCGAAAATCATGCGTAAAATTGCCGTTGCAATGGCGAAAGGTGGTGTCGGCAAAACCACCACCGCCGTCAACCTGGCCCATGGCCTGTCCCTGGCGGGGCATCGGGTCTTGATTGTGGATTGTGACACCCAGGGACAAACCGCCAAATTTTTGGGCGTCGCCCCGCCCTACGGCCTTTATGAATTCATCACCGGAACCGATGCCCACGGAAACCCGGTTGCCAAAAAGGAAACCCTCTTTCCCGCCCGGGAAAACCTCTGGCTGCTGGCGGGCGGCATCAACCTGGTCGAACTGAAAAACTGGTTGGGCGAGCAGCCCCGGGAGATCCGCCAGGCTGTCCTGGCCAAAACGCTGGTGCCACGGGACGGCGCCCTGGACTATCTGATTTTTGACTGTGCCCCGGGATGGGATGTCCTCAGCGTCAATATTCTCATGGCCGCCACCGAAGTTCTCTGCCCCGTAGCCCTGCAAGGTCCGGCCCTGGAAGGCTTAAAAACCTTCTTCGGGTATCTGATGTCGGCCCAGCGCATGAACCAGGATCTCCAATTGAAGTACGTGCTGCCGACCCTGTTCGACCGCCGCACCCGTCATAGCAGCGAGATCTATGGCGTGCTGCGCCGGCTTTTCAGCAAACAGATCTGTGAGCCGATCCATTACAACGTCCGATTGACGGAAGCGCCCTCCAGCGGCCAGAGCATTTTCGAGTACAGCCGTCATGCTGCCGGCGCTATGGATTACCACCAGTTGGTACGGAGGATTCGCAATGATGCCTGACCCGAACGATCTGCCTGACTTTTTTGACTCAACACCCGTCGATCCGATTCAATCGGCAACCGGCGGTACCAAGAGCCCGGCTGCCAAGACCAAAAAAAAGGCGGGCTTTTACTTGTCCCTGCACGTCATCGAGCGCTTCGACCGCAAATTTCACGAACTGAAGCTGGCCGGCGCCGCGATCGACAATAAATCAATGCTACTGGAAGCCGCGCTATCGTTCGCTTTAGATGATCTGGACCGGGGAGAAAAAAGCAAAGTCCTCAGGCGCCTTTGAGATTCGCGCCTGGCACGCCGCTTCGCCGTCGGTTTGGTAACGCCGACCGCCTGCGGCAATTGGGTTTTGTCACTCGCAATGATCAGGGGAATGTCGCGCCGATGGGTCCGCCCGAGGCGCAACAGGGTGGAGAATCGGTCGTCAGGCACCGGAAGGCGCGGGGAAACGCCCTTCCTGATACAACCGCAGCAGGGTTTCAACAACCTGTGGGTCGAAATGGGTTCCCGCTCGTTCGCGGATGGCGTCCAAAACCACGGTCTCTTCAATTTTTTTACGATAGGCGCGCCCGGATGCCATGGCGTCGAAGACATCGGCCACCGCCAGTATCCGGGACAGGAAGGGAATCCCTTCTCCCTGCAACCCCTCCGGATAGCCCGTGCCGTCATAGTGCTCATGGTGGTAGCGGATGATATCCTTTTCACGGTCCCACAGCCCCAACTGCCCGACGATATTGGCACCGATCTGGGGATGCTCCTTTATTTTTTCATATTCCTTAGCGGTCAACCCGCTTCGCTTCAGAAGAATGTCATCCCGGATCCCGATTTTTCCGATGTCGTGCAGGTGGCCTGAAAAGTGAAGAATATCCAACTCTTCAGGCGTACAGTTCATCTCCTGGCCCAACAGGATCGCCAACCGCGCCACCCGCTCCGAGTGCTGCTGCGTGTAGGGGTCACGCGCCTCCAGTGCGTTGACGAAGGCATAAAGGGTCGAAAACAGGTTCTGGTAGATGTTTTCATAAAGGGCCAGATTTTCGATGGAGCGCGCCGCGTTGCGGGCAATATAGGATAGGTAGTAGAGGTCCTTTTCCGAAAAATGAAGGTCATCCCGGCACACCGCGGCCGTCAGCACCCCGAAAACTTTCCCCCTGATTTTCATGGGAACCAGAAGCGCCGAGCGAATGGGTTCGGGCAGGATGTCGTTTCCCTGGCACCTATCCACCAGCAGGGGGATTTCATCGCCGACGACACTCGCCACGAGGGCTTCGGGCAGCCGAATGGCCTCTACCCCGATCACCGAACCGGTCGCCGCGGAAACGACTTCGAAGGGCTGCGCGACATGTTCGTTCATAACGAGGAATTGCGCCCCGTCGGCATGCGCAACCTCGATCGTCATATCGACCACGCGTTTGAAGACATCGGTGGTTGACCCGATCGCGGCAAAGTCGCTCATGATGCGGTTGACCAGATTGAGTTCTTCCACTTTGTAGACAAGTTCGCGGTTCAGTTTTTCCAGACGCTGTTTCTGCTCGACTTCTTTTTGCAGCAGAATGTTCTCCACGAACAATCGCCGCTGGCGCAGCACCCGGCGCACCGCCAACTCCATCTGCTCCAGGTTGACCGGTTTGATCAGGAAATCCACCACCCCGTTTTTCAGCGTCGCGATCGTATTGTCGAGCGAGGGGTAACCGGTCATGACGATGACCGGGATCGTGTTGTCGGTGTGGTGGATGTGTTCGGCGAGGGCCAATCCGTCCATCTCGGGCATGTTGATGTCGGTAAAACAGCAGTCCACGCGTTCGGTCTCCAATACGCGAACCGCCTCACGCCCGTTACTGGCGGTCAGAACCTGAAAGCCTTTGAACTCGAAATACTCGCTGGCGATGTCGAGAATGTTTTCTTCATCGTCAACGAAAAGAAGGGTTTCTTTGTGGTGTTGGGCGTCCATGATTACGTCACACCCTTAAAAGCAAGTCGCGGCCGGTCATTCCGAGAATGTTATACGCCACCTTTGAGGATAGTAAATAACCGTAATTTTGGTAAATTTCATATCCCCCAACGTTTGTCAAGATCCACGTCCCCGCCAGCTGTCGTTGATGTGCCACATGCCCATGAGGGCGTTGATGCGGTCCATGACCGTCACCGGTAAAAGGGCTTTCAGCAGCGGGGTCAGCACGTTCACCGGAAACGACGGTACCCCCAGGACAGCCTGGTTGCGCCGGATCGCCCGCACCACCTGCACGGCGACATCATCCGGGTGAAGGATGCGTGTGCCGCGCACGGCCCGGGCCCCCTCGAACATGCCCGTGTTGACCGTGTTGGGGCAGACACAGGTCACCCCGATGGGAAGCCTTGCCTTTTTCAACTCCTGGCGCAGGGCGTCGGAAAACCCGACCACGCCGAATTTGCTGGCGCAATACGCCGTCAGGGAAGGGATGGCCAGGAGGCCGCCCGCCGAGGCCATGTTGACGATATGACCGGGGCCGGCCTGCGCCATTCCGGGCAGGAAGGCCCGGCAGGTCCAGAACTGGGAGATGAGGTTGATGCGGATCATGCGCTCGATATCGTCGTCGTCCAGGGACAACAGGGGCGCCGCCCGAACGATGCCGGCGTTGTTCACGAGAATATTAACGCTTCCCAAATCCTGTTCGACCGAAGTTGCCAGTTTCCTTACTTGGTCACGATCGGCAATGTCACAGACAAACGCCTCGCACACCCCGCTGCAGCGCAGCGATCGGCGCGTTTCTTCCAGGAGTTCCGGGTTGATATCGACCAGGGCCAGCCGGCAGCCCTCCGCCAGGAGGCTTTCGGCAATGGCCTTTCCCATTCCCATCGCAGCCCCGGTCACCAGGGCGATCTTACCATTCAGTTGTTTCAAGTGGTTCTTCCTCCAGTGGTGGTGTGAGTGCCCGTCCCGATCCTCAACCATGCTTACCGCCTCGGACAATGCACTTCTTTCCCGGCCGTAAATCACGCCTCACTACGAAGACAAAGCCGCCGCCAGCGCTTCACCCGTTTCCCGGTGGGTTGCAATGGGAGATCTGGCCGTTCTTCCCGGAGGCCTGGATCACCCGCAGCATTTTCCCGGGCAACTGCCGGCCGAGAACCGCTTCCAGTTTCAAGGCGCATTCGGCCACACGCACACGGTCCACCCCGGTCGCTATCCCCATTGTCTCCAAAAAATAAACCGCATCTTCGGTGGCGATGTTGCCGGCCGCACCGGCAATGAACGGGCAACCCCCCATGCCGCCAAGCGAGGTATCGAAGCGGTCGATGCCATATTCCAGTCCGGCCAGCATGTTCACCAGACCCGTGCCCCGGGTGTCGTGCAGATGCAGGATGACCGGCAGGGGGTGAATAGCCGGCAACAGACGATCGAGAAGTCGTTTGACGGATACCGGAGAGCCCATACCGGTGGTGTCGGAAACCACCACCGCATCCGCCCCCAGATCACGAAACCTTGTCAGCATGGTCACCACCCGCTCCACAGCCACCTCGCCCTCGTAAACGCAGCCCAAGGCACACTGGACACCGGCCCGCACGTGCAGCCCCCCTTGTTTGGCAGTCTGCACCATGCCGCAGCCTTGCAACAGAGCCGCGTCAAAGGACCTGTTGACATTGCGACGACTGTGGGTGTCGCTGGCGGAAACGGAAATCTCCACCGAGGGCAGCCCGGCCGACAAGGCGCGTTCAAGCCCGCGTTCGTTCAGCACCAGTCCGTTGTAAAAGACGTCCGGCAGCCGTGGCAAACGGTGCAGCAGCGTCTCGGCATCGGCCATCTGCGGCACCCGCTCCGGGTGGACGAAGGACACCACCTGGATATGCCTCAGACCGGCCGCAACCAGATCGGCCACCACATCGACTTTCACGTCGATCGGAAGGACTTGCGTTTCAAACTGGAAGCCGTCGCGCGGCCCGACTTCCGTCAGGGTCACCTTTCGCGGCAGATCTGTTTTCATGTCACCAGGGCTCCTCGTCGCGGACCGGCCAGGGGGAACACGCATGGCTGCCCACCACCCATCATGGGTCGGGGTATCATAGCGTTGGAAGCGACGAGATTCAACCAAAGGTTCACGATCGAACCGGAAGCTGCCAGAAAGGGCTTGACCCGTCTTTCCGCTAGCGCTACTCTGCCCGCTTATTTTTGGTATAGACTTAAAGTACGCTTAACCGCCAGCGGCCGGACCGGACGGCGGCACCTGAGCGATAGGCTGACCGGATGATCATGGACCGACCGCTTCGCATCTGTCTTCTCTCTTACCGCAGCAATCCCCACTGCGGCGGCCAGGGAGTTTACCTCAAGCAATTGAGCCGATCGCTTGCCGACCTCGGTCATCATGTCGAGGTGTTGTCCGGTCCGCCGGACCCGCAACTGGATGGGGATATCCCGGTCCATCGGGTCCCCTCCCTGGATCTCTACGACCCCGCCGACCCCTTTCGCCTGCCCAGACCAGCGGAATTGGCATCACTGCCGAATGTGTACGAATGGCTCAATGTGTCCACCATGGGATTTCCCGAGCCCTTTCTTTTTGGGTTGCGGGCCTACCAGTTTTTACAGCGAAACGGCCACCGCTACGATGTCATCCACGACAACCAGAGCCTTTCATACGGCCTGTGGGCCTTGAGCCGTCGCCTGCCGACCCTGGCCACGATCCACCACCCCATCACGGTGGACCTGGATATCGCCATCCGGGCGGAGCGCTATTTCTGGCGTAAACTGAAACAACTGCGCTGGTACTCGTTTATCCACATGCAAAAGCAGGTCGCCCGCACCCTCCCATATATTCTGACCGTATCGGAATGCGCCCGCCGCGATATCAGCCGCGATTTCACGATTCCGCGGGAACGTTTTCGGATCGTTCCCAACGGCATCAACACGGACTTGTTTTATCCGCTGCCCGATGTCCAGCGGGACAGCCACCGGATCATCGTGACCAACAGCGCCGACACCCCCTTGAAGGGACTCGTCTATCTGTTGCACGCCATAGCGGAAATACGCTGCCGGCGACCGGTCCAGCTGGTGGTCATCGGGCAGCCGAAGCCAAACGGCACCATTGAACGATTGGTGCGGAAACTGAATCTGGCCGACCAGGTATCCTTTACCGGACGGATCAGCAGTGCGGCTTTCGTCCGGGAATACGCCCGCGCCGGCATGGCCGTGGTGCCGTCGGTCTATGAAGGCTTCGGGCTGCCGGCTGGCGAAGCCATGGCCTGCGGCGTACCGGTGATCGCCACGACCGGCGGCGCCCTGCCCGAAGTGGTGGGCGATGCCGGCGTGCTGGTCCCGCCTCGGGACACCCCGGCGCTGACGGTCGCCATCGAGGACCTGCTCGACCATCCGGCCAAAGCCGCCACTTTAGGGCAACGGGGCTACCAGCGCGTGCAGGCCCATTTCACCTGGCAGCGGGCCGCCGAAAAAACCGTGGCGGCCTACCGGGAGGTCATCCATGATTACCGCCGATCTTAAGCGCCTCGGCCTCCAGCCGAAGCAGCGCCTGCTCGACATCGGCTGCGGCAGCGGCCGCCATACCAGTGAAGCCTATCGGTTGCAAGGCGTGGTCGCGGTGGGGGCGGACCTCAATATCGCGGACCTGAAACAGGCCCGCGAACGGCTGGAATTCCATGACCGCCTGGGCGAGCACGGCGGAGGCTGCTGGTGTCTCTCCACAGCGGATGTCCGCCGCCTGCCGTTTCCGGACGCCCACTTTCATGCCGTCATCTGCAGTGAGGTGATGGAACACATCCCCGAGCACCATCGCGCCGCCGATGAGCTGGTCCGCGTCCTGAAGCCCGGTGGCCACCTGGTGGTCAGCGTGCCGCGCTATTTTCCGGAGCGCATCTGTTGGGCGCTGTCCCGCGAATATCACCAGGCCAATCAGGGGCATGTGCGCATCTACCGTAAAAAAGCGCTGATCCGCATGATCGAACACACCGGCCTCACCCTCTACCGGGTCCACTATGCCCACAGTCTGCACGCCCCCTACTGGTGGCTGAAATGCCTCGTGGGGCCGACCCGCAACGATTCGACAGCCGTCAATCTCTACCACCGTTTTCTGACCTGGGACATTCTGCACCATCCTCGCCTGACACGCCAGCTTGACCGTTTGCTGAACCCGATTCTCGGTAAAAGCCTGGTGCTCTATTTCCAAAAGCCCCGCTAGCCCTTCACAAGCGATCACTCGGACGGACCCATTTACCGCAGGCCCCTTTCGTTGCCTGGTGATCGCGATGCCATCGCAATTTCCGTCGGCCGCTCAAATAAGCCTTGATTTAGTGCTTAGTACTTACGAAAAAATTTTCGCTCAAAAAACCACGCGAGGAGATGACATGAATTATGCAGGGGAATACGTCTGTCGATGCGTCAGCGCCGACGAGGCGGTCAAGACGGTGGCATCCTGTGATGTCGTGGATTAAGGGATTTTCAAATGAAAATCTGGCGGCGTTCGAATCACGCCTGAGGGTTTCAGGCAGGCAGATCGGCCGGCAGATGACCGCCAATGCGCCGTTGCATTACGGCCAGGGTGTTCACGAGGCCCCGGTCTTCGAACAATCCTGAGCGGCGGGCCAGCTTATAGATGTAGCGCGGGGCCTGGCCCCCCTCGGCGGGGTCGAAGAAGATATCGTGAATCAGAAGATAACCGCCCGGCATGATATGCCCGGCCCAGGCATTGTAGTCGGTAAAAGCGGCTTCGAAGGTGTGCCCGCCATCGATGAAGACCAGGCTAAGCGGCGTCGCCCAGGCACGGGCGACCACCCGGGAAGGACTGACAATTGGCACCACCGTATCTTCCAGGCCAGCCGCTTCGAGCGTCTGGCGGAAGGTCGTGAAGGTATCGATGCGACCGGTGCGGGCATCGATCAGATCCGGATCACAGTAGGCTTCACCGGGCTGCTGCTCTTCATTGCCCCGGTGGTGGTCGATGGAGAAAAGCACTCCGCCTTTGGCGCGGCAGCCCGCCCCTATAAAAAGGGAGGATTTCCCGCAGTAGCTTCCAATTTCCAGGCAAGGCCCCCGCCGGCTAACCTCCCGGGCAAGGTCATGCAGCTTCTGCCCCTCTTCCGGATCCAGAAAGCCCTTGGTGCGTTCGATCAAGTCGGTGTCGAGATGCGTCACTCCGGTTCCATTTTCATATCGGGTTGGGTTTGCCATCGGGATCGATGACGATTTCGATTTTATTGCATGTCCTCGTAATTGCGCACCAAAACCTCGCGCGGCTTCGCCCCGTCCGCCGGCCCGACGATTCCTTCCCGCTCCATGCATTCGATGATCCGGGCGGCCCGGTTATAACCGATGCGCAGATGGCGCTGGACCATGGATATGGACGCCTGGCCGTTCTGGGTGACAAGGGCCACGGCATCGTCGTAACGTTCGTCGTATTCGGTCTCCTCCGCTTCGCCGGTTGCGGTGGGAGCCGCTTCGGTGACGGCTTCGTTGTACTGCGGCTCGCCCTGGGCCTTCAAGAACTCGGTGATCTGGTTGAGTTCGGACTCGCTGATATAAGCCCCGTGAATGCGCTGCAGCTTGCCGGCGCCGGGTGGCATAAAAAGCATGTCACCCCTCCCCAACAGCGTCTCCGCCCCGTTGGTATCCAGAATGGTCCGGGAATCCGTCTTGGACGACACCTGGAAGCTGAGCCGCGTAGGGAAATTGGCCTTGATGATCCCCGTGAGCACGTCCACCGATGGCCGCTGGGTGGCCAGAATCAGGTGAATCCCCGCGGCCCGCGCCATCTGGGCCAAGCGGGTCAGGGCGACCTCCACGTCGCGGGAAGCAACCATCATGAGATCGGCCAGCTCATCGATAATAATCACGATATAGGGCAGGTGTTCGGGAGCGTCTTCCTTGTTATCCGCCCCTTTGCGGTCCTTGGCGATCTTCTGGTTGTACTGGGTAATGTTGCGCACCCGTTTTTCGGAGAGCAGCTGATAGCGCCGCTCCATTTCACGTACAGCCCAGAACAGGGCGTTGGTGGCCTTTTTTACATCGGTCACAACCGGCGTAATCAAGTGGGGGATCCCGTCGTACATGGTCAGCTCGATGCGTTTGGGATCCACCATGATCAGTTTGGCATCGTCGGGCGTCGCTTTGTAGAGAAAACTGCAGATCATGGTGTTGAGGGCCACGCTCTTGCCGGCCCCCGTCGCCCCGGCAATCAATAAATGGGGCATTTTTTCCAGCTCGGCCACCACGGGGTTGCCGACGATGTCTTTGCCCAGGCAAATCGTCAGTTTGGAACGGGACTTCTCGTAAGCCGGTGAAACAACCAGTTCACGGAAGCGAACCGTTTCACGCTCCTGGTTGGGAATCTCGATGCCGATAGCGGCCTTTCCGGGAATGGGCGCCACGATGCGAACACTGGTGGCCCGCAGTGTCAGGGCCAGGTCATCGGCAAGGGTGACGATCTTGTTGATCTTGACACCGGGCGCCGGGGCGTACTCGAAAGTCGTGATGACCGGTCCCGGGGACACGGCCACCACATTGCCGTTGACATTGAAATCTTCGAGCTTTTTTTCCAGCAGCTTGGAAAGCATGCGCAGATTTTCATCATCCGCGGAAACCGGGGTATGCTCCGGCTCTTCCAAAAAAGCCACCGGCGGCAGCTGAAATCCGCCGTCCTTTTTCATAAAGGCGAAAACTTCCTGCTTGGGGGCCGGCGCCGGCTTCATGATCTTGGGTTGCGGGGCGATGATTTTGACCTCAGGCACGCTCCGAGGCGGTTGCGTCTTCAGGCGATTATGGCGCTTGAGCGATTTGGCGCGGCGCTCTTTACGTTTCAGATAGACCGTTTTGATCCGGTCCACGACGGTCATCCCCATCTCCCGACACTTCGCACCGAAACGCAGCAGCGAAAAACCGGTCATCAGGATAAAACCGATCAACCAGAACAAGGCCAGGATACTCCCGCCGCCGGTCGGGTTCGTATAGCGGACCAACATGTCTTTGAGGTGAATCCCGATCCACCCTCCGGATGAGAAACGATTGCCGAACACCACATAGTGATCCTGCTGGAACGCCAGCAGCGCACCGCTCGTCAGAATCAGCAGGAGGCCTCCCGCAAAGGTCAAACCGAACGCCAGCGGAGGGCGGCTGGCAAAAAACTGGATGCTCAAAAACAGCAGCAGAAAGGGCACCCAGAAGGCCCCCAGACCGAAAAGGCCGATCAGCGCATCCGCCAGGTAAGAACCCACGAGGCCGAAGAGATTTTCGATATGGTTACCGGCCGTTGCATTGTTGAGGGAAGGATCCTGGGAATGATAGGAGACCAGGCTGACGAGGATAAAAATCAGAAGGAAGAAAAGGAGTATGCCGATGATTTCCTTTCGCATAATTGATCCCCTGCATCCTAGCCAGTCACGGTCTTGCACGTGATCATCGGCCATGGAATGCGCGATGCCTCCCTGCGCACGGCGCTTTGATAGAACGCCCGTCAGACTTCGATAATAATCGGGACGATCACGGGTCGCCGCGCAATCGTAAAGAAAAAGTACTGTTTCAGGACGGTCTGCAACCGGGCCCGAATGCGGGCCGCCCGATTGTGTGTTTCCGGTCCGATATCTTCCACGACTTCCAGAACGACGCAAACCGCGTCGTCCAGCAAATGGCCGGTTTCCATCTCGAAGACGAATCCCCGAGAAAAGATCTCCGGCCCGTAAACCACCGTACCGGTATCCTCATCCAACGCCATGGCGACCACCACCAGGCCGTGCTCGGAAAGGTTGCGGCGCTCTTTGAGCACGCTTCGGCCGACATCGCCGACCCCCTTACCGTCGATCAAGACCCGGCCGGTCCCCACCCGCTCCCGGAGACGCCCGCCCTTCTCGTCGAACTCGATCACCTGGCCATTCTCCGCCAAAAGAATCCGTTCGGACGGAATACCGACTTCCTGGGCCAGACGGGCGTGCAGGGTCAAGTGACGATACTCACCATGAATGGGGATAAAGTACCGGGGCTTGGTCAGGTTGATCATTAATTTCAGCTCTTCCCGGAACGCATGACCACTGACGTGAATTTCGGAAATTTTTTCGTAGATGACGTCCGCCCCGAGGCGGTATAGCCGGTTGATGATACCGGCGATGGCCCGTTCGTTGCCTGGAATAAATTTGGATGAAAGAATAATCGTGTCTTCTTTACGTATTTTAATGTGTTTGTGCGTACCGGCTGCCATGCGGGCCAGGACAGACATGGGTTCCCCCTGGCTGCCCGTCGTGACCAGAATGATTTCATCATCGGGATAGTATCCGATATCATCGATATCGATCTCCATTTCAGCAGGAATCTGAAGATACCCGAGTGCTTTGGCCAACTTGACGGAGACTTCGATACTTCTCCCGTTGAAGACAATCTTCTTTTCCCGCGACCGTGCAATATTGACGATTTGCTGAATACGGGTGATGTTGGACGCAAAGAGCGCCACAATGATCCGGCCCTTGCGCCCTTCGGTCACCCGCGCCAGAGCGGCGCCGATGACCTCGGCCGAAATGGTGTACCCCTCCTTTTCGACGTTGGTGGAATCCGACAGCAGCGCCAGGGTCCCCTTCTGGCCGTACATGGCAAAACGGTTCACATCGGTGGCCATACCATCGCGGTTGCTGTGGCTGATCTTGAAATCACCGGTATGGATGATCGCCCCCAACGGGGTTTCGATGGCCAGCCCGACACCGTCCACCACGCTGTGGCGGACGCGAATGAACTCGAGTTGAAACTCCCCCAGCTTGATCCGCCCACCCGCCTGAATTTCATGCAGCCGGGCTGACTGGGCCAGCCCGAATTCCTCCAGTTTGTTTCGCACCACGCCCAGGGTAAAGGGAGTGCCGAACACCGGTGCATTCACGATGCGCAGCAGGAAGGGCAACGCGCCGATGTGGTCTTCATGCGCGTGGGTCAGAACGATGGCCGCGACTTTTTCGCGGTTCGTGCGGATATAATCCATGTCCGGGATGACGAAATCCACCCCCAACATGTAATCCTCGGGAAACATGAGACCGCAGTCCACAATGAATAACGTGCCCCGGTACTCGAACACCATCATGTTGAGACCGATTTCACCCAAACCGCCAAGGGGAATAATTTTCAGCATGGATCCCGCTGTCAGACGTTGATACCCAGTTTATTGAGGATGGCGTCAATGGTTTCGATCAACCATTCCCGCTGGTTGCGATTCGCGTATGCGATGCAACTGCAGCGAACGCGGCTGCGTGTTCGCACCAAAAGCTCGCAGACCAGGCGGTCCCGCAGCAGCTCGAGTGCAAATGCGAATGGTTGGCAGTCGCCATGGGCCTTCTGTTCCGGCGACAGCAGGTCATCCGCGATGGGCAGCCAGTACAATCCGTCAACACCGGCCGGTTGGGCATGCTGTGCCAAATAGTCGCCGATGGTGTCGCTTTCCTGCGGCTTTAGTTCGTCAATGACATATTGTTTCATGGCGGCCGAATCTACCATATATTAAGGAACCGGGCAAGATATGATCACGGTCGGGTATCACGGCCAGGGTACCGTAAAACCGCCTTGGACCACTGTTCACAAAGACGAGATAGCGTTGGCCGGCGTCCCATTTCCGCCGGGATACCCTATCGGGAAACCCACCGGCGTGAATCGAAAGCCGGATCGCCCCCCCTCTCAGGACAACAGGATTTCTCACCCATATCATTCCACAAAGTCAATTTAGCCATCAGAAGATTTTCGCCAGGCAAAAAAACCTTAGCAAATGCGGCTTGACATCGATCCCGCCATTATTATTTTTTGAACTAATTGATACTTGATAAGTCAAATTGATGTGTGGTATGGCTTAAATCACGCTAGAAGTCGCACCAGCCATACGCTTTCCACAAAACAGGCAACCAGTTCCATACACAATCATTAACGTATCGGTTATCGCAAATAGACACATAGATCCATTTGCCGATACCGGACGCATGTGAAAGCAGCGATCTTCCCGGTCCGGGTGGGTTTGCGCTAAACGGTGTGAAGATGCCTGTCCGGTCTTCCCAACTTTCAACCAAGACAAAGACGAGGTGAGGTTATGAACAAAACGTTAGTAAAAGGTGGACTCATTGTGGGGTTGGTATTGCTGATGGTCAGTTGCGCCACCACACCGCAACCCATGGCTCCATTCAGCGCACAGGATCTGAACGGCAAAGTTCAATCCGGGGAATACATGGCGAAACCCGAAAATTTTGTCGTCGTATTCGACTCGTCATCCTCCATGGCTGAAGCCTACGAAGGCCAGCTCAACACCGGAAACTCCAAGTTTGCCGTTGCCAAAGACCTGGTCGACCGCATGAACCAAACCATTCCGGTGCTGCCGATCCAGGGCGCGGCGGTGACCTTCGGCACCGGCATCAGCAAGGCCCCGGTGACGACAGTCTATGGGTTGACGGACTACACCCAGGACGGTTTCGCTGAAGGCATGGGCAGGGTTTCCAATGCAGGCGGCACCACCCCCATGGGTCTTGGAATGGCGGAAGCGAGCGCGTTGCTCAAGGATGCTCAGGGCGACATCGCCATTATTCTTTTCAGTGACGGCGAAGAGTATTCCCCTTCCACCTCTGCCCTGGATGCCGCTAATGCCATCAAGGAGCAGTTCGGCGACCGCCTGTGCCTGTATACGGTATTCGTGGGCAACAAGGACAATGGGCGCAAACTGATGAGTGATCTGGCGGCCACAACCACCTGCGGGTCGGCCACCAGCGCTGACGAATTATCCTCGGCCGATGCCATGGCAGCCTTCGTGGAAAAAGCCTTCCTGGAAAAAGCTCCGGCCAAACCGGTTGCCAAACCGGCCCCGATGCCTTTACCCCAGCCGAAGATCTCCTGGATCTTGAGCGGTGTCAACTTCGACTTCAACAAAGCGGTCGTACGTCCCGATGCCAAAGAGATTCTGAAAAGCGATATCAAGATCCTGAAGGAAAACCCGCAGATCCGGGTTGAAGTCCAAGGGCATACCGACGATACCGGCACTGCGGAATACAACATGGGTCTTTCGGACCGACGTGCCAACGCGATCAAGGACTACCTGATCAGCCAGGGAATCGCCGCCAACCGCCTGACCGCCAAGGGCTACGGCGAGAGCCGCCCGCGCTTCCCGAACGACTCGGAAGCCAACCGGGCCAAGAACCGCCGCGTTGAGCTGGTACCCATGAACTAACTCCCTAAACGACGAACCAGCCGCACGCTGATCAGCCGGTCCGCGTGCGGCTTATTCTCTTTGTTTACCCCCCCCTGGAATGGCACCATGTTTCAGGGGGTTTTTGTTTCCGGCACGCCACTCAAAGCGGGCGCACAAAAAAAGCCCCGAATCCCATGAGCGGGATCGGGGCTTTGAAGAAAAGTCGTTCGAATCAGGTTTCTTCGATGGTAATAGCGTCGGCTTCACATACTTCCACACAGCTTTCACAGCCCAGGCATTCTTCCGCGTTTACCGGAACGGATTTGCCGTCTTTCATTTCGAACACTTCCACCGGGCACACATCCACACATTCTTCGCAGCCTTCGCATTTGTCTTCATCAACAATCGGGTTAAAAGCCATCTACAAGCCTCCTTTCAAGGATAGTCGCCATGGCACTTGCATGCCGTTGATATCTTTATCGTGGAAGTCATTATACCAATTGGATAGGTGAGTCAAGCTTTCTACGTATTTTTTAAACCTCCACCAGCATCATTTTTACATCATATTTTATTACAATATTTCAGATAGTTATGAAATTCGTTCAGGCGGCGGCCCATCCCCGTTGCCATCGCCGGCGCGGCGAAAGCCCCCAATCCAGCAGGATCCGGTCGACGCCGCCCCCGAACCATCTGAATTCGTCCGATCAGCATGACCCGCCAAGCGGTTTAAAAACCCTTCGACCGACAGGTGAGGAATTTCCATCAGTTCCAAACCGAAAGGCCGGACGCCATTTTCATCGGAGGCCTGTTCAGCATGGCGGATCAGCGGACCGGCCAGCCAGACGGGAAGGTGTTCGACGTCCGAATGCCCCCCCTTGGCCGGTAAGGGATTCAGCCAAGACCGCGTTTGGGCTGTCGGAAACAGCTCCCGAATCTGCACCAATACATCTTGCCCGTCCGTCAGGAAAAGCATATCAGTCCCGCTCTTGACGCAGCTTTTCATGGCTTCCGCCGCAGCCATAGCACGGGCCCAGGCTTTCAGGCGCAGAGGAACCATGGTATCCGAACCGGCGTCCGACGATACCCGGGAGAGTTTGACCGAGGCTGGATCGGGGTAGTCTTCCCCTTTGAGCATGGCCATCATCTCGTTTTCCCTCACCGTGAGTGATTCGATAGCACGTGACAGGGCTGCCTGCTGAAGATCGAATTCCTGGGCCATGGCAAGAAGCAGCTGGGCCTGGAAAACGGTTTCGCGAAAATCGGCAACCGGATTTTCCACCGGTGCCGGCCCGCCCTTGCGGATCTGGGAAACAATCTGGGCCGAGGACTGACTGTTGAAAAAAGGAATGCCCTGTTGTGCCATCATCGCCGCCAGGTCACCGCCGGTGTGCTGGGCGGCCCACTGTTTGAAATCCCGTAATACCGCCGTCACCGATAGGGACGGATCCGCAGGGGGAAAAACCGTCTCGATAATGCCCGCGGCCTGCAGCGCGGTCACCTCCGGCAGGCAGATCTCCGGCGATGCCTGGAGAAGCGTTAACGGGCCCCAGATCGCAGCTGTTTGTTCGGCCTGCCGGGGATCAATGGTCGTGTAAGGGAAATAAATCGTTTTCATAATTTCTCGTCCTTCACCGTCATGCCGCGTGCGCGCAGCTCCTCACGTAAACGATCAGCCGTTTCCCAATCTTTGGCGGCACGGGCCGCATCGCGCGCCGCAATCAGGGCCGCCACATCGTCCGACGGTATAGGCGGTTCGAAATCGAAAATCTTCAACACGTTATCCACCTCGCGGAAAGCGTCGATCAGCTGAGCGGCATCGTCCCGGTTCAGGCGCTCTTCCTGGACCAATCGGTTGACCCGACGCACGATGGCAAACACGGCCGCCAGAGCGGCGGAAACGTTGAGATCATCATTCATGGCCTGGGTAAACCCATTGCGGATGTCATACCGGAGCTGGTTCAAATCCGGGTAGGCCGGTCCGTCACGCACATCGCGCAAGCTTTTGATGCAGGCGTCCAGACGCTTGAGGGATTGCTCCATGGTGGTCAGCCGCGCCGTTGAATAAGTTGCGCTCTTCCGGTAATGGGTCGCCAGTAGCCAAAAGCGAATCGCCCGCCCTGAAAACCCTTCCTGCACCAGATCCGTCAAGGTCAATGGCAGCGCATCGCCCGACGCCGCATGATCATCCATCCGAACGCCATCGCAATGGAGCCAGTAATTTGCCAGGGGTTTGCCGCTGATGGCGGCGGCTATGGCGATCTCGTTCTCGTGGTGGGGGAAAACCAGTTCCCGACCGCCGGTATGAATGTCGATGGTCTCGCCCAGATATTTGGTGGCCATGGCCACGCACTGGATGTGCCATGACGGCCGGACATTGCCCCACTCGGTCTTGGTGAAAAGACCGCGCTTCAATTCCGACAGCCGGGCCCGCTTGAGCAGTGTGAAATCCCGCGGGTTGTCTTTCTCGTATTCATCCAGGTCGACGGTGTGCCCGAGTCGGATTTTCTCCAGGTCGATCCCGGACAGCCGACCGTAGGCCGGCAGGCGCGAAATGTCGAAATAAAGCGACCGCAGCTTGTCGTAGGCAAAACCCTTCTGCACCAGTTTGCGGGCCAGCTGCACCATATCGTCCACATGCTCGCTGGCCAACGGATAATCGTCCGCCGGCGCAATGCCCAGACAGGCCATGTCTTCCTTGAAAGCGTCAATATGGCCCCGGGTAAAGTCTTCCAGGCGCTGACCGGCTTTCTCGGAACCCTGGATCGTGCGGTCATCCAGATCGGTAATATTGACCAGATGACGCACCTCATAGCCCCGGTAGCGCAGGTAGCGGCAGAGCAGATCCGCAAAGACGTAACGTCGGCACTGGCCCAGATGGAGACGGGCATAGGCGGTCGGGCCGCAGGAATAGATGCTGACTTTTCCCGGCTGCAGGGTCTCCAGCACCCGTTTGCGGCGTTTCATCGTGTCAAACAACCGGATGTCGGCTTTTTCCGGGGCCGTGAACAACGGGGTGCTGAGATAGCGCTCGCCGCCATCCGGTAAAATGACCACCAGGGTTCCCTCGGTCAGCGCGCGGGCTTGGCGCAGGGCAACGGCCACCGCGGCACCACTGCTCATACCGACGAAGAGCCCCTCCTCCCGGGCCAGACGGCGGGTGATCTCGAAAGCCTCTTCATCGTCGATATTGACTTTTTGGTCCAGGCGGCTTTTGTCGAAAATCTCCGGGCAGTAGGATTCTTTCAGATTTTTCAGCCCCTGCAGCTTGTGTCCCATATAGGGCTCGACCGCAATGATCTGGATGGCGGGATTGAAGGCCTTCAATCCCATGGATAACCCCATGACCGTACCGCAGGTGCCCAGTGTGGCCACCAGATGGCTGACCTGCCCTTGGGTTTGCTGCCAGATCTCGGCGGAGGTGCCCTCCTGGTGGGCCAGGTAGTTAGCCGGGTTGTTGAACTGGTCGGTCATAAAATAGTGGTCCGGGTTTTCCCGCACCAACCGATAGACTTCTTCGATCGCCCCGTCGGTACCGAGATGCCCCGGCGTCAAAAGGATGTCCGCGCCCCGGGCCCGCAGAATTTTCTGCCGCTCGACGCTGGCGGATTCGGACATGGCCAGCAGCAGGCGATAGCCTTTGACCGCGCATACCAGTGCCAGTCCGATGCCCGTATTCCCGCTGGTGGCTTCGATCACGGTTTTTTCCGGGGTGAGCTCACCACTCTTTTCACCGGCCTCGATCATATACAGCGCCGCACGATCCTTAATCGATCCCCCCGGGTTCATATATTCCAGTTTGGCCAGAATACGGACCGCCGGATTGGGATTTAGATGTCTGATTTCCACCAGAGGGGTTTGCCCGATGTGATCAATGAGCGTCTTTGTCATGACGTTCGATATGGCCTTTCCGTCTTTGTTCGGCACCATCGCATTCATAAAGGCGCCCCCGCGGACGAGGCCGGCAGACGGGTCTCGACCGCAGCGACAAGCTGTCGCCCAACATCTTCTGGTGCCACCGATGCATCGATGATGACAAAGCGTTCGGTTTCCGCCCGGGCCAGGGCGAGATAATTTTCCCGCACCGACTCATGAAAGGTCAGGGCTTCCGCTTCGAACCGCGATTCGCGCTGATGGCGCTGGCCGTCTTCGACCGCGGCCCAGGCCCGGGCCAGCCCGATGCGGGGATCCAGATCAAAAAGAAACGTCACGTCCGGGACCAGTGGCGGCACGGCCAGGCGATGTATGGCGCGAATCAAGTCCAGTCCGAGGCCCCGGGCGCCGCCTTGATAGGCCAGCGTGGCATCCATGTAACGATCGCACACCACGGTACGTCCTGCATCCAGTGCGGGCTGGATGACGGTGCGGACATGCTGCACGCGGTCGGCACAATACAGCAGCAATTCCGCCGCCGGATCGATCGCCCCGCTTTCCGGATCCAGCAGGATCGATCGCAGGCGCTGGCCGAAAGGGGTCCCCCCAGGCTCGCGTGTCACCTGGCACGGATGGCCGTTGCGCTCGATTAAATCGACAAGATGGGGGAGAGCCGTCGTTTTACCCGAACCTTCGATCCCTTCCAGTGTAATAAACATATCCGTTGCGTTTCCGGGCGACAACCGTGCCCGTACCTTTCCTGTAGCAGATCTTGTTTCTTAGGGATTAATCCTTCGGGGTCTCGCCGCGGCCGTGCCCCATATAAAAATGACGGCCCAAAAGCCGGTGGTAAGACGTCCAGGTTTGTGAAGGATCCTCTTTGGCCATGAACTCGCGCACGGCATTAATTTTGGAATCCAGATCGTCGATGGTGTGCAATACCAGCGCTTCAATGGTTTTGGGCGGCTCCGGCGCGCCGAAGGCCGGTTCGCCATGGTGACTGACAATCATGTGTTTCAGCAGATTGGCATGTTCACGGGGGACATCGGGAATCTCCCGGAGTTTATCCTCGAGCATCTCGAGCCCGATCACGATATGGCTTAGCAAACGCCCCTCGTCGGAATAATCGATGGCCGCCGTATAATCGAATTCGCGCAGCTTGCCGATATCGTGTAAAATGGCGCCCGCAATCAGCAAATCGCGATCCAACCCGCTGTAATGGCCGGCAATCTTGTCGGCCAGGACCGCCATGGACAGGCAGTGTACCAGCAGCCCCCCGAGATAGGCGTGATGCATGCGTTTGGCTGCCGGGGCTTTCTTGAAAGACGCGACGAAAGCCGCATCCTGCCAGAAGGCCTCGAACAGACGGTTCAGCCAGGGCGTCGTAAACGTGCGGGTCACCTTGACCAACCGCTCGAAGAGTTGATCGGTATCCAGGTCCGTGGCCGGCAGAAAATCTTCGGGATTCACCCCATCGGCCGGAAGAGCGGTCATGGTTTTGATGACCATCTGCGGCATCCCCCGGTATTCCGAAACACGGCCGGTCACCTTGACGAAATCACCGGCCGCGGCCGCCGCGGCGATCGTCGGCACATCGTCCCAAACCACGCCTTGGATCCGGCCGGTGCGGTCCGCCAGCACGACGTTGAGGTAGGCATTGCCATCCTTTTTCTGCAACACCGTTTTTTCGGCCAGGGCGAATTCATCGTCAATAATATCGCCGGGAACGATCGTTTCAGCGAAGATCTTTTTCATCGTGCCGTTCCGTTCTTTCTACGAGGTGCGGCGCCTCCGCGGCTATATGCCGGGGCGACCACCGGTTCAACGCTCCTCCGCATCAAACCGGTGTGTCAGGTTCAGGCGCAACGCTATTCAGGTAATCCCACGCGTGCTGAATCCCAGCGCCAGCGCCGCAGGCGTTCCAGGACGTCGTAGTCGGTCATATCGCATTTGATCGGTGTAATGGAAATGCAGTTGCCCTGCAAGGCCGCCCCATCCACTTCGGGATCATCATCAAACACCTGGGAATCGGCACCCGGCCAGTAATAGGAGCGGTTTCGTGGATCCCGTCGCTTTTCGAAACAATCGTCAAAACGACCGGTTCCCTGACGACTGATCACGGTGCCGGAAATATCGCTGAAGGGGACGTTGGGGATGTTCACATTAAGAAATGTGCCCTGGGGCAGCCCCTGCTGCAGGACCCTCTCCGCCAACGATTCGGCAAATGCCGCAGCGTCATCGAAGTTTACCACCGCACGGCCCTGGACGGAAACGGCAATGGCCGGCAGCCCCAGCAAGGCCGCTTCCTTGGCGGCAGCCACGGTACCGGAGTAATGGATATTGGTTCCCACATTGGCACCGGGATTGATGCCCGACAAGACCAGATCGGGGCGTGTGGGAAGCAGGGCCACCAGCCCCAGCTTGATGCAGTCCGCCGGCGTCCCATTGACGGCATACCCCTGAAAGTGGGCGTTGAGGGCAACTTTGGAAGCCCGCAGGGGGTGGTGAAGGGTGATCCCATGCCCGACGGCGCTGCGTTCCTGGTCCGGGGCGACCACGGTCACCTCGTGCCGGGACCGCAGACACTGGTGCAGGGCTTGCAAACCCGGCGCGTAAATACCATCGTCATTGGTGAGAAGAATGTTCATATCTGTCTTATTTTCCTCGGAATCAGCGACAGGCCCCACCTATATAAGAAAACGGGTGAGAGGGCAAGGTGTAAGGCGGGGCCGGCACAGCAAACCCGGCAGGCAGAAAGCGCGGTTATAATAAGGAGAGGGCTTCCGACGGGCAACGCACGAGCACCGTGTCACCGATGCGGAAATCGGCGGCGCGGTAGGCCTGGCAAGACAGGATCACGACCAGCGGCAAGCCCACATCCACCATGAGGCGAACGCCGTCCATCTCTTCATCCATTCGGATGACGCGGCCGCGATTGGTGGCCCGCTTGTCCGGCGACGGGCTTTCGGCGGCGATCTCGATCAGGCGGGGATTGACAGCCACCCGGACAACAGCTTCCGATGTCGATGGCAGCGGAAACCGAAACCGATGGCCGATACGGCCCCAGTATTGCTTGCCCTCACGGTGCACCGCGGCATGAAACGTGTTCTCGTAGTCCGCACCGTTCAGTCGACCGCCCGCTAAATGCAGGCGCATATCGGTCAGTCGGGCGGCCTGGGAAACATCGTGGGTGCAGAAAATAATGGAAGAACGACCGGCGTCACGGATATCCCCCATGATGGTTTCAATGGCCATCCGGTTTTCAATATCCACATTCGACGTGGGCTCATCCAGCAGGATCACCTGCGGTCGGCAGGCAATGGCCCGCGCAATGGCCACGCGCTGGGTTTCGCCGCCGGACAAATGCTGTCCATTCGCTCCGGCAAAGGCGCGCATCCCGACCATATCGAGGCTTTCGTCCACCCGGCGATTGATGTCGTAGCGCCTCAGCCCCCGCAGTTTTAATCCAAAGGCCACATTTTTGGCCACGGACGTGCTGAACAGAATCGGCTGCTGCTCCACCAGCACCACCTGCCGGCGCAACTGGTGAAGGCTGCCCGCGTGGAAGGCCACCGGCTGATCTTTGAAACTCAGCTGCCCCGATGACGGTCGCAACAAAAAGGCCAGAATATGCAGAAGCGTTGTTTTGCCGGCACCATTCGGGCCCAGCAGAGCCACCATGCCACCGCCTGCGATGCTCAGTTCGGGCAGATCCAGGACGGTTCGGCCGTCATATACCTTCTGTAGTTTCCGGGCGGCATAGAGGGTCATTCGGCGTAACGTCCCTGAAAATAGTTGAGCAGGGTATTCATCCCCAGGCTGATCGTGAGCAGGACGATCCCCAGGCCCACCGCCAGAACGAATTCGCCCTTGTCGTACTCGAGTGCCATGGCGGTTGTCATGGTCCGCGTGAAGCCGCGGGCATTGCCGCCCAGCATCATGCTGATGCCAATCTCGGAGATGACGCGTCCGAAGGCGGCCACCGCGGCCGCCACGATGCCAAAGCGCGCCTCCCGCAGCACCACCAGGGCTGTCTGGAACTGGTCCGCACCCAAGGTCAGGGCCGTTCGGCGGTAGCGATCGTCGATGCGGCTGAGGGCAGCGATGGTCAGGGCCGTGATCACCGGAATGATCAAAATAACCTGGCCGATGATGATGGCGTTGGGCGTATACAGTAGATTGAGCGCCCCCAGCGCCCCCCGGCGGGAAATGAAGGTGTAGACCATCAGTCCGATCACCACGGTGGGCAGGGCCAACAGCGTGTTCAGCAGGGTAATGACCACCCGCTTGCCGCGGAATGAATTGAACCCGATGACGAATCCCAGGGGAACCCCCAGGAGGCCGGCAATCAGGGTGGAGGTGAGACTGACCCGCAGAGAAAGTCCTACGATCACCATGAGTTCCGGGTCAGCCGAAAAAACGAGCTGCAGTGCGGAAAACAGGCTGTCGAAAAAAAAATCCATAAGACTCCATCAAATAAACGTTGGCCAACGCCTCGGGATACCGCCGCAGGATCGAACCGTGCTTGGCGCCCCCCCTAAACGAAGGGAGCCTGCCATGGACAGGCTCCCTTGTATCGCGCCGCGGAGAGATGCGCCGAGCAAACACAGGAGACACACGAGGTGCCACGGAATCGTTATTTCGCGTCAGGGATCGCATCCGGGTAGAACAGCGGCTGTCCCAGCAGCCGGTAGTTGGCGATCAGCCCCTGCCCTTTTTCCGAAACCAGCCATTCGGCGAACGCTTCGGCCTGCTTGATCTTGACATGGGGAAACTTGGCCGGGTTGACCGGAATCACCCCGTAGGGATTGCCCAGACGGGCATCCCCCTCGCACAAAACGACCAGATCCAGCCCTTCCTTGCGACCGACCTTGTATTTGATATAGGTGCCCCGGTCGCTCATGACATAGGCTTGTTTTTCATCCGCAAAGGTCAGCGCTTTTCCCATGCCCTGCCCGATGGACATGTACCATTCCCCCAGGCCGCCGGGATAAACAAACTCGATGTCGGTGTTTTTGCCTTTTTTGACAATGGTCTGGGTGGTCGTTTCCAAAGGCAGCCCCGTATCTTTCCATAGCTGCTGCTCCTTGGTATGCGTCCCGCTATCGTCTCCGCGGCTGATGAAAAGGGCTTTCTGGGCCGCGATGGCTTTGAGCGCCGCGACGACATCGCCCTGCCCTTTGATGCCGGCAGGATCCGCTTCCGGCCCCAATATCACAAAGTCATTGTGCATGATCGCATACCGTTTCGTACCATAGCCTTCTGCCACGAATTGTTCTTCACGGCCTTTGGCATGCACAAATATGACATCGACATTGCCGTCCATGCCGTCCCGGATAGCGGCGCCGGTACCTTTGGCGATGACCTTGACCGTTATGCCCGTGTCCTCGGTAAAAGCCGGCAGCAGAATATCCAGCAGACCGGAGGCCTGGGTACTGGTCGTGGTCGACATGGTCAGCACCTGGTCATCGGCCGGCAGCATGGCCGGGAAGATCAATCCCATACATCCTAATACAGCGATCCAAATGGCAAAACGTTTCATCCGTCCTCCTTCAAAGTGAGTTTGTCCGATGGTATCAGCGCGCCCGGGGAATCTGCCACCGTGCCAATGCGCCGCCCTGATGTTCCCTGGCGCGTTGGGGCATCCATTATAACAAAACAGCGCCAAGTCGTCATCATTGGTATGTTTTCGTTATTTAGCGTAATTTATTTTAGTATTTCAAGCAGAATGTTTTCTATTGCGCCAATTCGTTCTCTTGATGACATTAATCAACATTCGCACAATGGCAAGCTCGCCTCAAAAAATAATGGTGCTGGCGCCCGTGGCGGCCATCGTTTCTCCGCCACCAAAACGGGAGTTGACTTTTAACCCGGCCTCCTGTTTATAGATTGCGTTTATGGCGGCATCGGCGAACCTCGGTTCGCTGGATTTCATACCCTTCGGGCGCAGCAAGATCGTTGCGCGCTGCCATCGCCGGAAACCACAATGAGTTGTATAGGCTTGCGCAATGCACATCGGTTCCTTCCGCATACACCATCAGCAGACCATCCAACGGACATGGCCCCTGCCCCTTTGGGTTTTGATGGGTATCCTGATGCTCGGCGGATTGACCGTTCCGGCATGGGGGGCGGAGACGGACAAGCTGTTCGAGGACAACCCGGACGAGCCCTGGCACATTACGGCCGATACCATCAGCTACGACGACCCCACCCGCCGCTACGTGGCCGATGGCAGCGTGCGCATCAGCAAAGGGAACGTACGCCTCACGGCCGACCATGTGCAATTTGATCACCGCACCATGGATGCAGCGGCCAGCGGCCATGTGGTGCTGGTCAGTGGGAAAGACGTCCTGATCGGGGACAGCATCGATATCAACCTCCAGGACCAGGTCGGCACGGTGATCCAAGGCACCGTCTTTTTAGAAGAAAACCATTTCTATATTCGCGGCGACAAGATCGAAAAGCTGGGTGAAAACACCTATGCCGCCGAACAGGCCACGCTTTCCAGCTGCGACGGTCAGGCGCCGGCCTGGAAAATCACCGGCCGCAAGCTGGATGTCACCCTGGAGGGCTACGGCGTCATCCGACACGCCGCCCTGTGGGCCAAGGACGTACCGGTCCTTTATACACCCATCTTTGTCTTCCCGGCCAAACGCCAGCGGCAGACCGGTCTATTGGCGCCGGAATTCGGCTCTTCGACCCGCAAGGGAGCCTTCTATACGCAGCCCTTCTACTGGGCCATCAACGAACAATCGGACATGACCTATGCCCCGCAATACATGAGCGAACGCGGTCTCCAGCACAGCCTCGAATACCGCTATATCGTTGATACGCAGAGCCGGGGCACGATCATGGCCGACTACC
This sequence comes from Deltaproteobacteria bacterium, assembly GCA_020444045.1. Classification (GTDB taxonomy): domain Bacteria; phylum Desulfobacterota; class Desulfobacteria; order Desulfobacterales; family UBA5852; genus JABZFP01. Next base: position 50,272 of record JAHLLS010000018.1, read on the forward strand.
TGGACGACCGCAAGGTCGACGACGGTATCGGTAACAACAGCAACGACTGGGGGTATTCCTCCGACAATTCACTGCGTCCCGACCACGACCGCTACTGGTTCCGGATGAAACACGACCAGGGGCTGCCCTTCGGTTTTACCGGTCGGGTTGACCTGGACATCGTCAGCGATCAGGATTATCTCATCGATTTTCGCAACGATATGACCGGTTTCAATAAGACCCGTGAGTATTTTCGAGACACCTTTGGCCGCGACCTGGATGACTATGATGACCCCATTCGCACCAATCAGGCCATTGCCACCCGACACTGGGACCGCTTCAGCCTGAACGGTGGGATCGTCTGGCTGGACGACACCACCCAGCGTTGGACCGATGAATTCAAACTCATCTATCCCCTGCCCAAGCTGGACACTCAGCTCCAGCGCCTGCCGCTGATCCGCTTCGATGCCATGCGCCAGCCCTTGGGCGACACCCCCCTATTGTTCAACATGGATAGCGAGTGGACCTATTTCTACAGTGACGACAACACCCGGGCGGCGCGCATCGACCTGCATCCGCGGGTCACCTGGCCTTTTCGACTGGGCCAGGCCCTCTATATCGAACCCTCGGCCGGCCTGCGCGAGACCGCCTGGTTCGTCGAAAAATTCCAGAACGTCCCCACCGAAGAGGCCAAAGACGACAATACCTACCGCACCCTTTACGATCTCAGACTCAATGTATCCTCCGAATTTTCCAACGTTTTCGCCCTTGGTGATGCCGGCTTGGAGGCGGTCCGCCACACAGTGCTGCCGCAGGTCATCTATGAATACATTCCCGATAAGGACCAGGATGAGTACCCGGCCTTTATCGGACAGGATACCAACGGCAACCTTACACCCCTCGACGACACCGTCAACCGCGTCGCCCCGGAGAACAAAATCACCTATTCCATTACCAACAGCTTTACCTCCAAATCCCTTGTGCGATCGAACGAAGACACCGATGAGAACACGACCGAAACCGCCCGGTACAATGATTTTCTGCGTGTCAAGCTGGAACAATACTACAACATTCGGGAAGCCCGGGGCAGCGAGCGCATCGATCCCGAGCGCAAACGCCCCTTTTCCCCCATCCGCGCCGAATTGGAGTATGCCCCGGCCCGGTATCTGAAGCTTAACGCCGATGCGGAATATGACGTCTACGACAACCGGCTCGTCACCCGGAATGTCTCCGCGACCTTGAACTCCCCGCGGGGCGATGAGTTCAAGCTGAGATACAGCTACGACAAAGGCCTCTACCATTTCTATCAGAAAGACGACACCGACCAGGACATCGAATCGCTAACGGCCAGTATCCGCCTCAAACTGCCCTTTCGGTTCACGGTCTACGGCTCCAACGAATATGACTTCGAAGAAAACGAACGGATCGAAACTACTTTTGGGCTGATTTACGAAGCCCAATGCTGGTCCTTTAGCGCCGGGTACAATAAAGATAATGAGGGTGACGAAGAATTCACATTTATGTTCAATCTTTACGGTTTAGGTCCCATCGGGCTGCAGTAACAACCCGCAAAACGATATACCGGTGCGGCGCCGCCACCTTGCGACCCGGCCCGACGGAGTGTGGTCCCCAAAATGAATCCCAATGAACTGACCTGGCGCTGGTACGTCCTGCATACCCGCAGCCGTTTCGAGACCGTTGTCCACGACGGCCTGACGAAAAAAGCCCATGACGTCTTCCTGCCCAAAGTGCGCGTACGCAGCAAACGGCGGGACCGCAAAGTCATGATCGATGTCCCCCTGTTTCCGGGGTACGTGTTTGTAAAATCCAACCTGCACCCCACCCACCATATCGACATCGTCAAAACGGTGGGGGCCGTGCGCCTGATCGGCAACAAGCAGATCCCCGTCGCCGTCCCTGACGAAACCATCCACTCCCTGCGCATCATGGTTTCCCGTGACAGTCAGGTCCAGACCGGCTCGAAATTTCGCAAGGGAGACCGGGTCATGGTGGTAAACGGGCCGTTTACCGGCATCATCGGCACCTTCAGCCGTTACCGCGGCAGCGACCGGGTGATCGTCCACATCGATGCGCTCGGGCAATTTGCCAGTGTTGAAGTGGACGAACAGGATGTGGAGGTCATTCCGGCCGACGGCACGCAACCGTTTCTTCCCGGCAGCAGCTGATCCCGACCATACCGGCAGGTGCCATTTTTTCATGCCTTCGCACGAAACGGAAAGAGAGGGTGTCGGTCAGCCCGGTAAAATCGCAGGCCATCGGGCGCGGAAAGGGATATGCATCATAACCCCTTGACTTTTTACTGGCATTTGATTAATTATAACCCAATATCAAACGCGTAATCCGCTACCGAACCCCAAGGAGGTAGTATGAATAAACTGGAACTCATCTCGGCGCTCAAAGCCGAAGCGAATATGTCCAAGGCGGAAGCCGCCCGGGTCGTCCAAATTTTCTTTGATAACATGGCGGAAGCCATGGCCCGGGGTGAGCGTGTCGAGATCCGAGGCTTGTGCAGCTTCTTTATCAAAGAATACAAAAGCTACACCGGTCGCAACCCCAAAACCGGCGACCGCGTCGTGATCAAACCCAAAAGACTCCCGTTTTTCAAATCCGGTAAAGAATTGCGTGAACGGGTCGACGGCCCCCTCAGCAACTGACGCCGGGGGTGACGACCTTAGCTGTGCATGGATTTGATCTGATACGGGGTCAACAGCAGGCCATCGGTCTGCTGACCACCCTGCTCCGGAAGGGCCACATTCCCCACGCGCTTGTCTTTACGGGTATTGACGGCATCGGCAAACAAACAACCGCGCAGGCGTTTGCCATGGCCTGCAATTGCGACGACCCGCAGCCGTTTTCGGCATCCTCTTCGGAAACATCCCCGGCGGCCCGGATAAACGCCTGCGGCCAATGCCGTTCATGCCGTCGGATACTTTCGGATAATCATCCCGATATTCTGCACCTTCGGCCCTCCGGCAACATGATTCGGATTGCGGTCATTCGCGACCTTATCCAACAGTTGACGATCAAACCCTTCGAACAGGGAAAACGGGTCGTCATTATCGCCGGCAGCGACACCATGAATATGGAAGCAAGCAACGCCCTGCTGAAAGTCCTGGAGGAGCCCCCGGAGAACACCCTGCTGATCCTGACCGCACAGCAGACCGCCGATCTTCTGCCCACCATTGTGTCCCGGTGTCAGCAGATCCGGTTTTCCCCCCTGCCGCGCGACGTTCTGATCGGCCTGCTCACGGCGGATGACGCCCTGACAATGGAAGAAGCCCGGGCCGCGGCGGCCCTGGCCGAAGGAAGCTACACCCACGCGCTCAAAATGGTGCAAGCGGGCTGGATTCCCCGGCGGGACTGGCTGGCCAATGAACTCAGCCGCCTGGACGGCCGGTCGACCACCGCCAAACTCGCCCTGGCCGAAAAACTGGCCGACGGCAAAAAGCTGTTGCCGGACACGCTGGCATGGCTGATGACGTGGTACCGGGATTTGATCGTTTTCCCCTTTCAGCCCGAACAAATCGTCAACAGCGACCTGTGCCACCAGGTTCGGGCCGAAGCGGCCAAAACCTCCCCCCAGGCCCTGATTGACCGGATGAAGGCGGTCCAGCGTGCGCGCCAACATCTTCAGGCCAATGCCAATCCGCGCCTGACCATGGAAGATCTCGTGCTGCAACTGGCAGCCGTTTAAGGAAGTCGAAGCATGATGAAAAAAGTTGTCGGTATCCGTTTCAAGCCCGCCGGTAAAATCTATGATTTTGACTGCGGCGCCTATGTTCTCGAGCTCGGCGATCATGTTATCGTTGAAACCGAGCAGGGATTGGGGTTTGGCACCGTGGCGGTGCCCCCAAAAGCTCGGGAGGACGAACCCCGGAAAAAACCGTTGAAAAAAGTCTACCGCCTTGCCAGCCCGAAAGATTTTGCCCAACGGGACAAAAACAGGGATATGGAGCAGTTTGCCCACAATTACTGTCAGCAGTGCATCGCCCGTTTGAAGCTCAAGATGAATCTGTTTTCGGTGGAAAGCACCTTCGACGCCAGCAAGCTCACCTTTTTCTTCACCGCCGACGGGCGGGTTGACTTCCGCCAGCTGGTGAAGATGTTGGTGAAAAAGATCGGTGTCAAAATCGAAATGCGTCAGGTGGGCATCCGCAACCAGGCCAAAATGTGCGGCGGCATCGGACGCTGCGGCCGTGAAATCTGCTGTTCCCAGTTTATGGAAAAATTTTCTCCAGTATCCATTCGGATGGCCAAAGAGCAGGGACTGTCACTCAATCCGACCAAAATATCCGGGCAGTGCGGCCGCCTGATGTGCTGCCTGACCTACGAATACGAAACGTACAAAATGCTCAAGGCGAACCTGCCCAAGATCGGGAGAAACGTCCAGACGACGGAAGGATTGGGCAAGGTCATTCGCCACAACCTGAATACGAATCGCTTTGTCATCCGTCAGTCCGACGGGGGCAAAGAGGTTGAACTCAGTCCTGAAAATATCGTCAAGGAGCAAAAGTAATCCAATGACTGAACCCTTCTACATCACGACACCGATCTATTATGTGAATGCCAAACCCCATCTGGGGCATGCCTACACCACCATCGTGGCGGATGTTGCCCGGCGCTTTCAGACCATGCGGGACTGTGACACCTATTTTCTGACAGGAACGGACGAGCATGGCGATAAAATCGTCCAGGCCGCCAAAGACAGCGGGATGACCCCCAAAGCCTACGTGGATCACATCAGCGCGCTCTTCCAGAATCTGTGGCCCGAACTCAATATCAGCAACGACGCCTTCATTCGTACGACCAATCCCTCCCATATGGCCGTGGTCGAGCAGATCCTCCAGAAAATATATGACAACGGGGACATCTACTACAGTGAATACGAGGGCCTGTACTGCTTCGGCTGCGAACGGTTTTACACCGAACGCGAGTTGGTGGACGGTAAATGCCCGGACCACGACAAGGCCCCGGAAGTCATCAAGGAATCCAATTATTTTTTCCGCATGAGCCGCTACCAGGACTGGCTGATCGAGCATATCAACCGCAATCCGGGATTTATCCGACCGGAGCGTTACCGCAATGAAGTCCTCTCGTTTCTGAAGGAACCCCTGGAGGACCTCTGCATCTCACGCCCCAAAAGCCGCCTCCAGTGGGGCATCACGCTCCCTTTCGACCCGAACTATGTCACCTACGTGTGGTTCGACGCCCTTCTCAATTATGTGTCCGCCCTGGATTACCCGGACGGTGACCGCTTCAAGAAATTCTGGCCCTGGGCCCAGCACATCGTGGCCAAGGATATTCTGAAACCGCACGGGATTTATTGGCCGACCATGCTGAAGGCCGCCGGCATTCCCGTTTACCAGCATCTCAACGTGCATGGCTACTGGAATGTCGATCAGACCAAAATGTCCAAAACCATCGGCAACGTGGTGGAACCCCTGGCCCTGAAAACCACCTATGGTCTGGACGCCTTCCGGTTTTTCCTCATGCGGGACATGGTCTTCGGGCTCGATTCCAGTTTTTCCGAAGACGCCTTTGTGCAACGGATCAACAGCGATCTGGCCAATGATCTGGGCAATCTTTTCTCCCGCGTTCTCGCCATGGCCCACAAATACTTCGATGGCCATGTCCCTCCCATCGACCCCAGTGTCGACAAAGAGATGCACCTCGATCTGGAAGCAGAGGCCGCCCGGGCCATGACCGAATTCGAACAGACCATGGACCGCTTCGAATTTCACAAGGGACTTATCGCGGTGTGGGCCTTCATCGGCTGTCTGAACAAATGCATCGACGTTTCGGCCCCCTGGGAACTGGCCAAACGCCCATCGAGCCGCAAACAGCTCGAGTGTGTCATCTACAACCTGCTGGAGGGGTTACGGGTCATCGCCGGCCTGATTTACCCCGTCATGCCCGACACCGCCCGTGAAATGCAGGCCCACCTTGGTCTGGACCCCGATACCGATTTTTATCGCCTGGATCGCATTGGCGCATGGAAAACGTTGCAGCCCGGTTCTCCGCTGCCCAAATCCAAAAGCCTTTTTCCGAGAGTGGATGTAACATCAACAACTGAAAATAAAAGGAAAACAGCGGTGTCTGAAAAACTCGCCCCGCCCTTGCGGCCCCTGATCGGCATCGACGACTTTGCCAATGTCGATCTCAGGGTGGCCACCGTCATCACAGCGGAAGCTATCCCCAAAGCCAAAAAATTGCTCAAACTCGAGGTGGATATGGGCGAACGCCGCACCATCGTGGCCGGCATTGCCAATTTTTATCGCCCGGAAACGCTCGTCGGAAAACAGGTGATTATTGTCGCCAACCTGAAACCCGCAAAGCTCATGGGGATTGAATCCCAAGGCATGCTTCTCGCCACCGTAGACGGTGACCAGTGCACCATTTCAAGCGTGGACAAACCGGCCCGGCCCGGCGCGCGCGTCAGTTAGGATCCGTTAAGACCTGTGGTCGGCGGTATTCCTCGCCTTGGGGCGGCGATTTGGCGCAAGCCAGCTGACCACACCGTATAGCGCGGGCTTGATCAAAACTCAAAGGGCGCCGGCCCGTAGCGAATACGTGCTGCGCCGGTGGATAGATGTCAACAAACGGTGAAGTTTAATCTCCCGCACAAACAGTCACCCGGCAACGGACGACGCCCCAGTTGGCGCGACTACCAGGCGCAGCTCAAACGCCGGAGAGGGGACCGGACCGACCGACATCGCCTGCTGATACGCGGTGGGATACTGGCGGCCGCGGTCCTTGTGGTTCTCTGGATGATCGCCCACAAACCGGCCGTGCCCCCGTCTCCGGCGGGTGCGCCCCGGCCGGCGCAAGCCGCCGTGGGCACCTCGAGCGGTCCGCTGCTTTCCAAAGCCGACGTTCAAGACCTGCTGGCCGACCGGCCATTGTCGGATCTGATGGCCAAACGATTCGACGTCCGCTGGGGCGACCAGAAACTCTCGATCGAGCCCAGCATTGACGAATCCTTGCAACACTATCTTCACGAGCGCCTCTACGAGCGAACTTCGCGCTATATCGCCATCGTGGTCATGGAAGCCGCCTCGGGGCGCATCCTGGCATTGGTCGGCTATGATCAACGCGACCCGGCCGGCAACCCCTGCCTCGATCCGCGCTTTCCGGCAGCCAGTATTTTTAAAATTGTCACGGCCGGCGCCGCCATGGAGCACTGCAACCTTTCCAGCCGCTCGACACTGACGTACAACGGGGCCAAACACACCCTTTACAAGTCGCAGCTCAAAGACATCAACAACCGCTACACCCATCAGACTACCCTGGCCGCCTCTTTCGCCCAATCGGTCAATCCGGTTTTCGGCAAACTGGGCAGCCACTGTTTGGGCCAGCAAGCACTGGAGCAGTATGCCGCTGCCTTTGGATTCTATCGCGCCATCCCGTTTGAATTGCCCGTGCCGCCAAGCCAGGCGCCCGTCACCGATGATCCCTACCAGTGGGCTGAAGTGGCCAGCGGCTTCAACCGCCAAACGGTGATTTCTCCTTTGCACGGCGCCCTTCTGGCGGCCGTCGTGCCCAACGCGGGCATGCTCCTGGAACCAACCATCGTGGACCGTGTCACCGGTCCCCGGGGCCGGGTTCTCTATCGCTCCGGTCCGAAGCTGGCAACCCGCGCCGTGACACCCGAAACCGCCCACGAGTTGGAACGTTTGATGCGGGAAACCGTCAGCAGGGGAACTGCCCGCAAAATTTTCCGCAACAGCGCCAAGGATCTTGTCTTGTCTCAACTCGTGATTGGCGGTAAAACAGGATCCATCGACAATAAGGCCCACGATGCCCGTTATGACTGGTTTGTGGGATTTGCCCGGCACAACGAAAGCCAAACGGCCATTGCGGTATCGGTCGTGGTGGCCCACGAAAAATACATCGGACGCCGGGCCGGGGAATACGCCCGTCTGGCGATACAGGAATATTTCCGCCCCCGGATCGCTGCGGCCCGCAAGCCATCATGACGCCACGTATTGGGCTGCGGTCGGGTTGGGTTCCGGCTCAACGGCAAACGGCCGCTGAGGGCGCAAGGTGCTGCGAGGATAACGTCATATGACACAAACGAAAACCAATCGGGTGTTCGGCATCATCCCGGCCCGCTATGGATCCACCCGTTTTCCCGGCAAACCCTTGACGCCGATCCTGGGAAAACCCATGTTCTGGCATGTCTTCCAGCGCGCACGTCAGTGTCCGGAACTGGAACAGGTGGTATTGGCCACCGACAGCCGGCGCATTGCGGAAGCGGCGGACACCCACCAGGTTCCGTTTGTCATGACGCGGCCCGATCACCCCAGCGGCACGGACCGCGTACTGGAAGCCGCCGACCATTTAGGGCTGCCCGAAACCGCCGTCGTGATCAACATCCAGGGCGATGAGCCGGCCCTGCACCCGGAAATGCTGTCGGAACTCGTCCGGCCCTTCGCTGCCGAAAACGTTCAGGTGGCAACCCTGATCAGTCGGATGGACCCGGCCCAGCGGATGGATCGCGACCAGGTCAAGGTGGTCGTAAACCACGCCGGGGATGCCCTCTATTTTTCCCGCGCTGCCATTCCCCATGCCCGGGACGATCAACCGGCGGTCTATTTCCGGCATATCGGCCTGTATGCCTTTCGCATGACCGCCCTCAGGCGGTTTGTGGCCCTCGGCCCCGGCCGGTTGGAACAAACCGAAAAGCTGGAGCAACTGCGCCTGCTGGAAAACGGCATCCCGATCCGCACGGTGGAAACACGCCATCAGAGCCTGGGCGTCGACCGCCCCGAGGACGTGGCCATCGTGTCCCGCTGGCTAACCCCAACCCGCAAGGATAATGACGCATGACACCATACACGTTCACCGCTTCATCCACCGCTCCCCGCCGGCGTGGCCGGACGATGACAACCATGGCCCGCTGGGCACGTCGACCTGTTTTCTGGGGCCGTCATCTGGCAGCCGTCCCCGAGGGGGCCGTCGTTTTTTTTCCGCTGCGGCCGTCATGGCTCAGCTGCGGGCTGGCCGGGATTGTGGCGGTCAAAGGGAGCAGCAATGCCACCGACGAGACGACCGTCGACCAGATGGAGGCGCTGCTGGATATCTGTATGGCCCACGGCCTCGATGCCTGCCGGCAAAAAGGCCTGACTTTGGCGGATGCCTTTCTGGGAGGCAAATCCCACCTGCAATCGCTGAAAAACGCCGCCGACAGCTTCAAACACAAATCGACGTTTTACAGCTTGTTCAGCGATGACGGACAGCGTCGCCGCCTGGGGTCACTGGCCGCTCGGATGCAAACCTTTCTCCTGGAAGAACAGCGCCTTCTCGCGGCCCAATTGGGCCATCTCGACGCTGCCGAGGGGGAATGTGTTTCGGAGCACCTGGAAACCCTGGCGGATATCGCCTGGTGCCTCGATCGTGAACTGCTGGCGAATATGCAGAAAATCGAGACCCTGATGGCGGCCGGACCCAACGGCGCCACCCCGGAAACCGTCGAGGTCTTCTACAACGTCAATGCCGTCCTGAACAGCATCGACCACCTGGAGGTCAGGGGGCGCGACTCGGCCGGCATGTCATTGATGTTCATGCTGGACGAAGCGGTTTTCCAACAGTTCGAAGACGACCTGCAACAGGATGCCGACCCCGATCTGCACGGCAACATGCGCCGGCGTGCGCAGCAGAGCGTTCTGGGCAACCGCGGCATGGATATCCACACCGCCGCCGATGCCGATGGCCGGCCCTATGTAACGATTTCCATCGTCTACAAGGTCGCTGCCGAGATCGGCAGCCTGGGCGACAACATCCGGTTTATCCGCAACGAAATCACAAACGACCCCATCCTGCAAAAACTGGCCGGATACCCGCGGCGTCACCATACGGTCTCTTCCCACACCCGCTGGGCCTCGGTGGGCGCGATCAACGAAGCCAATTGCCATCCGCTCGATGCCCGCACCATGCGTCATCCCGAAGGACTTCAAGGCCCAATGCACGTCTGCCTGAACGGTGATATCGACAATTTCATGGCCTTGAAAGCCGCCTTCGAGACCGGGGGCGATCAAATTCAGGAAGAAATATCCACCGACACGAAGATCATCCCGCTGCAGATCAGCCAGCACCTCAGCCAGGGACACGACCTGATCGAAGCCTTCCGGCGGGCCGTCAACGACTTTGAGGGCTCACATGCCATTTCCATGCACTCCGCCCTGGCACCCGGCAAACTTTTTCTGGCACAGCGCGGCAGCGGTCAGGCCATCTTCATCGGTCTGGCCCGGGACCACTATATGCCGACCTCGGAAGTCTACGGCTTTATCGAGCAGACCCAGCGCTATCTCAAAATGGACGGCGAAAAGATCGTTGAAGGCCGCCAGGGCCCGACCCAGGGACAAATCTTCGTCCTCGATCAGAATACGGCCGGCGGGTGCGGCGGCATCCAGGCCATGTACTACGACGGCACCCCGATCATCCTCCAGGACGCCGACATCAAGCAGACCGCCCTGACATCACGCGACATCAATCGCCAGGATTTTCCCCATTACTTTCTCAAGGAAATTTCCGAAGCGCCGGAATCCGTCGCCAAAACCCTTTACAACCGCTGGAAAATCAAAGACAGCCAGCAGAACACATGGGCCATCGATCTCGATGCCGCCGTGGTCCCGCCCGACCTCCGCCGGGCCGTTTCCGAGGGCCGCATCCGGCGCATCTATTTCATCGGGCAGGGGACGGCCGGAGTGGCGGCTCTGGCCTGCGCCAACCTGCTGGCCTATTACCTGGATGATCCGGCCCTCCAGATCAGCGCCCTCAAGGCCTCGGAGCTCAGCGGTTTCATGCTGGACGAAACCGATGCGGGCCGGATGATGGAAGACGCCCTGGTGATTGCCATCAGCCAGTCCGGCACCACCACGGACACGAACCGGACCGTCGATATGGTCCGCGAGAGGGGCGCCCGCACATTGGCGATCGTCAACCGACGCGATTCCGACCTGACCTTTAAGGTCGACGGCGTCATCTATACCAGCAGTGGCCGGGATATCGAAATGTCCGTCGCCTCGACCAAGGCCTTTTATTCCCAGATCGTGGCCGGTGCCCTGCTGAGCCTGTTTATTGCCGGGTTGAAAGGACGGCGGGACGACGCCTTTATCACCCGCGAACTGCGGCAATTGCTGGCCCTGCCGGACCAGATGCGCCAGGTGATTGCCATGCAGGAAACGATTGCCGCGTCGGCACGGCGCCTGGCCGTCACCAAAACGTATTGGGCGGCCGTCGGCAGCGGCCCCAACAAAGCCTCCGCCGACGAAATCCGCATCAAGCTGAGCGAGCTTTGCTACAAGACCATCTCCTCGGATTACGTGGAGGATAAAAAACATATCGACTTGTCTTCGGAGCCGCTGATCATCGTATGCGCGGCCGGGTGCCGCGGCACGGTCATCGGCGACATCATCAAGGACACCGCTATTTTCAAAGCCCACAAGGCCACGCCTATCGTCATTGCCGACGAACAGGAAGACCGCTTTGCCCCGTACGCCGAAGACGTCTTCCATGTCCCGCGCGCCAGCGAGCACCTGGCCCCGGTTCTCAACACCCTGGTCGGTCACTTGTGGGGGTATTACGCGGCCCTGGCCATCAACGAAGGCTCACGTTTCCTCTACCATTTCCAGGAAAAGATTCAGCGCACCCTGACCGACAGCGCCGAACAGGGATTGGATATCTACGAACTCATTCTGGAAAAATCATTTCGGCAGGAGTTTGCCGCCTTTTATCGTGAGTTCCGTGAACGCAAAACGCGCCACCGCCTGCCGGCGGCACTCGGTCTGGAAACAACCGCGGACCTGACCCTGCTCCTGAAGTATCTGGCCGGCCGGCTGCCGGTTTCCGATTTTGAAATCGACTTCGGCCGCAAAGGGACCGCCCGCAACATGCTGGAAACCTTTTTCGCCGTGATGGCCCGGGGGATCAATGCCATGTCACGACCGGTGGATGCCATCAAGCACCAGGCCAAAACCGTCACGGTCGGCACCAGCCGCATCAGTGAAAAATTGGACGGTCTGCTTTTCAATACCCTGACCGAATACGGTTTGAACACATCTCAGCTGACCAACCGCAACGTACTGGTCCTCAAAAACCTTCAGGCCATCGTGGAAACCATCCACGGCGCCATTCTCTACCGCATTTCCCAACTGGATCTGCTGGGCGAGATCACCGAGGAGACCTCCATCGACATCATCAAAAAAGCTGGGGTCCTGGCGTCGATCCCCTCCCGGGTGGAAAAGGATCAGCGCCTCAAGGGGACCAAAAAAATCATCGTGCGGGAGGGCAATGTCTACATCGGAAAAGGGCGCAAGGACGATCGCAGTATTTTGATCGTTCCCGTTATTTCCGACCGCCCCAGCCGTTCCAATGTTATCGAATACCTGCTCCTGCTGAATGTCGGATTTTACGCGGCCGTGCCCCTGGCAGATCGGATCAAAGCATTGGGAGGCAAATACGAGAATATTCGCAGTATCGTGCAGGAAAACAATGTCGTGTGGGAAGACCGGCTTCTGAATCTGATTGAAATGGACGAACTCTTCGGTCGCTCGGCCGAAAAAATCGGGGAACGCATCGTGTCCCGGGCCGCCTGACCGTCGGGGGTCGACAAAGATGAATCGCAATGACGTGGATTTATAATCCGTTTGTGACCCCCCTCCTGGGGGCCAGCGCTGTTTGTTTCGGGCTCCTTTTCATTGCCGGACGCTACCGCCATACGCCCGGCTCGACCTACTTCACCCTGCTGATGCTGGCCATGGGTGCCTGGACGGCCATGTATGGTCTGGAACTGGCGGCGGTGGGTATCACCGGGAAAGCCTTCTGGGCCCAGGCCCAGTATCTGGCGATTCCCTACGTTCCCGTGTTCTGGCTGGCCTTCCTGCTGACCTATGCGGGCAAGGCCGACTGGCTTTCCGGCCGCCGGCTGGCCGCCGGCTTGGCGATACCGTTGGTCACCAGTCTGCTGGCGATCACAAATAGCCGCCACGGCCTTGTGTTGGATTCCGTCTGGCTTGAAACCGAAGGTGGGATCGACATCCTGGTACGCACGTTTGGCATGTGGTTCTGGGTCCACACGGTGTATTGCTATGCACTCCTGGCCGCCGGATGTCTGTTGATCGGACTATCCCTCAACCGGACACCCCAGTGGTATCGGGGCCAGCGCTGGATATTGCTGTTATCGTGCCTGATCCCCTGGCTGGGCAATGCGTTCTACCTTGCCGGGGCCGACATCATGCACACCCAGGTGGACCCGACGCCGTTCCTCTTCACCCTCTCCGTCGTCCTTCTGGGATGGGCCGTCTTTTATGGCCGGTTGTTCGACGTGATCCCGATCGGCCACGATGCCGTCGTCAAGAGCCTCCCGGACAGCGTCATCATACTGGACCGACGGGACCGGGTGGTGGAAATCAATCCGGCCGCCTGCCGTTTGATCGGGGAATCGGCCACCGACATTGTGGGACGTTCGGCGCGAATCGTGTTGGGCCCCATCCGGCATTTGGTGGATCGCGGGCGGGCCGCTGAAGAAATCCGGGAGGACATCGAACTGGATCTGGACGAGGGGCGGGGGATTTTCCATCTGCAGATCGCCCCGATCCGCCGCCACGGCCGGCGCGTCGCCCGCTTGTTCATCCTGCAGGACATCACCGCCAGCAGACACGCCCAGGATGATCGTCTGGACAGCGAAAAACTGAAGGCGGCCTTGGAGATGGCCGGTGCGGTATGCCACAAGCTGAATCAGCCGATTCAGGGCATATCCGGGTATGCGGAACTGCTCATGCTGAAAGTGGCCCCCGACGATCCGCTATACGCGAAGATAGCCGGGATCAAAAGCCAGACCGAGAAAATGGGAGAGATCACCAATAAACTGATGGGCATTACCCGCTACCGCACCGCCCGCTACACTGCCGGTGAAACCATCGTGGACATCGACCAGTCATCCCCTTCCCGGACGGAATAAAGCGGTTGGCAGGCGCTGGCCGGGTGCAGGTCATCAAGCGGTTCGCCGTTGCAGGGCCGAACGGGCATGACGAGGGCGCACTTAGGATGACCCGCGCGTCTTGGCGTTTTCACAAGCCGCCCGGATAAACTCGCGAAACAGGGGATGCGGTGCCATGGGCCGCGACTTGAACTCGGGATGGAACTGGCACCCCAGAAACCAGGGATGGTCCGGCAATTCCACAATTTCCACCAGCTCACCACCGGGGGACGTTCCACTCACCACAAGTCCTTTTTCCTCCAACTGGTCCCGGAAGGCATTGTTGAATTCATAGCGGTGGCGATGACGCTCGGAGATATTCTCCTGACCGTATGCCCGGGATGCCATGGTATCCGCGCGCAGCCGGCAGGGATAAGCGCCCAATCGCATGGTGGCCCCCTTGTCCGAGGACTCGTCCCGGGTCTCGATCTGGCCGGTTTTGTCGTCCAGCCATTCGGTCATAAGATAAATGACCGGGTAAGGTGTCGCCCGATCAAACTCCGAGCTGTTGGCCTTCTCCAAGCCCGCCACATGCCGCGCAAATTCCACCACGGCCACCTGCATTCCCAGGCAGATGCCAAAATAGGGCACCTTGTTTTCACGGGCATAGCGGGCCGTGCAAATCTTCCCCTCGATGCCGCGCGAGCCGAAGCCCCCCGGCACCAGAATGCCGTCCGCTTCCATTAGGGCCTGACTGCAGGTATCCGGGGCGATCGTTTCCGAATCCACAAAAATCAGGTTCACGCGACAATCGTTGGGAATGCCCCCGTGGTAGAGGGCCTCGTTCAGGCTTTTATACGATTCCGTCAAATCGACATATTTGCCCACGATGGCGATATTGACGACAGACCGGGGCGCCTTGAGCTTCTGTACGAGATCACCCCAGGCTTCCAGCCGCGGCGCCCGGGTCCAGATATTCAGTTTTTCGATGATTTTTTCATCGAGTCCCTCGCTGTGGAAATTCAACGGCACCTCGTAGATGCAGCCGACGTCCTTGGCGGTGATAACGGCGTCTTCATCCACATTGGTGAAGAGGGCGATCTTGCGTTTGATATCACCGGTAAGCGTACTGCTGGTGCGGCACAGCAGGATGTCGGGCTGGATCCCGATGCTGCGCAGTTCCTTGACACTGTGCTGGGTCGGTTTGGTTTTGACCTCCCCGGCGGTGCTGATGTAGGGCACCAGGGTGACATGGATGTAAAGGGTGTTCTCCTTGCCGGCATCGCCCCGAAATTGACGGATGGCTTCCAGAAAAGGCAGGCTCTCGATGTCACCGATGGTGCCGCCGATTTCGACGATGACCACATCCACACCCTTGTCGGCCAGGCGGATGGAGGCTTTGATCTCGTCCGTAATGTGCGGAATGACCTGCACCGTTCCCCCGAGGTAGTCCCCCCGGCGTTCCTTCTGGATCACCGTGTTGTAAATTTTGCCCGTCGTAAAATTATTGTCCTGCCCGAGTTGGGCATGGGTGAACCGTTCGTAATGCCCCAGATCGAGGTCCGTCTCCGCACCGTCGTCGGTCACGTAGACTTCACCGTGCTGGAAGGGATTCATCGTGCCGGGATCCACATTGATATACGGATCCAGTTTCTGAATCGTTACCGTCAATCCCCGGCTTTCCAGCAGCGCCCCGATGGCCGCCGAGGCCAGCCCTTTCCCAAGCGACGATAAAACGCCACCCGTCACAAAAATGAATTTCGTATTGCTGCTCATAAAAACTCTCCGGCACCGTTAAAATGAAAAAAAAGTCCTGTGCCCGGTTCCCACGACGGCCAAAGGCCTTACGGCAATCAGGGCGGATAATTGTTGAAAAACGAATGAAGAGGAGGGGGGTGTGGGGTTGTCGTTGATTGACGCCGTGAAATTGGTTCAGCAAATACCCCATGTGCGCTCAGACTGCGACTGTTCCACAATAGTGAGGGTTGTCACGCCATTAAAAGCTCTCCGACCGGTGAAGCGGGCGCCTCCGATATCGTCCGATTCACGGCTCCGATATATTCCAGAATGTGGCCGGAAGTGCAAGAGCTTTGTCAATTTTTTTTCTCCGATTCGGTCACGCGCGGCACGTCGGCTTCCGGCAGGGATCGCGCGGGATCATTGAAGACCGGCGCCGGCCGGGACCATGCCTGGCGAAGGGCGGCAAAATCGAATAAATCACCGGACAACACCGGGTTGACCTGCAGCCGATCCACCCGGATTTCCTCTTTGATCTGGTGGTTCTGCCACAGCACGATGTGCATGGGATAGGCCAGTCCGTCCACGAAGGTCCAGTTCCGGTAGCGGATCTCAACCGGCCCCTCGCCGGACGACATGGCCGCCGGGGGCAACAGCAGCCGCATCGGAAGAAAGGTATCCTTGGCCACCCACAACTGGGCGGCATTCTCATCCGGGAAACGGGCGCCTACCACATACCCGTAGTGATCTCCCAGCCGCCCCAGGCTGGACACGTTGACATCGACCCCCATGGCACGGAGATAATCCGCCAGGGCCGAACGGGGTTTGACCATCAGGATGTCGGCATAGCGGGCATAGCGCGGCGCTGAGCCTTCCTGGAGAACGCCGTTGACGGCCCGCAGCACTCGCCCCCCGGACATCAGTATCTGGCGCTGGTAGCCATCGCCGGCGCCGTCCGCACGAAAGTCGACCGGGAAACGGATCCGCACTGTTTCCGACAGGGTCGCGGACGCCGGGGGAATGTCTGCAGTACTGAGCGTCACGGTCTGGGTTACCTCCAGGGTGTCGGCCTGGCCCAATGCCTTGACCATCAGCTCCAGAACATGCTCCCCCATCAACACGTAGGCGTTGGCGGTCTTCGGCACCACCGTAACTATCAGGGCCAGTAAAACCGCCGACAGAATCCGCATTCTATTAGCGCGCTGTGCAATGATCATCGTAAGTGTCATCCTTGCGCTACAGCAAATCGTCCGAAAAGGTGGCCGCCGTGCCGAGGGCTTCCTCGATCCGTATCAGTTGGTTGTATTTGGCCACCCGATCGCTGCGCGACAGCGAACCGGTCTTGATCTGGCCGCCGTTGACGCCCACCGCCAGATCCGCGATGAACGTGTCTTCGGTTTCACCGGAACGGTGCGAGATGACCGTCGTGTAGCCGGACTGTTTGGCCATTTCGATGGCATCCAGGGTTTCGGTCACGGTGCCGATCTGATTCAGCTTGATCAGAATGGAATTGGCAATACCCCGCTCGATGCCTTTCTGGAAAATCTTGGGATTGGTGACAAAAATATCGTCACCCACCAGTTGGACCGATGACTCCAGTTGATCGGTCATCAGTTCCCAGCCGTCCCAGTCCTGCTCGGCCAGCCCATCTTCGATGGAAAGAATCGGATAGCGTTCGACCATTTCGGCGTAGTAGGCCACCATCTGCTCGGCGTTCAACTGGCGGCCTTCGGACTGCAGGTGGTATTTGCCCTTCTTGTAGAATTCGCTGGCCGCCGCATCCAGAGCAATGCCGATGTCGCTTCCGGCCTTGTAACCGGCCGCCTTGATGGCCGCCATGATCTGCTTGATGGCATCCTCATTGGATGCCAGGTCGGGAGCGAACCCGCCCTCATCCCCGACAGCGGTGTTAAGCCCCTTGTCTTTGAGAATTTTCTTCAGGGCATGAAAGGTTTCCGCCCCCATCTGAACCGCCTGGGTAATGGATTTGGCTCCCACCGGGATAATCATGAATTCCTGGATATCGAGATTATTGGCGGCATGCGCCCCGCCGTTCAGAATGTTCATCATGGGCATGGGCAGGCAGCGGGCATTGATGCCCCCCAGATAGCGGAACAGCGGCAGGCCGAAAGCGGCCGCGGCCGCACGGGCCGCCGCCATGGAAACGCCCAGGATGGCATTGGCACCCAGCTTGGCTTTGTTGGCCGTACCGTCCATGGCCAGCATCTTCTGGTCCAGGGTGACCTGGTCAGCGGCATCCAGCCCCATGATTTCAGGCGCGATCACATCGTTGACGTTGCTCACGGCTTTTTGAACGCCCTTGCCGCCAAAACGCTTGGAACGCTTGTCGCGCAGTTCGAGGGCTTCCCGCTTGCCGGTGGACGCACCGGATGGCACTGCCGCGCGACCCAGTGCGCCGGAGGCGGTCAGAATGTCAACCTCGACCGTCGGATTCCCTCGTGAGTCCAGGATTTCGCGCGCGCTTACATCAATAATTTCCGTCATGGCATCCCCCTTTGAATTCGATGAATGCCGGGTTTGCGGCACCCTCCGGCACCCTTTCCGGCGGTCAGCATTCTTTACATGGTTTGATGGATCGACAGGAAGCGAAGGCGTCGGAACGTGCATATCGGTGCACGAACAGGATCGGTTGATGCGGCGCCGGCGTACTCCTGATTTCTAATCCAAGCACCCCGATGGCTGCTTGACAAAAGTGCGCCAAATGTTACTCTTCGCCGGACACCCTGTCAAGATGCCGATGGGGTTGCAGGCTCGGAACCATCGCAGGCCCAAGGAGATACCCCGTGACAGCGAAAGAAAACCTATCCCTCTACGAGAGTGCCCACCTTTTCGTGGCCGCGGTGCGCCTACTGGCCCATCGGGACCAAACCCCGCCGGATCTCGATCAAGTGTGCCAGATGCTCAACCTGTCCCAGGAGCGAACCGGCTTTATCTGCCGCCGCCTGGAAGACATCGGCGCGCTGGAAACCGTCAAAGGGGCCTATGGCGTGCGCCTGTTTGTGCGGGATCACCTCAAAATAGAAGACATCCCCAAGGAAGACGCCCCGGACAAGCTGCAGAACGAACTGAGCAAATTCCAGGCGGCGCAGCAAAATGCCGCCAGCCGCATCGCCGCCTTGCAGGCCGACCAAAAAAAGAAGAAAAAAAGCCTGTTCGAAGAAATGGAAAAAAAACTGCGGGCCGAAATCGAAAAAAAGAAGTCCTGAACAGGGAAGCAAAAAAGGGGATGGGCTGATCGATTCTAACCGGCGGCATTGCACCACGTCGCAACGCCACAACCGCAAACACCGTCTTATTCTATAGCGAAACCTGCGCTATACCTTCTGAGAGACCTCGTCCTTGAAGACATCATCGACACGCAGCATGGGTTCCATTTCCCCGTCGTCGTCATCCTTCAAGGCCGTCAAACGGCGGTAGCCCGGCAGGCGATCCTTGATCTGCCCGAAGAGGATGCGCATCAGAATGTACATGGGGATAAAGGTAAAGGCATAGCCCACTTCGGTTCTTGCCCCAAGCGGGATCGGCAGCAGGAACGCCACCTCGGCAAAACGTCCGTTGAGCCACTGCAACGCAAACGGCACCGGCCACAGTGAAGAGGCTCCCAGAGCGATCTGGGAAAAAAACACCTTGCCGAAGGAATCGTTGGCCACCTGATTGCAGGCCTGATAGCTTTCCTTGTCCTGGGCCTTCAGGGCCAGCAGGGACTTGTTCTGCATGCGCACCAGTTCCTGGTTGTCGCGTTTGAAAAACTTGCCATTGAAACGAAACGCCAGGGCAATCGTCAGGTCGCCGATCACCGCACAGATGAGGGCCAGCACGGCAATCCCGATCAGATAGCCCAGCATGGGGTTTTCCGCCAGGCGAAAAAAGAAAACCAGGGCGGCATCGGCCTGATGATAGAAGGTCTCGAGGTTCGGTGACATATCGGTCCTTCGGTTGTGGTCGAGAGGTCCCGGGAGATGACCCGTGGGTCATCTCCCGGGACGTGATGCGCTACGTCACTGCCGGCTGTTTAGAACGGCGGCAGGATGGAATATCCCAGAAAACCCTTCGTCGTGTAGCGAATACCCACGTAAAAGGCCAGCAAGACGAAAAGGCGTTTCAGCCAGATGTCCGGAATGTATTTGGACGTCCGCGGTCCGATCATGGACCCGACGAAGATGCCCACCAGCTCGGCGCCGATAAAGCCCCAGTAGATCAAAACGCCCTTGCCCACCATATAGCTGAAAATGGACACGATCATCCCCACGAGGACGACCAGGGCACTGGTGCCGGCCACCAGGAACATGGGCAGGCCCGCCACTGAGGTCAGGAACGGTACGAAGAGAAAACCGCCGCCGATGCCCAGGAAAGAGGCCAGGGCCGCAATGAAAATACCGCCCAGCATGGGAACGTAGGCCTTGAAGCTGAATTCAACGCCGTAGAAGGTGAAGCGGATGGTTCCGGCAAAAAAGGTCGCGATCCAGCCGGCAACCGCCAGCGCATAGGCCACGATTTTCATGCCGCTGGCCAGGTTGGCCCACAGCGCGCTGGCCACCACCAGACCGAGGGCAATGAACATCACGGTCCAGCTGCCTTCAAGGACCTTGACACCTTCGTTGGTCGCTCCGCCTTCCTTGACTTTTTTCTCGAAGGCCGCTGCGGCCTCTTTGGCTTTTTTCTTTTTGGCCATACCGGAAGGCATGGTTTCCCGGATCAGCATGATGCCCAGCAGCAGCACGATCAGGCCGAAGTAGCCGATATAGTCGCGCAGGCTGACTTTGCCCGCTGTGAGGGCCGGGATCAACCAGGAACCGCCCACGCCGCCAACGGCCAGGCACAGTCCCAGCGGGGCCACCAGGCGGCCCATGCGGTAGTAGTTGGTGCTGGAAATCAGGCCGCTCATCCCCACCAGCCACTGGTTGGACACCCGGATCGAATCGGTCACGAGTTTGTTCATGGGCGATCCCTTGCCAAAGCTCTTGGCATAATCCGCCAGCCCGAAAATCGTGATGTGCCCAACGCCAGCCATGATACCACCGAAGGCGCCGACGGTGGAAAAGATCCATCCCACCCAGATCGCCCACAAGAACCCGTAGACCAGGTTCGGTTGCGGCGCACCGGGGATACCCAGGAATCCCGGCTCGGCGCTGGGATCGATCTGTCCCGCTTCCGTGCCGGTGGGCGTTTGGGCAATGGCTTCCTCCAGGGTTATGGCCTGGGCCTGGTCAACGCCGCCGATCGGTGCTGCCAGGGCAAGCCCCATCAGCGCCAGCATCATGATGAGTAGAAAGGGTTTCTTCATTTCCTCAAACCTCCGTTCTGTAAGTGAATAGATGGATAATATCTTTTCCGGTGCAATGCCGGCCGGCACCACCAGATAACCCCTTATGAAAGACGCTTGCCCCGAAATCATCTCCTCGGCTGTGGCGATGACAATCTCCCCGGCAATGGGTGGCCGATCAGCCGGTTGACCGCCATGCGTCTGCCTTGACCAGCATGCCATGGCGCCAGTAATTCCTCGGAAAGATAACAAGAAGCGTGCCAAAGCCGACAAAAAGCCAACAATATCCATATCCATTCGTTATCATTAGTTTTTTAATATGTTGAAGCGGCTGCCCGTAAGGCGTCGACACCGGCCACTACGGTCTCAAACGGCCGGCAAGCGCCCATCCGAAAACGAAACGGTTGGATTATCTTAATTTTATTGGATAGTTATGAAATAAAGCAGATAACCGTGGCAGTGCCATTAATCAATGGCACCCTTGCGAAATGTATCGGAACGAAGACCGTACTTGCGCATGATCTGTTGAAATGACTGGCGTTCCAAACCACTGGCACGCGCTGCCTGGGTAACGTTGCCGCCGGATTTCTCGAGAGCTTTTTCCAGGTAGCGGGTATTGAATTGGGTCAATACGGAGGCTTTGGCATCCCGGTAAGCTATGGTGGTCAGGTCGTCCGTTTCCAGACCGGCCACACATGTCCCCTCCTTCCAGCCAAGATCGTTCATCGTGATGGCCGCTCCGGTGGACATGACCACGGCCCGTTTGACAACATTTTCCAGTTCCCTTACGTTGCCTTTCCACTCATGGGCCATCAACTGCGGCATGACGTCGGGTGCCAGGCGCTTTTTTTCCCGCCCGTATTTGCCGCAATACCGATCCAGAAAATAATCCACCAGGAGCGGCAAATCCTCCTGGCGTTCGGAGAGCGCCGGCATGGGCAACTCCACGACGCAGAGGCGGTAATAGAGATCCTCCCGGAACTCCCCTGTCGCCATTTTCGCTTTCAGATCGCGATTGGTGGCGGCCATGACACGCACATCCACCTTGACCGTGCGGTTGCGCCCGAGGGGCTTGAACTCGTTGTTTTCCAGCACCTGAAGCAGCTTGGTCTGGATGGATGGGGCAATATCCCCGATTTCATCCAGGAAAATAGTGCCGCCATGAGCGGCTTCAAAAAGGCCCTTGTGATCGCTGGACGCATGGGTAAAGGCGCCCTTGGCGTATCCGAACAACTCACTTTCCAGAATATTCTCCGGCACCGTGGGGCAACTGACCCGCACGAAAGGCCCTTTCTGCCGGGCGCTGAGGTCGTGCAGGGCCCGGGCGGCCAGGTTTTTACCGGTTCCCGATGCCCCGGTGATCAGGACCGTCAAGTCCGATTTGCTGAGCATGCCAATGGTATCATAAACGCCCTGCATCACCGGACTGGTCCCGACCAGACCCTGGAAGGTCTCGGTGGCGCTCACCTGTTTTTTGAGGACGATATTCTCCTGCAGCAGGCGGCCACGCTCGAGCGCATTGCGCAGATGATGGACGAGGTCTTCGTGATCGAAGGGTTTGGTAATAAAGTCGTAAGCCCCCTTGCGCAGGGCCTCGACCGCCACCTCGATTGCCCCGTAGGCCGTCATCATGATCACCGTGAACCCGGGGGCCCGGGCCTGAATCTCTTCCAGCACGGCCATGCCGTCCATGCCGGGCATGCGGATATCCAGGAGAACCAGATCGAATGCTTCCGGTGAAAACAGACGCAGGGCGGCCTCACCGCTGTCTGCCGTTTCAACCTGGCAGTCCAGCGCCTTGCTGACACTGCGGCGCAGCAGGCGCAGCATGTCAGCCTCATCATCCACGATCAGTATTCGAGATGTCATCATTGTGCGTCCTGCTTGATGGTCTGCTTGCTTATGGGCAGCCGGATGTGGAATTCCGTTCCTCGTCCGACCTCACTTGACACCTGAATATCACCCTGGTGGTCTTCAATGATACCGTAGCTCACGGAAAGCCCCAACCCGGTACCCTGGCCGGTTGGCTTGGTCGTAAAAAAGGGATCAAAAATCTTGTCCATTATATCCGGTTCAATCCCCGGTCCATCATCTTTAAATGTAATCATCACGGACGGGCCGTCAGCGTCAACAGCCGTGACGACCGTGATCGTCCCGTTCTTCCCGATGGCCTGCCGGGCATTGATCAGCATGTTCATGAAGACCTGTTTCAGCTTTTCCGTATCACCCGCGATTTCCGGCAGATGGTCATCATAGTGCGTCCAGATCAGGATATTGTCCAGTTCCAGTTGATTCCGGACGACGCTGATGACCGCATCCAATGCCGAGTTGATGTTGACATCGGACAAAAGCGTGCCGCTCTTGCGGGCAAAATTGAGCAGATCCTCGACGATTTTCTTACAGTTCCGGGTCTGTTTTTCAATGGTTTGGAGATCGCCCCTGTACCCGGTCGCATCGGTCTCTTCCCGCAACAGCAGCTGGGTATAGCCAAGGATCAACCCGAGGGGATTGTTGATCTCGTGGGCCACACCGGCCGCCAATTGGCCCAGCGACGCCATCCGATCCGCCTGGAGGAGCTGGCGATGCATCAGCTTGCGCTGGGTGATGTCCTTGACGATTCCTTCATATTCGGTAATGCGGCCGGCCGGACCGCTGCGGACGGTCATGCTGAGGAGGGCGGCCAGTTCCCCGCCCGCACGGGTCCGCAGGGTGCACTCCCGGTCCTTGACGAAACCGGTGCGCCGGACATCGGCAAACAGTTCCCGGGCATCGTCGGGGCTGATGATGAGCGAGGCCAGGGTCTCCCGGGCCATGAGATTCTGCCGGGAATCATATCCCAGCATCCGGATACCGGCAGGGTTGATGTCCAGCAGGCGGCCGTCATGGTCGGCCACGAAAATCAGATCCATCGAGTCTTCAAAAATCCGCCGGTATTTGGTTTCCGATTTGGCCAGAACGTCTTTGGAGGCCGCCAGCTGCTTGATATAGCGTTTGATGGTCGCCGTCATGGCGTCAAAGGTTTCCGATAGCTGATGAATTTCGTCGCCGGCCAACCGTTTGGGGACGGACGCCTTGCCGGCTTCGTGCCCGGCGGTCATCCGCGAGGCCTCGGTGAGTGGAAGGGTATCATCGGCTTCGCGATGCCCCATGATCATGTCTTCCGAGGCAGCCTGGAGTCGCTTGATGCGGGTCGTCAGATTGCGGGCCAGCGAGAACCCGACCGTATCCGATACGACAATCGATAAAATGGCAAACGCAAAGATGGCCCACCACAACTCTTTGACCGTGGAGGTCACCTGGGTTCGGAGCAGTCCCAGGCGGATGGTGCCGACCTGGAATTCTCCCACCATCACCGGCGCCGCAAAATCGTAAAACTGGTCCCCATCGGCAGACAATAATCGCACATTGCAGCGTTGGGTCGACCGGACATGGTTGGCCGTTTTGAGCGCGACCGGAAAGCCGCCTGTAAACGTATGGCTGAGAATCTCGCCATCGGGATCCTGGATGAAGGCGTAAAGAATATCGCCGGCCGAAGTGGTGACTTCACCGATCAGCCGCCGCATGCGCAGGAAATCCATGGCCAGAATCGGATCTTCACTGCGGGCGGACAGGTTGACCGCCAGGGAAACCCCTCGGTTGCGGTATTCCTGAAAAAGCGCCCGACTGACAATCTGGCTGGCCGCCAGCGCGATCAGCAATACGGAGACCAGCACAATCGTGATAATCCCCAGATTGATCTTGGTGCGAATACCCGCTTTGAAAAAAAAGAGCCGCATAGCGGTCAGCGCTCCTGTGGACTCGTAACTGCAGCCGGGTCAGGAACCGCCGGAGCGGCACATCGATACTGCACGTTCCCCACCCGCTGCCACAGCTCCCGGACGGTATCGAAATCCCGGTCGGTTGCGGGTGTAATCGCGGTCATGTGGGCATTTTCCAAAATGCGACGATGTTCCGGATTGCCGTCATCGAGGGCTGTCATCGCCGCAACCACCAAAGAAATTGTGGCGGGATCGAGATCGTTCCGGGCGGCGTATACCCATCCCGGGTACCATTGCGTGCGGGCCAGCACCCGGATTTTTCCGAGGTCCACTTTATCGGCCACCACCTCCAGGGCGCCTTCGCGCACCGAGCCGATATCGTACTGCCCGGCGTAAACGGCCAGGATCACTTTTTCCTGTTTGCCGCCGGGCCCGGGGGCAAACGCGATTTCCGAAAAATCCGAGGGCCGGATGCCATTGGCCAGGAAATAGCCCAGGGGATAGAGATAGCCCCCGGCCGAGGCCGGATCCACGGCAATCCAGCGTTTGCCTATACTGTCCGCCAGCTTTTGCACCGCCGGATTGTCGGAGCGGGCGATAATTTCACCCCGGAAGCGCTCACGCCCGTTGGCCTCGATGACCCGGGCAAAGGCGCGGGTGCAATAGGCTTCGGCCATGCGGACGTAAATCAGGGGATTGGAAAACGAAATATCGATGCTGCCCTGCCCCACCATCCGCATATGTTCGTCAAAAGTGTCCGGGAAAACCTGGCGGATGCGCAGACCGGTCTGGGCTTCGAGGTAGCGAATCAGCAAATGATGGCGCTGGAAAGATACCGTGTGGGAGAACTGCGGCAGGTAAGCGTAGGTCAACACCTGTTCGGCTTCCGGAAGGACTGCCACGTCCTCTCGCACGGACATGTCGATGGGGCGCGCGGTTTCATCGCGGGAGCAGGCGGTTGACGCCAGGATGAGGCCCATGCAGATTAATGGCAGCGCCCCTGATAGAAAGCCCGCGCGCCAACGCTTGTATGGTCGTATGTCTCGTCGGAATCGATATGGCATGGTGTTGGAAGGCCTCTTTGTGGTGCGCCGCAACCGAGCCATCGAATATGCTGTTTTGCAAGGGCTGTCAACCGGCGCTCGCTGGACCCTTGTTTTAGAAAACACTTGAGCCGTGGCAGGATTTCCGCGATAACGGCGCTACGCGCGCCCCATGCGCCGGCCCCCGAAAGGATTGCGGCAGCGGCGCAGTCCCTTTGCCAGGCAACCGGAAAGACCAGGATGATGCCCCTTCTGACAACATTTGCATTTACGGTCATCGTGTTGCTGATCATCGGCATAGTGGCCCTGATCATAGTCCGGCAGCCACACCGGCGCCACGCACCATCGGACAGCGAGGTGGTCATTACCGGTGCCTGCGGGGATACCATGTCGCTGCGGTTTTCCGTTGCAAGGGGCCGCATTGCCGGAACGTCTTTTAAATCCAAAGGCTGCGCCTACAGCTTCAGCTGCCTTCAGGCGGCGGCCGATGCCGCCCGCGGCCGGACCCCCCTCCAAATTCTCGATATCGATGCCGACTTTATTTCCCGCAAAGTAGGCCATCTCCCGCAGGACCACCAGCACTGCGCGGTACTGGCCGTCACGACCCTGCACGCGGCCGTCGATCGCTACATGCAACGTCAACTGAGTTCAGAAAATTCTGCCGAAACATAGTGTCCGTCCCGCAAGGGTCGATTTTGGTTCAAGGCAAGGCCGCAGCGGTTTGTCTCGATTTGCGGGACTTCCCGTCTGATCCAACCCCGCTGTGGGCGGAAACCGCAGGCGTAGTCGGGCTACGTCGAGGATTTCAAAAGAGCGAGAACGCCGACCTGGGCCGAAAGAGGCCCTTTCTGGATGGGCACATAAGAATCCGGCTTGACTTAAGCCGCCGCCGTTCCCCATAATACCCTATCAACAGCCTGAAAAAACACCTGTCGTCATCCGCATTTCCAGGAAACAACCGAGACCTCGGTACGCCATCGGCGTCAGCTTTTAATAAGGAGCGCCTTCGACCCATGGGACTAAAAACAATGGACCGTTTGAAGAGCCTGCCGCGTTGGCAAAAGCTATCCCTGGCCACCGGCCTGTTCGTGGTTTGCTATACCATCGTAGGGTTTCTCATTCTCCCGGCCATCGTTCGTCTGGTGGCTGTCAGCCAGCTCCGCCAGCACCTCCAGCGGGAGGTCACCATCGCGGCCGTGCGCATGAACCCTTATACGCTGACGGCTTCCGTACAGAACGTGGTGGTCCTCGAGCCGGATGGCGAAAACCGTCTGGCGGCCTTCCGGGAACTCTTTGTCAATCTGCAGTCCGTGTCCCTGTTCAAGTGGGCCCCGATATTCAAGGAAGTGCGGTTGGACGGACTCTATGCGTCGATCGTGTTACAAAAAGATCAGCGCTGGAATTTTTCGGATCTCTTACCCGAACCGGCAACCGGCGATGAACCACCGCCCGCCGACGCATCCTCCGATGGGAAACCGTTCCGTTTTTCGCTCAACAACATCCAGATCACCCAGAGCGAGATCCATTTCCAAGACGACATTCGGGGGAAAACCCACCACATCACCGACATCGATATCGCCCTGCCGTTTCTGTCGAGCCTGCCCGCTCAGACCGATATTTTCGTGCAGCCCCATTTTTCCGCGATCATCAACGGAACCCCCTTCGATCTGCAGGGGCAGGTCAAACCGTTTGCCGGCTCCCGGGAAACCGAGCTCCGTCTCGACCTGCGCGGGATCGATCTCGCGGCCTATATGCCCTACGTTCCCCCGGACGCCGATTTCAGAATCCAATCAGGCCTGTTGGATATCAATCTCAGCCTGCTCTATGAGAGTTTCCAGGACGGCACCCAGGCCTTTCGCACGGCAGGAACGATCGCCCTGCACGCCCTGGATTTGACGGATGCCGCCAGCCGACCGCTGCTCAATCTGGATCAGCTTAAAGTCGAGATCGGTGCCCTGGAACCGCTGGAGGGGATTGTCACCATCAGCGAAATTCTTCTTCAGCGGCCGACGTTTACGATCACGCGCCTGCCGACAGATCACGTCGTGCGCAGCAGTGACGCACTCCCGTTGCGCGATGTGTTCCGCAACATCAACCTTCCACCGCCGGTGCTTAAGATTGCACAAGTCACCCTGGAAGGCGCCCGTCTCCAGATGCGGGACCTCAAGTCACCTCCGGAAACCGTCGCGGATGGCACAAACGACCACACCATGATCCAGATACCCCGGTTTTCGGTGGGACGCACCCTGGTCGACATCGACCGTCAGACCGTCCGCATTGACGATATTGCCGGCCAGGACGGCCTGTTTGAAATCCGGCGCCTGGGAGACGGCAAGCTGAATCTGGATGTCTTTTTGCCCCCTGCCGATGCGCCTGAATCACCGCCCGCCGCACCGGCTGCCCCCTGGCAGATCGACGTGCAGCGCGTCGAATTGTCGGGATATGCCGTCAACGGCGTCAATTTGATTCCCGGGGACCCATTGGCTGTCACCGTTGACGAAATTAGTCTGGACATCAGCGACTTTTCGACACGGCCCGATACCCAAACGACCGTCGCGCTCAACTGTCGCATCAACGACACCGGACGGCTTGAGACCCGCACCGCCCTGACGCTGACCCCGCTGGGCGCCGATGTTCAGCTGGGCCTGGAGAAAGTCGACCTGGCGCGCTTCTACCCCTTTATAAAGCCCTATATCGGCGTGGTTCTGGCCGATGGCGATCTTGCTATCGACGGCAACTTAAGCCTGAAAACCAGCGCAGCGGATCCTCCCGTTGTGGTCTATAAAGGGCGGGCCGCCATCACGGATTTCAAAACACTGGACCGCCTGCGAGCCCGCCCCTTTGTGTCCTGGCAGGCCCTCACCTTGAGCGGCATGGACATCGGCGTCAATCCGACGTATCTGACCATTCAGGATATCAGTGTGAAAAACCCGTTCAGCCGGCTGCTGATCGACGAGCAGGGCCAACTCAATCTGGCCATGGCCACCGTGCTGACCCCGGAAGAAACCACGCAACCCCCGGGAAGTGAAACCGATTCTGCGACACCGCCCGCCCCTGCTGCCGAACCGGAGGACACCCCGCCGGTGCCGATCAAAATCGGAACGATCCAGGGCCAGGGCGGCAAGATCATCTTCGCCGACCGCAGTTTCAAACCCGGCTATCAAACCACCATCGAGTCCGTCGAAACCCGCATCACAGGCCTCTCCACCGAAGCGACCGAACCGGCCAAGGTGGATATCAAGGGACGCGTGGACGGCCACGCCCCGGTCACGATTTCAGGGGCCATCAACCCGCTGGCGGACGAGATGTATGCCGATCTATCTTTCGATTTTCAGCAAATGGATCTCACTTCTGCCAGTCCCTATTCCGGCCGGTACGTGGGGCGAACCATCAGCCAGGGTAAGCTCTCCATCAAAACCGCTTATCATATCGAGAATCGCGCCTTGAAGGCCGACCACGACATCATGATCGACCAGTTCAATTTCGGAGAGGACGTGGAAAGCCCCGACGACCTCAACCTGCCGGTCGACCTCGCCGTGGCCCTGCTGAAGGATCGCAACGGAGAAATCCACATCGATCTGCCGGTCTCCGGCGACATGGATGATCCCGAATTCTCCATCGGAGGCATCGTCCTGCGGGCGTTTGTCAATCTTATCGTCAAGGCGGTTACCTCACCCTTTGCCCTGATCGGCGGCATGTTCGAGGGCGAAAATCTCAACCAGCTCGAATTCGAACCCGGCCGGACGCGCCTGACCCCTGCCACCACCGAAAAACTGGACGCGCTGATCAAGGTCCTCTACGACCGGCCTTCTCTGAAATTGGAGATCTCCGGCTTTGCCGACCCCGCCAGCGACACGCCGGCCTACGCGGAAATCCTTTTCCAGCGCAAGCTGCAGGGCCAGAAAGCCTTGCAGATGGCCGACGATGGCCAGGACAGCGTCCCGCTGGAAGACATTGTCATCACACCGGAAGAGTACGAAGAATTCCTGCAGGCCGCTTACGAGGCCGAGACCTTTGAAAAACCGGAGAACTTCATCGGCATGGAAAAAACGTTGCCTCCGGCCGAGGCCGAAGCCCTGATCCGGCAGCACATCGATGTGAGTCAAACGGATCTGGAGGAGTTAGCCTACGCTCGGGCCCTGGCCATCAAGGATTATATTCTGGACACCCAGCAGGTCGAAGCCGAACGCGTGTTCCTGATCAAACCGAATAACACCCTGGCGCCTGAAAAGGCCGAAGGCGTCGCCCCCGGGCGGGTCGTGCTGGGCCTGAAATAAGGGGAACGTGTCTCAACAGGGCTTTCGAACGCGGGAAAAGCTTTTACTTCGGGGTTCATGGGGCCGCTGCGATGACGCCTGGGAAAGGTAATTTTTTTAACGCAGGCACCACCACATTGGTATCGTCCGCGGGACTTGAATAAAGTATTGGCGTCTATCGAGGTGTTTCGTTTGACTGCTGGTCAACGATTAACGGTCGTTGGAGCATTTGTTCATAAAGCGCGATATATTGTCGGGCCGTTTCAGCATGTGTAAACTGAGCCATGCTCTGCTTCATGATCCGTTCGATCTGAGTGACTTTGACCGCTCGGGGTGAATCGTAAAAAGCCATGGCTTTTTCGATGGCCCAATAAAGGCCTTGTGCGTCAAATATATCGAAAAGAAACCCGTTACCGGTATTTTGATCCACATCCAATGGGGTGATGGTATCATGAATCCCACCGGTATTATGAGCGATGGGCAGCGACCCGTATATCGGTGCTATCATTTGCGGAAGGCCGCACGGCTCAAACGAAGAGGGCATGAGGATGAAATCGGAAGCCGCGTATGCCAGGTGTTCCAATTGCTCGTTGAAATTGCAGACGGCAGTTCGTTTCTCGATCCCATGAAAGGTGACGATATCACGGAATACAGACTGATGCCCACCATCGGCGACAAAGACGACTTGCAGATTCTTTTCCCACCACCTGGAAATCACTTCATAAAAGATGTCTGCCAGCAGCTGGCATCCTTTTTGGACCGGATCCAATCGAGAAGGCCAGAAAAAAAGGGGTGCCGCGGCATCTTCGGTTAAGCCCAGGTTGCGTTGTAAAAAACACTTGTTTTCCTGTTTGGCTCCGGAATGATCCCCGGGGCCATAACATACTTTCAAGTCACGATCGGTCTGTGGGTTAAAGGCAGGGTCCGGTGCATTCAGGATACCCGTTGCGCAATTTGCGTTGTATTTGTTGATGATTTCCCGACGCAGATAAGACTTGATGAAACTGTGGCGTCCCTCAACAATTTCCGAAAGAAAATTGGGGCTGACCGTGTTAATAAAATGGGCTGCAAAAACACCCGTGGTCAAAAAATCCACTGGATTTTGATCGCGTGTGAATTCATAATCAAAGGCCATGTTTTTATAATAAAGGTGTTGCCAAAAGAAGGCGGCGTCGATTCCGCGATCTTCGATATGTGCCAGGGAGCATTCAACCGTATGGATATTGTGGATCGTAAATAGACAGGGAATTCCCATCTGGCGCGCCATGGCAGGAATCAATCCCGTCATCCAATCGTTGCAATGAATCAGGTCCGGCTCAACGATCGGAACAATGTGGTTCATTACCTCCCGCACGAAAGCGAGCGCCATCTTGAGGTTGTCCTCACCCTGGCTGGAATAGACCTGATTGAGATAAAAAAAAGCCCGATCCTCTGCCAGGTGTATCCGGTCATCAGGCATTTTGCGTTTAATACGCTGCAATTCTTTTTTAAGTAAGGGAGAGACGCGATCACTGA
The DNA here is from genome assembly GCA_020444045.1 of Deltaproteobacteria bacterium. GTDB lineage: Bacteria > Desulfobacterota > Desulfobacteria > Desulfobacterales > UBA5852 > JABZFP01. The sequence goes on from JAHLLS010000018.1 coordinate 81,783, forward strand.
AAATCCTGCGGTAGTCAGGTATGGCAACATGGACGTCCGCGCCCTGATCAAAAAGAGCGGTGACCAGCGCGGCCGATACATCTGCCAGCCCACCGGCTTTGGCCGTGAAGTAGGTCGCCAGATTACCCATGCGGTCCGGCAGATAGGTGACTTCGGGGGTGATAATTAATATTCTTGGATTGTTGCGTGTTTTTTCTGTCATTTGTCAGCTCCAATGTTGAGCCACCCATCCGCCGACCTCTTTCCGAGGTCCTTCTACTGGCCGGAAATATCAATCCACATATAACGATATGCATCTATCTCAAGGTTCTCTCCGGCGGGTATCGTTCGTTGGGTGAAGATTTCTTGGGCGTCACGCCTCATGCCCGATGCTTTGAGCTTTCCAGCCCTCATCACCTGCGCGTATTCAGAAAAATTATTGATAATCAGCAAACGCTGATCCCCACCATCTCGAATATAGGCGAACAGGTGGGGGTTGCCGGTATCGGCCAGTTCCATGCCACCATTTCTAAGCGCCGGTGATTGTTTGCGTAGTTTGAAGAGCTTGACCATCTCGTGGAAAAATCGCCACTCCAGGGTGTCCGTATGCGCAAGGTCCTCGCCGGCTTCCCATCTTTTTCTGGATCGGTGTACCCAGCGGCTGTCATTGGCTTTGAGCGGATCGGAAAGAAATGTATAATCATTCAATACCCCATATTCATCACCGGCATACAGCAACGGGATGCCGCCGATGCTCACCTGGATGTTGCGCAGCAAATTGATCCGACGTACCGCCAGTTCGATCATGTAGTTGTCCTGTTTCTCAAGGGCCTCTTCGAGTCCGGCCAGGGATGACAACGTGCCGGATATGCGCAGATCACCGTTGTCCGGATTGAATTGAAACGGTACACCTTTAGAGAAAGATCCCGGGTGTTTGCCGGTATAGAAATCATTCAGAAATTTTCGGTGCCCTTGGGCATCGATGCCCATCTGCCACGCATCTTCATCGTCAAAAGTCCATCCGATGTCGTCGTGACAACGCAGGTAGTTGACCCATGCACAGCCATGAGGCAGCCGCTCCCTGTGGTGTATGGAGTGCTCCAGCAGTTTCACCTCCCGTGTTGCCAAGGCTTCCCAGAGCAAGGCCATCAGCAGGGGGTTGTAGGACAATTGACACTCTTCCGGGTGAACGTACTTGATCACGTCATCGGGATGAACAATGGCTTCGGATTTGAAAAGCATGGCCGGGGCAACGATCCTGACCATGGCGTTAAAGGCCCGAATAAGGGTATGGGCTTCAGGTTGGTTCTCGCAAGTGGTGCCCAGTCGCTTCCAGATAAATGCCACGGCATCCAGGCGTAAAACCTCGACGCCCTGGTTGGCCAGAAACAACATCTCTTCCGCCATGGCCTGAAACACAGCCGGATTGCTATAGTTCAAGTCCCACTGGTAGCTGTTGAAGGTGGTCCACACCCAGCGCTGCAGTTCGTCGTTCCAGGTAAAACTGCCTTTGCGCACGGTAGGGAAAATGTCCCGTAAATGCTCCTGGAATCGATCGACCAGGGTGCGATCCGTGAAGGTGAAATAATAATTCAAGAACTCCGGATCGCCGGTCTTGGCATTTTGCGCCCATGCATGTTCGTCGGATGTATGGTTGAGCACGAAATCCAAAACCAAGCTTATTCCCCGCTTACGGAGCTCGGCAGCCAGCTGGAAAAGGTCTTCCATGGTTCCAAGGTCCGGGTTGACGGCTCGGTAGTCGTTCACCGCATAGCCACCGTCATTTTCCCCGCGGGGAACCGAAAATATGGGCATCAGATGCAGATAGGTCACCCCCAGCTTTTCAAAATAAGGGATATGATTGCGCAGCCCTGATAGATTGTCGCTGAACAGATCCACATATAATACGATACCGACCACCTCTTCGGAAAGGAACCAGAGGGGATCGGCCTCGCGCTGCTCATCGAGCTGATGCATCGTCTCAGGGCGATCTATCCAGTAGCGGATGAGTATGTCGAGAACCTGTTCCAGGGTATAAAAGAAATCGTACTGCCACCCGTAAAGCTCGTGCAGGTACATGAACAAGCGCTCCCACTCGCGGTTGAGGCGGTTATAGAAAAGGTTCCACCGCACAGGGATATCGGCAAGCGCCTTTTCATATCTGGCTTCAAGGCGTGGCAACAGTCTGTCCAAGGAATTTCGAGCAGCTTCCCTGCGCCACTCTGGCCTATCCATGCAACCTCCTTTTACACACCGGACGAAGATGACCGATCATGCATGCTACCGGCTATCAAAAGGTTTAGCAATGGGGTTGAAGCTGTATTTGTTGGATGCGAGAAATAAGATCGATATGCTTCAGTGTAGGATAGATCACCAATATTGAATCTGTAAGCGCTTGAAAACCGACTTCTCAAGCTGCACTTTACCGTTACAGCCTTTATAAATATTCGGATCCACCGCAGCGCTGCCAGATCCTCAACAGTAAAAAGCAGTCGCAGAAAACCAAATGAAGGCCGAAAAGGTTTTCCGGGGCAATGGGATCGGTGTCCGGCTCGGCAAACTTTGAGAATAGTGTCCGTAAAGGTAAGTTTATGCTTTGGAACCGACATCTCAATGTTGTCACGGATTAGTCTGAATTATCCCAGATATATCTAACTCGTCGGGCGACATTTAAAGTTGATATAGGCTTGCGTAATCTCATTTGAATGTATTTTCACGCCGAAAACCTTTAAGGACAGTCTTTTGGTATCGGCTGGAGAACAATACCTGTTCGATTGGGCATATAAATATGTAACGATGGCCGCCCAGCTGAATGTAACGCGTTTGTCTGCGTAATATGTTCCTGGTTCGGAACCAGGCGCTCGTGGCCACCGAATTCTACGGCATCGCTGTCCAAAATCATCTGATATCTACCATCCTCCACCATAATCGGGTAGTCACTGTAGGATTGCGTTGGATGAAAGTTAAAAGCAAATACAAGACCAGCACGTTCAAAAACAATGGTCTTGTCCCCCGAATGCTCAGATAACAAACGAATGTTAGAATGCTCCAGCAGCTTAGCTTTCCTAACCAGCCGGAGCATGGCCTTGTCAAAGTCGTATAAGAATCGATACTTCAGATGGGAATCATCCACAAGGCGCCACTGACGCCGGGCGTGGTGGTATGACCAGTCGTTGCCTTGACGGGGAAAATCAATCCACTCCGGGTGCCCGAATTCGTTGCCCATAAAATTCAGATACCCGTTGGCGGCGGTGGCCAGTGTTATCAATCGGATCATTTTATGCAGCGCCAGGCCCCTGTCAACCGTCAGATTGTCGTCGTCAATCGACATGTGCGCATACATCTCGGCATCGATGAGACGAAAGATGATAGTCTTGTCCCCGACCAGGGCCTGATCGTGGGACTCGGCATAGCTGATGGTCTTTTCTTCTTCACGGCGGTTGGTCAGTTCGTGCCAGAGGCCGCCCATATGCCACTCGTCGTCTCTGGTATCTTTTAGCAGTTTAATCCAGTAGTCCGGCACCCCCATGGCAAAGCGGTAGTCAAACCCGCATCCTCCGTCGGATGCAGGCAGGGCCAAGCCGGGCATGCCGCTGATATCCTCGGCAATGGTTATCGCATCTGAGCGGACGGCGTGAACCACCTTGTTGGCCAAGGTCAGATAAATCAGTGCGTCCTCATCCACGTTCGCGTTGAAATAATCAGCGTAGGAAGTGAAAGCCGTGCCCAAACCATGGTGGGTGTAGAGCATACTGGTAATACCGTCGAAGCGAAATCCATCCACCTTGAATTCATCCAGCCAATAGCGGCAGTTGGACAGCAGAAAATGAATTACCGGCAGCTTGCCATAATCAAAACAACGCGAATCCCAGGCGACATGGTCTCCACGAGGGCCGTCGTGGAAATAGAGGTGGGGCGTCCCATCAAAATGGCTGAGCCCTTCCACTTGGTTGGAGACCGCGTGAGAATGGACGATGTCAATGATCACAGCCACACCGGCAGCATGGGCATTGTCGATTAAAGCCTTGAAATCTTCGGGGGTACCGAAGCGTGATGAGGCGGCGAAAAAGCTGGAAACGTGGTAACCGAAGCTGCCGTAGTAGGGGTGCTCAGGAATGGCCATCAGCTGAAGCGTGTTATAGCCCGAAGCAACGATGCGGGGTATGATGTTGTCTAAAAATTCCCTGTATGTCCCCACCTTGGCCGCGTCCTGGGCCATCCCGACATGGGCCTCGTAGACCAAGACAGCCTCATCACGACGCCTGAAAGCAGGATGCTGCCATTGGTACGGAACGGTTGGCCGCCATACCTGGGCATTGAAAATAAGGGTGTCGGCATCTTGAACCACCCGCCGGGCATAGGCGGGGATCCGGTCACCGCTGCCCCCCGACCAATGCATACGAAGGCGATACAGATCGCCGTGGTCCATTGTCTCTGAATCCAGGCGGATTTCCCATACCCCCTGGTCGTTTATCCGTTCGAGGGCAAACGCTTTTTTCTCCTGCCAGTCGGTTATATCCCCAATGATATAAATGGCTGTCGCGTTAGGTGCCCATTCTCTGAAAATCCATTGATTGTTTTTAAAATGCAGCCCAAAGTACTCATGACCGGATGCAAAGTCTTCCAGAGACATCTCACCTTGGGTGAGCCACGCTTCTGTTTCATGGGTTTTTTGAATCCTTCGCAGCAAGGCATTCTCGTAGGGCTTGAGATAGGGATCGCTGGCGAGCAATTTTGTAACTAAGTCAGCAGGCGAAGGTTGCATTGGCGTTACCCCCTTTTAACGGTTCTAAGCACCGGCTTCCTGAAAAGCCTCGCTGACAATGGCCTGAGCCTCTTGCTGAATGCTCTGCAGATGCGTCTTGCCTTTGAAACTTTCCGCATAAATTTTATAAATCTCTTCGGTGCCGGATGGCCGGGCGGCGAACCACCCATTTTCGGTGACCACCTTTAATCCTCCCAAAGGGGCCTGATTGCCTGGGGCTCTCGTATGTTTGGCGACGATCGGCTCTCCCGCCAATTCCTTGGCGGTGATCGTTTCAGCTGAAAGTTGGGTTAAAACGGCCTTTTGTTCAACGGTGGCCGGGGCATCGATGCGCTCGTAAACCGAAGAACCAAATTGTTCCTCGAGTGACGTGTATATTTCCCCCGGATCCCTGCCGGTTTTGGCCATAATCTCAGCAGCCAGAAGATTCATGATGATGCCATCCTTGTCTGTGGTCCACACTTTGCCATTGCGGCGCAGGAAGGAGGCCCCGGCACTCTCTTCACCGCCGAACCCATACGCACCACTTTTTAGGCCTTCCACAAACCATTTAAAGCCCACAGGGACCTCGGAAAGCTTTTTACCCAGATGCGCCGCCACCCGATCGATCATCGAGGTGGACACCAGTGTTTTACCCACGGCGGCCGATGGCCCCCAGGCGGGTCTGTTTTGAAACAGATACCAGATCGCTACCGCCAGATAATGATTTGGATTGAGCAATCCGGCGCTTTTCGTGACAATCCCGTGGCGATCGCCATCCGGATCATTGCCGAAAGCAATGTCAAATTTGTCTTTGAGCTTGATCAACCCTTGCATGGCAAAGGGTGAAGAACAGTCCATGCGAATCTTACCGTCCTTGTCCAGGGTCATGAAAGAAAAGGTTGGATCAACGACCGGGTTGACGATTTCAAGAGAAAGACCATAGTGCTCGGCAATGGGCGTCCAATAATCTACGGCAGCCCCACCCATGGGGTCCACGCCGAGTTTGAGCCCTGATGCGGCCAGCATCTCCATGTCGACCACGTTGGCAAGATCGGCCACATAGGGGGTTACATAGTCATATTCGTGGGTCGTTGCGGCCTTAAGGGCCTTTTCAAAAGGCATCCGTTTGACGCGATCACACCCTTTGGCAAGTATCGCATTGGCTCTGTCGGCGATGCGCTGGGTGATGTCATTGCCCGCCGGTCCCCCATGGGGCGGATTGTATTTGAATCCGCCATCTTCAGGCGGATTGTGCGAGGGGGTGATGACGACACCGTCGGCAAGGCCTTTTCGCCTATTTTGATTGGTGGTCAGGATGGCATGCGAGATGACCGGCGTCGGGGTGTAGCCAAGCCCCTTCGGGATCATCACAGTTACACCGGCCGCGGCAAAAACTTCAAGGGCGCTCGCCCGGGCTGGTTCTGACAGGGCATGGGTATCCATTCCCAGGAAAAGCGGGCCGTCGATATCTTGGGAAGATCGATATTCGCAAAGCGCCAGACTGATCGCCAGGATGTGGTCTTCATTGAAACTGTGTTTCAGAGACGACCCCCGATGACCCGAGGTTCCGAAAACCACTTGCTGACCTGTTTCCGTAATATCCGGCTGGTGGGTGTAATAGGCGGATACGATTCGGGGAATGTTGGCCAGCATGGATTGAGGCGCTGATTGACCGGCAAGTTCGTGGATTTTCATAGCGAATCTCTCCTGTACACTTCAAATTTGAATATAGCATTTCGCCATCGTTTACCTGTACGACCAACTCCCAGAATTATCCCGATTTACCCAACACTTTGTTGTAAACGGTAAGATATTTTTCAGCCGATTTTTCCCAGGAATAATCCTGACCCATGGCCGTGATCATCATCTGTTTCCACATCTCGGGTTGGTCACGGTAGGTATCAACGGCGCGTCGTACTGAATCAAAGAAAAAGGATGGTTTGAAGTCATAAAAGGTAAATCCGTTGGCACCGTCCTGGATGGTGTCGGCCAGACCGCCGGTCAGACGGACGATGGGCAGGGTACCGTATTTCAGGCTATAAATTTGATTCAATCCGCAGGGTTCAAACAGAGAGGGCATAAGAAACATATCGGCACCAGCCTCAATTTTATGGGCTAATTGATTGTTGTAGCCGATATAGATCCCAACTTGGTCTGGGTAGCTGCGCCGCAGCCATTCAAAAAAATTGTGATAACTGGGGTCCCCTGAACCGAGCACGATCATCTGGGTATCGAGTTTGAGAATTTGTTCGGCGCACTCGGTGATCAGATCGATTCCTTTTTGTTCCACCAAGCGGGTGATCATGCCGATCAAGGGCACATTGTCTCTGTTCGGCAGACCATATTCCCTCTGTAATCGGTCTTTTATCTGGTACTTACCGGAATGATTGTCGGCTGAATAGTGGATGCCATAAGTATGGGGGTCGGTTTCAGGGTTCCATTCCTGGTAATCCACCCCATTGAGAATTCCGAACAGATTGTCTTTCTGACGCTGCAAAATATCCTGCAGCCCGAACCCAAAGTCTGTCGTCTGGATCTCCCGGGCGTAGGTTTCACTCACCGTGGTCACCGCGTCGGATAGATGAATGGTGCTTTTGGTCAGGTTGATCTGGCCGTAGAATTCAAAATCATTGCGATAGTAGCTGCGGGGTAAAGAGAGAATGGGCCAGTGGTCTTCTGGAAAGCGGCCCTGATAAGAGATATTGTGGATGGTATACACTAACTTTGGCAGCGGCTGAAAAAATGGGTCCCGACGGTAGGCCCCATAAGTGGACTTGAGTATGGCCGGCAGCACGGCGGTCTGCCAGTCATTGCAGTGGATCACATCGGGAAGAAAGTCAATGGCCTTGCAGCACTCCAACGTGGCTTTGCAAAAAAAGACAAAACGTTCCAAGTTGTCCGGATAGTCCCCGTCACCCAGGCCGTAGAGCCCCTCCCGATTGAAATAGGCATCGTTTTCAATAAAATAGGTGGGAACGGATCCATTTTGGGCGCGTAACAGCGTGGCGCCTTGGAGTCCGTTATGCATCTGGACGGTGAGGGAGGCCACAGGTTCCATGGCGAGGTTCTGTTCCGCTATGCTGAGATATTTGGGCATCACGGCGCAGATGTCGTTGCCCAGCGCCTTTAAAGCCTCGGGCAGGGCATGGGCCACATCGGCGAGCCCGCCGGTTTTGGCAAATGGGGTAATTTCGGGGGAGACAAATAAGATTTTCATGTCAGCATTCCCTTTCGGTATGCATCATGCAGGGCCTTCATCTCCTCGATACGGCACATGATTTCCCGGCCTTGATCGGTATGTTCAATCCGAATTCGCTGATTGCTGCTTTCAAGGATTTCAGTTGTGCAGTCAATGTCATGGGCCTCCAGGTCGTCGGTATCACTTGCCGTTTTACTTTGATGGGTGGCCAGCAGCAGCCCCCATGAATTGTAAACCAGGGTGTATCCGGCAATGCCTGTTTTTTTCTGGTAGGCCGGGCAAAACCCCCCATCGATAACGATCAATTTGCCGCCGGCCTTTAATGGACTCTCTTTTTTTTTGACAATCACCGGCACATGTCCGTTGATAATACGCCCTTCTTCCGGGTTTAAGTCGAAGGTTTGAAGGATTTGCCGGACGGTCGCTTCATCGTCTCTCAAGGAATAGTATATATTGCGCGGCTCTTTGTGGGTGGCTTGATCTTCAATAAAATATTGTTCAAAAGTTGCCATTTTTTCTTTGCCAAAAAGAGGCGAACAAGGCCCGCACCATAAGTACCACATGGTCTCCAAACCTTGCTGTTTTTTCGCGGGGTCGTCAGTCGTAAAAGACTGTCGGACCAGACGCGTGAAAGTATCCATCAAATCCTTTCCGGCGGAAGCGGCATGGTTCTGGTGCAGTGATTTAAACGAACCGTCATCATTCATGGGAATGCAACCGTGGTAAAGCAGGTTCCCATTGAAAGTTTTATAAATGCTGCCCTTTGCAAAGAGAAAGCGTGCATGCAGCTGCAATTTTTCACTATTCAGAAACGCCACTTTTAACCGATCGACCACATGTTGTTCGGCAGGTGTTAACGCATAAGGATCTTGAGGTATAACGGTCTGAAAACTTTTGTCGAGCAGAGGATAGATTCGATTATCTATCTCTATGGTTCCCTGTTCGAAGTCAATTTTATCAAGCAGCAAACGATCCTCGAGTTGGTATTCCAAGCGACGCCTGATGATCTGGGCTTCCAGCTTGAATTGAATAATCGTGATGGCTTTATGCATCCTGGCCATCAGCATCCGTTCACCCTCTGAATCGTCCTGCTGATTGAACCGCTGCGGCGCAAACAATTCACAGGGGTCATCCCCGTATGTTTCGATCGCAAAAGAGGCCAGTGGCAAAAGGCTCACCGCATAACCGTTTTCCAAGGTCTCCATATTTGAATGACGCAGGGAGATTCGTATGACACCCGCGATACAGGCCTCACTGCCACCTGCCGCCCCCATCCATAAGATGTCGTGGTTACCCCATTGAATGTCGACACTGTGATAATCCATTAAGCGATCCACAATGAGATGGGCACCAGGACCGCGATCGTATATATCACCGACAATGTGGAGGTGATCAATGGCCAAACACTGAATGGCCCTGGCCATCACAACAATAAATGCTTTCGCATGCCCCGTGGAGACAATTGTATCAATCAAGCCTTGATAGTATTCGCACTTATCCGTCAGCATTTCATTTTCATAGAGCAGCTCTTCAACGAGGCTCTCAAATCTTCCCTCGATCAATCGCCGAACTTTGGAGCGCGGATATTTAGAAGATACTGCGCGTAATACATGAATCAGGCGCAACAATGTTTGTTGATACCATTGCTTTTGGTCCTCAGCGGCAGGCAACAAAACGCCTAGCATCGATTCAGGCGTGTAAATCAGGGCACCCAGCTGGATTTTCTCTTCATCAGACAGCGTATCTTTGAAAATCTCAGCAATCTTGCGCTTGATGGCACCGGAGGCGTGGCTGACCACTTTACAAAAGGCTTCATATTCGCCATGAATATCCGAGATGAAGTGCTCCGTTCCCTTGGGCAGTTTGAGCTGGGCCTGCATATTGATGATTGCCTCGGCGACGGTTTCCCGGGACGGAAACTCTTTAGCCAGGTGTTTCAGATAATGCATATGATCTGGAAATGGTTCCATTGGGCTCACCCGCTTTCGATGGCTGGGAGTGTCGATCGAAAAATCGTACCTATTCACAGGGATAAAATAACCAAGTATTGTAAAGCACGGCCTTGTAAGCGTTCACAGGGTGCCGTAGATGCACGGCGCCGGGCATGCAGACGTACCTTTTGTACTTCAAATGCCCGGCAACAATGCAGATGCGGTGCCCTGTGAACGCTTACGAAAAATCAGATCACTGTATTATCAGAGATAATCGCACTTTTGGGAACGACCACCAGCCCATCCCGGACCATCCAATTATCATTATCAGAATCGGGCCGATCCGGCATAAAGCGTATCTGGACATTGCGGCCAATACGGGCTTTCTTGTCAATAATTGCGCTCTCAATAAGCGCGCTATCACCAACCCCTATGTCGGGGCGTCCCAATTGCCTGTTTTCAGCACGTTGTTCTTCAGTTTCGTAATAGTCAGCCCCCATCATGACAGTATCGCGCATGACCACCTGCGAACCAATGATACTGCGAATTCCAACCACCGAATTGGTGATCTCGGCATCACCAATGACACACCCTTCAGCGAGCATTACCTTGGAGATCCTGGCGCCATGAAGCTCTGTGGGCGGAAGGAAGCGCGCATTGGTGTAGACAGGCTGATTGGGAACATTCAAGTCGAAGGCCTGGGTGGCAACCAATTTCAAACTCACCTCATAAAAGCGGCGAATGGTGCCGATATCAGCCCAGTAGCCATCGAACACATGCCCCATAACCCGATGATCAGATAAAGCTATCGGTATAATGTCGTTACCAAAATCATCACCCGGCGCAGCCAATAGCTCAGACAACAGCGCGGTGGAAAAAACATAGATTCCCATTGAAGCCATGAAAGGTTTATCTGAACCCGTTGTGCTTTCCAATTCACCCAGGATTTCGGGGTCAGGCTTTTCGGTGAAGCTGATGATTTCGCCGTCAGGATTCCGCTTGAGAATGCCCAGAGCCGGCGCCTCCTGGGCGTCTACCGGTTGAACCGCCAGCGTAATATCGGCCTTGGTGTCCACATGATATTGCACAAATTTACGATAATTCATCCGGTAAAGATGATCGCCAGCCAGGATGATGACATATTTGGTGCCTGAGCTTTTAATCTCAACCAGTTGCTGCCGGACCGCATCAGCCGTGCCTTGATACCAGCCTTTACTCGAAGGCGTCTGCTCTGCCGCCAGGACCTGCACCCAACCATCGGTAAACATATCCCGCCGATAAGTCCGGAAAATGTGGCGATGGAGCGACACCGAGTTGTACTGAGTCAAAATGGCGATTTTATCAATGCCGGAATGCAAACAGTTACTGACAGGAATATCGATCAATCGGTATTTACCGGCAAACGGAACAGCTGGTTTTGACCGTTTCTGGGTTAATGGATAAAGCCGGCTGCCGCGCCCCCCGCCCATAATCAAACCCAAAACATCTTTCATTATCATTGTTGGCTACCTCGTTGGATGCGCTTACTTCATTAAACTTCCCAAATGGTCTAACGTTCTGATTAATTGGCTAACATAGCTCATTTCATTGTCATACCAGGATACAACTCTAACCTCATAAATATTGGTTCCACAACGTTGCGCAAGTGTTTGGGTACTATCGAAAAGGGAACCATAGCTCATACCAATTGTATCGCTTGACACCAGTTCCTCGTCAGAATATCCAAAGGATTCATCTGAAGCCTTTTTCATGGCTTCATTGATCCCTTCAACACTTACAGAGTCGGTCTCATCTTTTAACGTCGCATCGAGAATGGTGATGGAACCGGAAGGGACTGGAACGCGTTGTGCCGATCCAATCAGCTTTCCGTCAAGTTCGGGAATGACAAGACCGATCGCTTTCGCAGCGCCGGTTGAATTAGGGACAATGTTAATGGCACCGGCCCTTGCACGACGAAAATCACCTTTACGATGCGGCCCATCAACAATCATCTGGTCGCCCGTATAGGCATGAATTGTTGTCATGAAGCCGGTTCTCAGCTCACGATACTCATTCAATGCTTTTGCCATAGGAGCAAGGCAATTGGTTGTGCAGGATGCGCCAGAGACAATGAGATCTTCCTTTTTCAGTGTACGATGATTGACGCCATAAACAATGGTTGGAAGGTCACTGCCTGCAGGAGCTGAAATAAGAACCCTCTTTGCACCTGCATCGATATGCGCCTGGCTTTTTGCTTTTGAGCAGAAAAATCCGGTACATTCTAAAACAATGTCCACCCCAAGGGTGCCCCAGGGAAGATTCTTCGGATCTGGATCTTTATAAACTCTGATTTTCTTTCCATCAATGATAAGAGAGCCCTCATCACAATCGACAGTATGTCCTGAAAAACGGCCCTGAACACTGTCATACTTCAGAAGATGAGCAAGCATCTTTGGATCTGTTAAATCATTAATTGCCATTACTTCAAAACGATCATCTCCGAAAATTTTTCGAAATGTAAGTCTTCCTATTCTACCGAAACCATTGATAGCAATTTTAAGCATAATACTTCCTCCAATTAGATTTATTAGGTGAAGCCGCGGATGGCGTCTGTTTAAAAATTCACACTTCAGACAATGAAACTTGGCTCAATAGCTTGTTAACCTGGGCCAGGGATCCCACCGATGTGCCTTTTTGGCTGGCGGTCGCAGCACCGCAGGCAATCCCTTTGCACAACGCATCCTGCATGCTGTCCCCCTGACTGAGGCCCCAGACAATGCCGGCAACCATTGAATCTCCAGCACCAATGGGGTTGGCCGCAACTATTTTGGGACTGGCAGCCATCCACGCCTTCCCGTCATCGACCAGCACGGCGCCCTCTTTTCCAAGAGAGATAATCACACTGGCAGGTCCCATGGCGGAAATTGCTTTGCCGACTGCTGAGATCTCTGCAGGTGTGTTGACAGGTAGCCCGGTAAGCGCGTGTGCTTCTTCATCGTTGGGTTTGACCAGCAGGGGTTTGGCGGCGCAGTTTTGACGCAGGGCCTCATCGCTGGTATCCAGAAATACTTTTGCTCCAGCTGACTGGATGATGGTAATCAGTTCAGTATAGTAGCGTGGTTCCACTCCCGGCGGCAGACTGCCGGCCAGTATCCACCAGTCTCCTGCCTGCACCCGTTCACCTATCTTTTGTGCCAGTTGCGCAAGATCTGTTTCAGTAATGGTCGGCCCCGGTTCATTGACCTTCACGTATTGTCCATTTTTAGCGCTGACAATGGAGACATTGGTGCGGGTTTCTCCCTCAACCCGGACAAAGTCGGTCTCAATCCCCAGGGACTGGAGCTTATCGGCAAGCATTTCGCCACTCTTTCCGCCGGCAAAGCCCAGGGCCACACTTGAGATGCCAAGTGATTGAAGCATGCGGGCGACATTAAACCCCTTTCCGCCGCAGTCTACACGCCAATCCGAGGCCCGCAGAACGGTGTCAAAAGCAATCTCGGCAACTGTCAATTCCCGGTCAACTGCTGGATTGAGCGTTACAGTGAATATCATCATCTCACTCCTTCCAGTATTTTTCAAAAAGCGCTTCTTCAGCTTCTTTCGTCCACATGTTGCCCGGTTCAAGTTTCTCAGCAATATCAGGATGGATTTTGTGGAGATCATCGAGCCCAATGAGCGGCAAATCCGGGAATTGCGGGAAAATAATAATCTTGCCCGCATAGCGACCATCGATCATCGCCTGAATACCCTCTTTGGCAACATTCATTCCGCCAATGGCGCCAACGCTGCGCCCAGGATTCAGGCTGCCTTTTGCGGACTGGTTCAACACCTGAAACTGATCGCCCAGGGTGAGGCCGGAGGTGCCGGTATATTGGGCATTGCTCATATACACCGTGCTAAGGTTCAAATGGGCCTTTGTTCCGTTGGGGACACCTGCAAAAAAGACCAGCATGCCATCCTTATGCATCAAGGTATCGGCCTCGGCCATGACCGCAGCGATAGGTACGCTGACAACCACATCCTCGGCACCCTGTCCACCGGTTGCTTCCATGACGAAATCGTGGAGTGATTGCTCGCTTGTCTGGGGGTTAAAGGTCAACAATTCGCAATTATTACTGGCTGCCAGGGGACCAAAGCGTTCCTTAAGAGCAGCCAGCCTCAGGTCACTGACCTCAGTGGCGATAACCTTGCTTGGCCCGTTGGGTAGCTCGATGGCTCTTTGCACATGCATTTGCCCCATTGGTCCGCCGGCACCGACAAAAACGCTTGTCCCACCCGCTGTCAGTTCACAACGGTTTCGTTTTTCGCCATAAGACGCCCCGATATCGGGTCCCTGGCAGCCGATAAAGGCGATATAATCATAGTGGAGACGTCCAACATCTGCATTGACCAGACCGTCCAGTGGCGTCTGCCCCACGAGATTCAAGGTTCCCCTGCGAATGATATAGCCGGCAACATCACCGACAAGTTCCGCCGACCGGGGGTCGAGCATGACAATATCATCGAAACCGTTGCCATCCGTGAATTCAGCAGCGAGCGCTTTATATTGATCCGGGCTGAGACCGTTGCGTACCACAACCGTTGCCGAGGTTTGTGCAGCAAGATTTGCCACACTTTCCGGAACATCGGTTAGAATAATGGTTCCCGGCGCGGTAAGGCCTGCGGAAAAACGATATTCCCGTTCATCTCCGTCCCGGCCGATGATCCACATAACCCCGCCTTCCTTCGGTTCAAGACGTCTTCGTTGGGTATAGGAGGCGAGGACGCAGCCCCAGGGCTCAAGAAGAGAGGCCTCGGCATAGCCCATGTCGCCGGTTATCGGCAGCAGACAGGCACCTTCGTCTGTTTCCAGCATCTCCGGTCCGATCAAGTGATATTGAATAAGGCCACCGGGGATCGTATATCCATACGCTGTACTCTTACCGTTCTGGTATATATCAGGCTGTACCGCAACGCGCTGGCCGGCGCTGTATTTTCCCTGCAGTTCCTCTCCCACCTCAACAATGGTGAGAGCCGCTTCATGGCCAAGCCGGGTCGGCTCCTTTGTGAGATCCCGATTGTACAGTTTGGGGTGGTCTTTCCCCATCCGGATCAGTTTTACGTCGGAGAAACAGAGCCCTACACTGTCAACACGTACAAGCATCTGGTTTCGTCCTGGCTTCGGCACCGGTAAATGCTCAGGTTTACCTTCTTTGCCTATATTTTCTTCACCGGCTCCATACATATTCCATACCCAGGTTTTTTCAGGTGGGGTAATTTTTTCTGATTGGTATTTCTTATATTGTGATGTCACGATTGCCTCCTTTGAGTGTTTAAATGATGCTGCTACAACAGATCGTCGTTCGTTTTATACAACGCCATAACGGCTTCTGAACTTTCCATTTGCAATGCTTTATTCGCTTTCGCTTGTAATTTACGATAACTCACCGCGCGGATAATATTTTTCACCGCCCCCACATTGGCTGGGCTGACTGACAGTTCAGTCACGCCCAACCCGACCAGCAGTGTCGCGAGACTAGGATTCGCGGCCGCATTACCGCATACACCAACCCACTTACCATGAGCCTGTGCGGCTCTTACCGTCAGCTCAACCATTTTCACCAATGCAGGATGGTAACTGTCAGCTTCAGAGCAAAGATCAGGATGCAGGCGATCTATAGCCAACGCGTACTGCGTTAAGTCATTGGAACCGATGGAGAAGAAATCCACTTCTTTGGCCAAATGCTCCGCAACCATCACTGCGGATGGTACCTCGATCATAATACCAAGGGGCAACTGAGGCGCGTTTAACTGCAACCGAATTCTTTCGGCAATATCCCGCGCTTTTCTCCACTCCGACATTCTGCCAATCATCGGAAACATAATGTGCAGTCCGGTCGAGCCGGTTGTCTCTTTCTGCCAGGTTGCCGTTTGGTAAATGGCTTCCAGTTGGCGTTTGAATATGTCTTCATATTTAAACGACAGACGAATCCCTCGCATACCCAGGAATGGGTTATCTTCATGAGGCATATGCAGCCAGGACACAGGCTTGTCTCCGCCAATATCCACCGTGCGCACGACCAACTGACGACTGCCAAGTTCTTTGATGATGGCTTTTAAGGCATCGCATTGCTTTTCAATGGGGGGTTCTGTTGTTGACGCCTCAAAAAGAAACTCAGTCCTCAACAACCCAACACCTTCGCCACCATCGTCTATAACAAGTTTCGCGTCTTCCGGTTTGGCGATATTGCATACGACATCGATGTGGTGACCATCCAACGTTTCAGCAGCCTTATGTTTTTGTCTATCTTCTGCTGTGCGGATCTGTTCCCACTGCTCAATCCATTTCAGTCCATTTTTCTGTGTTGCTTCATCCGGATCAACATAAATGGACGATGCCTGTGGATCGACAATAATCAATTCACCGTTCTCAATGTCTGCAAGCGTTCCATCGCCCAAGCCAACCACTGCTGGAATTCCCAGGGCTCGGGCAAGAATCGCCATATGACTGTTGGGACCGCCAAGCTCTGTACAGATGCCGCGCACCTTCAGACCATACAATCCGGCTGTTTGAGAAGGTGTTAGATCTTTTGCCATCAAAATGAAATCAGTTTCTGGATAAGTAACTGCTGAAACTGCGGGTACCATCAAAGCCACTACCCGATCACGCACATCAATGAGATCTGCAATCCTTGCCCTCAGGCGCTCGTTGTCAACTGCTTTTAGTGACCCAACCTGCTTTTCAATCGCTTGATGAAAAGCCCAGGCGGCGGTTTTACCGTTTACAATGAATTTTTCACTGTCGGTTAATACCAGTTCATCCTGCAGCAATTGCTTCTGAGCATGCAAAATGGCGGCTTCATTTGGCGCCCTGCTTTGCAGGTTGGCTTTCAGTTTATCCAGTTGCAGGGCAGCCTCGGTCAGGGCAGTGCTAAAAAGTTTGGCTTCCGCTTTGGGATCTTGTGCCTCCTCCTCATATCTCATCTTTCCTGCCTGCAATCGAAATGCAGGTGCCATTGTAACACCCGGTGATGCCGCAGACCCTTTTAACGTTAAACGACACTGAACATCGGGCAGAGCTGATAAAACGGTCAGAGGATTATAAGACGCATTCGCCTGTTCCTCTTCATTATCCAGCCCTTCACGAATCATCGCAGCCAGAAATTGAACGGCCTGTTCGGCCTCAGGCCCTTCAGCGGAAATTGTCAGAACATCGCCATGACTCGCGCCCATGGACAAAAGTGATGCCATGGATTTAGCAGTTGCTGTCCTCTGATCGTTTCGAATGCGGATCTCGGTTCCTGAAAATTTTACAGCCTGTTCTGCAATCAAGCTGGCGGGGCGGGCATGCATACCCTGGGCATCAACAACCTGTGTCTGTGCGACAACTGAATAATCTTCCAGCTGTATCGGTGCAGCCTCTGCCTTTGCATTCAACGCCTGCAGAATATCATTTTTATGGGTTGTGGTGGCCAGTCGTTCGGCTACTGCCTCATCCATGACCACATTGGTCAGTCGCTGAAGCAGGCTTAAATGATCCTTGCCTTTGGCGGCAATTCCGACGATCAAGCGAGCCACATCTCCCTTGGCATTCCAGACGACACCCCCAGGTGCCTGCACAATAAAAACACCAGTTTTTATAACCTGCTCTTTTGCTTCATTGACACCGTGTGGGATAGCGGCCCCATTAATCAGATAGGTGCTGACTTTTTCTTCACGCGCAGTGAGTGCATCTAGATAGTCTCCACGAACGAGGCCCAACGAGGATAGGTTCTCTGAAATCAGTCCGAGTACCTCGTTTTTCGTTGTTACTTGAGCGTTTAACAAAATTTGTTGCGAGCTGACCGTCAAAGTATCTTCCGCGACAGTATCTTGCTCAGCAGCTCCAATATCTTGCTCTGCTGGTGGTTGAACAATTCTGGCTACCAGGTCATCGTAAAAGCTTGCGTCCATGAAGTTATCGATGCTCAAGTGCTGGGCGTTTGGCAATTTGGCCCGAGCGCGATCAGTCAATTCATTTTGGGTAATGACGATATCCGCATCTATCAGATCATTAATAGCTGCGTTGGTAACCTCAATTTTTAGGCCAGCATCATTAACTTTGCCACGCAATACCGTTGCTCCCATGGCGGAAGATCCCATGCCGGCATCGCAAGCCACGACAATGGATCGAACACTTCCTGGCACGACGGGGGACGCCTGCCCTTTTGCAGCAGACTTGCTTGCGGCAACTGCAGCTTTGGCGGCTTCCAGGTCATCACTTTCCGAAGCATCTTTGCGAATGATGACTGCTCCAATGACAAACGAAGTGAGAGCGGAAAGCGCAATGGAACTCAAGGTTAAGACAATGCCCATTCCTTTTGTGGACATCAGGGTCAAGGCAAAAACAGAACCCGGAGATGCTGGACCAACCAGACCATTACCTGTGACCATGTTAAAGCCAACCCCCACCATACCGGCTGCGATCACGGCAATAATCAATCTTGGTTTCATTAAAACATAAGGGAAATATATTTCGTGAATACCACCAAAAAAGTGAATGATAGCTGCGCCGTAGGCTGACTTTTGCGCCATACCTTTGCCCACCACCATATAAGCGAGGAGAATCCCCAAGCCAGGACCTGGATTGGCTTCAATCATATAATAAATGGAAAATCCGAACTTAGCCGCCTGTTCTGCACCCAAAGGCGTGAAAACACCATGGTTAATGGCATTGTTTAAAAACAAAATTTTTGCGGGTTCGACAATGATAGACACCAGAGGTAATAGATGCATCTCCACAATCCAACCCACACCCGACGCCAGTGCCTTGGTAACTATAGAAACGAGCGGGCCAATTACCAGATAGGCAATTAAAGCCACCAGCATGGAGATAATGCCGAGAGAGAAATTGTTGACCAACATCTCAAATCCAGGTTTGATTTTACCGTGAACTTTCTGGTCAAATTTCGTTATGGCCAAACCTCCTAGTGGACCAGCAATCATCGCCCCCATAAACATCGGAATACCACTACCGACAATGACCCCCATCGTTGTAACGGTTCCAGCTACGGCGCCACGATCACCACCGACCAGTTTGCCACCGGTATAACCAATCAACAACGGCAGCAAGTAGGTAATCATGGGACCAACCAGTGATGCCAATTTCTCATTGGGCAGCCAACCGGTTGGGATAAACAACGCGGTAATCAACCCCCAGGCGATAAACGCACCAATGTTGGGCATCACCATCCCACTCAAGAACCTTCCAAATGACTGGACACCTATTTTCAAAGCATTACCGGACATAAACATATCTCCTCGTTACCTGGTTATTAATAATCAATATTCGAACCCCAGGCGATAAATGCACCAATTTTGGGGGTAATCATCCCAGCCAGGAAGCCGCCAAATTTTTGAATTGCCTCTTTCATTTAAAGGCCTCTTTTTTGAACATTTTGTTTGATTTTGAACTTTTAATTAATATTTTATGTAATCGATTACAGTTTATGTGTCAATATTTATTTCGTTAAATTCAAAAGTTTTTCAATATATATTATATTTAACTGTAATCATTATTTTTTTAATTTTGTTTAAAACGAATATCTTAGAATATCACTCAATTTTTATGGCAATCGTTTACATTTTTTATTGGTTTTTTGAGTTTGTACGTAAGTATACATGTGAATCATATCCGATATTGGCTGAATTAATCCAGGTAGCGAGTCTAATAAATAAAATTAATTCGCCAATTATTCTCCCAAGCATAGATCGGAAATCAATACATTAACGGACAATAATATCCAATATTATATATGTGTTTGATAGTTTGTTTTCGTTATAGCGCTGACAAAGTGATTGGCATCGATAAAAAATCAGCGTGGCAAAGGCTGATTTAAATTGACAAAGTTTGTGTAATCGATTACATTTCCCTACTTGAAGTTGATAAAACGCAATTCGAACTTGGAGCTTGATCGTATTATGGTGAAAATTAAAGATGTTGCGGATTCTGCGGGGGTTTCAACAGCGACAGTGTCACGGGTTTTGGCGAACAAACGCCACGTACGCCAAGAAGTCAAAGAACGTGTGATGGAAGTGGTAAAGGAGCTGAATTATCGCCCGAATCGCGTGGCCCGCAGTCTTCGATCTCAGAAATCGACCATCATCGGACTCATTATCTCCGATATTGAAAATCCCTTTTTTCAACAGGTCAGCCGGGCTGTTGAGGATACCGCCCACGAGATGGGCTATAGCGTGATGCTTTGTAATAATGATGAAAATCCTGACAAAGAAGAGAGGTATTTGCATCTGATTCGTGATGAAAATCTTGCCGGGGTCATCTTATCTCCAACCCGTCAAACTGCTGACAATTTTTCAGAAAAATCGGACCTAAATATTCCCATGGTCGTCATTGACCGACGGGTGAGCAATGCGGAAGTCGATAATATCCTAATTGATAATGAGCAGGCCGCCCACACATTGACAACCCATCTGATTGAACATGGCTATCGGCGTATTGGAGCCATTTTCGGCATGGGCAGTACCACCGGCCGCGAACGGCGGGAGGGCTTTGTGCGCGCGCTCAAAGAACATGATTTTCAACCATCGACCGACTTGGTAAAATATGCCAATCCCAGGGAAGAGGACGGGTTTAACACGACCATGAAGATGCTGCAGCTGTCAGAGCCGCCTGATGCCATCTTGACCAGTAACAGTCTTTTGGCGGCCGGAGCACTTCGGGCGCTGCGGGAAAGCCGAAAGGCGATTCCCGAAGAAATCGCGCTTGCCAGTTTTGACGAAACGACTTGGGCCAAACTTGTGGTACCTGCCCTTACTGTAATCGAGCAGCCCACTTATGAAATCGGCCGCACGGCCGCCGAGTTATTGATAAAAAGAATCAAAGATCCAAAAAGGTCCAATCGAGAAGTCATACTCAAAAGTAAATTGATCGTGCGTCAGTCGTGTGGTTGCCCACAAAGCGAAGGCGACTTGTGATATGTCGGATATGTGTCGTTGTTTAAGTCAAAATCAAGATCCGTGTAGCCTTATTTCAACGCCTTTATCCGTTTGATATCTTCTGATTTGCCCAGCATGACTAAGATATCGCTATCCTTGATGACAAAGTTCGCCGGCGGTATCAAAACGAAGTTTTCCGGTGCGAGTTCCTTGATGGCGATGACGTGAACGCTGTATTTGGCCCTCAGATTTAGGTCTCGTAAACTTTTTCCGATAAACTCCCGCGGGGGGCCGACCTGAACAAGATCGAACTCATCGGAAAGAGGAATGAAATCCAGAACGTTCGGCCTCGATAAGCCTCCGGAGATGCGCACCGCCATGTCGCGTTCCGGGTGAATAATCTGGGTGGCGCCCACCCGCTTGAGTATTTTCGCATGGTCGTCATCCAGGGCCTTGACCAGAATTGTCTTGACCCCGAATTCCTGCAGGTAAAGGCATATCAGAATACTGATACTGATGTTGGTGCCGGTGGAAACGATCACACCATCCATGCTTTCCAGGCCGAGTGACTTCAGCGAGTCCCTCTCCGTGGCATCCATCACCAGGGACTCCGTGGCATGGGGGTCGATGGCCTGGACCTTGTTTTTATCCCTGTCTATGGCAACCACCTCGTTGCCGTCTTCAAACAGCGCCTTAGCCGCATGGAAACCAAAATTGCCCAGCCCGATGACTGCAAAACGCTTCATAACCATCCTCCGATATGTTAGCCGATCATCAAATTCTCTTCGGCATGCTCGACACCATTGACCGCGCCGTTCCCGACAATGATATAGGCGAACGTCAACACCCCTACACGACCCACGAGCATCATTACGATGATGCAGGATTTACCCCAAAGATTCAGGTCCGAGGTTACACCCATGGACAACCCCACTGTCCCGAAGGCCGATACGGTTTCGAACAGCAAGGGGAGAAAATCGCCTCTACTATGATTTAGATAGGGGCCATCGACAGCGTTCCCTACTAGGATCAAAAATAGAATTAGGCCAATGATTCCGATGGAAACGAGCAATAGGGATACGCTCCGCGTGACGGTTTCGGTGGGAACGCTCTTTTTAAAGAGGTCAACACGGCGGCGGTGACGCAATCGGCTATAGGTAAAGGCCGTTAAAATTGCCAGTGTCGTGGTCTTGACACCGCCACCGCACGATCCGGGGGATGCCCCGAAAAACATGAGAAAAATCATCATGGCCAGGGTGGCGTCTTTAAGCGTCGCAATATCAACGGTGTTGAAACCGGCCGTGCGGCATGTGATCGACTGGAACAGCGGCGTCAAGGTGCGATGCCAAAAGGAATGGGTATCGCCCGAAGGGAATTGCTCCAGGAAGGCAAACATGGCAGCCCCTGCGAGGATCAAGATCAGGGTCGTCAGCAGAACCGTTTTGGTCTGGATCGACAACCGGCAGCGCTGACGCTTGTGAAACTTGGCCCAGCATTGCAGATCGTAGAGCACCGGAAACCCGATACCACCAGCAACGATCAAAGCGCAGACGGTTCCGTTGAGCATCGGATCGCCGCTGTAGCGCATCATGCTGTCCGCAAACAGGGAGAAGCCGGCATTGCAGAAGGCCGAGATGGAATGGAAAAAGCCGGTTCCGGCGGCCTTTAGAAGGGGCATCTCCCGGCTCCAGAAAACTGTCAGGAGAATCCCGCCGGCGATTTCCGCCCCAGCAGTGAACAGGACGATGCTTTTCACAAGATTGAAGATGTCCGCGCGGGGCGTATGCGCAAAGAGGTCCTGCATCGCCATGCGATGTCGAAAGGAGATACTCCGTCCAATCCAGGTAAATAGCGTGACCGAAATCGTCATAAGTCCCAGCCCGCCGATCTGAATCAACATCAGAATGACGCTCTGGCCGAAGATGGTGAAGTAGCTCCCGGTATCCACGACAATAAGCCCCGTGACACACACGGCGGAGGTTGCCGTAAAAAGAGCGTCAATCCACGAAATACGGCCTGTTTCCGTGGCAAGCGGCAATTTCAGCAAAAGGGTCCCGATGGCGATCACCAACAGAAAACTGGCGAGCAAAAGGGTTGCCGGATGGAATTTGATAAGGCGTCCGCCGATAGTCATGATGCGAACCTCGGGTGCAAGAAACAGTCGCAGTAGACATGACAGTCGGATTCGCACATCTTGTGCAGCCGCTTTCCGCCCAGAACCATGCGATTTCGGTAGGCCTTGCAAGTGGTCAGCTCGCGCCCGCCATCCACTTGGCGATGGTCGAGAAATGGGCAAAGACGAGCCAAAATCAAATCGATGCGAATTGAAGGATCGCCTCTCCGAACCATGTGCAACAAGTGGTCGGGATCGATGGGGTTCCTCTTCGGACGAACTTCCATGAATCGAATGCCGGCATTGGCCATCTTGAGGGTCATCTCCCTGTTGAGAAATTCGACGGAAATAATTACTGGCGTATCCTGCGTTTCGGAGCAGCGTTTAAGACCCCGGCAAAGGTCCAGGACGTGGTTTCGAATAGCTTCCCTCCCTACTGGCACATTGATGATGATCAGGCTGAAATTCCGACCTGCGGCAAAATTAAAACAGGCCGGTAAACTGGGGGCGATGGACACCTCTCCTGTCTTGGCAATTTGTTGATCGTGTTGCAGCGGGCAAACCAGAATCGCGTTATGGGTTGACGACATGAGCATGTAGACCTCCTTTTCATGCTTTTCGTCCTATCCAACCGGTTTGACAGAACTCGCTCACGCTAATAGCAAGATGGATGCCCAGCGGCTTAACTAATTGTTATAATGTCGAAATTTAAATCTACAGGCTGTTATTCAAGGCAGGGATGGTGAAGGATCTTGAATTTTGCAAGAAATTGGCCTTGCAAGTTGCAAGGTTAATCAAGTTGGTATTTTTTACGCTTGCGCCAGAGGGTGGCCGGGTCGATGCCCAAAACCTTGGCCGCCTCTTCCAGCGAAGCGGAATGGGCTATGGCGTTCTGGATATGCTCCCGCTCGATTTCGACAAGGCTTTTAAAGGAGGTCTCTGAGGAGGCTTTCGGATTGAAATTTGCAATGTGGGGAGGGAGGTCGTCGGCCGTCAGCTCAGTATCCGTTGCCATGATCACCGACCGTTCGATGGTATTGATAAGTTCGCGGATATTGCCGGGCCAGGAGTAATTTTGCAGTCGCTGCAGCGCATCGGATGAAATGTGCTGGACCGATTTCTCGTTCAGGCGCGCGGATTGTTTCAAGTAGTGTTCAGCGAGCAGGGTGACATCCTCGGGCCTTTCCCGCAAAGGCGGCAAAAACAGCTCCAGCACATTCAATCTAAAGTAGAGGTCTTCCCGAAAGGCACCGTCGCGAACCCGCTCTTCAAGATCCTTGTTGCTTGCCGCAATGATGCGAACATCCACGGTTTGGGGCTTGGGATCTCCCACGCGTTCGAATTCGTGGTGTTGAATGAACCGCAGCAGCTTACCCTGCACCGCGGCCGGAATCTCGGACACTTCGTCGAGGAAAACCGTGCCGCCTTCGGCGAGCTTGAGCTTACCCACCTTGTCTCGCAACGCTCCTGTGAAGGCTCCTTTGATGTGACCAAACAGATCGCTCTCCAACAGGTTCTCCTGCAGGGCAGCGCAGTCCACAGTCACAAAGGGTTTGACCGATCGCGGACTCCAGTCATGAATCAGGCGTGTCAGCAAACCTTTGCCCGTTCCACTCTCACCGCTGATCAGAACAATCGCCTCGGCATCGGCGGCCTGACGGGCGGTTTGCAGAATTTTGCGCATCCTGCGGTTGCGGGTCAGGATCCCACCTTCGGAGAATATACCCTTGAGGGTCGCGATCTCCACTTCCATGTGATGAAAGCGCTTGAGCCGTTCCAGGACCAGGTCGAGCTGGCCTGGCACGAACGGCTTGGGCAGGTAGTCGAAGGCTCCCATCTTAACGGCGCTGACCGCCGTTTCAATGGTTGCATAGGCAGTAACCATGAGCACCTGGGTCTTGATGCCGCTGGTGGTCACTTCCTTGAGGATATCGAGACCATCCCGATCCGGCAGCTTCATGTCCAGCAGCACCAGATCGGGCATGACGCTGCGCAACTTATGCAATCCGCTTTCACCCGATTCAGCTGTCGTGACCTCGAAGCCCTTGTCTTCGAGATACATTGCCAGGGTGGTCAGAATATTGCGGTCATCGTCGATGATCAGCGCTTTTTTCACGCATGCCCTCCATGCCCTCAGGAATCCAGAAGGTAAAACAGGTGCCCTCGCCGACCGTGCTTTCGACGCCTATATCGCCGCCATGCTGCTCGATGATATCCTTGACGATAGCCAGGCCAAGGCCGATGGTGCCCACTTTACCACGTTCGGAGAACTGGGTGAAGCGGTCGAAGATGTGCGGCAAAAATTGCGGATTGATGCCGCTGCCCGTATCCAAACATTGAAAATAGATCCGCTGGTCCTGTTTGTAGACGTTAAGTCCGATATGGCCGCCCCGATCCGTATAACGCAGGGCATTGCCGACAAGATTGGTAATGACCCAGGGGAAACGGAAAGAGTCGATCGTCACCTGGGGCATATTCTGAGAGATGTCGATATCGATGGTGACGCCCCTTGCCTTGGCCTGCTTCATCAATGGCGCGAGGCACTCCTGGATCACGGTGGCGATATCGAGCGTCTCCTTGGGTCGCGGCTGCGACATGGTTTCAAGCCGGGAGACATCCACAAGCTCATTGATCAAAGCCGTCATGCGGGCGCAATCGTCATGGGCAGTCTCAACGAGTTTACCACGCTTTTCGGTCCCGAGAGCATCACCTCGGCTCTGAAGCATCCCGACACTCATGGCCAGAGAGGTCATGGGGGTTTTAAGCTGATGGCTGATATCCGCAATGAACCGCCCTTTGGCTTCCTCACTGCGGCGGACCTTTTCCCTCTCACCGGCGATGATTTCATCGCGATGTCGATCGTATTGTTTCAGGCGGTAAAACAGTCGATTGAAGGCCTGGGTCAGGAAACCGATTTCGTCGCTGGTGCGCAGCTGTACCTCCGGGTAAACACCGCTGCCCTCGCGAGTCTCCAAAAGATTTTGAGCAAGGGTCATGATGGGTTTGGCAATGCGATAAGAGAGGAAATAGCTCAATACCAAGATCCCGGTGATGATGACGCCAAAGAGCGCCGCCGCATTGCGTTGGGCATGGTTTGCCAGCAGGCTGGTTTCTTGCTCGGCACGCTCCATGGCCGTCTCGTTTATGGCAACCAGATCGTCGATAAGCAAAACCATTTCTGTTGTCCGCGCCAGAAAAGAGGCAAAATGGTCGCTTTGCCACAGATGATGATCTACCGTCTGAAGGGAATCGACTGTCGGTTCATACTTGGCGTAGCTTTCATACAGAGCCTCGATCAATTCCTGCTCGCCCGCCTCGGTGACGTTTTCCCTGCAAAGGTTCAGGTTTGCGGCCAGTTCTCTAAGTTTTTCAACTGAAACTACAAAACTTTGTGGATTCTGCGAGACATTGATCAGCAGTTGGTTCCGTATGGCTTCGACGACTTTGCGCGCTTCTTGCGCTGCCCGAATGCTTTTGTAATTTTTGGATAGAATCTGCTCGGCACTGTCGCCTAAGGCACTCAGATACTCGCTATTCATCAGTGCCGCAGCGACCAGGGCGACCGTCGGTACAAGGCTGACCAGAAATATTTTAAATCGAATAGGATGACGAATGGGATGTTTTTTTTCGCTCATGGCAGTGGTTGGGAAGTGACCTGTTTGGCGTCGATTTATTTACGAACCAAATGATTCACAGCTTGCTGAAGATCAGAATAACGCAATCTTAAATTCATGCGCAACCACTGATTGAAATATGGGGGTATATCAGAAAATTTTAAGATGAATGATTACGGTATTGGGCCATGAATTATGTATTAAAGCTATTCTGATATATTGAATATCCATAGAAAATAACGGTAGTGAAAACCTGTGATTACGCGCCAGAAAACCAAATATCACTGAGGTACCAATTTGATGGCGTAATCATCTAACGCCTGCAACGGTCACCTCAATGGGCCTGCGGCGCGAACGGTTGTCGTGGTTGATCACCACCACCTGCTGCCAGGTGCCCAGCCGCAGGCAACCCTCGCGCACCGGCAGATGCAGGGAAGGTCCCAGCAGGGCGGCCTGGACATGGCTGTGCCCGTTGCCGTCGTGCCAGGCTTCCTCATGGGCATAAACCGCACCCCGGGGCGCCAGCCGTTCGACGGCATCCTTGAGGTCCGCCACCACACCGGGCTCGTATTCGATCGTGGTCAGAGATCCGGTGGACCCGACAACTGTCGCTGCAAGCGTCCCCTCTCGAATGCCACTCTCGCGTATGATGCGCTCCAGTTCGGCCGTGATGTCCCGGATGTCGGGCCCGGTATCCAATTGAACTATCAACAGTGCTGTATGCTGGGTCAAACCCGCCAATTTCTTCTCCGCACAAAACGTCTAATAAAATAGGGTTCAAGGATCCATGGGGTCGAGGATTCAAGCGAAGTGCTTATACCTTTTCGATCTAAAGTCCCTACCCCTGGAAATCAAGGACGCTCTTCACCAATCAGGGAAAAGGCATAGTTTCCTTCTTTTGACTACATCATCATATCCGATTCAGAAATCAGGATTTTTTGTTCTGATCAAGGCCGCACAAGGGTTTACGGCGAGGCGTACTACTGTACGCCGCAGCCGTTAAAACCGCGGAGAACGCCGATCAGGGCAAAAAAGACGATTTCTGAACGGATATTATTTGAGGCCGATATTCCAGTTCCACAACCCCTGCCGAGGCTTCAGCTTGACGGTTTTGGGCACGGGCTCCTGCAGGTGTGCCAGCCACTGATAGCCGGCCTTTTCCAATTGTTGGCGCTGATCGCTGAGATCCAGCTGCCAGTTCGGGAAGATCCAGATGTTGTCGTCATAGCGGCGCGCCCAGGCCTCCTCCCCCCGCGGGCTGGCAAAGGGATGCCGGGTGTCGATGGTATCCGAGATCACGCGCGACATACACAAGGGCCACATTCCGGTCAACACCACCCCCAGGGGCAACGGACTTAAACGCGGCAGTTCCAGAAAGGCCTCCCTTCCCAACTCCGGACTGACAAAGGCCCCGGAAAACCCCGCCTGCTTCAAGGCCGCCAGGGCCAGGGGGTTGGCCAGGTTGCAGAATGGGCCCGCCCACAACTGCAGGTCTTCAGGACGCTCGAAGAACCCCGCCTGCCAGGGAGCATTGAGCACAAACTGCCGGGCACCGCCCTTCAGAAGCCGGGCAATCAAGTGCGCCGTTTCCGTTTCGGAGGCCGGCCAGAGAACGGGCGACAGCCACCACCAGGCCGAGGACATGGCCTTGGGGGCGGTCTTCTGGACCGTCTGCGGGGAAACCCACAAGCCTTTGGCGCCCCTTCCCCCCGATCGCGTGACCGCGCGGGAGACAATCATGTCACGGGCCGGCCCTTTTTTAAATCGAAGGGCGGCCGGCATGCGCACGTCGTTGGGTTGATGGCTGGCGCGCGGTTCCGGTATCGACCGCAGCTCGGTCTCCAGATCTTCCAACACACGGTTCAGCTCGGGCTCCCGTCGATCCGTGAGAAAGACCGGCATCTGGCGTCCGCCGCCCCCCCGTCGACCGGGTTTGAAGTTCAGCCGCCCATTGCGCACTATGGGTTTACGCACCCTTACGATGGTATGTCCGGCATCATCCTCGTAGCCAACGCGCAATACGTCACCGGCCAGCAACGGCTGCCGCGGGGAAATATAGGGATTTTGGGCAGTGCCTTTCACGATGCCGACCAAAAGGCCGGAGCCCGTCGGGGTTTCCGGTTGGAGCGGAATCTGAGGCCGCTGGGGTAAGAACCGGTAATGGGTGGTTGGTCGGCCCAACGACTGTTCCAGCAACTGCAAAGCCTCCCGCTTCCTCTGGGGATCGTGTCCTTCGTCGCGCAGCATGCGATAGGCCATCACGGTGTGGTAGACGTAGTGGGGGCCTTTTTTACGCCCTTCGATTTTCCAGGTCTTCACCTCGGGAATCGTTCGCAGCACTTTGACCAGCACGTCGTGGCTGAGATCCATGCAGGAAAAATGGCGCTGGGGGCGGTTGCGCTGCTGGTACTGGCGGCGGCAGGGCTGCACGCAGCGCCCCCGCAGCCCGCTCTTGCCGCCCAGGAAACTGCTCCAGTAGCAGCGCCCCGACACGCTGTAACACAGCGCGCCATGGATGAAGACCTCCAACCCCAGCCCGTCGGGGCAGGCCGCCGCCATGGCCCGGATCTCGTCGATGTCCAGTTCCCGCGGGACCACCACTTGATCCACGGCCAAGTGGCGCCGGATCCAGTCAAGTGACCCGGCAAACCCGGCATTGGCCAGGGTGGAGAGGTGGATCTCGCCCGTAAAGCCCTTCTGCCGCGCCAGGTCGATCATGGCCAGATCCTGGACGATGAGGGCATCCGGACGGACGGTCAGGACCAGATCCTGCAGCAGTCCGGCGGCCCGAGGCAGGTCCTCGGCCGTCAGCATCGCGTTGAAGGCGGTGTGCACCCGCATCCCCTTGCGGTGGGCCAGTTCGGTCAGGGCCGCCAGTTCGGGAATGGTGAAATTCTTGGCCTCGGCGCGGGCCGAATAGCTTTTGAGACCGCAATAGACCGCATCGGCCCCGGCCGCCAGCGCCGCCAGGAAAGAAGCCCGGTTGCCGGCCGGTGCCAGAATCAAAGGCCCTGTCGTTTTTGTATGGGATGGGTTCGGAGTCGGCATGCCTGTCGGTGGTCCTCGCATTCTTTGGTTTGTCTTTGGACCAACGCTCGATGGCGGGTCACGACCTGCTTGGTCATAGACGGTGCTGTCCCCTTATGGGAGTTCACGCTAAAGGTCAAGCCACGCCTTACACTAAAGATACGGGTCGTTAGCATCGCCGTCAAAGGTGGGGGAAAAGATGGACAGCGCCCCATGCTGTGTTATATTTCATTCCAATTACACTTACGCATTTTGATTTGATCGCTTCAGCAGTCGACGGAACAGAAAGGAAACAAGCATGAAAATCGCAGTCAGTGGCAAAGGCGGTGTCGGCAAAACAACCTTTTCTGCGCTTCTTATTCGGTCTTTCAACGAACAGGGCAAACACGTGCTGGCCATCGATGCGGATCCGGACGCCAACCTGGCGGCGGCCCTGGGCATCGAGGGCGCCGACAAGATCGTCCCGATCTCCGAAATGAAAGACCTGGTGCATGAACGCACGGAATCGCACCCGGGCACCATCGGTGGGTATTTCAAACTCAATCCCAAAGTGGACGATCTGCCGGAAGCCCTCTCGGCCCGGCTGGAGAATATCAAACTGATGCGCCTGGGAGGGGTTAAAAAAGGCGGCGCGGGCTGCATCTGTCCTGAAAGCACCCTCCTGCGGGCCCTGATCACCCATGTCGTCCTGGCCCGGGATGAAGTCGTGGTCATGGATATGGAAGCCGGCATCGAACATCTGGGACGGGCCACGGCCCAGGCCGTGGACAAGCTCATCGTCGTCGTGGAACCCGGACGCCGCAGCATCGACACGGCCCGCAACATCCAGCGCCTGGCATCGGAAATCCACCTGAGTTCCATTGCCCTGGTGGGCAACAAGGTCCGCGGTGAAGCCGACCGGGCCTTCTTCAAAAAGCACTTGTCCGACTTTGAAATTCTCGGATTCCTGCCCTATGACGACCGTCTGATCGAGGCCGACCTCAACGACCAGTCGCCCTTCGACACCGAATCTCCCGCCGTCGATGAAGTCAAAGCCATCATCGAAAGGCTCTAATGCGCAGAGGCCCCTTCCCACGACGCCGGCGCCCCCGCCGGCCCGAACCCGAAGTCAGCATTCAGGCCGGCGCCGACCAGCGCCTGACATCCGTGTTTGCCCAGATCGGCGTTCCGGAGCAGGCGCCTTTTACACCGGACGCGTTCCAGCGCGAGGCCGTGGACGCCGTCCGGCAGACCGACTGCCTGGTAACCGCGCCCACCGGGGCCGGCAAGACCTGGATTGCCGAACAGGCCATCCGGCAAGTGTTCGAAAACGGCGGGCGGGCCTGGTATGCCTGCCCGCTGAAAGCACTGAGCAACGCCAAATTTACCGAATTCGCCGCCATCTTCGGGGCGGCCAATGTCGGCATCCTGACCGGTGACCGCCGGGAGCAGCCGGAGGCCCCCATCATCATCGGTACCACCGAAATCCTGCGCAACCAGCTTTACGATGCCATGCACACCGGCATCGAACTGGAAACGGATTTTGTCGTGCTGGACGAGGCGCACTTCCTGGGGGACTACGACCGGGGTGTGGTCTGGGAAGAGATCATGATCTACCTGCCCACCCGGGTGCCCCTGCTGCTGCTCTCGGCCACCATCGGCAACGCCAAGGAGATTGCCGATTGGCTGTCGGCCATCCGGCGTAGGGAATGCCGCCTGATCCAGGAAAGCCAGCGGCCGGTGCCGCTCTATCCGCTCTACTTCGCGCCCTCCGGGACGCTGCTGCCGTTGGTCTCGACCACGCCTAAAGGCAAATCCCGCCTCTACAAAAAAGTAAACGACCTGGTCAACCAGAAGAAAAAGCCATCTTTGGGCCCTCCCTGGGGGCTGCCGCCGTTTGGCGACATGCTGGATGTTCTGAGGACTTATGATCTGCTGCCGGCCATTTTCTTTCTCAAATCACGGGCCGACTGCGGCAACGCCCTGAAACGCTGCATGCGCAATCGCATTCCGGATGACGAACGAAAAACCGCCCTGAACCGCCGAACGGACGAACTGTTGGACGCCAGCCCGCATCTCCAGCAGCACAAGCAGCTCTGGCATCTACAAAACCTGGGCATCGGCGCCCACCACAGCGGTCAACTGCCGGCCTGGAAGCTCCTGCTGGAAACCCTCATGAGTGAAGGCCTGCTGGATGCGGTCTTCGCCACGTCCACCGTTGCCGCCGGCGTCAATTTTCCCGCC
Organism: Deltaproteobacteria bacterium; assembly: GCA_020444045.1. GTDB lineage: Bacteria > Desulfobacterota > Desulfobacteria > Desulfobacterales > UBA5852 > JABZFP01. The sequence goes on from JAHLLS010000018.1 coordinate 113,509, forward strand.
CGCACGATTCTTTTCCTCAATTCCGATCGCTTCAACGGCCAGGCCTTTGCGCCCCTGACACCCACCGAGTTTCACCAGATGACCGGGCGGGCCGGGCGACGCGGCAAAGACAAGATCGGCTTCGCCATCGCGGTACCGAGCCGCTTCATGGATGCCCGCCTGGCGGCCCGCCTGGTCAACGCCCCGGCATCGGATGTCACCAGCCAGATCCGCATCAATTTCTCCATGGTGCTCAACCTGCTGCTCTCCCACTCGCCCGACCAGGTCGAGGGGCTCCTGAAACGCAGTTTCGCCACTTTTCAGCTGATGCGCTCCTTCGGCCCCAAAACCCCGCAGCGCATGCTGGAGCAGAGTTATCGCCACCTGTGGGACGCTTTCCGGCACCATTTGGAATTTCTCCAGGACCACGGCTATGTCGAATCCGACGGCCGCCTGACGGAAGACGGCACCTGGGCCTCGCAGCTGCGCGTGGATCAACCCCTGCTGATCGGTGAAGGGTTCCGCCGCCAGGCCTTTCCCGAAAACGACCCGGCCATCCTGGCCGGCATCATCGCGACCTTCGTCAACGAGCGGGAGTGCGACGACCGGCTTCCCAAAAAATACCTGCCGCGTCCCTTGACCTCGGCCTACCAGCGGGTGCGCAAATCCTTGGCACCTCTGGCCCGGCAGATGCACGCCGAAGGCTTCCCTATCCGTCCGCTTTACCTGCGCCCCGCCGCGGTGCTTTACCAGTGGGCTCGCGGTATGGACTGGGAACAGGTGGTCGAGCTGTCCGAACTGGAGGAAGGCAACCTGGCCATGTTGATCCTGCGAACCGCCGACAATCTGCGGCACATCCGCAGCCTGGCGCAGGTCTTCCCGGATGCCGCGGAATCCGCCGCCACCGCCGTGGAAGCGATCCTGCGCGACCCCGTCATCACGGAACTCTGACACGGCGCCGGCGCCGCTGTCGTTCATTCCCGATGGCCCGCACAAACATGGTTTACTAAATTTTCAAAATGGATATATTGTCCTGTCAGGCATTCATTCGCTTCACCGGCGCAACCCCAATCGAAGGATTTTTCAGCCGTGACCGAAACCGTTAGGGCCGCGCCGACGTATGCCATGAATGCCATTCAACCGACGGGCTGACCGTCGTGATGACGGCCCATCGTAACCCAACATGATCACCCCTCGGGGGAATCATCACATTTGCAAAGGAATTTCCCATGCGCACCGATGATATCGCGAAAGCATTCCAGGCGATTGTGGAAGAAGCCCAGCGCCTGCAGTCCCAGGACCTGCCGGAAGAGGCTCAGGCCACGGTCAAAACCATCATCTCCATTGCCAAACACCAGACCGACATTCGTCAATCGCCCCAGGGCAGCTGCAAAGCCAAACACTGAACCCCAGGCACCGCCGAAAAATCGGTGATGCCCGGTCGTCGGGCGCCGATCCCGGCCGCAATGCTTGCGGCACCGGCGGTTCACCCGCGGCAGGCGTATTTCTTGGAACGCCGCCAGAAGGGAGAAGACATGCGCGCCGCTATTTACGAAGCTTTTGAAGGTCCCATTACGGTCCGCGAACTGCCGGACCCCGTCCCCGAAGCGGATGGCGTGGTGATCCGGGTCGAGGCCACCGGCATATGCCGCAGCGACTGGCATGGCTGGATGGGCCACGATCCCGACATCCGCCTGCCCCACGTGCCCGGACACGAATTGGCCGGTGTCGTGGAAACGGTCGGCCGCGACGTCACCTGTTGGCATCCGGGTGACCGCGTCACCCTGCCGTTTGTCTGCGGCTGCGGCCGCTGCCCCCAATGCCAGGACGGCCATCACCAGGTCTGCGACCATCAGTTCCAGCCCGGCTTTACCCATTGGGGATCGTTTGCCGAGCGCGTCGCCGTGCGCTATGCCGATATCAACCTGGTGCGAATTCCCGAGGTGATTGACAGCGTGACCGCGGCCAGCCTGGGCTGCCGCTTTGCCACGGCCTACCGGGCCGTCGTGGCCCAGGGGCGCACCGCCCCCGGCGAGTGGGTCGTCGTGCACGGCTGCGGCGGGGTCGGTTTGTCGGCCATCATGATCGCGGACGCCATCGGCGCGCGTGTGGTGGGTATCGACATCAAGAAAGAAAAACTCAACAAAGCCCGTTCAGTGGGCGCCCGCGCCGTGATCGATGCATCACGGGTAAAAGGGGTGGTCCAGGCCATCCGGGATATCACCCATGGCGGCGCCCATGTGGCCATCGACGCCCTGGGCAGCCCGACCACCTGCTTCAACGCCATTGCCGGTCTGCGCAAACGTGGACGACACGTCCAGGTCGGGCTGATGCTGGGCGACCACAGCACCCCGCGCATCCCCATGGATCAGGTGATTGCCAACGAACTGGAAATACGCGGCAGCCACGGCATGCAGGCCCATTGCTACCCGGAAATGCTGGCCATGATTGCCGCCGGCAAGTTGCAACCGGCCCAGCTCATTGCGAATACGGTGGACTTGGAGGAGGGCCTCCGGGAGTTGCAAGCCATGGATCGCTTCGAAACGACTGGCGTCACCGTTATCGACCGATTCTGACCTGCACGTCCCGAGTGAGCGGCTGTCCGGTCTTTCTTGCGATCATCGTAACCGCGGCGGTGGCATGGGTGCCGCCGCACCGCGAATTCTTTTTTCCAATAAACCAATTCGGTGCCACCATTGCCGCAACCTTCCCCGAAAAGGAATCATATGATGGGCGCCGCTCCTTCACGGCATCCTAAAAATGACGGTTGGAAAGCAGTCCCCCCACGAAATGGAAGCAGGCCTTTAGCTGCGATGCTGATCGCACTAATCCTTCTCATTCTGTTCGGAGGATGTGCCTCACCCACTGGCATGGCAGTTGATCAAGCAACCTCCCTTGAGCTGCCGAATCGTCTGGTGGGAACCTGGATCCGCCCCATCAAGAATCATCCGGAGACGACAGAGGGGATCCGGTTCGACGACAACGGCCGGTTCGGTCTTATCGGCATCCACACCATGCACGGCTTGGAGTGGAAACGGGAAAATGATGATCTGATCGTGACCACCAACACCGGGCGCTATCCCGAACCGTTTGAAACGCGCCTGTCCATCAAGACCCTGACGGACACAACCCTGATTCTGGAAGGCGACAAGGGCTATTTCCGCGGTTCCTGGCGCCGTGACGACACAAGCGCCGGGCGCATCACCGGCCAGGTGGCCTACCGGGAGCGAATCGCCCTGCCGCCCGACGCCGCCATCCACCTGACGCTTGAAGACGTATCGCGGCAGGCTGCACCGGCAACCTATATCGCCAGCCAGGTCATCCCGACCCTGGGGTGCCAGGTACCGATACCGTTCGCCCTCTACTACGCCAGCGGTGACATCGATCCGAAGCGCACGTATCAGGTGCGGGCCGCTATCGTTATGGACGGACAACGCCGTTTTCTGACCACGCAGGCCTACCCTGTTTTGACCCGCGGGAATCCCGATCATATCGAAATAACCCTTCAGGGGGTGCAACCGAAGCAGCCCCTGTCCACCCAACCGCACAGCAAAACCTTACGCGTGGAAGACCTGCATCTGCCGGCCACCTATTCAGGACAGTTGGAACGTCCCAGCGGCAACCAGAGCCGCATCACCCTCAATCTTTATTCGAACCGCATTTTTTTTCTGCGCAAACCGGCGGAGACGCCAGCGGATGACACCCTGGCATCCGGCCATGATCATGGCCGCTGGTATCTGGCTCATGGCGGCCGCCAACTGATCCTGATCGGACGAGCCGAAGCCCCCTACAAACTGGCCGTAAAAGACAGCGAAACGTTTCGGCTGCTGAGTCTCAACGGCAGTAAAGACCGCTTACCGCATCCTATCGACCTGACCCGAAGGGATGGACTGGACCCGTTTGAGGATCCGGTTCCCATGACCGGCATGTTCCGCTACATGGCCGACGCCGCCCTGTTTACGGAATGTCTGACCGAAGCATCGTTCCCGGTGGCACAGGAAAACGATTATCTGGCGCTGGAGCGGGCCTATCTGGCACACCGTCAAACCGCCGGGGAGCCGCTGTTTACAACCCTCACGGGACATTTAGGGCAACGGCCCAAGATGGAAGGCGACGGCGTGCAGACCGTGATCGTCGTGGACCGCTTCGACACCATTCAACGCCACGCCACCTGCCCGATGCGCAATGCGCTGGCCAGGTTGCAAAACACCTATTGGAAACTGACCGAGCTTTACGGTAAAACCATCCAGTTTGCGGCAGCCGGCCAGGGGGAACCCCATTTGATGCTGCGCCCTCAGGAATACCAGATGAGCGGTTTCTCGGGCTGCAACGGTTTTTTCGGCCTCTATCGGTTGGACGGCAACCGGTTATCTTTCGAGAATATGGGCGCCACCATGAAGGCCTGCCCTCTTGAACCCAACCTGGAGAAGATCTTTTTTCGCGCATTGACGGCAACCGAACACTTCAAAATCTTCGGTGAAATGCTGGAGTTGTATGACGGTCGAAACGCAGTGGCCCGCTTTGAGGCCGTCTATTTTTAACGCCTACCCTTGTCGGAACCACAGATGTCCCTAACCCGCTTAAAACCGGCCGTCCCCAAACACTGGCTGATTGCCATCGCCGGCCTGGTCTGGTTGGCGGCCGGCGGTATGCTGTGCCACATGGCCTGGCGTTGGCTCGTCCCCCTGCCGCGCCTTCATATCATCGGCCTGGTCCTGGCCGGCCTAGCACTGGCGCTGGTTTTTCACCGGTTCATGCTGAACCGGATCGCCCGACGCAATATGGGCCGCATCTGCACCTATGCCGAACGGGGCTGCGTGTTCGCTTTTCAAGCCTGGCGCAGTTATCTTATGATCCTCGTCATGATTTCCATCGGCTCCTTCTTACGCCATACAATGATCCCGCGGGAAATTCTGGCCCTCCTTTACACCGCCATGGGCTGTGCCCTGATCTTCTCGAGTCTGGCCTACTTCTACCTTTTCTGGCAGGTTCGGGTAATGGGAGCACCCTGCCCCCCGAACGAAGAAAATCTGCCATACTGAACCGCCTATCCGGAGGATAACCGACCATGCCATTCAAAAAAGCGATCATCGTCTACTGCTCACCGGCCGGCACCACCCGCCATGTAGCCAACGTCATATCGGATCAGTGCCATACATTGGGTGTCGACGTCCAGGAGATGAACCTGGCCCACCGACCGGATATCGAAGCGATAATGGCAGCCAGCGCCAGCGCGGCAGAGGATCTGTGCCTTTTCATCGGCTCGCCGGTATATGTCTCCCATGCCGTCCCCCCGGTGATGGCGTTCATCACCCGCCTTCCTGCAGTAACATCACTTCCGGTCGTCCCTTTCGTGACCTGGGGCGGCGCCTGCAGCGGGATGGCCCTGTTTGAAATGGGGACGGCTCTGGCGGAAAAAGGCATGGTGGTCGTCGGGGCGGCCAAGATTATAGCCGTGCATTCCATGCTGTGGCAGTCGGCCAATCCGGTGGGCCAGGGGCATCCGGATGCCGAAGACGATCAGCTGATCAGCGACCTGGTCACCCATGTACATGACCAGTTGTCGCGCGGGAATCCAACGGCGGTTCCCACAGCCGACCTGGCACACTATCCGGCACCGGTGCGGGCGGAAATGGCCAAGGTCGATCTCAAGATCGCCGCCGCCCACATGCCGCCCCGCGAAGTTGACGCCGAAGCTTGCACCGAATGCGGTCAGTGCGCCGAAGCCTGCCCCACGGACGCCATCACCTTTGATCCCACACCGGTTTTCGGGGAGACCTGCATTTACTGCTACAGTTGTGTGCGGGAGTGCCCGGAGGACGCCATCCGGGCCGACTTTTCAGGAACCGAAGCACGGATACGCGATCGCGTGAAACAGTTCGACGAACAGCCTTTGAGTCAGATTTTTTACGCGTCCAAAGTTTGACGTTTTTTACCGGCAGGCATCGATAACATGGCAGAGGATTATCATCCTATCCGCGAACAGAAGCCCCTGTTGTGTCAGCGCATGCAATTTTTGCAGATGCCGTCCAGGCGAACTTCCACTTTGTCGATCCGGCCCGGGAACGTCTTCCCGAACGCATCACTGTCCAGGGTCAGGCTCTCGGGGTTGAGACATTCCATCCGGCCGCAGCGCTTGCAGTAAAAATGGGGATGGGGGCGGTGGTGCTCATTGGGCGCCAAGCCGTAATAGGCGGCCCGTCCACCGGTGCTGATGCGCTCGACGAGGCCGTGCGCCACCAGCAAATCGAGGATGCGGTAGACCGTGACACGGTTGATGGCGGCCGAACGCTGCAGGGTCTGGAAAATATCCGAGGCGGAAAGCGGGTAGTTGTTGTTGCCGATCACCTCCAGCACCCGCCGACGGTTATCCGTCACGTCCAGCCGCGATGCCTTTAAAAGACTTTCATAGTCGCATTGCAGGCACATCAGAATTCCTTTGTCCGCCGTTTGTTTTTCTGCCGGGTATTCGTTTTCAGTAAGGCTTCTCTCTCATACGGAGAGGCCTCAGGCAGCCCCAAAGAGGGAGAAAGTTGGAAACACTGTTCGGCTGTTTGGTCTTCCCCCCTTTGTTCCGCGCCGAGCATCGTCGTTGCGGCCGGGAAAAAGCGCGCGGACTGTCTGAGCCCGCCGAC
>JAHLLS010000019.1 GCA_020444045.1 Deltaproteobacteria bacterium
AGCATGCGGCTCATATCCGCAGTGTCCGGGGTTCAAGTCCCTGCATCGCCACCACTTGTGATAAATGGCCGTAATCCTCATGGGTTACGGCCTTTTTTATTCAAGGGTCGCCCCTTGCCGTGGTGTTTGCAGGCGGGGATTTCGCACCGAACCGATAACGGTCGACACGCCGACCTGAATCAATCCGATGCCGCCGGTCGGTCCACTCCATTGGGCCGCATAAATTTTTTTGTATGGACTGTGAGCGTTGGACGCCATGGTCGACGGTGGTCATTACACCACCTGCCCCGCCTCCTTTTTGATTTCTTTAAACCTTGATAATTTTTTCGGCCCTGTACTATAGTCACTCACAAGTGACGGGGACCCGAAAAAGCCAACGAGATCCCACCACGCAACAATGAAGTGGAAAATTGCCATGTTCACCGGCTTTGAAAATCTTGTTGAGGAGCGTATTCGCCGGGCCCAGCAACGCGGCCTGTTCGAAAATCTGGCCGGGGCTGGAAAACCCCTGCCACCGGATGTCATCGGCGCAACGGTGTCCGAAGATTTGCGCCTGTCTTACAGGATTCTAAAAAATGCGGATTGCCTTCCACCCGAGGTCGAGGTGAAAAAGGAAATCCGCCGGACCGAGGAACTCTTGTGCGGCATGAAGGATACCCGTACGCGCTACCGGACACTTAAAAAACTCAATTATCTCATCCTGAAACTGAACACCATTCGTGATGGTTCCGCTGCGTTGGATATGCCCCAGTATTACACCGAGAAAATGGCGGAACGGTTGGAAAAAGAGACTTTCGAATAAAGGGGTATTCGGACCGTCATTGCAAGCGGCAAGGCCGATGCCATGATCTTTCGTTTACTTACCGCTCTCCCATGCCCGGCATTCCGCTGGGCAGCCAACGCCTGAAATGATGTAAGGCACCATGCCGATACTAAAGAAAAAAGATAGTGACGGCCTCATGAAAAGTGTCATGATGGCCTATTTGATTCTGGTCTTGCACGTTGTGTTGTTGATGGGGCTGGGCATTCTGGTATTTTTTTTTCGTGGAATTATCCATTACATGCTCTGGATCGTCTTGTTTGGCGCGGCCGCTATCCTGGCATCGGGATACTGGTTTTACCGGCGCATGAAAGCGGAGGGGCGCAACCTGCGTGATACACTCAACTCGCCTCTTTTCAGGAATAAAACGGTGGAGGTCAGTCTGTTGGGAGGTTTGGCACAATTTCGTGTCGGGCAGTCCAATGGTCGGCCGTTGCTGGGTGATGGGCAATCGGATAGCACCCAGCAACTGGAATGGTCGGGTGAATCTCAGGTCCAGGAACTGACGGAGCTTGCCCGTTTATTGCAAAGCGGTCTCATCACACCCGACGAGTACGAGCAAGCCAAACAAAAGATATTCCGGTCTTGATGGCCGTTGCAGTGCGTTTCGAAAACGGTCGATAACCCACCCCCTCACCAAAGGAACCAATGCGATGAAAAAATTGACGATTGCCTTGCTTTCGGGCGGGATTTCTTCGGAAAGGGATGTTTCGCTAAACAGTGGCCAAAAGGTTTATGACGCGCTTGACAAGACGCGTTATGATATTCTGCGCTACGATCCCAAGACCGACCTGGCCGAACTGGCAGCGAATGCCGCCAGGATCGATGCCGCCCTGGTGATTCTGCACGGCCCGTATGGCGAAGACGGCACGGTCCAGGGAATGCTGGATCTGCTCGGCATTCCCTACCAGGGGGCGGGTGTGCTCGGTAGCGCTGTGGCCATGAACAAACTGGCAGCCAAGCGGCTGTATGAACACGCCGGATTGAAAGTTCCGCCCTATTGCATCGTCAAGCGCGGCCCCATTCCGGAACTCGGCGGGTGTGTTCAGCACCTTGGTCTGCCGATCGTGGTGAAGCCGGTGGAAGGCGGGTCCAGCATCGGTATGGCCATCGCTGCCTCGGAAAAAGAGCTGCACGATGCGGTCGCGGAAGCCTTCCAGTTTGATGAATCGGTTCTCCTGGAGAAACACCTCACGGGAACCGAAGTGACCGGCGGTGTGCTGGGCAACGACGATCCCGAAGCCTTGCCATTGATCGAAATCGTGCCCGGTGAAGGGCACGCGTTTTTTAACTACAAAGCCAAATACACGGCCGGCGAAACCCAGGAAATCTGCCCGGCGCGGATCAGTGATGCCCTTACCGACCAGGCCCAGGCCTGTGCCATCAAGGCGCATCAAACACTTTTTTGTCGAGGCTACAGCCGTACGGACATGATCATCCATCAGGACGACATTTACATCCTGGAAACCAATACCATTCCCGGTATGACGGCGACCAGCCTGTTTCCCCAGGCGGCGGCCAAAGCCGGACTGGACTTTACACGGTTGCTGGATCGCCTGATTGCGCTCAGCCTTGAGGGACGCGACCGCCCCGGATCGTCAGCCTGACGGCGTTTCGTCGATTGTTTCAGGGATATATGGCCATTTATCAACAATAGCGAGGTGGAGGGGAGGTCTATATGAAAGTGCTGGTGATTGGAAGCGGCGGCCGGGAGCATGCCTACGCATGGAAAATTGCGCAAAGCCCCCTGGTCAAGAAGGTATTCTGTGCCCCGGGCAACGCCGGAATCGCTTCGGTGGCGACCTGCGTGCCCATCGATGCCGAAGATGTGCCGTCACTGCTGGCTTTCGCCCAAAAAGAAAAGATCGATCTGACGATATGCGGGCCGGAAGGGCCGCTGGCCAAAGGCGTCGTCGACATCTTCGAGGCGGAGGGCCTCAAAATTTTTGGTGCTTCCCAGAAGGCCGCCGAACTGGAAGCCAGTAAATCATTTTCCAAGTATATCATGGAGAAATACGGGATTCCGACCAGCAAGGGACAGACCTTTACCCGCGTCCAATCCGCCCGTGCCTACGTCAAGAAAGTCGGTGCGCCCATCGTGGTCAAAGCGGACGGCCTGGCGGCCGGCAAGGGCGTCATCGTCTGCCAGACGGTCAAGGAAGCGTTGGATGCCCTTGATCGGGTCATGGTCAAAAAAGAATTTGGCGCGGCAGGTGACAAAGCGGTAGTCGAGGAATGCCTGGTGGGTGAAGAGGCCTCCTTCATCGCCTTTACGGATGGTAAAACCGTCCTGCCGCTGCCGTCTTCCCAGGATCACAAACCGGTTTTCGACGACGACAAAGGACCCAACACCGGCGGCATGGGCGCTTACTCCCCGGCACCGATCGTGGATCGCTATCTTCATGATCGCGTCATGAAGGAAGTCATGATTCCCACCGTGCAGGGCATGGCCGCGGAGGGCCGGCCTTACAAGGGCTTTCTGTATGCCGGGCTCATGATCGACGGTGACAAAATTGGTGTCCTGGAATTCAATGCCCGGCTGGGCGACCCGGAGGCACAGCCCCTGCTGATGCGCGTCAAGAGCGACATTGTGCCGATTCTGCTGGCCATCATCGAGGGGCGTCTGGATCAGTGCCAACTCGAACTAGACGAACGGGCCACGGTCTGCGTGGTGATGGCTTCCGGCGGCTATCCGGGGAAGTACGGCAAGGGCATTCCCATCAATGGTCTCGATGCGGCCCGACGCATGAAAGACGTTGTGGTTTTCCACGCGGGAACCGGCACGAAAGGCAAACAGATTGTCGCCAACGGGGGACGTGTGCTGGGTGTCACGGCGCTGGGCGACACGGTTGAAAAGGCCATCCAAAAGGCCTACCAGGCGGTGGAGAAGATCACGTGGCGCAAGGTTCACTATCGCAAGGACATCGGGCAGAAGGCCATGCGGCGCTTTCAGCAGAAGCCGGCCGTGGGCATCGTGATGGGAAGTGATTCCGATCTGGATGTGATGAATGGGGCCGTGGCCATGCTGAAGAAATTTCATGTACCGTTTGAAATAACTGTCGCCTCGGCCCATCGAACACCGGAACGGGCGGCACAATGGGCGCGAAATGCGCCGGCCCGGGGGATCAAGGTTATCATCGCGGGAGCAGGGCATGCGGCCCATCTGGCGGGCGCCATGGCAGCCCAGTCAACCCTGCCGGTGATCGGTGTGCCGATCGATTCCTCCTGCCTGCAGGGGCTGGATGCCCTGCTGTCGACGGTCCAGATGCCGCCGGGGATTCCGGTGGCGACCATGGCGGTAGGAAAGCCAGGCGCCAAAAATGCCGGTTTGCTGGCCGTTCAGATCTTGGCGCTATCTGATTCTGGGCTGGCAGCCCGTTTGGTCGCGCATCGACAGGAAATGGCCGATCAGGTCGAACGCAAAGCCGCGGCGCTTTTGCGGGTTGAGTAAGATTGTCTCCATCCATCCGGCCGCACCGGATGCCGCTTTGATTCATCGTGCGGTTTACATCCTGCGGCAGGGAGGGATGGTGGTGGTTCCGACCCGTCATCTCTATGGTTTGGCGGTGGACGCCCTGAATCCCCCGGCTATTGAACGGGTATTCGCCGCCAAACAGCGGCCCCTCGATCAGCCGCTGCTGATTCTTGTGGCCGCGCGGGATGATGTGCGAAAGTATGCACAGGCGATTGACGCAAAGGCCGAGGTCCTGATGGACGCTTTCTGGCCCGGCAGGTTGACGATAATCCTTGATGCCCGGCCGATTTTGCCGCCTCTTTTGACCGGGGGGACCGGGCGTGTGGGGATTCGTCTCACCGACCACCCGATCTGTCAGGCGCTCATGCGGTCCCTCTCCCGTCCATTGACGGCCACCAGCGCTAATCTCTCCGGGCAGCCCGGTTGCAGCCGCATCGAAGATCTGCATCCGGCGATTGCTGCCGCAGCGGATCTCATCCTGAATGCCGGTCCCTTGAAGCCCGGGATCGGATCGACGGTGGTCGATGTCCAACCCGCTGCCGTTCAGGTACTGCGTGAGGGTTCGGTCACAGCCGCCGCTATTCGCGCTGCCCTTGAATCTTCGACGGGTGCCGGAAGCTGATGGGCTGGATCGCTTGGAAGGTGCGCCCCGATCGTCAGCCCATCGGTTAAAAACGCGATGGGTAGTGGTTTGGGTTGACAATTGCGGGAAGGTTGTCTAAGGAAATAATCCTGTTTTTGCCGGAGTGGTGAAATTGGTAGACGCGCCAGACTCAAAATCTGGTTTCCCTAGCGGAAGTGCGAGTTCGATTCTCGCCTCCGGCACCAGCCAAACGTTAAAGAGGAGATAACCTGATCACCGGCTATCTCCTCTTTTTTTGGGACCCCCCAGGCCGCCTATTCTTCATGCCGTCGCGATACCATGCTTGTTTTTAGTGAAACATCTGATATGCTGACCAAAACCATTGACTTAGAGGGATGCCAGTGAAGACGGCCCACCTTATTGCCTGCCATGAATGTGATCTGGTTCACCAATTGGGAGAAGTCCCACCCGGCGGTGCTGCGCGTTGTGCGCGTTGCGGATCGCCTCTCTACCGGCCCAAGCGCGACAGTATCAATCGCACCCTGGCGTTGACCATGACGGGTCTGCTCCTTTTCATCATTGCCAATACAAACCCCTTCCTGGGTTTCAAGATTGGCGCTCAAATCCGGGAGACCATCCTGGCGACCGGTATCTATCAGCTATACCAGCAGGACATGCGGATGATCGCGACCCTGGTGCTGTTTACGGTGGTCATCGTGCCGGCCCTTTCCCTCGTCAGCATGCTCTATATCCTGGTGCCGTTGCAGATGAAGATGGTGCCTCGGCATTTGGCCAGGGTATTCAGACTGCTCGGTTTTCTCAAGCCCTGGGGAATGTTGGAGATCTTCATGCTGGGGATCCTGGTGTCGGCGGTCAAACTGGGGAAAATGGCGACCATCATTCCCGGAGTAGCGCTGTTTGCCTTTCTGGCACTTATTTTTGTGCAAGCGGCCATGGCCGTAACATTGGACAGCCACCTGATATGGGAACAACTCGACCGTCACCAATGACGAAATTACCGCCGACCGCGCGCCGACTGGGGCTGGTGGCCTGCCATCGCTGCCATCTGCTCTGTCGACAAGCGGAGGGGCCGGCCGACTGTCCGCGCTGCGGCGCGTCGCTCCACAGCCGCAAGCCCAACAGCATCGCCCGGACCTGGGCCTTCGTGCTGGCCGCCATGGTGTTTTATATCCCGGCCAATTTGCTGCCCATTATGTATACGACATCTCTGGGGGCTGTAGCGTCGGATACCATCATGAGTGGTGTGATCTATTTCATCTCCTCCGGCAGCTGGCCCCTCGCCCTGATCATCTTCATTGCCAGTGTCTTTGTGCCGATGCTCAAATTGCTGATCCTGTCCTTTTTGTTGATATCGGTACAACGGCACTGGCAGTGGCGACCGGTCGATCGCACCCGCCTGTATCGCCTCACGGAAGCCATCGGGCGCTGGTCCATGCTGGATATTTACGTGGTCACGATCCTGGTGGCCCTGGTGCACCTGGGCGCCCTGGCCAACATCACGGCCGGCCTGGGGGCTCCCTTCTTTGCTGCCGTGGTGGTCGTGACCATGCTGGCGGCCGAAAGTTTTGACCCCCGACTTATCTGGGACGGTATGGAGGATTCTAATGACGGAACAAACTGAGGGTTCCCCTTACGCTTCTGAGGCGGCCACGCCGGAGATCAAGCAGCACCGGTCGTTTTCCATCGTGTGGATCGTGCCCGTGGTGGCCCTGCTGATCGGGGCATGGCTGGCTTACAAGGCAATAAGCGAGAAGGGCCCCACCATTACGGTGACTTTCGAGTCGGCCGACGGGCTCGAGGCCGGCAAAACTAAGGTTAAATATAAAGATGTCGAGGTTGGAACGTTACAAACTATCGAGCTTGACAAGAATCTCAAAAATGTGAAGCTGACGATTGAGATGAATAAGGACGCCGATTCTTACCTCAGGGAAGAAACTAAATTCTGGGTGGTGCGGGCACGGGTGGCGGCTGGCCAGGTCACCGGGTTGGGAACCCTGTTTTCGGGCGCTTATATCGGCGTGATACCCGCGACTGAAGGCAAATTAAAGCGGGACTTCAAGGGGCTTGAAAAACCCCCCATCGTGACCGGTGAGGTACCCGGCAGAGTATTTAAACTTGTTGCGTCACGTCTGGGATCCCTGAATCCCAGTTCACCGGTCTATTTCCGGCAGATCGAGGTCGGCAAGGTGGTGGACTACACGCTGGGATCGAATGGCGAAAAAATTGATGTTCAGATTTTCATTCAATCCCCCTATTCTCAGTTTGTCCGCAGTAACACCCGGTTCTGGGTGGCCAGCGGGCTGGATGCTGACCTGACGGCCAATGGTTTGCGTATCAACACGGAATCCGTGGTTTCACTCCTAATCGGCGGCCTCGCATTTACCAATTTCGACAATGAGCTGCCGGGGCCGGAAGCCGAGGAAGAGACCCGCTTCAAGCTCTATGAAACCTACCAGGAAGCACGCGATGATCGTTTTACGCTTAAGCGCGATTATATGGTCGAATTTAAGGATTCCGTGCGCGGCCTGTCCGTGGGGGCACCGGTGGAATTTCGAGGCATCCAGATCGGCACCGTCGTCGATTTCGGACTGCAGGCGGATTTCGACAACCTGAGCTTTACCATTCCGGTGCGTGTCCGCATTGAACCCGAACGACTGGTGTCGAGCTTTGCGGGTGCGGAGCAGATCGCGAGTGGCACGGCGCAGGAAGACCGCATTCACCGTATGGTCAAAAAAGGCTTCCGGGCGCAACTTAAAACCGGCAATCTACTGACCGGTCAATTGTTTGTCGATCTTGATTTCTATCCCGATGCGCCGCCGGTTGAGTTGAGTTACAGTAACGGTCTGCCATTGTTCCCGAGTGTGCCGTCGACCTCGCGGGAGATCATGCAGGGGGCGACCCGGTTTTTGAAGAAACTGGATCAGATACCGCTGGAGGCGATCGGGAAGGACTTGCAAAACACGATGGCCGGCATGGATAAATTGGTGAATAGCCCGGATCTGCGCGATGCGGTCCAATCCCTGGGGGATATATTGAATGAACTGAAAACGACGACGCAAACACTGAATGCCGACACCGTGCCCCGGATCAATACGGCCCTGGCAGAGATGGCAACGGTTCTTAAAAACCTGGATGGCTGGGTCAGTGCGGACGCGCCCCTGCAGGGGGATCTTCGCAAAACGCTGGAGGAACTGGCGGCGGCCGGTCGGGCGATCAGCGACCTGGCCGATATGTTGGAGCGCCACCCGGAGGCATTGATTCAGGGGAAAAAGGAGCAATGATCAATGATGACCGCACGCATTTGTCGGATATTGATATCGGGATTGATGGTCTTGGGATTCTGTGCGGGTTGTTTTGGTACGAGCCCGCCGGCGGTGTTCTACAGCCTGACCCCTATCGGGGGTACAGCCGCGATCCAGTCGTCCGCGGCTGAGGGCAAGATCGCCATCGGGATCGGGCCGATCAAGTTTCCCGATGAGCTCAATCGCCCCTCTATTGTAACCCGCAGCGGCCGGAATCGATTGGAGATCAATCAATTTCACCGTTGGGGCGGCTCCCTGGAGAAGAATTTCACGCGGGTGATGGAAGAAAACCTGGTGTTGCTGATGAAGACCGATCGGGTGACGACCCGTCCCTGGGAACGCTATTTCCAGCCGGATGTTCGCCTTGCCCTGGATATCCGCCAGTTCGACGGCCGCCTCGGGGAATATGCCTCCCTGAACGTAACCTGGATGGTTATCGGTCCAGAGGGGGACGTGCCGCTGCTCGTGCGTCGCACCATCATCCAGGAAGCCGTGACCGATGACAGTTACGATGCCCTTGTGGATGCCCAGAGCCGCGCCGTGGCCAGACTATGTCGAGAAATTGCCGAGGCACTGTCGAAACAGCTTCCCACTCGATAGTCCTGTTGATCTGGTTTCTCCACGGTTGTGACGCATGCCATCGGCCAGCGGCAACGACTGTTTTACTGATTTGCCAGGTTGATACCTTATTGCCGAAAAGGGTTGACACTGGTTCCGATGTTGGAGACCACCTTGCCGCTGGCTGCATTTTCTACCCAGATTTCATATTCCCGCCCTTTGGAACTTCCGCCGATGTCTCGTCTGATGCGGGCCCGGTACTGCCGATTGGCCTTCAGCGTCGCTTGAAGTTCGGTAAATGTTTTAATTGTTTGGATATGCTGGGGCACAAGGACCAGTTGATAGGTACCCGGTGTCAGAATGGCACGGGTGGTCATCATCAGGCCAGATTCGGATTCGTGTTTGATGTTGACGATGTGGCCATTGATGGAATAGATTTTCACACCTGCATCCGGCACCAATAGGGCTGTTTCGGTCTCTGGCAATCTTGGCCCAGGATATCCGTAGTAAGGTTGGGTGCAGCCGGCCAGCGTGCTGGCCAGAATAAGAAAAAAGACGATCCACACGCCGTTCCATTTCCCGGTCATCGCATTTCTCCTTTTCCGAAATCAGCCATTAGCATGCCGTGTTGCATACCATAGATCAATTGGTCTTCACAAAACCAAAGACGGGGTATTTCTGGAGACGTTCGTTGCTGCAAGTGGGCTGCGATCGGACGCGGTACGCCGCTGGTGCAGCAGCGGCATTGTGAAGACAATTCTTGCATTACTTTAAAACCTGAATTATCTATCTGTAATAATAAAAAGCGCTCATGTCGATTTTCTGCGGGGGATATGCCCATGACTAAAAAGAAAGCATCGGATGACTTCGATGAAATGGAGTTACCGCGGCCGTCATCATCGGATCTGCGCGGTAAACAATCCGTCCGGGCTACCTTCCGGCTGACCGCCCGTGCCATCGAGGCGATCAGCGTCGTCGCGGTTCATCTCGGGATCAAGCAGAAGTCTCTTTTCGAGCATCTCATCGAAGATACCCAGACGTTGTCCCATATCGCCCGTCAGGTTCAGGAAAATGCCTTTCCACCCCGGGAGCGGGTTCAGAAAACCTATGTCCTCAGCCGGCGCACCTTGAAAATGCTTCAGGAGGCCTGTGACGCCTTCGACGCCCCGCGGGATGCCCTGGTGGAGTATTCCATCCTGCGGCTGACGCCCGTGATCGAGGAAGAGCGGAAAAAACACCGGCGGCGCAAGGCGGTGTTGGCCGAGGTGACCAAGCATGTGCGTCAGGGTGAAGCGGTCCTGGCGAAGATCGAGGCGGCGCTGGGCGACGACGACCCGGTGTACCACGGCTATCGCCAGGCCTTGCGGAGCCTTAAACAGGCCGAACAGGAAATCGCAGCTCACATCGAAAAGGGCGAAATCATCGAAGCCTATCGGTAAACTTGGCAGGCCGATGCCGTCCCTGCCGGGAAACGCTGAAGCGCCGACCTCACACCTGTGCCACCATGCCTGATTTACCCGCCTATAACCACATCCAGCTGGAACTCACCAGCCGATGCAACCTGCGCTGTCGCACCTGTCTCTATGGTCACTACCCGGAACGGTGGGTCGCTGCGGATTTGGCCCCGGCCGTTTTCGACCGGATTCTGGCGGTGGCCTCTCGCACACGGTCGGTTCATCTTCAGGGCTGGGGGGAGTCGTTTTTGCGGGAGGATTGCCCTGAGCTGGTCGCTCGGATGAAACAGGCCGGACCCGCTGTCAGCATTAGTTCCAACGGCAGCATCATGACCCCGGCCCTGGCCCGTGCGCTTATCGATGCCGGACTGGATTCCATGGCCTTCAGTTTTGCCGGAGCGTCACCCCCCGAGCAGGACCCTTTGAGAGGCACGGGATCGTTTGAAAAGGTCGTTGAGGCGGCAGCCGTCTTCAGCCGTCACCGAATAGCGTCGCATCCACCGGTGCTCATGAATTATCTGCTGCTTCGGCCCAATCGATCCAGCCTGCACCGGGCGTTGCGTCTGGCAAAGCGACTGGGCATGAACCGTCTCCAGGTAGGGCACCTGGTCCACCCGGTTGCCCTGGAACAGGCCGACTGGGCGGCTTATCCTGAAACGGTGGACGGGCCGCAGCACTGGTTCTGGCTGCGGCTGTCGGTGCTCTGGCACCGCACGGCCCTTGGGCTGCCCTCCATGAAAGGGCAGCCGACCGCGGTCTGCCCCAAGAACCCCCTGGAGAATCTCTTTGTGGGCGCGGACGGCACGGTATCCCCCTGTGTCTATTTGAATCCCCCCCTGAATTCGGCCGTTCCCCGATGGGTGGAAGGAGCGATCATGGAATCTCCCCGGGTCATCATGGGGCGGCTTCCCGATCAGACCCTGGATGACATCTGGCATCGATCGGCCTACCGATCGTTTCGATACGCATTCGAGCAGCGCGTCAATGCCTACGAAACCCACATGGCCGGCATTCGTCCTGATCTGGATGGCCTGGCCAAGCTGGAGCGGTCGGTGGGCCGGCTGACAGCGCTGTTTAACGGCCCCTTGCAGCCCCCGGAAGCATGCCGCCAGTGTCCGCATTTACAGGGGTTTTAAGTTTGACGTTTTCGTAAGAAGCCCGATATAGGCGTTACGCGTATCCTTCGTCACTGCGGCGTACGATAGGTAGGCCTCGCTCCTCAGGATTCGCAAGCCTTGATATCGAACTTCCTACGAAACCGTCCGAAATCGGACTTTTTGCGATTCCATCACGTTTGAAGTCGATGGGCATCCAGGGTGGCCGGATAGGGGGCGGGCGACGCGATGGCCTTTCATCCCGAAAAAATGTGGAAAGGTGCTCAGGAGGCCTGCATCTCAATAAAGAACTGCCATTCTTCAGGGGTGATGTCGCCATTTTTATTGCGGTCGGCTTCCAGGAAGGCCTTGGCATCGCTGTCAGGGTAACGGGTTTTAAATTCCTGCCATTCGATGACGCCATCGCCATTCGAATCGACTTCGGGGAAAGGGGCGGTGTAGCGGGGGAGAGAAGCACAGGCCGTCAGGAGGACGGCCGTTATGGCAATCAACCAGAATTTACGCATCATTATCCATATCCATGGGAAAAGAGTGCTCACGAAAATTGCGAATGCAGCATACGTCATCCGGAGGCGATCTGCAAGCACCGTTGGAAGGAAACCGGGGGGAGTTGATGTTCAGCGTCAGTTGGGGTAAAAGAAAACCTCGCCTGGTTCGCAGCACCAGCCGTGATATGAACGTCTTATCTTGTGAAGGAGATCGTTAATGATTTTTATTGGCAAATTTTTCTACCTGACCAACCAGCAGGAAATCGAGGAACAGGAACGCCGTCACGGCGAGTTCGACC
This sequence comes from Deltaproteobacteria bacterium, assembly GCA_020444045.1. Lineage (GTDB taxonomy): Bacteria > Desulfobacterota > Desulfobacteria > Desulfobacterales > UBA5852 > JABZFP01. Next base: position 12,116 of record JAHLLS010000019.1, read on the forward strand.
TGATCGTTGAAGCGCAAGAAGGGGAAGACGCTTTCATGAAATTCAAGCAGCGCATCGGCGATCTGCGCGATAAAGGTGATTTTTTCCAGGGGCAGACCCGCATTTTCTTTATTCAACTTCTCGAATTCGACCGCTTCCCCCGTCATCAGGCCCTCATGCTGAACCTCAAGTCCACGGCCGGTGACCCTCTGATGCCCTTTATCGGGTGTTCCATTCCCTCGGATCAGGCGGATGCTTGCCGTATTTATGACTGGAAGAACAACGAGCCGGAGATCGACGGGCAGAATGAGAAATTGTTCCTGGAGTTCCACAGCTGAAAGGCATCCGGCGATCAGGGTTAAAACCATGCGCGCCACGGTCGCCGGAATCCTGGGGGGGCTGGTGGGGATGGGCCTGGTCCTGTGGAGTTGCACGGGACCCACGGAAACCCCGAAGCCGCCCCCGGCTGATCGCATCGGATCCATGGCGGCTTATGTCTATGCATCCGACTCCCAAGACTATCTGACAGCGCCGCAATCGTTCCCTCTGGACCCGGAGATGGCACCGGCCGAAGCGCTGACCGCGCTGGGTTCCCATCTCAGTCACACGTATTTCGGCGGCGATCCCGACACCGAAACGCTGCCGATACGGTTTGAAGTCCTTCGTGTGCACCGGTTCCCGGTGGCGCAGCGCTTCTATCGCCTGGCGGTCATCAACATGATCGATCCACAGCTCGCAGCGCTGCAGGGTTTTTTTCAAGGATCGGCCGGCGGCCAGACCACTTTTTACATGCTCGCCGCGACCTTTCTACAGCCGCACGAAGATCCACCGCTGGCGGATGGCCTGATTCTGCTCTATAATGGTGAAGACTTCCCCGCGTTCGATCATATTAATTTTCGGGGTATTGTCACGCCGGAGGCCATTCGTCCTGTCGTCGAGAAGGTGCTTTACCGCCACCGCCTGATCGCCCCCTCCGTCACCGGTTGATTCACCGGCAACCCGGCTATTCATTCAAGGATCGGTATGCCTATGGCGACAACCCGCGATACGATGGCGACAAAGCGCCGTGCGTTGCTGATCGGGGCCACCGGATTGACCGGCGGTCATCTCCTGCAGCGTCTGTTGGCGGATCGACGCTACGACGCCATTCACGTGTTGAGCCGTCGCCCGCTGTCGGTCCGGGAGGATCGCCTTCATTCCCACATGGTGGATTTTGACGATCTGCCACCTGAGCACACAGCCTTCCGGGTAGACGATGTCTACTGTTGTCTGGGGACGACCATCCGGCAGGCCGGCAGCCAAGGGCGGTTTCGCCAGGTCGATTACGACTACCCCATGATGACCGCCCGGGCCGCCCGGGCGGGGGGCGCGGTAACAATGGTGGCCATTTCCGCCCTGGGGGCAGACCCTGGTTCAGGCAACTTTTACCTGCGGACCAAGGGCGAACTGGAACGCGACCTGGAACGTCTGGCATTCCGGCATCTGGTGCTGGTGCGTCCCTCGCTGCTGGTCGGTCGGCGCGAAACCAAACGGCTGCTGGAGGGGGCGGGCATGTGGCTTCTGCCGAAACTGGCTTTCCTGATGCAGGGCCCCCTGAAGCCCTACCGCGCCATTGAGGCCGGTGTCGTGGCTCGTGCCATGCACCACCTGGCATGGCAGGCAGCGGCGGGAACCCGTGTCGTGAGTTCGGCCGAGTTGCAGGTCTTCGGACACGTCCGGCGGGGGCCGTCCGATGGTTGATCGAATCCTGGCCGATGCGCTGCTGGTCCTGCATTTAGGGTTTATTCTATTTGCCGTTGCGGGCAGTTTTCTGGCCTTGCGCTGGCCCCGTCTGGTGTGGATCCACATCCCGGCTGCCGTTTGGGCCGCCCTGATCGCGCTCTTGGGCGGCATATGCCCTCTCACCGAACTGGAAAATGATTTGCGCCGCGGGGCCGGAATGGCCGGGCATGCCGACGGTTTCATCGGTTCCCTGCTGCTGCCGATTGTCTATCCTTCCGGCCTCACGCGGTCACTGCAGATAGGACTCGGGATGGGTGTCCTGCTGCTGAACGGGTTCGGCTACGGCCTCCTGCTGCGGCGCCGTCGGGCCGAACGGCGCTTGTCGTGACCGCCTGCCGTTCGTTTGACAGTCGTGGTGCCTTCGGGTATCCATCATTGCTTTGATTTCACACGGAAGGCATTTCAGGTGCCTGCCGAAGACACGGCTAAAGGGGTATTGTGGCCATACGAACACTTCACCATATTGATTACGGTTTCGGCGGAAGACCGCTGCTGGCGGATCTGTCCCTGCAGATCGAACCGGCCGAACGGATCGGCATCCTGGGGCGTAACGGCGCCGGGAAGACAACGCTTCTCAAAATCGTCAGCGGCGAGCTGGTCCCGGACAGCGGTTCGGTGGAATCCCCTCCGGGTGTTCGTGTGGCCCGGCTTCCGCAAGGGATTCCGTCCCGCTTGAACGGCAGTGTTATCGAGGTCGTGGCTGGGGGGCTGGGGGACCGGGGTGCCCTGCTATCCGAGTACCATCTCCTGAGCGATCGCCTGGGACGCCGCCCGGAACCGGACGTCGCCCAGCGCCTGGATGCCGTTCATCAGGCCCTGGACGCCACCGACGGCTGGGATGCGGAGCGGGAGGTCAACACGCTCGTGTCGCAGATGGACCTGCCGGCCGGCGACGCCTTCACCGAGCTCTCCGTGGGGCTGCAGCGCCGGGTGCTGCTGGCCAGGGCGCTTGCGGCCAAACCGGATCTGCTGTTGCTGGATGAACCCACCAACCACCTCGACATGGATAACATCCAGCACCTCGAAACCATGATCCGGGCTTGGCGGGGCAGTTTGCTTTTCGTATCGCATGACCGTGTTTTCCTGCAGCAGCTTGCCACGCGCATCGTGGAGTTGGATCGGGGCCGACTGATATCCTGGCGGTGTGACTATGCCACCTATCTTCAGCGCAAGGAGGCCGCCCTTGAGGTCGAAGCCCTTAACAACCACCGCCAGGACAAGAAACTGGCCGAGGAAGAAAGCTGGATTCGCAAAGGCGTCAAAGCCCGCCGGCGTCGGAACGAGGGGCGCGTGCGCGCGCTCAAAGCCCTGCGCGCCGAACGCCGGGCGCGCCTGGAGCAGGTTGGCAATGTCCGCCTGCTGGCCCAGGAGGCTGAGCGAAGCGGCAAACTGGTGATCGATGCCGAGGGTCTGAGCTATGCCTACGCCCAGAAGGTTGTGTTTACCGATTTCCAGACCGTAATTACGCGTGGGGATAAAATCGGCGTGATCGGGCCCAACGGCTGCGGCAAATCGACGCTTTTAAAAGTGCTTCTGGGGCAGCTGGACCCGGGGAGTGGCCGGGTGCGGCACGGCACCCGCCTGGAGCCGGCCTATTTCGACCAGATGCGAACCCAGCTCGATGAAAATCGATCGCTTCAGGACAATATCGCCGATGGCAGCGACAAGGTCATCATCGATGGCCGCCCGCGTCATATCATCGGGTATCTCAAGGATTTTCTTTTTGAGCCCGATCGGGCGCGATCTCCGGTGCGGGTCCTGTCCGGTGGTGAACGCAATCGCCTCCTGCTGGCCAAGCTTTTTGCCAAGCCGGCCAATTTGCTGGTGCTGGACGAACCCACCAACGACCTTGACCTGGAAACCCTCGAACTGCTGGAGGATTTGCTGGTGGGTTTTAAGGGAACCATCCTGCTGGTCAGCCACGATCGGGCCTTTCTCGACAATGTGGTCACCAGCACGCTGGTATTCGAAGGGGAGGGGCGCATCGCCGAATACGTCGGCGGTTACGAAGACTGGCAGCGCCAGCGCTCGGCCAACACTCCTCGCAAACCAGAGAAGAAGCCTGATCGTCCGGGGAAATCGCCCCCGCGCGTCAAACCGCGACCGCGGAAACTGTCTTATCATGAAGTCCGTGAATTGGAGCACCTGCCGGGGACGATCGAACGCCTGGAGCATGAACAGGCGGCACTTTTTGAAACCATGGCCGATCCGGCCTTTTACCAGTCCGAAAGGGATGCGATTGCCGTGGCCCGATCCCGTCTTGCGGAAGTGGAAACCGAATTGGCCCAAGCCTATGGCCGCTGGGAAGAACTGGACACCATCGACCGAGGCGCTGATATGTCAGTATCCTGAAAGGAGTTTATATGACGTCAAGGGAAAATACGCACAGTAAAACGATCGGTTATATTTTGTGGATATTCGGCTTCATGGGGGCCCACCGATTTTATTACGGCAAGCCCATCAGCGGCACGATTTATTTTTTTACCCTGGGGTTGTTGTTCGTCGGCTGGATCGTCGACCTTTTTCTGATTCCCGGTATGGACGAGCATGCCGAAATGCGCTTTGCCGCCGGACCGTTGAATTATAACGTGGCCTGGACCTTGCTGACCTTCCTGGGCATCCTGGGGGTCCACCGGTTCTACATGGGGAAATGGCTGAGCGGCATTCTCTATTTTTTTACAGGGGGGCTGGGGTTGATCGGCATCATTTATGACTACTGGACCTTGAACGACCAGTTGACCCTGATCAACAACCGGGCGGCCAAGGCGTGATGGTGTCTTTTCGTTTATAGGCGGCCCGATGGAAATCCTGCTGGTCTCATACGGTTCCATGGGGGATGTCCGCCCGCTTCTGGCGCTCGGCCTGGCGCTGCGTGAGCGGGGCGCGCATGTCCGGGTCTGTGCCCCCCCGGACAGCCGGCCTTTGTTTAGGGCCGCCGGGATTTCGTTTTCTCCCCTGGGTGGGAACGTCCGGCAGTTGATGGATGACAAGGCGGACCGCTTTGTCGGGCGCCCCCTGGCCGCCATGGCACCGATGAGGCGCGCGCTCCGGCAAGAGCTGGCAATCCAGTTCCGTCGGTTGCCGGAGGCCGTAAAATCGGCGGACATGGTAATCGGCTCCGGCCTGGCGCTGGCGGTGCCCTCGGTAGCCGAAGCATGCGGGGTGCCGTACCGCTATGCCTTCAGCATCCCGGCACTGCTGCCTTCCCGCGACCACGCGCCCGTGACGGTGCCATGGCAAAACCTTCCGCCGCTATGCAATCGTGTCCTCTGGCGCCTGGCGGACAGCCTGCTTGATTTAGGGTACCGGTTTATTTTGAACGGATACCGCCGTGGTCTCGGGCTGCCGGTCTTGGACCATGTGATGCCGCATTTGACGGCCAATTTGATTGTCGCCGCGGACAAGGAACTGGCGCCGCTGCCGCCCGAAGCGCCTTCCGACTGCCGTCAGACCGGCTATTGGCATGCGCCACGGAAAGACCCGCTGCCGGCAGCAATCGAAGCCTTTCTGGATAAAGGTCCTCTTCCAATTTATATCGGCTTTGGCAGCATGGGGGATCCGACGCCGCGTCAAACCGTTTCCAGACTGCGCCAGGCTGTCGGATTGGCCGGTGTGCGGGCCATCATTCAGAGCGGCTGGGCCGGATGGTCTTTCGAAAGCGATGGCAACTGCCTCTGTGTGGCGGGGGACTTGCCGCACGAGTGCCTGTTTTCCCGGGTGGCGGGCGTGGTTCACCACGGCGGCGCCGGAACGGTCATGGCGGCGGCCCGGGCCGGCGTTCCCCAGGTGATCATCCCCCATCTGCTCGACCAATATTACTGGGGCCAGCGGATTGTTGCGTTGGGCATCGGTCCGCCGCCGCTGCCCATAAACCGTTTGAATGTCCAAACCCTGGCAAGGGCGTTGCGCAAGATGCTGACCTCGCCCGGAATGCGCGCCAGGGCCCGAACCCTGGCACGGCCTTTGTGCCGCCGGGACGGAGCGCGTGAGGCGGCGCGGTGGATAATGACCCATCCGCCCGCCGCTGCGCCATTTATCCCTTGATATCAATAGGGGAGTGTGTATTTTTGCAAGGACATATTGTTTCGTTGAACCGGCTTGACATGTCCGTCGTTTACCGTATATTTAATTTTGAGAATAATCCCAATATGGAGACCCTATTATGCGCCCTCAAAAAGATCGTATCGTCGCTTTCAACCCGGATATCAGCTATTTCAAGCCACGTGGCATTCCCATGATGGATCTCGAAGAAGTGCGCCTTACGGTGGATGAATGTGAAGCGCTGCGGTTGTCGGACCTGCTCGATCTATCCCATGAGGACGGTGGTAAACAGATGGGGGTTTCGCGGGCGACCTTCGGACGGATTCTGCAGAAAGCCCGCAGCTGTGTGGCCGACGCGCTGATCAACGGTAAAGCCATCAATATCGAGGGCGGGAATTACACCATGACATCGAAGGAGCGTATTTTTGAATGCGATGCCTGCCAGCGGCGATGGAGTGAACTGCTGGGAACGGGTCGGCCGAGTCATTGCCCCCACTGCAACAGCCGCAAACTGTTCCGCGTCAGCCAGGGGCATAAAATGGCCCGGGGCAGTCGCGGCAGCAGCCCCCCCAAGGCCCAAAAAACAGAGTAGGCCACAGGCGAAGGAAATATGCGGTTGACATTGAATTGAATTCCCCCCTTGGGTTTCACGTCCGCGGGGTGTTTCCCTGGAAAACCGCCGCGGAAACGACAGGGGAAAAATGAATGCCAAGGCGCTGCGCGCACGGTTGCGCAGTTAAGATATAACGTGTGTAACAGGAGACAACGTAACATGGTTGAAATTATGAGTTCGCCGGGCGATGCCAGCAAAAAACGATCCGGTCAAGAAGAACAGGATGCCGCGGTAAAGGATTCCTTGAGCCGGATAAAAAACAAGCTGGTCGTCATGAGCGGCAAAGGGGGCGTGGGTAAAACCAGTACATCGGTCAACCTCTCGATTGCGCTGGCCCGTCTTGGCTACCGGGTAGGGCTGATGGATGTCGATCTCCATGGTCCGGACGTGCCCCGTGTACTGGGGCTGATGGGCATGATGGGATTGAGCCAGAACCACAAACTCGAACCCATGCGCTTCAGCGACAACCTGAAGGTGGTTTCCATCGAGTCCCTGACCGCCAGCAAAGACGACGCCATCATCTGGCGGGGGCCCATAAAATATTCCGCCATCCGCCAATTTGTCGCCGACGTCGAGTGGGGCGAGCTTGATTTCCTTCTGATCGACGCGCCCCCGGGCACCGGCGACGAGCCCCTGACGGTGGCGCAGACCATTCCGGATGCCAAGGCCGTTATTGTGACCACGCCCCAGGAAATTTCGCTGGCGGATGTCCGCAAATCCATCAGCTTCTGCCATACGGTCAAGATGGAGATTTTCGGTCTGGTGGAAAACATGAGCGGCTATGTCTGCCCGCACTGCGGCAAAGAGGTGGACCTTTTCGGCTCCGGGGGCGGCGAGCGGACCGCTCAGGAGACATCCGTGACATTTCTGGGGCGGGTCCCCTTCGATCCCAACGTGGTGACCTGCGGTGACAATGGCAAGTCCTACCAGGAGAGCTATCCGGATTCACCGGTCACCCAGGCCTACGAAAGCATTGCCCGCCGCATGGGGGATCTCGTCAAGAACTGATGCCGGTTTGTAGGGATGGTTCCGGTGGTGCCGCCGACTGGCAATCAGCGGATCAGCATGACCGGACAGTGAACGTGCCGGGCCACTTTGTGGCTGACACTGCCGAACAGCATGCCCTTAATGGCGCCCAGACCGCGCGTTCCCATAACGACCAGGTCGACTTTCTGGGCGGTTGCGGCGGCGATAATGGCCTCGGCTTCGGGCCCCTCCAGCAGATCTTCGGTGATCGTTGCACTGCTGTCCGCCAAGTGTTTGCGGGCCCTGTCGATGACATCTTGGCCGGTGGCTTTGCGCGCGGCCACGCGCTTTTCGATATCGTCATACCCCAGCAGATCCGAGGTCTGCGCATAGGCATGGACGATCAGCAAGGTGGCATCGAACGCTGCTGCCAGTTTGCCGGCGTAGTCCACGGCCAGATCACTGTGAGACGAGCCGTCGACGGCAAGGAGTATCTTCTGGAACATAAAAAGGCCTCCTTTGGGTAGCGGGTATCCGCGGTTGATGGTTGATGCTAAAAAATACCCATTCATCCATACCCTGTCAAAAGCGTTGCTTCGGGCCGGACAAAGAGGATGATCGAAAAGCGGGCGGACCATAGCCTGTCATGGGGGATATCGATTTTTGACACTGGCGGCATTCAGAAGACAGGCGCGCGATGAAACGTAAATGGCTGGCAATCGATCTTCCCCTCACGGATTATGGTCAAGCCCAGGTCCTGCAGGAACGGTGTGTGGCGGCCAAGACAGACGGCCGCCTGCCGGAAGACCTCATGTTCCTGCTCGAACACCCCGCCGTATTCACCCTGGGGCGCAATGGCGGCCGGGAGAATCTGATGGTTTCCGATGCCCATCTGGCGTTGGCCGGCGTCGGCCTCATGCCGTCTGAACGGGGCGGAAACATCACCTACCATGGTCCGGGGCAGATCGTGGGCTATCCGGTGATCGACCTGCAGCGGGCGCGCATGGGCGTCGGGGATTATGTGGGGGCCCTCGAAGATCTGATGCTCTCCGTGGCGCAGGCCTGGGGGGTCGCTGCCGATCGTGACGATCGCAACCGGGGGATTTGGGTGGATGGCGCCAAGGTCGGCAGCATCGGCCTTTGCCTGCGGCACGGTATGGCGTTTCACGGGTTTGCGTTGAATGTCAGCAACGACCTGACGCCCTTCCAATGGATCAACCCCTGCGGCCTGGCCGGTGTTCGTATGACGTCGCTGGGACAGGTGCTGGACCGGGAAATTCCCATGGACGAATTGCGGCAAACCGTTTGGCAAACGGCGGCCCGGGTTTTTGATGTCACCCTGGCGCCGATCACGCTTGAAACGTTGAACTGCCTGCTGTCCGTGAAACCCCCAGTTTCGAGGAAGCTTGCATGAGCCGGTCATCATCGCACAAGGCATCCATTCGCAAACCCCCCTGGCTGAAACGGCGGCTGCCGTCCGGTCCGATGTACGGCACGATATGCCAGGCACTGGGCGCACAGGGTCTGCATACCGTCTGCCAGGAAGCCAAATGCCCCAACCAGTGGGAGTGCTTTTCCCGCCAGACCGCAACTTTTCTTATCCTGGGGTCGCGCTGCACACGCAATTGCGGTTTCTGTGCCGTGGACCACGGTCCGGCGGGGCCGCCGGATCCGGAGGAACCGGTTAAGGTGGCCCGGATGGCCCGCGACATGGCGTTGGTTTATGTGGTGGTGACGTCGGTCACGCGTGATGATCTGCCGGACGGCGGGGCCGGTCTGTTTGTGGCCACGATCCGGGCCCTGCGGGATGAAATCCCGGGGGTGCGGGTGGAGGTGCTGATCCCCGATTTGCAGGGACGGCGGGAGGCGATCGAGACTGTGGTGACCGCCGCGCCGGATGTCCTGAACCACAACCTGGAAACGATCCCGTCGCTCTATCCAACGGTTCGGCCGGAAGCGGATTACCAGCGCTCGCTGGCCCTGCTGCAGACGGTGCGCGATCTGGCACCGCACATGATGACCAAATCCGGTTTGATGCTGGGGCTGGGGGAGACCCGGGAAGGGGTGCGGCAGACCCTGGCCGACCTGCGGGCGGTGGACTGCCGGATGGTGACGCTCGGACAATATCTGCAGCCTTCTCCCGATCATCTGCCGGTCAAACGGTATGTCCCCCCGGAAGAGTTCGATCAATGGCGCGATGAAGCCCTGCAAATGGGGTTTCAGGAGGTGGCCAGCGGGCCGCTGGTGCGCAGCTCCTATCAGGCCCGCGAGCTCTATAACACGGCCCGCGGGTGACATCCGCCACGACGGGGACTATCTGCCGGCGGCATCGGCCCGGCGCTGCTCCTGGCGGGCGTCTTTTTCCTTGAAATGGATAAGGCAGGCCGGGCGAAACTTGCAGTATAGCCCCGGATCCTGGCAGGCCAACTGATCGCCCTCCTGGTAGCGATTGTATTTCATGCAGAGGTAGCGGACGTTTTCGCCTTCCGCCGTTTCGCTCGCCGCCCCGCCATCCTCATTTTCTTTATCGGCAGGTGTTGTCATCAGGCCCTGGCCCTCACTGTACCAAAAAGGGCGAGGTGGATGCGCCGCCGTTCAGGGCATTTTTAATGGCACCTTCCAGTTTGGCGCGATTGACCAGACCCGTCATCTGCTCGAAAACCTTTCCATCCTGAAACACCATCACAGTGGGGACCGACCGGATACCGAATTGGCCGGGAATCTCGGGGTTGTCGTCCACGTTGCATTTGCCGAAGGTCATTTGACCGTCATAGGCCGCCGCCAGGGCGTCGATGGTGGGGCCGATGGCTTTGCAGGGGCCGCACCAGGGGGCCCAGAAATCCACCAGGACCGGGCGCGAGGATTGAACGACAGTTTCTTCAAAGTTTTGATCGGTGATTTCGGTGATTGATGCGTCCATTGGATATAACCTTTCTGTGACAGGAATGGGTTTCGTTAGATACTGGAACATAAGAGCAACATTGCGGGAAAACGTTACACGCTCGCGATAAAAAATGCCAGGGGCGGCATTCGTTTTTGGCGATCGCGTTCAAGATTTTCAATCCAACGGCCGATAACATCTGTCAGCACCGGGTCACCGCTGTTGTGCTGCGGTCCGGTCGTAAATTCCTCCCGGCATGGGATCTGCCGGGCAACCCGAAGTGAAGGTGATACGGTGGTTGATGTGCATGCCCTTAGCACCGCAGCGTCTCCGTCATCCGGTGAAACGCTGACGGCCTCGGCAGCGTCTGTCGCTGGTGCGGAAAAGCGATTGCCGCCCCGGATTTTGCTCGTGGCCCGACCCGGCGATGCGTGCACCTTGTATGAAGCGGCGATTCGCAACATGGGTGCTACCGTGGATACGGTGGCGTCCATTGACACGTTTTACGGTGCCGTGACCCATTTCGCCTACAATGGGGTGGTCATCGACATCCCCACCAAAATCAAGGCCCTGAGCGACCATAAAGCTCTTGTATACAGCATCATGGGGCGCTTTCCGGTCATTCAGGTCAATTTGGACCGCCGCAGCGGCGCCATCCGGGCCTTGTTATACGGGCACCATGAACGGTCCGGTTTGCTGGAAGACCTGATCCGCGAGGCCTGCTGGGGCAGTCCGGCGCGCAAACTCCGTTCGGAGGAACGCAAACCGCTTCACTATAATGTCCTGCTGTCCACGACGCGCGAATTCGACCCCCGGACCCTGATCCGCACCGTCACCATGGATGTTTCAAGCAACGGGTGCTTTCTTTTTACGTCGGCCCGTTTCCAGCTAGGGGGGCGGGTATGGCTGCGCATTGTCGATCTTTACGATAAAAGCCCCATCAGCGGTATTGTCCGGCACAAGCGCAAATGGGGCGAGGCCATGGTTGTCCCCGGCATTGGGATCAAGTTCGAAACCATTACCGAAAGTCAGCGCCAAGCCCTGCTTAATCCGGTCAGTCAACCGTCACTGGAGACGGTTCCTGGCGACGACCTGCGGAAGGGGGCTAAATGAAGGCCGCTTATGTCAACCCCTTTGTGGATGCGGTGATCCGCCTGTTTCAGACCATGATGACCCTGACGGTTACCATCGGGAAACCGGCCTTGAATACCACGGCCCGGCCGCATCACGATGTCTGCGGCGTGATCGATGTTTCCGGCGACGTGCACGGGCGGGTGGTCGTGAGCATGCCCGAACCGCTGGCAACCAGTCTGGCGTCGGAAATGCTAGGCGATCCCATCTCGCAACTCGATGCGGACTGCATCGATGCCGTGGGCGAGATTGCCAACATGATTGCCGGCAATGCCAAGACCGACTTCCCCGGCGGGTCAAGTGCCATCTCGGTGCCCCAGGTCGTGATTGGCCGCGAGAATGTGCCCTATCCCGACGCCACACCGATCATTTCGATCCCCTGTGAAACTGATAAAGGACCGCTCCAGATCGATGTCGCCCTGAAAAAGGACGGCTGAAGAAGCGGCCGACCTCCGTGGCAGCCCCTCTGATCTAAATCCGCTAATTCACGTAACCGCTGCCAATGGCCGAGAAGGGGAGGTCCAACTCAAGTTCCGGGACCTGTTTGGCGATCCAGGCCGTAAACGTATTGCTGTTGGGCCCCGGAAAGAGTTTGTAGGTCGTTTTCCAGGGATAGGCGCGCGCTGCCCGGTCGACGGCATCGATCACCTCATCCACCCCCGGTCCCCTGAGTTTCTGAAGAACCTCCGGTTTGGCGCCGTACCAGTAGCGGTCGGGGATATCCTGGACGATTCGCACCACGGGCTGACCATAGCGGCTGCGCCAGCCCACCACGTCGTAAACCGTGTAAGCGTTTTCACCGGTTCGTTTGGCGGCGATCCAGGTGTGGACGGCAAACCATCCCCGCCATCCCCAGGCATCGGCACCGTAAACATGCAGCACCGCTTCATGGGTCGCGGCAGGGTCGGGGGCGATGCCGGCCGATTCGCGGCTGGCGGTGCGCCAGCTCTTGTCGGTGGAGCAGCCGGTGACGACGATGCCGATCAGGATGAGAGCCGGGATTAATTTAAACATCTTCATATCGCGATACACTATTCAGTTGAATTGATGGACAGGGGCATTTCGTGATGATTTTAGCCCGCACCAAGCGCTAAGGATTTCGAACCATAAATGTGACAATAGTGCCTGGCTTTGAATCGTCAAGACCCTGGATGCGTTGCGGCGCATGAGGCAGGATCGGAGACTGGGGGGGCGAAAGCAGTTTTTTTATCCGGCGCCAATACCTGAAAATTGTTTCTAATGGGGGGGATCGCCTTTCTTGCGGGTTATTTTGGGGAGTGATTTTTCAAGAGACGCTTTAGGGCATCGATGCCGTAGACTTCCTCGATCGCGCCCATGGGGATACGATTCAACCCATGATTCAATTTCATGAGACTAAGATTTGACAGACCGCCCTCAGCATAAATGCGATATTTGAGTTGGAAGGAGAGGTCATTCATAGACCCCAGGACACTCCGGCTATTGGTTTTCGTGATATGAATTTCCCGGATATCATTTAAAAACAGTTCGATCTGGCTTTGCGGAAATGCTTCGGCCAACAGGTTTTTGAACAGATTCTGGCCGAAAACCTCACCAAAGTTTTGAAAATGAGGTTTGGTGAGACCGGGGACAAGGAACGAATACAATGTCCTGTCATGGGTAAAGAGCACGCATTTCCTTCGATCGATTCGCAACAGGTTGGCATGCCAGCAACTCAGTTCGGTAAAATCGCGCAGAATATCTTCGGGTTTGGTTTTTAGTTCGGTTAGAAGTTTTTTGGTACATTGGAGTATGGCCATATCCGCTCTATACGGTTGCTTTGATTTTGTCGATAACGATATCGTTGAGCTGCGGGTAATAGCATTTCTTTTTAGCAGCTTGGATGATGCGCTCCTCCCACAGGCGGAACGAATCCACTTTCTTCAACGTGTGATCGGCGTTCTTAGGGTTGCCCTTTTCGGCAATTTCCCGGATGCCGGCAAGCGCCTGGTCGTCACCGGGAAAATACATCGGGATCATGCCGATATCCTTTGGAATCGATTCAAAAATAATCCTGGAACGCCTCTCCCGCGCGCAGTCTTCCATAAATTTCTCCAGACTAAAAAAGTTCAGGCTGCCTAGCGCACCCATGGCATGCCGCAGGATATGGACCCCATATTTGCGCAGCGTGTTGCGGCTCAATTCTGAATCCGTCAGCGCCTGTGGCGTCACATCGGGCAGACTGGTACTGCCGCCGGTCTGGGCGGAAGGGAAACCGGTAATCCAGGTATTGACCCGTGCCAAGGCCGCGTTAATGAAGGTTTGGTGGGGAGAACTGTAAGAAAGATTGCCGCCCGCCCCGATAACACTGGGGATGCCACAGTGTATGCACGATATGCCCGGGTTGACGGTCTGGGCGATAACCATCATGAAAATCACTTGGGCGTGGTTCTGCGTCAGGAAAGCCTCCGGGCTTCCGGGGCCGGAGATGCCGGCAATGCTCTGGTCGATCAATAAAAGGTTGTTTCCTGTGCGGGCACTCCGCAAAAAAGGTTCAACCATATTGTTCATTGGCGTTAAGGAAGTAATCAGACTGGTACCGTCGACCCAGTGCTCCTTGTCTTTCAGAAATGTCACTTCGTCATCGCTCATCGCACTGGTGGTGATCATCTTGAGTCCTTGATAGCTTTTCTCCATCAGTTGGGCAATCTCGAAGAGGGAAATGCTCTTGTCGCAGGCCACCGGCAGGCTGAAAATGCCCACAATATCTTGTTGTTCGCCCACCGTGCGGATGATATTTTTGTACTCTTCGCGGTTAGCCGGACGCAGTTCCTCGTCGCCAGTCCGCTTTAGAAAGGGTGATGTCGCCCCGGTGCCAAATGTGTTCATTCCCGGGTCCCCGGGCATTTCACGGGGCACTTGCTCCAGGCAGTGATTGATATAATCGCGCTTCAACGGAATGAAAAGGGCCGTTTCATTGTCCAAATCCACGGCATCCGCTTCCATAAGAAGATCCATCAGAGGTTGGTTTTCAATGACATTTATACCGATTTCCGAAAGTACCCGTTTCGCGTTTTCGTCAATGCGCTGGTAAATAGCCTTCTCCGCGATAAGGTCGTCGATGTCTTCCATCCGGCATCGAACTTTTTCCAGGACCCTTTCGTCGGTGACATGACCAAAGATGTCCTCATAAATGGCTTTGGCCTTGTCGAACTCCGCCGCCATTTCCAAAAAAATGCCCTTGTCAAAGATTTCGTCTGCCTGTTTCCTCATGCGCCCACCGGACAGGCAAATTCACAGGCTCGGCAGGAAACGGATATAAGATCGCCGGATTCGACTTCCCCTTTTTGTGGGATGGACTCATCCGGATAGATGCGCTTATCAGATTCCAGGGCGCAGGCATCACGATCGTATACGCCTTCCCTGGCGGGTAATTCCACCATGCCGTAATTCATCGGGTCGAAGATTTTATTATCAAGCGCCTTTTGAGGGCAAATTTGGCGGCAGGGCATATCGCAAGTCAAGCATGGATCGAAATCAAGGGGGCCGGTCTCGGAAAGCTTTACCTGTAAGGCCAAGGCCCGTAACCGCACCCTCGGGCCATATTGGGGGGTGATCAGCAAGTTGTTTTTGCCAATGACCCCCAAACCGGCAAGAACTGCGGCATCTTTGAGACCGATGCCACCCTTGTCGATGCCGTAAGGGATCTGCCTGCTTTTTATTGACGTATTCTCTTCAAGCCATTTGATTACCTTATTGTTGATTCTGATTAACTGGAGGTTGCCCTCAGATCCTCCGCTCGAAGAGGACCGAAAGTAATCGAGAGCCGGTTTGTCTTCCGGATGATAGAGGGCGATAATCAGGAGGGTTTCCGCCCAGGTGGGCAGTTCAATCCCGCACTTGGCGATCGGCACCTCCTCCGGGGCGACGGCCTTGTCCGATTCCGAAAAGTCAATGACCTCATAGATGGGTAGTCGGGTGAGCAGTTTATGGGTAGGGGCCTGCTTCATAGACGAAACGGCCACAAATCCGGCCAGATCCGCGCCAGAATCCAAAGCCGTTTTTAAAATGGCCGAAGCCAGATGGTCATAACCATTCATACTCATTTCTTTCTTTGATCCTATCCGGGATTCGAACCTACAAGAGGGTGTTTTACCGCTTATAAATTTGCCGTAATAAGTTTACCGCCGCTATTCATAAAACGCTTTGAGAGAATATGGCCCGCGTAAAAATCAGCAATTCTTGCATTTGTTGATTTTTGCAAACATAACAAGACTGATATGAACTGGCACCTCTTTTATCGCTGTTAACATATGCTATTAATTCATGCCATAACGATAATATTATGCGGAAAGCATCATTTTAACGGAAAATGTAAAATTGAAGCATTTATAAGGATATTTAAACATTCGCCTCTCTACTCGTCAATACCCGCGTTAAATCATATTCTTGGGTGATAAAAACCATTCATGGTAGATTTAAATTTCCTCTCTTCATACAGCTTTACGTGATTATTAGCGTCATTATGGTGCAGCACCATAATGACGAAAAACATTTATTGGCAAGGCCATCGAAAGTTTTATTTTTTGGCTAAAGGTTGATGAACTCCTAAAAAGACGATGTCTGGGCGGCATTGTCTAATGTTTAGAGTGCGTCGTGCAAAGTCCGAAGAAAGAGAGGTGCCGATTGTACGTCGCAATAATGAGGAATACCGCAATCGCGGCAGCTGGAGGCGCGCAATACTGGACTTTTACAGTTTACGAAACTTTCAAAGTCACTTGAGAATACTCCCGGCATCAGAAATATTCTCAAGGTCAGCTTCCCGTGCAAACCGATCTTCCACTATGCCGGTGGTGTCGTTGCGGTCGATCAATTTATACTGGACCATGAGATCGGCCAGCAACTGGATTTCGGAGGATTGCGGGACGGAGCGCTGGTAGTCGATGCGGGCTTTGGGGGTGGTAAGTGCATAGCGAATCAGGTCCGGCGGCTGGTTCCAGTAGCGGGAGGCGATGTCGGCGGCTTCGCCGGGGTGTTGTTCAGCCCATAGGCCCGAGCGCATGGCGGTCTGCACCAGCTGGCGGACGGCCTCGAGGCGATCGTCGATATAGACGATGCGAACATTTTCATTTTATTGGCGGCGCATTTTTCATACGAACGATCGACCGTCGGAAAAGGCGATGCCCCACTCCTTCAGAAGGGGCATCGCCTCGGGGGGTTAGCGCATGAAATGGCCATAGTGCAAGGTGTGGTCGATGATCGGGCGCTTGAACCGGGCCACGTCCATCTTCTCGCGGATCACATAACGGTAGAGCCCGGCGTTGGTGATGTCGCCGATCAAAACCGCTCCTATCAGCCGCGTTCCGGTTGCATCGAAGACCAGTTTGCGGAAAGTGCTGGCCGTCGTTTTCTGGTGAACCTCACAGTCTTTGCCCGTGGTGTGCACCACGCCCATGGCGACAAAGGGCTCGTCGGCCACCTGGGTGGCGTTCAGGATGCCGAAGGTGCCGGTATAGACCGTCTTGACCCCCGCCATGTTCAGGCCGGCGCAGCGGCCCATTTCCACGGCGTTGGTCCACAGGGCCGTCATGATGGGGGTGCCCGATATCGGTTCGTGCGTCACGGCTACATCGCCAGCCGTGTAGGTGTCCGGCAGGCTGGCGCCAGTATAGCGGTCGGCCACGATGCCCCCGTCCACCGCCACGCCACTGCCCGTCAGGAACTCCACGTTGGGACGCACCCCTTTGCCGATGCAGACCATCTGGCAGGCCAGCGTGCTGCCGTTGTCCAGGGCCGCCCCGGTTACCCCTGAGGCATCGGCCATGATCCCGGTGGCCGCCACTCCCGTCATGATGGCCAGGCCGGCCTTGTCCAAAGCCTTGCGGATCAGGGTGGCGTCCCCGGGCTCCATGAGCTGGCTGAGCACCTCGGGAGAATAGATCACCAGGGTCACTTTCACCCCCTGCTCCAGCAGGGCAAAGGCGGCCTTGAGGTTCAGCAGGCCACCGCCGAGCATGACGGCGTGTTCGGTCTGGTGGAGCCGCGCTGCCATGCGGCGCGCATCGGCCAGGGTCCTGAGGGCAAAGACCCCTTCGGCGTCGGTGCCTTCGATATCCGGCGGCACATAGGGCCGGCTGCCCGTGGTGAACAAAACTTTTTCATAGCCGTGATGTGTGCCGTCTTCCAGAGAAACACAGTGGGCAAGGGGATCGACCGAGGCCACCCGTGCCCCGGTCTGAACGACGATGTTTGCGCCGGTGTAGGGGCCGCAGCCGGTCATGGCCATCTCGGCGGGCGTCTTTTTACCCGCCACCAGAAAGGGAATCAAAGGCCGGAAGTAGGGGGCATCCGGTTCTCCGGACAACACGGTGATCGTTCCCCGGGGATCTTGTTCCCGGATGGCGTGGGCCGCGGCCATACCGGCCGCGCTGCCGCCCACGATGAGGTATTGGCTCTGCTGTTGGTTCACATCAACCTCCTTCCGCTTTGAGGAGCTCCCGGGAGGCGTGTTGACGGACGGCCCCGGAATAGGCCGGGACGGTTTGGTAAACCAGTGCGCCGGTGGGGCAGGCACTCACGCATGCCGGGACATCACGGTCTGGGCAGCGGTCACAGCGCACCGCCTTGTGCTCCTCCAGATGGCGGCCGATGACCCCGTAGGGACAGACCATTACACAGGTCCAGCAGCCGATGCACTTGTCCGTGTTGGTGCGGACGACGCCATCGGCATCCCGACGGATGGCGCCGCTGATACAGGCATACATGCAAGGGGCATCCTCGCAGTGCCGGCAGACCAGGGGCACCTTATTGTCCGGGGGGACCCATTCTACATAGAGGCGACTTTTGGGACGCGGATTTTCAGCGATGGCGCCGAAAAGGGATTTACTGGCGGAGTGCTCCACTGCACAGGCGTTAATACAGGAGCGGCATCCCATGCAGCGGTCCGTTTTAACAAATATTTCCTTGGGCTGTGACATAAGCCTTCTCCTTATCATTTCTATGGTTTTAAACCTCACCCTGGGTGCCAGGGAGGGCAGCAAAACCTAAACGATGGGTCAGTCGGTTCCCGGTTCAAGATTGAAAACCTTACAGCCAATCTCGCGCAGGGTTCCGAACTTAATCCTCTGACCCTGAACCTTTGAACCTGGAACCATCCATCTTTAAATACCCAGCGCCTGGCGTTTTTTATCGATATGGGCAATCATCAGGCCGGCACCTTTCACCGGGTCGGTCTCCACGGCAAAGGTGGCCCCCACGACATCGTTGGCGGCCCGGGTCAATACGTCGGTGACGACCGGGCTGCCCAGGACCGGCGGCACGGTGCCCAGAACCGTGAAAATCCCCGATGAAACGACGTAGGCCCCGATGCTCACCGCCTTTTCGCTCATCCACTCCGGCGCGGCACCGGCCACCGGCAGATCGCTGATATCGACGCCCAAGGCATTGGCCACGGCGGCGCAGACCACCAGGATGCGGCTGATGTCGACGCAGGAGCCCATGTGCAGCACCGGCGGTATTCCCAGCGCCTGGCAAACGCCCTTCAATCCGTCGCCGGCTTCTTCGGCGGCTTCGGGCAGCATCAGGCCCACTTTGGCAGTGGCAATGGCGTTGCAGCCCGTGTTGACCACCAGCACATCGTTTTTAATCAGTTCCCGCACCAGTTCCACATGCCCTTCGTCGTGTTTGATCTTGGGGTTGTTGCAGCCCACCACCCCGGCGATACCCTTGATGGCGCCGGACTTGATGGCGTCCAGCAAAGGATCGAGTGTGCCCCCTAAGGCCTTGATGATGGCTTCGGCGCTGAACCCTACCATACAGGCGGTTTTTTCTTTAGGGATGAAGACTTTCTCAGGTACCCGTTGGCCGTAGTTTTCCACGGCCGCGCCCACGATCTCCTTGGCGATGGCCAGGGCGTTTTCTTCATTGAACTGCATATGCACGGCGCCCGGAAATTTGGCTTTGTAAGAGGTGGAGATGAACTTCGTGTGGAAGCATTCGCACAGGTCGCCGAGAGCCGGCATGATGCATTGCACGTCTACGATCATGGCGTCCACGGCACCGGTGATGATGGCCAGCTCCTGCTGCATGAAATTCCCGGCCAGGGGAATGCCGTGGCGCATGATGATTTCGTTGCCCGTGCAGCACATGCCCACGACGTTGATGCCCTTGGCGCCAGTGGCTTCCGCCTTGGCCACCAATCCCGGATCGCCGGCCGCCGCCAGGATCATCTCCGAGAGAACCGGCTCGTGGCCATGAGCGACGATGTTGACATGGTCTTCCTTCAGCACTCCCAGGTTGGCTTCGGAGCGCACCGGTTCTGGCGTGCCAAAGAGGACGTCGGACAGTTCGGTGGCAACCATGGAGCCGCCCCATCCGTCAGCGATGGAGGCCTTGAGGCCCTGCAGGATCAGGTTGACCGGATCGTTGTCCACGCCGATGTGGGTGCGGTGCATGATCTCCACGATCTCGCGGTCGATGCCGCGTGGGTCGATACCCATCTTCTGCCACTGGTCCACCCGTTTTTGCGGCGCCCGGCGGGTAAACTGGAGAAAGCCCTCCTGCTTGCCGAACTCGGCGTAGACCGCATTGGCCAGTTCCAAGGCAATAGCATCCTTGCCGCGGCCTTCGGTGGCGATGCCGTATTCCGCCGCCAGGGCCGACAGTTTGGCTTCATCCTTAATCGCGTAGCCGCCGCTCTTGCCCTCGGCGGTCAGCAGCAGCGTGTGGGCCAGGTCGCGGCCGTGGTCGGAATGGGCAGCAGCGCCGCCGGCGATCATGCGAATCAAATTGCGGGCCACGATAATGTCAGCCGTGGCGCCGCAGATTCCCCGCTGGGGCCCCTCGTCTTCAAAGGGGCTGATGCGGCAGGGGCCCATGTTGCAGTTGCGGCAACAGACCCCCAGTTCCCCGAAGGCGCATTCGGGCAGCATTTTTTCATAGCGGTCCCAGACGGTCTCAATGCCGAGTTGCTCTGCCCGGTCCAGCATCTGGTGGACTGTGGGGTCGATGCTTTTTTCCAAAATTTTGTCGCTGAAAGCCATCTTGTCGCCCTCCTGATTTAGTGGTGAAACGCCCTATGTAAACACGCTGGAAGGTGGTCTGTGAATGAGAAGGGGTAATCCGGATGAAACGATTCGATTCGTTCAGACCCATCCGTGAACACGTACTTTGCCGAATGTCGGCCCATTGACCCTACTTCAGGGTGTGTTGCCAAAAAAAAGCCGGTACGGCCCTGATCGGGGGGCCGCCCGGCATTTTTCATCGACAATGGTCAATCCACGTTCCATCATCAGACTGTCAGTCGCAGCCGCCCGGGCCGCGTCCCTTCCAATACAAGTGGAATATGGCGTACGTGTCAATTATGATATTATTCTCAAAATAATATAGGCGTTGCCACCCGGAAGTCAAGCCCAAATGTTGCCGGGTTGCCGGTTGCTGTAAACAGAGAAATGATTATTGGGCAACGACCGCCGGTCGCGGCCAATCCACGGTGTATTTACCCAAGCGGCAGCTGTTTCGGTATTGGTCGGTCGGTTCAATGGATAGGGCTAGGACGAAGCTTGAAGTGCCCTGCAAAATAACATACAAGAAAAGCCACCGTCGGTTTGTGTTACCAGCGGCTGCCGGTCAACCGGATGACGTCGATAGAACCATTGCTAATGATTAACACGTAGGGGATCTTTATGGGGATTTCGTCACCCGATCTTACAACGCATATTGCCGGGATGACATTGCAAAATCCGGTCATGACCGCTTCCGGCACATTTGGGTATGGTGGCGAATTCCGTGAATTGGTGGATCTCCGCCGCTTGGGGGCGATTATCGTCAAAGGGCTGTCGCTCCAGCCGGCCGCCGGAAATCCCCCCCCGCGGATTGTCGAAACACCCTGCGGCATGCTGAACGCTATCGGTTTGGAGAACATCGGCATCACCGAATTTCGGGCAACCCGCCTGAAATTTCTGCGCAAGCTAGGCGTTCCCATCATTGTAAACATCTACGGGCAGGATCAAGCGGATTATGTCGCCCTGGCTGAAATCGTCGACGATGAGCCCGCTATCGCGGCTATCGAAGTGAATATCTCCTGTCCCAACGTCAAGGCCGGCGGCATCGCTTTCGGAGTGGACCCGGCGGCGGCGGCCGCCCTGACGCGGCAGATTCGCGCTGTCACGACCAAGCCACTGATCCTCAAATTGTCGCCCAACGTGACCGATATCACGGATATTGCCAGGGCGGTGGAAGCCGAGGGGGCCGATGCGGTTTCGCTGATCAATACCATTACCGGCATGGCGATCGATATCGCTGCGCGGCGCCCCAAGCTGGCCAACATCACGGGGGGGCTTTCCGGACCTGCCATTCGACCGGTGGCGGTGCGCATGGTATGGCAGGTGGCCCAGGTGGTATCGATTCCGGTGATCGGCATCGGGGGCATCATGAACGGGCGTGATGCCTTGGAGTTCATGATCGCCGGTGCGTCCGCCGTCCAGGTCGGAACGGCCAATTTCGTCAATCCCCGGGCCACCATGGACATTATTGACGACATTCATAATTTCATGCAACAGCAGGACATACCGCAGTTAAACGATCTGGTGGGGAGCCTGGTGCTGCCATCGTGATGACGCAGATGACAGGGCCTGGCACGCGCGATCAGAATACTTAGGATGCTCGCACCTTTTCCGCTGACGAATTGAAAGGAGAATCCATGGAATTCAAAACGCTTGATGACATTTTAGAGTTTGCCATTTCCAAAGAGGTCGAAGCCCAGCAGTTTTATCTCAGCCTGTGCGAAGAAGAAACCATGTCCGGCAACCGCCAAATCTTCCAGGACTTCGCCAAGGAAGAAAAGAAGCATGTCGATCTGCTGCAGTCTCTCAAGACCGGTGGGGTGGTCGAGGGGGTCGATGACTATCAATTCAAATGGATCAAAGATATCAAGCGCAGCAATCTCGTGCTGGATATCGAGTACAAAAAAGGGATGAATTACCGGGACATCCTGATGCTGGCCATCAAGCGCGAGGAAAAAGCCCTGGCCCTCTATAATGAGATGCAGGACCGGGCCGATACCGACGACAGCAAAAAAGTATTTAAAATTCTCTGCCAGGAAGAGGCCAAGCACAAACTGGCTCTGGAGTCCATGTACGACGACTACATGGCCGAGATGGGGGACTGAGTTTAACCCATTAGGGTGCCGAAGCAAACCGGATAGTGTTTCCCTTTCAGGGTTTTGCCGGCTGTCGGTCCTGCCAGTGGATCGGGAGTCGGCAGCTTTCAGAAAAACCAAGGGAAGTGAAAATGGAAAACAGGAATGCAAATCCGTTTTAAGTAAAATTTATCCGATCTGCAGTTATTGCAAAAAGGTCCGCGAAGAAACCGGCCAGTGGGTCTCGGTAGAAAAATATGTCCGTGGTCTCTCTGGCGCCATGCCCTCTCACGGGGTCTGCCCGCAGTGCTATGAAAGGGAACTCAACCAGCTTGAAAAACATTTCTGAGAAAGAGCATCAAATTGTCGATTTGCTATTACGGACGAGGCCATGCTCCTGATGAACGGCAAATCTTTTAGAGGCAAACTGAAATCGATTCACACGGGTCTCACGGTACCTTGTATTTTTGGCCACACGACCCATTTTGTCGTCCACCGCATTACTTGAAAATGCCTTCACAATCCCCTCCCTGTAAAGCAAGGTAAACCATCCGAAACCTGAATTGACAAAATTTCGGGCACCTCAGTCTGTCCTCCCGGCAAGGATAGGAGATGCTTGACATTTGAACGTGATTTAACTAATTAAACTCTCATTCATTTAATGATTTTACTGACATCGGGGAGGTGGTCATGCGGCATTTCATTGGCGGGGTGATGATACTGGGACTGGTGCTGATTGGCTGCGGGGCGGCATTGGCGGGTACCGCGCTGGAGGAGGCCGACGCCTTGTACGCCGCCGGAGGGCTGGAAAATTACCTGGCGGCTATTCCCCTCTACGAAAAGGCCGTGGCTGAATCCGGAAGTGATTACGAAACACTATGGAAATGCGCCCGTGCCCATCGTGACTATGGCAACAAGGTCAAACAGAAGGCCGAAGGCGACTGGGAAGACCTTTGCGCCAAACACGGCAAGGCCGGTATGCAGTTTGCCGAAAAGGCCATCGCGCTGGCACCCGAGAAGGTTGAAGCGCATTATTATTACGGACTGAGCGTCGGTATCTATTCCGACGGGGTGAGCATTCTGACGGCCCTCAGCGAAGGCCTGAAAAACAAAACCCAGGAAAGCTTCGAGGCGGCCTACAAGATCGATAAAACCTACAACCGGGGCGGCCCGATCCTTTCCCTGGGGCGCTTCTGGACGGTGCTGCCCTGGCCCATGAATGACGAAGACAAGGCCCTGGCCTACTTTCGCGAGTTCCAATCGGCCGGTTTCCTCGACGGTTCGGATGAAGGCAAGGTCTATATGGCGGAATTGCTGATCGATATCGGCGGGAAGGATAATGAAACCGAAGCACGGACGCTGCTGCAGGCGGCGGCGCAGTCGCCGGAAACGTATTTTTCCGATTGGGCCAAGCGGCTTCTCGAAGATCTCGATTAGCCGCTTTCGATAACCGAAAGAATTCATAGACTGCTGTTGACGTTAACGGAAGGAAAGGGACGATAAAATGACGATTCAGAAATTCTTCGCCGTGATGGTGGTGGTCGGCTTGCTTGTTCTCGGGGGGGGAATGGCCTGGGCCGGCGACATGGAAATTGCCGATGTCAACTTTCCGGGTGAAAAAGTGGTGGCAGGCAAGACACTTCAGCTCAACGGGGTTGCCCTCAAGGAAAAATTTTTCATCGATGTTTTCGCGGGAGGTTTTTATCTCGAGAATCCGACCAAGGATGCCACCGAGGCCATCGAATCCGAGCAGGTCAAGCATTTTTACCTTCATTATCTGACCAGCAAGGCCACGGCCAAAAAACTCCAGGAAGGCTTCAAAGAGGCGATCGAAGAGGCCAATCCGCCCGAACTGGTGGAAAAGTACCGCAAAGAGATCGACCTCTACGCCTCCTGGCTGGATCAGGACATGGCACCGGGGGCCACCTCGGTGACCACCTATGTTCCCGGCAAAGGACTGACGCTGGTGTTCAAAGGACAGGAAAAAGGAACCATCCCGGACAAGGAATTTGCGCAGATGTATTTCCGTTACAACTTAGGGAAAGACGCCGATTCCTCGATGCGGGAAGGGTATCTTGGGCAATAAGTCTTAGCACAATCTGAAAAAGGCTGAGGTACCATGGTACCCCAGCCTTTTTTTTATGGCGATCCTGGTTTCAGACGGATGCTATCAAAGCCCCTGGCGGTCCTTGACCGGATTGGCCTTGAGGTATTCGAGCCGGTTCAGTCCATTGACGTAGGCCCGGGCGCTGGCCGTGATGATATCCGGGTCGGCGCCCTTGCCAAGCGCCACCAGGCCGTTTTCCCGCAGCCGAACCGTCACTTCGCCTTGGGAATCCGTGCCGCCGCTCAAGGCGCTGACCGTAAAACGCAGCAGTTCCGACTGGGTGCCGGTGAGCTTGGCGATGCTGTTGAAAGCGGCATCGATGGGGCCGTTGCCGTAGCCGGCGTTGCGCGCCGGGCGCCCATTGATCGACAACTCCACACTGGCCATGGGCAGCACGGTGGTGCCGCTGGTCACATGCAGATAATCCAGTTTGAAGATGTCGGACGTTCGCAGGATGCCTTCGGTCACCATGACTTCCAGGTCTTCGTCCACGATGTGCTTTTTCTTGTCGGCCAAAGTTTTGAACTTGGCGAAAATCAGGTCCAACTCTTCCTCGCTCAGTTCATAGCCCAGCTCTTTCAAGCGATTGCGCAGGGCATGCCGTCCGGAATGCTTGCCCAGGACCAGTTGGGTCTGGCTCAGGCCGATGGTTTCGGGCCGCATGATCTCATAGGTCATGGGGTTTTTGAGCATGCCGTCCTGGTGGATGCCGGCCTCGTGAGCAAAGGCATTGGCCCCCACGATGGCTTTGTTGGGCTGCACCATGATCCCGGTGATCATGCTGACGAGGCGGCTGCTGGCATGGATGTGCTCGGTATTGATCCCGGTTTCGAGACCCAGGTGGTTATGGCGGGTGTGCAGCGCCATGACGACTTCCTCCATGGAGGTATTGCCGGCCCGTTCGCCAATGCCGTTGATGGTCACCTCGGCCTGGCGGGCACCGGCCTGGATGGCCGTCAGGGTGTTGGCCGTGGCCAGCCCCAGGTCGTCATGGCAGTGGACACTGAGAATCGCACGATCGATATTGGGCGTGTTCTGATAGATATGGCGGACCATATTACCGAATTCGTCCGGAACGGCATAGCCCACGGTATCGGGCAGGTTGACCGTCGTCGCCCCGGCATCGATGGCCGCCTCGAACACCCGGCAGAGAAAATCCCAGTCGCTGCGTGAACCATCCTCGGCCGAAAATTCGACATTGTCGGTATAGGAGCGCGCGTGCTTGACAGCTGCCACGGCGGCCTGCACCACTTCTTCGCGGTTCATGCGCAGCTTGTATTCCAGGTGGATATCGGAGGTGGCGATAAAGGTGTGGATTCGGGGATGGGCGGCATGCTTGATGGCCTCCCAGGCCCGGTCGATATCACTGCGGGTGGCCCGCGCCAGACCCGCGATCTGGGCCCGTTTGAGCTTCGCTGCGATTTGCGATACAGCGTCGAAGTCGCCGTCGGAAGCCGCCGGGAAGCCGGCTTCGATGACATCGACGCCCAGCTTTTCGAGCTGGACGGCCAACCGCAATTTTTCCGCGGTATTCATGCTGGCACCGGGGGACTGTTCACCATCCCGCAGCGTGGTGTCAAAAATGATGACGCGTTTGTTATCGTTTTCCATGGGTTCTACTCCTCGTCAGTCTATACGTTTGCGTGTTGATCCCCATCACACGGGAACCAACCGGTTTTTACGACACGGGGATTACCACTAAAAAGGTCGGTCGGGTTTCAGGCGCGGGCGGGGAGCATGGGCCGCAGAGATCGGCCGTTGCGGCTCTCTGCGGCGTTAGACCTTCTGTCGCTTTGCTTGGTATTCATCGGTATGTGTCCTGCGGGAAACGGATGGCAATCGTCCCGCCGTGTCAGTTCGGGGTTGCTACAAGGCAACCCGGTTCGGCGGCTGTGGTTTATCATCGTTTGCCGCCAGGGGAGGCGTATCGGCTTTAGACAACTTGTACTGAAAACTGTCGGCCAGGGCCTGCCAGCTGGCTTCGATAATGTCTTCGGAGACCCCGATCGTGCTCCAGATCTCGTCATGGTCACGGGACTCGATCAGGACGCGAACCTTGGCTTCGGTGCCGTCCCGGCCGTCGATCACGCGGACCTTGAAATCCACCAGGCGCATGGTATCCAGGTCCGGATAGAAGCGCCCCAGGGCCTTGCGCAGGGCATTATCCAGCGCACTGACCGGCCCCAATCCCTCGGCTGCCGTTATCTCCTCGGAATCGCCCACCGCCACCTTGATGGTGGCATGGGCCGAGCAGGGTTGGTCCTTGTCTTTTTCAATGGACACCCGAAACG
The DNA here is from genome assembly GCA_020444045.1 of Deltaproteobacteria bacterium. Classification (GTDB taxonomy): domain Bacteria; phylum Desulfobacterota; class Desulfobacteria; order Desulfobacterales; family UBA5852; genus JABZFP01. The sequence goes on from JAHLLS010000019.1 coordinate 39,002, forward strand.
ATTCCAGATCGAACAGCGGTTTGAACTGTTCGGTAAATTTTTCCACCATGATCTTGAAAGTGCCGTCGGCCACATCGAACTGGTAGCCCTGTTCTTCCATTTCCTTGATGCGGTTGACGATAATCCGACTGTCAAAACCGTTGCCGCCCAGGGTGACGCCCAACTCGCGGGCTTTGTATTCCACATTGCTTTTGCCGGAAAGGTCGGAAACCAGCACCCGGCGATGGTTGCCGACCTGGGCCGGATCCATGTGCTCGTAGGCCCGGGATTCCTTCATGATGGCGCTGACGTGGATGCCGCCCTTGTGGGCGAAAGCGCTTTTGCCCACGAAAGGACGGCAGCTGCTGGGAACCTGGTTGGCCATCTCACTGACATAGCGCGACAGTTTTTTGAGCTTGGTCAGGTTTTCCACGGCAACGCAGGGGTGCTTCATTTTCAGTTGCAGCACAGGGATAACGGATGTGAGATCGGCATTGCCGCAGCGTTCGCCATAGCCATTGATGGTGCCGTGAACCATGCGGGCGCCGGAGTGGATTGCGGACAGGACATTGGCCAGGGCGAGGCCGCTGTCATTGTGGGTATGAATGCCGATTCCAGGAGACGGCCGGCCCGTCCGGGCCCTTTCGCGTGCCATCTGTTCCTGCACCGCCGTGGTGGCGGATGCCACATCAAACGGCAAGGAACCGCCGTTGGTGTCGCACAACACCACCCAATCGGCACCGGCCTCAACGGCCACCTGCAGGGTTTCCAGGGCATAGGCACTGTTTTCCCTATAACCATCGAAAAAATGTTCGGCGTCGTACACCACTTCACGGCCGTGCTGCTTCAGGAAGGTAACAGTCTCCCGGATCATGTCCAGGTTCTGGCCCAGCGTGGTCCCCATGATCTTTTCGACATGCAGGTTCCAACTCTTGCCGAAAATGGCCACCGTCGGGGCGCTGCTTTTCAGCAGGGCGTTCAGGTTCGGGTCTTCCTCGGCGGATCCGCCCACTCGACGGGTGGAACCGAAAGCCGTGAGACGGGCGTGGCTGAAGGTCTCACGACGGGCAAGATCGAAGAAATGCATGTCGCGCGGATTGGATCCCGGCCAACCGCCTTCGATGTAATGAATGCCGATATCGTCGAGGCGTTGGGCGATCGCCAGTTTTTCATCCGCCGAGAAGGAAATATTCTCCCCCTGGGTGCCATCCCGCAAGGTGGTGTCGTAGAGCACGATAGGGTCCATGATTCTATCCATTGAAGTTCAACGGGCCATTCGAAAGCCCTAATTTTTGTCGCTTCGGTTCTCAGGGCGCAGTGATCTTACGGCTGCACCTGCTTGCCACATTTCCGATTCTCTGAGGCTTTTGAGTTCCGCCTGGAGTTTCTCCCGGTAATCGTCTGAACTGCAGGATTCCATGACACGCTGGGTTTCCTGGCCGGATTTGACGCTTTCATAGAGCGTGTCAAAGAGGGGAACCACTGCATCGCGGAAGCGAGGGGCCCAATCCAGGGCGCCCCTTTGCGCTGTGACACTGCAATTGGCAAACATCCAGTCCATGCCGTTTTCAGCCACCAGGCGGATCAGGCTCTGGGTCAGTTCTTCCACGGTTTCGTTGAAGGCTTCACTGGGGCTGTGGCCATTTTTGCGCAGCAGGTTGTACTGGGCTTCCATGACGCCGGCCAGGCACCCCATGAGAACACCCCGTTCGCTCGTTAGATCGCTGTAGACTTCTCTTTCAAAAGTGGTGGGGAAGAGGTAGCCGGAGCCGATGGCGATGCCGATTGCCAGTGCGCGTCGCCGGGCCATGCCGGTAAAGTCCTGGAACATGGCAAACATGGAGTTGATGCCGCTGCCGTCCAGGAAGTTGCGGCGGACCGTCGTGCCGGAGCCCTTGGGGGCCACCAGAATAACATCGACATTGGCAGGCGGGACAACCCCGGTCTGCTCTTTGTAGACGACCGAGAACCCGTGCGAAAAATACAGGGCGTCGCCTTCGTTGAGGCACGCCTTGATCTTGGGCCACATGGCCGACTGGCCGGCATCCGAAAGGAGATACTGGATGATGGTGCCGCGTCGGGCAGCTTCTTCAACGGGGAAGAGGGTCTGGCCCGGAACGAAGCCATCGGCCACGGCTCGGTCCCAGGAGGCGCCGCCTTCGCGTTGGCCAACGATGACCTGGATGCCATTGTCGCGCATGTTCAGCGCCTGTCCGGGTCCCTGGACCCCGTATCCGAGAACGGCGACGGTTTCTTTACTGAGTATTTCGCGGGCTTCGTCCAGGGTAAATTCTTCGGATGTGATGACTTCCTCGACGACGCCGCCAAAATCTACTTTTGCCATTGGTGTTCCTCCTACTGCTTTTTTTGCTTGGATGATGGGTGCCGTCACCAGGGGTGCCGGCGGCTTCCTCTATTTGGGTTCGCGCATGAGGGCGATCGTGCCCGTACGTGCGATTTTTTTGATCCGCATGGGTTTTAACAAATTCAACAGGGCGGTAAGTTTGCCGTCATCGCCGGTGACTTCGATGATAAAATGCTCCTGACCGACATCGACGACTTTGCAGCGGAAGATATCCACAATGCGCAGAATCTCGGCCCGGTACTCAGGGCTGGCTTTGACACAGATCAAGGCCATTTCACGCTTTACGGCGTCTTCATGGGTCAAATCCCGCACTTTGACGATGTTGATCAGCTTGTTTAGTTGCTTTTCGATCTGCTCCACCACCGGTGGGTTGGCCTTGGTGACGATGGTGATCCGGGAGATACCGGGTGTCACGGTTTCGGCCACACAGAGGCTTTCGATATTGAAGCCCCGACCGCCGAAGAGGCCGACGACACGCGCGAGGACGCCGGGCTCGTTGTCCACCAGCATGGTGATGACGTGTTTGTTTTCTTGCATATCCGATCCTGATTCGACTTTGGCTAATGGCTGGTCGTCGTGAATCAGACGAGCAGCATTTCCGTGATGTTGGCCCCTGCTGGCACCATGGGGTAGACGCTTTCTTCCTTCTCGACCACGAAATCCATGATCACCGTACGGTCGGACGCCAGCCCCTCCTGCAGCACCTTTTCGACCTCATCGGGGCGGGTGGCGCGCAGCCCCAGGGCACCGTAGGCTTCCGCCAGTTTTACAAAATCCGGCTGATGATCCATCAACGTGCAGGCGTATCGGCGATCGTAGAATAATTCCTGCCATTGGCGTACCATGCCGAGATACCCGTTGTTCAGGATGACGATTTTTACGGGCAGGCAGGACTGAACCGCGGTGGCCATTTCCTGAATGTTCATTTGGATGCTGCCGTCCCCGGCGATATCCACCACCTGGCGATCGGGGCAGGCCGCTTTGGCCCCGATGGCGGCCGGCAGGCCGAACCCCATGGTGCCCAGACCGCCGGACGTGATAAACTGGCGGGGTCCGTCGAAATGGTAGAACTGGGCGGCCCACATTTGGTTTTGCCCCACTTCGGTAGTCACGATGGCCTGTCCTTTGGTCAGTTCGAACAGTTTATCGATAACGAACTGCGGCTTGATGACCGTTTCGCCCTGGTCGTAGGCCATACGGAACTGGGCTTTCCATTCGTCGATTTGGCGCAACCATTCCTGGTGGCGTTCATTGAAATCACCGATTTGTTCTTCTGCAATCAGGGCGTTGAGTTTTTCCAGTGATTCCCGGCAGCCGCCCACTACCGGAACCGCCACCTGGACGTTTTTGCGGATCGAGGTGGGGTCGATATCGATGTGAACGATTTTGGCCTTGCCGGCAAAGGTGTCGATTTTGCCGGTAACCCGGTCATCAAACCGCACACCAATGGCGATCAGAAGATCACAGTTGCCGGCGGACATATTGGCGCGATAGGTGCCGTGCATGCCGATCATGCCGAGCCAGAGCGGGTCGGACCCGGGAAAGGCGCCCAACCCCATGAGCGAGGTGGTCACCGGTGTGCGGGTCTGCCGGGCAAACTCGGTAAAGGCTTCGGCGGCATTGGATAAAATCAAGCCGCCGCCACCGAAGAGCAGCGGCCGTTTGGCCTTTTTAATCAGGCCGACCACCTTTTTAAGCTGCTTCATGTTGGGTTTGTAATTGGGCTGATAAGATTTGATCCGTATCTGGGTGTTGTCGTTCCAGCGGGTGCGGGCGTTGGCTACATCTTTGGGAATGTCCACCAGCACCGGGCCAGGGCGTCCCGACATGGCGATATAGAAGGCCTCTCGCAGCACGCGGGCCAGATCGTCGACGGATTTGACCAGATAGTTGTGTTTGGTGCAGGGGCGGGTGATCCCGGTAATGTCGACTTCCTGGAAAGCGTCGTTGCCGATCAGGTGCGTGGGAACTTGACCGGTGATGACCACCATGGGAATCGAATCCATGTAGGCGGTGGCGATGCCGGTCACGGTGTTGGTGGCGCCCGGCCCGGAGGTGACCAGGCAAACGCCCGGGCGTCCGCTGGCCCGGGCATATCCGTCCGCGGCGTGCACGGCGCCCTGTTCGTGACGGACCAGGATATGCCGAATGTCGGTTTTTACCAATTCATCATAGATATCGATGACGGCGCCGCCCGGAAAACCAAAAATGGTATCCACGCCCTGTTCTTCCAATACGGCCATCAGAATTTGGGCTCCGGTCATTTCCATGGGTTTATTCACCTCTGCTTTGAGGGTTATTCGACAATGGCGCCCTGGGCCGCCGATGACACCAGCTTGGCATAGCGGGCCATGTAGCCGCCGGTGATCCGGGGTTCCGGCGCCTGCCAGTCCTTGCGGCGGCGCGTCAACTCGTTTTCATCCACTTTGAGGGTAATGGCTTTCGCCGGAATATCAATGGCAATGCGGTCGCCCTCCTTCACCAGAGCGATGGGGCCGCCCTGCATGGCTTCCGGCGATACATGGCCGATCGATGCGCCCCGGGTGCCCCCTGAAAAACGTCCGTCGGTCAGCAGGGCCACGTGGGCGTCAAGCCCCATTCCGGCAATGGCCGAGGTCGGTGTCAGCATCTCTCGCATGCCGGGTCCGCCCCGGGGGCCTTCATAGCGGATGACCACCACATCCCCCTTGTGAATAGCGCCCTCCATGATGGCCCGAGAGGCATCTTCTTCGGTATCGAAGACGCGTGCGGGGCCCTCGTGCTGCAGCATTTCTTCCCGGACGGCCGATTGTTTGACCACACAGCCATCCGGCGCCAGATTGCCGAACAGCACGGCCAGACCGCCCACTTCGTGGTAGGGGCGTGTCAGCGGGCGAATGACGTCGGCGTCGCGCACTGCGGCGCCCGACAGATTCTCTCCCAGGGATTGACCGGTGACGGTCCTCACGGTTAGGTCGATAAGACCGGCATCGGCCAACGTCTTCATGACGGCCGGGATGCCGCCGGCCAGGTGCAGATCTTGGATATGATGACGGCCGCCGGGACTCAAAGAGCAAAGATGCGGGGTCTGGCAGCTGATCTCGTTGATCATGTCGAGATCCATCGGCACGCCGGCCTCATGGGCAATGGCCGTCAGGTGCAACACCGTATTGGTGGAACAGCCCAGCGCCATGTCGACGGTCAGAGCGTTGCGAAAGGCCTGGGGGGTCATGATTTGATCGGGGGTGAGGCCGGTCTTGGCCAGGGCCACGCTCTGCATCCCGGCCTGTTTGGCAAGACGGATGCGGGCGGACATGACGGCGGGAATCGTGCCGTTGCCGGGAAGGCCCAAACCGATCGCCTCCGTCAGGCAGTTCATGGAATTGGCGGTAAACATGCCGGAGCAGGAGCCGCAGGTCGGGCAGGCGGCATCCTCGATGGCGCTCAATTCACTTTCGGTCATCTGGCCGGATTTAACGGCGCCCACGGCCTCGAAGACGGTGATCAAATCCACACGCGTGCCGGGTTGGGACGGGTGGTCCCCGGCCAGCATGGGGCCGCCGCTGACCACGATGGTGGGCAGGTTTAAGCGTGCGGCCGCCATCAGCATACCCGGTACGATCTTGTCGCAGTTGGGGATCAACACCAAGGCGTCGAAGGCATGCGCCATCGCCATGATTTCGACGGAGTCGGCAATGATTTCGCGGCTTCCCAACGAGTACTTCATACCGGTGTGATTCATGGCGATGCCATCGCAGACCCCGATAGTTCCGAATTCAATCGGGGTGCCGCCGGCCATGTAGATCCCGTTTTTAACGGCCTGGGCGATGCTGTCCAGGTGGGCGTGGCCGGGAATAATCGTGTTGGCGGCGTTGGCGACGCCAATCAGGGGGCGTTGGATTTCCATGTCCGTGTAGCCGATGGCTTTGAACAGGGATCGATGGGGGGCCCGTTCGATGCCTTTCTTGACGTTGTCGCTGTGCATGAAATTACTCCTGTTCCATTTCAGGGCGTAAAGCAAAAAAAAATCCGTTATCAGCTCGGGGCTGATAACGGATTCGGACATTTTTGAATCCAGCGGTTTAGGCCATTATCAACCCTTTGCCTCGCGGCAGAATGAGAATGTCTACCACGAGGACGAGAATGAGGCCGAGAAGGCTGATAATGCCGGACTGCACGTACATATAAGTTCCTAATTTGAATTTTAGAATCCACTAACAAGGTCGGAAGATCTTGTCAAGGAGAATCTTCCGTGTCTTCGGGAATGGATTCCCGGTTGCCGCAGCCTTCAGCAATGCAGGCATAGAAGCGGCCATCCCGTTTGGTCGATTTTTCGACCATGAAGGGGGCCTTGCAGACCTCACAGACACGGTTGACCGGTTTGTCCCAGATGGCATAGGTGCAGTCGGGAAATCGGCTGCAGCCATAAAAAATCTTCCCTCGTCGTGACTTGCGCTCCAGGAGTTCGCCGCCACAGTTGGGTTCCGGGCAGGTGACGCCGGTGGACTGCCCGGTATGTCCGTTGGCGAGGGATTCGGTGTGCTTACACTCGGGATAGCCGGTACAGGCCAGGAATTCACCATAGCGCCCATGTTTGATGACCATCGGCCGGTTGCACTTCTCACAGGTCTTGTCCGATGGCACGTCGGCCACCGGCTCAACCGGCTGAATCCGTCCTTTTTCATCGCGTTCGTAATCGCGCGAATAATCGCAGTCGGGGTAGGCGTTGCAGGCGATAAAGGGGCCGTTTTTGCCGACTTTGATATGCAGCCGGCTGCCACATTTGGGGCAGTTCAATTCCGTGGGAAAGCCCACCCCCTTGATGCTCAGCATCCCATCGGCCGCCTCGTCCAGTTTGCTTTTGAAGGGCACATAAAACTGCTCCAAGACGGCCAGGGATTCGGCTTCGTTTTGTTCGATCCGGTCCAGATTGTCTTCCATGCGGGCGGTGAATTCGACATTGAAGATATCGGGGAAATTCATCACGATGAGGTCGTTGACGATAAATCCCAGTTCGCTGGGTCGAAAGTACCCCTTGACGCGGTCCACGTAGCCTTTGTCACGAATGGTGGAGAGAATCGAGGCGTAGGTGCTCGGTCGGCCGATGCCGTTCTCTTCCAGTTCTTTCACCAGGGACGCTTCCGAAAAACGTGGCGGGGGAGAGGTAAAATGCTGTTTGGGTTCGATCCCCTTGAGATCGAGGGGGGTGCCCTCGGGCAGGTCGGGGATGGCCTCCTGTTTGTTTTCCTTTTGACGCTGTGCTTCCTCTTCTGTCGATGTGTACAGCGCCATGAAACCCGGAAATTTAACGGAGGAGCCGTTGGCCGAGAAGACGAAATCAGCCGCTTTAATCGAGAGCTTGAGCTGATCGATGAGCGCCGGCTGCATCTGGGAGGCCACAAATCGTTTCCAGATCAATTCATAGAGGGCGGCCTGGTCGGGCTGGAGATAGGGCGCAACGGATTCCGGCGTGTGGAAAACAGATGTGGGGCGAATGGCCTCGTGGGCGTCCTGGGCTTTTTTACGGTTTTTAAAAAAGCGGGGCTGGTCAAGGACATAGGGCTTGCCGAAACGCTCTCCGATCAGCTGAAGTGCTTCCTGGGCAGCGTCCTCCGCGATACGGGTAGAATCCGTCCGCATGTAGGTGATCAGACCGACGGACTCGCCATCGCCCAGTTCGATGCCCTCGTAAAGCTGTTGGGCCACGATCATGGTTTTGCGGGCCGAAAACCGCAGCCGTCGAATAGCTTCTTGCTGCAGCTTGCTGGTTGTGAACGGGGGTTGCGGATTGCGGCGGGTGGTTTTTTTGACGACTTGCTGAACCGAAAAATCTGCCTGGGACAGCTGGGCGACAATTTTCCTGGCGTTATCCCCATTCGGGATGCTGATTTTTTTACCGGCCTGTCGCACCAGTTTGGCTGTGAACGGCGGAGGCGTGCTCCCGGCCAGCTGGGCCGTGATGCTCCAGTATTCTTCGGGTTCGAAAGCATGGATGGCGCGTTCCCGGTCGCAGATGATCTTGACGGCCACCGATTGGACGCGACCGGCGCTCAGACTCCCCTTGACCTTTTTCCACAGGAGCGGTGAAATCTGGTAGCCCACCAGACGATCCAAAATACGGCGTGTCTGCTGGGCTTCATATTTGTGGAGGTCCAACTCCAGCGGATGTTGAATGGAATTTTTGATGGCGCTGGGGGTCAGTTCGTGAAAGAGCACACGGTAAAACCGGCGGCCTTTTTTCTTGAGCACTTCGGCCGTATGCCAGGCAATGGCTTCACCTTCGCGATCCGGGTCGGGGGCCAGGTAGATTTCAGTGGCGTCGCCGGCGGCGGCCTTGAGGTTTTTGATCACCTTTTGTTTGCCGGCAATCGTGCGATATTTCGGCTTGAAGCCATCCTCGATATCGACGCCCATCTCTTTTTCAGGCAGGTCCCTGATGTGACCGACCGTTGCGGCAATGTTGTATTGGTCACCGATCACCTTGGCCAACGTTTTGATCTTGGTGGGCGATTCGACAACGACTAGCGGTTTACTCACGGGTACTCCTTTGTTCAAGCTGCCGGCAGACGGGGCCAACTCGTCCACCGCGTGTATGGTATCACAATGATTATCGGTTGTTGGTCTCTTTGCCTGACGTACAACAGGCTTCATCCGACCGGTGAAAAAGTTTGCCGGCCTCCTGCCGGACGAGTCCCTGGAGTTCGAGTGTCAGCAGGATCCCAACCACGCGACCGGGATCGATGTTCACCTGGCGTGTCAGGTCATCCACATGCGTCGGGTAGGGTGAAAGGGCGTCGAAAACGACCTTTTCTTCACCTTCAAGCCCGACTGCAACCGGTGGCCGGTCCGAATGGGGCCTTGACGGACTGGTCGGATGACTGCCAATGGGTGGCAGCTCCTCCAGGATGTCTCCGACATGGGTTACCAGTTTGGCGCCCTCTTTGATCAGCGCGTGGGTGCCCATGCTTTTGTAGGAATTCACGCTGCCGGGTACCGCAAAAATTTCACGATTCTGCTCAAGCGCCATCCGGGCGGTGATCAGCGACCCGCTTCGCCGGGTGGCCTCAACGACGACGGTTCCCAGGGACATGCCGCTGATGATGCGGTTGCGCTGGGGGAAGTGATGTGCCTCCGGACCGGCCTCCAGGGGGAATTCCGATACCACGGCGCCTTGTTCGGCAATCCGCCGGCAGAGATTCGCATTCTCGCGCGGATAAATTTTGGCCAACCCGCTGCCGAGCACGGCCACGGTATGGCCACCACCCTGGAGGGCCCCCTCATGAGCCGCCGTATCGATGCCCCGCGCCAGGCCACTCACCACTGTAACGCCTTGTCGGGCAAGATCGCCGCTGAGACGCCGGGTGGTCGACAGACCGTAGGCTGTCGCATGGCGTGAACCCACCACGGCGACGGTGACCGGAAACGCGGCGGTATCTCCGAGAACATAGAGATACGGCGGCGGATCGGGTATCTGCAGCAGCAACGCGGGATAACGATGATCCGCCTGGGTCACGATGTGGCAGCCCAGGCGGCGGGCGTTGTCCACTTCACCTTGTCCGAAGGTATCGTCCCCGGCGCGCTGTCGGATGGCAGCTGCCAGGCGGGCGGTGATGCCTTCCACCGCCAACAGATCGCGCGTTGGTGCCGCGAAAACAGCCGCCGGATCTCCAAAACGGTCTATCAGGCGACGGAAGATCAGGTTGCCAACACCGCTGACGGATTTCAGGCGAAGCCACGGCAGAATGGTTTCAGGAACGATCGTCACCGGCTTACGTCTCCCTGATGCGCCGGAGACGGGCGTATATTCGCGCGTCTCCGGCATCCTGGAAAATCCTCGATCCTGCGCATGGCGAATGTCGTCCACCGGACAAACAAAAGGTTCGGGTGGATGGGTTTTACCTTGCTGATGTTTTTTGCTGCCACGCCAGGAGAATGGGACTGGCCACGTAGATGGACGAGTACGTGCCGACAAGGATACCCACAAGCAGAGCGAATGCGAAGTCGTGAATGATGCCGCCTCCCAGGATAAAGAGGGTGACCACGACCACGAGGGTTGTAAACGAGGTGAGCAATGTTCGGCTGAGGGTTTCGTTGATACTCCGATTAATGACCTGTGCCAGCGGTTTTTTGTGGAGTTTTTTGGAATTTTCACGAATGCGGTCAAAAACGATGATCGTATCGTTCAAGGAATAGCCGATGATCGTGAGCAGGGCCGCAATGATCGGCAGGGTGAACTCCTTGTCGAACAATGAAAAGACGCCTACCGTAATCGTCACGTCATGAATGAGCGCCACAATGGCCCCCATGGCATAGCGCAGGCTGAGAAACCAGAAAAGGACCAGTGTTACCAGCAGGGCAATCAGGATCAGGAACGGGATGCTGACCTTGAACAAACCGAACACATACACGGCCCCGATGAGGGCGACGGCCAAAACCGCACTCAACAACCATTTCAATTCAAACCGTCCCGAAATGTAGACCGTGATAAACAGGAGGGCATAAAACATGGCTTTGAGCGCTTTTTCCCGGAGATCCTGGCCCACCTGGGGCCCCACCATCTCCACCCGCCGGATTTCGACGTCGGCGCCGGTGGTGCTGTTCAAGGTCTGGCGCAGGGTGTCGTTGAAGCCTTTATCGGTGATGTCGGGTACATCGGTACGGATCAGGTATTCCGTGGCACCTTCTTCGCCGAATTGCTGAACGGAGGCCTGGCCGAAATCCATGCTCTGCAGCCCGTCTTTGATCTGCGCAATTGCCACCGGCTTGTCGAACCGCACCTGGATGAGGGTCCCACCGGAAAAATCGATCCCGTAGTGAGGGCCGCCGTGCTCGATCAGGGTCCCGATGCTGACCAGAATCATGATCAGCGAAAAGATGAAGGCGAACTTGCGTTTGCCGATAAAGTCAAGATTGATGTCAGGTCGGATGAATTGCATGAATGCTGTCCTTTTTTCTGACGATTCCGTTAACCGCGTCCGCTCGGGTGGTGATATGACCCTGCCGGCGTCGCGAACGGACCAATTAGATACTGATCTGTTTGACCTTACGGCCCGACAGAAAAGCGTCGAATACGACGCGTGTGAACACCAGGGCGGTAAACATACTGGCAATAACCCCGAGACTCAGGGTGACCGCAAAGCCCTTTACGGGCCCTGTGCCGAATTGAAACAGGACCAGCGCGGCGATCAGGGTCGTTACGTTGGCATCCAGGATCGTGAGTGTAGCACGGTCGTAGCCGGCATCCACGGCCGCCCGCGGCGGCTTGCCGATATTGAGCTCTTCGCGGATGCGCTCGAAAATGATGACATTGGCGTCCACGGCCATACCGATCGTAAGAATGAAAGCGGCAATGCCCGGAAGCGTCAGCGTGGCCTGGAAGGCGGCCAGTCCGGCACCCATCAGGAGGATGTTCAGCAGGAGCGCAAGATCCGCCAAGAGGCCCGATCCCTTGTAATAAATGGCCATGAATAGGATCACCAGAAGGCCGCCCACGATCATGGACATCAGGCCTTTTTTGATGGAATCCTTGCCCAGCGAGGGCCCCACCGTGCGTTCCTCAAGAACCTTGACCGGTGCGGGCAGGGCGCCGGCCCGCAGCACAATCGCCAGATCTTCGGCTTCTTCGGCGCTAAAGCTGCCTGTAATGACGGCACTTCCACCGCTGATGCGGTCCTGGATTTCCGGTGCCGAATGAACGTTGCGGTCAAGGACAATCGCCAGGCGTTTGTGGATATTGTCTCCGGTAACCCGTTCAAAGATGCGGCCGCCCTTGCGGTCGAAATCGATGGCGACATAGTAGCTGCGTTTGTCCTGGTCATACCGCACCCGTGCGTCGGTCAGATATTCACCGGTCAGCATGGTGCGTTTTTTGATCAGAAAAGGGGTCTTGAACTCCCGCTTGGTGTTGCCATCGACATTGATCTGGTAGAGCACTTCACTGCCGGGAGGGGCGCCGTTTTTGAGGGCCGTTTCCGGGGACATCTGGTCATCCACCAACTTGAACTCCAGTTGGGCCGTACGCCCGATGAGCTCTTTGGCCCGCTCGGTATCGCTGATTCCGGGCAACTGAATGAGAATCCGTCGGTCGCCTTGACGGCGGATGTCCGGTTCCGCCACGCCGAACTGGTCGATGCGGTTCCGAATGGTTTCGAGGGCCTGGGCGACGGCCAGTTCCTGAATACGATCAACCTCCTGCTCCGGCAGGTCAAGCGTCAGAACCAGCGCATCGCCGGTCTGTGAGCGATCCTGTTCGCGCAGGTCACGGAATTCGGCATCCATCAGTTCCTGGAAGCTTTTGATGTTGGCCGCGCCGCTGACATTGACTTGAATCCGGTCGCCATCGATGCGCTCGACCTGGATTTGCTGGATGCCTTCACGGCGTGTGCGTTCGCGCAGATCCTGTACAATGCGTTCAAGGGTGCTTTCGACCGTTTTTTCGGATTCCACTTCCAGCACCAGATGCATGCCGCCCTGCAGATCAAGCCCCAGGTTTATTTTTTTATGCGGCCAGAGGGACGAATTGAACGTCGGCAGAATATAAATGATGGCTGCCAGAAAAACCGCTGCAATGAGGACTGGCTTCCACGCAATGTTCTTCAATGGTCTCATCCTTTCCTGCGATCACTTAACAGCAAAATGGTTAAACCGCCAAAGGAGCGATTTAACCATTTATAGCAAGTCAAACGATGGGTTGCCGGATCCTTCCGTCAGGACTTGTCCGTGTTGCCCTTGTCTTTTTCTTTTTTGGCGGGGGGCGGTGTGGCGGTACTCTGGGCCAGTGCGGAAACGTTGCCCCGGACGACCTTGACGCGCACCCGGTCGGCAATTTCCACCGTGAGCGTGGTGTCATCGAGGCCGGTGACGCGGCCGTAGATCCCGCCGTTGGTGATGATGCGATCCCCTTTTTTGAGGCTCGAAATCATTTCCTTGTGCTCCTTGTTGCGCTTTTGCTGCGGGCGAATCAGCAGAAAATAGAAAATCACGAACATCAAAATAATGGGAATTAATCCGCCAAAACCGCCGGCACCCCCTCCGGCAGCTGCGCCACCCTGACCCATTGCATATGCGATACCTGTCAAGATAAAACCTCCTTGGGCTGATGATGCGAATCACCGACAATACGGACGGTTATAGTCGGTATCCGGTGTTTGCATTCGAAGAAGACCACCCAGCCGGCACCCTTCTTCATTGATTCAACAATCGTCCTTAAAATAAAATGGCGCTCATATACTGTAAAAGCATCGTGAGGTCAAACACTTCTTGTTGCCGGTGACCCTTTCCACGCTTCGACGCCCGGCGTTCGACTTTGTCAATGCGACACGGTGACGCAAGGGGGCTGGTCGATACACAAGCGATCAGTTCGCCGGCACCCAGAGGGTATCACCATCAAACTGGATGCGATTAATGTTCGTGTAATCCACCTGTTCCAGAAAGGCGAAGACCCGGTCCATCTTGTAGACCACAATCTTGGATTGCGGTTCGATCATGTTCAGGTTTTCGCTGAACTGCTTGTCTTTGATGTTGTAAATATAAACCATGTTTTCGGAAAACTTGAGCAATTTGCCGACGCCGGAACTGTAGCCCTGTTTAACTGGTTCATCCGCTACCGCAGACAAGGTGATGTTTCGCCGTGCAAAATAATCCCTCAGAAAACGAAAATGAATATTCCAGATATTGTCGCCGGGTTGCACGACATAAAGGCCGTAGTTTTCCGCCGGCTGGATGATGGGCAGACCGTCGGGGCCAAGGGTTTCTTCCGCAATTTCGCCTAATTTGAGCTGGATCTGTTTCTGCAGTTCTTTCATGGAGACGGTGGTGTCGCCAATCTGAACCGTTTCGTCCGAACGGGCAATGATATCGATGCCGTCACCGACATCGTAGTCCTCTTTGCGCTGGGCCATGAGGGATTGCAAGGCTTCATCCGATTCCAGTTTGTCGTAATCGATAACAGCCTTTTCCTCTTCGACGGACGGCGCAGATTCCGCTGGTGCCGTGACGCTCGACGGTTCCTCTTCACGGACAATGATTTGCGGCTCCATCAGAATTTTGATGGCCGCCAGAATGGCCAACAGAATAAGACCGGCTAACGCGATGATGACCAGGGAGCTGGTTTTACGACTTTTATGATGTTCTGCCATGGATTTTTCCTCCGCCCTGCGCGGATGCACCCTTAGTTTATGCGCTATCAGGGTATCAATTCAATCGATTGTGTCAACCGTTGAGCCGACGGGGTCTGATGTCAGGCACAGATGATTTGGCTGTCGCCGGGGACCATCTTTTCGTCGGCTTCGATCCGAATCGCGAGACTCCGCTTTTCTTCCAGATCCGTCAATTCTTTGCGTTTACGGTTGAGGAGGTAGTCCGCCACGCTGGGGGGAACCCGCCCCTGAATGGTTTTCGTATCACATTTAAGGCTTTCAAGACTCAATTTACGCAAAAAAGCAACGCCAAGTGTTTCGGTCGAGGGGACCTGGCCCTTCCCCCGGCAGTGGTCGCATTGCTGATAGCTGCTGAATTCAATGGACGGGCGGATGCGCTGCCGCGACATTTCAAGCAGACCGAAGCGTGAAATGCGGCCCACTTTGGTGCGGGCTTTATCGACTTTAAGATGGGTTTTCATGGCCCGTTCTACTTCACTTCGGTTTTTGCGGTCGCGCATGTCGATGAGATCGACAACGATGAGCCCACCTAAATCCCGCAGCCGCAGCTGACGCGCCACTTCCTCCACGGCTTCCAGGTTGGTGAGGAGTGCGGTTTCTTCGATGGATCCCTTCTGCGTGGCTTTGCCGGAGTTGACGTCGATGGCCACCAGGGCCTCGGTCTGGGCAATGACGATCGATCCACCGGATTTCAGTGGCACGCGGCTTTCATAAACCGTGGCGATCTGGGTTTCCAACTGAAACCGGGTAAAGATGGGCTTGGCGGCTTTATGTTGTTTGACGATCTTGGTTTGCTTGGGTGATATGATTTTGATGAAATCCCTGATTTCCTGATAAACGGCCGGGTCGTCCACCAGGATTTCGGATACATCGGAGGTGAAATAATCGCGTATGGTGCGTACCACCAGATTGCGTTCCTTATACAACAGGTGAGGGGCTTCGACCTCCATGACACGGCTCTTGATGGTTTTCCACAGGCGCATCAGGTAGGTGAAATCTTTGGTGATAGCGGTTTTGGTCGCCCCTTCGGCAATGGTTCGAACGATGACACCGAAGCCTTCGGGAATCGAGAGCGTATTGATGATTTCCTTGAGGCGTTGGCGTTCTTCCTCCCCTTCGATTTTACGAGAAATGCCGCAGGTTTCATTGCCCGGCATAAGCACCATCAGACGCCCGGCCAGGCTGAGGTTCGTGGTCAGCATGGCCCCCTTGTTCATGATGGGGTCTTTGACCACCTGTACCAGCATCTCCTGGCCCTTGCGCACCAGACGGCTGATATCGTGTCCGCCCCCCTCGACATCATGGTAATAGTCGTGATGGATTTCCTGAATCTGGAGGAATCCGTTGCGGGCTTCACCGTAATCGATAAAAACCGCCTGCAGGCTGGGCTCGATCCGGCTGATGGTAGCCTTGTAAATGTTGCCTTGCGTAATCTGGATGCTGGCGCTTTCGATCTGGAACTCTTCCAGCGTGCTGTCTTTGACCTTGGCGATGCGACACTCTTCCGTGTCAACGGCGTTGATAAGAATTTTGCTGCTCATATAAAATTGTTTCCTTGTAAAGCGTGTAGCGGAGAAATGGTTGGTTTTTATGTAAACGATATAAATAGGCAATTGCCGACATCAAGTCAAACAATTTTAGGGGGCGTCCTGGTGGCCGCTGCGGGAAAGGCCCCCCACAATCAGGGCGCAGGCAGGTCACCCGGGCAGGGGGGGCGGCGTGGCTCGATTGAAAGGCGCCCCGCGCGGGTTGCTATTTGTTAAGCATTATGGCATTGAGAGCTTTTGCCGGTGGGGCTTCGGGCCGCCTCAAACCCTTGCCCCGCCTGATTCAAGAC
This sequence comes from Deltaproteobacteria bacterium, assembly GCA_020444045.1. Classification (GTDB taxonomy): domain Bacteria; phylum Desulfobacterota; class Desulfobacteria; order Desulfobacterales; family UBA5852; genus JABZFP01. The sequence continues at coordinate 55,320 of JAHLLS010000019.1, forward strand.
TGACATGACGGATTCATCTGGAGGCCTGCAAATACCATGGAAGAACGCTACGATCCCCAGGCGATCGAAATCAAATGGCAACAACGCTGGGATGCGTCACGGCTGTTCAATGTCGAGGATGCGCCGGACCGGGAAAAATATTATCTGCTGGAGATGTTTCCCTATCCTTCGGGAAAAATCCACATGGGGCATGTGCGCAACTACACGATCGGCGATGTCGTGGCCCGTTACAAGCGCATGCGCGGATTCAACGTGCTGCACCCCATGGGGTGGGACGCGTTCGGCATGCCGGCGGAAAATGCCGCGATTGCCAACAATACCCAGCCGGCTCGCTGGACCTACGCCAATATCGATGCCATGCGCGAGCAGTTGCAGCGTCTGGGGTTCTCCTATGATTGGGAACGTGAAATCGCCACTTGCCGTCCGGAATATTACCGCTGGGAGCAGTGGCTGTTTCTCAAGATGCTGGACAAGGGCATGGCCTATCGCAAGGAATCGTATGTCAACTGGTGCGATCCTTGTCAAACGGTGCTGGCCAACGAACAGGTGGAGGCCGGCATGTGCTGGCGCTGCGGCAAACCCGTTCGTCAGAAAAAGCTGTGGCAATGGTTTTTTCGGATCTCCGATTATGCCGAAGATCTGCTGGTTCACTGCGACGAACTTCCGGGATGGCCCGACAAGGTCCTGACCATGCAGAAGAACTGGATCGGCAAGAGCTTGGGGGCTGAAATCCGTTTCCCCATCGAGGGCTCGGAAGAGGTCATAACCGTATTTACCACGCGGCATGATACGGTCTTTGGTGCGACCTTCATGTGTCTGGCGCCGGAGCACCCGCTGGTCAGCGCGCTTTCCCGGAATACACCTCAGGAAGATGAGGTGAACGCTTTCGTGGATCGCATCGCCATGCAGGACCGTTCCGATCGCGGCTTGGAAAAATATGAGAAAGAAGGGGTTTTCACCGGGGCCTATTGTATCAACCCTGTGAACAACCGCCGCATGCCGATCTATTCGGCCAATTTCGCCCTGATGGAATACGGTACCGGGGCCGTCATGTCGGTTCCCGCCCATGACCAGCGGGATTTCGATTTCGCGCGCAAATACCGGCTCGATATGGTGGTGGTGATCGACCGCCCAGACGAGCCGCTGGACGTGGCGACCATGACGGAAGCCTATTCCCAGGACGGCATCATGGTCAATTCGGGCGAGTTTGACGGTCAGCCTAACCGTCAGGCCATGGAAGCCATTGCCACCTATCTTGAAGACCACGGCATGGGACGCAAAACCGTGAATTTCCGGCTGCGGGACTGGGGCATTTCCCGGCAGCGCTATTGGGGCGCCCCGATTCCGGTGATCTATTGCGAGGATTGCGGCGCGGTGCCCGTACCCGAAGACGACCTGCCGATCCTGCTGCCGGAGGACATCGATCTGCTGGAGGGGGGGCGGTCGCCGCTTCCGGAGTTGGAGGCGTTTCGCCGGGCGGTCTGCCCGAAGTGCGGGCGGGAAGACGGCCGCCGGGAAACGGATACCATGGACACCTTTGTCGAATCGTCATGGTATTTCGAGCGCTACTGCAGCCCACGCTGCACCACGGGCATGTTCGATAAGGCGGCGGTCGACTACTGGATGCCGGTGGACCAGTATATCGGCGGTGTGGAGCACGCCGTTTTGCATCTCCTTTACTCGCGCTATTACACGCGGGTTCTGGCAGAATTCGGACTGATCAACTACAAGGAGCCGTTCACGCGCCTGCTGACCCAGGGCATGGTATGCAAAGAAACCGTCTCCTGCCCGGAGCATGGCTTTCTCTTCCCGGATGACGTCCTGGACCGTGAGGGCGAACGGGTCTGCCACCTTTGCGGAAAACCCGTGGACATCGGGCGGGTCGAAAAAATGTCCAAATCCAAGAAAAATGTGATCGACCCCAATATCCTCCTCAATCAATACGGTGCCGATACCACGCGCCTGTTCTGCCTGTTTGCCGCTCCGCCGGAGCGGGATCTGGAATGGAGCGAGCAAGGCGTCGATGGCGGCTATCGTTTTTTAAACCGGGTATGGCGTCTCGTCTGGCGCTGGATCGAGACGATCGACGGAGTGGCGTCCTTCGACGGGGACGACGCGGATCTTTCCCCATCCATGCGGGAGCTTTATAAAAAGGTACATCAGACGACGCACAAGGTAACGCACGATATCGAAGAACGGTTTCATTTCAACACCGCCATCAGTGCCGTCATGGAACTGGTCAATCTGTTTCCCGGCGAGTCCATTCAGCCGGCATCCGATGCGGAGGCCGGCGTCGTCCGGCTGGCTCTGGAGCGGATTGCCCTTCTCCTGTCGCCCATCGTGCCCCACTTTTCGGAGGAGGTCTGGGAGCAGCTTGGCCATCCCCCCAGCATCCTGCAACAGCCCTGGCCGACCTATCGCAAAGAAGCGCTGGTTCGCGACGAATGGGTCATTGTCGTTCAGGTCAACGGCAAACTGCGCAGTCGATTGACGGTTGCAGCGGGAACGGACAAGGCGGTTATCGAAGCGATGGCGCTGGCCGATGAACGGGCCTGCAAGTTTATCAGAGATAAGCCGGTCCGCAAAGTCGTCGTGGTGCCGGGTAAACTGGTGAACATCGTTGTCTGAGGGGACGATGCCCATGATCAACAATGAGGAGCGAGCAATTGCCGATTGTGGTTCCCGGGTGCGCCCGGCCATGTGGGCGATTGTCATGGCGGCGCTGTTCGTGATCAGCCTGAGCAGCTGCGGATATCGTTTCACAGGGGACCGGAATCCGGTGATCGATGTCAAAACGGTGCATATTCCCCCCATGAACAACACCACCACCAAGGTCGGGATTGAAACCCAGTTTACCAACAATATGATTTTTGAGGTGAACCGCAGCGGCTATTCGAAGGTGGTGGACCGGGACGCGGCGGAATTCGTGTTGGAGGGCGTGATTCGTGATCTGCAGACGGGATCCGTGTCGCGCCGCAGCATTACCAGAACGCTGGAGCGGAATGTGAGTGTCACCGTTGATCTTTTTCTCAAAAACCGTCAGGGCAAAGTGCTTTGGAAAAGCAGTCTGAGAGACAGTGAAGCCTACACGGTGTTGTCGGATAAAACCAGCACGGAAGGCAATTTGCGACGAGCCCTGGCGGTGATTTCTTCCCGCCTGGCGGAGAAGTTCCACACCCGGTTTACCGCATCGTTTTAAACCGAAAAACGCATGACAACGATATGTCGTCATGCGTTAATGGTGTGACCGGTAGGGTGCGCGACGGCGATTGTCTACGCCGTTTTGACGAGTCGCGACAGGCGGGATATCTTGCGCGAAGCGGTTTTTCGATGCAAAACGCCTTTTTTGGCGGCCTTGTCGATGGCCGACTGGGCGATCTTCAGTTGCTCAGGACCCTGGGCCGCATCTTCACCGGCGGCAGCCGCACGCATGTTTTTAACGATGCCTTTGATCTCGGTTTTGACGGACCGGTTGCGCAACCGTCGAACTTCATTCTGCAGGGCACGTTTTTTCGCTGATTTATGATTTGCCAAGATTGAATCTCCTTTTCTTAAAATTTTGAATCAGGATATCTAACGGAACCAACAGGAAATGTCAAGCATTGAATCACGCTGTTTCCGATAATCGTGTCTGGCTGGCCGTCGGCGAAAACCTGTCCGGCGCTGCCCCGTGAACGCCGTGGGAGTTGCGGCCCCATCGTCGCCTGAATCCGATGCCTTACCGAATGGTCCGGCCGGTATCCGGGATGCCGGCGTGGTGGTATCCGCAACCTTCGCCAGCCGGATTTTAGGCTATGTGCGGGATATGCTGATCGCCTGGAGTTTCGGCGCCGGTATGTATGCGGACGCCTTTATCGTGGCCTTTCGCATTCCCAATCTGGTCCGACGTCTTGTGGGGGAAGGCGCGCTCGGTATGGCCTTCATACCGGTCTTTCACGACGATGCCCGCCGCCGGGGAAGTAAGCATGCCCTTGATCTGGCGGTCATGGCCCTGCGTCGTCTGGCGCTGCTCCTTGCCGTCGTTGTTTTTCTGGGAATACTGTTAAGCCCTGCCATTGTGCGTGGGCTGGCACCCGGCTTTATGGTGTCGGGCGACAAACTCCAGCTGACCGTGCATTTAACCCGCATCATGTTCCCGTATGTACTCCTGGTGGGGTTGGTGGCGTTGAGCATGGGCATCCTCAACGCCCTCGGGCATTTTACCGCTCCGGCGCTGGCCCCCTTGGCGCTCAATATAACCATGATTTCAGCGGTATGGATTGGTGTGTGGCTGGCGCCGACGATGGCGGTGCGCATTGGTATCCTGGCGGCCGGGGTCGTGTTTGGGGGCGCTTTACAGCTCGGTCTGCAAGTGCCGGTCCTGGTGCGTCACGGGGTGCGCTTCTGGCAAGCCCCCCTTCCTGAGTCAGGTGCCCTCGGTCGATTCGGTCGTTCGGCGCTGCCCGTCCTGCTGGGTGGCGCCACCTATCAGATCAATGTCCTGCTGGGAACCCTGCTGGCCTCCTATCTCGCCGTGGGCAGCGTGTCGTATCTTTTTTATGCGGACCGCCTGGTCCAGTTTCCACTGGGGATTTTTGCCATATCAGCGGTCACGGTGATGATGCCGGGCCTTTCGCGCCAGGCGGCTGAAAAACGACTCGACGACATGAAACAGACGCTTTCCCAATCGCTGCGGATGGTCTGGTTTGTTACCGTGCCGGCCATGGTGGGGTTGATCGTGTTGCGAGAACCGATTGTGGCCCTTCTTTTTGAACGAGGCGCTTTTGATAGTAATTCCACTCGTTTGACGGCTGAAGCCCTCCTATGGTATAGTTCCGGATTATGGGCTTACGCCGCTTTGCGCATCTTGCTGGCCGTATTCTATGCACGACAGGATGCCTATCGCCCGCTTAAGGCCGCGGTCATCAGCATGTTTGTCAATCTCGGAGCCGGTGTCCTGCTGATGCGGGTCATGGGGCATGGCGGCATCGCTCTGGCGGCGGCCCTGTCCGCCATGGTGAATGTTATGCTTCTGGGCGTCATGCTGCGATGGCAAATCGGCCCGCTGGGTGGCTGGAAGATTGTGTCGGCGGTCGTCCGGATAGCAGGATGCGCCCTTTTGATGGGATATGCCGTCCACCTCCTGAACGTGTGGTTGGCGCAGGCGCCCGGTTGCGGCATCACGCTTCAGATCGGGCGGCTGCTCGCCTGCATAACAACGGGTGTAGCGGTCTATGCGACGGCCGCTTTTCTTTGCCGCAGCAAGGAATTGCGTCTCTGTCGCCAACTGGTTCGGCAACGGAAAAACATACCGTGAATACGCGACAAAGCATCTTCTTATCTTTCGCCGTTGTGGGCCTTTTCACTTTCCTGCTCGTGATTATTTTTGGGGATAAAGGCTTGGCCGATCTCCATCTGGTGAAGCTCGAACGGGACCGCTTGGTGGATAAAAACCAGACCTTGCTGCAAGAGAACCTGGCCCGGTATGCCGAAAAGGAACGTCTGGAAAACGATCCCCACTATATCGAACATGTCGCCCGCAGCGAACTCGGGCTGGTGGCGGCAGATGAGCTCATCTTTATAACCCCGGAGGCATCATCGCCCCTCGCGGCGAATTCCGGCACGCCGCAACCGTAAACATCGGTCGCGTCTGTCTTGCTAAGATTTTGCCAGGGCTTCCGGAACGCAGTTAACGTTTCAAGTGGATCCGATCATCATGGCCGTCGAGAAAGAATTTGAAACCGAAACCATGGCACGGATTTATGCCGACCAGGGCCATTATGAAAAGGCCGCGGCCATTTATCGGCGGCTATTGATCCAGACACCGGCACGCGAGGACCTTCGCGACCGACTGAAAGCGATTGAAGACCGGCTGGAAATCACCGCAAACCAGACGTTGTCCATCCAGTTCAGCGCGTTTATCGATCTGCTCTTGAAGAAAAAACAGATCGATAAACTCCGCAACCTGCGCAAGCCGCACTAACACGCGCCGACCGACCCTCTCGCAAAGTTCCCCGTTACGGTGTTTTGGTATGATTAGACAGGATAGCGGGGCCTGCGCTGCGGCGCAGAGGCGTCTCATGCCCTAAAATGCGGCTATCTCCATAAGATGCTTGACAAAATCGGCCTTTTAGTTTTTAGTGGATCGTCAGAAAATCCGTGTTTTAAATTCGATAAGGGCAACTCTGTTGAAAAACAGAGGCGCAAAACCACGGGTCCAAAGCCGACAGGTTAGGATAGCCGGGTTGCCGAATGTGAACCTGCGAACAAAGCCCTTGCCGCTGAATGGCCAGGGTTTTTTAAGTGGCGTTTGCCTTCGTGCTCCTGTTCGCAAATACGATGGCATTCGCCGGCCGAAGCATCCTGGCCTACGGCGTTGCGCGGCGCTTGAATACACGGGGTATTCGCGCTTCGCGCGCCTGGTATGCCAGGCGCCTCGGCCATCTCGGTGCGTCACCGTATTGACGGACAGGAGCACTCAGAAAGTCAGATCCTGATGGAAATGTATGTTGTTCAGGAGAAGAAGGAAAACTGTGGCGACAGCGTTTTTTACAAGGGGCAGGTTGCTTACGCCGTAATGCCGAACGGGCGTAAGATTGCGCTGCAGGCTTGCGGTGACGTTAAATTTATCCTGCCGAATCCTGATCGGAAATTCGATGTATACAGCCACAGTGCGGCCAGTGGCGGTCTCGAGAAAATTGAAATCGCCGGGTTGACCGACGATGATCTTCCTCGTGACGGTAATCGCTGGCTGAGCCGCAACCATTTTGAAATCGTAAAGCTGTCACGTTACGGTGATGTCGTCGGAGACGGCATTATGGCCGGCGAAGATTACGATGAAGCCATGGATCGGTTTTTGTCGTACTGTGTTTCCTTGTCCGGACGATAGCCTTTTAATCGCCAACGTTCGTTGCCTTATCGGCCGGTAAGCCTAACGTTCCTGAAATCCTTTCAGGAATGATGGCTTATGTCATTCCGGCCGGCCAACCCGATCTCCCCGGAGGAAACGATGCCGCTGCATGGTTCCTGTGACAAACGCCGCCGGCAATTTCTCGTTTCCCTCGTTCTCACGCTCCTTTTCTTGCTGGCGCCTTTTTTTCTCCTGCCGGTCGCCTGTACACGGTTTCCCCCGGTTGCGCCGTCGCCCCTGTCTGTCGGGGCGATACCGGCAACGGATTTCAACCAGCTGTTCACGCGTTCCGGCAACGGGTGGACCGGCGGCGATGGCACCCTTTCGATCGGTCTGCCGGATGGGCGCACCTTGTGGCTGTTTGGCGACACATTTCTGGGATATGTCCGACCGGATGGCTCACGGCCGTTTGACAGCCCGCTGATCCGCAACTGTCTGGTCGTTCAGGACGGAGAGCGACTGGTGACCCGGCACGAGGGGACCACACGTGATCCACGGGCGTTTCTGGTGCCAGAAGAGTCGGACACCTGGTACTGGCCTGGGGACGGGACGGTCTGCGAGAATCAGGTCTGGATATTTTTCCATCGGTTTCGACAAGTGACACCGGGCATGTGGGGATGGGCGTGGGATGGCACGGTCATGGCCGTACTGCAACTACCGGATCTTTCTCTGGATCGTGTGATAGATATGCCCCATGACCATGGCGTGGCCTATGGGGCGGCTTTGTACGAGGCGGATGCCTGGGTGTATATCTTTGGCACGGAACAACGTGGCGCGGTTAAACATTTACATCTGGCCCGGGCGCCCCGGGGCGGCCTGGAAGGATCCTGGCACTATTGGGCCGGGCAGCACTGGTCGGACAATCCCGGGGCATCCCGATCGATACTGGCCGGGGTCAGCAGTCAATTCGGCGTCGTCGGCCTTGAACAAGGCCTTGGTCTGGTCACCATGGATGATCGACAACCGTTTTCAGACCGGATCGTGGTTTATCTGGCCGAGACGCCAACCGGCCCCTGGCAAGGACCGGTTGATATCTATCGGGCACCGGAAGCCAGCAGCGCTGTTGCGGCCTACAATCCCTTTGTCCATCCCCAGTTCAGCCGCCATGGGAACGGGCATCTGATTTCCTACAACATCAACCATGTCCACGATCCGGATACCCTCTATGACGATGCCGGACTCTACCGACCCCGTTTTATTTGGGTGGACTTAGATCGTCTGGCCGTCCGGCCCGCCGGACAGGAACGTTAACCTCCCACGGCACTGTGCTTCCCAAGGGACAGCCCATACCGTCTTCTTGCCAGAGTCTTTGTCCCCCCTAATTGGCAATTGTCAAAATGGGTCGCTTGTCATAAGGTTCCGGTCGTCGGTCTGAGAGACGCCTGCGGTGGCACCGAGATGACTTGCCGGTGCATATCCGCTTTTCTCCCATATTTCGTCTATCGAAAGGTCATTCCATGGCACTGAAAACCGGTCGGGAATATCAGCAATCCATTGAGCAACTTGCCCTTGAAGCCCATGTCATGGGGCGTACGGAAACCCACCTGGGTGATCACGGCCTGGTGCAGCCGTCCCGGGCGGCCGTAGCCGTCACCTATGACGGCGCCCACGCGGAAGATGCCGCAACCCGTTCCCTTTTCCGAGTGCACTCGCCCCTCTGCAAGGAAGAGGTCAATCGCTTCACCCATCTGCACCGGAGCACGGACGATCTGGTGAAGAAGGTGACCATGCAGCGTTACTGCGGCCATACGACCGGATGCTGCTTTCAGCGCTGCGTCGGCATGGATGCCGCCAACGCGGTTTACAGCACCACGTTCGACTGCGATGCTGCTTGCGGGACCGATTATCACACGCGTTTCAAGGCTTACTGGACCATGATTCAAAAAGACGATCTGGTGGTGGACGGCGCCATGACCGACCCCAAAGGCGACCGGGGCAAGCGCCCCAGGGATCAAAAGGACCCCGACCTGTTTCTGCGGGTCGTCGAACGTAAAGCGGAGGGTGTCGTGGTCTGCGGTGCCAAGCTCCATCAGACCGGCATGCTCAATGCCCATGAAGTGCTGGTCATGCCCACTATGGGGATGCGGGAAGGTGAGGCGGATTGGGCCATCTGTTTTGCGGTACCCACCAATACACCGGGGATTCGCTATATTTACGGCCGACAGACCAGTGATACACGTAAGTTGGAGACGCCCTCGCTGGATATGGGGAATCCGCGCTACGGCGGCCAGGAGGTGATGACTGTATTCGACCATGTGTTTGTTCCCCACGAGCGAATTTTTCTGAATGGGGAACTGCCCTATTCCGGACGGCTGGTGGAGCGATTTGCGGCCTATCACCGCCAGAGCTACGGTGGCTGCAAAGTGGGGGTCGGGGATGTGCTGATCGGTGCGACAGCTCTGATCGCCCGCATGAACGGGGTCGCGCAGGCGTCGCACATCAAGGACAAGCTGGTGGAGATGATTCATCTCAACGAAACGCTGTTTGCCTGCGGGATTGCCTGTTCGGCCATGGGGCACGCCACGCCGGCCGGTAACTTTGAAATCGACATGCTGCTGGCCAACGTGTGCAAGCTGAATGTCACGCGGTTTCCTTACGAACTGGCGCGACTGGCCACGGATATCGCCGGCGGGTTATTGGGCACTATGCCATCGGCGCACGACCTTGAAGATCCCGTCACCGGTCCCTATATTAAGAAATATTTGGCAGCAGCCGAAGGGGCCGATCCGGTGGATCGCATCAAAGTGCTGCGTCTGATCGAAAACCTGGTGGCCGGGGCCGGTGCGGTGGCCTACCTGATTGAATCCATGCACGGGGCCGGTCCGCCCATGGCCCAGCGCATCATGATCGGACGTCAGGGCGGGCTGGAAGAAAAGATGGCCCGCGTTAGGACGCTGCTGAAAATTCCCTGAATGACGGGCATGATCGTGCGCGCTGGTATTTTTTTGCAACCTGTGCTATTGTCTTGATCAAATAGATCAGTATTAGTGGGATCCATCAGACTGTTTCATCAAGCGTTCGCTTTCTTAGCACTCCCGCCATTCTCACTGGTTCACGACGCCGATTCATATTGGGCAAGGGGCAGCCGTTCCCTGTAACGGGGCGTGTTGCATCGTCTGTTAACGTCATATCAAACGCAAAGGAGATCGATCATGCGTCAGAAATATATCATCAGCCAGGAAGGGGCCAAACAGGAGTTTAAAATCAGGGAGTATGCCATTATCGACAAAAACCTGCGGAATGTGGCCTCATCGATGTTGCGTCAGGAAGACTACGAGTTTTTGTGTGAAGAAACCTACAGCCATGCACGCATTGAACGCTCGGTTTCCCAGGGCCGGGATGCGCTGGTCGACACGCTGCGAACCCCTAATTTGTTTCCGATTCGGCCCTACGTGGTCAAGATTGCGGAGTCGGTGATGGTGTTGTTCGATTCGGCCGAAGATCACTCCGTGGAGTTGTTTTTTGACGATACCGACCTCGTGGCATCGCACTAGATTATTGATCTGGCGGTGTGAGTGACGCCAGATGAAAATTCCTTCGAGGACCTACGTCCGATAGCGCATGTGGGTACCGAATTCAAGCGAGAGACGAATTCCTTCGGGGGGCAGATCCGGCGGGAAGTAAACGACTGATATCTTGGCGCCATGGATGCTGGCGCCTTCAAGACAACATGTGCTCATGTCCAGCCCGCGCAGATCGCCCTGTCGAAAGTAACATCTGGAAAAATCGATCCCCTCTGCGTTGACCTGTTTCATATCCTGGCTTCGGAAATCAAGACCTTTGAGTTCGCAGCCCTTTCCTTGCAGCGGCGATTAACCCGAACATTTCATGAAAATGTTTATACAAATTTATGTTGATTTATATTTTCAGCGCCTTAAATGAAAGTTGGGGCGAAAATGTCTGGCAACGACTTGTAACCGGCGCCTCTCAGAAAGAACCGCATCAATATGTTCACCCTGCGGGCGAGCCCGAGGCATCCATTTCCTGCGTTATCAGGAGCTTGCGGTAGCATTCGTACAGCGGCGCTCCTGAATGCCTTGTAAATGGATGCCTCAAGCTCGTGAAATATCCGGGTTGTATTCTTCAATCTCTTCTTCCAGAATAAGCTGGTAGAGTTCGTTGCGGGTCTCCCTGCGTGGGGCTTGCCACCCTTTAACCAGGGAGATGATCAGCGGCGGGTTTTTCAGCCGGTATGGAACGCTCGGGGGCGAACAGACACGCCACATCCTCGACGATCATATAGATGGATGGCACCAGTAGCAACGTTATCAGGGTCGCGAAAACGATTCCGAATCCCAGGGAAACAGCCATGGGAATCAGGAAACGGGCCTGGCGCGAGGTTTCGAAGATCATGGGCATCAGGCCGCCGAAAGTGGTCAGGGTCGTGAGCACGATGGGGCGGAAACGCTGGATGCCCGAGGCATGCACGGCATCATGGGCATTGTTCCCGTCGCGGCGCCGGCGATTGGCGTAGTCGATCAGCACCAGGGAGTCGTTGATCACCACGCCGGACAGGGCCACCACGCCGAACATGCTCATGACGCTCAGGCTGTATCCCATGATCTGGTGCCCGATAATGGCCCCCACGATACCGAACGGCACGCAGAAAATAACGATGATAGGCTGGATATAACTGTTGAAGGGGATGGCCAGCATGGCGTAGATCACCAGGAGGGCCAGCAGCAGACCTTTCGTGAGGCTTTGCATGCTTTCGCGCATATCGGCCTGTCGCCCCTCGAAGCTGTAGCTCAACCCGCTGTAATCCGCTACCAGGCGCGGCAAAATGTCTTCCTTGAGCGAGGCCAGCACTTGGCCGGACTGGCTCACGGGGCGCACGTTGGCCGTTGCCGTTACGATGCGCTGACCGTTGCGGCGGTCGATGCTGGTGTAGGCCCGTCCCCGTTTCAGGGTCGCGGCTTCCCGCAGAGGGATTTCCACCCCGTTGGGCGCGCGCAGGATCATTTCTTCCAGGCTCTGCTCGGATACGCGTTCCGCTCTGGGCAGGCGCACCATGACCTTGACCTCGTTCCGGCCGCGCTGCTGGCGCAGGGCTTCGGACCCGTAATAGGCGTGGCGCACCTGGCGGGCGATTTCCCGGGCCGTCAGACCCAGGCTGCGCCCTTCGGGCTTGATGGTGAAGTCGATCTGCTGTTTGCCGGGTGAAAAGCCGTCGTCGATGTCGCTGACGTTCGGGTAGTAGCCCAGGGCATCGGCCAAGGCGGCGCTGGCCGCTTCCAGCACCGTCAGATCTTCATGGCGCAGTTCCACCGAAAGAGAGGCGCCCCGTCCCGGCCCCCCGGCATCCGATTCGAACAGGATGGACTCAAGACCGACCAGGGCGCCGACCCGTTCCCGCCACAAGCGGGTCACCTCGGCCGTGCTCAGGGGGCGTCGATCCGCATCCGTCAGGTAGGCCGTGACGATGGCCTGGTTGTCGGAAACCCGCGCGTAGATCCCTTTCAGGAGGTTTTCGCCGCCGTTTTCATCCGTCACGGCACGCACCGCTGCGACAAGACGGTTTTGGACGGCCGTCGTTTTCTGGACGGCCGTGCCGTAGGGCAGGGTGGCCGTGACCTGGGCGTAGTCGGATTCGATTTTGGGAAAGAGGGTAAACCCCATCCGTCCGCTCTGGACGTAGCCCACGGTCAAGAGCAGTATGGCCAGGCCGATGGCCAGCGCAATATAGCGATTGCGCATCGTCCGGTCCAGGAGCGCGCCATAGTAGCGCTGAACCATGCGGGCGAAAAAATGGCTGAACCGCTGCTGGGCCCGGTGCAGAAAGGCCAGCGGGCCGGGTGGGCGGTTTTCTTCCTGGTGCCCCAGGTGGGCAGGCAGTACGAAAAGACTTTCGATCAAGGAGATGGCGAACACGCTGATCACCACCACCGGGATCTGTCCGAAGACTTTGCCCATGATACCGGGAATGAACATGAGCGGCAGGAACGCCACCATGTTGGTGAGTACGCTGAAGGTTACCGGCATGGCGATTTCACGCGTCCCACGGACAGCCGCTTTGAGCCAGGGTAACCCCTGCTGGCGGTAGTGGTAGACATTCTCGCCGACCACAATGGCATCATCCACCACGATGCCCAGCGTGACGATGAAGGCAAACATGGATACCATGTTGATGCTGACGTCGGCGACGGGCAGGAACAGCAGGGATCCCAGAAAGCTGATGGGGATCCCCAGGCTGACCCAGAACGCCAGTCGGGCTTCCAGGAAAACGGCAAGAACGATGAAGACCAGGACAAGTCCCATGGCGCCGTTGCGCAGCATCAGGTTCAGGCGCTGACGGTAGACGTCCGACCGGTCGTTGAGCAGACTCAGGCTAAGGCCGGGCGGCAGACTGGCCTCCAGGGCGCGGACCTGGCGCTTGACCGCATCGGAAACCGTAATCGGCGTCTGGTCGCCCACCCGTGAAACTTCGAGCCGGATCGCGGGCTGGCCGTTGTAGGTCGCGAAACGGTCGGTTTCCTCGAATCCGTCTTGGATGCGGGCCATATCGCCCAGCAGTACTTCGGTGCCGTCGTTGGATGTGACCACGGGGATATTGTTGAATTCGCGGCCGAAATTCCGCCGCTCCTTGACCCGCACCAGGACGTCACCGCTTTCGGTTTTGATTGATCCCCCCGGCAGCTCGACGGCGGCGGCGCCTATTTTCTGGGCCACGTCATCCAGTGTCAGGCCATAGGTGCGCAGGGTGTCCTGGGGGATCGCGATGCTGATTTCATAGTCGCGGATGCCTTCCAAATCCACCTGTGTGATTTCCGGATCCTGGAGCATGCGCATCCGCAGATCCTCGGCCAGCTCGCGCAGGGTCCATTCACTCTGGTCGCCATAGAGGATGATCGAGACCACCGATCGCTTACGATCGGCAATGGCCACCTTAGGCGTTTCGGCTTCATCCGGGAAAGACGAGATCTGATCCACCTCGTTCTGGATTTTCTCAGAGAGGCGGTTGGGATCGGCTCCCTCAAGAACCTCCACCGTGATAGTCCCGACGCCCTCGTTCGCCGAGGCGGTCACTTCCTCGACCCCCTCCAGCCCCTGGACCGCTTCCTCGATGGCCCAGATAATGCCCCGCTCCACTTCGGAGGGGCTGGCACCGGGATAGGCCACCGAAATGGTGATGAAATCGAGATCAAAATCCGGAAAGACTTCCTGCTTGATGCGTGTGCCCCAGATCAGGCCGCCCACCAGGAGGACCACCATCAGGAGATTGGCCGTCACCGAGTGGCCCGCCATCCAGGAGATGGGGTCGCGGGGCGTATGCGTTGTCGAAGGTGTTTCCATCATGAAACCGTTGTCATTGTGGGTGAAGGTATGCGCGTCCGGCTAAAGCGTTTTTCCGGGCGTCTGTCCGCCGGTTTTCTCTCTCGTCGATTTCTGCGGCGCCCCTGAGGATGGTGGGGAATCCGCGAGAAGCCGTATGGCCATGCCATCGACGGCGGCGGTCAGGTCCGAGGTGATCAGCCGATCGCCGACGGCGAAGCCTTCCCGCAGCAAGACGTATTCGGCGTCCCGCCACAGGGGCTCCACGCTGCGGATCTCAAGCGTCCCGTTTTCATTGGCAAGCCAGATGCGCGCGTTGTCCCGCAAGGCGGTACGGGGAATCCGGAAGACATCGTCCAGAACGCGGCCCTGGATGTCCACCCGCACGTATTCCCCTAAGATGAGGGGCGGGTGGGGCGTCTCACCCGGGTCGTGTCCAAGGGGGTTTTGCACTTCCACCAGCAGGCGTGCCATGCGCCCTTCACTTTCAAGATCGCTCAGCAGACGGATAACGCGGCCCGACACGGTGTGGCCGTTTTGATTTCGCACCCGGGCCGGTGCCCCGACGTCGCCCGTCTGGCGGGGAATGGTGATCCAGGCCAGGCGGTCCACGGGGATGGAGACTTCGATCCAGTAGGCATCCGTGCCCACCAGGTCGGCCAATTTTTCCTGGGCCGTCACCTGGGAGCCCACCTCCACGCTGCGGCTGCGCACGATGGCATTGAACGGGATCGTGATGCGGGTGCGTTCCCGATCGATACGGGCTTGTTTGAGATGGGCCCGGGCCGCGGCCAGGTCGGCCTGGGCTTTGCGCAGGTGGGGCCGGCGCAGGGCCAACTCTTTGTCCAGGGCGTCGGCCGGTTGGTCGCCGTTGAGAATGGCCCACTCCCGGCGGGCGATTTCCTGCCGGCCTTCTTCCAGTTGCAGCGCGTATTCGGCGTCCACAACGGCGCTTTCCGCCTGGATAACAGCCAGTTCGTAATCTTGGCGGTCGATCTGCAACGCTTCTTCACCTGCCTTGAGAAGGCCGCCGGCCTGAAATTCGGGATGCATCCGGATGACCTCGCCGGTGACCCGGGATTCGAGGGATAATGACCGCGCCGGTATGACGGTTCCCATGGCCGAAACCACCACCTGGTGACTGCCGGGCGTTACCGCGGTCACCTCCACCAGGGGGGCGACCGTTTGGGGGGGGCGCTTGTCGGCATGGGGCGCGGTCTTTTTAAAATAGGCCGCGCCGCCGATACCAGCCGCGATGATCAGCAGGCCGATGATGCCCTGCCGCAGTCGCCGTCCGATCGGCAGTCGGTCCGGCGGAGAAGGCGTTGTTGGCGTGGATTCATTTGTTGGTCGATTCATCATGTCGGTATGGTTTCCTTCGATTGTTGGCATATAGAAACCTAAGCATTGCAGGATATTCCGCAATATCATCGCTGAGACAATCGATTTGCCGGTCGCCACGGCCGATAGTTGTCACAACGAACGAACCTTGGAACTTCGATATCCCTATTGTAAAAGGGCGAAGCGGGTTATTTTCCCGCGACAACCGTTTCGGTCCAATTGCCCCCCAGTGCCTTGTAGAGGTCGATGCGGTCGATCAATAACTGGGTTTTCTGCGTGATCAGGTCCCGTTCCAGGTTTTGAACGGCCAGAAGCTGGGTCAGAACCGGCAGATAGTCTTCAACGCCTTTGCGGTATTGCTCCCGGGCTTCTACCAGCGCATAGCGGGCGGCTTGGAGCTGGCGATCCAATGCGGCGAGGTAGCGCCGTTGGTAGTGCTCCGAAACCAGAGCATCTTCCACCTCGCGGATGGCCGTCAAGACGGTTTCCTGATACACGGCCAAGTTCTCATCGATCACGGCACGGGTTCGGTCCACTTCGGCGGCGCGGCGGCCTCCGTCCAGCAGGGGGGCTGTCAGGTTGCTGGCGAGGCCCATGATCCAGTTGTCCAGCATCAGGTCGATGTCGGCCGGGCCGTAGCCCACGGCACCGGTCAGGCTGAGGGCCGGCAGGCGATTGGCCCGGGCGGCGGCCAGTTGCCAGTCAGCGGATTCCAGCCGCAGGCCGGCGGCCCGCACATCCGGCCGGTTGGCCAGGAGATCCGCCGGCAGCCCGGCGGCCGGCACCTGTTCGGGCATAGGCAGATCGGTGGTTTTGATATCGAGGCGGCTTCCCGGGGCCTGGCCCAGGAGCACGGCCAGCTGGTTGTTGAATAATTGTTCCTGGGCTTCCACCAACGGAATTTGGGACTTGACCCCTTCCACGATCTGCTGCTGCTGGAAGACATCCAGGGCGGAAACAATGCCTTTGCGATAGCGCAGTTCCACCAGCTCCAGGTAGATCTCGTTGGTTTTCAGTTGCGCTTCCAAAAGACGCAATTGACTCTGTTGGGAAAGAATACGCGCCCAGGTGGTGGTGACATTGGCCGCCAGGGTGATGACCGTGGTGTTCCAGTCTTCCCGGGTCGCTTCCGCGGTTAGATTCGCAGCATTTTGTTCCGCGCGGATTCGCCCCCAGAGATCGATTTCGTAGGTGGTGGACAGCCCGATGGCGTAGTTGCGGGTGGTAAAAGTGTCGGTTGTGCCGTTTTCGCGGCGCTGCCGGGAATGGGTCGTGTCGCCCGTGGCGTTCAGGTCCGGGTAGAGGTCGGCTCCGGCCTGGATGGCCAGCGCCCGGGCCTGCTCCAGGCGGGCCCAGGCTTGCTGCAGGGAAAGGTTGCCGGCAAACGCCCGGGTCAGCAGTTGGTTCAGTTCGTCAGAATTTAAAGCGTACCACCACGGGGAGGCGTCCGGCGCCTGGACCGGATAGAGCGAAAAGGCTTCCGGCAGCGATACCGGTGCCACCGACCGCGGTGCCGGCGTGAACGGGCTGCAGGCGCTAATGGATAACGGTAAAAAAAGGATAAGCGCGATGGTGGGGATTTTCTTTCGCATGTGCCGCCTCATGCCGGCTGTGTCTGCCGTCATTAAAACCGATTGCCTTACTGGACCGAATAGGCCGGTTGAATTAGGTATTAAGACGAATGGATCGATAAACGGGTTACATAAAAATTTCAATAGAATTGTTTGATCTGTTTCAGTATTCCCTTGTGAGAGAAGATTGCATGGGATATCAATTGATTAGACATATTTGAGGCACTTCCCAGAACGCATGGATGATCGGTGGCGCCGCCAAGTTTCTTCAGGCCGTAACCGGTTCGGCAGCGGTTGACCGCGAATGTTTCTTCTCATGAGTGCATTCCAGTGCATTCCTTATAAACTGATATCCTTTTGGAGGCAAAACATCGTATGGCGATTTATGATGTCATCGTGGTTGGGTTAGGAACAGTGGGTTCCGCGACTTGCATGGAACTATCCCGACGGGGAATATCGGTCCTGGGGTTGGACGCTTGCCGGCCGCCGCACAAGATGGGCAGCCACCATGGCGAATCGCGCAGCATCCGGCGGGCCTATCTGGAGGGCACGGTCTATGTGCCCATGGCACAGCAGGCCTGGGAACTCTGGCGTCGGCTGGAAGGTGATACCGGCACCAGGCTTCTTACCCCCACGGGAAACCTGACCATCGGTCCCGGGGACGCTCCGGCGGTACAGGGTTTTCTGGCCAGTGCCCGCCGCTATGACATTGCGCATGCGATATTGACGGCGGCCGACGTCCTCCGGCGCTGGCCGCAACTGGCCATGCCCGACAACTTTGTGGCGGGTCTGGAAATGGAAGCCGGGGTGGTCGCGCCTGAAAAAGCGCTGATTGCCATGCTCGCCGAGGCGGAAAAATCCGGGGCCGTCATGCGCTTCGATGATCGCGTGACAGGCTGGCGCGATGAGGGGAATCACATCCGGGTAAAGTCGTCCCATGGCACTTACGAAGCCGGCCGCCTCCTGTTGTCGGCCGGTGCCGGGACCAAACCGCTGCTGGGCCCCCTGGGGAAATGGCTGGCGCCCAAGCGGGTAGCCGTGCATTGGGTCGCGCCGTCGTCAGCACAGTCTTTTGACCTGGGAAGCTGGCCGGTCAACTTCTGGCAGTTGCCCATGAAGGGCAAGTCCGGCGTCTACCATGAACTCTACGCTCTGCCGGTCACCCGTTCCAACGGGCGCGTCAAGGTGGCGGCTCACAACCACTTGGAGGATTGTGATCCCTTGCGGGTGGAACGCACCGTCGCTCCTGAAGAGGTGGCCGGTATCCGCCGGTTCATGGCAACCTACATCCCGTCGCTGGCCATCGGTGACATCCACTCTGATGTGTGTCTGTATACCATGACGCCGGATGGCGACTTTATTATAGGGGCGCTTCCCGGGCACGCGAATGTCTTCACGACCGCCCTTGCCGGACACGGTTTCAAGTTCGCGCCAGTGCTGGGAGGCATCATGGCGGATATGCTGGAAGACAAAGAACCGGCATTTGACGTGACCCGATTTTCTCCAGACCGCTTCGATTGAGAGGGGACGCACTGTAAGATGGTTTGTTTTCAGCGCCGCCATCCCCCGCGGCTATTTCCCTGGAACCTTGTCTGACCGGCCAATGGCTGCCGGGGTCGCGAATATTTGCCTCCCGCAGGGTGGCGGTCCCGGTTCCGATATCCGTCCCGATAAATCGGTCTGTGTGTCCCGCCAGGGCGATAGCGATGGTCTTTGAAGCGCTTGCCGCCGGGGTATGTCACGCTGAATCGATATCCCCTGTAGCCGTAGGGGCTGTAAATATAGTATCCCGGATAATAAGCGGTGCCGACGGCATACCAGCGATCGTCCCGATACCGGTGGTCAACCGCCGCCTCGATCGCTTCCGCGCGGTCCAGTGCTTCCTGGGCTTCCCGTTTGGCCGCCTCCGTCCGCCGCTCCAATTCCGCTACTTTTTCGGCAAGACGTTCCTTCCGTTCTTGAAGGTCCGCCTGTGCCCGCTCCAACTCACGTTGTTTTTCAGCTTCCCGCTGAGCACGTTCGACAGCCTCCTCGTAGGGGCCTTCCATTGTCTTCAGGAATAGCTCCGCCTGGGGATGCGAATCCCGATTGGAAAAATGCCGGATGCCGCTTTCATCGGTCCAGACGTATATATCGGCATTGACGCCGTGGCCCCATAGGCCGGCCGTAACCACATATATGAACAGAGCTATGCGTTTCATGAGAACCTCCCGATCACCTTCTTAATGCCGTTTGATTCTGCGTAGAACAGGATATTCGGTGGCGGGCGATCGCATTGAGGAAGTTTTGCTCACCATAACGATGAAAGTGCCTTGCATCAAAATGATTATACATCCACTTTTATAAAAAATATGGTATCCATCAAAATGATGTTGTCCAGTTGATCCGCGTTCTCGGATCAGGTCTCGGCCGAAAGCGTTGCGACATCACTTCCAACGAGGAGCATCACGATGGCATCGGTGGGAGCAGACACTTTCAACGATCTGGTGGAACGGTTTCTGGGCCAACGGTTGCCGGACACCTTGGCCGATCAAATCGATTGGCCCGCGTTAGCACCGGATGCCCAGGGCTTCATCCTGCGCCTGTTGGGGCTCATGCAGCGGTCATTCTGCCCGGCCACCGAGATCAATGCCCAGATGATCTGGCTGCTGGCCACCGTCACGCCGGCCATGCTTCCCTCGGCCTGGGGCGGACGCATACCGCCGCTAACGTCCCAAGGCCGTCACCGCAAACTGGACGCCTACGTCACGCACCAGGCCTGGCCTTCAGGTGATGGTCGGCCGATCTTTATCGATCTGGGGTGCGGCTTTCCCCCGGTGACGACTGTCGATACGGCCAAACACCTGCCGGACTGGTCCGTTTACGGCGTCGATCCCTCTTTTTCCCGGTACGTCCTGTATGATGCCGAAGGTCGCTATGCCTGTTTTAACCGTGAGGGTCAATTCCAATATTTCCAATCCCCCTTGAAACCCCTGAACGACACCACCGAAGCGGTCCGCAATTCCTTCCAATCGCTGTTTGACGATCTTTACCCCCACCTGCCATCACCCCACGACCACGAAAGGACGTTGTTTGCCAGGGACGGCCATACGCTTTTATCCAACCCTATCCGGGATTACGAAGCGGAAAACCTCAATTTTATCAAGTCGGGTATTCAAGATCTCCAATCGCCGCCGGCCCGATTGATCCGGTGCATGAATGTGCTCCTTTACTTCGAAAAAGAGATTCGCGAAGCTATGCTGACCGCCATCGCCAACCTGCTCGCTGACGACGGACGACTGATGACCGGCTTCAACCACCCCTTTGGCATTTACGCCCGCTATGCCGTCTACAGGAAAAATTCAGCGGGTATGGTGCCCTGCGAATTTGCCTTCGGCCTGGATAATTTGCGTCCCCTGGGAACCGGCCCCTGGGTGACCCTTGCGGAAGAAGACCAGGAGGCCGAACTGCTGGCGGATTTAACCGGCGCCATACGTGCGGATCGCAAATTCTGGAATAATTTCAACACGCATGTGGATACCTTGCAAGCAAAATACGGGATTTGCACGCGGGGAGACGACGGTTTTCCTCAGTTCACGGAAGGAGCGCAGAACGCGCCGCCCCATGCCCTCTTGGAAAAAACAACGGCGCTGTGGCATGAGGTCGATGCGGCCGGCTATACCGACGGTGCCATAGAAGCCTTAGGCCGGGCAGGCTTTACAGCGTGGAAAAATCCGGTAGGCGATATTGCCGTTCACCCCCCGGAAGGTTCGCTTCCCACCATTTGAGTCTTTGGATACCATGTCGCCTTTTTGTTTGACACCGGATCAGCATTTGTACCCCGGAAGCATCATCCATCCTATTTCGACAGGCTTACCGGTTCACGCCCGGGGGCCGAAATTCCACGCCGTGCCAGTAGGGAACCGTCCTGGCGGTAGAGGTCGATCAGGGCTTTGAGGTAGTTGGCCAGGGCCTGCACCTCGGCAATCCGGCTGACCAGGAGATCCCGCTGGGCCTGGGCTACCAGGAAGCTGATGGATTTGCCCACGCGCAGTTTTTCGGTTTCGGTGCGCAGTTTTTCCTCGTTGAACTTGCGGGTGACGGATGTCGCCGCAATCTGCTGTTTGGTGCGGTCGACTTCGATATACGCCGTGCGGACATCGACTTCCACGAGTTGCGAGAGGTTGTCGAGCGCATCCTGCGCCTGGTCGCGACTCAGCTGGGCGCGCCGGTGCGCCGCTTTGGCGTCCCGGTTGAAAAAAGGGTATTGAAATCGGACGCCGGCCAGCGCGTCGTAGCTGTCCTCATTGATGCGGTCGATGGAGTCCCCAAATGAATTGGCATACCCGCTTTTCCCGAGGGTGATGAAAAGATCCATCAGGGGCAGCAAGCCGTTGCGGGTTTGGACAAGCTCCAGGTCGCCGCGCAGCAGTTGGAGCCGCGCCTGGTTTAAAACTGGGCGCATGCGGTTCGATACGGCCACATACTGCTCCACTGCCTCGAGGGTGATGTCGGGCAGGGTCGGTTGATGGATCACTTCCACCTCCCGCTGCCAGATGTCGGGCCCTGCCGGGTTGAGCAGGCGCAGCAAGCGGAGACGGATCGCTTCCTTGTTGGCCCGGGCCTCGATGAGCGCCTGTTCCTGGGCGGCGACTTCGGCCTGGACGGCCGGCAGCTCGGCCCTGGCCAACCGCCCGACCGCGATCAGTTCCCGGGTTTCGTCCCGCTGCTGGCGGGCGACTTTCAGCGACTCTTCGACGATTTCGATCTGTCGCCGGGCCAGGGCATAGTCCCAGCAGGTGGCTTCCACCTCCGCCACCAGCGCCTCGGTAAATCCCCTCAGCTCGAATTCCGACAGGCGCGTATCCAGCCGGGCCTGGCGCAGCCGGACCAGATTGACGTCCGTTCCATAGCCGCGCAGGAGGGCTTGTGTCACCGTCATCCCCAGTCGGGTCGAATAGAAGGGGTCGTCGTAGAGCGAGGAGTCCGACATGCGTGTCCCGGCTTCCAGGGCCACCGCCGTGCCGGTCGGGAAATACTGCGCAAGGGAGATAACGCCTTCGGCCGTGTCGGTGGTGTAATCTTCGGTTTGGGATCCCGACCGGGCCTGGCGTTCGCCCTTCACCCGGCCGCCGGAGACATCGGCATCGATCGCCGGGTCGAACGCTGCCCGCTCCTGGTCCTCGAACGTCTGGACGATGGAAGGATTCAGCCGTTGCACCACCAGGGCCCGGTTGTTTTCGAGACACATCAAAATGGCATCCGTGACGGTAACTTTCAAAGGCCCCGGCGGCAGGGTGCGGGGCTTTATTGTGCGGGTTGGTGCCCCCCCCTCCTGGCGCATGTCGATCACGGTATCCGCCGGCACATTCGGGCCTCCCGCCGTGCGGTCAATGCCCCTTTCGACGAAAGTGCAGGACACCGCTATCAGCAATGCCCAGCATGCGGCCAAAAGCACCGGCAGACGATGACCATATTCGGTTGCCATCACGTCCCATCTCCATGAGCCGATCGCGCGTGCGGACCGTCGGCTTGATGTCAAAAATGTTTTTAATTTCGTTTGTTAAGCTATATCGGTTCTTCATTAGCCATGACAATGGAAAACTGCGAAGTCGGTCTTCCTGGCGGGCCGCCCGATGATCACTTTATCATTGCAATATGATGCAAAAAGCACAATCTTCTCTTTTTGGTGCAATCCATATCAAAATAGACATGGGACACGATCATGAATGCGACAAAGGATGGTTAGCATGAAACCAGGAGGCGCTAAAAGGGTGGCATGGACCGTTATCCTGCTTGCTGTTATCGCGGGGGCCGGCTGGCACTTTTTCCGTCCTTTTCAGGACCAGCCCGGCCAGGACAAGGGTGACAGCGCAAAGCAACCGGTGCCGGTTGAAGTCGCCCGCATCGAACACGGCCCGATTGCACTGAAGCGCTCCTTCAGCGGTGAATTGGAGGCTCTGGCGGAATTCGTCGTGGCGCCCAAAGTCAACGGCCGCGTGGAGCGGGTTCTCGTCAATATTGCCGACACGGTCAGACGGGGTCAGGTCGTGGCCGCGTTGGACAATGACGAATACGTCCAGGCTGTGGCCCAGGCCCAGGCCGACCTGGCCGTGGCCCGGGCCAACCTTTCCGAGGCCGAAAGCGCCCGGGAAATTGCCCAGCGCGAGTTCAAGCGCACCGAGTCGCTGTTGAAGCGGGGCATTGCCTCCGATTCAGAGTTCGATGCGGCCAAACAGGCACGGTTGGCCAAACAGGCGCAGCTCTCGGTCGCCGAAGCCCAGGTCATGAAGTACGCATCCGCCCTGGAAACAGCGAATATCCGGCTCGGCTATACCCAGGTCACCGCGGGCTGGTCCGGCGTTGACGATCAGCGGGTCGTGGCGGAGCGCTATGTCGATGAAGGCCAGACGGTCGCCGCCAATACGCCTCTGCTCATGATTGTCGACCTGGATCCTATCGTCGGTATTGTTTTCGTCACCGAGCGGGACTACGCCCATATGCAGCCCGGGCAGCTGGTATCGCTGACCACGGAGGCCTATCCCGACGAAGCCTTTGCGGGCCGCATCGTCCGCATCGCCCCCGTGTTCCGCACGGCCACCCGCCAGGCGCGCATCGAGATGACCATCGACAACCCCCAGCATCGCCTCAAACCCGGCATGTTCATCCAGGCCACCGTGGAACTGTCCCGGGTGGCCGATGCGGTCATCGTGCCGGAGCAGGCCCTGACCGAGCGCAATGATCGCACCGGTGTTTTTCTCGTCAGCGAGGACGGGCAATCGGTGCAGTGGCGCGAGGTGAAGGTGGGCATCCGGGAAGGCGACCGCGTGCAGGTGGAAGGCCAGGGGCTTACGGGTCGGGTGGTGGTTATCGGGCAGCAGCTGGTGAAGGACGGTGCTCCGATCACGATTGCAACGGATCAGGAAGCACCGGCGACCGGTCGCAACGGGGCGGGTGTCCAATGAGGCTGCCGCGTTTCAGTGTTCGGCGCCCGATCTTCACCACCATGGTGACCCTGATCCTGGTCATCCTGGGATCGGTTTCCTTAAGCCGCCTGCAGATCGACATGCTGCCCGATATCGAACTGCCCACCCTGACCATCCGGACGGACTACGAGGGGGCCAGTCCCGAGGTGATCGAGCGCCTGGTGACCCGCATCATCGAGGAGATCGTGGCCGTGGTGCCCGGCGTGGAGGAAATCACGTCGACCTCGTCGGAGGGCCGCAGCACGGTGCGCGTCAGCTTCGTGTGGGGCACCGACATCGACACGGCGGCCATCGACATTCAGAGCAAACTCGAAGACGAAATCAACGAACTGCCGGACGATATCGTCGGCCCACGCACCAGCAAATTCGACATCGCCAGTTTTCCGGTCGTCATCCTGGGCATTTCCAGCAATCTCGATCCGGTGGAGATGACCGAACTGATCGAAGATCAGATCCGCTATCGCTTTGCCCGCATTCCGGGCGTGGCCCAAGTGGACCTTTTCGGGGGCTACAACCGGGAGGTTCGCATCGAGCTGGATCCCGAACGGATCAAGGCCGCCGGCTTGCCCCTGGATCAGGTCATCGACGCCATCGAGGACGCCAACCTCGACCTGCCGACAGGCAAGATCGAGCAGGGACGCTACGAGGTCACCCTGCGGGCGCCGGCCGAATTCACCCGTCTGGACCAGATTCGGGACACGGTCATTCTGCAGCGGGAGGGAGCTGCCGTTCGGTTGGGCCAGGTCGCCGACATCCGGGACACCTACGAGAAGAAGACGCGCATCGTGCGTGTCAACGGCAAGCGCGGACTCTATGTCGGGATCCGCAAACAGGCCAATGCCAACACAGTGGAAGTCTCCCGCCGCGTCCTGGAAGAGATCGAGGCCATCAACCAGGCTTTTCCCCAAATCACCGTCGTTCCGGTCATCAACCAGGGCAACCTGATCGAGCGCTCCATTGCCAATGTGGCCCGCTCGGTCCTCTACGGCGGCGGACTGGCCGTCGCGGTGCTGCTCTTCTTTTTGCGCAGCATCCGCAGCACCCTGGTCATTTCGCTCTCGATTCCCATTTCCATTATCGCCACCTTTGCCCTGATTTATTTCGGCGGGTTCACCCTCAACCTGATGACCTTGGGCGGGCTGGCCCTGGGGGTGGGCATGATGGTGGACAGTTCCATCGTCGTACTCGAGAACATCTTCCGCCGCCGCAGCGAGAATGGACTGACGCCCGAGGAAGCGTCGGTGGAGGGCGCCCAGGAGGTGGGAACCGCCATTATCGCCAGCACCATCACAACCCTGGTCATTTTTATTCCCTTGATCTTCGTGCGCGGTGTGGCGGGCATTCTCTTCAAGGAACTGGCCTATGTCATCATCTTCTCCTTGGTCTGCTCCCTTGTCTTGTCCCTCAGCCTGGTCCCTATGCTGGCCTCCCGCCTGCTGACTTACGGAAAACGCTCCTCCCGCAAACCCGCCGCGCGATCGAGCCATTTGGTCACCGCGGCCCGCTCGGCCTACGCAGGGCTCGAAGCAGGCTACCTGCGTCTGCTCGGCCGGGTCCTGGATCATCGTGCGGCCACCATCGTTGCGGCGGCGGCGCTGCTGGGCGCGAGCCTGCTGCTCCTGCCCCTGATCGGCACGGAATTTCTACCCCCCAGCGATGAAGGCGAAGTCCGCGTCACCGGCAAGATGGAAGTCGGCACCCGCCTCGAACTGGTCGACCGGCAGGCCCGCCTCATGGAGGAGATCGTCCTGCCGGCCGTGCCCGAAGCTTCGGCCTGGGTGGTCCGTGTGGGCGCCACCGGCTGGCGCGCAAACGCCGGCGCCGAGGGGGAAATTCGTTTGTCATTAGTGCCGGCGGCCCAGCGCGACCGCTCCAATGTCGCCATCGCCGACGACCTGCGGCGCCGATTGGCGGGCCGCGTGCCCGGCATGGAAATCCGCGTCCGGGCGCCCCAGGGGCAATTCATTCTTGACCGCATTCTAGGGGGCGATGAGGGGCTCACCATTGAAATTCGCGGCTACGACCTTGCCACCCTTGACGCGCTGGCCCAGCGGGCCGCGGGCCTTATCAAGGAGGTGCCGGGCGTTACGGACCTGGACACCAGCCTCGAGGCCGGCATCCCTCAGCAGGACATCCGTGTCAACCGCGACAAAGTGGCCGATCTGGGACTGAGCATTCGCGATGTCACAGAAATGCTGCAAACCGCGGTGGCGGGCTCCAAGGCCGGTGAATACCGCCAGGAAGGCCATTCCTACCGGATTCTGGTTCAGCTCAAGGATGCCGAGCAGCGCAGCCTGGACGAAATTCTCGATCTTGCCCTGACCACCGATTCCGGCGAAAAAGTGGCCCTGCGCAATGTCGTCACCGCTCAAGCCAGCCGGGGCCCGGTCCTGATCGAGCGCAAGGACCAGCAGCGGCAGGCGACGGTTGCCGCCAATGTCGCCGGACGCGATCTGGGTTCGGTAGCCGCAGAGGTGCAAGCCCTGCTCGATGGGATTCCCCGCCCCGTCGGCTATGACCTGAGCGTGGCGGGCAAGTTCGAAGAACAGCAGAAAGCCTTCCGGGAGCTGGTGATTTCCCTCCTGCTGGCGCTGGTCCTCGTCTATATGGTCCTGGCCTGTCAGTATGAATCCCTGCGGGATCCGCTGGTGGTAATGTTTTCGGTGCCCCTGGCCGTGATCGGGGTTCTGGTGACCCTGTTTCTGACGGGTACGACCCTCAACGTGCAGTCCTACATCGGCTGCATCATGCTGGGGGGTATCGTGGTCAACAATGCGATCCTCCTGGTGGATCAGGCCGGCCGTCTGATCCAGGAAGGTCGCCCCACCCACGAGGCCCTTATGGAAGCCGGTCGCCGCCGTCTGCGCCCGATCCTGATGACCACCCTGACCACCATTCTCGGCCTTTTACCGCTGGCTTTAGGCATCGGCGAGGGTTCCGATGCCCAGGCCCCGCTGGCACGGGCCGTCGTGGGCGGCCTGACCGGTTCCACCCTGATCACGCTGGTGCTGATTCCGGTGGTCTATTCCCTGTTTCATCGCGTTCAACAAAGCACCCCCCGGTAGAAATGGTCCTTTCGATTGTCTCAGCCCCGCGGATCGCCGGGGAAAGTCCGGAAATGAGGGCCTATCAGCGTATCGACCGCTACGCCATGGCCGCTTCGCTTCCGTTGCCCACTGCCACAAAGGATCGCTTTTTTTCGGCCGCCTGAATTTTCAGTCCTTGACAATTACTCTATCTATGCACAATTGATTTGGATGTGTCACGCATTCAAAGCCACTGTTCAGTGACGGTTCAGGCAACCCGTCATTACTTCTCAGGCCTTAGACAACCTTAACAGACAAGCCGAAACCGCGGAGGAATGATGATACTGCGACGGGTTTCATATCGTCATATTTCTGTACCGCTGATCATTTTAGCGCTCGGTTGCCTCACGAACGGCGTCTGGGCGGCGGAGCCCGCTTTCGATTGCACCAAGGCGGATGGCACGATCGAGGAGTTGATCTGCCAAGACGAGAAGCTGGCCGAACTGGATCGCAAACTGGCCGAGGTATACACCGCCGCCGCCCGCAAGGCCACCAACGAGCATCCGCCCTTCCTCAAGACCGAGCAGCGCGGGTGGATCAAGGGGCGCAACGAGTGCTGGAAGAGCGACGACCCGCGGGCCTGCACCGAAACCGAATATCACCACCGCATCGCCGAATTGCAGGCCCGCTACCGCCTGGTCCCGGAAAAGGGCCCCTTCTGGTTTGCCTGCGACGACAATCCAGGCAGTGAAGTGGTCGTCACTTTTTTCGAAACCGACCCGCCGACCCTGATCGCCGAGCGCGGCGACCAGGTGTCGTTCATGATTCAGCAGCCCTCCGGCAGCGGCGCCAATTACCAGGGCCGCAATGAAACCTTTTGGGAGCACCAGGGCGAGGCCAGCATCGTATGGGGTTACGACGCCCCGGAAATGCGCTGTGTGCGCAAACCCTGATGGAATGCTCGGCGAACCAGCACGCCGGCAATGGCTTTCATACGATTTCCGATGGATTGCCCGTCATACCCTGATCCCCGCGGGGATCGAAATTATCCTGTTGATTTTATTTGAACAAAGGAGAATACCATGAAACACGCTACCGCTCTGCTTTTGCTTATCGCCGCCCTCGTGATCGCCACCCCCCTGTCGGGGCCGGCCATCGGCGAAACAACATCCGATAAATTGGCCAAAGAGACCAAAGAGGCTTTTGAGGCCTTCAAGGCCTATATGATCGACAAGAAGAACGACGCTGTGGCGCACGGTAAAGATCTGCTCAAAAAGACGGATGCCGAGATCGATGTGCTACAGGCCAAAGCCGACGACGCCTCCGGCGACGCCAAGGTCGCCTACCGGAAAGAAATCGAAAACCTGAAACAAAAACGGGAGGTAGCGGCCAAGAAACTGGATGAATTAGGAGACGCCTCCGCGGATTCCTGGGATGATGCCAAAGACGGTTTTACCGAGGCCTACAAGGCCCTTTATGAGGCTTACAAGGAAGCTTTGGCGAATTTCAACTAGCCATTTCAACAGGATGTTCGCTTTTTCTGGGAACCGGGGAGTAACCGATCAATGCGTTGTGCAACGTTTACCCATAAGGCTTTGAGGATTTCGACGGTTGCATTGCAGCGGTTAGCATGCCCTATCGCCATCCTTTTTTTCGTGATGGTGTTTGCCAGCTGCACCACTTTTCACACCGCCTCCTCCTACCGTCCGGAGTCCATCAACACGGTCCGATTTCGCGATCGGGCGGTATCCAAAGCGGATGCCGAAATCCGGGTGACCGTGGCCGTTCCAACCAAAGAGGAAGTCCAAGCCCTTTTCCAGGCTGATTTAATCCAAAAGGAGATCCAACCGGTCTGGGTGAAAGTCGAAAACCACAGTGCCAAATCCTTCTACCTTTTGGGTGCGGCTACGGATCCGAACTACTTTTCGCCCCTGGAGGTGGTCTATGCGGTGCAGGGCGGGCTTTTCGATGTCTATCAGGATGAAATGGAGCGCCATTTCCGTTCCATGAATTTCGATAATCCTGTTTTGCCCAACACGGCGGTTTCAGGATTCATTTATACGAATCTCGACGAAGGCGAAAAAGTGGTGCAAATCGACCTGATTGCCGCCGAGCAGGTGAAGTTCTTCACCTTCTTTGTCCAAATTCCCGGCATGCGGGTGGACTATCGCATGGTGGATTTCGACGGCCTCTATCCAGAAGACGAAATGGTGGAAGTGGATGAGGATGGGCTGCGGGCGGCGATAGAGGCATTACCCTGCTGTACCACCAACGCTGAAGGTACCGAATTCGGCGACCCGCTCAATCTTGTCATCATCGGGGATTTTAAAAACATCACCGCAGCCTTTGCCCGCCGGGGGTGGCTTCCGGCGGAAGAAACCTATTCCACCGCCGTGTGGAAGACGATCAAGTCCTTTTTGTTCGGGTCGCGTTACCGGTACTCCCCGGTGAGCCCGCTGTACACATACGGCCGCAGTCAGGATTTTGCCCGCCAGAAGCCGCGCCACGACATCCACGAGCGCAACCACCTGCGCCTGTGGTACACCCCGCTGCGCTACAAGGGCAAACCGGTCTTTGTCGGGCAGATCAGTCGGGATATCGGCGTGCGGTTTACTTCGGAAGTCTGGCCGCCGGTTACCCATAAGATCGATCCGGACATCGACGAGGCGCGCGGTTCAGTTGTCGAAGACCTGATCTATTCCCAGATGCTGGCCAAAGTGGGCTGGGTGAAAGGGGTGGGGCGCGCCCGGCCTTCCAAGCCGCGAGCCAATCTCACCGGCGACCCCTATTTTACCGACGGCTATCGCACCGTGTTGATTATCGATCAGGGCCCCATTGCCTTGAATCAGCTCCAAACCTTTCAGTGGGAAGGCCCCGAAACCTTCAATATCGGTTCATCACTTGAACCGAGCCAGAATTGAGCGGCCGGTCTATGAGGTTTCAATGAAGAGAAAGCCAACCGTCATTTGGATCATCTGTCTGGTCGCCAGTCTGGTATTGTCGGCCGCACCGAACGATCTCCGTGCCCGGGAGATCTTTATTACCATCGGCAGCGGGGATTTTACCGGTGTTTATTATCCCACCGGCCTGATCCTTGCCCGGATGATCAATGCGAAGCGCGACGTCTATGGCATCCGGGCCGCTGTGGAAGCCACGAACGGCGCTACGTTCAACCTGAATGGGATCATGGCCGGGTATCTGGAATTCGGCCTGGCGCAGTCGGATACTCAATACCAGGCGATCAACGGACGCGGCGCATGGGAACAGAAGGGTCCGCAAAAAGATCTGCGCGCCGTTTTCAGCCTTCACCATGAAGCGGTCACCCTGGTTGCGGCGGTCGATGCGGGCATAAAGACGCTTTCAGACCTCAAAGGAAAGCGCGTCAGTCTCGGCAATCCCGGTATAAGTCGGCATCGGATCGTCATGGACATCCTGGAGGCCGCCGGTCTCGACCCCAAGCGGGATTTGACCCAGTTTGACGTCATGGCCTCCGATGCGCCCGCCCTGATGCAGGACAATCGCATCGACGCTTATTTTTTCACGGTCGGCCATCCCAACGAAACGGTTCAAAAAGCGCTATCCGGCGATCGCCAGGCCCGTATCGTCCCCATTAGCGGTCCCGCCATCGATCGGCTGGTGGCCGATAAAAGCTACTATATCCATGGCTCGATACCGGTGAAGCGTCTCTATCCGGGGGGGGCTGATCAGCCGGATGTGCCTACCATGGGCGTCCTTGCCGCTCTGTGTACGTCCTCCCGGGTTTCGGAAGACGTGGTTTATGCACTCACCAGAGAGGTGTTCGATAATTTTGAAATGTTTCGTCGGCAGCACCCGGCATATTATAACCTATCGAAGGAAGGCATGCTCAAGGGCCTCAGTGCGCCGCTTCATCCCGGGGCACTCAGGTACTACAGAGAAACCGGGTTGATCCATTAGCCCGATCATGTGTCCGTTTGGAATTTCGTCATGAATCCCTATCAATATCTCTTTGTCATTTTATTTGGCGTTATATCGTTGGTGGGTTGTGGACTGCAAAGTGGATCGCCGCCTATATCCGAGCGCCGTTCTGAAAAGCCTTCGGTACCCCCGCTGAAGCAGCTTTCGCACGACACCGGGTTGGCGCAGGTCTTCGGACCGCCTGAGGCCTATGAAGGAAGCCCCCTCGAGGAAGTAGGGCGCCAGGGCCTTTTCGAGGCACATCATCCGAAAGCCAATCAAATAGCCGTGCTGGAAAACGGCGACGCCTCCTTCGCCGCGCGCGTCCAGCTGCTGGAAAACGCCAAAAAATCAATCCGGATCCAGGCCTTGATTTTTGCGGGCGACGAATCCGGACTGCACATCGCCGAAATCCTGAAAAGAAAAAAGGCCGCAGGCCTTGATGTCCGTGTGATCGTGGATGCCCCCTCGAATCTCGGTTTTCAGACCCAGTGGATGTATTTCGATCTCAAGCAGCACGACATCGAGGTCCAGGGTTACGAGTCCCTTTACCTGGAGTGGCTCAACGAGGTGCCCATCCCCTTTCTCTCACCCGCCCGGGACCCCGAGGCTCCGGATAACCGCTACCATGAAAAAATGTGGATCGTGGATGGGGAAACCGACCATGGTACAGCCGTCACGGGCGGACTGAACGTCGCCAACGCCTATTTTCGGGTGAACCCTATGGATCCCGACGAGAACTGGCGGGACCAGGACGTCATTGTCAAAGGGCCCATCGTGGCCGATATGGTAACCGCCTTCGAACGTAATTTTGACCACTTTGTCGCCATCAAAGAAAGCAGAGGCGATTTGGATACCGATCTCTACTGGCAAAAGACGCGGGAATTTCTGGATGAAGTGGGAAAACTGGAGATTCCCTACGCGACCCGGTCCGATATAACCGAGCGCGTCCGGAAAATGGCACAGGCCAAGCCCGACCTGAAATACGAACATGCCCGCAGCCGGTTTTTCCATAACCGACCCCGTTTGGGAGAGTCTTACATCAAGCAAGCCTATCGCAAGCTGATTGACCATGCACGGCGGGAGATTATCATCTGCAATGCCTATTTTATTCCTTCAATCGACTTTGTGGACGCCATCCGGGCGGCGGCGAATCGGGGCGTGCGCGTCATCATTCTATCCAACAGCCCTGAAACCAATGATTTGCCGGCCATGAGTATGGTTGGCCGCGATTCCTACAAGGATATCCTGGCGATAAACGAAGAAGACAGGACGAGGGAAAACGGGGGCAGGGTCCAGATTTGGGAATGGTACGGCCGGCGTTTCGATCGGGACCGGCAGACCGAAGGCACCATCCACGCCAAGTATGCCGTCTTCGACCGGCGGTACGCTCTTGTGGGATCCTACAACCTCGATCCGCGAAGCGAAAAGCTCAACAGTGAAACGGCTGTGGTTTTTCAAAGTGAAAGCCTATCCGCCAAGCTTGCGAAAATTTTTTATGAAAACGACCTGGCTTACAGCCGCCAGGTGACGCCGGAAGATGCGGCAGAATTCAATGAGCCAACCGATGCCCTATACAAACTTCAAAAAGAGTTCGGCAGCCTTTTTGAATCGGAGCTATAGATTAACGCGCTGGTGGACGGGGCTTTCGATCGCCATCTTGTTTGCAATGATGGCCGCTCTTCCCGGGCGGGCGGAAACACCCGCGCTATGCAAAAAGGAAGCCCCCAGAATCACGTTTGAAAACATTTCGCCCCCCTTCGATCAATACGATTACTTTCAAAATCGCCTTCTTTTACCTTTTGAATACGACGCATCCTCCTTCAGCTTGATCAATGCCTGGTGGCTTGCCGAAATCTCCACCCTCGTCTATTCGGACACGGCCTACATATGGCAGCGACTGCGTCAGGCCGGGTTTAAGCAGGTCCAATTTATCCAACACTCCGGCACCTACTGCTTCGTCGCCGCCCATGAACGCTTCGCCATTGTCGCCTTCCGGGGCAGCGAGATTTGGAGGCGTGGGGAGGGCTTCGATGCCCAACGGATATTGGCCGATATGAAAACCAACATCGACATCCGCCTCTCTGACTGGGCCGATGGGGAGAGGGTTCACAGCGGGTTCAAGTCCGCTTTGGAAGATGTTTGGACCGCCTTGTTACCGGAAATCGAAACGCTGCAAACCGAGGGCCTCAAAATATGGATCACCGGGCACAGCCTGGGGGCGGCTTTGGCAACCCTGGCCGCCGATCGCTTACAGGATGTTCAGGGGCTTTACACCTTTGGCTCCCCTCGCATAGGCGACAAAGGGTTCCAAGCCCATTTCCAGGTGCAAGCCTATCGGGTCGTCAACGGTAAGGACATCGTGGCAACCGTTCCCGGAGAGGGCCCCTTCCGCCATGTAGGTGAACGCGTATGGATCGCCCCCAATGGCAGTCTCCAAGATCGAAACGGTCGTGACGGGAAGATGCTTGACACCGGCTGTGGAGAGGACATCAGTGCTTCCGGCGATACGGTGAAAGGGTCTCAGATCGATTCCGGTCTTTTAATCCCGCACGCATTTCGCGACCACAATCCCATGCTCTATTCCATATTTCTGTGGAACGCGCTGGTGGAAAATCGGAACGTCAACGGAAAGATCTGAAGAAAAACGATATGGCTATTTTATCTGCAAAAATGAAGTGTCGGATAGACGCAGGCCGGGGGAGATGTCAGGTGACACGTCATGACAACTTCTATCGGGCGATAAAGGGGCTGACGAGCGTACTGGTGTTTTTATCAGTGATATCCTGTGTTCTGCGGCCGCCATCCGCGCCCACCGCAGGCAAGTCCCTCCCTTCCGACGGCTCCGAATCCGCTCTGAAGATCCAGGCCATGGTGATGGACATGGCCGACGACTATATCGCCGCCCTCGGCGAATCGGTCTATCTGATAACGCGCAGCGGCACACTGGACGCCAAAAGCCGCTGGCTGGCCCAGTCGTTCCTGCGCAACGGCGTGGGCGCCAGTCTCGACATCGCCGTCGGGCCGAACCCGGCGGTAAGCCTGCTCGATCTTCTGGTGCTGACATCCCTGCAGGCCTGGTCCTTCGAGGTCCATTGGATCCCGGCGGGAATAGGCGAGGCCGGTCTTCCCGCGTTGGACCGCCTCAAGCGCGCCGAAACCGATGCGTGGATCTCCGCAAGAGACGTCCTCTCGGAGGAGCAATTGCGCACCCTGCAAAACCTCATCGACGCCTGGATCAAGGAAAATCCGGACCGGACGGTGGTGGCGCTGGTGCGCTTCAATGAGTTCGCCGACGGGCGCAAAATTAGCTCGCAAACAATGCGGGGGCAGGCCCGAGGCCTGCTGCAGGAAGCCGACAAGGCAATCGCCGCCGTGGACAACGCCCGTCTGCTGGGGGAAAGGTTGCTCTGGTTTGCCGGGCGCTATCCTTACCTGCTCGGCGAACAAACCGAACTGACGGCCTACCGGCTCGTCGACCAGCCGGAAGGCGAACAGCTCATGGCTGCGATCAAATCTATCCAGCGGCTGAGCGAAATTCTCTCAGAACGTGCCGGAAAGATCCAAAGCGATCTGGATGAACAGCAAGCGGCGTTCTTTGCGCGCATTGCCGCCGAACGGGCGGCTGCCATCGCACAGTTGCAGGCCGCGCTTGAAACCACGGTAAGGGAATCCCTCGATAGGGCCAACGAGCACGTCAACACCCAGCGCACGGAGGCGATCGACCAGCTCTTTGATCGATTTTCCCAGGAACGGACCCAGCTGTTGGACGACTTTTCGGCACGCCAGAGCGAACTTCTCGACGTGATGACCGAACTCAAAGAAACGATCGCCGTATCGGGATCCCTCGCCAAGGATCTCACCGAAACGGTGAACGCTATCGACCACGTGGTGAGCCGCTTCGACAGGGACCCGGGAGACAAAAGCGAACCCCTGCGCATGACCGATGTGCGCGATGCCGCCATCGAAACCGGACTCGCGGCAGACAAAATGACATTGCTTCTCGAACGCGCCATCGTCCTCCTCGAGTCCGAGTCGTGGGATCGAAGAATCTCCAAAATGACCGATCCAGCGGATGCGATCATTAATCGCGCTTTCTGGCGGGGCGTCCTCCTGATCGGTCTTCTGATCGTTGGCTTAGGCCTGCTCCGGATGGTGCCGCAACGCATTACTGCAGGATCCGCAGGGAAGCCAGACAAATTGTCGTGAAGAAAAACCCCTGGCGCCCGTCCAACGCCGGGCTCGCCACCTTTGGCGCCGCTGGAAACGACCTGCTTCCGGTGGCGCCAAAAGCGAATTTTTTGCCCACCTGGTGAGCTTTCACCCATTCCACGTAAATTTGGCCTTGACCGATTCACGGAGAAATTGTCATAATCATTTCAGCATGTTTTCAGAAGGCAAGGTTAAATGACGAACACCCCTTCCTATGATGAACTGACGGAGCGGATCCGCCAACTGGAGGCTGAAAACCGGCGTCTGGCCGGTGTCGAGGCCGAACTGAAAAGGAACCTGCAGTTCACGGATTCCCTGCTGGCCGCTATTCCGACCCCGGTATTTTACAAGGATGTCCAGGGACGCTACGTGGGTTGCAATCCGGCCTTCTCCGAACTGATGGGCGTGACGCCGGAGCAGATCCGCGGCAAGACCGTCGAGGAGTTGTGGCCCGGTGCGCATGCCGCCGTCTATCATCAAAAAGATCTGGCGTTGATCCGCAACCCGACGCGCCAGATCTATGAGTTCGAAGTCCGTGACCGGCATGGTGCCCATCGCCCGGTGATTTTCTACAAGGATGTTTTCCGGGATGAACAGGGCCAAGTGGCAGGCCTGGTGGGCGGATTCCTGGACATCAGCGAACTGCGCCGCGCCGAGGCGGAACTCCAGGCCATCTTCACCATGTCGCTGGACATGCTCTGCATTGCCGACATCCGAACGGGAACCTTCCTCAAAATCAATCCCGCCTTTGAGGCGACCCTCGGCTACCGCGAGGCTGAACTGCTGGATCGACCCTTTGCCGCCTTTATCCATCCCGACGACATCGCCCCCACCCAGGCGATCTTGGAGGAACGGTTGCAAAAGGGCGAAAAGGTCATCAATTTCAAGAACCGCTACCGCTGCAAAAACGGCGACTACCGCTGGCTGAACTGGGTGTCTCACCCGCTGGCGGAGCAGGGCCTGACCTACGCCGTAGCCCATGACATTACAGCGGAAATCGAGGTCCAGGAAAACCTGCGGCACCAGAACGAGCTGCTGGAAAGCCTCTTTGACAATATCGCCTTGGGGATTACGGTCTGGGGCAGCGACGGCCGCCTGCTCATGACGAACAAGGGATTTTACGAACTGACCGGCTACACGCGGGAAGACCTCAACGGTCTGGACGATTGGTTTGCCAGGGCCTACCCGGATCCGGACTATCGCCGGCGGGTCATGGCCGACTGGTCGTCGGCCAGGGGAACGCCCCATGCGGTGCGCGAATTCAAGGTCGTCTGCATGGATGGCACCGTCAAAGACATCGAGTTTCGCGGCACCTTTCTCAAGGACCAGCGAGCCCTCGTCACCCTGGCGGATGTGACCGAACGTCGGCGCATCGGGAACGAACGTGAAACGGCGCACCAGCTTTTGCAAAGCTTACTGGATGCGGTACCCGACCTGTTGATCGTCGTCGATTGCGACTACAATATTCTCTTCACCAACAACCAGGGACATGACGACATCACCCCCCCGCCGGATGGCCGGCAGCACACCTGCTACGGCCGTTTCAAGAATCTGGCGGCGCCCTGCGAGGACTGCAGTGCGGCCCCGGTGTTTGCCAGCGGCGAAAGCATCAGCCGGGAGATGGTCAACCCGGCCGACGGGCGGCTGCAGGAAGTGCGCGCCTTTCCCATCCACGATACCGCCGGCCATGTGACCAGCGTGGTCGAGTACGTTCGGGACATTACCGCTATCCGCCAGGCCCAGGAAGAGATCCGCGAACGCCGGATGTTTCTCGAATCCGTTCTCTATCACGCCCCCGACGCCATCGTCACCATGGATGACCGGCACCGGGTCGTGGACTGGAATCCCGGTGCGGAGAAGATGTTCGGCTATCTTCCTGAAGAAACCCTGGGTCGGCAGCTTGACGACCTGGTGGCCGGCCAGGTGCGAAAAGACGAGGCCGGGTCCAAAACCCGCCAGGTGCTGTCCGGCCGGCGGGTGGAAGCCTTTGAAACGGTGCGTTACCGCAAGGACGGCACACCGCTCAATGTGATTGCCGCCGGCTCGCCCATTCTGGTGGACGGGGTTTTGAAGGGCGTGGTTGCCGTCTACACCGATATCACCGACCGGGTGAAGGCCGAAAAAGCGCTCAGCGACTCCCATCAGCGCTTTCTGACCGTCCTGGACAGCATCGATGCCACTATCTACGTGGCTGACATGCAAACCCATGAAATTCTTTTCATGAATCGGAACATGATCGAGAGCTTCGGCCGGGACATGACCGGCGAGATCTGCTGGGAAGCATTCCGGGACGAGACGGGGCCCTGTCCGAACTGCACCAATCGTCAATTGGTGGACGACCGCGGCCGGCCGACCGGAGTTATATCATGGAAGGGGAGAAACCCCGTCAGCAACCGGTGGTACATTAATTATGATCGGGCCATTGAATGGACGGACGGACGCCTGGTGCGCCTCCAGATCGCCGTCGACATCACTGAAAACCAAAAAATGGAAGAGGCCTTTCAGCGCGCTCAGAAAATGGAAGCCGTGGGCACCCTGGCCGGCGGCATCGCTCACGATTTCAACAACCTGCTGACCGGCATCCAGGGCTACGCCTCCCTGATGAAAGTGGATCAGGAAATTCCGGCCCCTCACAGAGAACAGATCCTGGCCATCGAGAACTACGTCAACAGCGCCCGGGATCTGACCGCCCGGCTGCTGGGTCTGGCCCGCGGCGGCAAGTATGAAATTGCCCCCATTGATATCAACAAGCTGCTTGCGGACACCGCCGCCATGTTCGGCCGCACCCGCAAAGAAATTCAACTCCACCAGGAATTTCAGAACTCCCTGTTGATCGTGGAGGTCGATCGCCGGCAGATCGAGCAGGTGATGCTGAACATCTTCATCAACGCCATGCATGCCATGGCGACCGGCGGGGATCTGTTCCTTAAAACCGCCGCGGTCAGCCTGGACGCATCATTCTGCACACCTCACCATATCGAAGCAGGTGCCTACATCAAGGTTTCCATAACCGACACGGGCATCGGTATGGACGCTGACACGCAGCAAAAGATCTTCGACCCCTTTTTCACGACCAAGGAAAAGGAGCGCGGTACCGGTCTGGGGCTGGCATCGGCTTTCGGCATTGTCCAAAACCATGGCGGTACGATCACCGTCTACAGCGAGCCGGGCCATGGCGCCACCTTCGACATCTATCTGCCGGCATCCGGCAAGCAGGCCGCCCCGGAAACCGTTGTCACCGATCAGATTATCACCGGCTCGGAGACGATTCTGCTGGTGGACGACGAAGAGATGATCCGGATGGTGGCCAGCGCAATGCTGAAGAAACTGGGCTATCGTGTGATCGTTGCGTCTGGTGGCATGGAAGCCGCGGACATCGTTGCCCGGGAGGGGGATGCCATCCACCTGGTGATCCTGGACATGATCATGCCGGGCATGGACGGGAATCAGACCTTTGACCGGCTGCGGGAAATCCGGCCCCAGCTTCCGGTACTGCTCTCCAGCGGCTATGCCATAAACGGGCAGGCCATCGACATCATGCAAAAAGGGTGCAACGGTTTTATCCAGAAGCCGTTCAGCATCGCCGAACTTTCCCAAAAAATTCGCGACATATTGGATAAGTGCGAAGCCATCCGCTAAAATATTTCGCAGCTTCCAGACCGAGGCCTCTTTTCATATAGAACGGCCCGCTAAAATCTTATCAGGCGCCATATCCCGGTGAAGTGGCGATAGATGACACCGGAGGACATCAGGATCACCGCCGCACCCGTTCGACCGTTCCAGCGCGAGGAAGACCCTGAAATTATGCGTGTGATAGGGGACATTCGGATGGGGGATATAGGATGTCCCCTCCCATAGGTGGAGCCATCTTTTATTTGACAGTCTGATACGACTTGGTTTACAGGAAATTTATTCGACGCACTGCATGCCTTGCCTCTAAATCACAAATTATTTAAAACCAGCCTCAGAATTCACATCCTCTGTTTGATCCACACCTGCTGAACCATCCAAACCCTTCCCCAAGCCGGCACAATTTGTCTAACCATGGATAGGGCCATGATACGAGGGCACCTGAAACTGCCGTTGCATTGCCTCCAGGGGTGATCTGCCTCTGGGGGCTTTGAAAAAGTATTGCGCGTCGCTAACGTGTTCTACCTATTCACTCATGCAGGGAAAGGAGGATGTCATGCCGATTATCGTGATTGATAGCCACTACCCTCCAAGCATCAATCAGGATGTTCTGACAGCATGGCTCGGTGCTATGGAAAAATACCCTCGTCCCGAGGATCTTTTTAAGACATTAATCCAATCGGCGGTTTCAAGTAACTATGACGGGCTCAGGGTTTTTTCAGCCTTTCAAACGAATCCCGGAAAATACGAAGAGGCAGCGGCATATTTTACAAAATTCATGACCAGCTTTTTTCATATTGAAGACTATTACTACGAGATGAGCACATGGGCGACCATCGAGGAGGCAATGGAAAGCATAGGTGCAAAAATGCCTGAACGCTCATAGGATGGGAATGGGTCAAGTGATTTGCTCGTAAAGGTCACCGGCACCTTCAACTTTCTATGAAAGGAGAGATCAATGGTTATCATTGCTAATATAGCCTATCCGCCAGAGGCCTCAAAAGAAATGGCTAAGCGATTCCTGGTAGCCCCGCAACTCCCCGATTATCTGACCCGGCGGGGACCGTATGTCAGTTCAAATCGCTCAGACGGGATTTCTATCTTGTCCATTTATGAGCTTGATAACTCAAAATTGGCTGAGGGAATGGATTTCATTGGTAAGTATTACACGAGCTATTTCGGGGTGCCTGGTTTTCAGTACGAGGTCAAACCCCACTATGAAATAATGGAGGGGTTAAAAATGCTTGGTATGGAATAGGGTCGCTATTCACAGCCGGCGCGGAATTATCGCTATCGCGCCGGCTGTAGCACATCCAAATAAGTGCGGCAGCCGCCACAGATGACGGAATCATTCAGAGGGATTGTAATCGTTATCCGCGTACCTGCACTTACACGTGAGAGTACAATGTGTCACTAAACGCCAAAATGTTAGTTTCCATAGCCAGCAGATGAAAAAGGCGGCCATTGGTTAAAACGACCGCCCAGAGCAATCATCCTACCTGAGATGGTTTTCAAAAATTAAATACTTTGGCCTCCGCCGCCATATCGATCAGATGTGGCCCACCATCCAATTGCATGTTTGTGAAAAAGCCGGCCTCATCAAGCTGACGATTTTTCGCGCAGGGGGTACAGATGCCTGTCTCGACTTCCTTTTCAACTAAATACGGTAAATAGTCATTAGGGCAGTCACCGGTAGTGGTCTTGATTGTTAAGTCACGCACTTTATCTGCCCACATGACACCGTCATCAATAAAGAACATATTGACCTTGTGTCCCTTGTCATAAGCAATTTTCGCGAACTGAAAACATCTCGTCGCCGACTCATTGTCATCCTTGCTCAAAACAAACAGGAAATTTGCCATTTTACCCTCCTTGATTGGCATCTTTTGATGGTGTGAATTTTGGCCCGTCTGAACATCATTGAAAATAAGGCATATCCCATAACCTGGTTTGATATCAACCCTTTTACGGAAGGCCTGGACCATCTCGGTCGGGCTTTTGTGTCTCTCAACCCCAAATCATAAAGGAGACTCATCATGAACCGTGACCGCTTTGGTGTCGGCTGGGTCCAGAACATGCTGGGGCATTCCTCGCTGTAAATGATTTCCCAGCGTTACTATGCGTGGGTTCCGAAGCAAACACGTTCTGACGGACAGGCATGGTGAGCCCAAGGACGACGAAAACACCGGACCAATTATCAACTCGGTCATCGATATAATGGAAGGTGGGAAAGAGGCGTTTATGGCGAGAAATAGAAGATACAGTCATGAATTATTATCAACCGTTTAGACCCCTTGCTGCAATTGTTGTTATCATGGTTAAGTAATAAAAATGATAATAATTCATAGCATCCGGGTACCAGCAGTATGAGATAGAAGCAATTTGCCTCGAATTTTTTATAGCCCCCACCCCCATCCTTGCAGCAGCAGTCTAATCATCTGAACAACAATCCCTAACAACCCGTAACCAAGCTTTCAGGGCGATCTGTCATTCCGGGCAGGTCGCCCTTTTTGCATCTGAAAGGAGGTGATCCCTCCATGGCTTACACCCCGGAACTCAGCATGGAACCAACTCGGCAAAGATTACAAAATGAGCAAGGATGTGATGCATCGAGTCTGGGAGGTATTACAAAAGACTCATCTGGTAAGGGTTGTTAAGCGATAAAGGGCGTGTTGTTCTTATTCATATCCGTGCTTTGAACCCGCACATCGAACTATAGAATCGAGCCTGTCGTCCCTATAGCAGGCCATGACGGACATGGAATCTTTATTAGAGATCCGACGAAGGTGGCGAAGGCTATCAATCGTGGCTTCGACCACAACTTCCTCAATTCCAAAACGATCAGCAAAATCCTTGATTGAGGATTTTCCATATTCTGCCATGATCTTTTCCACCTGTTCGACAGTGGGCAGCTTTTTCCCATCAAGATTTTTCATGACTAGCCTTTCTTGTCCAATTTCAACCATCTGACAATCAGTCAGACCATATACGAAATCCGTATATTATCACAAGCCATAACATAGAGAGGAGGACACCGAAATGGACCGATTATCAGAGGACGTGTTTCTGTTTATCTGGGAGCCAGTATTGAGGCCTGACACTGCCTGGTCTGAGTACTGTGACTACAGCTGGTGGTGCGACATGGATGAAATAGACAGTGCCGAGGATGACTAACAATGTGTGACTTCGATTTTGAAGATTTTCTGTTGGGGTAACCGACCAGGCCTTGACCGACCTGTCGAAGGGAATGGGAAGGTGTGTCGATCAGGATAGGAAAAAACGAAAACGGTTGAGCTGAT
Source organism: Deltaproteobacteria bacterium (assembly GCA_020444045.1). Classification (GTDB taxonomy): domain Bacteria; phylum Desulfobacterota; class Desulfobacteria; order Desulfobacterales; family UBA5852; genus JABZFP01. The sequence goes on from JAHLLS010000019.1 coordinate 97,461, forward strand.
CGGTCTTATTCGGATTCCGGCGGCCTGGGCGATGCCTGGGCCGCCTTTTTTTGTGTGCCAGGCATGGCGCAACTCTATAGGGTGCAAGTCCCGAACAGGCCGTAGTGGTCGGAACTGTTAGCTGAAGGCAAGGGCGTTGTCGCGAGGCAAGGTCTGGAGGAAGCCGGAGGCAAAACCCGGAGCCGACGAACAGAAACCGGATGTCGGCGGGAATGCTAAAGTGTACCAAAAATGGGAATGAAAAGTGTACCACCCCGGGAGGTGTGATTGGTGGTAAGACCCTCTGCTGAAGGAGCGCACCGTCATGATCACCAGGGGCGGACTGAATACTTGATGCCAAGAACTAAAATGGCTTTGCTTGAATGGAAGTCTCATCTTGAATTCATGCGTCACAGGAAACAAATTCAGCCTGTAGAGACAAAGTATGTTTTTTGCAGACTAAATGGCTTGCCGATCAAGAGATTTGATTCAGCATGGAGGAATATTTGTAAGATTGCTGAAATCAAAGATTTTCGTTACCACGATTTAAGGCATACGTTTTGCTCAAATCTGCTGCTTTCAGGTTCAGGGCTAAAAGATGTAAAAGAGATGATAGGGCATTCAGATATTTCAATGACTGACAGATATGCTCATCTCACCAATCGTCATAAGCTTTTCAGGCAGAAGCAACTTGCAGAACATTATGCAAACGGCAATGATAAAACTAGCCACACATAAGCTACACAAAAGGCTTTACCCAACAAAAAAAGCGGCCCACCCCTTGAGGTAAGCCGCTTATTTGTTTAAACTGTTTTGGTCGGGGCGAGAGGATTTGAACCTCCGACCCCTTGAACCCCATTCAAGTGCGCTACCAGACTGCGCTACGCCCCGACGCAAGAGGGCTGTTTAGCATTTCGTCAGGGGGCTGTCAACCGGAGAATCGGTCTTTGCGGGCCAAAAAGCTAGCGGGCGAAAGGCCGCGTGGTTCTTCCTTCCAATCGTCATCCGGATGCATACGGCACAGCTATCGATAAGGACATCAATGACTTTTGACAATCGACCTACCCGAACCAGAAAGCTCATGCGGCCGCCGCGCCTCAAGATCGGGGACACCATCGGCATTGCGGCGCCCGCTGGTCCGTTTGCCACCGACTTGTTTGAGCAAGGCATGGCGATCCTGAAGGATATGGGGTTTAAGCTCCACATTCCCGAGGCAGTTTTCCAGCGGGAAGGCTTCCTGGCCGGTTCAGATGAGGCACGGGCTGAGGTGATCAACACCCTGTTCGCTGACCCGGCCATCGGCGGCGTTCTTTGCGCGCGGGGCGGGTACGGATCCACCCGGGTGCTCCCCCACCTGGACTGGAAGGCGATTCGCCGACACCCGAAGGTCTTTGTCGGTTTCAGTGACATTACCGTACTGCACTGTCTTTTTTTGGCGAGGGCCGGGCTGGTGACATTCCATGGCCCCATGGGAACAACACTCGCCACGGCAACTGAGGCGTCGCTGGCAGCGTTGCAGCAGGCGCTGATGACGGACACGCCGGTTGACCTGATGCCTTCCGGCGCGGTGGTTCTCAACCATGGCGAGGCTGCGGGAAAGGTCATGGGCGGCAACCTGACCCTGCTCTGCCATCTTGCGGGGACGCCTTATCAACCGTCCTTTGACGGGTGCCTTCTTTTCGTCGAAGACATCACCGAGGCGCCCTATCGGATCGACCGGATGCTGGTGCAGATGACCCTGGCGGGCTGCTTTGAAGGGGTGACCGGGCTCATACTGGGGCAATTCACCGACTGCGGGAACACCGAAGAGATTCACGACGTGTTCATGCGGACCTTTGGACCCCTGGGCATTCCGGTTGTCGCCGGTTTTCCCATTGGACACGGTGAGGAAAACGCCACCCTGCCCATCGGCATGGAGGCCCGACTCACTACCCGGCCGCCGCGACTGACGTATCGGGAAGCGGCAACGGTATAAAGGAAGGGTTCAAGGACCCAAGGATCCGAGGGTTCAAGTGCAAACCGACATGAACCTCCAAAAATCTAAGAAGGTAAAGCAAGCTAAGGATTAAGGATCAAGATCCAGGCTGCTCCTGGGCCCCTTGACTCCTGGAATCCTTGGCCACTTTGTTCTTGACCAGGCTTTTCCATGACCATTTCTTCTCTTCCCAATGAATCCGACGTGCACCAGTTGATGCAGCAGGCCCTTGATGAGGGGGTGTTTCCGGGCGCGGTCCTGCTGGCGGCCCGGGATAGCGAGATTCTTCTTCACCGGGCCTGGGGCGTTGCCGACCTGTCATCGGGACAACCTGTGACGGTGGATACCGTATATGACTTGGCATCGCTCACCAAGCCGCTGGCCACCACCCTGGCGGTGATGCGGCTGATCCAGACGGATCGCCTCACCCTGGAGACCCCCCTTGGATCCGTGTTGCCGGTCATGGCGGATACCGCCAAGGCTGGGGTGACCCTGCGGCAGCTGCTGAGCCATCGTTCAGGCTGGCCGGCCTGGCAGCCTTATTTCGAGCGCCTCCGCCAGCACCCGGAAGAAGACCGGCGGCAACGGCTGGCGCAGATGCTGGCGGCCGAACCGTTGATTGCCACACCGGGTTCGGCAACGCTATACAGCGATCTCGATTATCTGGCCCTCGGACTGGTGGTGGAGAACATCAGCGGGTTGCGCCTGGATAAGTTCGTCAAGCAGGAGCTATACCAGCCCCTGGGAATTGAAGATCTTTTTTTCAATCCCCTGGACGCGCTGCCGGTGTCCCGGGATTATGCCGCCACCGAGCACTGTCCCTGGCGGGGTGGCGTGCTGTCCGGCGCAGTCCATGACGACAATGCCTATGTGTTGAACGGTGTGGCCGGGCACGCCGGGCTCTTCGGCACGGCCCGGGCGGTATTCACGCTGCTGCAGGCCCTTTTGTCCGCTTACCGGGGAGAGGCCGATTCTGATCTGTTGGCCCCCGATCTGGTGCGCGCCTTCTGGCAGCGGTCGGGTGATTCCGGCTGGACCCTTGGTTTCGATACGCCTTCAGTTCAGGGCTCCAGCAGCGGCACCTGTTTTTCGCCCAACAGCGTCGGCCATTTAGGGTTTACCGGGACGTCCTTCTGGATGGATCTCGATCGACAAATCACGATTATTGTGCTGACCAATCGTGTGCACCCCGTCCGGTCGAATGGAAAGATCCGGGCCTTTCGCCCCCGGATTCATGACGCCCTCATGGAATGGTTTTTGCTGTCCAGTTCGTAAGACCTAAAGGTTGGTGATTTGCATTGGCACGGCATGCCGTGCATTTTATGATGTTTACCGTGCGATCCGGACGTCGGAGGTTTCGTCAAAGCGTCATTCAATTGACCGTTCCATGACGGCGTCCTGACAGGATAATAATTCTTGTAACCAATCGAAATTTTTGCTATCAATTCAGGGTTATATTTCAATAAAATATAAAAAAGTATACGGCCTTGAGCGTTGATGCGGCCGGGAATTCTGACCGAAGCCGCCCGAATAATTGAGTGTTTCAGGCCCCCCCGTGAGACGGGGGGTGAAAAGGTGAGCCATGAATTTGTTATTTGACGGTATCTTAGGCGTTTTCTCCAGTGATTTGGCAATTGATTTGGGAACAGCGAACACGCTGGTCTATGTCAAGGGCAAGGGGATCGTCCTCAACGAACCTTCCGTGGTGGCGGTCAGCACCGACCACCGTTCGAAGAACCGGGTCTTGGCGGTGGGCCAGGAAGCCCGCGCCATGCTGGGAAAGACCCCGGGAAATATCGTGGCCATTCGTCCGATGCGCGACGGCGTCATCGCCGATTTCGAGGTGACCGAGGCCATGCTGCGCTATTTCATCCGCAAGGTCCACAACCGGCGCTCGTTCATCCGGCCCCGGATCATTATCGCCGTGCCGTCCGGCATCACCCAGGTCGAAAAGCGGGCGGTGCGGGAGTCGGCGGAATCCGCAGGCGCCCGTGAAGTCTTTCTGATCGAAGAACCCATGGCCGCGGCGATCGGCGCCAATCTGCCCATTACCGAGCCCACCTGCAACATGGTGGTGGATATCGGGGGGGGGACGACCGAAGTTGCCGTGATTTCGCTGGCCGGCATCGTTTACAGCATGTCCGCGCGCGTGGCGGGCGATAAAATGGACCAGGCCATCATTCAGTATATCAAGCGCAAGTATAACCTGCTGATTGGCGAGCGTACGGCCGAATCCATCAAGATGACCGTCGGGAACGCGTATCCGGATCCCCAGAATCTTGAAACGATGGAAGTCAAGGGGCGGGATCTGGCCTCCGGTATTCCCAAAATTCTGACCATCGATTCCGAAGAGGTGCGGGTGGCCATTTCCGAGCAGATCGATGCCATTGTGGAAGCCGTCAAGATTGCCCTTGAGCAGACGCCTCCCGAGCTGGCGGCCGACATCGTCGACCGCGGCATCGTGCTCACGGGCGGCGGGGCGCTGCTGAAGAACCTCGACAAGCTGCTCCGCGAGGAAACCAGCCTGCCGATCATTGTGGCCGACGACCCCCTGTCCACGGTGGCCCTGGGGTCGGGTCAAACGTTGGACAGCATTGAGACGCTGAAGCGCGTCATCATTACGTAACCTTCATGTTTTCAAAAAAGACGGTGGTGATCATCGGCGTATTTTTTTTGATCATTGCCAATATTCTGATTTTGTCCGTTATCAGCCAGCGCTTTCCGACCTCTGGCCCCGGCGGCTTTACCATTTCCGTGCTGGCGCCTTTCCAGGAGGCCATTGCCGGCACGTCCCGCTTCCTCAAGGGCCTCTGGCGTCATTATTTCAATCTGGTCCTCGTGTCTGAGGAAAACGATCAGCTTAAAAAACAGCTGGCCCGCGCCCAGGAGATGAAAAACCAATGGGTCGAGGCCCGGATGGCCAATGATCGCCTGCGGGGCCTGATGGATATCGGGCGGGGCTTTGCCCAGGAACTGGTTTACGCCGAGGTCATCGGGCGCGATCCCACCGCCTGGTTTAAAACGGTGATCATCAACAAGGGTGCCAAGGATAGCGTTGCCGTTGGGATGCCGGTGTTGGTGCCCGAGGGGATCGTGGGCCAGGTCGTGGATGTGTCCGGCCATTATGCCAAGGTCCTTTTAATCGTCGATCAGAACAGCGCCGTGGATGCCCTGGTGCAGCGCACCCGGGCGCGTGGGCTTATAAAAGGAGAATTTGCGGATCAATGCCGGCTGGAGTTTGTGCTGCGCAAGGAAGACGTTCAGGTGGGCGATGCCATCATAACCTCGGGGCTGGACAAGGTTTTCCCCAAAGGCCTGCCCATCGGGGTGATAACCGATGTTGTGGCCGAGACCCCGGATATGTTCTACACGATCACCGTGGCACCGCATGTGGATTTCCAGAAACTGGAAGAGCTGCTGGTGCTGCGGACGCCCATGGATCGCCCCTGGGGGGATGACGAGTGACCTACCTGTTTCATATCGGGGTCTGCCTGGTGCTGGTCATTTTCCAGACCGCCGTCAAACCCCAGGTGTTTTTTCTGGCGGGCTTTTACGATATTTTGACGGCCTACGTCATCTATCTCGGGCTGTTTCACCGGGTTCGAGATATTTTGCCGATCATCTTGATCTCCGGCCTGGCCATGGACACCATCTCCGGTGGCCCCATGGGGCTGTTTCTCACCACGTATCTCTGGCTTTTTCTGCTAACGCGCTGGACCACGCGGCTTATTCACCGGGACAATCTCGTGCTGCGCTTTTTTATCGTGGGCATTGGGGTGGTCATCCAGACCGGGGTTTATATCGGCACCACCCTGTTGCTGGGCAATGCGACGCTTTTCCCGGCCCCCACTCTGGATGTCGCCCTGACGCAGACCCTATGGGCGCTGGGGACGGGGGCCGTCCTGGTGACGCTTTTTCGTTATTTGCACGTTATTTGGGAGCGGGTCCTGAATACATATTTTGTGCGTGAGTCGGCGCAGGGGAGTTGACGGTCTATCCGCCGCCGGGCGTTGAGCGGCGATAGAAAAGCAAGCCATGTCCAAATACCTGAAAACCGTTGACAGTGAGTGGTTCCGGCAGCGACTGACGGTGGTCATGCTGTGCGTTTCCATGGCGGCCCTGGTGCTGGTTCTGCGGCTTATTTTTCTGCAGATCATCAAGGGCCAGGAATACCGCCGGATGTCGCTCAACAACAGCATCCGTCTGCAGAGTATTGATGCCCCGCGCGGCCTGATTTTCGACCGAAACGGTAATCTGCTGGTCGATAATCGACCGTCTTTTGACCTCTATATCAGTTTGAAGGATGCCCGGCCGGTGGAAGAAACCCTCGGGCGTTTGGCCATGCATGCGTCCCTGCCCCAGGACGAACTGGACGAACGGGTGGCCGGGGTGAGCGGGGCCGCCTACTACCGGCCCCAGTTGCTGAAGCGGGATATCGGCCGCGATGCCCTGGCGGTGGTGGCATCCCATCGGTACGACCTGCCCGGCGTCGATTTCCAGATTCAGCAGTTGCGGAATTATATCAACAGCGGTTTGGCGGCCCACCTGCTGGGGTATATCGGGGAGATCAACACCAAGGAACTCCAGCAGGATGTTTATGCCGATAGCCGCCCGGGGGATCTTGTCGGCAAATTCGGCATCGAAAAATCCCTGGAATCCTATCTGCGCGGCGAGCGCGGCGGACGCCAGGTGGAAGTCAACGCCAACGGGCAGGTAGTTCGTGTGCTGCAGACCGTGCCGGCACACAGCGGTTACAACGTTTATCTCACCATCGACCGCCGGTTGCAGCAGCGGGCCGAAGAACTCCTGCAGGACCAAGCCGGGGCGGTCGTCGCCCTGGATCCGAACTCCGGCGAGGTTCTGGCACTGGCCAGCAGCCCGGCCTTCGACCAGAATGACTTTATCACCGGCCTGAGTCGTGACAAGTGGAATGCCCTCATCAACAATCCCCTGCGGCCGCTCAACAACAAGGCCATTCAAGGCGAATACCCACCGGCCTCCACCTACAAAATTCTCAACGCCCTGGCCGGACTGCAAGAGGGCGTCATCAACGAAAACGACATCATATTCTGCCCCGGTCATTATCGTTTCGGCAACCGCAGCTACCGCTGCTGGCGCAGAGGGGGGCATGGCTCGGTTGATTTGAACAAGGCCCTGGCAGAATCCTGCGATGTTTATTTCTACCAGGTCGGCCAGCGGCTCGGCATCGATCGCCTGGCCTGGTATGCCAAAGCGGCCGGTTTAGGAGCCAAGACCGGCATCGAACTCGACCATGAAGGCAAAGGGCTGGTGCCGACGGCGGACTGGAAGAAAAGGCGCTTCGGCATTGCCTGGCAACCGGGGGAAACCCTGTCCGTGGCCATTGGACAGGGTTTTAATCTGGTAACACCGCTCCAGATGGCGGTCTTCACGGCGGCGGTAGCCAACGGTGGTGTAAGGTATCGCCCCACGCTGGTCAAACGCGTGGTTTCCGGAGAGGGTGACGAAATCCTGGACAGTACGCCCCGCGTGGTCGGACGTCTGCCGGTCTCTGCGGCCAACCTCGCACTGGTCAAAAAGGGGCTGTGGGAGGTTGTGCAGGGCCAGCATGGCACCGCGCGTATTGCCCGACTGAAGGACACGGACATCAGCGGTAAAACCGGAACGGCCCAGGTGGTGGGACGGGAAAAACTAGAGGAAAGCGAAGAGGGAGCAACCGTCCGCAAATATATGGATCATGCCTGGTTTGTGGCCTATGCGCCTTCCGAGGCCCCGCAGATTGCCATCGCTGTGATTGTCGAACATGGCGAACATGGCTCCAGTGCGGCGGCACCGGTGGCACGGGAGCTGGTCAAAACCTATCTGGAAGGCACACCTTCCGAGCCGGTGGTAGCTGCCGACGCAGGAGATTTGGGCCATGGTTGATCGTCGCTACCTGACCTATTTTGACTGGGGATTGCTGGCCCTGACCGGCCTGCTGGCGGCCATCGGATTGATGACACTCTACAGTGCCGTCATGGCCGGTGTGCCCACCCCCCAGGAAGCGCTTTTTACCAAACAATTGATTTGGTACGGCATTGGCCTGGTGGCGATGCTGGTTTGTCTGCTGTTCAACTATAAATTAATGGAGCGATACGCCTGGCTCATCTATAGTGGTTCCATTGTGCTGCTACTGTGGGTCATGTTCTTCGGCAAATATATTGGTGGCTCACGACGCTGGATTGTGCTGGGACCGGTGTCGCTGCAGCCATCCGAATTGGCCAAGATCGCGGTGATCATCATCCTGGCTCGCTATTACGCCAAATACGTTTCCGGGCGTGGGTTTACCTTTAAAAGCCTTCAAGTTCCGGTGATCATGACCCTGGTTCCGTTCCTGCTCATCGTCCGTCAGCCGGATCTGGGAACGGCGGGGCTGATCGGGCTGATAGCGGCCTCCATGACGCTTTTCGTCAAGATTGAGAAACGTACCCTGTGGTTCATTCTGGGCAGCGGCCTTGCCATGGCCCTGCCCATGTGGTTCTTTTTTCTTAAGGAGTACCAGCGGCAGCGCATCCTTACGTTTATCAATCCCGACCGCGACCCATTGGGAGCGGGATACCATATTATTCAATCCAAGATCGCCATCGGCTCGGGTTTCCTGACGGGCAAAGGGTTTCTGGAGGGCACCCAGAATGCGTTGTCCTTTCTGCCGGAGCAGCATACTGATTTTATTTTTTCAGTGCTGGCCGAGGAATGGGGGTTCATGGGCGCCGTTATTCTCATTTTCATCTTTTTGGTCTTTATATTCTGGGCGCTGAACATCGCCTATAGTTGCCGCGACCCGTTTGGAACGATACTGGCGGTTGGCGTTACCGCCATGATTGCCTGGCAGGCCGTTATCAATATGGGCATGGTCATGGGGCTCATGCCGGTGGTGGGCGTTCCCCTGCCGTTTATCAGCTACGGCGGTTCATCGCTCCTGACCACCATGATCTGCGTTGGGATTTTATTGAACATCAGCATGCGGCGGTTTATGATCGAATAACGGCCCGCGGAGCGAATTCATTGGATAGCAACCTGGAGTGATAGCCATGAAGAAACGGACGGACAAAGAACGACATTCAGACAGTATCAGTACGCTGCTGGGCGAAGAGGCACGGATCGAAGGTCTCCTGGATTTCGAAGGCACGCTGCGACTGGACGGCAAGCTGGAAGGGACGCTGACCGGACGCAATGGGACCCTTATCGTCGGTGAAAAAGCGGTTTTAAAGGCGGAAATAACGGTCAAGAATGCCGTTATCATGGGAACCGTCGCCGGTACGGTGGAGGCACTCGAAAAAATCGAGCTTTATCCGCCCGCCAAGATAGACGGCGACATCATGGCGCCCAAGGTGACCATCGAAGCCGGTGCAATCCTGAATGGAAAATGTCTCATGACGTCACCGGAAACACAGAAAGGCAAGACGGCATCAAAGACGCCAACGGGCGCGAAAGTAGGCGCTTCAGGCGACGCTTGAGCCGAAAAAACCTTTTGACAATGCGCGATGACTGATGCTATAGCACGCCGGAGTAAAAAATGTGCCTGGAGGAATCCGAAGACAGCGTAATCGTAAGTAATTCTTAAATATTTTGCTATGGAGGGGCTCGACATGATTTTTTCTGGTTTAAACCGGAAACGCTTTGCTGTGCCTGCACTATCTCTATCCTTCCTTTTGCTTGTCTTATGCGGCGAAGCCTTCGCCGCTGGCATTACGGTCATCCCCAACTGGACGGTTTTCATCCAAGCAGCCAATTTTTTGATCCTTGTATTTATCCTCAATATCGTCCTCTACCGCCCCATCCGCAATATCCTCATTCAGCGTAAAGAAAAAATCCAAGGCCTTGAGCAAAATGTCGAGAACGCCATCGACGACCTTTCCGAAAAAGAGGCCACGTATGAATCCGGTATTCGGGAAGCCCGTAAAAAAGGGCTGAAGGAAAAAGATGTTCTGGTCAACGCGGCAACCGATGAGGAAAAAGAAATCATCGCAAAAATCAATGCCGAAGCCCTGGCCGAACTCAATACCGTAAAAGAAAAAGTGGCGAAAGAGGCCGATGCGGCAAGGGACGCCTTGCTGAAGGAAGTCGATGCTTTTGCCAATGACATTGGTGCAAAAATACTGGGGAGGGCTGTTTGATGAAGATTCCTTGTTATAGCCGTAAGCACCGCATTTCGGCCATCCATATTCTGGTGGCGGTCATGCTGGCGGTGCTTCTGGTTTTTTCAGTCGGGCCGGTGATGAGCTCGTCCAGTGGGCAAGAGAGTGCGGCGCAAGAAGTTCATGACGCTGCGGCAGTAGCCGAGCATGCAGCCGAGGGCGGCGGTCATGGCAAAGGATGGGTTTCAACCGACACATACCGTTTGCTGCATTTCATCGTTTTAGCGGGCGGGTTGTTCTTTCTGTTGAAGAAACCCTTATCCCAGGCGCTTGGGGCCCGGGTTAAAGGGATTGAAGATCAGTTGAACGATCTGGAAGCCCAGAAAGCCGAGGCCGAAAAGAAACTGGCGGCCTACAACCAGAAATTCGCTGAGTTGGAAAAAGAGTCCGAAGGCATCGTGGCCGAATATGTGCGCCAGGGTGAGGAGGCAAAGATCCGTATTCTGAAAGAGGCGGAAGCGGCCGCGGACAAGCTGAAAGTCCAGGCCCAGAAAAATATTGAAAGCGAGATCCAACGCGCCAAGCTTCGTTTACAGGCAGAAATTCTCGACAAGGCCCTTTCAAAAGCGGAAGCGCTCATCAAGGATAAGGTCAACGCGGACGATCAGGAAAAACTTGTTGATGAATACTTAGCGAAGGTGGTGGCATCGTGAAGAATCTTTCAATTGCAAGGCGTTATGCCAAAGCACTTCTGCTGATCGGTAAGGAAAACGGCCAAGCGGAAACCTACCGCGAGGAACTCGATGGTGTGAGCCAGTTGGTTGCCGGCGATCCGGGTCTGGGGCGCGCCATCAACAACCCACTTTACAACGCTGCCGACAGGGGCAAGGTCCTGGAGGCGGTGATCCAGAAGCTCGACCTCTCTAAAGTCATGCAGTCCTTTTTGCTCCTGTTGTTTGAAAAAGGGCGATTCGGATTTCTGGAGAGCGTCAATGACTTCTACCAAAAACTGGCTGACGATTTGAAGGGTATTGCCCGTGCCAGTTTGGTATCAGCGACCGAACTGGGGGATGATACCGTCGATAAAATCCGTGCAGCCCTGTCCAAGCGGACAGGTAAGGATATCATTCTGGATGTGCAACAGGATCCCGAGCTGATCGGTGGTATTGTGACCAAGATCGGCGACCTCGTACTGGACGGAAGCATTAAGACGCAATTGGTCAATATGCGAGAATCTTTAAAAAGGGGTGAGAGTGTCTGATGGAACTAAAAGCCGAAGAAATAAGCCAAATTATCAAAGAGCAGATCAAGGACTATGACAAGCAGGTCGAACTGAGCGAAACCGGCGTCGTGCTGTCGGTCGGTGACGGTATCGCCCGTATCTACGGCCTCGAAAAAGCCATGGCATTGGAACTGGTTGAGTTCACAGGAGGCATTCTGGGGTTGGTGCTCAACTTGGAAGAGGACAATGTCGGTGTGGCCATCATGGGGGAAGACATCAGCATTAAGGAAGGCGACATCGTCAAACGTACCGGCAGGATTGCGCAGGTACCGGTTGGCGAAGCGGTTCTTGGCCGGGTACTTTCCGGTGCGGGGGAGCCGATTGACGGCAAAGGCCCCATCGAAGGCGCCGAAACCCGCCGCGTCGAAATGGTGGCGCCCGGTGTTATCGCCCGCAAGAGTGTGCATGAGCCATGCTATACCGGTTTAAAGGCGGTCGATGCCATGACACCGGTCGGCCGCGGTCAGCGCGAACTCATCATCGGTGACCGCCAGATTGGAAAAACCGCTGTTGCCATCGATGCCATCCTGGCCCAGAAGGATACGGATGTTTACTGCATCTACGTCGCTTCCGGCCAAAAGAAATCCTCGGTGGCCCAGGTCGTCAACGTTCTCGAAAAACATGGCGCCATGGAGTACACCACGGTTATTGCCGCCTGCGCCAGTGACCCGGCCACATTGCAGTATCTTGGGCCTTACGCCGGTACCGCCATGGGGGAATACTTCCGCGACAAAGGTCAGCACGCCCTGATCATCTATGACGATTTGTCCAAACAGGCCGCTGCTTATCGCCAGGTGTCGCTGTTGCTGCGTCGTCCTCCGGGACGTGAGGCTTTCCCGGGTGACATTTTTTACAACCACTCCCGTCTGCTGGAGCGTTCCGCCAAGCTGAGCGACGAATTGGGTGCCGGATCTTTGACGGCCCTGCCCATCATTGAAACCCAGGCCGGTGACGTTTCCGCCTACATCCCGACTAACGTTATTTCTATTACGGACGGGCAGATCTATCTCGAACCGGCTCTCTTCTTTGCCGGTGTGCGCCCGGCCATCAACGTTGGTCTTTCGGTATCGCGCGTGGGCGGTGCGGCCCAGGTGAAAGCCATGAAGCAGGTGGCCGGCACATTGCGTCTGGACATGGCTCAGTTCCGTGAACTGGAGGCCTTTGCCGCCTTCGGCAGCGATCTGGATGCCTCCACCCAGCGACAGCTCACCCGTGGTCAGCGGCTGGTGGAAATCCTGAAACAACCGCAGTATCAGCCATTGTCCATGGCCAAACAGGTCATGATTCTCTATGCCGGTACTCGCGGTTATCTCGACGCCCTGCCGGTCGATGTCCTGGCCAAGTACGAAGCGGGTCTGTACAAGTTTATCGAAGATCGTTTCCCACAGGTTTTTAGCGGCCTGGAGGAAAAAAAGGAAATCACCGACGATCTGGATAAACTGATGGGTGAAGCCCTGACGGCTTACGGCGATGAGTTCAAAGACACCATCAAGTAAAGTCCGCTCGGGTTTCGAACCCGCTAACGTTACAACGGGATAAGGGCTTAGGGTATGCCAACACTAAAAGACGTTGAACTGAAAATCAAAGGGGTTAAGAAGACCAAGCAGATCACGAAGGCCATGAACATGGTGGCCACGTCGCGACTTCGTGGTGCTCAGCAGAATATGGATGCTTTCCGACCCTATGCCGGCAAGTTTGCCGAAGTACTGGGCAGCTTGGCGGAAAAGGCGGGGGAAGAAGCCAATCCCCTGCTGGTTCCTAAAGAGGCGGTCAAGAAGATCCATGTCGTTTTGTGCACCTCGGATCGCGGTCTCTGCGGCGGCTTTAATTTAAACTTGATTGATAAAGCCAACTCGCTGTTGACGGAAAAAGCCGGCGAAGATGTGACCTTTGGCTTTACCAACTTCGGAAAGAAAGGTCGCGACTGGGCCCGCAGAGCTGATGGTGAAATTCAAGAGGAGTATTTAGGCGTGGTGGGAACCACGTTCGATTTCAGCATCGCCTCTACGTCTGGCCGTCGTTTGGTGGAAGGCTTTCTGGGTGGTGAATATGACGAGGTTTATGTCATCTATTCCAAATTCATCAGCATGGCCAAACAAGTCCCCACCGTGCAACAGCTCCTGCCGATTCCTGCCATCGAAAAGGAAGAGGATGAAGACGCAGCAGACGATCAGCCATACTTGGCGGAGCATATCTGTGAGCCGAGTGTTGATGAACTGCTGGGTGAATTGCTGCCGCGTAATGTCTTCGTGCAGATCTACAGCGCGCTATTGGAAACATCCACCAGTGAACACGCGGCTCGCATGTCGGCCATGGATAATGCCACCAAGGCTTGCAATGACATGATCGATAGTCTTACGCTGGCTTACAATAAAGCCCGCCAGTCCGCCATTACGGCCGATTTAATGGATATCGTCGGTGGCGCCGAGGCGTTGAAGGGCTAAATACAATATTTGCGATAGTCACAATAGGAGGAATAGATGGCTGAGAACATTGGCAAAATTACGCAGGTCTTGGGTCCTGTCGTTGACGTGGAGTTCGAACAGGGCAAGCTGCCGACGATTTTCACCGCACTTTTTGTTTCTAACCCGACGATCAGCGACGAAGAAGACAACCTGGTTATCGAGGTGGCCCAGCATCTGGGTGACAACGTGGTTCGTACCATCGCCATGGACGTCACGGACGGCCTGGTCCGCGGGATGCCGGTTAAAGATACCGGCGCTCCGATTATGATGCCGGTCGGCGAAGCCAGCTTGGGGCGCGTTCTGAACGTTGTCGGTCGCCCGGTGGACGGCCTTGGTCCTGTTAGCCAGGAAAAGATGATGCCGATTCATCGTGCGGCGCCCAAGTTTACGGAGCAGGACGTTGAAGTAAACGTGCTGGAAACCGGTGTCAAGGTGATCGACTTGCTGGTGCCGTTTCCCCGTGGCGGTAAGATGGGCATGTTTGGCGGTGCTGGTGTTGGCAAGACCGTTATCATGATGGAAATGGTCAACAACATCGCCATGCAGCACGGCGGTATTTCCGTGTTTGCCGGGGTGGGTGAGCGCACCCGTGAAGGCAACGACCTTTATCATGAGATGAAGGATTCGGGCGTTCTGCCCAAAGCTGCCCTGGTTTATGGCCAGATGACAGAGCCCCCTGGAGCCCGCGCCCGCGTTGCGCTTTCCGCGCTGACCTGTGCGGAATATTTCCGTGATGAAGAAGGCCAGGACGTGCTGATCTTTATCGATAACATCTTCCGGTTTACCCAGGCCGGTTCCGAAGTGTCCGCCCTCCTGGGGCGCATGCCGTCGGCCGTTGGGTATCAGCCGACCTTGGGTACTGACCTCGGCGGGTTGCAGGAACGCATCACCTCCACCACCAAAGGTTCCATTACCGCGGTGCAATGTGTTTACGTTCCCGCGGACGACTTGACTGACCCGGCCCCGGCCACCACCTTTGCCCATCTGGACGGGACCGTCGTTCTTTCGCGTCAGATTGCCGAACTCGGGATTTATCCGGCGGTGGATCCGCTCGATTCAACTTCCCGAATTCTCGACCCGACCGTTATCGGTGAGGAGCACTATCACACCGCGCGTGAAGTTCAGCAAATGCTTCAGAAATACAAAGAATTGCAGGACATTATTGCCATTCTGGGTATGGAAGAGCTCTCCGACGAGGATAAGCTGACAGTGCAGCGGGCCCGCAAGATGCAGCGGTTTTTGTCCCAGCCGTTCCACGTAGCGGAAACTTTTACCGGTAAACCCGGCAAGTACGTCAAGGTGGAAGATACGGTGCGGGCGTTTCGGGAAATTGTCGACGGCAAGCATGACGACGTCCCTGAGCAGGCCTTCTACATGAAGGGTGGAATTGAGGAAGTCCTTGAAGCCGCCAAGGAAATGGCTGAAGCCTAAGCAATAAAGGGGATACTATGGCTGCAAATATTCGACTGGAAGTCGTCACCCCGCGTAAAGAAGTGGTCAATGAAGAGGCCCAGATCATCGTTGCGCCCGGCGTTTTAGGTGAATTCGGTGTGCTGACCGGCCATACACCGTTCATGACATCCCTTAAGATAGGCACGATTCGCTATACGGATGCTCAGGGGCAGGAACGTTGTGTTTTTGTCAGCGGTGGGTTTGCCGAGGCATTGCCGGACAAGGTAACGGTGTTGGCAGAGTCCGCGGAAAGACGTTGCGATATTGATTTTGACCGGGCCAAAGCCGCCATGGAAAGAGCCCAGAAACGTATTGATGACAAATCTCATGAAGTTGATTTTGTTCGTGCCGAGATGGCGCTGAGACGATCAATTCAGCGGATTCAGCTGGCGGAGAGCCGGCGCATTTGAGATCGCATGCGCGTTTCTTCAAGTTAGATTGATACCTGCACTGCCGAAAGGTGTAGGGGGGCAAATATCGTCGGGGCAGTCCGTGTGAGCGGGCTGCCCTTTTTTATAGGGCATGTTTCAAAGCCCAGGAATATGGTATGTTGTGAACTCAGGCCGATTGGCTCTTCCGAGGTTTATTCTTATGACCAACGATTCATCTGAGGTAGCGATTGTCATCCTGGCGGCCGGCCTTGGCACGCGAATGAAATCGGACAAAGCCAAGGTGTTGCATGATATCCTGGGGCGACCGATGATTTCCTACGTTGTCGATACGGCCCGGGCCGTTGCGGGCGACAACCTGGTTCTGGTGATCGGTCATCAGGCGGAGGTTGTCAAAAAAACCGTTGCTGACCAGGCCGACGTACATTATGCCTATCAAGAACAGCAGCTTGGCACAGGGCACGCCGTCATGCGTGCGATGCCAGCGTTGTCCGATCGAACACGACATATAGTGGTGCTTTGCGGTGACGTTCCCTTGCTTCGTCGGGCGACCCTGCAACGCTTCGTGGATGACCACTTAAACCAGGAACGAACCCTTTCCGTTTTGGCGGTCGAACTGGATGATCCGACGGGTTATGGGAGGATCATTCGCGATCGGGACGGCAACGTGAAGGGCATCGTCGAGGAAGCGGATGCAACCGCGGGACAGAAGGCGATCAACCTTGTAAATACAGGTATTTATTGTATTGATCGTGCCTTCTTGGAGTCCGCTTTACGTAAAATCCGACCGAATAATGCCCAGGGAGAGTACTATCTTACCGATATTGTTGGTGTGGCACACCGGGAGTGCTTTCGCATAGGGGTAACGATTGGGGATAATCCCGACGAGTTTATGGGTGTCAACAGTCGGGCACATCTGGAAGCGGTTGAGCGCATGATGCGTCAGACGTCGGACATTAACTAGCTTGACTTTAACCTTTAATAAATATTATACAAATTCTAAATTGAGCGAGGTGCGCAGTGGATGACCAAGGCCTTATTGTCCAATTTGAAACAATTGAAACGAGGCTCGACGCACTTATCCAAATTTGCAAGGACAAAGACAACCAAAATAAGGAATTGATACGCAGAATTGAAAAATTAGAGGAGGAACTCCGAACGAAGGTTGAGGCGGAGCAAAGATACGCAGAAGAAAAAGCCCTGATCCGCGAACGTGTGGATCAGTTGCTGATGCGCCTCGGAAAGATCACGCAGGTCGACAGTAACCCTTTGTGATTTCTTCTAAGAATGAAAACGGTTGGATCTTCATTGGAACAGCTGATAACCATAGAAATATTGGGGCAGCGTTACACATTCAAGGCCGATGACGGCCTGATGGATCCGCAAAATGTTGCCAACTTTCTGATGGAAGCAGTCCGTAAAGTAGAGACCGGTCAATCCGACCGAACCACAGATACGAATCGATTTGTCACGCTGTTGCAAGCGGCATTGAATATCAGCAGTGATCACCTCAAGTTAAAGCAACAGCTTGCTGCGGTCTCGGATAGGATTTCTTTGAAAACCGAAAGGCTGCATGGCGCACTAAATCGAAGTGTGGTATCCCCGCAAGGGGGTGGTGCTGTTGCAGGGTAACACGCAATGGTTGCCGTCGTTGCCGGTTTAGAATGATGCCCATCCGTTCTCACGAGACGATTACCGTTTTCTGACCAGGCCTACGCTGCAGATCGAGGCCCTACCGCACTGTTTCGGTTCATTCCCCCTGCCGTGTTCGTGATTGGGAGATACGCTTTGTCCCAACACCTCGAACTCGGGAGCTGTCCCTGGCTTCGGTGAGCAAGTTCTGCTTGTACAGAAAAGCCTAAAGAATCCAAATGGCTCCCCCTTTGAACCGCTGGTTCAAAGACCTACCAACACGGCACAGTGCAGGGGGAATCTAAACCGTGCTGATGTCGTATGCGGTCATCGGTCGTCGACACTGCAACGTCTTGTCTCATCCTTCGCCAACCACCCCCTTCAGAGTCCTCATCCTTTTTTAGCCATCATGTAAACCGTCGGACGGGATTGTTCACATCTTAAGGATCTGTCGCCGTCTGATTCACGTGAATTCACCATGTGGGAATTTTCGTTAGCGTAACCGGTGTTCTCATTTCAACGCGTGTCTGAACATCGCCCAATATAGTTGAATAACCAGGAGATAGAGGATGATTGAATACGCCATAATTGTTGGTGTCGCGGCTTTCGGTGCCGGTTTTGCCATTGCTTACTGGGCGAAGGGCAAAGTATCCTCACGCCGTATTAAAGCGGCTGAAGAGGAAGCCAGTCGTATTGTCAAAGACGGCAAACGTTCTGCCGAAACCCTGCTGAAAGAAGCACAGATTGAAGCCAAGGATACGCTTTTCAGGATGAAGAGCGAGTTCGACAATGAAACCAAAGAAACGCGTTCAGAATTAAAAAAGCGTGAAATGCGGCTCGTGCAGAAGGAAGAAAACATTGATCGCAAAGCGGAACAGCATGAACGACGCGAGCAGGATATCGGGAAAAAGGAACACCAACTGGCCCAACGTGAAACGCTTATTCAGAGTGAGGAAGAAAAATATCAACAGCTCTTGGAAGAACAGAAACAGCAGTTGGAAAAAATATCCGGATTGACGGCTGAGCAGGCCAAAGACCTGCTGTTGCGCGCCATGGAGAATGAGGCCCGTTATGAAGGCGCCAAACTCATCAAGCGCATTGAAAATGAGGCCCACGAAGAGGCTGAAAAAAAATCAAAGAAAATCATTGCCACGGCGATTCAGCGGTATGCGGGTGATTTTGTAGCCGAGCGGACGGTTTCGGTGGTGCAGCTGCCCAACGATGAAATGAAAGGCAGGATCATTGGCCGGGAAGGGCGCAATATTCGCGCTCTGGAAGCCGCAACCGGCATCGATTTGATTATTGATGACACGCCCGAAGCGGTCATTTTGTCGGGCTTCAACCCGGTGCGACGGGAAGTGGCCCGCCTGTCGCTTATGCGGCTTATCGCAGATGGCCGTATTCACCCGGCGCGGATCGAGGATGTGGTTAAAAAAGTTACCCAGGAAGTCGATCGCACGGTCAAAGAGGCCGGCGAGCAGGCCGCGTTCGAACTCGGTGTGCACAATCTCAGTAACGACCTGGTAGCGACCATCGGCAAACTCAAATTTCGCACCAGTTATGCGCAGAACGTTCTCCAGCACTCGGTCGAGGTTGGATTTCTGTGCGGCGTCATGGCTGCTGAATTGGGGCTGAATCAGAAGCTGGCGCGCCGGATGGGGCTGTTGCACGACATCGGCAAAGCCATTGACCACGAAGTGGAGGGGCCTCATGCCCTGATCGGGTCCAAGCTTGCCAAAAAGTTTGGTGAGTCGCCCAAAGTGGTCCACGCCATTGCCGCGCATCATGAAGACGTGCCGCCCAACAGTGTATACGCGCTGCTGGTCCAGGCGGCAGACGGCCTTTCGGGGGCAAGACCGGGCGCGCGCAAGGAATTGTTGGAAAATTACATCAAACGCCTGGAGGATCTTGAAAACATCGCCAATGCCCACACGGGTGTGGCGAACACATATGCCATTCAGGCTGGGCGGGAACTCCGGGTCATCGTGGAAAGCGAAAAAATATCGGATGAAAAAGCGGTTTTGCTGAGTCGCGATATTGTCAAGAAAATCGAGGAATCGTTGACGTTTCCGGGTCAAATTAAAGTAACGGTGATTCGTGAAACACGGGCCGTTGAATACGCCAATAAATAAATCGTCGGCCAGCATGAAAAAGATTCTTGTCGAACCTGTGGTTGAAAAGAGGGATGGACGTTAGATTGCTATGGAAAACGTTATTGAGGTTCTCGAGGAACGAGGGTTCATTGACAACAAGACCCATGAACAGGAACTGAGAGATTGTATCGATGCCGGGCCTGTGACGTGTTACGTGGGGTTTGATCCCACGGCTGATAGCCTGCACATCGGTCATCTTGTGCCGATTATGAGCCTGGCGCACATGCAACGCTGTGGCCATCGACCGATTGCCCTGGTCGGTGGCGGAACGGGTCTGGTGGGTGATCCCAGCGGCAAAACGGAAATGCGTCAGATCCTCACGCCCGAGACGGTTGAAAACAATGTGGTCGCCCTCAAAGGACAACTGAGTCATTTTATCGATTTCCGTGATGATCAGGCGTTGTTGCTGAACAATGCCGATTGGCTGACCCGGCTGGAATACATCCCGTTTTTGCGTGATGTGGGACGGCATTTCAGCGTCAATCGTATGCTCAAGGCCGAGAGCTATCGAATGCGGCTAGAGTCCGATGAAGGGCTGAATTTTATCGAATTTAACTACATGCTATTGCAGGCCTACGATTTTCTCGCCCTTTATGATCGAACCGGTTGCCAGCTGCAAATGGGCGGTAGCGACCAGTGGGGCAATATTGTTGCCGGTATTGAATTGGTGCGTAAAATGCGTCAGGCGCCAGCCTTCGGTATTACCTTCCGGCTCATTACGACGGCCAGCGGCGCTAAAATGGGAAAAACGGCGGCGGGAGCCGTCTGGCTGGATGCAAAACGGACCAGCCCCTACGACTATTACCAATATTGGATCAATACAGACGATCAAGACACGGCTCGGTTTTTAGCCCTTTATACCTTCCTGCCCATGGAGGAAATCCGGGTGGTCGAAGACCTGGAGGGCGCCGACCTCAATGCGGCCAAGGCGATTTTGGCTTTTGAAGCCACTGCCATGGTGCATGGCCCGGACGAAGCCCTAAAGGCCTATCAGGCCGCCTCCAGCGTGTTCGGGGCACGGGACATTCCACAGAACCTCTTGCCGCATAGTGCGATTCCTCGGGGGGGCGCTGATGCAGGGGCAGATGATGTCCCCCATTCGGAGGTGCCAGCGGCCGAACTTAGGAATGGCATTCCGCTGTTCAAAATGTTGCATCAGGTCGGGTTGACTGCGTCAGGGGGGGCCTCGCGTCGCCTGATCACCCAGGGCGGCGCCTACGTCAATGGCGAGCGGATTCCGTCCATCGATTATCTGTTGACCGAAGCCGACCTGCGCGATGGTACGATTCTTCTGCGCTGTGGTAAAAAGAAATTTCACCGGTTGATTGCCACGCCGGACTAATGCCCATGATGCGCCCATGGATTCAAGCAAACAGGGTAGCCTAACCCCCCGCCGGATTGGCCTCCATATGGATGCACTTGGATATTTTTCTTGATCCCTTACTTGCCGCCGGGGGCGGTTATGATTATTGTAAGGGATACGGAAAAAAACATTCAAGGTGCAAAAAAACAGGTTGACAGGTATATGGTCGATCCTATATAAAGCCTTTTTTGTCAGCGCACGAAAACGTTGGCAGCCGCGGCCTCAGAGTTGCGGTGGTTTGATCTTTGAAAACTAAATAGTGACATGCTTGTGAGACAGGTTTTTCGTTGATTTAAAGCTGCTTAACGGCAGCATCCAATAGAGTATAATTGGAGAGTTTGATCCTGGCTCAGAATGAACGCTGGCGGCGTGCTTAACACA
>JAHLLS010000048.1 GCA_020444045.1 Deltaproteobacteria bacterium
ACCATCAAAGACAGCCGTTTCATGGAATTTCCTTTCATAGTAAATGTTGCACCGCGGTATCCGGTGCTTCTGTACGGGCGCTAAAACCTGTAACGCAGACCCATCATGATCATGTTCACGGCCGGATTTTCGCTGTAGATCCCGGCATTGGACATGTGCTGCGCCCGTGCATACCCGCTAAAGCTTTCAAGAAAACGATATTCAAGACCGACATACGAGGTAAACTGAAAAGCACCCCCCAGGTCTTCGTCCCCGTATTTGTAACGGCTCATCAGCGTTGCGCCACCACCGGCCCGAACCTCGAAAGGGCTATCGCCAAGGCCAATCACCAACTCCAGGCCAAGGGTGCCTAAAAGGCCGGTATCCCCTCCGCCCTCCAGGACGCTGGCCATGGCCGTCAGCCGGGTGCCGACATCCAGGGTATCCCACCGCCGCCACTTCAAGGGCAGTCGGTGGGCTACGATGATAGCCGTCTGGTTGAAGGACTCGTCCTCGTCGCTATAACTCCAACCGCTTTGAAGGCCGACTTCCCAATTCGTTTCATCGGCCCGCACATCGCTCGAGCCGCAAACACAAATCCCAACAAGACACATCAACGTTATCATCAACAACCGATAAACCAGCGATTTCCGAACCATAGCCTCATGCCTCCACGCAATATCGATCCCAATTCGCTGAACACGTATGATTCAGAAGGGGATGGCAGAACCGCTGAGATATAGTTTTTAGCACGTTCAGCGATAAGGGTACTCCCCAAAAAGGGGCAAAAACGGGTTATTTTCGCACTGAGAATAGCCACAGGCCAACTTCGTTATCCGATTGCAGATCATTTTCCGTCTTCATTCATACTTGTAGGTACTGATGAAACAACCTTTTCAGGGCTTTTTTGTGTGAGAATCTGTTCCAAAATCGACCAAGATATCTTCTTCTTTCATCAGAGCACGGGCCCCAGCATGGCAATGGTGTTATTCGCAAGGCGCCGCCGCCAGCCCCATTGCGCCACCATTTCCGCGGTGATCGTTCTGGACTGGGCGATGTAGCTGTCCTGGCGCAAGCGCATCTCGGCTGTCAGCAACCGGTCGTGGAACAGGATGTTGTTCTCGTAATTGAGTTCGAAGCTGCGGCGGTCCATGTTGGCGGAACCAATCAGGGTGATTTCTCCGTCCAGGGTCAGGGACTTGGTATGCAACAGCCCTCCCACGTATTCGAAGATGCGGACGCCGGCTGCGAGCAGATCGGCATAGTAACTGCGACTGGCCGCGCCGACGATCCATGAATCGTTGCGTGCCGGAAAAATGATTGTCGTAGCGACCCCGCGGCGGGCACTGGCACACAATCCGGCCTGCATGGACTCGTCGGGAACATAGTAGGGCGTCGAAATAACCAGTTCGCGTCGGGCGCTGTACATCAGCAACTCGAACATCTCCGGCATGGCCGAATGACGGATGGTCGGTCCGGTCCCGATGACCTGGGCCGGCAGGCCGGGCGGCATCGGCAAAACGGGCTGCTTCAGAAGCGGACTGATCTCTTCGCCCGTTTCGGTCATCCAGTCCGCGACAAAGAGGGATTGATTCTGGCGGGCGATGGGGCCTTCGAAGCGCATGACGGCGTCCACCCAGGGGGCATATTTGGCCTTTACCCGGAACTCCGGGTCGGCGCAGTTCTGGCTGCCGCAATAGGTGATATGGTTGTCGATGACCACGATTTTGCGGTGATTGCGCAGATCGATGCGACCTTTCAGGGAGCGCAGCAGCGGATTGCCGATGGGAAGGGCAACGGCCAGGTGGACGCCTTCTTTCCGCATGGCCTGCCAGTGTTTCGAATGGATCATGGTGCGCGATCCCAGGCCATCCGCCATGGCCCGGCAAGTGACCCCGCGCGCTGCCGCCCGTTTCATCGCTTCGACCATTTTGCACCCGTTTCTGTCCGGCAGCCAGATGTAGAAAAGCAGGTGGATATGGTCCTGGGCCGCATCGATGTCGGCCACCATGCGGTCGATGGTCGCATTGGAATCCTGTATTAACTGCGCCCGGTTGCCGCCGACGGGATCGAACCCGTTGACCGTTTTGCCGGCTTGAAACAGGTGCGCGTAGTGCGGCGGCACATGGGCCTGCGCCGTCGCCGCATCCATTCCCGGCGCGTCGGATACCTTCGGCAGCCGTGCCAGAACCGCACGCATCCGTGCAATGCGGCGCCGACCGATGCTCGTCTCCCCCAGCAGGATGTAGGCCGCGATCCCGGCGAACGGCAGGGCTATGATGACCACAACCCAGGCGATCCGCGAAGCCGGTTCCCGGTGGGACCGCAGCAGCACCCGCACGATGAGGGCGATCTGGACGAGAACGTGCAGGGTTATTACCAGCTCTGTTGTAAACGGACCTTCGCTCATGATTCATCTTCTCCCTTGCCACGCGAAAACGGTACTGGAAAACATCGGAACCTGCACAACCGACAACAACAGTAAGCTTACGGTGATCTTTTTCATATTTTCCTCACTCTGGCTTGGCGTTATCCAAGGTATTCAAACAGAATCATCGTCAGATCATCCTGCAGCCGGATGGCATTGGAAAATTTCAGGAGTTCCTCCTCTATCCGTTCCATCCGACGTTCCGTGCGTGGGAAATCCAGTTCTTTGAGAATGGCGGCGAAGCCGTTCTGCCCCAGGTCGTCCCGCGAGGCGTTGTGCACCTCGAAAGCGCCGTCGCTGCAGACCAGCACCCGATCTCCGGGCTTTAATGTCGTCGACAGTTCGGCATAGCCACTGCCGGTGTCAATACCGAGCGGCGTGCCGGGCGTTGCCAGCCATTGGGGGTGGCCGTCTTTGGGCAGCAGCAGCGGCGGCGGGCCGCCGGCACCGGCCAGCTTCAGCGTGCCGTGTCGGGCATCGAAAACGCCGCACACCGCCGTGGCAAAGGTATTGTCCGGTCCAAAAACCTGGACCAGGTCGTCGTTGGCCGCCGCCGTGAAGGCTTTCGGTTCGGCCCTAAGGTCTTGATACTTGTTCCACACGAGGTTCAGATGCACGCTATAAAGCGCTGCCGCCAACCCATGCCCTACCATGTCCGCCAGCATAAAGGTGTATCGATCATCTGATTCGGCCTGGATAGCATAAAAATCGCCACCAACCATGTCCCGAGGACGGTACAGGGTCGAAAACCGCAGGCGTGCATCAGGAGGCAGGTCCACGCTGTTGATCCGGTCTTGGATCTGTTTGGCACGCCGCAGGTCCGGCATCACCGGCGTCAGGTCCCGGAAGGTTTCGACACCACCGATGACCTCTCCGGCCGGGTTGCGAAGCGGCGCGACATCCACCCGCATGGGAATGCGTTGGCCGTCTTTGCCCAGAGCGAAAACGATAATGGGCACGCTCGCCTCGACACCGGTGACCATGGTCCGGTACAGGGGGCAGCTCTCTTCGCCGCACAGCGATCGTCCGTCCTTGTCGATGTGATTGAGAATGTTGTCGCGGCATGAATACCCTATCACATCTTCAGGTGCCCAGCCTGTAACGGCTTCCGCCTTCCGGCTCCAGTAGGTGATTTTCCTGTCGCGATCACAGACATAGACGCCGACGTTCATGGCGTCCAGAATAGCCTCGGGTGAAACCCAGTTGTCGTCTAACATCACGTCCCCCTTGGCAGCATGCATCAATCCTGGTTAACCCGCGAAACCTTGGCGCCTGCAACTCATCGGCAGCAGCCACGCGGTTGTGTTGTATTCCTTGCCTGCATGTCATGCCGATATGGTCCACTTTAAGTCTGTTTGATGACACGCGTGTCTTTGGCAGCGTAAACGTTTTGAACCACGCGCTTCGACGGCATCTGCCACGCCAATGGCCATGATGTCGTTAGCACACCACACATCATTGATTTTCGGGTTTTCGGTATAGTGCTCCTTGAAAAGAGCTGCTGCCGCCTCCCGCTGCCAGTTACCGGACCGGATCGTAATGGATGCAATGTGCCAGACGCCTCCTTGACTGGCCACGGCCATGTCCATTACGGTGGCGTCCCCATTGCCCACCGCAATGTTTTCTGGATCGCCTCGTAGGTATCCAGAAAAACGAATTCGGCCTCCGAAACGAGTTGCGGCAATAACTCGGCAATCGAATCGCCCATGGGCAATATGTCCTTCTTGCCAACGAGCGCCTGCAGGGCGTTAATCCCGCGGTCACCCCATCGTGCACAAATATACTGTTAACCGCTATCTTGTAAGGTTCCGTAAAGCGAAAAACAGCGTGCGCTCATGGGCTTGTTCGGTTAGGCGTCATTCCGGTCCGCGCTATGACGTGATCCATCAATTGCATCACCAACGACCACGTAGGCTCTCCAGTAATTGAACACGCCGCCCAGAAAGAACAGCCCGCTCCCAACTAAATACTGCCACGCCAGAAAGGCATACAGGGTAGTGCGGTCGGATTTGGCCGTGACGATCCAGAGATACGGCACCGATGCGACCGTGAACAGCACCGACCCCACAACGAAGGCTATGGCCGTCAGATTCATCAGTTGAAGGATTTTAATCGAGCTGGATTGGACGATTTGAAGGACGTTGATGCAGGCGCCCACAACGAACAACAAGCTCCCGATCACGAAGCACCAGGCCCCGGCCTTGAACCATCCCTCGGTGGAAAGGAAAAAAACACTGCCCACCGTAAATAGGATCGTCCCCCACACGTAGCTTGCGGCGGCCACATATTCGAAGATGGTGTCGCGGTCGTGGGTCTTGGACAGCCGCCAGTGGTGGCGGACTTCCGCCAGGTCATGCACGGTGACCACGAGATAGACCAGCGAGCCGGCAAAGAATACCCACGCCCCCAGGCTGGCATAGGCTTCAAAGCGGGGGAAGAAAAAAATGCTGCCGACGATGAACAGGACGCCGCCGATTTTATACAAAACAGCATTGATCGTTTCCCAGCGGAACTGTGACCGCAAGTCCTGGCGGCCTTTGGTCAAATCATGCAGTCGGGGGCGGTTGGTGAACATGTGGGGCATTCTTCCTCCTCCACTTTGGTATTCTGCAACTATCCAATGACTGCGGCATCCTTTCTGCCGAAAGCCGATCGCCGGTCGATCCGAAGAACCCTTGCGTGCCACCCAGCTGTTAGGCGCACCGTGGTAACCCGCATAGGGGACCAATCCGCCAATTACGCGAGCCGTGGACGGCCGATAAAGATGGTACGGACCATGTGTTTGCCATATAAGTGGAAAGTCGTTTTCTTCCTATCCGTATTCATTCGTACCCAAGACTTGTACACCGATATCAAAAGATCCTCGTCAGCTGGGCGCGATAAAAATAGACAACTCTTATTCGGCAGCGGGCATGCGAAGTGCGCTTTGTCCGATGCCTTTGACGTCGCAAGGATGCGCTTTGTGCGCCCCCAGGTGGACAAACGGGGCCAGCAACCCTAACGGACCGATCGCAAGACTGCTCAGCGCCCAGGCGCCCTGGGTTAACAACGAAGTTTTGTCCGGACGCACCTCAGGATCCAAAAGCGGGCCACTCACCCGCAGGTTGGTCGAAAGGCTCAAAAGGGAGGGGTCTTTGGCATCCGGCACGAGTAGAAAATCAATCTGTTCGGACGCCAGGTTGATCTCGCCTTGGCCGGTCAGGATAGCCAGTTGGCTGTCGAACACAAAGGCCTGGCTGGTGGCGACACCCTCTTTGATATCAAATTGGACCACCGCACAATTGATTTGCTCGGCCTGGTCGGGACGTCGCCGTGCCCAGTCCCAGAAAGAGAGGACTTTCTGGGTAAGATTCACGGAGAGCATGTTGAGGTATTTGGTCAGGTAGCCTTGGCCCATGACCGCGCCGATGGAGCCGTCGAGATGGGCTGCGAGGCTTTGCACCGAATTGCCCCGGCTCTCTAAATCGGCGGCGATATCGACATGCGACCGGACCTCGTCGTTCACTCCGGTTTCTTTAAGAAAGCTGCCGAGGTCGAAGTCCTGGACGATGAATTTGGTGGCTATCAGGGTCGGTGTCCCATGTGTTATGTGCCCATGGCCCGAAAATTTCGTGTCTTTATAGGTCCCCTCGAGCTTATCGATACGGAAACTGCCATCCACGAGTTTCAGGGTCAGGAGACCGAACTTGAAACGCGCATTTTTAGCCTGGATGTTCTCGGCCTTCATCACGATATCGGCGTTCACGGTTTGGAGAACATCGAAAGGCAGGGGATCCTTGGAGAACAAGGACTGCTTTTGTTTTGCTTTATCTGCAGGCGTAGGGGCGTCCTTCTCGAAACTTTTCATCAAGGCGGTGAAATCCACCAGCGACGAATCAAGCCGTAAAGTGATCGCCGGTTTTTGATGCCACGTCACTTTCGCCAGGCCCTTGAAGTCGCTCTTGTCGATATTCGCCGCAAGTGCATTAAACGCAAGGGTGTTGGCAGAGCCTGTCAATTGCGTCTTGACATCGAAGGGGCCGAGCTCGGGCAGCGCAACCCCGACAAATGGTCCCAGGTCAGCCAGTTCCTTGCCGCTCAACCGCGTCTGCAGGTCTATGCCCTTGAAGGTGAGCAGATCCTTGACTGCCCCCGCCAGGGAAAGACGCAAGCTGCCCCGCCCGGCGCTGACCTTGGCCGCCTGCAGCGCAAGCACATCGGTGGAACCGGTCAGTCGGCCCTGAATCTCGAATTGATCGGTTTTCGGAAGTTTTACGCCAATCATGTCACCGAACTCGGTAAGATCCTTGCCGGTCAAGCTGGACTGCAGGTCCATGCCCTTGAGGGTGAGCAGATCCTTGACCGCCCCCGCCAGGGAAAGACGCAAGCTGCCCCGCCCGGCGCTGACCTTGGCCGCCTGCAGCGCAAGCACATCGGTGGAACCGGTCAGTCGGCCCTGAATCTCGAATTGATCGGTTTCCGGAAGTTTTGCGCCGATAATGTCGCCGAACCCGGTCAGATCCTTGCCGGTCAAACTGGACTGCAGGTCCAGGCCCCCGAGGGAGAAAAAATCCTGAACCGCTCCGTTTACCGTGAAGCGCAGGCTGCCCCGGCGGGCGCTGCCTTGAGTGTCCGCAAGCGACAAGGCTTTGCCCGCGCCCGTTAGATGTCCTTCAATCGCAAATTCATCCGTGGCCGGCAGCTTTGCTTCAATCAGTGCGCCGACCTGAGATAAATCCTTACCGGAGCCTTTCAAATGGAGGTCAACGCCGCTGAATACGATCACGTTGCCGACATTGCCGCTGAAAGCCAGGTTGACGCCGCTTCCCGAGAGATCCCCATTAATGTCTTTCAGGGCTAAAGATTCCCTGGAACCCTTCAATAATGCCGTGACATCGAACACGCTTGTCTCGGGCAACGGGATATTCTTATCAATTTCCAGTGCCGCGAGATCGGTCCCGGAAGCATGGGCCTTCAGCACAATGCCCTGAAGATCGAGAACGTCATCAATCGCGCCGGCAATCTCGACTTTGGCCTTCGAGAAAGTTCCCGATAGCTCAAGAGGAAAGCGACGGTGCGCAAATAAGGTGCCCATCAGCCCGGTTTTCCCCGAAAGTGTAACCGGCTGCCCGTTATACTGGGCCTTCAGATCGAGCGCGAGTTCATCGTCCGTTGCCTTCCTGGCCAGATCGAGGCCGGTCAGGGTGAATTGCTTGGTAGATCCCGTCTTACCCTCGCGATATGTAAACCGGGCTTTCTCGATACGCAGAGCGTCGATTTCGATATCCCTGGGTTTCAAAACACTCGCTTTTCCAGCCGAGCGGCCACCGGTGATAACGTCCCAATTGCCTTGTCCGTTGAGATCCGTCTCCAGGAATACATCGACACCCGCAAGACCGATACGCTTCAGCTGAATCTCTCGGAACAACAGGGGCAGCAGCCGCAACTGGGCCTCAAGTTTATCAACCGTGATCATTTTCGGCCGTGAGCCCCAGGAGGCGTTGGCCAAGCTAACCTCTGTCACCACCAACGCGGGCGAAAACCCGATCGCGAGGTCAACTTCTCCACCCAGGGATAATTCACGCCCGGTGGTATCCATTACCAACTGCGCCAAGCGCGGCTTGAGTTTGTTGTAATCGTAGCTGGACAGCACGGCATAGATTGTCGCCATCAAGGCGACGACTATAATGAAAACACTCCCTATTATCCATTTCCAGCGCATTGAATTCTATCTTCCTTATCCGTGGAACGCGTGTCCGGACGACATAAACTCCGGTGATGTGGACAACCCGTAACGAATCCTGCCGGCCGGGCTCGTTTTGCCATGATCGCCGGACGGTGCCCCTCAACTTAACACTTGCCGCAAGAGATGCTATAGGTGCTTTCTATATCTCGGATCGCAACAGACGTAAAGCGCGCGATGCCGGCCGGCAACACACAAGAAACCCAATGCATAAGCGCATATAGTGAACCCCACGATTGTCGACCTTACGATTTACTGAAGGGTGAGGGGCGAGCGCGGGCGGCAGAACCAATCGGTGATAATCTGGCCACCACCCTGGCTCAGGATTCCGGGTGAGGGATGAAAATGATGGACAGCCCTCGATCAGGATCGCATTTCGGTTCTGGGATGGTTCCCAAATCCTGGGGTTGATTTAGAAGCGCAGGGCCGCTAAAAATATCGGCGAGAAAGGACCGGCGGTTCAGTCCGATGGATCAGCCGCCTCGATTTCCATACAGGCGTCCTGATTTCCTAAATCACATGCCAGGGATAAGGACGCGATGGCCCTTTCGGTTTCATGCATTCCTTTAAATCCCATTGCTTTGGCATGAAACAGCGCCCCCCAATGAGGGTATTTTTTTTCGAGATGATCCAGATAGATAATGGCCATCCGCCAATGGTGCTTTCGGACATAGCGATACGCGCGGGACAAGTCCTTGGCCGGATCGATGGCTTGCGGCACAACCGGTTCCAATTCTTCCTGAAGCGAAAATTGCATCTCTTCCTTTTCAAGCGCCGCATTCCTGATTTCGGCTTTGACAAAATCGCCCAGTGAGACAGCGGCCTTAATCGTGATGGTGTAAGTGTCGTTCTTTTCAGAAAACGATTCGTCCACCACACGAAATTGCAGCTCATCGGCCGCGAGGCAAAATATTTCTCTTTGCTTTTTCCCGTATTCTATCAGCAATCCTCCTCCGGCCAAAGTTTCAGCGGACCGGAGAATCGCCTTGTGCTGAGCACCAAAAAGCGCGAGTGCCCGTGATGTTTCCCGGGTATCGCCAGGGCCCGAACGATATGAATAGGATGTCACGGTCTGCATTTCCTGAAGATCTTTATCCGTCTCGGACATAGACACCGCCGGGTGTGAATGCAACAGCACCGTGATCAGTAAAAGGATTTTAACAGTCGTTTGCAGTTTCATTTTTGGATGGCCAACAGGTTCATTCATTATATCCAAAGGGCTTCGCAGAGCGGCGATACCTTTTCGAGCGAATGGTTTTGACCGCATGCGACGCTTTCTGCCCGGATTATTTTACAGGCCGAATTGACGGATGAACGACGAGCCTTCAGGATTGGCCACATTTTACCAGCTTCTCCTGGGTCCCGTTGTGGATAAAGGCGAGACCGAAGCTGCTGCCGTTGTCATCCCATACCTGACGGATGATCCATTCTTCCGACTTGCCGGATTCCGCTTCCACTTTGAGATGCACGCTGTACACGCCCATATCGACTTTATCGATGGTGGCCGGGTAGGCGTGTCCATCGAGGGTTACCGTTTTCGGTTCGGCGGCGAGGCTGATCTGAACGTTGCAATCGCCCTCCGTATGCTTCCACGTGCCGCTGATCTGCGTCGGCAAATCTTCCCCGCTGCTGCTGCAGCCGATTAAAAGCGAAACCGTAAACAACAGGGCCGTTGCGAGTGTAACGCATGATAGTCTCAGTGATTTCTGCATGACAAGTCTCCTTTGGCGTTGATATGTTGCTTGTTGATTCACACGATACGTCGATACCAGAAGCGTCGAAGGCTTTTCCTGTAAACGCCGCCTATTTTTGGCCATCATCGAGTTTGGCGAGTTCTTTGAGAATACCCAAAGGGGATTGGCCCATGGATAGTCTCTGAATGGCTTCCATCCGGTTTGCGTTAGTCTCGAACTTTTTTTGCATCCGCAGATGATAGGCGTCCTTGAGCACTTCAATCAGTTTGTCGAAATCATAAGGCTTCTCGAGATATTTGAATGCACCGAGTTTTGTGCATTCCACGGCCGAGTCCACCGTGGCGTGCCCGGTCAACATGATGATCTCAATGAATTTATGCTTCTGCTTGAGAATTTTGAGAACCTGCGCGCCATCGGTTCCCGGCATCTGCAGATCCACTACGGCCACATCAAAGCCCCCTTTGCCGGCGGCTTCGATGGCGGCGTCGCCGTCGGTTGCCGTCGTTACGTTGAAGCCTTTGAGGGTCAGACGGTCTGCAACAGCGGTCAAAAATTTGACTTCGTCATCGACCAAAAGAATGTTAATCGCGTTTTCTGGGTTCATGGCGTCCTCCACCCGTGAGGGTTAAAGTTAATTTGATTTCTGACCGGCGCGTTTTTGATGGATTTTTTCGTTAGCGGCCTTGATGGTCTTGCTCAGCTCATCGATGTCGACCGATTTTGAGAGATAGGCAAAAGCACCTAATTCCAAGCACGTTTTTCTATCGGCTTCCGATCCCTGGCTGGTCAAAACAATAACCTCGATCGCCGGGTTGGTCTTTTTCACGCGGCGCAATACTTCGATGCCATCGATCCCAGGCATTCTGAGGTCTAAAATCATGACATCCGGTTCGTCTTCCCGGGCCAATTCGAGAGCCGATTCGCCATCATAGACCACGGCTGACTCCAACTCACGCATCATCAATCGTTTGGATAGGGTTTGGACATATTTCTTTTCATCGTCCACCAGCAAAATCTTTGATGGTGCTCCGAAATCCTGGCGGCGGTAAACATCGTTCTGGTAGTATCCCGGTCCCACCTTGGTCTCAACCGATGTCACGCCCGGCACCTGGCCGGCGATCTCTTTGAGTTCCTCTTCCAGGCGATTCAGCATCAAAACATGCTTGTTAATGGTCAATGTAACGGCGCCGGCCCGGACGTCGATCCCAACGGTATGGCCTTTCTTGACCAAAGCAATTTCCACGTGGGCGGCGATACTGAAATCATCGGCAGCCTGTCTGGAGCGACCGGCGAGTTTGATGACGGTGGTGGCGATGTGTTTTTCAATTGTTTTGGCAATTTCATCCGGCGGTGTCTTGTCGGTCGGAAAGGCGATATCATAGAGGGAGGCATGCCACGGATCGCGGATGCCAAATAGATTATACATCCATGCGGCACGCTTTTCATCTTCCTGGTGGATGATTTTCAGCGCCTCGGGTTGTGTGACCTGGTGCTCGCGGGCGGCAGCCTCAATGCGCGAATTCATATCCGCAATCAGGCAGACC
Source organism: Deltaproteobacteria bacterium (assembly GCA_020444045.1). Lineage (GTDB taxonomy): Bacteria > Desulfobacterota > Desulfobacteria > Desulfobacterales > UBA5852 > JABZFP01. Next base: position 11,368 of record JAHLLS010000048.1, read on the forward strand.
CGCAGCACATGATGGATATTGCGGGGGATAAGCTGAGCGGCAAACCCGCAAATGATCAAGTCGTCTTCAGAGAGGCATTTTGCCAGGGCCAGCCGAAGGTGCGCCAGCGAACGCTCACGTTCACGGGTCAATCGGTTGAATACCGATATTTTATCGTCAAACACCCGCTCGATCCGGTTCTCAGGTATATCGGAAAGACGGCTGGCCTCGGCAACGATCTCCCGGTCGGTGATGAGCCGATAACCGGTTTGCGCACCGATTTCCTGGACGACCTCTTGCTCGTTGCAATAGCTGCCGCTGAATAGGGAAATGACGGGCATGAATAATTCCTCCTTTTAGGCTTCAACAAGTCGGCAAGCGGTCAACAGTGGGCAGTCCGCTTCCTGATCGTGTGCGTGAGCGGATTCATGGATGCCGATAATGGCTTTTTCCAAAGTCGGGAAAAGGTGGTCTTCACCGATTTTCGCCAGAAAGTGCGTGCGGTCGAACACTTCCAGGACCGACTCGTTGACGCCGCTTATCGATATGTCAATTCCACTGCTCCTGACCCGATCCACCAATAAGGACAAGGTTTCCTCCCCCGATGAATCGATGTCGTTGATCCCATTGGCAACGAGGAGGATATGGCTGAGGCCCTCCTTGCTGCGTATGATTTCGGTTATCGTGTCTTCCAGATAGCTGGCATTGGCAAAAAAGAGCGGGCCATCGAAGCGCACCAGGGTCA
>JAHLLS010000049.1 GCA_020444045.1 Deltaproteobacteria bacterium
AATGACACCGGCACCGTTTCCGGTACGGTGACCCCGGTCAACGACGCACCGGTGATTTCAGGCACCACCACGGCCACCATCGATGAAGATACGATCTACACCTTCACCGTCAGTGATTTCAATTTTACCGACGTTGACGCGGGAGACAGTCTCCAGGAGGTGCGGATCGACAGTCTGCCCACGGATGGAAGACTCTATATTAATGGGGTGCAGGTCACAGCGACGGGTGCCACCATTAATGCTACCGACATCGCAAATGGCGAATTGACGTTTGTGCCAGATACCCATGAAAGCGGCAATGATTATGCCACTTTCGATTTCAGCGTCAGTGACGGTACAAATTGGAGCGCCAGTGCCACCGCCAACATTAACGTTACACCGGTGGCGGATGCACCGACTTTATCCGTAACTTACGACTCCGGCGTGCCCGATGATGCGGCCGGTTACTGGATATTCGACGAAAATTCCGGAACGGTCACCCATAACGAATTGGATGACACAACGGGTACGCTTGTTGGTGGCCCGACATGGGTTTCCGACGGTCATACCAACTCGGCCCTTTCGTTTGATGGTGTCGATGACTACGTGGCGCTCGAGCAACCCTATACCGAGCAACTGGGCGGCAGTGCGACCCTGTCGGCATGGATCAAGACCACGGCCGATGGAACGCTCATCGGCGGTTCGGACATCGGCTGGAACCGGGCCAGCATCATCGGCAACGAACACGATGGCGGCGTGACCGACATCCAATGGGGCTGGCTGGACAACCAGGGGCATATCAACATCGGGGTCGGCAATAACCGTGGCGCACGCTCGAACGATCCCATCAACGATGGTGAATGGCATCATGTCGTTATGACGCGGGACGCGAGTACCGGAGAAACCACGATGTATGTGGACGGCAATTTCAACGATTCGGTAACAACGACAAATGGAGCGATCACAGTATTTGATCTGCAAGGGTTTGGTGTCACCACCAATAGTGACCCAAACAACCCAAACCGCTATCTCCAGGCCGAACTGGATGATATCCGCGTCTTCGACCGTGTTCTGACAGCTGCCGAGGTGGCCGCTATAAACACCTACGAAACCTATGCTGCGGATTCTTTTGACAGCATGGTCGGCAATGAGGGCGACGCGCTCGCCTTCGCCATCGATGCGGATCTGATCGATACAGACGGATCGGAGACCTTGACCATTGAAATTCGCGACGTGCCACTGGGTGCCACCATAAGCGACGGAACCAACACCTCCGCGGGACCGATTGTCGACGTGACCAGCTGGGATTTGAGCAATCTGACGTTTACGTCGGGTTCTGTGAACGGAGATGCGGACTATCGTATTGAAGTGGTAGCCACCAGCACGGAAGCTCTCAATGGCAGCACCGCCAGCACAACACAAAGCATCGACATCAAAATCTTGAATTCCGATTCTGGGGCTGCCACAACGGTCACCGTCGGCGATGGCAATGCCTCCAGCTGGGATGCCGTCAATGTTTATGGTTTTACCCTGGGCGAGGACTTTACGGTCGGCGGCCAGCTGGATATCGCCAACCTGGCGGCCAATGGCACCGATGCCACCATCGGCACCGCGCTTGGCGTTGGTGGTAATAACCAATTGGATTTCCGTAGGTCCGGTAGCCAGGCCGAATCGCTGGTCGTCGAAATGGGTGATTTATCAGACAGCGCAACGATCACATTGGGAGGATGGGGCAGCAACGATCGGGTGGAATGGCAAGTGTTTGCCGCCGACGGCACCCGTGTTGGCAGCGGCGTCTATACGGATACCGGTGCGCAATTCACCATTGACAGCACGGACGGTATTACGGGCCACTTTCAATACATCGCCTTTACCGCCGCCGAAGACGGTTACAACAATAATGCACGTTTCACCATCGAAGAAATTACCTATCAGCCTGTGCCCCAAATAACCGGAACCGATTCGGATGATTATATCGTGGGCAGCGACGCGGCTGAAGTTATCGATGCCGGTGCCGGTGATGACACCATCGTCTTCGATGAAAACGATGCCGCCATCGACGGCGGCAGCGGGATAGACACCCTATTGATCCATCAGGGGAGTCTTGATTTCAGCGCACTTACCGACGGCACGATACAGAATATTGAAAAACTGGATCTGAATGCCGACGGCGCGCAATCCATTTCCCTCAATCTTGATGATGTGCTGGACATGACCGGTTCTGATCATGTGCTGCAAGTCACCGGCGGCGAGGGGGATGAGATCACCTTTGACATTCATGGGACTGCCGGAGATTGGACCGATAACGGCGGCGGTTTGTTTACCCACGCCAACGGCTTCGACCAGGTCCAGATTGTCTCAATCGACGATCCCGAAAACCATGTTCAGATGTTCACGGATGACGGGACGCCCATCGAATCATCATAGGCGAGGCAATGCGATAAAGCCGTACCCACTTTCTTTATGGTACGGCTTTATGGTCTTGTAATAGCGGATTAGACTACGCGATTAAGCGTTGCGAAAAGCTGCATTGAAGATCAGGGGGGCAAAAGCATGCCATGCCTCCCAAAAAGACATCGCCGCCGGTGCGTTTCGTATCTTTACGGAAAACGGGAGTGGTGTTCAGTGACGCCGCATTTTCACGGCCAGTTCCAGCCGGTCACGAAATCCGGTCTTACTGAAAATTGAGGTCAAGTGGGCCTTGACGGTCCGAACGGAAATGAAGAGCTTGTCGGCTATTTCCTTGTTCGACAACCCCGTGGCCACCAGCTGCACCACCTCATCCTCCCGTTTGCTCAATGTCTCCGGGAAGCTCGGTTTGGTATGGCCGTTTCCATTGACGGGCATTGCCGTAATCATCCGGTTAACGATGTCAGGCGGCAGCCAGATCTGTCCCTCCCTTGCGGCGGTGACCGCCTGGATCAGGTTTTCGCGGTGCATATGCCGATTCCCGTACCCCCTCACGCCGCGCTGTAAGAGTCTTACCGCCTGTTCAAATCGGGGCCTTGAGGTCAACGCCACGGTCGGCATCGTCACCGCGGTCAACCGTTTTTCATCGTATCCTTCCAAGTCGATAATCAATACATTGCCGGTTGTCTTCTGGGCATCTTCGATACCGTCGATGTCATGCAGGTGTTGGACCGCGCCCCGACCGCCAAAGAGATCGGCACAGCGTTCCACCAGCAATGCATCTTTGCACAGTAAGAACAGCTTCATCTTTCCCTCAACGCGTTGTCCTTGGCTCTGAGGATGGGTTTCAGCAAGTATTGCATAATCGTCTTCTTGCCCGTAATGATGTCGACCTGGGCCGTCATGCCAACAATAATGTTCTTTTTGTTGTCTTCAGTTCCGAGATAGTTCTTATCCGTTTTAATGCGCACCAGGTAATACTCTTCCTGATGCTCATCGGTTATCGTATCGGCACTGATATGAACCAATTCACCGTCTAAACCACCGTAGATGGCATAATCATAGGCCGTTATCTTAACCACGGCTTTTAATCCAGGATACAGGAAGGCGATATCCGAGGGTTTGATTTTTGCCTCGATGAGCAACTTTTCCTCCGCCGGGACAATCTCCATGATGTCCATACCTGGCTGAACCACACCGCCGACGGTATTGACGAGCAATTGCTTGACCGTTCCGTCCACAGGCGAACGAACGCTCGTGCGCTCCACCCGGTCTTCAATGGCCACCTGTGTCTTGGACAGACGTTCGATTTCGGCCACCACTTGGTTTAGTTCTTCCAGGGCTTCGCTCCGTTGCCGGTCTTTGAGTTCTTCGATCTGATTGCCCGCTTCGACAATCTTGGATTTCAGCGTTTCGGCATTCTTCTGCGCGCTTCCCAATTCGTGCTGTTTGTCCAGCGCCTTTTGCTGCAACTGGATGAACTCCAGTTCCGAAACCAATCCTTTTTTAAACAGCGGTTCTGTAAGTTCGATTTCCCGGGCGATCATTTTCGTGCTGCTTTTTAGTGTTCGAATATCCAGCTGCGCTTCCGACAATTCAATCTGCCGCTGTTTCAAGCGCTGTTCCAGCACCGAGATCTCACTTTTTCGTCTGCGGATATTCGTGTCATACAACCGTTTTTCTTTGTCGATCAGGGCCGTCTTATCCTTCAATTCCTCAAGGCTGTCGTTGAACTCACGGATACCGGCCTCGGCCCGCAAACGGGCCGCGCGGGCCGTAAGTTCATCGATCATGGTTTTGCTTTCCGCAAACGAACTGCCGGCACCCGTGTCATCGATCGTGATCAAAATCTGCCCCTGCTTGACCGATTCCCCCTCGTGCACGTAGATCTCTTTGATAATCCCGCCCTCCAGATTCTGCACCACTTGAATCTGGCGCGAGGGGATCACCCGTCCAACGCCCCGGGTTCTCTCATCGAGCTCAGCAAAACTTGCCCAGAGAATGATCGAAAGGACAACGATGGCGACAACGAACAGCAGCATACTCGACCGCGCCGGATTACCAGCCAGTACCGCAGCGCTGAGGCTGTTCATAAATTTGATATCAGAACGGCTATAGCGTTCCCTGGCTGGCGCATTCGTCTGGCGGGGCGCTAATTTTTGGCGCATATCCTTTTCCGGCGTCACGGATTTTTTCCTCCCAGTTTTGCAAAAACATCTTCCTTCGATCCATCCATAACGACGTGGCCATTATCCATAACGATGATGCGATCGACAACCTCCAGAATCGTCGGCTTATGGGTGATGATGATGGTGGTCTTTTTCCGGGTAACCTTTTTAAGATTGGCAATGACGTGCATTTCCGTATTGTAGTCCATGGAATTGGTGGGTTCGTCAAGCAGCACAATGGGGCTATCATGAATAAAACTTCTTGCCAGAGCAACGGACTGGCGCTGACCACCGGAGAGGTTGAACCCCCGTTCCCCCACCTGCAAATCCATTCCCATGGGATGGCGATCCGTAAAACTGTTGACACCGCCAACGTCAGCGGCCGTTATAATGGCTTGATCATCGGCATGGGGCGACTTAAGGGTAATGTTATCGCGCACGGTTCCGGAAAAAAGAACGACATCCTGGGGAACAAAACTGAAGTTGTGACGCAAGTCGACGGGGTCGATCTGCTTTATATCAAGCCCGTCAATGAATACCGCCCCCTCAGCCGGGGCGTAAAACCCCATCAAAATCTTCGCGATGGTGGACTTACCCGAACCGACCTGCCCGATAATGCCGACCCTTTCTCCTGATTTGATACGAAAACTCACCGTCGTAAGAGCTTCTTTTTGCTCATCAGGATAGCAGAAGCTCACATCCTTGAATTCAATATCCCCCTTGAATGCGGGTCTGCGAATAAACTGTTTCTCCTCCGGACGCTCAACTTCTTTTTTCATCAGCTCGTTCAGCGACTGCAGTCCGGCTTTCATTTGTTCGAAATTGGACAGGAGGGAAACGACCTGGGACATGGGGGCAATCGAGCGCGAAGAAAGCATATTGATCGCAATCAGTCCCCCCATGGACAGCTCCCCGGCCTTGATCAGATAGACCCCCAGCACCACGATGGCAACGGATCCTAACTGGGATAAACACACGGTTATGGTCGAAAGAGAGTTGGACCGTTTCCTGGAACGCAGTGTCTTGGAAGCGATATCGCCCGTGCTTTCTTCCCAATGCCATTGCATGGAACCGCTGGCATTGAAGGCTTTGATGGTTTCCAGGTTGGCCAATGCTTCCACCAGAATACCATTACGACGCCCGACAGCCTCGTGCGTGCTGGCAACGATCCTGTATATCGTACTTTTCATCGAAAGGCTGATGATCAATATGAAAGCGATCACCACCAGCGGCACATAGACCATGGTAGGGTTGATGGAGTAGATAACCAGCAGGAAAATAACGGCGAAGGGAAGCTCGATGAAAGCGGTGATGGCACTGGAGGCGAAAAACGAGCGAATACCATCGAACTCTTTAATATTGCTTGTAAATGCCCCAACCGAACGGGGCCTATCCTCCAGTTTCAGGTTAAGCGCCTGCTCAAACAGCATGGACGAAAGGATGACGTCACTCTTTTTGGCAGCGGTCTCCAAAAAAGCGGTTCGGATATACTTCAGCACCAAATCGAACAAATAAATCAAAAAAATGCCCGATGCCAACACCCACAGTGTATCGATGGCATTATGCGGGATGATCCGGTCATACACGTTCATGGTAAAAAGGGGGCCGGCCACCACAAACAGATTGATGAGGAACGTGCCGAGAAATACACGGCCGTATATTCCTTTAAATTTCAGCAATGTGCCGAAAAACCAGCTGCCTTTGCGGGCGCTTCGGGCCGAGCGTTTATCCTGGCCGAACCCTTCATACTTTCGTTTTAGAAAAAACACGAATCCCAGGTACTCTTCCGATAGTTTCCCGATGTCTATTTCCATCGGGGTTTCATCGACGCTCGGCACAATAATCTGCGCCACGCCCTGTTCGTGTGAAATATCCATCAGGACACAGGCATTGTCGTCCCTCAAAACCAAAATCACCGGCAATACCACCGACGGGATCTCATGCAGTTGCCGCTCCTGCAACCGTGACGTAAAACCGGCTTTGGCGGCGGCCCTTGAAAAATTGGCCTTGGGCTTGTCAACACTGAACAGTCGCTGCTTTTCATCATTGGGGTCAAAGGGCAGGCCATGCGCAAGGGCTTCTGCCGAAGCCGGTTTATTGTTCAGCTTGGTTAACATGACTAAACACTGCATCAAGGGGTCGTGCGTAAGCGTCTGATTCATATCAACCCTCTAAAGGCCCAATGCCGGCAATACCGTGCCCCTGGAAACATGTAATGTTTTTGGCGACCAAGGCCTGCCGCTGGGCCTCGGTTTCAATTCGCGTCGCAATCAGTTCGATGCCAAGACTGTCGGTAATCGTCAGGATGGCATTTAACGCCATTTCGGTATGGCTGCGGTTGTCCTTGTCCTGCAGGTAGTCGCTTTCAATCTTGATATAGTTCGGGTTCATCTCTTTGAGCAGATCAAGCGAGACATCATTCATGGTATACTGATCGATGCCAAAGCCATACCGCATCCCCCGCAGCATTCCGGCCAGATCGAGGCAGACATCGGGATGTTGAATCAGGGTGCTGTCATGCATCTCGATGACAAGCCGTGTTCTGATGGCTTTATTGGCTTCAAGAAATTGTCTCAGCCAGATAAGGGCTAAACGGTCTTTACAAAATTCTGTAGTGATGTTGACCGCAAGCGTCCCTTCCGATGTTTTTCCCAAATAGGCGGCTGCCGTTTCCAATACAAAGCGGTCGATCCGTCCTGCTTGCCCGAGACTGATCGCCATGGGCATAAAATAGCCTGCGCGGTGGGTGTTGCCCTGTGGATCTTTCAGGTTGATATACAGTTCTTTATGATATTCGCCTTTGTCGGAAATGACCGGTTGGGCGGTCAAAAAAAAGCGGCCATCGGAAAAAGCGGTATCGATCATCGTTTTCCATTCGAATTTGCCGAGAACCGCCTGATTTTGCTTCTCCTGGAACAATGCGAGCGTGCCGGGCAATCCGCTCTTGGCCGACGACAGGGCATAATCCGCTTTGGAAAGAACGGACCCTACGCTATCTTCAAAAGCATAGGGTGCCATACCGCCGTTGACGATAACGAGGCCTTTCAATTCCAGTTCCCGGTCAACCATTTCCGTCAAATTCTTCATGACGGATTCGGCAACGGTCCGCCCCCTTTCAAGACTGCAATTGGGAAGAATAACGGAAAATTCGTTCTGGGAAAGCCTTGCCAGTAATACATCCGTTACGTCACGGGTTTCCTTCCGCAAGATTTCGGCCCACCCTTTGTAAATTCCTTGAATGATGGGATGACCCGTCGAAATATTGCTCTTCTCCATGCCTGCCATACTGATGATCGCCATTTGGCCACTAGCATTTTCATTGTCACTGTCAAGGAACTGGCCCAACTGTTTCACAAAATAATTACGGTTATGCAGGCCGGTAAGGGCATCTTTGAACTGCATTTCCTTGTAGTATTTGATGCTGTCCAACTGCCGGTTGAAAATTTGCTGCACTTTTTCAACCATGGTATTCATGGCAAGGACGACTTTCTTTAATTCGGGTGTCCGCGGAATAGTCTCATTAATAACAAACTCGTGGTTGCTGATCGCCTCGGCCTGAAGCTGAATCTGCGCCAAAGATCTAAGGAGAAGTCTTAAAATCAAATAACTTGCGGAAATCACCAACCCGGCCAGCATGACGAACAGGATGCAAAGACTTCGAAACGTCTCCCATAAACTGATGTAGAAAGGCCCGGGATGACCTTTTACACGAATGGTGCCGAAGATGGACCAGCCGGACGATATCTGGGCAATGGCAATAGGTGAATGTAAATCGACATGCTTAATGAACAGGGCGGGGACACCATCGATCACAACATTTTCTTTTTTCTGGTAAACAACGGTGCCATTCTGCCGTGCCAGGGTGATTTCCTCGAAATGTCCCCCGTCAAACATGGCGTTGATGGTTGTCTCCATCAGGGCTGGATCGGATGCCTGGGAACCGAGACTCAAGGCCAGTACGTTGGCAACATTTTTACCGGTATTGAAAAGCTGGTTGGCGGCAAATTCCTGTGCATTGTCAAAATTGGTTTTCAGGACAATGGCCAGCGTCACCACGAGCAGCAGCGTCATCAGCAACTGGATCTGTTTAAAAAGGCTCATTGCTCCCTCACCTGGATTTCCAGATCGATCCCCTTCAGGTTCTTCTGTGTTTTCAATGAGGACCGATCGACGCGTCGTCCAAGCCCCTGCTGCTTTTGAATGTAGAGATCATTTGCCGTAAAGCTGTAGACCGGGATGAGATCATTGCGTTGGGTCGCCGGAAGAATCGTTTTGTTATAGTTGTCGAGTACGAAAGGCACGCTGCCCGGCTCCTTGTAATACGACACCACCAGGTGAGCGGCTTCGGGATAGCCAATCGCCCTGACGTAGGTTAAAAACAGTTTCTTTTCTGAAACGCCCAACTGAATCATGGTCAGAAATTTTGCGACGGCGAAATCTTCACAATCTCCTCGGCCCTTGCCGAGGAATTCCAAACGACTCGCCCAATAGTCCTTTTTTCCCCAGTTTTCGATATCCGCCTGGTATTCCACCTGATTAAAAAAGCGGTTTACCTCGATGATTTTTTTATCTTCCGAAGCTGCAACCAACCCGTCCATAAGTGCGATCAGGCTGTTTAAACGTCTGACGGCCTGTTCCCCATAGGTTTTCGTGTAAGTGGCCATTCGTGCTTGCGTCACAAAGAACCTTGATCCGGCCTCGACCGCAATGGTAATCGCCACCATGCATACGATTAGAACAAGGCGCTTGGCGGCGGTCATCAGTCCGGCTTCTTCTTTGTCAATTTGAATTCAATCCGACGATTCTTCAGACGCCCTTCCTTGGTGTCGTTCGTGGCAATCGGTTCCTGTTCGCCTCTTCCGGAAAATTGGAGATTCCCCTCTTCCAGGCCCAATCGAATCAACTCCGAATAGACACTCTGAGCCCTGGCCACGGATAGTGCCTGGTTGTGTTGGGCGCTTTCGACACTATCGGTGTGACCGATCACTTCGACCATGAAATTGCCGGCAGCTTTCAGCTGGGCCGCAATATAGCGAAGCTTTTGCCTTGAATAATCCGTTAATTCGGCCGATCCCGAAGCGAAATGGATGGTATCCAGATGAAAGGATTGCTGTGGTTTGAGCTTATCGATTTTCAAGTTCAATTCTTCGGGCGTGCCCTGTGGTACCTGGATGTAGGGGCTCAAATCAGTGGGCTCCTGGTATCCGACATGGATGGCCTCATCTTCAATACAGCCTGACGGCGGCGTGAGAACGCCGGGGATGGAATTATCGCACTGATCCTGGACATCTTCCGTAGAATCGCGATCCCGGTCAGGATCCAACATGTCATACCGCTCAAGGTCAAACTGCTCCTCAGGCGGGAGGTTCAGATAGGACCGCAATCCCGTGTCGTATTCTTTAACCATCATGCCCGTCGCCTCGGAGACACGGTAATAGGCGATCAAGTTGGAGAATATGGATTCAGCGCTGGCATATTTTGCAGCATTGTATTCATTCTCCATGTTCAGAAGGTCCAGCAGGGTGCGCCGGCCGACATAATATTCTTCCTTAAAGGCTTCTAACGTCTCGTAACTAAGCTCGACATGCTCGTTCAGGTATTTTTGTTTGCGTTCTTCCGCCTGCATAATATTCCAGGCCAGCCGGACGGATTCGTTCACATTCCGGCGTTCGATATAGGCGCGTTGGTTTTCTTTATGGATGGATTGGAAATTTTTGTTCTGTTCCCCCTCGCGAAGACCACCGTCGAATAAAATGTAATTCAACTTAAGCATGGCGGAGTACTGGTCCGTATCGCCAGGTTCGCCATTTATGTTGTCGCGATGCTGGGCTTTCAATTCCAAATCGATGCTCGGCCAATCGTCGGCCTTGGCTTTTTCAAAGGAATACTTACGCACCTGAATATTGTACTCGGCAACCTCCAAGGCCGGATGGTTGCGAAAAGCGACCGCCACTGTCTCTTCCACGGTTTTGGGAAACTGAAATGCGGGTTCGGGTGCCACAAAGGCCTCCGGTTTGACCAGCCGGCCAAATCTACGTTGAAACCGAACGACAGCCTGGTTTACATCCTGTTGCCTGGAGATATAATTGCTTCGAGCCAATGCCAGCCGCGCTTCGGAGTTTTTCAAATCCGAGGCCCGACCGAACCCGGCCGCCGATTTTTCCCGGACCTGCTCCAGAATTTTTTCCTGCGTCAAAACGTTTTCTTCGGAGAGCCTCAAAAATTCGACGGCTCGAATGACATTGAGATAGGCTTCGGTCGTTTCCAGATAAACACGGTTGGCGACATTCAACACCTCATAAGCCGCGGCCAGAATACGGGCATCGGTTTCGTTGACGAAAGCCGATGTTCTCCCCCCGCTAAACAAATTCTGGCGCGCATATAACGTGGCCGAGGACGGGGTAAGACTTTCACGTTCGTCGTTCGTGTCGACACCCTTCGTAAATTCACGACCGCCACTCAGCTCCGTGCCGACGGTCGGCCAATAGCCGCTGGTCGCAATGGATCGTTCGGACTGCACACTACGGTATTGGCTCAAGGCTTCCATGATTTCCGGATCTGTCCTGGTAACATTCTTCAGGACCTCGCTCAACGACAAGGGGGTTGTCACTTGCGTATCAACAGCAGTGGCATAGGCCACCCCGCCCAACAACAACGATAGAACGAGGACACACGTATGCCACCCGATGACATTTCGACGGATGCGACCTAGTGTTTTATACGACATACGCATTCGCTTCGTTGTTATTTTTGAGCAGTCGCCTTCAGTCCATTCCCTCTCAATGTTGACATGCGTGTGTTTCGGCCAGCTCTGGTTTAAAAACATCGTGGATCTTCCTTATGTATCCGTAAGTTATCAGAAAACTTTAGGAAAAAGCCTCCAAGCGCTCACTGTTGCAATGAAACCGGTTCGTCAGGTCCGACGCCCTGTATGCCGCGTCGGCATCGAGAAACAGTTAAACGCCCGGAGGAAAAGACCAGACATCATTCCCTCAAGGCGCCGGGATCAAATAACATTCTACAATTAACTTAAATTATAGATAGTTATATATCAAATGGTAATGGGTTTCAACCGGAAACGTTTTGAAATCTATACGGGGCGTTAAGCTTGCGGGCGAGGGCGTTTGCCAGATGCCAATTGGTCCCAGGAAGAAAGGTGCCAAACCAGCGGCGAAAATAAAACCCCCGGGATTTCCATCGCGGGGGTTCATAAGTGTCTCCATGCTATAGCGGTCAGCGTTTATCCCTATGGTTTTCTGGTTTAATTGGCGTCCCCAAGGGGATTCGAACCCCTGTCGCCGGCGTGAAAGGCCGGTGTCC
>JAHLLS010000001.1 GCA_020444045.1 Deltaproteobacteria bacterium
TGTTACCCTCAACGGTTTTCAAGACCGCCGCTTTCGACCACTCAGCCATCCCTCCTCACAATGAATTTTGCTTGTTATCAACTCCTTGGGGTGCGGTCAATATTTTTTCATGGGCCCATGCGTTTTGAAGTTGACATGCCATTTTGAATATGGTTTCCAAGGGCCAAAAAGCGGCTAAAATGCTTGTAAAAATAACCCGGCACACCTGGTATCGCTGTGGGCCTAAGGAGCACCAACATGAAACAGAAATTCCAAATCCAGAAAAATGACACCGAGCAACAGTTGATCATCAGGGAAAGCGCCGAATTAGATAAAGATGTCATGTCCCTCCTGTGTGAAGTCACATTTCAAGCGGATGCCATTAAACGTGCGATGGCAGACGGCCGTGAAGCATTGATTGCTGCGCTGCGCACTCGGAATATGTATCCGCCCCGGACCTATGCCGAAATGATCGCAGAGGCCGTTCAAGGCCTTTACCAGTCACAGGACAGCGACAGCGCGGAATTGATCTTCGATGACCTGGACCTTTTGAGTCACGAGCGGGCATCGGCTGCTGTTCTTGACGATATCAAGGAAGAAGCCAGTGAAATAGACGACCTTCTAGACGACGATTTCGACGATGAGTTTGAAGAAACCGCTGACATTAAAAAAATAAGCTCCCCGATTAAGATTGATGACGACAGCCCGACCGATCTTGATGAAGAACTCTAACATCGCCCTCACAGCAAAACGATTAACACCCTTCCTGTTGATGAACGGTATAAAGGGGCATGCGGAATAGCGGCCCTTTATGCCGGCTCATCTGGTCTCGCCGCCGCCCGCCAGGTCCATACGACAGGACGCATTGTGGTTCTCTTCATTATCCGATCATTTCCGCCCGTTTCGAACGACCATTTACCCCTCGCAGAATCCTGACATTGCTCGAAATTATCAGGACGATGGGGCCTTTTACTGAAGTTAAGTGTTGACTTGACGGATACATTCTTTTAACAAGTATGAACTGAATTTATTTAATTTTTTTGATACAGAACAGCTTCACTCGGGCGATGAACACCAACCGGCAAACGGGGCATTATATCGAAGATCGCTTGCCCTGTTCGGCCGGATTTGTTTTAAAGTTGTGCAGGAGAGGTATTTAGGCGCTTTTTAAACCGCATCAAGGAGGTGCAGATGGAAAAGGAGAAGGAGTTTTATGAACGTCTAGAGTCAAAAGGAGTCTCTCGTCGGGACTTCATGAAGTTCTGTACGTTCCTCACGGCAACCATGGGGCTGTCGACGTCCTTCGTGCCCAAAGTGGCCGAGGTGTTCGCCGCGCCGAACCAGAGGCCACCGGTCGTCTGGCTACACTTTGGTGAATGCACAGGATGCTCGGAGGCGCTTTTGCGCTCCATGTATCCTTGGATCGACGAACTGGTTCTGGAGATCCTGGACGTAGAGTACCATGAGACCATTATGGCCGCTGCGGGTTACCAGGCCGAAGAAAACCTGCATAATGCCGTCAAGAAGTACAAGGGCCAATTTGTCTGTGTAGTAGAAGGCTCAATCGCCACCAAGTTTGACGGTGGTTACGGCAAAGTTGCAGGGAAAAGCTTTCTTGAGATTGCCCAGGAAGTCGTACCCCATGCGGCTGCCACTATCGCTATCGGGTCGTGCGCCAGTTTCGGCGGCATTCCAGCAGCTGCGCCCAACCCCGGGGGCTATAAAGGAGTCGGAGCCGCTCTTGGCATGGAAGGCAAAATCGTCAATATCCCCGGTTGTCCGCCCAATCCCATCAACTTGGTCGGCACCATTGTTAACTACCTCCTCCTTGGCAAACTCCCCGCCTTGGACGACAAGGGACGTCCCGTATTTGCCTATGGCAAGACCATCCATGATAGCTGCCCGCGGCGTGCGCACTTTGAAAACGATGAATTCGTCGAACAATTCGGTTCCGAAGAAGCCGCGCTGGGCTACTGCTTGTACAAGATGGGTTGCCGAGGACCGGAAACCTACAACAACTGCGCCGTGGCTAAATTCAACGACGGCACCAGCTGGCCGATTGAAGCGGGCGCACCCTGCATCGGCTGCAGCGAACCGGACTTCTGGGATACCATGACGCCATTCTATGAGGAACTGTAGGATCCTAATTAAGGGAATGACCATCAGCCCTTTTCAGGAAGGAAAGGAGAACATATGGGCCAGAGAATTGTAGTTGATCCAATCACCCGAATCGAAGGGCACCTTCGTATCGAGGTGGAAATCGCGGGTGGCAAGGTTGTCAATGCCTGGAGTTCCGGGCAGATGTTCCGCGGCATAGAAATGATACTTCAAGGACGTGACCCACGGGATGCCCACCATTTCGTGCAGCGCTCCTGTGGTGTGTGTACTTACGTCCATGCGATTTCCTCCGTTCGGGCCGTCGAGGATGCTGTTGGCGTCCAGATCCCGGCCAATGCGCGCCTGCTCCGCAACCTGATGCACGGTGCCCAGTATCAGCACGATCATATCGTTCACTTTTATCATCTGCATGCCCTTGACTGGGTAGACATCGTAAGTGCGCTCTCGGCCGATCCCCAGAAGACGGCGGCGCTGGCCGACAACGTCAGTGAAGCCCCCTGGGGTGGCACCGCCTATTACAAGAGTGTCCAGAACCGGATCAAAACCTTCGTCGACAGTGGCCAGCTGGGTCCGTTCGCCAATGCCTATTGGGGACACTCAGCCTACAAGCTGCCGCCGGAAGCCAACCTGATGGCGACGGCGCATTACATCGAAGCCCTGCGGCTTCAGGCCAAGGCCGCCCGTATGCACGCCATTTTCGGCGGCAAGAACCCACATCCACAATCCCTGGTGGTGGGGGGTATCACCTCCATCCGGGACCTAAGCGCGGATCGCATCGCCGAATTCCTGTATCTCACCCGTCAAACCCAGGATTTCGTCAAAAAGGTCTATATCCCCGATCTGCTGGCCGTGGCCTCCTTCTACAAAGACTGGGGCGGCATCGGCGGGACCACGAACTTCCTGGCCTACGGTGACTTTGCGGAAACCAACGCCGAGCCGGAAAGCCTGTATATGCCACGCGGCCTGATCGTCAACCGCGCAGTGGGCGATATCAAGCCGGTGGACCAGGCCAGTGTGACGGAAGACGTGACCCATGGCTGGTATGAAAAAGGCGAGGCCAAACATCCCTGGAGCGGCGAAACCAAGCCGATTCAGGAAGATCCCGAATACCGCCCGGGCAACGGGCAATATACCTGGCTCAAGGCCCCGCGTTACGAAGAACTGTCATCCGAGGTCGGCCCCCTGGCCCGCGTTCTGGTGGCCTACGGCAAGGGCCATAAACAGATCAAACCCTTGGTGGACAGCACCCTGCAGCAACTGGACGTCCCGGTCACGGCCCTGTTCTCCACCCTGGGCCGCACGGCCGCTCGCGGATTGGAGACGCTTGCCATCGGCGACCGCATGGAAACCTGGATAGGCGAACTCCTGGCCAATGTCAAAGCCGGTGACACCAGCACCTATGAGCCCTGGGAAATGCCCGACAGCGCTCAGGGCGTCGGTCTGAACGACGTGCCCCGTGGTTCATTGGGCCACTGGATCGACATCGATGGCGGCAAGATCAAAAACTACCAGTATGTCGTTCCGTCGACCTGGAACTTTGGTCCCCGCGACAGCAAAGGGGTTCTGGGCCCCGTGGAGGAGGCGCTTATCGGCACCCCCATTGCGGATCCCAAGCAACCCCTCGAAATCCTGCGGACCGTGCACTCCTTCGATCCCTGTATCGCCTGTGCGGTCCATGTGATCGATCCGGAGTCGAACGAAGTCATTAAAATTAACGTTCAGTAACCCTGTTGCCGGCAGCCGCCCCGCATTCTGCGGGGCGGCTGCTTCTTTTTTAGGCCAACCCACCGCCTCGGGATTGTGTTCCCCTCCCACGGTTACACGGACATCATCCGTCACGAAGCAACTAGGCCATCAATGACTTGCATGACACCGTAAACCGTACTATATGGGTGCCCCGGATGTCATACTTTACAAGGAAAAAATCTATGCCGGATGAATCAACGACAACAGCACCGGCCATCACCATACTCGGTATCGGCAATATTCTGCTCACCGACGAGGGGTTCGGTGTGCGGGTGGTCGAAAAGCTTTCCCGTGAATATGAATTCCCGGAGAATGTATCCCTGGTTGACGGCGGCGTACTCGGAATTAACCTATTGGGCGTCCTTGCGGACACCCAGCATTTGATCGTGGTGGACGCCGTTAAAAACAAACAGCCGCCCGGTTCGTTGTATCGATTGGAAAAAAATGAACTCCCCGAGCGTATCCTGCTGAAAAACTCGCTGCACCAGACGGATTTCCTGGAAACCCTGACACTTTGCCAGGCCATCGACAAGGTCCCCGAAACCACCGTGGTGTTGGGTGTTGAACCCAAAGATATCCTGACTCTCAGCGTCGAACTGACTCCGACCGTGGAGGCCCGTGTCGACGATATGATGGATCTTGTACTCCGTGAACTGGAAGACTTGGGCGTTACCGCCAAAAAAAGGAGTGCTTGAATGTGTCTCGCCATTCCCTCTAGGATAACAGAAATCAATGACAATATGGGTGTCATTGACGTTGTTGGCGTGCAGCGCGAAGTCAGCCTGCTGCTGGTCGAAAACCCGCAGGTAGGCGACTGGGTGATCGTGCATGCCGGCTTTGCGATCCAGATCATCGATGAGGCCACGGCACAGGAATCATTGCGCTACCTGAGGGAAGCGGCCCAACTGCTCGCAGAAAACGACGATTCCGGCACGGCCGCCAACGGCTGACCGACAAAACCCCGCCGGCCCGACCGGCGCCATCCATGACAGAAACTATCGCGGCCAAACAAATCAGGGTCAAAGGCATTGTCCAGGGCGTTGGTTTTCGCCCCTATGTCTACCAGCTCGCAGGCCGTTTCAAGCTTTGCGGCCATGTGGCCAATACCGCCGCCGGCGTTCGCATCCATGTGGAAGGGCCGCAGCCGGACATTGCCGCCTTTCTTGCCAGCATTCCCGCCGAAGCCCCCCCTTTGGCTCAGATCACCGATGTTGACGCGGCGGATGCCCCAGCGGAAGGCTTTCAGCGCTTCGAAATCATCGCCAGTCGCGATGATAGCGCCAAATCTGCGCTGATATCGCCCGATGTTGCCATCTGCGACGACTGCCTCAAAGAAATGCTGTCACCCCAGGATCGGCGCTTTCGATACCCCTTCATCAATTGCACCAATTGCGGCCCGCGCTACACCATCATCGATGATGTTCCCTACGACCGGCCTCAGACCTCCATGGCGTCCTTTCCCATGTGCCCCCGCTGCCAGGCGGAATACGATGATCCCGAAAATCGTCGGTTTCATGCCCAGCCCAATGCCTGTCCTGTCTGCGGCCCCCATGTACAGTTGCTTGACGGCAACGGGCAAGCCTTGGACACCAAAGATCCAATTAGCGCTGTGGTTGCCCTGCTCCAACAGGGCCGCATCGTGGCCATTAAAGGGCTCGGTGGCTTTCACCTGGCGGTGGATGCCGAGAATGAGCCAGCGGTTGCGCGTCTGCGGCAGCGCAAACATCGCGAAGAAAAACCCCTGGCCGTGATGGCTTACGATGGCGATCGTATTCGTCGTTTCGCACAGTTGGATGACGAAGAAATGGCCGTGCTGGCATCGCCCCAGCGGCCGATCCTGTTGCTCGCCAAGCGGTCCGATCAAGCCCTGGCACCATCGGTTGCACCGCAAAACCATTATTTCGGTGTCATGCTGCCCTACGCGCCCCTCCACTATCTCCTTCTGGAAAAGGCATTTACAGCCCTGGTCATGACAAGCGCCAACCTAAGCGAAGAACCCATCGCTATTAGTAACAGAGAAGCGGTCGAGCGCCTGGCCGGCATCGCCGATGCCTTCCTGGTGCACAACCGCGACATCTATTTGCGCTGCGACGACTCGATTGTGCGCAAAACAGCCGGCGTCACGCGGTTTATCCGACGCGCCCGGGGCTATGTGCCAACACCGGTATTTCTGAACCATACGCCGCCCCCGGTGCTAGCCTGTGGCGCCGCACTCAAGAATACGGTCTGCCTTACCAAGGAAGATCGCGCTTTTATCAGCCAACATATCGGCGATCTGGAAAACCTGGCGACGTATGGGGCTTTCCGGGACACCATTGCCCACCTGCAGCGTATTCTGGCTATCGCCCCCCAGGTCATCGCCTGCGACATGCATCCGGATTACCTCAGTACGCGCTATGCAACCGAACAAAGCGACCTGCCGGTTATTCAGGTACAGCACCATCATGCCCATATTGTCAGCGCAATGGCTGAAAACCACCTGGACGGCAGGGTCATCGGCCTGGCGTTCGATGGCACTGGCTACGGACCGGACGGCACCATCTGGGGGGGTGAAGTCCTGCTGGCGGAAAATGGCCGTTACGAACGGGTCGCCTTTTTACAACCCCTCCCCATGCCCGGGGGGGCTGCCGCCATCAAGACGCCCTGGCGAATGGCGATCAGTTATTTATATCAAGCTTTTGGTGAAGGCTTTCGCGATCTGGATTTTCCTTTCTTGTCAGCCGTCGACCCGAAGCAGGCCGATATTCTGGTGGTCATGATGCAGCAAGCGCTCAACGCCCCCTTAACCTCCAGCATGGGCAGGCTTTTCGACGGCATTGCCGCCTTGATCGGCCTGCGCAGCAACGTGGCCTTTGAAGGCCAGGCCGCCATGGAACTGGAAATGATCGCCGCACCGGAAGCGGCCACCCCCTACGATTTCGGTTGGCAGACATCGGACGATGGCTTCCGGATTCCCACGGCACCGATCATCCAGGGTGTTGTAACCGACATTCGGCACGGTCAGAGCAACGCCCACATCAGCCGCCGGTTCCACACCACCCTGGTCCGTCTGTTCACCGATCTTTGTTCTCATTTGCGCCGTCGGACCGATTTGGACCGGGTGGTCTTGAGTGGCGGGACGTTCCAGAATGCCATTCTCCTGGATGAATTGTCTCGATCTCTGATGAAAAGCGGTTTTGCCGTCTACACCCATCGCCTGGTTCCCCCCAACGACGGGGGTATTTCGCTGGGACAGGCCGTGGCGGCCGGTGCCATGTTGGCCGATGCGTCGTAGCGTTCAAATTACGACTTGTGGGTCCTCCGCTTTTTGACTATAAACGTTACGTTTTAATGCTAATTTTCTTGGCGCCCGTATTAAAATGGTTCTGTTTTGGCACGGGCCCCGGATAGGAATATCAGCACCATGCCCCTGAAGCATCAACGCGAATACCGCGATCCGCACCTATCCCGTCAATTGATCCAGGCGATCAAGCGCACGAATGTCCGCCCGGTGAAGCTGATGGAGGTCTGTGGAACCCACACCATGTCGATCTTTCGGCATGGCATCCGCGACGTCCTTCCAGAAACCATCCATCTGCTTTCCGGCCCGGGCTGCCCGGTATGCGTCACGGCCCAGCCGGAGATCGATGCGTTTATCGCTTATGCCCGGGTGGAAGACACCATTGTCACCACTTTCGGTGACCTCATCCGCGTGCCCGGCACGGAATCCAGCCTTCAGAAGGAAAATGCCGCCGGTCGCGATGTACGGATCGTTTACTCGGCCTTCGATGCCCTCAAAATCGCCCAGGCCAATCCGGACAAACGCGTTGTGTTTCTGGGTGTGGGGTTCGAAACCACGGCGCCCACCATTGCCGCCGCCATCCTTGCGGCCTGTGAAATGAAAGTTCCCAATTTCCTGGTGGCCTGCGCCCATAAAACCGTTCCGGCCGCATTGGAAGCCCTGATGAATATAGACCAAGTTCAAATCAATGGGTTGCTCCTACCGGGCCACGTATCCGTAATACTGGGCCGCCAGGCCTATCAGTCCTTTTTTGATCGATACCAGGTGCCGAGTGTCGTGGCCGGGTTTGAACCCACCGACATTCTCGAGGCCGTACGGCGACTGGTGGACCAGATCGAAAAAGGGCAGCCGCAGTTGGACAATGCTTATACCAGGGCGGTCAGCGAGGAAGGTAACCCTAAGGCGCGCGCCGTGATGGATACCGTGTTCGAACCGGTGGATGCCGTCTTCCGAGGCATCGGCTTGATTCCCGGCAGCGGCCTGCGGATCCGACCGGCCTTTGCTGCGCATGACGCTGCCATCCAAATTCCCGTCAAAGTGCCCAAGTCCAAAGAGCCGGCGGGGTGTGCCTGCGGCGATATCCTGACCGGTGCCAAAACACCGCCTGAATGCCGGCTTTTTCGCCGGGCCTGCACACCCGAGAACCCCATCGGCCCCTGCATGGTGTCAAGTGAGGGAACGTGTGCCGCCTATTACCGATTTCACCCGTAAACCGTGATCAGACAGAAGACGCCCGTTAAAAAAGGACCGACCATGACTTCGGAATTCATTTCGCTGGACCACGGAAGCGGGGGCAAGATTGCCCATCGCCTGACCGCAGACCTGCTCCTGCCGCTTTTTGACAATCCGATCCTCTCCGACATGCATGATGGAGCAGTGCTGGCACTCAATGACCACACCCGGGTGGCGTTTTCCACCGACACCTTTACGGTCACGCCGTTGTTTTTCCCCGGTGGCGATATTGGTGAACTGGCCGTCAACGGAACCATCAACGACGTGGCCATGTGTGGTGCAACCCCCCTGTTTATCAGTCTGGCCTTGATTATCGAAGAAGGCTTTCCCATGGCGGACCTGACCCGAATTCTTCAAAGCATCCAAAAGGCCGCAACCCGGGCCGGCGTCCAGGTGGTGACCGGCGATACCAAGGTTGTGCCCAAAGGCGCGGCGGACGGTCTTTTTATCAACACCTCGGGCATCGGTCTGATTCCCGAAAATGTCACCATCGGCAGCACGGGTGCCCGTCCCGGCGATAAAATTATTTTGAGCGGCACCATGGCCGATCACGGCATGACGATCCTGACCCAGCGGGAAGGTCTTTCATTTGACAGCGCCATCCAAAGCGACTCGGCACCGCTGAACCAGATGGTCGCCAAGATTTTGGCCGCCAGCGGCAATGTGCATGTGTTGCGCGATCCAACCCGGGGAGGCGTTGGAACGACCCTGAATGAAATCGCGGAAAGTTCCCGGGCCGGCATTGTCTTGCAGGAAAACCGCCTGCCGGTGCGTGAAGCCGTCGCCGGTGTCTGCGAATTGCTGGGCTTCGACCCCCTGTATGTCGCCAATGAGGGAAAGTTGTTGGCCTTCGTGGCCGCCGAGGATGCCGAAAAGGTGCTGGCGGCAATTCAATCCGATCCGTTCGGCCGGGAGGCCTGCGTCATCGGCGACGTCACGGCTGAACACCCGGGCCAGGTGGTGCTGGAAACCCTTATCGGCGGTCGCCGGATCGTGGACATGCTTACCGGTGAACAGCTGCCACGTATCTGTTGATTGTGGTTTGTCCCACTGACGGCGAATGGCCCTGCCGGCTCAATGACGTTGGAATGCCCATGCCTTTTTTAATCACCAATCGATTCGAAGCCCGGCTCAGAACGCATGCCGCCAAGCGGCTCTTATGCGTGGGATCGGTTGGCTTGGCGCTTTTGCTCATCCTGTCGGGATGCTTCGGCCAGCGAGAAATCAAGCTGGCCGGGAAAACCATGGGCACCACGTATCACATCACCGTTATTGGCGGCTATTTGACAGCTGCCGCGCCGCTGCAAGCAGCCATCGACGATCGACTGGCCGCCATCAATGCCAGTATGTCCACCTACCGTCCCGACAGCGAGATCAGCCGCTTCAACCAGATAACGACCGTGGACACGCCCTTTCCCATAGGGAAGGATTTCCAGGCCGTGATGCACCTTTCCCAAAAACTTTTCCACATCACCCAGGGGGCCTGGGACGGTACGCTGGATCCGCTGATCGATCTATGGGGCTTCGGCCGGACCAAGCGCCCCGAAAAGCATGTCCCATCGGAAGACGCCATCCGGACGCGGCTTGCCTCGGTCGGTTTCCAGTATATCGTGCTCCATCCCGATGGCCAGTTGAGCAAAAAACTGCCCACCGTTTCACTGGACCTGGCCTCTGTCGCCAAAGGCTACGCCGTGGATGCGGTCGCCGCCCTGATCCACCAGAAAGGGTTTGACAATTATCTGGTGGAAATCGGGGGGGAAGTTTATGCGGCGGGGGTCCGTATCGACAATCAGCCCTGGCGCATCGGGATCAACAAACCGGAAGCCGGCGCTTCCGCCGATCAGGTTTACCATGTCGCTACCCTGCAGGATCGAGCCTTTGCCACCAGTGGTGACTATCGCAATTTTTTTGACATCGATGGCCGGCGCTACGCGCACATTATCGACCCCCGCACCGGCTATCCGGTGTCCAACGACGTGGTCAGCGTGTCGGTCACGGCCGACACCTGTGCCCTGGCGGACGGCCTGGCGACAGCGTTGATGGTCATGGGCGCCGCCCGCGGCATCGACCTGGTCAACCAAATGGAAAACGTGGAATGCCTGATCGTCACGCGTGATGATGGTGACCGCCTTATCGATCATCTGTCGCAGGGGTTCCGGATCGCAAACTGAACCAGAAGGGCAAGGCCCATTTCGGCCGCCCATTGAGAATCGATCACCGGATGCAAATTCACTTGATCAATCTTGGCTGTGCCCGCAACCAGGTGGACAGCGAAATCATGACCGGCCGCCTGGAGAAGGCCGGCCATGATTTCACCGAAGACCCGGCCCGGGCCGAGGCCATCATCATCAACACCTGCTGCTTCATCGAGGACGCCGCCAGCGAATCCATCGACACGATCCTTGCGGCGGCCGCCTTCAAAGAAACCGGCTGCTGTCGGCGCCTCATCGTGGCCGGCTGTCTGCCCGAGCGCTACCGGGAAGAGGTGCGCGACGCTCTGCCGGAAGCCGATTTTTTCCTGGGAACAGGCGCCTATGACCGCATTGTGGACGCCCTTGCTGAGGAAATAGAGGACCCGGCGCCATGCCTGCTGCCCGATCCGGACAGCCTTGCACCCCAGACGACCGACACCCCCCGGGCACGGCCCCAGGGGCCCATGGCCTATCTGAAAATCGCCGAGGGCTGCGACCGGCAATGCACCTTCTGCATTATCCCCCGCTTGCGAGGCCGCCAAAAGAGCCGGCCGCTACACGATATTCTGCAGGAAGCCCGGAAGATGGTGGCCGCCGGCATCAAGGAACTGGTGCTCGTGGGCCAGGAAACCACGCGCTACGGCGCCGACCGCCCAAACGAGGATAAAGGCCTGGCCGACCTCCTTGCCGAACTCAGCACACTTTCCGAAGACCTGTGGATCCGCTTCATGTACGGCCATCCCGACAGCCTGAGTGACACCATCCTGCAAACGGTGGCCTCCCACGCCAATCTGTGCCCCTATTTTGATATCCCGATTCAGCACGTCAGTGCCCCCGTGCTTCGCCGGATGGGACGCCCTTACGACCCCTCCCGCATCACCCAGCTGGTCCGTCACATACGCACCAGCATGCCTGAAGCAGCCTTGCGAACGACGGTCATCGTGGGATTCCCCGGCGAAACCGACGACGATTTCCAGCAACTGCTCCACTTCATCGAAACGGTTCCATTCGATCATCTCGGTGTATTTACCTATTCGGATGCCGACGATCTGGCGTCGCACCGACTGCCGGACCATGTGCCGCCGGATATTGCGCAGCAACGCCGGGACATCCTCATGGAACGACAGCGGGGGATCTCCGAGTCGTTGAACCAAAAATATCTCGGGCGCTGTGTTGATGTTTTATTGGAAGAATCGCCCGAAACCGGTCTTTTTATTGGGCGAACCATGTTCCAGGCTCCGGAAGTGGACGGTCTGACGTATGTGCGCTCCCGTGCGCCCGGGGACCCAATGGCGGTGGGGCAGTTTGTCCGAACCCGGATTATCGACACCCTGGAATACGACCTGGTGGGAGAACCGGAATGACTGATCTGAAGACCCGCATCCTGGGCCTGGTCAAAGATGAACTGGTCGACATCGAGGCGGAACTGGTGCAGCATCTGAACCCCCACCTGGATCTCGTGCGAGAGGTGGCCGGCCACATCCTGTTCAGCGGCGGCAAACGGCTGCGGCCCTTGCTCCTCGTTCTGGCCGCTCGCATGTGCGACTACCGCGGTGACTATGACAAAACCTTCTCGATATCGCTGGAATACCTCCACGCCGCCACCCTGCTGCATGACGATTTAATCGATGACGCGGACCTGCGTCGCGGCCGACCGGTGGCCCATTCCATCTGGGGCAATGCGACAACGATTCTGGTGGGGGATTTTCTTCTGGCCCGGGCCCTCACCCTTGCCGCCGGCACCGGCAACATCGACATCATCAAAGTGGTCGCGGGGATTACCGAAAACATGTCCCAGGGCGAAATCCATCAGCTGAGCCGGAAAGGCGATCTATCCCTGAGCGAGACCGAGTACCGGGAAGTTATTTGGCGCAAGACCGCTGTCCTGTTCGAGGGCGCCTGCCGGTCGGCAGCCCTGCTGGCCGGGGCATCACCGGATCGAATCGAAGCCTTATCGACCTATGGCGCCAATCTTGGCCTTGCCTTTCAAATGGCGGACGATCTCATCGACTATACGTCCGATACGCAAGAACTGGGCAAAAAGGCCGGCGCGGATTTGCGGGAAGGCAAACTCACCTTGCCCGTCATCGCCGCCCTCCAGGCCGCGGACAGTCAGGATCGTGCCCGCATGGCAAGCATTATCCGCAACCCTTCATTTACAACCGAGGATTTCGAAGCCCTGAAAGGGTTGCTGCAGCACTACGGCGGCCTGGACTACACGCGCGCGAAGGCGCGGGAACACGTAAAACTTGCGAAAGAAGCCCTTTCGAAATTCAAGCCGTCGGAGACAACCGGCATACTCCATGATCTTGCCGATTTTACATTGCAGCGCCGGGCTTGATCGTGTCATACCGGCCCACGAGGGCCGATGCATAATTGAAACGCAAGACACCCGTTCATCCAACAGCAGGAGGTTTCGAGCGCATGAATCCAAGACGCCGTATAACGTGCTGGGGCATCGTCCTCACCCTGTCGCTTATCATTACCGGGGCTATCGACGCGGCCGCCCAATCGTCACCGCCAGCCTCCAAAACGTACCTGGTGGTCGGCACCAGCCTGGTTCAGAAAGGAGGCCTTAACGCCGCCAAAGAACTGGCCATTGCCAACGGCAAGCGTGTCGCGGTGGAGCAGATGACGGCCGAATTGCTCCCCCTGGAGCTGCTCGTTCAGCACTTTTCGGATATCAACACCGTTATCTATAACCAGGCCGATAAATTCATCCAGTTTTATAAAATGCTCAACGAAGTGAATGAGGGCAATCACTACCGGATCTTGGTCCAGGCAAAGGTTTCCGGCCGCATGATTCAGGACAAATTACGCGCAGCAGGCATCCTTTTAGCGGACGCCCGGCCAGCGGTTAACCTCTCCCTGACCGTTATGGGAACGGATAATCTTTCCAGTTTCGTTCTCTTCCGCAGCAGCTTGAATAAGATGGAGGGGGTCGAGGCCGTTCAAATCCGCGAGATCCTCCCGAATCAAACGACCCTTTCGGTCGGTTACCGTGGATCGGCCGGCGCCTTTGCCGAAGCCCTGCTGCGGGAGCAGCATGACGGATTTACCACCCGGGTTTACCAGGAATCCGATAAATCCTTCCGCATCGACCTGGCGCCTGCGGAACCCGTGCAACAACAGGATTAGCCGTGACCCGTTCGCCCGGCTTCATCATCAACATTCCCAACCTGCTGACCCTGCTTCGCATTCTGATCACACCGCTTTTTGTGATCTTTATGATCAAGGGCCAGTATCGATTATCCTTGTTGATTTTTTTCCTGGCGGGCGTGAGCGACGGGCTGGATGGGCTCTTTGCGCGCTGGTTCAATCAGAAAACCGTTCTGGGAGCCCATCTCGACCCCATTGCCGACAAATTGCTCCTCACCTCGGCCTTCGTCGCCCTGGCCGTGCAGCAGGTTATACCCAGCTGGCTGGCCGTGGTGGTTATCAGTCGTGACATCCTGATCATCACGGGTATCGCCATCCTGCGCTTCTTTCACATTGCCTTTACCATTCGCCCCAGCATGATCAGCAAGTGCACCACCGCCATACAGCTGGCAACCGTGTTTCTGGTCCTGCTGCGGTTTGAAATAGCGGCGGTTCAACCATTGCTGCTGCCTCTCTTCTGGTTTACCACGCTCCTGACAACGGTCTCCGGCTTGCACTACGTCGTTTTAGGCATCACCCTCTTAAATCAGGAACAGCAGGACAAACCCGAAAACTGATCGCGCCCATCGTTAGGTATCCCTCTATTTTGCTTGACATAAATCCAACAGGATGCTAATTGCCCCACTTACAATTTACAGGCACGTAGCTCAGGGGGAGAGCGCTACCCTGACACGGTAGAAGTCGTTGGTTCAAATCCAATCGTGCCTACCAAAAATCAAAGGGGCCACGGTACAAAACCGTGGCCCCTTTGATTTTTGGATTTCAATTCCTCGCAGGATTTATAGCTGCCGGTCATGGGGCTTTTGCAGAGGCTGCAACTATACGCCAAAATTTCTATAGAATAAATTTCTCATTTTCTATGTAATTTGGTTCTCATTTTTCCGTTTTCTTTGACTATATCAACCTCAATAGTATCACTATCTATTTGATAATAAATCATATTTATAAATATGAAAATTTTTGCACAGTTGTTGCATATGTTACATAATTCAACGGACCAGCTTAACCTCAAAACGGTAACAGGGAGGATTTTGGATGAAAAAAAGGGCGTTATTGGTAGGGGCTTTATTTTTATGTCTCTTATTCCCATTCAGCACATCGGTGTTTGCCTACAGCCAGATTGTTGCCTTCGGCGACAGCCTTTCCGACAATGGCCCTGAAGATGGTGATGGTTTCGGTCGGTTCACAGATCCGGGGGGACTTGTGTGGGTTGACTATCTGGCCCAGGATCTGGGAGTTGGGTTGTTGGATATGGCCTATGGGGCAGCTCGCACGTATGGCAATCCATATTCACCTTTTTCGACTACAGACCCACTATATGTGGACTCAATGTTTGGCTTCAACTGGCAGGTCGATAAATATCTAACGATGACAAATAATATTGCAGATCCGAATAACCTCTACACGGTATGGATTGGCGGCAATGATTTGTTGAATCTGGACGGGAATAGGCCCGGAAAAGTAATCGTGAATGCTGCTATTAACATTGGATCTGCCATCGGTGCGTTATATGACGCCGGTGCCACCGATATTGTGTTGATGAACATGCCCAACCTGGGCGCAACACCGCTCATGAACGGCACAATATACGATACACCTGAATACGGCGAATCTTTGTCACAGGGTTTCAACTGTTCCCTGGCAATAACGCAGGCGATCATGGAGTGGTACCTCCCGGATCTTAACCTGTTTTCCGTTGATATTTTTGCGCTCATGGATGAATTTATTACCAGCGGTGATTTATACTTTGACAACGTCACAACCATGCTTAAATACGACAGTGACACCGAAGGCCAAAGATACCTTTTCTGGGATGAAATTCACCCCACGACCTATGCCCACGAACTAATTGCGGATGCGGTTTACAGCCAAGTGGCGCCGGTCCCCGAGCCCTCCACCATTGTTCTGATGGGCTTAGGTCTTGTCGGTCTGGCCGGTCTGGGTCGGAAAAAATTCCGAAAATAGCGAGCCGTTATTGGTATCTTAAAAACCCCGCTGCAAGTCAGAAGCGGGGTTTTTTATATCAAGGGGAAGATCCGCCCGATCGCCTCTCTTTTCCGGCGTTGTCAGTAATGTGCCGCCGCCAGGCTTAAAAGCATATTCCCATATACGCAATAATATGATAAGAATATAGGACGTTATCGCACACAAACGGCCTTTTAAACGCGACTCAATCTGATCCAGAAAGCTTTATGCTCCCTATCCTGAGGCGCACCATATTTTTGTTCGGCCTGCTCGTTATGCTTGCCGGTGTCAACGATGCACCGGTTTCAGCCCGTTCTGACAAACCACTCCTGAAATATATCAATCTTGTTGATACATGGGATGCGGCCACGGCCCGCACCTATGCCGACAATCTGCTATCCCGCGTGACACCCGCTCTTTACCTACCTGAACTCGAGATAGGCCATCCGGACGATGGCGCTGTTTTCCCGCCGAACATGGCCTCACCCCATTTTTTCTGGAACGATACATTTTTTCTTTCAGATGCCTGGCTGGTGGTGATCGAAGCCGCCGGGGGGGAGCGCGTCTGCTGTTTCACGGACCAACCCCGCTGGGTGCCCGAGCAGACCACCTGGAATTGGCTGCTGAGACACATGGGGAACAATACCGCCACGCTGACAATAATCGGCGTCAACCGATCAAAGGGCTTAAAGCCGGTAAACCGCACGCAAATCACCTTTTCGATTTCACCGGATCCCTTCGACGGCGTTCTTTTTTATAAGCAGACGCGGTTGCCGTTTCTGGCGGCACGTGAGCATCCGGAGCAATCCGCCTGGGTACTGGCCGATATTGCCGCATACGAGCCTCCACGAACCGTGCTGACAGGCGTCCAAACCTGCGCGCACTGCCATACCTTTGCGCCGAACGGGCAGGTCTTTGGGATGGACGTGGATCGCAACGGGGACAAAGGTGGCTATCTGCTGGCACCGGTGACACCCCGAATGCAGATCGATAAAGGCCATTTTATCAGCTGGAACAGTTTTAGACCGGAAGACGAGCAGTCCAGCATGGGGCTGTTTACCAAGGTATCACCCTGCGGACGCTACCTCGTTAGCACGGTTAAGGAAACCTCCCTGTTTGCCATGCTTCCGGATATCTGGTTTTCCCAGCTTTTTTTCCCAATTGAAGGCCAACTTGCGTTTTACGATCGTGGTGAGCGCCGGTTTGCGGCCCTCCCGGGAGCCGACCGAACCGATGCTGTGCAGACCTGCCCGGCATGGAGCCCGGACGGCCAGAAAATTGTATTTGCCCGTGCGCCTGTGGATGCCGCCCTGGTGGATCTGATCCAAGATAAAAAATATCTGACGCCGGCCAAGGGCGAATCGATTGCGGATCTGAACCGGCGCTACCGAATCCGCTTCGATCTCTATACCCTGCCGTTTAACCACGGCAACGGCGGCAAACCGACACCGCTCGAGGGGGCCAGCCAGAACGGACGCAGTAATTATTTCCCGTGCTATTCGCCTGACGGGCGGTGGATTGCCTTCAACCAGAGCGACACCGGTCTGGTTCTTCAGCCGGACAGCGCCCTTTACCTGATACCGGCCGAGGGAGGCAAGGCCCGGCGAATGCGCTGTAACACCGGGCGCATGAACTCCTGGCACTGCTGGTCGCCCAACAGCCGTTGGCTGGTTTATGCATCCAAAGCGATCACCCCCTACACCGAACTTCTGCTAACCCATGTGGATGCCGCCGGCAACGACAGCCCGCCGGTCGCTCTGACCCGTCTCAACCGCGAAGGGTTTGCGGCCGTTTTACCTGAAGTCATTCCGCAGAATGGAAATCTTCCGGAAAACATTCATATCGATAACAGCGTAATTGCGGGAACCGTTGAATAACAATGTCTGATGATTTGTGTTCAACTAATTACTCACCAGAAGGGGAGGTCTTATGCGAAAAATTCTCTACAGCACAATGGTCATCTTTCTGCTGATGACCCTCACCGGACTGCCGGCATATGGATACGGCGGTGGCGGGGGCGACGGTGAAGGAGATCCGACATCGGGCATGGGCCCAAGCACCAGCGGCGGCAGTATCGTGCCGGCCGGCTTTACCCCTATCGACATGGACTTTGTATCTCCGGCGCCGCCGCCGGAATTGTCCAGTGTCGAACCGACACACATCACGAACGAAACCCGCGAGCTGTCGGAGGAAGAACGGCAGCAACTGGCGGCAGCTTTTAATACCCTCCTTGCGGGTACGACGGTGGTCGTCGTGATGAGTGGCGGCGTTGCCATCGGCTACTACACGGCCGCCGCCGGATGGACGACCTTTGGACAGGCGGCCGCCGGTGCTACGTATTCCGGGGTGACAACCTACGTCCTGAGCGATGAAGATGCGGGCGAGCAGGCCGCCGTTGCCACCCTTCAGGACTTCGCCGTGGGCTTTATTCCTGTTCCCCCTCCGGCGCAAGCCGCTATCAGCTATGGCATCACCAAAGTCAGGGAACAGATCCCAGCCCGACCCTACCAGACACCACGGGAACGCCTGGAGTATATCGCGGACCCTCGTCCCCGCCCGCTTTATTAAAATGAACATCGCCACGCAGGAGGTTGCAATGAAATATCGATGGCAGAAATTGACCATCACCGTGGGAATCATCGTTGGCCTGGCCGCTGTTTATGTCGCAACAGCGACGGCGGCAGCGGCGGATCTAAACGACCCGCGGGCTCAGAAAATCACAACGGCCATCGGCTTCGCCATGAGCCGCCAGCATGACCGTTTATCCACTATCACGGCGGTCGAACCGTCCCGCGCACTAAGAACCGTTGAAGGCAACATTTCCGATCCAGATTTCTATCTGGCCGGGGCAGCAATTTACAAGGTTGATTTCCAAAACGCTAAGGGAAATCTGGGCGGTCTGATTTATCACCGGGATGGGTTGAGTCGGGTCATCATGACCCGGTTCAAGGCCACTTTTCAGGAAACACCCAAGTTGGTCGTCACGAGCGTGGATTTGACGCCGACATATGCCCCTGCTCCCCGAAGCGCTCTGTTCTTCGTACCCGCCGAACAGGTTCCCGCGACAGGCTTCAATGGTCTCTCTTTCCAAGCGGCCTTGTTGAAGGCCAATCAGCATGCCATTCCCCAGGAAGGCGCCGGCCGGGCTGATGCGCAACCAAGACCCTATACCGTCGTGGCCTTCATGATGGACCGGCAGCCGCCCGAGATGCAAATGGAACTGGTTCAGGGCAATCCGGTCGACACTAGAAAAAAGGCCCTGCAGCAATCCGGAAAAAACCAAGCTGGCTGGTGCTATACGGTCCTTCCTGCGACTTTCGCCTACAACCAGGGAGCGGAAGTAACCTTCAATATTATCCTCCGGGAAGGGCAATCCTCCTGGCTGGCCAACACCTACTCCACCCATTCCCTGCTGAAACGCACCCAGAGAGCCCTTGCCCAGCGCGGATATAACCCGGGCGTCGCCGATGGCCAGATGGGAGCCAAAACACGCCAGGCCATCCAGCGTTTCCAGCAACAGCAGGGTATCATCGTTGACGGGAAGCCCTCACCGGAATTGCTTGCGCTTTTAGACGCAACCGAAAACCTGCCCGGGATCCAGCTGGCACAAGCATCCCTGAAAACCTTGGGATACGATCCGGGACCGGTTGACGGCCAGATGGGCCAAAAGACCATCACGGCCCTCCGCGCGTACCAGACCGATTGCGGTCTTCCTGCGGACGGCGTGCTGAGCGCCGGCTTGCTTTGTTATCTGGCCAACACGGCCGGCCCCATGCCAGGCCAACTTGGAAATACCCCCGCATCGAACACCAAAGTCAACCGTTTCGAATCGCGGATGTGGCCCAACCAGTTAGCCACCCCATGAAAAACAAAACGACCCGATCTACGGGAGGACGAAAGATGATCACCAAACAGATGTGTAAAATGACAATCCTATTGATCGTGCTGGGCATGATGATGGGATGCAGCACGGCGCGTCAGATGATTAACGGCGGGGCATCCCAAGCCATGGTCGCCGAGTCCCTGGAGGCCATGCCGCCGGACGCCGCCATGGTAACGCGTGCCCTCGGAAACCGGCTGGTTGGATACCCTGTTCCAGCGAATGTCCGGTTAAACAGCACGGCAAGTAAATCCCTGGGCGCCAGCAAGGTGGTTGAGCCTGGATTCAAATTACAATCCGCCTGCCTGGGGCAGTATGTAAACACGGGTTCGGCAACAGCGGCCCGCTCCGCCGAAGGACGCATGGCGTTCATAGACGGCCTGGGCCGCCGTACTGCCGTCGCTTTCGAAACAGGTTACACCATGCAGGGGGATAAAGCTGTCGTGGAATCGGTCCGTCTCCGCCCCCTCTACGACACGGTGCCCGAAGCGGTCTGTTTTGTCGTGCCGGCCAAAAAGGCCGCGCTCAACAAAGACAATATGCCGAAAAGCTTTCCCGCTTTCTACCAGTACATGGGGGAACGGGCCCTTGATCCGCAAGCCGTCGAACCCGGGAAACAGGATGATTATATAATGGCCGTGTTTTTCCTGAACCGGATGGCACCTTCCGCTAAAGCCAGCCTGGCGATATCCAGCACACCGGATGGCACCGAAGGCTATGCCGAAAACAGCCGGTATGTGGATTACAACGGCTGGCGCGTTGGATTGATGGCCGGCTGTCTGGCATTGAACAACCCCGCCGCCGAAAGCAGTATTTACCTAAAAGCCATTTATACCCCCGGCAAAGAAGCCGGCTTATTTAAATCCGCCAAACCAGTGGGTGTCTATGCCCTGGCACAACGCAAGTAAATCGCGACAGGGGCACAGGGCCATTCACACGAGAATTTCCATTGCAAGTGGCTGAATTGACAATCTGGGGGCGGCAGATGCCATCTGTCGCCCCTATATTTTCGGAATAATATTATCGCCGATTTTGGAAGGATTTTATGCGGTCGGAAAAAAGCTTGCTGCAGGTGGGGCAGTAGCGGTGATGTTCCTTGAGGTCGGGATGGGGGGTCACGCGATCGTGAATGTGATTGAGAAACCGCTGGGTGGCAAACAGGGCACCGCAGCCTTCACAGCGTTCCAGGGGATGGCGGCCGATCACGTCGTCCCGGATGAAAATGGTGCGCACATTGTCTTTGTCTTCCATCCGGATGGCGTCGGTGGGGCAGATATTGACACAGGTGCCGCAACCGATGCAGCGGCCCTCGATGGGTTCCACATAATTTTGGCCGCCCCGTTTGTGCATCACCAGCGCACCCGGCCCCACGATTTCACTGCAGACACGGATGCAGAGACGGCAGCGAATGCAACCGTCCGGACGCGGTCCCAGATCGACATTCCAGGTCGCTGCCAGTTCGCGGACCGATTCCGACTGGGGCGCCAGCGTCAAGAGACGCTCGAAGGCCTGCTGACGGGCGCGCTTGACCAATTCACCCGTGGTGCGAACCGCTAGCCCCTCTTTGACGCGCAGCACGCAGGACAGCATCGTCGTCAAGCGACCGCTTTTCCCCGTCACTTCGACCGCGCACAGGCGACAGGCCCCGGATGGTTTCAGGGCCGGATGGTAGCATAGCGCCGGCAGGCGGATACCGTTGGCCCGGGCGACTTCCAAAACCGTCTGGCCGTCTTCGGCTTGAAAGGCCTGGCCGTCGATTGTCATATTGATCACAGCGATCGCTCCTTTAGGCGGTCATGATAATGATGTCGGGTTGCACGACTGGCGTCCAGTGCGCATGAGGTAAATCAAAAAATAATGCTGGCGGCAACTGTCAGTCCAGCGGTCGCAGGCAGTCCTGGGGCAGACGGTGCGTTCCCTTGCCGATCAGACTGATTTCAACCAATGCATCCGGGTCGTTGATGGCCGTGTCCGGATCGGTCACGATGCCGTGGAGTCCGATGAATTCATCCATGTACGCTTCCCAACTTTCATCTTCGGACTTGCGGTAAAGTTCCACTTTCTGCCCTCTGCGAAACACCATGGTCCGATCCTCCTTTTCTGGTGAGCATGCTTAAGATTCGGATTGCATCGTCTTGGCACCCGATTGGCGGCCGCACGCATCGCACACCGGTCGGTTGTCGATCAGTTGGCCAACGCCTTTGGTGCGTTTGCGCACATATTCCAGATAGCGAAACGGTTCCATCTGCTTTCCACAAAGGGCGCATGCCGTCAAGGCCTCATGATTGAGAACCGTGCCGCACAGGGATAATACCCGTTCACCGTCGCGATCTTCGATCTGCATGGCTCCGGTGGGGCAGTTGGCCGCACAGGCCCCGCACAGAATGCAGCGCTCGGCCGTGAGCCGGAAGTCGGTTTCCACCGGATGATCAAAGTCAAAATACCCCATGGCCAATGCGTTGACGCCCATTTTATCGCGGCAGATTTCAACACACTTGCCGCAGCGCAGGCAGATGTCGCAGCGCAGGCAGCGTCCAGCTTCATCCCGAACATCCTTTTCGGCATAGCCCAGCTCCACCTGCTGAAAGGTTGTACGACGTCGATCGATGTTCAGTAAAGGCATCTCCGGCCGCTTGGTTGTCATTTTTTCATTGGCGGACAGGGGGTGGCAATCGATACGGCCTCGCCGAACAGGGACGGGTGGCATTTTGGGCTGAGGAATACCGGAAAGATATCGATCAATGCCTTCCGCTGCCCGCTTGCCGGCCCCAATGGCTTCAATCACCGTGGCCGGACCGGTTACGGCATCACCTACCGCAAAAAAGCCCGGGATCGATGTCTCCATACTGACCATGCTGGTGTCGATGGTGCTGCGCCGCGTCCAGCTGAGTCCCTCCAACGGTGCGAGGCAGGCCGTATCCACCTGCTGACCAATGGCAGGAATGATGGCATCGGCCTCGATGACGAAGTCGCTTCCTTTTACCGGAACAGGGCGCATTCGATCACTGCCCGCCTGAGCCACCAGTTCGGCGCGCAGGCATTGCAGTCCCTCAAGGTGTCCATCTCGACCGACGACAGCCTCGGGAATCGTCAGAAAACGCATTTCCACGCCTTCTTCCTCGGCATGTTCGACTTCTTCCTCATCGGCCGGCATTTCATGCCGTGTCCGCCGATAGGCCAATATGACCGATTCCGCGCCTAAGCGCAGAGAGGTGCGCGCGGCGTCGATGGCCACGTTGCCGCCCCCGATGACAACCACTTTTTTTCCGGGCACCGAACGGTTGCCCAAGGCGACATCTCGTAAAAACCCGATGGCATCCAAGACCTGCGGGAAATCATCCTCGCCCGGAATCCCCAGCGAATAGGCTTTGTGCGCACCGATCGCCATAAGGTAGGCCGCGTAGCCTTCCCGCTGGAGATCCTCCAGCGTAACATCCTGTCCGAGACGGGTGTTGAAGGAGAATTCCACCCCCAAATCCTGCAGCATGGCAACTTCCCGGTCGATCACTTCCCGCGGTAGTCGATAGCGGGGGATTCCGAGCAAAATCATGCCGCCGGCACTGGGCTGGGCCTCGATCACGCGCACCCGATAGCCTTTCAGCGCCAGATAGTAGGCGGCACTCATGCCGCCGGGGCCGGCACCCACGACACAAACCGACTGGCCCGTGTCGGGCGCTTTGGGCGGATTTTTATACTGCCCCCAGGACAGCGCTCGTTCAGCGGCAAACGCTTTCAGAAATTTGATGGAGACCGGCTTGTCGATGCGGCCCCGCACACACATGAACTCGCAGGGACGCGTGCAAACCAGGCCGCATACCCAGGGAAAGGGATTGTCCTTGCGGATGACTTCGATGGCCTCGGCATCCCGCCCCTCGCCGATCAGCGACACGTAGGTCGGAACGTCGATCCCGGCCGGACAGGTCATCTGGCAGGGTGCCGGTGCCAGACGGACACACGCGCCGGTGGCACAGTTGTGGGTTTCAATATGGCTCTGAAACACCTCCGCGGCGTCTTCCAGCGCTGTCAGGATGCGACCGCCGCTTTCCGCGCCGGCATCCGCAGCGTCCTCCTGGCGCATTTCCTCGGCCAGCTGCCGGATGGCCGGCAGATGCTCCCGGCCAGCCCGGCCCCAGGCCACATCATTGAGCAGCGCCAGGATTTCCTCACCACGCCGGTGGTTTTTGGCATCGTGCAAGCGGCCGGAGGCCAGCACCTGCTCCAGGTCCTGGATAAGCTGTGCTACCGGACAGGTCTTTTGGGTCATATCAGCCACTCCGCCCCTCCCCGTGCAGGGTTATGTGGTGCTCATATCCAAGGACGCCACGGCTTCGGCATGCCGCCGCTTGCGCACGTTGACGATTTCATCCACGTTCTCGCCAAACTCCAAGCAATGGGTGGTGCACACCGTCACACAGGCCGGTTTGAGTCCCTGGTCCACCCGGTCCATGCAGTAGTCGCATTTGACGGCCTTGCCGGTTTCCGGGTTCCACTGGGGCGCTCCCCAGGGGCAGGCCGTAATACAGGCTTTGCAGCCCACGCACAGGCTGTGATCGATAAACACGATACCGTCCTTGGCGCGCTTCTGCATGGCACCGGTGGGACAGGCCGCCACACACCACGGATCTTCACAATGGAAACACGGCATGAAGACATAGGTGGCCCGGGGCAGTCCACCGACCATTTTGGGGCCGACCTGTATGATCTGGCTGATTTTAGGACCGATCGGCAGCCGTTTCTGGCTTTTGCACTGGATCGTACAGGTATTGCAGCCAATGCACTTCTTGGTATCTTGAAAGAGGTAGTATTTGCTCATTGAATTCCTCCAGTATCCTTCATCCGATGTCGGTTAGGCCGCCTTCACGGTCACAAAGGTATCGTGAAACGCCGGGCTTCCGCCGACGCGGTCGGTGATATTTTCCTGCAGCACGCTGTCCGATACGCCCTTGTTGTAGCAGCGCGCCGCCAGTTTGGCTTCATGTCCGAAACCATGCACCATGAAGACGGCTTCCGGATGGATCATATCGGTCACGTAAGCTTTGATCGTACCGGAACCGACTTTGGAGGAAATCTCCACCAGGTCGTCATTGCTGATGCCCAAGGCCTTGGCCTTGGCAGCGTTGATCCACAGCACATTCTCCGAAAACAGTTCGTTCAGATAGGGGACGTTCTGGGTGGAAACGTGGGTGTGCAACGCCACCCGACCCACCACCAGGCGAAACACATCGTCGCGGCCTTCCGGCACCGGAGCGTAGGCCGGAAAGGATTCGAAACCGGCATCCTCCAACAGCGACGACCGGAACTCGATCTTGCCGGAGGGCGTTTTTAATTTCAGGTCATCCTTGCGATCCCAGAATATCTGCTGCTTACCATAGGCCACAAAGCCTTTGGCCTCGAAATCCGCCATGGAAAACCCGGTGCCTTCCAACTGCCACTGGACCAGTTCATCCATGCTCGTGTAGGGGAAGTATTTTTCGATCCCCATCCGCTCGGCAAGCTGCCGCATGATCACCGAATATTCACGGGTGTCGTAACGCGGCCCCACCACCTGGCGCCGCAAGAACATCTGGGGTTTGAGGCCGTTGGCCTGTTGCACGCAATCAGTGCGCTCCAGGTAGGTGGATTCAGGCAGAATGACGTCCGCATACCAGGCCAGATCGCTGTAATTGATATCCACCGCCACGATCAAGTCGAGCTTCTGCAGGGCTTCTTTCATCTGATTGGTGTCGGGGATGGATTTCAACGGATCGAGCCGGTTGATGATCAGGGCTTTGATCGGGTAGGGATCCTCGTTCAAAATGGCCGGGGCCAGCATCTGTCCCACCCCGTGAGCCGTGTCTGGAAGGGGGAAATCCGGGGTTCCCGCTTTGTCAAATCGCGTCTTATCCGTCTTGGGCAATTCCTGCTCGGTCAGTTTGCGGGCCGGTTTACCGCCGGCCGCTCCCGGACCTTTCTTAAAAAACATCCCACCCGGGGTCTCCAGGCTGCCCATCAGGCAGTTCAGGATCAAAATCGAGCGCCGCAGGTAAATTTCATTGGCATGGTGAGCGCCGCGATAGCCGTAGTGAAAAATAACCGAAGGTTTATGTTTGCTCACCTCGCGCGCCAGGGCCCGAATTTCATCGGCGGCCACACCGGTTTCTTTTTCGGCCCATTCCGGAGTGTAGGGCCGCACGAAATCCTGAAGTTCGGCCAAGCCTTCCACCCAGCGATCCACAAAGGCGCTGTCGTAGAGACGCTCATCGAGAATGACGTGCATCAGGGCATAGTTAAGCGCCAGGTCGGTGCCCGGTCGAATCATCCAGTAGCGATGGGCCTTGGTGGCCGTGACCGTGACACGCGGATCGATATAGGTCATCTTGGCGCCCTTTTCCAGGGCGGCCATCAGGTTGTTGATTTCCTTGACCGAGACAGACTCGAACATGTTGCGGCCGTACAGGACGATGTGCCGCACATTTTTATAGTCCATGCCCATCTGGCCGTCGGTATAACCGAACAGGCTGCGGCAGGCCGTGTTGACAGAGCCCTTGCACAATGCATCGTGCGTAAAATGGTTAGGAGACCCGATGGCTTTCAAAAAGGTCTTGCTGACATGGGTGGCCAAGTTGGCGCGCTCACCCAGGACCACACTGTGACCACCATAGGTGTCGATGACGCCTTTCAGTTTTTCGGCCACATAATCGAGGGCTTCGTCCCACGACGCTTTGCGCCATTTACCTTCACCACGCGCCCCCTCGCGGATCATCGGGCTTTGAACGCGCTGGGCATCGTATTGCATCGAAATACCGGCGGCGCCCTTGGGACACAGACTGCCCTCCATCCCGGCCACGTGCGGATTGCCCTCAATCCATTTCACCTGCCCATCCTTGACCTCGACCCGGATCGGGCACCGTACCGAGCACATGAAACAGAGGCTGTAAATTGATTGTGTCATACGTCTCCTCCCATTATGAAAAACAACACGCTGATTTGGTCGACCGTAAAAAAATGCCCGCGAGCGGGCATCGATGAATTGATCACCACTGCAAATAGCGGAAAGCCTCTTGCAAGTAATATACCACCCGTCATGCGACCATGAGGCGATCCCGCCGACGCATCACCCTTTAAGGTAATATCAACGATATTGACGGTATAAATCAAGTGAGAAACGAAAAGGACGGATTGGCCAACGCCACGCGATGGATTTCAAGAGGCTTTAAAACGCCATTTTTTTTGGCAGTGCCATAAAAATATGGCGTAATTACAATGAGATATAGACCATAACGGCGGTGTCCGACCGTACTTATTCGTGCTGGTGGGGCACCTGACCGTGGCGATGGGCATGCACATGCTCATGGAAATGAACCGTTTCATCCAGCAGGATGCGACCCCCCTCCATGGAATAAGTCTTGTCAGTGGTCGCGGCCAGAAACGGCACGTTGTGCGAAATGAGCACGTAGGTTAAGTCGAACGCGCCGATCAGATGGGTCAGGGTATGGCGGGTCTTGTCGTCAAGGCCGGTGGTGGGCTCATCCAGCAGCAAGACCTCGGGCTCCATGGCCAGGACGGTAGCCAGCGAAACAAGCCGTTTTTCCCCCCCGGACAGGCGAAAGGTGACACGATCCTCGAACCCCTCCAACCCCAGACGGGCCAAGGTGCGGCGGGCGATGGCCGCCGCCTCCTCGCGGGACTTTCCCAGATTCAGCGGACCGAACGCCACATCTTCCAGCACGGTGGGGCTGAAAAGCTGATCATCCGCATCCTGAAACAGCATGCCAATACGCTGCCGGACCTCGATAAAATCCTGCTCCCGGTGAACCGTCCGTCCAAAAATACGGACCTCACCGGCACACGGTTTCAGCAACCCCATGATGATATGGAAAAGGGTCGTTTTACCGCTGCCGTTGGGCGCGACCAGCCCCACCCGCTCACCCCGGTACAACTCAAAATCCAGGTCGTGCAATATGGGAGGACCGCCGGGATAATTAAAACAAACACCCCGCATGTCGATAATAGGATCTTCTTGGCTTGTTTCCGTCAAGGCCGCCTCTCAGGTTAAATCCAGCGGTCTAGCAGTCAAGGCCGCCTCGATATGACGCACAAATATCGCCTGGATGGCCGGCTCCAGGCCGACACCCTCGGCCCGGGGTGCCACCACGAACCCTGATGTTTCCAGTTCGGATTTCCAGGAACCCGAACGTTCCCGGGCGATGTCCTGGCCGAAATGAGCGCCGGCCACCAGCATGAAGGGCCGCAGGGTTACATGGCGCACGTTTGCCTGTTTTAGAATCCGGGCAACCTGGCCGGGTCCGGGGCCTTCTTTTATCAAGCCCAGCAGAACCCGCTCTTGCAGACAGTCGCGCATGCGACGGATGAGGAGGTCATAGGCCATCCAGGACGGATGGGCCGTGCCGTGGCCAACCCATACCAGCGCCTCCCGGACATCCTGCGGGACCAGCGTCGCCATCCAGCCCATGACATCATTAAAATCCTCCGGTTGGGATAGTAACGGCAGGCCGATGGTAACCGCCAGCGGACTCCTGGCCGCCGCCCACACCATGTGATGAAACTCGGTACCGCAAATGAGGTGCAGCGATTGCACCACCACCTGTCGACAACCTCGGGCGGCAAGATCGCCCAGAACGGCCGCCGGGGTTTTCAACTCCCCCCCGCCCTGTGCCCGAACTCGGTTGCGAATCGCACGGGAAGAATAGGCCCAACAGATCTCATGGGCGGGAAAATGACGGCGGAACACCGAATCCATTTTCTGGTACGTTTCGGATGCGGCGGTTGCGGTACCCGATGCCACGAGCACGATCGGAATGGCCCCTGTGTTCACGATGATTCCGTCTCTCCCTTCACCCGCTTGGCCATAACAGTTATTGCAACCACTCCAGCCAGGCCAGGCCAAGCATAACAGATGTTGTGGCAACTAAAAACAGGCGATTGCCGGCATGTCGGGGAAATTGGGCCATGGTATGAAAGCGGCCCTGAAACCCGCGGCATCGCATGGCCTGATGCACCCGTTCGGCGCGCGCGGCGGCACGCACAAACAACATGCCGACCAGGTAGGCATAGCTGCGATAGGTGTGCAGGTTGGTCCGGGGCCGGAAAGCCCGGATGCGCATGGCCGCATTCAAGCGGCGATATTCCTGCTCGATAACGAAAATATAACGGTAGCACATCAGCAGGAGGTGAATGAGTTTGCTGGGCAGGCCCATTCGATCCAAAGCATGGCCCATGGTGCTGACCGCCATCGTGGCCAAGAGCGCCGTGAAAGTGGCCAGAATGGCAAACGATTTCAGGGAAATTCGGGCAGCCAGGGCCACACCCGGCCAATACCAGACCAGCGGCCCCCATTGCCCTGCGGGCTCCCCTTCATAGGTTAGCGGCAAAATGAGCCAGAGCAGGATCAAAAACCCCAAGACCACCGACAACCGACGGCCCACCGCGGCCAGATCCAGGCGTGCCAGCAGCACTAACCCCAGGGCGATCACACAGGCGATGACAAGCACCGTGAACGAATTGGCCACTGCGACCAGGCACGAAAAAACCGTACTTATCGCAATGCGCACGCGGGGATCGAGGCCATGGACGAAAGATTGTCCATGGGCGAAGGGTTCAGCGAGCACGGGGACCCTCCGAGGACGAGCGCCGGCGGAAATGAATATAGGCGCCCAGGCCCACCAGACCCAAAATGTAGCCAATGCCGCCAATGATATCGGCCAGCTGCGGACCTTCATCCATCTGGTGCAGGCGGCGCATCACCGGCTGCAGCTGCTTTTCCAGGGCTGCCTCGATCATGGTCTGCAGATCCTCTCGGGAGATATCGATCCTCTCCGGCAATGGGGTATCGACCACGGGCTCGTTCTGTTTGGGCAATACCGTATCATCATCCGCCACCGGCCGCACATGGCCCGCGAATTCTTCGGCCTTGACCACCCATTCATTCCGATGGCCCGCGCCGGCAACCAGCACGATGCGCAACTCCTCCTGCTTGGGGGCGTTAAAAACAAAACGACCCTCATCATCCGTGCGCCCCTCCAGCAAGAGCGCTCCGGTGCGGTCATATACTTCGATACGGGCCTGTTTGGCAACGCGCCCGCCGCTGAATTTACTTTCCGTATGCACGGTGTCGCCTTCGACCCAGGCAAAAATCGTCACCTTGTGGGCGAACACCTGCTCGACGACTAACGGGAAAACGGACAGGGCCATCACCCCGACGATAAGCGTAAACCGACGATGCCACCCCCAACAATCCATTCGACGCATGATCGTTACGACCTCCCTTGGCAGGAAAAATCCGTTTCCGGAGCCTTAAAATGAGGCAGCATGTCCGGCTGCACCTTTCGAAAAAAAGCCACGCAAAACGCCGTCATCAACCCCTCGATGATCATCACTGGAAGATGGGCGGACACCATGAGAAGGGTGACTTCCAGGAAGTTCTCCTCCGTGAACATCAACGCCGCACCGGCCAACACCGCCCCCAGGAAAATCCCCATGAAACCGCAGGCAAAAGCAGCCGGCAGCGCGATCCGGCTGTCCCGCTGTACAAGCGGACCGAAGCTATAGTAGCAAGCCACGGCCGGCAGGGCCATAATCAAGGTATTGACGCCCAGCGTGGTCAGTCCGCCAAACTGGAACAGCATGCCCTGAAGGAAGAGGGCGACCAGGATCGCCGGAAAGGCGCCCCATCCCAAGATCAACCCGACAATACCGTTCAGGATAAGATGGACGCTGGAGGGGCCGACCGGAACATGGATCAGGGAGGCCACAAAAAACGCCGACGACAAAATGCCGGCCCGGGCAATCCGTTCGAAATCCAGCGTTTTAAGACCGATGGCCGTTCCCGCCACGGTCAGGACACCCCCTGTCAGCAAGACCGGACCCGACAGCACTCCCTCGGAAATATGCATCTTCGCTCCTTAACGTGAGCCGGGCGGGAATAACCCCCTATCCCGCCCGGCAGCACCTGCCCGATTAGCGTCAGGCCTTCATCGGGGCACTATCTATAATGAACTCGCAAAAAGTCTATATTGGGACGGGTTTGTAAAATGTTCAAGATACGGCGCACAAATTCCGAAGAATGAGGCGTACTTAGCGTACGCCGCAATGATGAGGAATGCCGCGCAACGCAGATATTGGACTTTTTGCGAAGCCGTCATCTATCGGCCCTGCCATTCCTCGAACCGCACCCAAATCACCGCGCCCAGCTCCACGTCCTTGTCCTGGCCGTCGGCTTTCAGCGTGTAGTCGGCCGTGTTCAAGGCGGCAAAACCCCACCACCCCGCCTTCGGGGCCGCATAGCTAAACACGCCATTCTGATCGGCCTTGACCGTCTGGGTGACCATATAGTCCGTGGGGGCCGTGGCGGACTGGTCCTGGTTGTAATATTCGACCTCCACCTCGGCGTAAGGCACCGGT
Source organism: Deltaproteobacteria bacterium (assembly GCA_020444045.1). Lineage (GTDB taxonomy): Bacteria > Desulfobacterota > Desulfobacteria > Desulfobacterales > UBA5852 > JABZFP01. Next base: position 30,953 of record JAHLLS010000001.1, read on the forward strand.
TCGCCATCCAGCTTGACGATACCCTGGAAAATATTGCCGGCGTACAAGCCGTAAGGCTTGGCCAGGGGCACGATCTCGGTTTTAAGTCCGAGTTCGGCATCCCAGCCCTCGTCGTCGCCAAACGCCGTAACCACGGTTTTGGTGTAGTGGATGATGTAGCAGTCTTCAGCCGGCTCCCAGTATGGCTGCGGCTCCATGACAAACATGTAGACCCCGGGCCGCTTGATCGGGTAGGCGGCTTTCCAGGCGGAATGCTCCATCACCTCTGTCGCTTGCAGCATCGGAATGAGGTCCTGCGCCTCGCCGTTGGCCTGCACGGTAAACGCTTTGGGTTTGACCAGCGGCATGCCGACCATTTCCATGGGGTGGGAAAAACTCAGGTTGAGCGCAATGGTGCGATCGTCCGCCTGCATCACCATGTTGTCCGAGGGAATCACCATACCAAAATGCGCAACGGCGCTCCCTACCATCCCGAAAACCAGAATCAGTGCTGCGGCTAAAACCCTGCCTGCCAACTTCATCATATCTTCCTCCATTCCATAAAAAACGCCACGCAAGCAGCCCGCCTTCATGGGGGAGGGCACCTCCGTGGCGCGTATGTCGTGGCGAAAGAAAATTTAAATTGTCGGTCGTGATGAACGTAATCGGCAGGGTTCGCCCTGCAGTTGGATTACACCGTATAGAAAAGCATTGCCAGCGTCAACAGAGAAATAGTGTCCGCCCATAAAAGGCATCTTTCGGCCCAGGCCGGCGTTCTCACTCATTTGAAATCCTCGACGTAGCCGGTCTACGCCTGCGGTTTCCACCCACAGGGAGGATTTGATCAGACGGGAAGTCCCGTGTAACGGGAAAAATCGCTACGGCCTTGGCCTGAACCTAAATCTACCATTTCTGGATGGACACGAAATAGATGCTGTCGGGCTGGCAGGAAGAAAAGACCTGGAGGGTGGGGGACCATTGTGACGTCCATTATCCCACGATGAAGTAAACCAGGCCGATTGCCATCAAACTGCCAACCCGCAGCACCTGGCCAATAACCAGCAACTGGGTCCCCATTTTGGGCTGAAAAATACCCATATAGTGCGGCAGCTGGTGACGCAGTGCCCGGATAGGAAACGCCAGAATGTTGCCGATGAGAAGCGCCAGGACGGTCTGTTTGACGGTCAACACGCCGGCATCCATGAGGGCCCCGGCAGCGGCAAACCCGGAGGTGAATTCGGCCACGAAGCTCAGCACCACCATCGAAAGACTTTCCACCGGGATGAAAGAAGATACCACCAAATGCGCCAGCGCGTCCTGCGTGAAAGCAAACCACCCCATGGTGTTGGCCAGAAATACCGCCACATAAATGGGAATCACATAGACCGCCACCATGGTCATGCGACGCGGCAGCTTGCGGCGGACGCCAGCCAGGATTTCGCGGAACGAGGCGATTTTGGAGGTGCGTGTGTCGGCAGGGGCCGAGAGCGCTGCTGTTGTCGGGGGTAGCCGGAGATGGCCGTAGCACAGCAGCAGCAGGGTCCTTAGCAGCGCCGCTGAGAATGTCAGCAGGAAATAGAGCAGACCCGCCCGGCCGGTCAGCGGGACGACAATGAAAAAGGTGGTCGGCAAATGCAGGAAAAAGGCCGGGAACTGGTTGATGAAGTTGGTCAGAAACAGTTGCTGGCGGGTAATTTTCTCTTCCCGGTAGAATTCCACCAGCATGGCGTTGGCGGTCACGCCGGAAATGAAGGCGGCCATGAAGGCGGCGCCGCAGCGGTGGCCGAGACGACCGAACCGGAACACCGGACGCGCGGCGATCGCCAGGGCCCGCGTCCAGCCCAGCGCTTCGATCACCTGCCCCGCCATGAGGCCCACCAGGATAAACCCCAGCAGACGCAACAGAGGACGGATAAGACGCCCGCCCGCAGCGGACCAAGACAGCGTCTCCAGGCCATAAACGCCGGCGGTCAGCATGGCCAGGGTCACGCCCAACGACACCGCGAGAGCCCGATAAGGGTGATTAGCCTTCTTGCGTGCCATTGGAATTGGATTTCTTGGCGATGATCAGGGTCCAGTAATTCGGCTCCCGGTTCAGCAGCGCGCTGACGTCCCGGATCAACTCCTCCCCAGGCTGGGAGCAGCTCACCACCCCGGCCGCATGGCTCAGCATACCGGCCTCATCCAGGGCTTCGCAAATGCTGGGCACGTTGCGGTAGGCTTTCATGAAAACAACGTTGTCCGGCTTATGGTGCTGCTCGCGCAGACGGTCGCCCCCCTGGGCGCCGGACAGCACCAGGAGCGATTCCTCACCTTCCACCAGGGGCATGTTGAGCGCCGCCGCCGAGGCCTGGTAGGAGGTGATCCCCGGTATGGTTTCCACGGCCACCTGTGGATAGCGATCCTTGATCTGCCGCAAAAGATAGCCGAAGGTGGAAAACGTCAGGGAGTCTCCCAGGGTGAGAAAGGCCGCATCGTGCCCCTGCTTTAAAAAATCCGCCACGATGGCGGCATTGGCCGCCCAGGCCTCCTGTTTGGCCGCCACATCCTGGGTCATGGGAAACGCCAGTGGATGCACCCGGGCATCTTTGGGAATGTGCGACCTGGCGATTTCCAGCGCCAGGCTGTAGTCATTTTTCGACGAGGCCGCCGTGAAAACAACCGACACCTGCTGCAATACCTTGACCGCCTTCAGCGTCAGCAGGTCGGGATCGCCGGGGCCCACCCCAATGCCATAGAGTTTACCGATTTGATGGTTCATGCGAAACTTTCACTTCATTTGGGTTCGGGCGCGCGCCGGCCACGGCGGCGCCCAGCGCCCCGTCAGCCTTTTGGAGAATTCGTGCGCCGTGATCCCGGAAATGCTCCGGGTAGAGCAGGTTGCCGATCGTATGGATACCGTCGAGCAGCCGCCAGGTGGGACGTGCGACGATGGTTTCGTCGATAATGAAAATTTGCCCGTCTTTGACCGCCTTGATAACGTCAAATCCCGGTTCATTGCGAATCAGCGCCGTGGTCGGCTGGTTCATGGCCCCATGCTGCGCGAGGTAGACATCGATTTCCCCGGCTCGGCTTAAGATGCGTTCTTTGCCGTAATAGGCGATATTGGTCGTACGGACCCGGTCCGCATCGGCGGCCACATTGATACCGCCCGCGGTTTCCAGCGCAAAAATCGGCATGGACCCGGGGGTGAACGTTTTCATCCGCTTGTGAATGGCCTCGAAATAGACGCGTTTAGGCGCCTCAACAGAAGCGGCCAACGCCTGAAAATCCGCAACGGCCTGGTGAAAGGCCTCGATCATGGCCTCCGCGCGGGCCCCCTGTCCGGTCAATAGGCCCAAAATTCGCCAGTAAGCCACCATCTCTTCAATGGTGCCGGGCTGCAGCGACACCACGGTGATGCCGCTCTGCTCCAGGCGCTGGATCAGGGGCGCGTAGCCACGATCGATCATGGGGCGGATCAGCACCAGATCCGGCGCCGCCGCCAGAAAGCGCTCGGGACCGTCATGATAGGAAAATATCGGCTTTGACCTTGCCCGCGGGGGATAGGCGTCATTCCGTCCGACCCCGATCAGGGCATCTTCGGCCCCCAGCTTGAAAAGATTCTCCGTATGCGCACCATAGAGCGAGATCACCCGTCGAAAGGGCTGTTCAAAAGAAATCGAGCGGCCGGCGGCGTCTGTGATAACCGCGGCCCGTCCATCCGCAACCCACCCGCAGACCAGTGCCATCATCAGGCCAAGTGCCCCGATTACGTCTCTTTTGCTGAAGGGGTGTCTGAAAACCATCATCTTCGATAAACCACCTGGGGCGCCTGCGCTTCGTTGCGGTACACCACCTGGGCGCTGACACCGTAGATATCACTGAGGGTTGCCGGGTTGAGAACCGCTTCCGTTTTGCCATGGACCGCCACCTGGCCGTCTTTCATAAATAAAAGATCGTCACAGTACATGGCCGCCAGATTGATATCCTGGAACACGGCGATCACGGTTCGCTGCTGGCGATCCACCTGCTCGCGAAACCGATTGAGCAAGTGGAGGGCGTGCCGGATGTCCAGGTTCGAGGTGGCTTCGTCCAGCAATATGACGTCTGTATCCTGCACCAGGGCCCTGGCAATGATCACGCGCTGGCGCTCACCACCGCTGAGGGTCGTCACCTGTTTGTCGGCCAGGGCCGCAATATCCGCCGTTTCCAGCACCGCATCCACCCGGGTACGGTCGTCCGGCCCGGGGGGGGCAAACCGGGGCAGATGGGGATAGCGGCCCATCATGACCACCTGCCGGACCGTGAACGGGAAATTGATGTAAAAATTCTGGGGCACCAGCGCCATGGCCCGTGCCAGCTCCAGGCGGCTATAGGCCTTCAGTTCGCGCCCGCGAAAATGAACCTGTCCGCCGTCAGGCCGCTGAAGGCGCATCAGCAGATCCAGCAGGGTGGTCTTGCCGCATCCGTTGGGTCCCAGCAGCCCGTAGAAACGCCCCCCCGCAAGGGTCAACGACAACCCCCGGATAACATCCCGGTCCGGATACCGGAAACGGAGATCTGTTATCCGAAACAGGTCTTTGGTATCGTTCATCAGGCCTTCCCCAACTGGCGGCGGCGAAACACGTAACAAAAAAACGGCCCCCCCACCAACGCGGTCAACACCCCGATCGGGATCTCCTGGGGCAGCACGGCCCGGGTCAGGGTATCGGCCCCCAGCAGCAGAATCGCCCCGGCCAGCATGGATACCGTCAGCAACCGGCGGTTGTCCGGTCCGGCCAGCATGCGCATCATGTGCGGTACCAGCAGGCCCACGAAACCGATGATCCCGGACACGGCCACGCAGACCGCCGAAACCAGTGACGCCGCAATCAGCAAAACCAGCGTCACGCGCTGGAAATCAACCCCCAGGGACGCGGCCGAACGTTCGCCCAGCGCCATCAGGTTCAGATCCCGGGCATACACCATGAACACTGCCAGGCTGGCGACCACGGTCGTCCCCACCATGGCCACGTCGACCCAGGTGCGGGAGGCAAAGCTGCCCATCAGCCAGAAAATAATGACCCCCACCTGTTCGTCGGCCACGTATTTCAGGAAACTGATGCCGGCCGACAGGATGGCCGCCACGATGATGCCGGACAGGACAAGGTTGGTGGACGACAACCCCCCACTGCCCGATGCCAGAAACACCACCAGCAGCAATGTACCGGCCGCTCCCACGAAGGCGAAAAGCGGCACCGAATAGATCCCCAGCAACCCGATATTCAGGAGGAGCGCAATCGAGGCCCCGAAGGCGGCCCCGGCCGATACGCCCAGGGTGTAGGGATCCGCCAGCGGGTTCAGCAGAATGCCCTGAAAGACAACCCCGGCCAGGGCCAGTCCGCCGCCCACCAGGGCCGACGTCAAAATCCGGGGCAGACGCACGTCCGTCACCACCACCGTCCAGACCGGATCGATCTGCGCGATCCATTCGGGTTGGTCGAACAGGCGGGCGGCCATGATTTGCAGGACGGCCGGGAAGGGCAGGCGAATATACCCCAGGGAAGCTGCTCCCACCACGGCAACGGCCAGCAGAAACAGCAGACCGGCAATCGTCCCAAACGTCGAAGGCACCGTAAACGCGACACGCGACACGGGTCGATCACGCTCTTGGGACTCTATGCTCCTGGTTTCACCGGAACGTTCCATTGGCTCACTGCGTTGTTGAACCGGGATCCATCTGGCGTTCTGTGAACAAATCGGCCCGATTCGTTTTCTCTTAAAACGCCCGCCGATGGTCGTCTCCCACCAACGGGCGAATGGTCAGCCATTTTTTTCAGAAATGGCTCAACGGTCCATCAATGTGACTAACCCAGATGTCGACAAATTCATCGTATTCGGCCGTGCCCTTGAGAACGGGAACACATTCGATCCCGGCCTTGGTCAGGATGGACATCCACGAATCGTCTTCAGCACCGGCCATGTCATTCTTGGCATGATCGCCGGCCACGGACATAAACGGCATCAGGTACGCCTTTTTGATTTCCTTTTTGAGCATCAGTTCCTGGATCAAGCCCACGTCAGGATAGCCTTCCACCGTACCCACAAAGATGTTGGGGTCCTTGAGCTGCAACTGGAACATGAGGGCAGCGTAAAAGGCATTGGACGGATGGTGGGTGCCGTGGCCCATCAATACAACGGCTTCGTCTTTTTGGCGCTCTTTGGGGATCGTTTTTATGATGGCCGCCACGATGCGTTGCATGTCTTCCTGGGTAGACATCAGGGGATAGCCCAAAATGACGCGTTCAAATCCGCCCATCATTTTGAAGGCCCCCACCGTGCGACGCAAGTCATGATATTCAGCGCCCCCAATCGTATGCAGACTCTGCACCGCTACATGAGTGAATTTTTCGTCCTGCATCTTGGCGAGGGCCACCTCGGGCGAATCCAGCAGTTGCCCCTGCTTGGCCAGTTTTTCTCTTATGATATAAGAGGTATAGGCCCAGCGGACCGGAATGCCGGGGTAGGCTTCTTTGACCCTTTTGTCGATGTTCGCAAACGACACCTGGGCCGAGGCTTCACTGGATCCGAAGGCCACCAGCAAAATCCCTTTTTTCATGGGGCGCGCATCCCCGTGCCCGCTCGCCAGTGCCGCGGAAGCAAAAACGACCATGGTCAATACCGCTGCGCCAATCCAGAACCTGCTCACTTTCATCATCACCATCTCCTCGTCTGCTGAAAGGTAAGTAAAGTAGCCTGCCTTGCAGAAACCGTTTCAGCAACCACAGCGATCATGGACCGATCCAGCGCCGGTTAGGATGACTTCAAAAAAACAAAAGCCCTTCAAGCGAATCGGCTTGAAGGGCTGCACCCAGCTTACTTGGCCCTGTATGTCGTGTTTTGTATCGGTTGCCGCTGTCGTTACCGCTCCGCAAAGGCAGAACCCGATCGTCAAGGCAGGTCTTCTGGCTCCCGGATCTTCCTACCTCCCAACCCTTCCCGCAGGCGGCTTCCCCACAGTGGATGTGTCAGGTTTCGTCCCCGGTTACAGCGGCGGGACCGCTCCCGAATTACACGGGATTTCCTATTAAGCGCACAGGCACCTTGTTGGCCTCTATCTATGGGAACCCCTTCGGCTTGTCAATCGGTTTTAGGAAACGGTTTGCCGCCGGCCATGCGTAAACCGCTTCTTGAAAAGCCCCTGCAATTATGCGATAGGATACCATTTTCGTTGCACCGGACGCGTGGCAGGGCTTTCAGGCTGCAGCCGTGCGCCCCTGCACAACCCCTATCACCCCCGGCGGACATCCCTTGCGTTGCGTCCGCCGTTTGTATTCGCGGGAGACCCTGTAAGCCGATGATAAAAAGCAACCTCAAGCAGATTGTCCGGGAGGCCGCCCAACGGGCGCATGCCCAAGGCCATCTTCCCTCCGACGATTTCCCCGACGTCGAAATCGAAGAACCGAAAAACGAAACCCACGGCGATTTTTCCACCAACCTGGCCATGATCATGGCCAAGGCCCAGAAAATGGCGCCCCGCAAGATAGCCGAAATTTTGCAGCCCTATCTGGAGGAGGCCGCGGCCTGGATCCAGAAAACCGACATCGCGGGCCCGGGGTTTATCAACTTTTTTATTGCTTCCGACGCCTGGGGACCGGTGCTGACCACCATCCATGCCGCCAACGACCGCTACGGCGCCTCTGCTATCGGAGAAGGCCGGAAAATCCAGGTGGAGTTCGTCAGTTCCAACCCCACCGGCCCGCTGCATGTCGGTCACGGGCGCGGCGCCGCGGTGGGTGACAGTGTGGCCCGCATCCTGGCCTTCAGCGGCTACGACGTGCAGCGCGAATACTATATCAATGATTCGGGCCGCCAGATCCGCACCCTGGGCTTGTCCGTCCTGCTGCGATACAGGGCGTTGTTCGGTGAAAGTATTGACTTTCCGGAGACCTGCTACCAGGGCGACTACATCATAGAGATGGCCCGTGCCCTGAAGGATCAGCAGGGCGACCGGCTGCTCTCCCAGAGCGAAGACGAAGCCGTCACCATCTGTGCGCGCTATGCGGCCGGCCTGATCATTGAAGGCATCCGGCAGGACCTTCTGGACTTCGGGGTCTCCTTCGACCAGTGGTTCAGCGAGCAAAGCCTCTATGATTCCGGCCGGGTCGATACCTGTATCGCAACCCTGCGTGAAAAAAAGCAAGTCTACGAAAAAGACGGGGCCCTCTGGTTTAAATCCACCGACTTCGGGGATGAAAAAGACCGGGTGGTGGTGCGCAACAACGGCATCACGACCTATTTTGCATCGGACATCGCCTACCACCAGGAAAAATTCGAGCGCGGGTTTGACCGGGTGATCGATGTCTGGGGGGCTGATCACCACGGGTACATTCCGCGCATGAAAGCCGCGGTGGCCGCTTCCGGCGTGAATCCGGAAAATTTTCAGGTCATCCTGGTGCAACTGGTCAATCTTTTACGGGGCGGGGCACCGGTGGCCATGTCCACCCGGGCGGGTGAATTCGTCACCCTGCAGGACGTCGTCAATGAAGTGGGCAGCGATGCGGCCCGCTTCCTTTTTCTCACGCGCCATTATGACAGCCCGCTGGACTTCGATCTCGAAGTGGCCAAGCAGAAATCCAATGACAACCCCGTCTATTATGTCCAGTATGTTCACGCCCGGATTGCCAGCATCTGTCGCAAGGCTGAAATCGACCTGCCCGAAGGGGCGCCTTTGGACCCGCAGGCGTTGGCCGCGCTGACCGACCCGGAAGATGTCCAATTGATCAAACAGCTCAATCGTTACCCCGATACCGTTCAGACCAGTGCCCGCTTTATGGAGCCGCACCGGGTGACCTTTTACCTGATGACCCTTGCAGGGGCTTTTCATTCCTACTATAACCGGCAACGGGTATTGACCGACGATCCGATCACGACCAAAGGCCGTTTATATTTGGTAACCGCCGTCCAGAAAGTCATCCGCAATGGATTGGCCTTGTTGGGTGTTTCCGCCCCGGACCATATGTAAACACCGGCGACAGGACACCGCCAGCAACAGCTTCCGTCGTTCCGGCCACCCGACCCGGCATGCACCATGGCAAAGACCAAAACCACCACGAAACGTAAACCCGTCTGGCAGCTCTCCCGCCGGGGGGTTTACGGCAGCATTGCGCTGGCGCTCACCGCCTGCGCCTGGACCTTTTTTGTGGGCGTCCTGGTGGGCCGGGGCACCGCACCGGTCAAATTCGACATGAAAAAGCTCGGCCAGGACCTGCACGCCCTGCGTGAGCAGGTTCAACACCAGCAGGCCCAGCAGCTGGAGGCCTACTCCGCCGCCGTCGAAAACAAATCGAATATGGATTTTTACGAAGACTTGAAGCAGCCCGGCGACGATCCGGCCATCGATCCCAACCTGACCCGCACGCCACCCCAACCCACCATCACGCCGACGGCACCAGCCCCGGCCGAAGCTCAGCCCCCCCCGGCGCCATCCGGGGTTCCGACGATAAGCCGCATGTCCGGCTTGCAGCCAAAAAAGAAAGCCGCGGTCCACAAGCCGGCCCCGAAACCATCGCCCCCTCACACGGCATCACCCGCGGCCGCCGGAGCTTTGACGCTTCAAGTGGCTTCCCTGCAGGATGCCAAGACAGCCGATGAAATGGTGGCGCGGCTGCGCAAAGAGGGCTATAGTGCACACCGAACCAGCGTGACCATCCCCGGCAAAGGCCGTTGGTACCGCATCCAGGTGGGCCGGTTCAGCGACCGTGAACAAGCCGCCAAAACCATGCATGCCCTGGAGTCAAAGGGCTTGAAGCCAATCCTGGTTTCGCGATAAGGACCGGGGAAGATCATAACGCCACCATCGATACCCTCTGCCATTGGCCGGAACGAAGGAGCATAACCCATGAAAATCACCCGAGAAGAAGTACAGCATGTCGCCCGCCTGGCCCGTCTGGATCTGGCGGACACGGTGCTGGACACCATGGCGGAACAGCTGGGCGGCATCCTGGATTATATGGAAACCCTGAACCGGGTGGACACCGACGGCATTGCCCCCACGGCCCATGCCGTCTCCCAGGCCACCCCGCTGCGGGCGGATGAACGACGCCCCCATCTGGACCACGAAGCCGCACTGGCCAACGCACCGGAGCGGGACGACGAAAGTTTTATCGTGCCGCGTGTGATCAGCTGAGATCCTGCTCAATGAGGCTGTGCCAAAATAAAAAGCAACACGATGCAGGTTTTCGTCATTCCGGGCTTGACCCGGAATCCAGTTGTTTTTTCAATGTACCACAATAAGGGTTGCCGGATCGGGGTCCGGCATGACGGGACAAAAAAAGTCCATTTTGTAATCACGAAACAGCCCCTTTACGCTAGGATGACAAAAAGATGGTCGGCATAACGGCCCGAAAAAAATGAAAGATGATCCATGAAACTGCATGAACTCACCATCGAAGAAGCGTCCCGGCAGTTGTCCCGGGGGGAACTTAGTGCCGTGACACTGACCCAGGCCGTGCTCGACCGCATTGCCGCCGTGGAGCCCCGGATCGGGGCCTATCTCACCCTGGACGCCGAGGGCGCCCTCGCGCAGGCGGCCCATTCCGACCGGCGCATCGCCCAGGGTGATGCGACTCCCCTGACCGGCATCCCCCTAGGCATCAAGGATGTCATCTGCACCCAAGGCCTCCGCACCACCTGCGGCTCGCGGCTGCTCGAAAACTTCATCCCGCCCTATAATGCGACCGTCATGGACAAGCTGCAGGCGGCCGGGGCCGTAATTTTGGGCAAACTCAACATGGATGAATTCGCCATGGGCTCCTCCACCGAGAATTCGGCCTACCAGGTGACGCGTAATCCCTGGAATCAGGACCACATCCCGGGAGGGTCCAGCGGCGGATCGGCCGCGGCGGTGGCCGCCGACATGTGCCTGGGAGCCCTGGGATCCGATACCGGCGGTTCGATCCGGCAGCCGGCCAGCCATTGCGGCGTGGTGGGCCTGAAACCCACCTATGGACGCGTTTCACGCTACGGCCTGGTGGCCTTTGCCTCATCCCTCGACCAGATCGGCCCCATGAGCAAATCCGTCACGGACTGCGCCCTGATCATGAATGCCATCACCGGCCACGATGAACGGGATTCCACCTCCGTTCCCCGGCCGGTGCCGGACTACACCGAATTGAGCAATGACGGATTCAAGGGCCTGCGGGTGGGCCTGCCGCGGGAATACCATCAGGCCGAGGGGCTGGATCCGGACGTCCAGAACGCCATGGCAGCGGCCATCGAAACGGTCCGCGCCCTGGGCGCCGAAACCGTGGACGTGTCGCTGCCACATACCGAATATGCGGTGGCGGCCTACTACATTATCGCGCCTTGTGAGGCCAGCTCCAACCTGGCCCGTTACGATGGCGTGCGCTACGGTGTGCGCAGCAAAGATCACGAAAACATGCTGGACATGTTCCGGCGGTCGCGAACCAACGGTTTCGGGGCGGAAGTCCAGCGCCGCATCATCCTGGGCACCTATGCCCTTTCGGCCGGCTATTACGATGCTTACTATGGCAAAGCCTCCCAGATCCGGAGTCTGATCATGCAGGACTTCCAGCGGGCCTATGAAACCTGCGATGTCCTGCTGTCACCGGTCGCACCGACACCGGCCTTCAAGATCGGGGAAAACACGGACGATCCCCTGACCATGTACATGTCCGACGTGTTCACCCTTTCGGCCAACCTGGCCGGCATCCCCGGCATCTCGGTGCCCTGCGGACTGTCGTCCGGCGGCCTGCCCATCGGCCTCCAGATCATGGGGCCCCACTTCAGTGAAGACCGGCTGCTCCAGGCGGCCTATCATTTCGAACAGAATACGGCCTTTCACCAGCAGAGGCCCGAATTATAAGAGGAGGTTCGCATGAGCAGCATCCAGCCCCAGGGGGATAACCTTCGCAAAGCCGTTAAGTGGATATCCGAGGAACGGCAGGCCGGAACCGCGGCCAGCAACAGCCGCTTGGTGGAGCAAGCCGCCGTCAAATTTAACCTGTCACCGAACGAAGTCGAATTTCTCATCAAGTTTGTCAAAGAAGAACTGTAGGCCTCCAGCGGCGCAAACGGCCAAAACCAACCGCGCTCAATGCCGGGCGGCAAGACCTTAAAGCCACGATCGCGGTTTGAGGCCTTGACCAAACAGGACATTTAGTGCAATACACACATTGTTAACTAACTTCGTGTGAAAAACTTTATGGATACCAATCCCTTTTCGCATAGCGGCATTGTCACCGGCGAGGCTTTCTGCAATCGCGAGAAAGAACTATCAGACTTAGCCTATCTTGCCGTGCATTCCCAAAATGCCTTGCTTTTTTCCCACCGCCGAATGGGCAAAACCTCGCTGATTTACCAGCTCATACCAATGTGCTCCAAAAATTAGGGTTAAAGTCCGATATAGCCGCCCGCCAACAAATCGACCGATTCGCCCATGGATGCTGAGTTGCAAGTTCATTTGTGATTATTGCGAGTGATTGCGCGGCTGCATTTTAAGCACACCGCTTTTTCTGCCGTGCTATACTTGACGCGTACATACAAATGTGCATAATTTAGGCATCATGTTTGAATGGGACAATGCGAAGGCAAAAAAGAATCTATCAAAACACGGCATCTTGTTTGCTGATACGTTTGCGGTCTTCGAAGATCCAAATGCCTTGACGATTGAGGAATTTAGGAATGATGAACAACGCTATATTACCATTGGAATGGATGCCTTCGGGCGTATTTTAGTGGTGGTTTATACATGGCGAAGAGGACACATCCGGATTATTTCGGCACGCAAGGCCGTACGTTATGAGGTGAAACAATATGAAAGCGAAATATGATTTTAGCAAAGGTAAGCGTGGTGCCGTGATTCCTTCTCCCGGAAAGAAGGTGCGGATTACGATTCGACTAGACCGAGACATTATAGACTGGTTTCGCACCAAAGTAGAAGAACAAGGTGGCGGCAATTATCAGTCGATGCTTAATGATGCCTTGCGCACTTATGTTGAACGCCAAGAACAGCCCCTTGAAGACATTCTGCGTCGCGTTGTTCGCGAGGAATTGCAACACACGGCACAATAGCGAACAAATCGCATCACCCCGCCCGTTGCTGCGCCTCGCGTTATGCCACCAGGCAATAATATCAACATGGTGCCAGCCTAACATTGTTCATTTGTGCAAGGAGATCAACACGGCTGCAGTAAAAAACATCTTCAAGGAAGCCCTAAATTTCGAACCAATGGAAAAATTTGAAATAATTGATAAACGATTGTCGACCCTGGGCACACCCGACAGAGAAATTGATAAATAGTGGTCTCAAGAGGCTGAAGATCGAATCACGGCCTTTGAAAAAGGGGCAATCAAAATGCTGACAATTAAGGAAGTACTAGAGAAATATACGTAATGCCCCGCATCCGCATCCTCCCCGACATCCTCTCCAACAAAATCGCCGCCGGTGAGGTGGTGGAACGCCCGGCCGCCGTGGTGAAGGAACTGGTGGAAAACGCCATCGACGCCGGGGGCCGGCGGATCGTGGTGGAGATCGAAGCCGGGGGCCGGCGGCTGATCCGCGTGGCGGACGACGGCGCCGGCATGGATCCCGACGATACCCTGCTGGCCCTGGAGCGCTACGCCACCAGCAAACTCGCCAGCGATGAGGACCTGTTTGCCATCCGCACCCTGGGTTTCCGGGGGGAAGCCCTGCCCAGCATTGCCTCGGTGTCGCGGCTGACCCTGGTGTCGCGAACCGCCGACCAGTCCGCCGGCACCGAGGTCCGGGTGGAGGGGGGCCGCATTCTGAACGTCACCGAAACCGGTGCGCCGCCCGGCACCATGGTGACGGTCAAGGACCTGTTCTTCAACACCCCCGCCCGCCGTAAATTTCTCAAAACGGTCCAGACGGAAATGGGGCACATCGGCGACTGCCTGGCCGGCCTGGCCCTGGGTCACCCGGGAATCGACTTTCGCCTGATCCACAACGGCAAGGCCACCCGGCGCTGGCCGGCTGTCAGCGACGGTGGCGACCGGGTGATGGATGTGCTGGGCCGCAGCCTGCAAAACGACCTGTTCCCGCTGGCCCTGGAAAGCGAGGCCGCCGCGGTCACCGGCTGGGTAGCTTCGCCAAGGGTCAACCGCAGCACCTCCCGGGGCGTGCATCTGTTCGTCAACGGCCGCCACGTGAAGGCCCGGGCCCTCCTGCATGCCGTCATGCAGGGCTATCGCCAGCGCTTGATGAAAGGGCAGTTCCCGGTGGCGGTCTGCCACGTCCGCGTGCCGGCCGGTCAGGTGGACGTCAATGTGCATCCCACCAAACACGAGGTGCGGTTTGCCCGTCAGCGAGACGTCCACGGCGTCGTGGCAGGGGCGGTCGCCGCGGCTTTGGATCAGGCCGATCGCCGGCAGCGCCCGGGTACGGGCGGGAGTCCTCAACGCCGCACGCCGCTGCCATCGGGCATTGGGGAAAGCATCCGGCACTACCAGCGATCGCCCTTCGATAAGGGGATTCCATCCCCCGCCAGAACACCACGGACACAGCCATCCGCCGAACCGGACCCCGCAAGGGAAGCCCCCTGCCAGACGAACTTGTGGCAGCAGGGGCGGTTTGCCAAGCTGAACGTGATCGGCCAGTTCCGGCGCACCTATCTGCTGTGCGAGTCCCAGGAGGGGCTGGTCATCATCGACCAGCATGCGGCCCATGAACGGGTTTACTACGAGCAGCTGCTCCGCCGCCGCGGCAGCACCAACGCCGCCGCCCAGAAACTTCTCATTCCGGAAACCATCGAGCTGAGCCACCGGGAAGCGGCCTTGCTGCAAGACCTGCTGCCCGTGCTGGCGCCGCTTGGCTTCGAGATCGAACCCTTCGGGGGCACCACCTTTGCCGTCAAGGCGGCTCCGCTGATGCTGCTGGAGGGGGAGCTCGGCCCGGTCATCCGCGAAATTCTGGAAGCGGCCCTGGCTGCGGACAGTGCCGCCGAGCCAGATGCCGTTCTGGACGACAGCGTCAAGATCATGGCCTGCCACGGCGCCATCCGGGCCCGCCAGGCTCTGGACGACCGCCAGATCCGCCGCCTGCTCCAGCAGATGGACGAATGCAAGAACCCCTCCCACTGCCCCCACGGCCGCCCCACCTGGATCCGCTGGACCCAAAACGAACTCGAAAAGGCCTTCGGCCGCCAGGCCTGACGGCGATCGCCGCCGGATTTGCCCTTAAAACGCAAAACGCCCCACCCACAAAAGCACCGGATGGGGCGCGAAGCATCGCTTGAATGTATCAAACCATCATGGGGCATTTTTTTGCGGGTCTTGCTGGTAGGGATCCCAGGAGACCAGGTAGCTTTTGGCTTCTCCCGTCATGGAATCACCGATTTTTTTGACCACCGCGAAAACCATTTCGTCCTGCCCGTCGTTGTCGAAATCACCAAGGTTGTAGTCGCTGATATAGCCGGAGAACTTGCGGGTGCGCCATACCGCACGCATGCCCACGTTGTCCCAGGCCAGATTTTCGAAGCGCCCCTCCCGGTAGGACCGTATCCTGGACATAATGCCACGCGTCGAATCCTCGTTCTTGACCACCAGGACTTCGTTGCGTCCGTCCCGGTCGAAATCCGTCAGGAGAATCCGCTGGGGCACGAAAAACAGCTTGTCGGGCAAAGGATCGACGTGGGTAGCGTTCAGCCGCTGGCCTTTCTTGAATTCCTCGGGGGTGATCAGCCAGGTATATTTACCGCCATAGGAATCGGCGCTGGTCCACTCATCCTGCCGCCCGATCGAGACGAGTTGCAACTGGTCGCCCTTGATGAAGGCCATCGTATTGGCAACCCCGTCTCCGGTCAGATCACCGTGGGCAAAGCCGAAAACACTGGCTCCATCCGGCATAAGGATCTTGTCCTGGGGTTCATAGCTCCCGTTGACCCAGGCCAGGGCGTAAACCGGCCCGTCAACCACATTGCGGGCGCCGCCTTTCTGGCCGTATAGCGTGCGTTTGTTGGTCCGAGGATTCCAACCGACCCGGAAATACCAATAGGGGGCATCGTAAACGGTCTGGAAAGCAGCCCCGTCCCACTCCAATACGTAGCTGTGGGAATAGTAGTTTTCGGAGCGGGCGATGATGAAAATCTCGGCCCGGCCGTTGCCGTTGATGTCCGCCACGTCCACCCCAAGGCAGACCAGGCGCGGCGTCAGTTCGATCTCCGCCACTTTGAGAAAGGTTTCATCCTTGAAGCGATAGATCGCCGCCTGGTGCTCGCTGACGAAAACCACTTCGATGTCCCCGTCCCCGTCCACGTCCCCCAGGCCGAGGCCCTCGACATTCATGGGAAAACGCCGGCTACGCCAGAGCTTGGCATCGGCTTCGTCCGTGTCCGGGTTGGTGGCCCGGAGGCGCATGCCCCCCCCGCCGCCGCTCCAAATCTTTTTCTCGGGGTTGGCCTGGTCCGGATCAGGCGGGTTGTCGGGCACGGCGGCCGGGCTGGGGGCCGCGGAAACCGCCCCCTCTGCCGTACGGCCGAACACCCGGGTGTTGACCTCTGCGGCAAAACGGTTGATGTGTCCGATCACATCCCCCTGGCTCTGGCCGGTTTCGTTAAACGTCACCAGGCCGGTGCTGGTTTCCGCCTCGACAAAGCGGGCATCCGTGCTGATGCTATCTCCGAAAACCGTCAGGCTGCCGTAGGCCACATAATCGGCGCCAGCCTTGCGTCCGGCCGCGGCCGCCGCTTCCCGGGTCAGCGGGGTCGACAGATCGCGGATGATGTCGGCCGCGGCCGTCTGATCGATCACGACCACATTGCCCATATCGGTCAGGCGCGAGGACAGCATCGCGGTGATGCCCTTGCGCAGAAAGGACAGGTCTTTTTCGGAATGCATCTCGAAGGGAATAATCAGCACCCGGCGCACTTCGGCCCGGCTCGCGGCCGGCAGCAGAACCAACAGCGCAAGGACCAAAGGCAGCCCCCCCTTAAAAAACTGTTTGAAGATTTCACGCATGTCTCTCTCCTGATGTATCACGTGTAAACGATTCCAACCCTGTCATGGGCGGTACCGGACGCAAGGGGCGCCGTCCTGTCTGCCATATTTAAGAAACGGTCCCCTGGGGTTTGCCAAAAATCCCGACCGCCGCCGGGATGGCCCCAAAGCATGTCGGCGGCACCCCTCCAAAGCCGTTACGCCGTCGAAAACCGATATCTTGCGGCCTATCCTCGGGCAAGGCCTCGCGTTCCGGCCCGATGTCCCGGGCGTTATAGCATTCGACCGGCGGTAATCCAACCTTTTTCAAGGGGCGGCCGGACCGATGGAGACCCGCACCTCATTTCGCAGGCCCTGCCAGGCGGGCAGGGGGGGCAAAAATATACGGAAAATCGCAGCAACCCTTGACTTACCGGAATTTGGCTGATAAAAATGAGGCGTTTCGCCATCTATAGCGGCGGAACCATTTCGCGTCGGAAAGGAGGTGCCTCGGGTTAGGAGACGTAACAGCGTTAGATTATGTTACACGGTTAGGTTTTTAGACAAAAAATTGGTTAGGTTAAGGTTAGGTTTTTTACCGGCGGTTGGTTCCCGCCGGAAACTGGTTAAGGAGGAAAACGAATGAAAAAGTTTGCTATTCTTGCATTGGCCGCCCTGCTGGTAGTGGCCTTTACTGTCCCGGCCGCCGCGCTGGAAAATGAATTCGGCGGCTACTGGCGGACCCGTTTTTATCAGATGGGGCATTTCAACGGAGAAAAAACGAGTAGTGACGTCCTGGGTGAACAAGGTAACTATCGCCTGGTGGACACCCGTACCCGCCTCTACTACACCGCCAAGATCAACGACAATCTGAAGCTCGTCAACAAGTTCGAATTTGATGCCACCTGGGGTGCCAATGGCTGGAGCCGCGCGGCCGCCGCCGCCGGCAACAAAGGCTACGGGACGCCCGGTGCCGACGGCGCCAACATCGAAATCAAGAACAGCTATGCGGACTTCAACACGGGTCCGGTCAACTGGACCGTGGGTGTCCAGCCCTACGTCCTGTTCCGCAGCTTCTACATCGACAACGACGATGCCGGTCTCATCGGCCGCTGGAAAGTCCTGGACAACTTCGTCCTGGCCGGCTCCTGGCTCAAGGCCTACGATGGCGGATCCGGCGACGGCAACAACTCCGACGTTGATTCCTACACCCTGACCGGTGCCTTCTGGTTCAGCGAGAACATCTCCATCAAACCGTCCATCTCCTGGGCCCACAGCTCCCAGGTCGATCTTACTTATGGGGGAGGAGTCCTTGCACCTGACCCCGCCGTTGCCGGTACGTACAACAATCTTCCGGTTTTGGGTTCTACTCTGCCCTTTGGCCAGCTGGACCTGTATACCTATGGATTCGATTTCGATGCGGACTTCGACAACTTCGGTATCTGGGCCACCGCTTTCGGCCAGACAGGCTCTATTGACGCCACTGGTCAAGACCTCGACGTCAGCGCCTGGCTGGCCGCCATCGGCGGTAACGTCATGCTGGGGCCGGTCGAACTGCATGCCCAGGGCTTCTACAGCCCGGGCGACGACGACACAGACCAGCCCGATCCTCTCCTGAGAGATGACAAACTCGAAAACGTCCAGGCACCCCAAGGCTCTTACTACTGGGCGGAAATCATGGGCTACGGCATGTTCGACTGGGCCGTGCCCACCGGCTCCCCCGGCGACAAGATCTTCAACATCTGGGCCGCCAACATCGGCGCAACCTTTAAACCCATGGACAAGCTCTCCGTCACGGCCGACCTGTGGTATGCCGAGCGTGAAAATGATGTCCTCTACGTCGATCCTCTTTCACCGACGGGTTTCAGGACTGAGAGCACACTCGGAACCGAGCTGGATGTCAAGGTCACCTATCAGCTGGTGGAAGGCCTGAACCTGGATCTCGTGGGCGCCTACCTGTGGGCCGGCGACGCCATCTCCGTCGATGGCAACAACCAGGAAGACCCTTACGAGTTCGGTGCTCAGTTGAGCCTCAGCTTCTAAGTCTGCTTTCTGAACAACTTCGAAACTGAATCAAAATAAAAAAACCCGGGAGATTTCTCCCGGGTTTTTTTATAATCAAAACCAATCTTGTTTTAATCGACGTTTATCTGTGTGAATTTGTGTCCCATCGGTCTTTCTTGCCGTTCTACTCCGCCAGCATTCGCTGCAAAATTTCGTTCACCAGCTTGGGATTGGCCTGACCGCGGGTTTCCCGCATGACCTGGCCCACGAAAAAGCCCATCACTTTCTTCTTGCCCTGGCGATAGGCGGCGACCTCATCAGGAGATGCCGCCAGCACCTTGGTCACCACGGCTTCCAACTCACTGGCATCAGACACCTGCACCAACCCTTTGGCTTCGACGATGGCCTTGGGGTCCTGACCGGTCTTGATCATTTCCTCGAACACGGTTTTGGCGATCTTGCCGCTGATCTGCCCCCCGTCAATCAGGCCCAGCAGTTGCCCAAGGTGTTCGGGGGAAACGGGTGACTGGGCAATGGGGCGGTTTTCCGCGTTCAACCAGGCCATGAGACCCCCCAGAATCCAGTTGGCCGCAAGTTTGGCCTGGGGCGCGTGGGCCAGGCAGGCTTCGAAATAGTCCCCGAGATCGCGGTCGGCCGTCAAACGTTCGGCATCGTAGGCCGTCAACCCATACGCATCGCAAAACCTTTCCTGGCGGGCATCTGGCAATTCCGGCAGGGCGTCGCGAATGGCCGCCAGCCAGTTCTCGTCCACCACCACCGGCAGCAGATCCGGGTCCGGAAAATAGCGGTAGTCATGGGCCTCTTCCTTGCCCCGCATCGAGATCGAGCGTCCCATTGCCGGGTCCCACAGGCGGGTTTCCTGCACCACGGCGCCACCCTCCAGCAGCACCTCCTTCTGCCTCTCGATTTCGTAGGCAATGGCCTTTTCCACATTTCGGAAGGAGTTGAGGTTTTTCAGCTCAGCCCGCGTACCGAAGGCGCTGGCACCCACCGGGCGGATGGAGATATTGGCGTCGCAGCGGAAGCTGCCTTCTTCGAGGTTGCCGTCGCAGATATCCAGGTAGCGCACGATGCTGCGCAGCTTGCGCAGGTAAGCGCCGGCCTCCTCGGGCGACCGCAGGTCCGGTTCACTGACGATCTCGATCAGGGGCACGCCGGTGCGGTTGAGATCCACCCGACTCACGGGCCGGTCCGGGTCGTGCACCAGCTTGCCGGCATCCTCTTCCATGTGAATCCGGGTGATGCCGATGCGCCGCAGCGTGCTGTCGCCGGTATCGATGTGGATTTCACCGCGCTCGGCCACCGGCAGTTCAAACTGGGAAATCTGGTAGCCCTTGGGCAAATCAGGGTAAAAATAATTTTTACGGGCAAAACGGCTTTCCATATTGACCCGGCAGCCGGTGGCCAGCGCCATGCGCAGGCTGAAGGCCAGCACCTCGCGGTTCAGCACCGGCAGAACCCCCGGCATACCCAGACAGACCGGGCAGACATGGGTGTTGGGCGGCGCCCCAAAGGCGGTGGAGCAGCCGCAGAAAATTTTCGTTTGCGTTTTCAGCTGGGCGTGCACTTCCAGCCCGATGACCGGTTCAAATTCCATAGAAAACACTCCGCCCTGTTAATTGTCATTCAGCGTCCCATCTTGTGGCGAAACAAATTATCATGCTATACTGAAGCAAGCCTGCACTGCCCGTCAAGGTGTTTTCTATCCTTGCATCAATAATGGCACCGGCCATTAGCGTTATGGCCGTGCAGCCGGCCAAATGCAAAACGTGGCAACTGCTTTTCTCCGATCCGAATTATTTCTACCACACGGCCTACCGGGCCCGAAGGGGGGCTTGATCGTGATAGAAAATATGACCCTTCAGCAGCAATTGGAACCCATCATCCGTAAAGTCGGCCCTGAGAACATCTGGCGCCCTATCCATGACCGTAACGACCACCTCCTATTCGAAGGCGTTGGACATTATACCGGAACAATTCAAAAAGCCCTTAACACGTTGAATTTTTCGCGTAAATCGGTGGTCGACCTGGGGTGCAATTTCGGTTTCTATTCTTTCTATGCCGCCCAAAAAGGGGCCGCCAGGGTTGTGGGTATCGACAGCGATCCAGATGTAATTCGTGGCTGCCGAATATTGGCACGGCACTACCGAATCACCAACGTTGAATTTCGGGTGGCGGACTTCATCTTTGGTGATGTCCCTGACACTTATGACATCGCTCTGATGGTGGACTTCATCGGTAAGAATGTCATCCGAAAAGAGAAATTGTTGCCCTGCCTGTCACGCCTCATGAAAATAGCCCGCCAATGTATATTTATGAGCATCATTCCGGAATACGATATCCATAGAGTGTTAAAGCTGGCGCCAGATTGGGTGGCTGCAAGATACGGCGCCCCATTCGTCCAGAACGAGCGTTTTCGCCTTATCGGATTGGTGCAATCGTTGCTCGGCGAAAGTTGGGAAATATCCATCCCTTGTGATAAAGGTGGCCGGCCGCAAGTCACGAAACACCCTTTAACGGCGGTTAAAAAACCGCTAATTCTGCTATAGAAGGGGTTTTGATTTTCGACATCGCGACAGAAAGAAAGCGTTTCGCCATATAACCGACCCTCCGAATCGTTTGGGGTGGCTTTCTTGCAATACGCCACTATTCGCCAAGCCTTTAACAAGCTTGCTTTTTTGAGCCATTTCCACTATGACGGTCACGATTAATTATTTGGAATAGCCGATGCGTGGTTTTGATCTGAGGTGGAAAAAATAATAACCACCGCAGCGCGAAACGCTGGCTTAAGATGAAAATGCAGAGACCTTTGGTGGACGTTGAGTCAGAACTGCCTGTAGCCCGGAAGCAATAAAACCCATTTGACGAAAAAAGCGCCAAGCGGATCTCCCGATGGGCCAAAACGGCACATTTAATATTCTGATGTATTCCCATGACACCTATGGACTGGGGCACATCCGGAGAACCATGGCGATTGCTTCGCAGCTGTGCAGCGACGGCATCAACATCCTGATCCTGACCGGCTCCCCCATCGCAGGCCGCTTTGCCTTCCCGGAACAGATCGACTTCGTGCGCATTCCTGGCATGATCAAGAAAACCAACGAAGAATACCGCCCGCTGTCCATCAAGATCAACCCCCGGCACGCCCTCGATATTCGCAAAAACATCATCACGGCCACGGCCAAAACTTTCCAGCCGCATCTGTTTATCGTGGACAAGGAGCCCCTCGGCCTTAAAAAAGAGGTGCTGCCGACCCTGCGCTGGATCCGGCGCTGCCTGCCCCACGCCCGCACCATTCTGGGATTGCGGGACATCATGGATGACGCCGAGACGGTCCGGCGGGACTGGTGGAAGAAAAACGTCTACGAAAACCTGGACAAGCTCTACAGCGAAATCTGGATCTACGGCAACCAGGATTTTTATGACCCTATCACCGAATATGCCATCCCGGAATCGGTCAAACGCAAAATGCTGTTTACCGGCTATATCCCCCGCCAAATGCCGAGCAACCGGGAGGCGGACCGCATTCGGCGGGAGCTGCGGGTCGAACCGGATGAAAAACTGATTGTGGTCACCACCGGCGGCGGTGGCGACGGCTTTAAGGTGATGGACACTTACCTGGCCATGCTGGAGGAACAGCCCCTGGACAGCGGCATCAAAAGTGTTCTGGTCACCGGTCCGTTCATGCCCAAGCAGGAACGCAAAAAGCTTTTCAAGCGGGCCCGCAAAGTCGGTGCGCAAACCTTCCTCTTTTACCGGCGGATGGAAAAACTGATGGCGGCTGCCGATCTGGTGGTCAGCATGGGCGGCTACAACACGCTCAGCGAAGTGGTCAGCCAGGGCACCCTGAGTCTTGTCATCCC
This sequence comes from Deltaproteobacteria bacterium, assembly GCA_020444045.1. GTDB lineage: Bacteria > Desulfobacterota > Desulfobacteria > Desulfobacterales > UBA5852 > JABZFP01. Next base: position 53,737 of record JAHLLS010000001.1, read on the forward strand.
GCGGGAAACCCCCCGCACCGAGCAACTGATCCGGGCCAAAGCCTTCAAAAAGCAGGGGCTGATCGACTATATCCCCTGGAACGATTTTTCCGCCCCGCTGCTGCGCACCAAAATCGATCATCTTCTGGCGAATCCCGAACGCTATTATGACGCCCTGGCCGGTTTCCGTTTTACGGGTATCGACAGCATGCGTCGCCGAATCCAGGCCTTCAGGAGCAAGGTGAATGTCGTTGCCTGCTGATCCGCCCTGCCTCGGCATGATCCTCAAAGGGTATCCGCGCATCTCCGAAACCTTCATCTCCAACGAAATCCGGCTGCTCGAAGAGCGCGGAATCCCGGTGCACATCTTTTCGATGCGCAAACCCCGGGAATCGTTCTGCCACCCCAGTGTAAAAAAAATCCAGGCCCGGGTGGACTATCTCCCCGAAACCATCGTCAGCCGACGCCTGCCCAGTTTGCTCAAGCATAACGCCTTGCTGGCCGCCCGCCGGCCCGCGCGCTATGCGGTGGCCCTGAACCTGGCCCTTAGGCGGTTCCGTCGCACGCACAAATCCGCCACCCTCAAGCATCTGCTGCAGGCCGGCTATTTAGTGAACTTCGGATTGGCCAAGCACGGCATTGTGCACCTGCACGCCCATTTTGCCCACTCTCCCACATCGGTGGCCATGTTCAGCAGCCTGCTGAGCGGGCTGCCCTTCAGCTTTACGGCCCACGCCAAAGACATCTATACCTCCGATCCGCGCCAGCTCCGGGAAAAACTGGCCATGGCCGCCTACGCCGTCACCTGTACCGAATACAACCGCTGCCATCTGATGGGGCTTGGCCTGAACGGCCACACGCCCATTCACCGGATTTATCATGGCATCGATCTCACGCTGTTCAACGACCCAAACCCGCGGCCCATGCCGACTCCTCCCTATCGGATTTTGTCCATTGCACGCCTCACGGCTAAAAAAGGCCTGCCCACTGTTTTTAAAGCCCTGGCGCGCCTCAAGCAGGACGGGATCGCCTTCGACTATACCCTTATCGGCGACGGGGACGAACGCGACACCATCCTGAGCCTGATCGAAACCCTGGGGTTGTCGGACCGCACCCGCTGGTTGGGCACCCTGCCCCACGATGTGGTGCGGGAACACTACCGCCAATCGGATTTATTTGCCCTCGGCTGCGAAGTCGCCGCCAATGGCGACCGGGATGGGATTCCCAATGTAATTGTGGAAAGCCTGGCCATGGGTGTCCCTGTGGTCGCCACCCGTGTTTCCGCCATCCCGGAAATCATCACCCCCTGGGAAACCGGGCTGCTGGTGCCACCGGGCGACCCCGACCAGATGGCGTCCGCCATGCTGCAAGGGCTCCAGGATCACGACCTTCGCCGCAAGGTCATCGCGGCCGGACGCCAACGCGTGCAGGCATCATTTGACAATGTCACCCTGGTGGAAGAACTGGTCCAGATCCATCGCGCCCAGTTGGACACCGCATCGGCCGGACAGTCGGCAACCCGACAATGAATCAAAACGTCGGCCGCACCGCCTGACGCTGCAACGGGAACGCCATGATGCCTGCCTTCGACGCCGATCATCATACGACGACAATCTTTATCATGCGCCACGCCCCCACCGAGTGGAATGGGGCCGGACGCATCCAGGGGCAGGCCGATTCCCCCTTGACGCCGATCGGAAAGGCCTGGGCCACATGCTGGGGATCGCAACTGACCGGCCTGGGGCTGCAGCGCATCCTGAGCAGCGACACCGGCCGGGCCGTGGCCACGGCCCATCACATCAATCAGACGCTGCAACTGCCTCTGTCCCATGATACCCGTTTGCGGGAACAGGACTGGGGTCAGTGGACCGGCCAGACCATGGCCGATATGCGCACGACCCACCGGGACCTTTTCGCGCAGCAGGAAAACCGTGGATGGTCCTTTTGCCCGCCCGGCGGCGAAGAGCGCCTGACGGTTCTCACCCGGTCCCTTGAGGCCCTGCAAGAGACCAGCCGAAAGTGGCCCCATGAGCGCCTGCTGGTGGTGACCCATGAAGGCGTTCTGAAATGCCTGGTCTACCATCTGGCCATTATCCATAGCTGCGGCCGGGCTTTCGACAGAATGGCGCCGTACCATCTGCATCGTCTGACGATAACGGGAAACGACATCGTGCTTGACCAAATGAACACCCTGGCATTTCGGCCACCGGCCGCATAGCGACGGCATTGCCGGCCGTCACTGTAATGAAAGACATGGCGTGAAAATCATTATCTACTGTCAACATGTGCTGGGTATCGGGCATTTTTTCCGCACCCTGGAAATCTGCCGGGCACTGGATCAGCATCAGGTGGTTCTGGTTTCCGGCGGACCGGAAACACCCGCCCCTCTGCCGCCCCATGTGCGGCGCGTCCAACTGCCTGAGCTCGCCATGGACAACGCCTTTCAAAACCTGCACGCCACCGACGGCCAATCGGTAGCGCTGACCCGGGCCAGCCGCCGCGCGATGCTGGAACACTTGTTTCGGGAGGAAACACCGGACCTGTTCCTGATCGAGCTCTACCCGCTGGGACGCAAGGCCTTTCGGGACGAACTGGACCCGGTCCTGGCGCAGATCAAAGACGGCCGCCTGCCCCCCTGCCGGGTGGTTTGCAGCGTGCGCGATATTTTGGTGGAAAAGGAAGACCAGGTCCGCCACGAAAGGCGGGCGGTGGACACCCTCAATCGCTGGTTCGACGCCCTGCTGATCCATGCCGACCCGGCCGTCATCCGCCTGGATGCGACCTTCGACCGCATGGCCGACATCCGAATTCCGGTTGCCTATACCGGCTTTGTGGCGTCGCCCGTCCGACCTGCTGGAAATCGCGCTACCTGGAAAGCCGCCCGGGGCATCACCCCGGAGCAGATTCTGATTGTCGCCAGCGCCGGCAGCGGGGCGGTGGGGTATCCGCTTTTGGATGCGATCACCCGCACCGTCCCCCACCTGCCGGAAGATCCGCCGATTCAAATGCATGTCTTCACCGGCCCCTTCATGGACGCGCAAGATGTCCGACGCCTAAAACGACACGCAGACCACCGCATTCGCATCCACTGTTTTGCGTCGGATTTTCCGGCCTGGCTGCAGGCCGCTGACCTTTCCATCAGCATGGCCGGCTACAATACCTGCATGAATATCCTGGCGACCGGCGTGCGCGCCCTGGTGCATCCGTTTGCCCAGAACCGGGAACAGGGCCTGCGGGCCACATTGATGGAGGATCGGGGCTGTCTGGGTGTTTTGTCCACCGAGGACCTGGATCCGGCCCGGCTGGCCGAACGGATTGCCCGGCAGCTGCACTTGCCCCGCCGGGGCGGTGCCTGCCCGGTGGATATCAATGGCGCAGCCAACACGGCGCGCTGGATCACAGACACCCTGCCGCATGAAAAGAGCCTTCCATGACCCCCCGGACCACAGCCGTATGGCGCAGACTTCCAAAAGAGTGGGCCGATCAGCTGCACGCCTGCTGCCAGCGGGCGAATGACGTCTCCAGCGACCCGACGGCGGTTTTTTTCCGGGCCGATGATATCGCCGTTCCCGGACGCCAGTTCCAGCGCCTGATGGAGATTTTTACCCGCAACGAAGTTCCGCTGGGCCTGGCCGTGGTACCCGCCTGGTTGACGCCGCCGCGCTGGCAGGCGCTTTCCGGCATGGGGGCCTCCCGGCCGGATCTCTGGTGCTGGCATCAGCATGGCTGGCGGCACCGGAACCACGAACCCTTGGGCAAAAAGCAGGAATTCGGTCCCTTTCGTTCGGCCGACGCGCTTCGCACCGATCTCGACCGCGGCCGTCGCAGGTTGAACGCCATTATGGGCGCAGCCTTTAGCCCCCTGTTCACCCCGCCCTGGAACCGCTGCTCGGAAATCACCTTGGCGCTGCTGCAGGAAATGGGGTATGATGCGGTCTCGCGCAGTCGGAGCAGCCAGCCGCCCGCGCCGTCAGGCCTCCCTGACCATGCGGTCGATGTGGATCTGCATACCGACCGGGCTTCGTCCGCAGCCAACGGCTGGCAGCGCCTGATCAGTCAACTGGAGAAAAGATTGCGCCAACCCCGCTGCGGCATCATGATCCACCACCAGCGCATGAACGATGCGGCGTTTTGTTTCCTGGACACACTGTTGAGTATCCTGCGTCAACAGGCCCGGTGGCACATGACCGATATGCGAGATCTGCCGACATGATGAAAAAGACCGTTATTATGACCTCCATCAACCCGCCCACAGCGGCCATTGCCCAGTTTGCGGCCCTGCCCGACTGGGAGGTGCTGGTTGTCGGCGATGTCAAAACCCCGCCGGACTGGCACTGTCCAGCGGTAACCTATGTTTCCGTCGAAATGCAAAAAGCGTTGCCGTATAAAATCGTTCAGCATTTGCCCTGGAATCATTACGCCCGCAAGATGATCGGTTACCTGCTGGCCGCCCGCGAAGGCGCCGCGCTGCTGGCCGAAAGCGACGACGACAACCTCCCGGAAACCAATTGGCAGTTCCCGGCCATGGCGGGCTGCTATGACCACATTCCGGAGGGCTGCGACATCGTCAACATTTACAGCCTCTTTACCCGCCAGCCCATCTGGCCCCGGGGCTTTCCGCTAACCCGCATTACGGCCCCGGCGTCCACCCTTGATCCAGCGGCCCTGACGCCCCAATCCACCCGGATCGGCATCTGGCAAGCCCTGGCCGACGACGATCCGGATGTGGACGCCATCTACCGCCTGACGTCCAACACGCCCTGCCGGTTTACCCGGCGGACGCCTGTGGTGCTGCCGCCCCGGACCTTTTCGCCGTTCAACTCACAAAACACGGCTTTCCGGCGTGAGCTCCTGCCGTTGATGTATTTGCCGGCCTACGTTAACTTCCGGGTAACCGATATCCTGCGCAGCTATGTGGCGCAGCCCATCCTGTGGGCCGCCGGCTACCGCCTGGGTTTCCTGGGGCCCACCGTGCGACAGGAGCGCAATGCCCATGACCTGCTGGCCGACTTCGCCTCCGAGCTGCCCCTGTACACGGACGTCGAACGAATCATGGACCTGGTGAATGAAAGCGTTCAGTCGGACGCGTCCATCAGCGATAATCTCACCCTTGTCTACGGCCACCTGGCCCGCCACGGCATCGTAAAAAAAGCGGAGCTTACCCTGCTCTCGGCCTGGCTGGAAGACGTGGCCGCTCTCGATCGGACCTGACCGGATGAAACCCTTTATCTACCTGATCCAGTCGGCATCCGGCATACCCTATCCTGAAATCCCCCATGAAAGCTGCGACCGGATCGTGCTCCACTGGCAGGATCCCTCCCCGGGAGACGATGTGATTTTCGCCCCGGGCGTCAGCTGGAACGAAGGCCGCAACCGTCTGCTGTGGGAAGCGCTGCAGCACAGCAAGGCCACCGGCAACGACTATCTCTACTATATTTTCATGGATGACGACTGCATCCTGCGGGAAGATAAGGCCCTGGCCCGCCAACTCGACATCCCGCTGACCGGCAATCCCTTCCGGACCTTCGAACGCTTTTTGCTGGAATGGGAACCCGCCGTCGGGTACAGCCGTTACGACTGGCAGCATTGCGAAAAAGGGCAGGCCGTCAACCTCGGACACAATATCGACGCGCTGTTCAACGCCTTTCACCGTGAAACCCTCTCGTTTCTGCTCCCTTATTATACCGGATTTGACAGTGAATCATGGCTCTACTCCCAGCACATCATCAACCATATGACGAGCCTGCTTTACCACCCCTATCGGATCCAGTACAATCTGGTCACCACCACCAATGCCCGGCGCAAAGGCTATGCCCAACGCAAAAAATACTGGAACATCCCCACGACCTTTCTGGCCGACGCGCTCAAACCCGATCTCCGCACGGCCCTGAATACGACTTCCCCCAACACACCGCTACCGGCACCGGGCCAGCCCCGCAAAAAGGATCGTTCCTACCGGCTATCACCGTCCTGGATTGACCGGCATTGGCATGCCGACCATCCGCTGGTGAAGCATCGCCGCCTCGAGGCGACAGCGCCCCGGCCGGCCCGATCGCTGCACCGGCCCCCTCGCGTTGCGGTCTGCCTGTCGGGACGCTGCTGCGGCCTGGACCGGACCTACCGCAATCTTCAGGAAAAACTGTTCGACCCGCTTGGCCATTTCGATCTTTTCATGTATGTTCCGGATGATGAATACGCAGGCCTCGCATCCCTTCTAAATCCAACTGTTCTAACGGCGGTCCCGGACCGCCGCCTGGATGAGGGCCGCCTGCGAAACGGCACCGACTGTCTGCTGAAAGTCGGTCTGCAGCGCTACCTGCAGCAACTGCATGGCCTGAAGATGTGCGACCGGCTGCGGCAAGCCTATGAAAGGGAAAACGGCATTCGCTATGACGCGGTCCTGCGCTGCCGTCCGGACCTCCTTTTCGAAAGCCCGCTGCCCGACCTGTCGACGCTCGATTTGAACTACATCTACGTGCCCGATTTTCATATGTACGAGGGCTGCAACGACCGCTTGGCCATTGGCAACCCTGTAAACATGACTATTTATATGAAGAAGATCGACGACTGGCACGATTACGTTACCGCCTGGCACCGAGCCAGCCGCGACGCACCGCCGGTCACGGCTGAAATGTTCACCGCCGGCCAGTTGCGCCACTACGGCATCGGTGTGCGGCTCATGCCGGTGCGCTTCAATCGGGTGCGGGCGAACAAGATTAAGACCGATTGGGACGACCACTGCCGCAAAGCCCAGCGTTACCGCAAGGATTGCGGCACATAGACACCGGTTGACCTCTCTTGAAATGACCGCGGCGCATACGAACCAAAACGGAGTTTGCCCAGCGATATGACAGCGACCGTCACACCGACACCCCCGGCAACCGAATCGCTCCAGATCCATCGGCAAGTCGTTCTCCCCTGGGGAAAATCGATAGCCATCGCCTTCAACAGCATCCGGGTGCGCTTTTTCCGTTCCCTGATCACCACCATGAGTCTCGTGCTGGCGGTTTCTTTTTTAAGCTTTGTATCGGTCAACACGAATGTGGCCAACGGGCTGCTTTCCACCGGCGACCCGGCGCTTCGGCAGGCGCTGATCCGCTCCGGCTACGATCTTCAGCCCGAGGACACGCGGGCCGACAGCAGCCCCAAACAGCGCTGGATCGTCATCCTGTCGCTGCTGGTCTGTGTGGTCGGCATCGTCAATGCCCAGTTGATGGCCGTCACCGAACGTTTCCGTGAAATCGGGACCATGAAATGCCTGGGAGCGCTGGATCGATTTGTTTTGCGGTTGTTTCTGCTGGAGGCCAGTATGCAGGGATTGGTCGGTGCCGGCCTGGGGGCGTTGGCAGGCGCCCTGTTCGCCCTTTTGAGCAACGCCGCCCGCTTCGGCGCACTGGCGGTCACAACACCGGTTCCCGGCGACATCCTGCTGTCCGTCGCCATCGCCACGGGCGTGGGATGCCTGCTGAGTGTTCTGGGCGTCCTATACCCCGCTTTTGTCGCCGCCCGCATGCAGCCGGTGGAAGCCATGCGCGCCGAGCACTGACAACCGCCGCGGGCACTATGAATTGGACCACCGGGGGCCACCACCCACCCCGGTTTCGGGAAGGACCACCATGGCCAGCGTGAAAAATATCGTACGGGTCGCGAATGTCACCAAAACATTCCAGCTGGGCAAAATCGATGTCCAGGCCCTCAAGGGGATCGATCTCGAAATAGCGGCCGGTCAGTATGTTTCCATCATGGGGCCTTCCGGTTCCGGCAAAAGCACCCTTTTCAACATGATCGGCGGGCTGGACAAGCCCTCCACCGGCAAGGTCTTTATCGACGAGGTGGATATCGCCCAACTCGATGCCTATGAACTGGCCTGGCTGCGCTGCCGCAAAATCGGGTATATCTTCCAGACGTTCAATATCATTCAGGTCATGACGGCACTGGAAAACGTCACGCTGCCCATGACCTTTGCCGGGGTGCGCAACGAAACCGCCGTCGAGAAAGGCATGGAATTGCTCCAGCTGGTCGGCCTGGCCGATCGTTTTCAACACAAGCCGTCTGAGTTGTCTGGTGGCCAGCAGCAGCGGGTGGCCATCGCACGCGCCCTGGCCAATGATCCGGCGATCATCCTGGCGGACGAACCCACCGGCAATCTTGACCTGTCAACCGGGGAAGAGATCATCACCCTGTTGAAAAATATGAGCAAGGAACGCGGCGTCACGATCATCTCCGCCACCCATGACATCAAAATGCTCAACGTCTCGGACCAGGTGGTCTGGATCCGCGACGGCCGAATCGACAAAATCGAAAGCCGCGAAGAACTGACCATTTCCGTGGGCCGCATCGATGCCCGCGCCGAGGCCTGACCCCATGCCCATCCCGATCCGCCATCACAGGCTCGCCAACCTCCTGCTACGCGTTCCCGAGGCAAGAATGCCTAGGTGGGCTGGGCGTCCGGACCGCAGCCGGGCCTGCGCCCTCCTGGCCTTCATCATGGCCTGGAGCCTGTTCAGCAGTGCCGGCAGTGCCGCAACGACGACGCTGGAGCATGACATCCAGGTGCTGTCCGCCTACGGGGACCGCAGCACCGGCAGCGAGGGCGCCCGTCAGGCCGCCGATTATATCCAGAATACCTTCACCCAGCAGGGATATGAAACCGTCGGGCGTTTCCGTCTGACGGTTCCGATTCGAAAACACACGGAAAGCACATTACGGCTTAGCCCGGAAGGCCCTCCCCTGGCCGTCCACCCGCTTTTGGCCAACAGCATCTCCCCCGGAACCCTGCCCGCAGCAGGCGTCACAGGTCCGCTGATTTATGCCGGACAGGGGGAACTATCCGATTTCAACGGGCTGGACGTGTCCGGCGCCATTGTCCTGATGGAAATGACCTCCGGCAAAAACTGGCTGAATGCCGCCAACCTGGGCGCCCAGGCCCTGATCTATATCGACCGCGGACATACACGGCGTCCCTTGTTTCAGGACAAATTCGAATTATCCCCTATCGATTTTCCACGTTTCTGGGTGCCCGTCGAGGCGCTCGAGAAGCATGTCGACCGTCCCCAGGGCCTGACCCGCGAAACACTTGCGCCCCAGGCCCGACTGACATCACAAATCGCCTGGCAGAATGTCCTGGCCGCCAACGTCTTCTGCCTGGTTCCCGGCACCGATGACACCCTGCGCCAGGAACTTTTGGTCGTGGAGGCGTTTTATGACAGCACGGCCCGTGTGACCGGCCGGGCTCCCGGTGCCGATGAAGCCATGGGTATCGGCGCATTGCTGGAACTGGCTCGCTACCTCCGCAACCATCCCCCGCAACGCTCGATCCTGCTGCTGGCGACGGCCGGCCATGCCCAAACCCTGTCCGGCATGCGTGAGGCCGTGTGGAGTATCCATGCCAAGTCCAAGGAATTCATCCTTAAACGAAAAATGCTGTCCGATGACCTCAAATTGGCACAAAAGGTCTCCAAGGGCTTAAAAATGACCGCCGTGACAGCAGAGACCCCGGATGCCGGACTAATCAAAGCGCTCCTTGACGCCATTAAAACCGAGGTCGATCAGGTTTCCCGCCGGCTCATGCGACTTCGCCTGCAGGCAAATAGCGTTGACGACCAAGACACGATTAGGGAACTGGCACAACAACGGCAACTTCTGCGGGAGTTGAGTTGGAAAACGGATTTCAAACAACTCACCGATTCGCAGGCCAAGATGATCGCGCGCCTGATCCCTGAAACCCGCGCCGTCAGCAAAGCCATTGCCCAAGACACACGGCAGCAGTTAACGCTTCTCAAAGAGGCCATGGCGTTCCGGCGCGTGGTGCGCGACCACGAAATAGCGGCCGTCATTTCCCTTCACCTGTCAAGTCACGGGGACGGTGTCGGGGCCTTCAACCAGGGGTGGCTTTACAGCCTGCGCCCACACCGGGCCAGCGCGCGTATATCCCCCTACAGCACCATCGAGGAAATCCTCCGCGAAACAGCGGCCACCGTCGAAGCCGAACTTGGCCTGCCGCCTGTTTTCAAGGACAGCCTGCGACCCAGCCGTTTGAAATCCTGGCAGAGCTATCTTCCCGACCAGCCCCAGATGGGGGGCGAAGTCAGTGCCCTGGCCGGCTTTATCGGCCTCACGCTGGCTACCACGCATGACGTGCGCGACTACTGGGGAACACCTTCCGATACGGTCGAAAAGATCGACTGGCATTATGCCCGGCAGCAGGGGCAACTGGTATCCGGACTGATTCATCGCCTGGCCGAAAACCGGCCCCTCGCTTCAGGCGAGTATCCGCGGGACGGGTTGTCCACCCTGTCCGGACGTGCCAAATTCATCCGCCAGGGAGAGCTCTTTGCCGAACAGCCCGCACCGGGCACCATGATCCTGGCCTTTCAGGGGCCGGCAGCTTATCACGTCATGGTCGACCCCATGGGCCGTTTCCAACTCCACGGCATATCGGACAAAAAACTGGTTTTCGACAAGGTGATTCTGGAAGGCTACCGTTTCGATCCCGCCAGCGGCCAGACCCTGTGGGCCATCGATAAAAGGCAGACCGGCAAAGACGCCTATCGCGTCAAAATGCAGCGCAACCAGATGGAAACGGATCTCATCATGTTTGCCTGCCGCCAGACCACTTTCTTCAGCCTGCTGGAACCGCGCAGTTTTCGTTACATGACCAAGATCGACCTGTTGGACGCCCGCCTTGAATCCCCGCCGCTGCGCTACTGGTGGAGCCGGATCGACACCCGCGAATCCACCATCGAGAGTCTGTTTATGACGCCGGAGACACGTTTCAAATTGACGTTGTCCGACTCGGTCCTGAATAAAAAAATGATCCTCACGGGAGCCACGGAGCGCCGCCCCGAGGGCATCGGCTATCTCGTCGATGACTGGCCAAGGCTTTACCATACCGAATATCGGGTCGCACAAGACATGTGGCGCCTGCTGGAACCCCGGTTGCAAAGCCTCGAGGAAAACGGCATCCACAATGAGCGCCTGCTCACGATCGAAGCCGAAGGCCGGGAGGCCCTGGAACAGGCCCGGCAGGCTCTGGCCGGAAAAACCTATGACCGCTTTATGGCGGCGGCCACCCGCTCCTGGGCGCTGGCCATCCGGGTTTACAATCAGGTGGAACAGACCCAGAAGGACGTTCTCTTCGGCGTGTTGTTTTATATCGCCCTCTTCGTGCCGTTTGCCTTCTGTGCCGAACGCCTGCTTTTCGGCTATCGCAATATTCACAAACGCATCATCGCCTTCACCTCGATCCTGCTGCTGCTCATCACCATCATCTACAATGTCCATCCGGCCTTTGATCTGGCCTACAGCCCGACCGTGGTGATCCTGGCGTTTTTCATCATGGGGCTGTCCCTCATCGTGACCCTGATCATTTTCTTTCGCTTCGAGGAAGAGATGGCCCAGCTGCAGAATCGGGCTTCCCGCAAAAGTGCCCAAGAAATCAGCCGCTGGAAGGCCTTTGTCGCCTCTTTCTTTCTGGGTGTCAGTAATCTGAAGCGACGCCGGCTGCGAACAGCACTGACCTGCACCACGCTGATCATCCTGACCTTTACGATCATGAGCTTTACGTCCGTTAAATCCTCCCGCCTGCATGCACGCATCATGTTTCGGACGGAAGTGCCCTACCATGGCTTTTTCCTGAAAACGCCCAACTGGCAGAATCTGCCGGCGGAAGCGCTGGGCACCCTGGCCAACGCCTTTGACCAGGCCACGGTTGGGCCGCGGGTCTGGCTCGAAAATGAGGACCGCACCCGTGTCACGCGCATCCCGGTGGTTTTCGGCCCGCAGACGTTTGAAGCCCAGGGATTGGTAGGCCTTTCGGCCCAAGAGGGGCAGCTTACCGGCCTGGATCGCCTGCTTGTGGCGGGGCGATGGTTTGAAAACGATATCGACCCCGCGGTCATCATCTCACGCCGCATGGCCGACAATCTTGGCGTTCCCCTTGACCGACTCGACCAGACGGAAGTGCAGGTGTGGGGCACCCGCTACAAAGTGATCGGTGTCTTTGACGGCAACCGCCTGGACGCCCACACGGATCTGGATGGCGAACCGCTGACCCCGGTGACCTTTCCCAGCGAGGTCTCCACCGAATTGACGGAAATCGAGATGGAGGCCCTCGAATCCGGCGACGATGTGGAGGCCTTTCAAAGCCGCTACCAGCACACGGCCGGTGATCTGACCGTTTACATGCCCTACCGCGCCTTGCAGGCCATCGGTGGCCGCCTGAAAGGTGTCGCCATTATACCGCCAGCCGACATCGATACCCGCGAAGCCGCCCAGAATCTGGCCGACCGGTTTGGGCTGGAGCTCTTCAGCGGCGAGGTGGGCGGGACTTTTCTTTACCATTCCAGCGACAGCATTCAATACAGCGGAGTTCCGAATATTTTCATCCCCCTCGTGATCTCCATTTTTATTGTTTTGAATACCATGATCGGCAGCGTCTATGAACGTCGCCGGGAAATCGGCATCTATACATCCGTAGGGCTGGCCCCTTCCCACGTGGCCTTTCTGTTTATTGCCGAAGCCATGGCCTTCGCCGTGCTGAGCGTCGTATTAGGGTATCTGGTAGCCCAGGCGGCCGCCAAGCTGTTTGCCGGCACGGCGCTGTGGTCCGGGATCACCGTCAACTACTCCTCGCTGGCCGGTGTGGCCGCCATGGTACTGGTTATTCTGGTGGTGTTGATCTCTGTCATTTATCCGTCTCGCGTGGCTGCCAATATTGCCATTCCGGATGTCAATCGTTCCTGGCGCATGCCTGACGCGAAACAGAGCCAGCTGGATATCACCCTACCCTTTCTGGTCAAAAGGGACGAACAGAAAAGCCTGGGGGGATTCCTGCTGAGCCATTTCACCAGCCACCAGGACGTTTCCCATGGACTTTTCTCGACCGGTGAGATAGCGTTTGATTTTGATGCCGGCGCTATTGACGGCGCTCCGGCGGAAACGCCGCAAGATCGCGCCCCCGCTTGCTTTAAACTGTCATCACGTGTCTGGCTGGCACCCTTTGATTTCGGCATTATGCAGGATGTCGATATCTTTTTCTGTCCGGCTGAAGACGAAGCCGGGTTTCTGGAAATCCACACACGCCTGACGCGCAAAGCCGGCGAAGTCAATGCCTGGGGACGCATCAACAAAGCCTTCGTCAATGATCTGCGCAAACAACTGCTAATCTGGCGATCCATGGATGGGTGGACGCTGGCCCACTATGAAAAGATACTGGAAACAGCCGCCGCGCCCACGGCCACTTGAAGGGCGCCTTCAACCGAACGAACCTGCTGAACCGGAATGCCGATGGAAAACCAGGTACCGCCCACATCCCCATCAACGCTGCGACCGCGCGCCGTTTTTCTGGGACTTCTTCTGGCGGTCGGCATCTGTGCGCTGACCCCTTTCAATAATGCCTTCCGGCAGGCCACGCCGCTCGGAGGGGGGCACTTCCCCCTGGCGCCGTTTTTCATTTTTTTCTGGCTTGCACTGATCATGGCCGGCGGCGGACGCCTGTTCAAACGCCCCCCCTGGTTGAACGGCAAGGAGCTCCTGTTTATCTGGATTCTGATGGTGCTCGTGTCGGGGATTGCCTATACCGGGTTGGTGCGCACCTTCTTCATCAATCTGACCGCCCCCTTCCATTTTGCAACACCCGAAAACCGATGGGCCGAAATTCTCACCCCACTGCTCCCGGCCAACTGGTTCCCCCGCAGTCAGGAGGCCGTAGCCGCCATTTACGAGGGGCTCCCGGGGGGCCGACGACTAGGGTGGGTCGCGGTGGTCCAGGCCATCCCATGGGCGGTCTGGCTCCCTTCGCTACTCACCTGGGGGCTCTTTGTAGCCTTGTGCTATTTTGTCATGATCTGCCTGGTCAACCTTCTCAGCCAGCAATGGCTGCGCAACGAGCGCATGAATTTTCCGCTCCTGCGGGTTCCGTTGCTGATGGAAGAGGCCTATTCCCAAGGCGCATTCGGGCAGTTCCTGCTGAACCGTTTCATGCTGGTGGGGCTGCTGATACCGATCACCCTGCACCTGCTGAACGGCTTGAATTTTTATTTCCCAGGCGTTCCCCAGGTGCCCACCCTCATTCTGGCCGGCGCCTACTTTCCAAAATTCGGTTTGTTTTCCGGTTTCTACAAACTGAAAATCTATATCTATCCCGCCTTTATCGGCTTCGCCTTTCTGACCACGCGACAGATATCCTTTTCCTTCTGGGTCTTTTTTTTGCTGGGAAGCCTGCTTTTCGGCCTTTTGGCCGTCATGGGCTACAATATCCCGGCCGCGGCCCTGGGCATCACCTTCGGCCCCACCCTTTCCCGACCGGAAGAAATGCAGATGATCGGGGCCTACGGCATTTTCTTCATTTTTATTATATGGCTGGCCCGCGACCACCTGATGGATGTCTCACGCCAGGCCTTCGGCCTGGTTCCCGCCCGACCGTCAAACGCCGCATGGTTCTCCACGCGCCTGGCGGCCTGGGGGTTTATGGGCGGAACACTGATCCTGATCGCCTGGCTGCACCTCATAGGTGTCGGGTGGTGGGTATCCGCTCTGGTGGTGAGCGCCTTTTTAATGATCATGCTGGTGGCTAGCCGCATTATCACCCAGGGCGGGCTGGCCTATTTCACCTTGACCGCCGCCCCCCTCGATGGTGTCGTGGCCATTTTCGGACCGGGGATCTTTTCCGCCGCTGGTATTTTTATCGCCGGTATCATCCAGAAAGCGCTTTTTCTTGATCTGCGTGAATCCCTCATGCCGTCCTTGGTGCATGCCAGCCGGATCACCGAAAAAATTAAACAGCGTCGCCTGATGGTGTCAGCGATTTCGGTTGCACTCCTGCTCGGCGTGGTCGTCTCTTTCACGGCCATGCTGGCCTTATGTTATAAATACGGCATCCGCGAACTCGGTCTGGACTGGGCCAGCGGCACCACCCTGCATACCTATGAAAACGTGGTGGCGTTGATTGAAACGCCGCCGGAAACAAGCGCATGGGTCCGAACCTTCGCGTTGGCGGGGGCGGCCGTCATGCTGCTCCTGATCATCGGCTACCACCGCTTTTACTGGTGGCCGCTGCACCCCATCGGTTACCTGACCTGTTACAGTTCCGCCATGCGCATCCTATGGTTCAGCTTCTTCATCGGCTGGCTCTGCAATGCGCTGTGCATGCGGTATGGCGGGGTCGGTTTGTTCAAGAAGGTCCGCTATCTTTTCATCGGCCTGATTATCGGCGACTTCCTGATGGGCGGCCTGTGGGCACTCGCCGGTCTGTTTTCGGATGCCAGCTACCAGGTGCTGCCCTCGTAAGCGGCGTGGATAATAACGATGTACGAAGATAAAGAACTGCAAGAATATCGCGATCTGCTCAAGCCCCCCACGCATTTTGAGGAGGGCTTCGACTGGAAAACCGTCGTGGGGGCGATCTTCATCGGCTTTCTCATGATGCCGGGCAGTATGTATCTTCAACTCGTGATCGGCACCGGTATCGGGCCGGCCGCCCGCTGGGTCACGATTATTCTCTTCGCTGAAATTGCCAAACGGTCTTATACGGAACTCAAGCAGCAGGAAATTTTTCTGCTCTATTACATGGCCGGCGCCGCCCTGGCCTCCCCTTTTCAGGGGCTGCTCTGGAACCAGTATCTCGTTCAATCCGACGCCGCCCGCATGCTGGGACTGACCGAGTTCATCCCCACCTGGATCGCACCGGCCATGGATTCGGAATCCCTGATCGAGCGGACCTTTTTCCATCGCGACTGGCTGATTCCGATTCTTCTCCTGGTGGGGGCCCAGATCATTCAGCGCATCGATCAGTTCGGTCTGGGCTACGCCCTCTACCGCATCACATCGGACGTTGAAAAACTGCCCTTTCCCATGGCACCTGTGGGGGCCTTGGGCACCATGGCGCTGGCCGAGTCCACCGAAGACCGCAAAACGGGCTGGAAATGGCGGGTTTTTTCCATCGGCGGCATGATCGGACTGCTGTTCGGCAGCGTCTATGTGCTGCTGCCCACGGTCTCCGATCTCCTGTTTACCCAACCGATCCGGCTGATACCGATCCCCTGGATCGAGTTGACCCGCCACACCGAAAATGTCCTGCCGGCCGTCGCCACCGGTATCCAACTGGACCTGGGCCTGGTGTTCATCGGCATGGTGCTGCCGTTCTGGGCGGTCATGGGTGGGTTGGTAGGCCTGATCATCACCGTCATTGCCAATCCGATCCTCTACGAGCACGGCATCCTGCACCGCTGGCACCCGGGCATGGGCACGGTGGATACCATCTTTGCCAATAATTTCGATTTTTACATGAGCTTCGGCATCGGGCTGGGGCTGGCCATCGCGGCCATCGGCATTTGGCACGTCATCCGATCGTTCCGGCAACAGGCCGCCGGCAGCCGGGGCAGTCTGAAAAATCTCTTCCACCCGCCGCCCGGCCGGGGGGATTTCAATTTCTGGATCTCCATCGGCATCTATGTGTTTTCCACCCTGGCTTACGTCGGCCTGTGCGTGTGGCTGGTGCCGACGTTCCCCTGGATCTTTTTTATCGCCTACGGCTTTGTTTATACCCCCATCGTGTCCTACATCACGGCCCGCATGGAAGGCATTGCCGGCCAGTTTGTCAGCCTGCCGCTGATCCGGGAAGCCAGCTTTATCGCCGGGGCCAAATTTTTCGGCTACCAGGGCATTGAAATCTGGTATGCCCCTATCCCCATCCACAACTACGGCGAAGCCACCGTCAATTTCCGGCAGATCGAGCTGACCGGCACCAGTATCCGGGGCATCATCAAGGCCGAGATCGTGGTCTTTCCGGTGGTCATGACGGCCAGCCTGCTTTTTTCCCAGTTTATCTGGCGCCTGGCCCCGATTCCTTCCAGCAGCTACCCTTATGCCCAGGAGCTCTGGCACCTCCAGGCCCTGAACACCCTGCTCATGCAGACCTCCACCATTGAGGGCAATTCGCTGTTCTTCCAGGCCCTCAGCGCCTCGTCCCTCCTGTCGGGATTCGGTTTCGGGCTGATTGCCTACATGGTGCTGACCTTGCTAGGGCTTCCGATTCTGCTGATTTACGGCGTGGTGCGAGGGTTGGGGCAGAGTGCCCCCCATGGATTAATTTTGGAACTGATCGGCGCCATGCTGGGGCGATTCTTTTTTCTCAAACGCTACGGGGCCATGTGGCGCCAGTATGCACCCGTACTGCTGGCCGGCTTTTCCTGCGGCATGGGTTTGACCGGCATGTTCGCCATGGGGTTCACGCTGATCTTGAAATCGCTGGGGCGATTGGCATATTAAGAATATCGGCGGTGGGGGGCCCGCGTGTTCTCGGCCTCGTCAAAAACCGCCCGATGGAAAGGATGCGCTATGAAGTACCTGTCAGCCATCGCTGCCTTTTTAGCCCTATGGAGCGCCGCCCCGATTCAGGCCGGCGATGTTCCCCATGGAGTGGCCGGGTTCGTTATCGGACAAAATGTTGCCGAATTCAGCGATCGCCTCCAGATGGATACCCGCCTTCCCCTGCGTTACCAGGAGTATCTGCAGGAGGTGGAAATCAAACCCCTGGCCGGGTTTAAAAGCGGCCTGATTGCTTACGGAACCTGCGCCCAACCCGGCCGCATCGCGCGCATCAAACTGAAATACGCCGATGCCAGCCGGTCGTTTTATGATGCCCTTTTAGCCCGCGTCGAGCGCCGCTTTGGGAAGCCAACCGACTACGATGGGGATCCCTTTCATATCGTCATCGAATGGAAATGGTCTTTCATCGATGCCGATGGCAACCAGATCACGCTGCATCTGAGCCACAACAGCCGGGACACCGAAGAAAAATTCGGTAACGCCGTTAAGCTCACTCTCGCCAATGGCGTGGATGAAGAGCGCCAATGCTCTCGCGCTGCCACCCCACAGCAGCGCGAGCCGGAAACGGTGCCGCACCCGCCCCTAAAATCCATGACCGGCGAGGACTGGAAACAGTTCATCCCCCAATAGGGGACACGACGATCCTTATGACGTCCTCTTTTCGTTGCGGCCCCCCTGTTTTCCGGAGTCCGATCCGACGATGACCATCCGCGGCCAGGACACCAAGCCCTTTGCCTGGGCAGGCATTCAATTGACGATTCCAGCGGAATGGGAAACCGGCCACCTCGGCGACGGCTATGCCCTGCTGGAACACCGGTACCGCCCTGTGCTGGAAATGAAAACCGCCACGATCCAGGGCCGCTTCACTTTCAAACGCCATTTCAAAGCATTGGCCCGGTCGGGCCGGAACCGATCAACGCCCCCCCTGAGATTGACGTCGCTGCCCCCCGAATGGCCGACTTTTTCCACAAGGATGGACGTCCAGCCCTTTACCTGGCAGGGCGACCAGGTCGGCGGCCGGGGTCTTTTACTTTATTGCCGGGATTGCCGCAAAGCCACCCTGATCCAGTTCTATGATCATGGGGATCACCGCCTGGCGGCCATTCCAGACGTGCTGGCGTCCTTTAAAGACCACGCGTCCGGATCCGGCCCCACCGTTGCGGTGTATGATATTCAAGCGACCTTGCCGGAAAAATTTACGCTCACCCGTTTCCAGTTTGATGCCGGCCGCTTCGAACTTGTTTTCAGGCGTTCACGGGAAGGCGTCACCCTGTGGCGCTGGAGTCCGGCCGATGTCATCCTTGACCGGTGTGGCAACACCCTATCAAATGTTGCCCGAAAAAATGGCTTGCTCCCTCCGGCGGTCATCCTCGAAGACGGCCGCCCCGTCGAGGGTGGCATGGAGTGGCAGTGGCAGGCAAAGGGCTACCGACACCGTCTGCAGCGCTTTTTCGCACGCCTTGCGCAGCAGCCGGGCCACGCCTTGCGGATCTGGCACCGCTCTGATACCAATCGCATTTTGGCGGTGCAGGCCCAGGCAATCGACACCTTCGACACCTTTGACGGAATATGCACATCCTATGGCTCTGTTTAGAAAAATAAACGCTCCGCCGCCTTTATCCCGGGCCGAGGCCCTGGCGTGCATCCCGGTGCGAAACGACGCCATCCAGGCGTCGCAAACGCCGGAAGGTATGGTCCGGCTGCGCTACCCGCTGATCCTGAAACCCTGGATCGCCGAACTGGCGCAGCGTTTCAGTGGCGCATCATATGTCCCGCCTTCACGGCAGCTGGAACTGGATGAACTGGGCAGCCTCACCTGGAACCTGATCGATGGGAGCCAAACGGTAAGCGTGATTGTCCGGCAATTTTGTCGCCAGACACAGGTGCATCCCAAGGAGGCCGAAGCCGCGGTGACGCGTTTCCTGCGGGAACTGGGGCGCCGCGGCATCATCGGGATGGCGCCCGGAGGGCATGACAAGGCCGATTGACGCGCGCCGCGCATGGACCGCCAACACGATCGAAACACGCGCCGTCGGGGAACCGGCAAAATAGGTTAGACCGTTTTTACCGCATCGTCCAAAGTGGCCTCGATGGGCAGGAAGGAATCAAAACCGGATATTTCGAAAACTTCTTTAACATAGTCCTGCATCGCACACAGCACCAGTTTCCCCTCGGCGCTTTTGAGATTTTTGGTCGCCTTGAGGATGACACGCAGCCCGGCACTGGAAATGTAATCCAACTCCTGGAAATCCAGAATCATCCGTTGGGTGCCGTTTTCCATGCATTCGAAAAGCTTTTGTTCAAACCCCATGGCCGTATTGGAATCCAGACGCCCATTCAGCTTAAACACGCTGTAATAATCATGCTTAGTCTCGGTAATATCCATGCTTTCCTCCTTGAATCATTGCCATACGCGGGCCGGCGAAACATCTCCATTCCCGCAAAAACGATCTAAAGCGTTTTGGTCAAAACAAGAACATTCTTGCCTTCCTTGCGGGTGTAATCGATACGGTCCATATAGGAACGTATCAGATGAATCCCCAGGCCTCCGATCTCCCGGTCTTTAAAGGCACACGCCAGATTCGGGTGAGGGGCGCCGGTCGGATTGAAAGGGATGCCGTCATCCTCGATGGTAATCGTGAGCACCCCGTCTTCGTTGACGCAGGTCACATGCACATGATGCTCTTCTTCGTCTGCAAAGCCGTGGGAAATGATATTCGTAAACAATTCATCCAACGCCAGGTTGATTTCAAACGTCTGACGTTTGGAGGCACCGCAGGACCGGCTGAACTGACTGATATGATCACACAGAACATCCAGTTCAGACAGGCTGTTTTTTAATGCGAAGGATATCGTTCCCATCGGTTCCTTGCCCGCGAAGATTAGGGTGCTGCCACCCGTTGGCCAAAGCGCCTCAAAGTGCGCTGATGCCGGTCGCGCCTTCTAATGATAAGCCTTTTTCCGTCATTTCAAAGAGGCGGTCCTGATCCCAGCTGCGGATGCGATCCACAACCGATTTAAAGATCTTGGGGATCAGCTCCGGAAACTGTTCGATCGCCTTGGCGAATTTTTCCCGCGTCAGTACCAGGCAGGCTGTATCCTCGCTGGCTTTGAGCGCAAAAAGACGCTGGGTCGATCCCAGTAATGACAGCCCGCCGATAAAGTCACCGGCGCCATAGCGCCCTACAGACAGTTCCCGGCCTTCGGCCTCGTGAATCAGGTGCAGCTGGCCACTCAGGATATAAAAGGCCTGACCGTCATCGTCATCCTGGCTGTATAGATATTCTGCGCGCGTGAACGACTCGCGCGCGCAGAGATACGCAAAAACTTTCAGGGTTTCCATCGGCAGCCCTGCAAAAAAATCGATCTGCCGCAAAATTTCCAGGTTTTCTTGGAATTCACAGCCCGTACCGGAACTATTTTTTTCCGCGGATGAGTCCATACAGTACTCCTTTTTGGGCCATGAGCTCGTCGTAGCCCCCCATTTCGATCAGTTTGCCGGCTTTCATCACGGCCACTTTATCAAATTTTTGGATAATGTCGAGACGGTGCACCACGGCGATCACGGTTGCTTTGCCCTTGAGCCGTACTTCCAGGAAGTTTTGAATCCGGGCCTGGGAGTTATTGTCCAGCGCGGAAGTAGCCTCGTCCATGATGAGCAGGCGGGGTGATTTAAGAAAGACACGGGCGATGGCCAGTTTCTGGCGCTGGCCGCCGGACAGCTTATCCCCCTTGCTCCCCACCTGAAACTGCATGCCGATGCCGACAATCGTCTCCAGAAGATCCTCTTCGATCAAGAGCTGGATGATGCTCTGGACAATGGCGTCCTGGGCCTTGGGGCTGGTGGTCGTGGTCTTTCCGAAAAAGATGTTGTTCTGGATGGTCTGGGAGAAGATGTAGTCGTCCTTGTCATAGAAGGCAAAAGCCCCCGCGAAATCGCCATTGATATGGTCTTTGAAAAGTGATCGCCCCTCCAGAATGAGGCGCTTCAGAAGATCGGGAAAAGATACCATTTTGTGGCGCCCGGGAACAAAGCGCAGGGCTAGGTCAAGCAGTTTGTGCCGCTCTGCGGACTTCAATTCGTGGAGTTTCTTGCGCCGGGTCTGTTTCGCCAACAGCTTGAAATCATCCAGCTCCTCCGGTGCGATGGGACTCTGTTCGAAAAACACCTTGTCAGGCGGCAGGTTGCCGAGAATATCGACGGTCTGACGCGCCAGATCGGCACCGAGTTCCATCAGCGGGCGCTTGAGTTCGGCCTTCTCTAAAAACGCGACAAAATGGCGGTTCGCGGAAAGCGCCGGGCCGCTGAATTCTTCTTGGTTGGACGTACCGAACAGCAAATTGACCGCCACACTGGAATGATAGAGGTAACGATCCTCTTCAAAAAACTCCACGTAAGCAGACAAGGTTTCACCGAATCGCTGCCGGAAATTCTGGCGCACTTTAACCAATTGCGCCACAAGCGTACTGTCGCGCTTGGCATCCAGAATCGCGTTCAACCCGAAGCGCAACGTGTCCACGAAAAGCCCGGTCTGGTGCAGGACTTGAATCATATCCTCCAGGGACGGCTGGAACCACTCGGAGGAAGCATCGGTGGTATCCTGCGCCGCGCGGCAGGAATAAAGGAGGTTGTCTTCAATCGTACCGTCAAAAATAAACGGGGTCTGGGAAACAAACCCCATGTTCCAGGCCATGTCCTTTTTGCTTAATTCAAGCACTTCCTTATTTCCGAACAAAACATGCCCATCCGTGTAGGAATAGAGCTGGCCGACACACTGGGCCAGGGTGCTTTTGCCGCTGCCGGAAAATCCCACCAGAGCCAAATGCTCGCCGGGTTTGAGCTCCAGCGAGATGCGATCGAGCAGATGGATGCCGTCACTGGTGACGAAGGCCAGATTCTTCACTTCCACATGCCCGTCCAAGCGGTAGGGCTCGCGGCCGGTTGGAATCAACGCGTACTCCGGCTGGCCATCGAAATAGCGCATGGTTTTATCATAGGTAACGCTGCCGTCCTGGTAGGCCTGGTAAAACTCGATCAACTCCTTCCAGGGATCGTACAGTTTTTCCTGGGCCGAAAGAAAGGCCACCAGGGCCCCCAGTTCCAACTGGCCCTGGATGGTGAGATAGCCCCCCAGGATAAAAATGAGAAACGGCCCCAGACTGATGAAAAAATTATTGGAAACCTTGATGCTGGCCCGGAAGAAATCCCAGCGCAGGCGGACACGGTAAAGGCGGTCCGTGATGCTGCCGATCTTCTGGTTTTCGATATCGTAGGCCGCGTTGCCGTGCACTTCGTGGATGCCGGAAATCGTTTCCTGAATCCGGTCGGAAAGATCGCGTGTTATATCAACGCGCTCCTTGTTGGCCTGGTTGACCTTCCGCTGAAGCAGGGGCACGAGAAAAACCACAATGGGATAGATCGACAGGGAAAGGCCGGCCAGCCATGGATTGAGAAAAAAGAGATAGACGGCAAACGCCACCAACGTCAACAGATTGATGACCGGAATCGCGACGGCCATGCCCACGAAATTGGCCGGTATGGTCAGTTCGGATACGAGGGAGGAAACCACCAGCCCCGGTTGGGTATTGCGAAAAAAAGTGAGCGGCAGGGAAATGATGTGCGCAAACAATCCTTTGCGCATTCGGGCCAGGGTCCGCTGGCTGATCATGACCTGCAATACCGTGATCAGGTATTTGAGGCCGCTGGCGAGAACCACGGACACAAGATAGATGCCACAATAGCGGATCAGCAGATCGATTTCACGCAGCCGGATCGCTTCGTTGACGATCCGTTTCTGCATTTCCAGGGGAATGACCCGGGCCACGACCGTCACCGCAATCAGCGCCAGAACTGTTAGCTGCAGCTTGGTATTGCGGCCCCAAATCCACGAGTAAATGGACCGCTGCACCACGGGTGGACGCTTTTTAGCCATGTGGGTCTCCGGCAAACATCATCCATTGATCTGGGTTTGGAAAAATTGGCCCATCAGGGGCGTTCGACCAACACCCTTGGGCCCTCTCGATTGGCTACACCCAAACCCACGCGATTGACAAGTTGATTTTGGGATTCGTCCCCCGGCCGGACGAAACGCCGATGCCTGGTTGGATCATGGAGATGACAACGCAGCCTGTCAAAATCGCCGTGCCTCCGGACCGATGGACAGCGAGTCCCAGGCATATCGAGGAAACAGCCGAAAAGATGCCCGGACAGCGCCTGCCCATGACAGGTTCCGCGGTGGATCAGGCCGCATCCAGTTTGACGACCACCAGTGTCGTATCGTCTTCCCGCGGCCGGTCACCGCGATACGTCTCGAGGGACTGGAATATCGCATCTTTTATGGCGGCGGCCGATTGGTCGCAGTGGGCGCGAATGATCTGACGCAACGGGGCGTTCCCGAACATTTGCCCGCTATCATTCCGGGTTTCCTGCACCCCATCGGTGCTCAGGAGAATAATGCTGCCCGCGGCCCAGCCTTGTTTTTCATGGGCCTGGTAGCGATAGTCGGACGCGACCCCCAGCGCCATGCCATCGCCGTCAAGACGATCGAATTGATCCCGGACCGGGTCGTAAAACAGGGCGGGCTCATGACCGGCGCGAATCCAGGCCAGTCGGCGGCGCGCCGGATCGATTTCCAGCCAGAATAGCGTGATGAACCAGCCGGTGTCCTGGATGTCACTGGTTAAAAACCGATTGGCCGCCTGGATCAGGTGCGGGCCGCCGGCATAGGATTGGACACCCGCAATAAGGTGGGCGCGGGCCGTTGCCATGTGCAGGGCGGAGCTGACCCCGTGCCCCGAAACATCGGCGACCACAACACCCAGACCCCCCTCCGGCAACCGGAAATAGTCGTAGTAATCGCCGCCGGCCTCCGTGCAGTATATGCTGTCCCCGGCAATGTCCGCCCTTTCGAAAATCATCCCCCGCCGCGGCAGCAGGCTTTTCTGTACGTCATCGGCCAGCTTCAGCGCCTGGAGCAGTTCGGTGCGATGCCGCAGCCCCTCGATCATGGTGTTGGTATGCCCGGCGATGACCCCGAATTCATCCCATGTGGCCACCGGCACCATTCGGGAAAGATCGCCCCGGGACACATTTTCAAGAATGCGGGTTTCATTGTTGAAAAGCAGCTTCAGATTGCGCGAATAGGAAAAGATCAGATTGACCACCATCCCGAGCAGGGCCGCCATGATGAATACCACTTCGAGCATGACCGTGCGTTCGGCTTCCTTCAGCATGGCGGCATTGCTTTGAACTTCCGCCAGCCAGGCAAAATCCCGGGAAATCACCAGCGCCAGGATAAGGCAGACAAAAAGGCTGGAGCAAAAGGCCACCACCGAAAAACGGCGGGTCATGGGATAATATTTTTGCGGCGGATGGACGTTTCGGTGTTTTTCGAGCGCTTCCTGAATGCCGTCGCGCTCCCGGGCCAGGGCCATATCCAGTCCCAGGAAGAAACCCACCACCAGGCAGCCCGAAAGCAGACTCAATGCGCTGATCAGGTAGAAATGGTGAACGATATGATTGAATACGCCCACCAGGCTTCCGGCCGCCAGACACAGCGATAGATCGACAATGAATTGCCGCCTGGGGCGGTCCTGGATAGGGGCTGCCAGGACCAGGCGCCGGTTTAACGGCGTCCGCAGTAAAAATGCCAGGAGAAAGGCACCGCTTAACGTTGTCCCCAACGTCACGGGGGACAGGGTTTCCAGAAACGGTCAGACCTGGCCGCCGTAAAGCGTGAGAACGCTCACGGCAAAAAGGTAGTGCAAAAGGATGCGCATCAGGCGGTTCTCCTATCGGGTCGCCCACACGACCGGATAACGTTTCATTATCAGGGAACGCTCGCTATCATATCGTTGTGCCGACATTGGCGCAAGGTTCAAACCAGGAGTTTGACCACGATATAGCACCCACTGAATTGCGAAAAAAATTGAACACACCCCGGCCGATTGTCAAAAAAATCGTGCACCGCCACCCGGTTGCCCAGGAGTTGGGCATGTCCGTAGTCTTCGAAGACCATGATGCCGCCGGGCGCCAGAACATCCGGGAAAATCCGGCGAATGAGGTAATCCGTGGATCGATAGGCATCGCAGTCCACGTAGACAAAGGCCAGTTTTTTTAGGGCGGCGGTCTCAAAGGTGCGGGTAAAATCTCCCTTGACCAAAGACACGAACGGGAAAGGGTCGAATTTGGCGCGAACCGCATCGAAATCCACCGGGTGGGACCCGCTCCAGAATTGGTCGATGCCCAGGGGTTCTGCGGGAAACGCATCGAAGGTATCAAAGAGAAACAGGCGTTTGTCCATCCCCAGGCCGGCCATCAGGGACGCCATCAGATAGCCGCTGTGGCCGCGATAGGCCCCGAATTCCGCAATGTCGCCCGCGATCCCGTTGTCCATCACCGTTTTGAGCAGCTGGCAGACATCCATAAAATCACGGATGTCGCATTTTTTCTCGAAGTGTTCCAGGGACGCGTCATAGAGGTCAAACACATCCACGGGGTAGGTCGGCAACGGCGAGACCTTGGTCAACGCCCGCTCGGTTTGATGACGTGCCAACGTGTCATAGCTTGTCGCCGGGAACGTGACATATTCAAAGGTCAAATCGCGCAAACGGGCGTCGGCCAGAACACCCCGGGCCACCGCCGTGGTGCGACGGATATCGGTATAGGTGCAGATGACGCAGGCGAAACGCTCCGGGTTCGGCGGGCCGTCCGTCAGAAAGTCCTCCAGGCGCAGCGCGACCGGCACCATACCATGCCGGACGAGATCCTCACAAACCGCTGCGGTCATGTGGTCCCGGGCACCAATGACGAGAATATGCGGTCGTCGACAGGCCTTGAAGGCATTGCGTGCTTTTTTGCCAAGAAACCGCACCGCATCCGCTGTATCTTGAATTTGCCAGCGATTGCGCCGGCCGTTGGGGGAAGAAGCCACGAGCACTCCCTGATTTCGAAAATGACATACACGGCGCAAGGATGGCGGCCATGTTGGTTCAAAGGTGTTTCAGCTTAGCCGATTCCCTCCGATCTATCAATCCATCCCTGAAAATCTGGGATTTCTCCTTCCGGCCACGGTGTTGCACCGGGGTTTCTTTTTGACAAGACCGCGCCCGGCAGTCTATATTCCACCCCCCAAAGACGAAACGACGGTAATGCCTGACGGGAAGCAGGGGTCCATGAAGTTTTTTATTTGCGTGCTGGGTATGGTGATGATCATTGAAGGTCTCCCGTATTTTGCCTTTCCTGAAAAAATGAAACGCTGGATGCTTCAAATCCAGGAGATGTCCGATGATGCCCTCCGGCGGTTCGGCCTGGCGCTCATGCTGGGTGGGCTGGCCCTGGCATATATCGGCAAGGCGGGATGACCATCGATGTATTCCCTGGATGACTACGACTACGTCCTGCCGGAAGAACGGATTGCCCAGACCCCGGCCCCGGAGCGCGATCAGGCCCGGCTGATGGTCATGAACCGCCGGACCGGTGCTGTTCGTCATCATCAATTCCATGACCTGCCGGACCTCCTGACACCCCGCGATCTCCTCGTGGTGAACAACACCCGGGTGGTGCCGGCCCGTCTTTTGGGACATAAGTCAACCGGCGGCCAGGTGGAAGTGCTCATTCTGGATTACGCCGGCGGCCTGCAGCGGCTAAGCGCCGGGGGTGCTTTCACCAGCGACTGCCTGATCAAAGCCTCCAAAAAACCCAAGCCCGGCGTCCGCCTTCATTTTGGCGACGACCTTTCCGCCGAAATCATGGCGACCCGGGGCGACATCCATACCCTACAATTCACCGGCCCCCATTCCTTCGAAGCAACCTTGGAACGGATTGGTATCGTACCGCTGCCGCCCTATATCAAACGTGCTGCACCCGCGGAAAACCCGCATGACCGCCATGACTACCAGACCGTCTATGCCACCGAAAAAGGGGCTGTGGCCGCCCCCACCGCCGGCCTGCACTTCACGCCCCAGCTCATGCAGGCCCTTGAGGCCCGGGGGATCCCCGTAATGGCGCTCACCCTGCACGTGGGCCACGGCACCTTCCTGCCGGTCCGGGTGACCGATATCCGCGATCACGCCATGCATGCCGAACGTTTCACCGTTACCCCGACTGTCGCCGCAGCCATAAATCACCACAAGGCCCGGGGAGGGCGAATCGTGGCCGTGGGGACCACCAGCGTGCGTACCCTGGAATACGCCGCCGGACCGGATGGCCGGCTCCAGGCCATGGAAGGCCAAAACGACCTTTATATCTATCCCGGCTATCGCTTTGGCCTGGTGGATGCCATGATCACCAATTTTCACCTGCCGCAGTCGACCCTGCTGATGCTGGTATCGGCCTTTGCGGGACGGGAGGCCATCCTGGCGGCTTACCGTGAGGCGATCCGCCAGCGCTATCGTTTTTTCAGCTACGGCGATGGCATGCTGATCGCATGAAGTCAACCCTATGCCAGGACCGGACAACAGACCATGACGCTCTCCTTTGAACTGAGTGCCCAATCCACCGAAACCGCCGCTCGCTGCGGCGCTTTTCAAACCGCCCATGGTGAGGTCAAAACCCCCGTTTTCATGCCGGTGGGAACCCTGGGGACGGTCAAGGCCCTGACGCCGGAGGATCTCCTCCAGGCCGGCGCCCAGATCATTCTCGGCAATACCTATCACCTGTGCCTGCGGCCCGGCTGTGAGGTCATCGAACCCTTTGGCGGGCTGCACCGGTTTATGCACTGGCACGGCCCGATCCTGACCGACAGCGGCGGTTTCCAGATCTTCTCCCTGGCCAAACTGTTGAAGATGAGCGAAGACGGCGCCACTTTTCAGTCCCACATCGACGGGTCCCGGCATCTGCTGACACCGGAAAAGTCGATCGACATTCAGATCACCTTAGATTCGGACATCATCATGTGTCTGGATCAGTGCATTGCCTATCCGGCGGCCAAGGAAGAGGCCCGGACCGCCCTGGAACTGACCACGCGCGGGGCCCCGCGCTGCCGCACCACCTGGCAAACCAAAGCCCGCCCCGATTCGGCCCTGTTTGGCATTGTCCAGGGCGGCATGTTTCCCGACCTTCGGCAGCAATCGGCCGAAGCCCTGGTGGCCATGGATTTTCCCGGATACGCCCTGGGAGGACTCAGTGTGGGAGAACCCACCGAGCTGATGCTGGAAATGGCCGAACACGCCCTGCCCCTGCTGCCTTCCGACCGGCCGCGCTACATCATGGGCGTGGGGACCCCCGAAAACCTGGTCGAACTTGTGGCCCGGGGCGCCGATATGTTCGATTGCGTGCTGCCCACCCGCAATGCCCGCAACGGCCAGTTCTTTACCTCCCGGGGAACGGTCAACATCAGCAACGCCCGGTTTCGAACGGACCCGGCCCCCGTGGACCCCGCTTGCGCGTGCTATACCTGCCGAAACTATTCACGCGCCTATCTCCGCCATCTCTATACGGCCCGGGAGCTTTTGGCTTACCGCTTGAATTCCATTCACAATATCTATTACTATACCCACCTCATGGCCCAAATGCGCCAGGCGATTGCCGAAGATCACTTCAAAGCCTTTCGCCGCCATTTTTATCAGGTGCGACAGGGGGATTCCGGTTGATGCCCATCCGCCTCACCGGTTGCGGCAGCACCCTGCCCCCCTGGGACATCGTTGGAACAGCCCGGGAGGACACCATGCAGGAACAGGTCAAGAAAGTTCTGGATAAAATTCGCCCTTCGCTCCAGGCGGACGGCGGCGACGTGGAACTGGTGGACATTGTCGACGGGGTCGTCAAAGTCCGCCTCAAAGGGGCCTGCGCCGGCTGCCCCATGTCCCAGATGACCCTTAAAAACGGGATCGAAAAGTTGCTCAAACGGGAAATTCCCGCCATTGTGGCCGTGGAAGGTGTATAACTGTTTATCGCGCCACGACAACCGGCAACAACGCCTGCCATACGGTTAAACCCGGCGGATAGCAGAGACCCTGATCATCAGCGATAGCCGCTCGCGCCCATCCTGAAAGGACCGATAATATGACGATTGCCCGAAAAATCGAAACCATTCTCAGCCGCTCTTCCTGGATTCGCAAAATGTTCGAAGAAGGCGGCCGCCTCAAAGCACAGCACGGGGCACAGAATGTATTCGACTTCAGCCTTGGGAATCCGAACATCGCCGCCCCGGAGTGCTTTGACAAAGCCCTGGCCGAAACGGCCTGCTCCTGCAGCGGCGAACATGGCTATATGCCCAACACGGGCTATCCGCATGTCCGACAGGCCGTGGCCCGCCATGTCAGCGAAGAACAAGGCGTCACCGTCGGTGAGGCCGATATCATTATGACCTGCGGCGCTTCCGGCGCTCTCAACGTGGCCTTGAAAACGCTGCTCGATCCCGGAGACGAAGTCCTGACCCCGATCCCCTGTTTCGTCGAGTATGGTTTTTATGCCGACAACCACGGCGGGGTTCTCAAGACCGTGCCCACCCATCCTGATTTTTCGCTGGACCTCGAGGGATTCGAGCAGGCCATTACCGACCGCACCAAAGTGGTGCTGATCAACTCGCCGAACAATCCCACCGGGCAGATTTACAGCCGGGAGAGCCTCGACGCCCTCGGCGATCTTCTGCGACGCAAGAGCGCCGCCTTCCAGCGCACGATCTACCTGGTTTCGGACGAGCCGTATCGGAAAATCGTTTTTGACAACCACCTCGTGCCCAGTATTTTTGGGTACTACGCCAACAGCATCATCGGCACCTCCTATTCGAAGGATATTTCCATCCCGGGCGAACGCATCGGCTTTGCCGCCGTCAATCCGGCCGCCGACTTTCACGATGACGTGCTGAACGGCATGGCCCTGGCCAACCGGATTTTGGGTTTCGTCAATGCACCGGCCCTGATGCAAAAAATTATCGCCTGCCTGCAGGGCACCAGCGTGGATATCAGCCTCTACCAGCGCAAGCGCGACCTGCTCTGCGAAGGGCTGGCGGATGCCGGCTACACTTTTGTCACGCCACCCGGCACCTTTTATCTCTTTCCGCAAACCCCCATCGCCGACGATGTGGAATTTGTGCGGGCCCTGCAGGAAGAGTTGATCCTGGTGGTGCCGGGCAGCGGCTTCAACGGCCCCGGCCATTTCCGCATTGCCTTCTGTGTCGATGACGACACCATCGTGAAGGCCTTGCCCGGGTTCAAGCGTGTGATGGCACGCTTTCGCTGAAGCAAAGAAGCCTTCGACCCATCAGGCAAGACGGACAACCCGGCGCCGTCGGCCGGGCGCATGCAAGACCCCGCCTTTCCACCGCAACCATCCCGATGGCTTCAGGGAGGCGTAACCATGGACCTGTTCCGCTCGTTTCGGGACCTGCGAATCCAGCACAAACTGCTGGCCGGATACTCAGCCGTCTTCATCCTGTGTATCGTGATGGGCAGTCTCGTGGTCTACTCCGTGGTCCGCCAGACCCTGGAAACCAATATCGAAAGCGAACTCAAGAACACCACGACTACCATTCTCAACATGGTACGCACGTCCGCGGCCACCTCCATCAAGAATCACCTTCGGGCGGTTGCTGAAAAAAACCTGGATATCGCCACTTATTTCCACGGCCAGGCCCTTGCCGGGCGAATGACCGAAGACGAAGCCCGGCTGCGGGTCGCCGAGATTATCCTGAGCCAGCCCATCGGCACCACCGGCTACATCTATTGTTTGGACAGCGCCGGCGTCATCGATGTTCATCCCAAGCAGGAATTGATCGGTGCGAATCTGTCCGAGTATGCGTTTATTCGTGAACAAACCGTTCGCAAGGAAGGCTACCTGGAATATGACTGGATGAATCCCGGTGAAACCCGCGCCCGTCCCAAAGCGCTCTACATGACCTATTTTGAACCCTGGGATTGGATCATTTCCGTTTCATCCTATCGCGAGGAGTTCCGTGAGCTGGTCAATGTCGAGGATTTCCGTGACAGTATTCTTTCGCTGCAGTTTGGCCAGACCGGCTATTCCTATATCATCGACGAGCAGGGCAACATGGTCCTGCATCCTCAGGTGAGCGGCAACTACCTGTATGCCAAGGACCGCAACGGGCGCGAATTCGTGCGCGAAATCTGTGACCGCAAAAGCGGCAAGATCACCTATTCCTGGGAAAACCCCGGAGAAAACAACGCCCGCGACAAACTTGTGATCTTCAACCACATCCCCGAGTTCCATTGGATTGTGGCCTCTTCCAGTTATCTGGACGAATTTTACGCCCCGCTGACCACCATGCACCGTCTCATTCTGGCCACCGTCCTGATGTCCTTCATCATCGTTCTGCCGCTGACCCTGACCATCAGCAACTCCATCACCACCCCCCTCACAGAGCTCATGAATCATTTTTCGTCCGGCGCCGCCGGCGATTACCGGGTCCGGATGACCCGCCGCTCGCGGGATGAAATTGGGCGTCTGGCGGCCTATTTCAACCAGTTCATGGAACGCCTGGAGGCCTATAGCAACCGTCTCGAAAACGAGATCCGCGAACGTGAGCGGGCCGAAGAAGCCATTCGCGAAAGCGAAGCCAAATACCGGGAATTGGTGGAAAACGCCAACAGCATCATCCTGCGCCTGTCCACCGAAGGCGAAATCACCTTTTTCAATGAGTTCGCCCAGAATTTTTTCGGCTATACGGAAGCGGACATTCTGGGGCGTCCCATCCTGGGCGTCCTGATTCCTGAGGTCGACAGCACGGGGCAGGCCCTGCACGATGAAACCGCCCCGATCTATACCGACCCGGAAAAACACCCGGCCTTCGAGACCGAAGCCGTCCGTCAAGATGGGGAACACGCCTGGATTTCATGGACCAACCGGGCCATCCGGGATGATCAGGGTGAACTGGTGGGTTGCCTCTGTGTCGGCAATGACGTCACCGCGGCCCGCAAGGCCGAGCTGGAAATGGCCCGCCTGCAACACTACCTCGCCAGCGTTGTCGACTCCATGCCGTCGGTGCTCGTGGGGGTCGATCGGTGGGGCAGGGTGACCCAGTGGAATCGCGAGGCTGAAAAGGCCACCGGGGTAACCAGCCAGCAGGCCCGCAACCAGAACCTGGAGCATGTATATCCGCAATTGAAGCCGCTGAGCGGCATGGTCAAACAGGCCATCCGACAAAGAACGGTTCGCCAGGCGGAAAAGGTCGCCTACACGGTCGGGGATCAGATCCACTATGCCGATATCATGATCTATCCCCTGGACATCGCGACCTTGGAAGGCGCCGTCATCCGGGTCGATGACGTCACGGCCCGGGTGCGCTTGGAGGACACCATGGTACAGACGGAGAAAATGCTCTCGGTGGGCGGACTGGCCGCCGGGATGGCCCATGAAATCAATAATCCGCTGAGCGGCATGCTGCAAAGCGCCCAGAATATCGTGCGCCGGCTGGATCCGGCCCTGGAAAAAAACAACACCATTGCTGTCCGCTGCGGCACCACGCTGGCAAGCATCCGTGCCTATCTGGAAGAGCGGGACATTATCCGGTTTATCGACGGCATCCGCCAATCCGGCGAAAGGGCATCCACCACCGTATCCGATATGCTGCATTTCAGCCGGCCCAGCGATTCCCGCATGGCACCGGCATCACTTGCGGAACTCGTGGATAAAACCGTGGCGCTGGCAGCCCACGACTATGATCTGCGGAAAAAATACGATTTCCGCAAAATCGAGATCGTCCGCGACTATGAAAACGGCCTGCCCCTGGTCCCCTGCGTGGCCACTGAAATCGGCCAGGTGATTTTAAACCTTTTGCGCAACGCCTCCCAGGCCTTCGATCCGGCCCACCCCCCCATAGCGTCACCGCGCATCGCGCTCCGGCTGCGACAGGACGGCGCTTTCATTCGTCTTGAGGTTGAAGACAATGGCCCGGGCATGGATGAGGAGACCCGCAAACGGGTTTTCGAACCCTTTTTTACCACCAAAGATGTCGGTGTTGGCACTGGTTTAGGGCTGTCGGTGTCCTATTTCATCGTGACCAGCCATCATGGGGGAACGATGGCCGTGGATTCCACCCCCGGCCAAGGCGCCCGCTTTACCTTGCGATTGCCCTGCAGCGACCGCCCGCCGCCGGCCGGCCGCGCTTAAGGAGGGACTTTCACCATGCGAAAACCGCGTTTGCCCATGCCCTCCTCGGCCCATCGGCCGGTGAAAATCCTGGCCATCGATGACGAACCTGTCATCCGGGACAGCATCGCGGCCTATTTAGAGGACAGCGGGTTCAACGTGCTCCAGGCCGGTGACGGACAGCAGGGCCTGACCCTGTTCCGGGAACAGACACCGGATTTGGTCCTGCTCGATTTACGTATGCCGGAAATGGATGGTCTGGCGTTTCTGGAAGCCCTGCGGCAGGAGGGCTCCGACACCCCGGTCATCGTCGTATCCGGCACGGGAATGCTGCAGGACGCCATTGAAGCCCTGCGGGCCGGTGCTCATGATTTCGTCACCAAACCCATCCTCGATATGGCGGTCCTTGAACACGCGATTCAAAACGCTTTAGAGCGCGCCCGTCTCCGGCAGGAAAACAATCGCTATCGGCAGCACCTCGAAGAAGAGATCGCCCGGCGCACCGCCGATTTGACCGAGCGCACCCAAGAGCTCGAAAAGTCCAATCGCAAGCTTCAGAAAGAAATCGGCCAGCGCAGGCAGGCCGAAGCGACCTTGCGCCGCCGGGAAGAAAAATTTCGGGAACTGGCCGATCTGCTGCCCCAGCCGGTTTTTGAAACCCATCAGGACGAACGCTTTTCCT
This sequence comes from Deltaproteobacteria bacterium, assembly GCA_020444045.1. GTDB lineage: Bacteria > Desulfobacterota > Desulfobacteria > Desulfobacterales > UBA5852 > JABZFP01. Next base: position 87,774 of record JAHLLS010000001.1, read on the forward strand.
TCATTAACCGCTATGGCCGCGAAATTCTGGCCGGCGGCGATGCGAACCTGATCGATCGGATGTCCGTCCTGGATATCTTCGGCACCGAAACGCACGCCCAGGCATCCGTGGCCATACGCCAGATTATGGCGGGCAAGGGACCGGTGGAATTCGAAGCTGTCGTGCACCGCAAAGACCGGACCCTTTTTCCGGCCATGGTGTATGCCAGCCCGATCATTCGCTCCGGCGCCCTGATCGGGATGCGGGGTATTTTGTTCGATCTTACCGCGATTCGCAAAGCCGAAGAGGCCTTGCGGGCCAGTGAAGCCCAGCTGCGCCAGGAAAACCTGCGCTTGCGATCGTCCTTGAAGGGCGTTGGCCGCTTCGGCAGCATCATTGGTAAAAGCCAACCCATGCAAGACGTTTATCAGGTCATTCTCAAAGCCGCCGCTTCCAGCGCCAACGTTATCATTTACGGTGAATCCGGTACCGGCAAGGAACTGGTCGCCCGCACCATCCACAAACTAAGCGACCGCAACCGCCGGCCATTTGTTCCGGTAAACTGCGGGGCCATCCCCGAAAATCTTCTGGAAAGCGAGTTCTTCGGGCATAAAAAAGGGGCCTTTACCGGCGCCCATAAAGACAAACCGGGTTTTCTGGCCGAGGCTGACGGCGGAACGCTATTTCTTGACGAAATCGGCGAGATCAATCCCAATCTGCAGGTCAAACTGCTGCGCGCCATCGAAGGCGGCGGTTACACCCCTATCGGGAGCAACGAGACCATTGTACCCGATATTCGCATTGTGGCTGCTACGAACCGCAACCTTACCGAAGAGGTGCGCAAGGGCACCCTGCGGGATGATTTCTTCTATCGCATCCACATCATCCCCATCCAGTTGCCGCCACTGCGGTCCCGCCGGGAAGATATCCCCTTGCTCATCCAGCATTTTCTGCAGTCCTTGAGCGATGCCGATACCTTGTCGGTCATGCCCGACCACGCCATTCAGGCCATGATGCAACGGGATTGGCCCGGCAACGTTAGAGAGCTGCAAAACGCCGTTCACCGATTTATCACCTTGAACTCGGTGGAATCCACGGATGTTTCGCCCTCGTCTCCTGCTCCTCGGCCAGCTATCGAACCACTCGCCATCGACACCGCGCTTTCATTGAAAGCGGCCATGGCCCACTACGAAAAACAATATCTCCGTCAGATGCTCGACACCCACCAATGGCATCGGGCGCGTGTTGCCGGCCTTTTAGGCATCGACCGCCGGACGTTGTTTCGGAAAATGAAGGATCACGGGCTATAATTGCCTGCATTGGGGACAAATATGTCTCTTTTAAATAAATCTTAATATATTCATATTGTTAATAACTTTTTGATGTGCTTAAGGGGTGTTTTTGCCTCTTTTATGAATATTGTTCATTTGTAATAATACCTTTAATCCGCTGTCTATATATTAATCCTTAAAAGCCTTTCTAAATCTTGAATTTTGTGGCATATGAGTTGCACTGCCATGGGCATCCTGTCCGGATGAGCTCGACAGCGGGGATCATCCGGCATTCGACCGCGAAAGGGGGTGGCGCTTAACAGACAGACCGGTCGAGCACAGGAACGGCGATTGAACAGCGGAATGGCCACCCAAAAACGCTCACCATTCCGCGGGACGATAAACGCCAATGCCTAAAACAATATTAATCTCAGGAGGATGACATGGCAGAGCAGCAGCAGATGGGTAATCCAGCGGTAGTCGGTCTGGCAGGGTTTGGTTTGACAACGATGGTTCTGCAGTTTCACAATGTGGGCTGGTGCGGTTTGGGCCCGGTGCTGGCTCTGGCTTTGGCCTTCGGTGGCGCGGCGCAGTTGATCGCCGGTTTTCAGGAATTCAAGTGCGGCAACAATTTCGGTTACAGCGCATTCGTTTCCTATGGCGCCTTCTGGATTGCCATTGGCATTATCTTCCTGCTGAATCATTTCGGAATTTACAAATCCAGCGGAACGGATGTGGGTTGGTTCCTCGTTGCCTGGACCCTTTACACGGCAATTCTCTGGGTGGCCGCGATGCGTATCCACGGGGCGATGGCGATCACGTTCACACTCCTTCTCATCGGATTTATTCTGCTCGATCTTGCCCACTTCGGCTATCCCGCTCTCACCAAAGTGGCCGGCTATGAACTGATGGCCTGTGCTGCCGCTGCCTGGTACATGATGGCGCATGTCATTTTTCTCCAGGTGTTTGGAAAAGACATTCTTCCGGTTGGCAAACCATGGATTTCCGGTGAAGCGGAAAAGGCCACCAACATCCCGTTGGCAGCCAAAGCCACTTCGCGCTAGCGGCGAAGGGCCGATAATCCGGGCACAGCGCCCCGACCACACGACCCTGCGGCTTCGCCGAACCAATGGATTCCAATCGAACGGGGTGTTTTCGGCAACTCGGATATGAAACAGAAAGGAAAGCGATCCATGACCAATCTGTATGAAGAAGCTTATGCGAAATCCATGAATGACCCGGATGCCTTCTGGGGGGAAGCGGCCGAGGACTGCCACTGGTACAAAAAGTGGGACAAGGTCCTGGATGACTCCAACAAACCCTTCTACCGCTGGTTTACCGGCGGCATCTGCAACACCTGCTATAATGCATTGGACTTGCATGTCGAAAACGGGCGCGGTGATCAGGATGCCCTTATCTATGACAGTCCGGTCACCGACACGATCAAGAAATACACCTACCGCGAGCTGCGGGATGAGGTCGCGAAGTTTGCCGGTGTCCTGGCCAACCAGGGTGTTACCAAGGGCGACCGGGTTATTATTTACATGCCCATGATCGCTGAAGCGGCCATCGCCATGCTGGCCTGCGCCCGCCTGGGCGCGATCCACTCGGTCGTCTTCGGCGGATTTGCCGCTAAGGAACTGGCCACCCGCATCGAAGATGCCAAACCCAAAGTCATGGTATCCGCTTCCTGCGGCATCGAGGTCAAAAAAGTCATCGCCTACAAACCGCTGCTCGATGAGGCCATCAAACTATCGAGCTCCAAGCCAGAAAAGTGCGTCATCCTGCAGCGCCCCATGGAAACGGCCAGCATGATCGATGGCCGCGATGTGGACTGGAAAGAGGCCATGGCCGCGGCCCAGCCTCATGACTGTGTCCCGGTAGCCGCGACGGATCCGCTGTATATCCTTTACACGTCGGGCACCACCGGGCAGCCCAAGGGCGTTGTGCGTGATAATGGTGGTCACATGGTCGCTCTGAAATGGACCATGAAAGCCATCTACGATGTGGATGCCGGTGATGTCTACTGGGCGGCCAGCGATGTCGGCTGGGTGGTGGGCCACTCCTACATTGTCTACGGACCGCTGTTCAAAGGCTGCACCACGATCTTGTTCGAGGGCAAACCGGTGGGCACGCCGGATGCCGGCGTTTTCTGGCGGGTGATCTCCCAGCATGGGGTCCGCTCACTGTTCACCGCGCCGACGGCATTCCGGGCCATTAAAAGAGACGATCCCAAAGGCGAACTGATCAAAAAGTATGATCTGTCCAACTTTAAATATCTGTTTCTGGCAGGCGAGCGGTCCGACCCGGACACCATCCAATGGTCGGAAAGAAACCTTAAGGTTCCAGTCATCGATCACTGGTGGCAGACCGAAACCGGATGGGCCATTGCGGCCAACTGCATGGGCCTGCATCAGTTTCCGGTAATTTACGGCTCGCCCACCAAGGCTGCTCCGGGATGGAACCTGCAAGCCGTGGATGCCGAGTGCAACCAGATGCCGCCGGGTGAGATCGGCGCTCTGGTGGTCAAACTGCCGCTGCCGCCGGGCACCCTGCCCACCCTGTACAAGGCTGATGAGCGCTACAAGGAAGCCTATCTTGAGGAATTTCCGGGCTACTACAAAACCGCCGATGCCGGGTATATCGACGAAAACGGCTACGCTTACGTCATGTCACGTACCGACGATATCATCAACGTGGCCGGGCATCGCCTGTCTACCGGCGCGATGGAGGAGGTTCTGGCCGACCATCCGGATGTTGCTGAATGCGCCGTTCTGGGTGTGGAAGACAGCCTGAAGGGCCAGATTCCGGTGGGTTTTCTGGTCTTGAACGCCGGGGTTGACCGGCCCCACGACGACATCACCAAGGAAGTCGTTCAGATGGTGCGAGACCGCATCGGTCCGGTGGCGGCCTTCAAGACCGCCACGGTGGTCAAACGGCTCCCCAAGACCCGTTCCGGCAAGATCCTGCGGGGGACCATTCAGAAAATCGCCGACAACAAAGACTATAAGGTGCCGGCCACGATTGACGACCCGACCATATTGGGGGAAATTGAAGACGCCCTGAATACGATCGGTCTGGCCGGATCACGAAGCTGATGTCCCGGCATGATTCTGAAACAGTTTGACCGTTTACCATAATTGAAACATGCTTGACTGAAAACCCGATAGCTGGCATGAAACGGAACGTTACATGCCAGCTATTCTTCCTTGAATGAACCCTCCGGCATGGACCGGTCACCGGCCATGTCGGAAACAGGCATAAAACTTGCTGTGTTTGATTCACCGATAAGGATTGATAAAACCGAAGGAGAATGTATGCAGATCCTTAAAATCGATCACCTGGGCATTGCCGTCAACAGTATCGACGACGGTAAAAATTTCTGGTCCGACGTTTTAGGGCTTCCATTCGAAGGGGCTGAAACGGTTGAAGCCCAGAAAGTGACGACGGCCTTCTTTCCGGTGGGTGAAAGCGAAGTGGAACTTCTGGAATCCACCAGCCCGGATGGCCCCGTCGCCAAATACATTGAAAAGCGCGGACAGGGCATCCAGCATGTGGCCTTTCGGGTCGCCAATATTGAAGAGGCCTTAGAAGAATTGAAGGCCAAAGGGATTCGCCTGATAGATGAAAAACCGCGCTTGGGCGCCGGCGGTGCCAAAATCGCCTTTCTGCATCCCAAGGCCACCAACGGCGTTTTGGTGGAGCTCTGTGAAAGATAAGTCGGCGTCCTTTGCCGGCCCGAAGCGTTTGGTTTAAAACCGGTTGCCCGAAGCATCACCCAGAAAATCTCGTTGACATGGCAGCGAGATTTTTCTAAACCCTGAAAGGGTAACAATAGTACATTTTTAATTTTATCTGAAACGCTATAGATACACTAACGACTGATATTTCTATATTATTTTATCGATAACCGATTTTTTGATTTCTGTGCAGACCCGATCGACATACCGACAGGAACCGTTTCTTGCTCAACGCAACACATCATCGCGATGATAGCCATATGACCGCCCTTCGCCCGGACGTGCATGCGCGACTGGAGAAAGCCGTTCTCGAAATTTTTTCCGAGTCCGATTTTCACAAAGCCAACATCCGTGATGTCGCCCAAAAAGCCGGCGTCAGCTTTACAACCATTTACAAACATTACGGCAGCAAGGAGCGCCTGTTATTCAGTTTCGTCGACATCTGGCTGGAAAAACTGACCGAGCGCATCATCGATCACCTGCAGGGAATCGAGGATCTGAAAGAAAAAATGCGCAAGGTCTACTGGCTGCAGTTGGATTATTACGAACGGCACCCGGGGTTGGGCAAAATTCTTTTCATGACGCTGCCCATGCAAACCTGGATGTCGGATGAGACATTTCGCCAGAAGCGAATGATCAACTTATACCTGGAAGTGCTCAAACGGGGTCAGGCCGAGGGCATATTGAACCCCCGGGTGCGGGCCGGTGTCCTGCTGGATTTCATGCTGGGTACTGTCCAACGGGCTTTTTTCATGTGGGTATCCCGAGGGCAGCAGAAAAGCCTGGCCGGGGAATCCCAAGTCCTTTTCGATATGGTTTGGCGGGCCATTGCCCGCCCGCCCGACCATCCATAACACCCGATTTGCTCCCCGCAAGGCGCCCGTATAGGGCAGGCGCCGACCGATACCGGTGAGCACATTGAATCATCTGCATTGGGGCCCAATACGGCCAGAAGGAGCGCATCATGGCAGAACATCCCGAATTGAAGCAATGGCAGGCACTGGCTGAAAAACAGATGAAAGGCAAATCGGTGGATACCCTCCTGTGGAACACCCCGGAAGGCATTCCCGTTAAACCATTGTATACTGCCGAGGATCTTGAGAAACTCGACCATCTTGATGCCCTGCCGGGGATGGCGCCCTACGTTCGCGGACCCATGGCCACCATGTACGCCGGTCGCCCGTGGACCATCCGGCAATACGCCGGATTCTCCACGGCCAAAGAGTCCAACGCCTTTTACCGACGCAACCTGGCCGCTGGACAACGCGGCCTCTCGGTCGCCTTCGACTTGGCCACCCATCGCGGCTACGACTCCAACCACCCAAGGGTCTCCGGCGATGTCGGCAAGGCTGGCGTGGCCATCGATTCGGTGGAAGACATGAAAGTCCTCTTCGACCAGATTCCACTGGACCAGATGTCGGTTTCCATGACCATGAACGGGGCGGTATTGCCGATCATGGCCGGCTACATCGTGGCGGCCGAGGAACAGGGCGTCAAACAGGAGCAGCTCACCGGTACGATCCAGAACGACATCCTGAAAGAATTCCTGACTCGTAATACCTATATCTATCCGCCGGTGCCGTCCATGCGCATTGTATCGGACATCATCGCTTATTGCTCCCAGAACATGCCCAAGTTCAACACGGTCAGCATCAGCGGCTACCACATGATGGAAGCCGGAGCCAATTCCGCTCTCCAACTGGCCTTTACCCTGGCCGATGGCGTGGAATACGTAAAAGCGGCGATCGCTTCCGGCATGGACATCGATGCCTTTGCCCCGCGCCTGTCTTTTTTCTTCGGCATCGGCATGAATTTTTTCATGGAAATTGCCATGCTGCGGGCCGCGCGCCTTCTATGGCATAAACTGATCAGCCAGTTTAATCCTAAAAACCCCAAATCCACCATGTTGAGGACCCACTGCCAGACCTCGGGCTGGAGTCTCACCCAACAGGATCCGTACAACAACATCATCCGCACCACGCTGGAATGCATGTCCGCCGTTCTGGGCGGCACCCAATCCCTGCACACCAACTCGTTTGACGAGGCGGTGGGCCTGCCCACCGACACCTCGGCCCGCATCGCCCGCAACACCCAGCTGGTGGTGCAGCACGAAAGCCAGGTCTGCCATGTGATCGATCCGCTGGCAGGCTCCTACTATGTCGAAGCCCTTACCGCCAGTCTTTATCGCGAAGCTGAAAAAATTATTGCCGAAGTCAACGAACTGGGCGGCATGGCCAAAGCCATCGAAACCGGCATGCCCAAGATGCGCATCGAAGAATCAGCTGCCCGCCGCCAGGCCCGTATCGACCAGGGCCTTGACGTTATCGTCGGCGTGAATAAATTTCAATTATCCGATGAAGAACCGCTGGACGTGCTGGAAGTACCCAGTACCGTGCGCGATGAACAGATCGCCCGCCTCGAGGAACTCAAGACCCGGCGTGACGACACCGAGGTCCGCCGCTGTCTGGAGGCGGTCACCCGGGCGGCGGAAAACATTGACAACCTTATGGCCGCCTGCATTCCGGCGGTGCGGGCCCGGGCCACGGTTGGTGAAATTTCGGATGCCATCGAAAAAGTCTTTGGCCGCTACGTCGCCACGACCCAGTGCATTTCAGGCGTTTACGCTGCTGAGTTTGGTGACAGCGAGATCATCGCTTCCCTGCGCAAACGCACGGGTGACTTTGCCGAAAAGCAGGGCCGCCGACCACGCATCCTGTTGACCAAGATGGGACAAGACGGACACGACCGGGGAATCAAGGTGGTGGCCACCGCCTTTGCCGACCTCGGCTTCGACGTAGACCTGAGCCCCATGTTCCAGACCCCGGAAGAAGCGGCCAAGATGGCCATTGAAAATGATGTGCACATCGTTGGCGCCAGCTCCCTGGCTGCCGGGCACAAAACCCTGGTGCCCGCCCTCATCGAGGCCCTGCGGGCCGAAGGCGGTGACGATATCCTGGTGGTGGTCGGTGGCGTGATTCCACCCAACGACTACGATTTTCTCTACCAGGCCGGGGCCGCGGGCGTATTTGGGCCGGGCACGCCGATTCCCGAATCGGCCAATCAGGTGCTCAACGCCCTGGAAAAAAAGGCATGATTGCCTCCGATCCCCAATACTACGTCGACGGAGTGCTCGCCGCGGACCGGCGCATCCTGGCCAAGACCATAACCCTTGTGGAAAGCGGCCATACAGACCACCAGGCCCTGGCCAGCCGCATCGTCGACCAACTGTTACCCCACTCGGGGAACGCCGTGCGCATCGGCGTTACCGGCGTCCCCGGGGTGGGCAAAAGCACCTTCATCGAAGCCTTCGGCATGCACCTGGTGGACCAGGGCAAGCGCCTGGCCGTGCTTGCCGTGGACCCGAGCAGTTCGCGAAGCGGCGGCTCCATTCTGGCCGACAAGACCCGCATGGAACGCCTGGCCGTGGCGCCCCAAGCCTTTATCCGCCCCTCGCCGTCGAGCGGGAGCCTGGGTGGGGTGGCCCGAAAGACCCGCGAGACCTTGCTGGTCTGTGAGGCGGCCGGCTTCGATGTTGTGTTGGTGGAGACCGTGGGCGTTGGCCAGTCCGAGACGGCGGTGGCCTCCATGGTCGATTTTTTCCTGGTCCTCATGCTTGCCGGCGCCGGCGACGAGCTTCAGGGCATCAAAAGGGGCGTGCTCGAGCTGGCCGACGCCGTGGCCGTGAACAAGGCCGACGGCGACAATGTCGAAAAAGCCCGGCGTGCCCGGCGCACCTACGAAAACGCCCTGCACTTGCTCAACCCAGCCACGCCCACCTGGACGCCGCCGGTGCTGACCTGTTCGGCCCTGGAAATGACCGGCATCGATACGATCTGGCAGACCGCCCTGGATTATCACCGGAAATTGTCCGGCAACGGTGAACTGGCCCAAAAACGGCGAAAGCAGAGCATCGACTGGCTGTGGGCCCTGGTGGAAGAGGGGCTAAAATCGCGCTTTCTGAGCCATCCCCGGGTGAAAGACCGGCTGGCGGCCATCACCCGGCGGGTGGAGCGAGGCGACACCGCGCCCACCGTGGCCGCCGGCGAGCTGCTTTTTTCTCTTGACAACGACGGGCCGGTTTAGGGATGTTCGGTATTTCATCGAAAAAGGTCAACGACCGTTTTTTGGGGGCGCATTGCCGGCTCGGCCCGGCGGCCGGTGGCTCGCGGGCGCTCTTTTCCAGGCCTCCCGCCCCGATTCGGCGGCTGAAGAAGCCGGGCCATGCCTCCATTGTTTAGGACAACAACGAAAGGAAGACGCGATGGGTATCGTTGAAGATAAAATTAAAGATCTGAAGGAAAGGGAAAAAAGGGCCCTTCAGATGGGTGGTGAAAAAGCGGTGGCTATGCAGCGCGGCAAGGGGAAGATGACGGCCCGCGAGCGGCTCGACTACCTGTTCGACCCCGGCACCTTTCGGGAAATCGATATGTTCGTTGCCCATCGCTGCGATTATTTCGGCATGGAAAAAGTCGAGGTACCCTCCGATGCCGTCATTACCGGGCACGGGCTGGTGGACGGACGGCCTGTGTTCGCCTTTTCCCAGGACTTTACCACCCGCGCCGGCAGCCTGGGCGAAATGCATTCGCGAAAAATATGCAAGGCCATGGACCTAGCCATCAAGGCCGGCGTACCCTTCGTAGGGCTGAACGATTCTGGCGGGGCCCGTATTCAGGAGGGGGTCGACTCGCTCTCCGGCTACGGGCAAATCTTTTACCGCAATTCGCTGGCCTCCGGGGTGATCCCCCAGATCAGTGCCATCATGGGGCCCACGGCCGGCGGGGCCGTCTATTCGCCAGCCATGACCGATTATATTTTCATGGTCAAGAACACCAGCTACATGTTCATTGCCGGTCCCAACGTGATCAAGGCCGTGACCGGCGAGGAAATCTCCTTCGAAGACCTGGGCGGGGCCATGACCCACAACGAAAAGAGCGGCTCGGCCCATTTCGCATGTGAAGACGATGCCGACGCCTTGGACCAGGTCAAGACCCTGCTCTCCTATCTGCCGGGCAACAACATGGAGGACCCGCCCCGGATTCCCCCTTCGGACGACCCGCGCCGGATCGACCCGGCCCTGGACACCATCATCCCCGACAATCCCAATACGGGCTACGATATGAAGGACGTGATCGGTTCCATCGTGGACAACGGTGAGTTCTTCGAGCCCCACATGCATTTTGCCAAGAATGTCATTGTCGCCCTAGCGCGGCTCAACGGCCGGGCGGTGGGGATTGTGGCCAACCAACCCTCGGTGCTGGCCGGCTGTTTAGACATCGATGCCACGGACAAGGCCACCCGTTTCATCCGCTTCTGCGATGCCTTCAACATTCCGCTGCTGACCATCGCCGATGTTCCCGGCTACCTGCCCGGCGCCCAGCAGGAATGGGGCGGCATCATCCGCCACGGCGCCAAATTGCTATGGTGCTATTCGGAAGCCACGGTTCCCAAGCTGCTACTGGTGACCCGTAAGGATTACGGCGGCTCGTATCTGGCCATGTGTTCCAGGGACCTGGGAGCAGATATGGCCTTTGCTTGGCCCACGGCCGAGATCGCCGTCATGGGCGCCGAAGGGGCGGCCAATGTCATCCACCGCAAGGAGATCGATGCGGCCGATGACCCGGCCGCCAAGCGCAAGGAAAAAATCGAAGAGTACCAGGCGCTTTTCTCCAACCCGTATTGCGCCGCCGCCCGGGGGTACATCGATGCGGTCATCGCCCCCCAGGACACACGCCCGCGTCTCATCGAAGCCCTGGAGATCATGTGCACCAAACGCGAGCTTCGTCCGGCCAAAAAGCATGGCAATATCCCCATGTAAAAATGCCGCGCCGCGCCCAGCCCCAGCAGGCCGGGCGCCTATTAAACGAACGGAGAATCCATGGACCAGAAGAAGAAAATGGCGGCGGTCATCGCCGCTGTAACGGCTTACATCCAAACTGAAGAGGAAGCGCTTTGCCTGCAGGGCGCCGTTCACCCGGACGATAGCATGGCGGCCCCCCCGCCGGCGCCGACCGGACCGGCCAATCTGTGGGGCCTCAGCGGGCGCCAGTCCCTCATGCAGATGGGCAACATGATGCAAATGAAGGCCTTTCACCGGTCCTGATGGTGAAAGGCGGCCGACCCATAACCGATAACCACAGTTTTGCTTTTTATACATGATCAAGGAGATGGTTTAATGAGCGAGCACACCGTACTCAACATGGCCGACATGAATTACGCCCCGGATCGACCGGCGGCGGCCAACCCCGTCAAGGTGATGGACCTGACCCTGCGCGACGGCCACCAATCGCTGTTCGCCACCCGCGGGCGGACTGAAGACATGATTCCCGTTGCTGAAGCCATGGACGAAGTCGGCTTCTGGGCGGTGGAAACCTGGGGCGGAGCCACCTTCGACACCATGCACCGCTTCCTGAACGAAGATCCCTGGGAGCGCATCCGGACCCTGAAGCGCTATTTCAAGAAGACCCCCTTTTCCATGCTCCTGCGGGCCCAGAACCTGGTGGGCTACCGCAACTACGCCGACGATGTGGCCAATGCCTTCATGGACCGCGCCTGTGAAAACGGCATGGACATCTTCCGCACCTTTGACGCCCTGAACGACTACCGCAACTTCCAGACCGTCGTTCCTAAGATCAAGGAATACGGCATGCATTTCCAGGGCTGCATCTGCTACACGTTGACCGAACCCCGACTGGGGGGTGAGGTCTACAATCTGGACTATTTTGTCAACAAGGCCAAGGAACTCGAAGCCATGGGTGCCGACAGCATCTGCGTCAAGGACATGGCCGGCCTGATCGCCCCCTACGATGCCTACGAACTGATCAAGGCCCTCAAGGCAGCTTCTAAAGTGCCCATCCACCTGCACAGCCACTTCACTTCCGGCATGTCGCCCATGAGCCACCTCAAAGCCATCGAGGCCGGCGTGGACATCATCGACACCTGCATGACGCCATACGCCTACCGCACGTCGCATGCCGCCATCGAGCCGCTGGTCATGGCCCTGCTGGGCACGAACCGCGACACGGGTTTCGACATCCGCAAACTGGCCGAGATCAACGAGATTCTCGAAAAAGAAGTGCTGCCCAAATACAAGCACCTGCTGGACGACTCCAAGGTCTCCCTCATCGACATCAACGTGCTGCTGCACCAGACCCCCGGCGGCATGCTCTCCAACCTGGTCAACCAGCTGCGCGAAATGGACGCCCTGGATAAAATTGACGAGGTCTACAAGGAACTCCCGAAAGTACGCAAAGACCTGGGCCAGATCCCGCTGGTGACCCCCACCAGCCAGATCGTGGGAATCCAGACCGTCAACAACGTGCTTTTCGATGAACCGGGCGAACGCTACAAGATGATCACCGGCCAAGTCAAAGACCTCTGCTACGGGCTCTACGGCAAGACGGCCGTGCCCATCAACCCCGAAGTCCAGAAGAAAGCCCTCAAGGGTTACGATCGCGGTGAAGAGCCCATCACCTGCCGCCCGGCGGAAGTGCTGAAACCGGAGCTCGAAAAAGCCAAAGCTGAAATCGGTGACTTGGCCGTGGATCTGGACGACCTGGTCACCTATGCCATGTTCCCCGTCACCGGCAAAAAATTCCTGCAGTGGAAATACGGCAAGGAAGAGCCCCCCGCCGAGGTCAAAGCCACCAGCCTGGAAGAGGCCAAGGCCAAGGAAGCGCTGGTCCGAAAAGCCCGCAAAGGTGAGGTGGTCGAAAAGGCCAAACTGGCCGAAATGCCGGCCCGGTCGGAAAATGCGCGCAAGTTCAACGTATTTATCGATGATGATTGCGTTGAAGTCGCCGTTGATGAAGTGGGCGGATCCCCGGTCATCAACTTCCTGCAAGCCGGCGGCCAGATTCCGGCGGCACCGGCAGGTGCTGCGCCGACTCCGGTCACCCCTGCCGCACCCGCCCCGGCGCCCGTTGCCGCTCCGGCAGCGACGGCTGCTCCGGCACCTGCTGCCGCACCCACCCCGGCGCCTGCCGCAACACCCGCTCCGGCGGCGGCTGCCGACGGCACCCCGCTGAGTGCCCCCATGCCGGGGATGATCGTCAGCTACCAGAAAAATGTGGGCGACACGGTGGCAAAGGGTGACACCGTCGTCATTCTGGAAGCCATGAAAATGGAAAACGCGCTTCCGGCCCCCTGCAGCGGCACGATCAAGGCCATTGGCTACAAGAGCGGTGATTCCGTCGCTAAAAACGCCGTGCTGGCCATCATCGGATAGCCTTTCATGACCGGGTGGCATCCCTCCTCACCATAGGAGGTGCTGCCCGGCGAATACAGCGCAGTTTATCCCGGATAAAACCGAAGCGCTTTTCAACAAATTTGATGTAAATGTTCCCGAAGGCCGCGTTGCCTTCACCCCGACCGAAGCCCGGCAAACAGCTCAAAAATTGCCGGGTTTCCCTTTTGTGGTCGAAGCCCAGAGCCATGCGGCGGCCGCTGCAAGGATGACGGCGTAAAACTGGCGCAATCGCTGGATGAGGTCGAATCCCTGGCCGGGGAAATCCTCGGCATGACCCTCCTGATGGCGACCCATCAGACAGGCCCATGAAGTGCGTCTCGTACGCAAACGCCTCATCGAGCAGGGGCTTGATATCGCTTCAGTGCCTACGACTTTTCGTTGCTGGAAATCAATTCCCTTGTGTTGACGGCGGACGATCACGTTATCGCCCTGATGCCAAAGTCGATGTGGACAGCAACACGATCTGCCGCCATAGAGACATACAAGCCTAACGCGATGCAGACGAAGAAGCCCCCCTCAAAGTGGAAGCTTCCCAATACAACATCAACGACATTCACCTGGGCGGCAAATGCAAGGTCGGCGACATGGTCAACGGGGCCGGACTGGCCATGGCCACCAAGGACATCATCAAACCAGCCAGCGCCGAACCGGCCAACTTTCTGGACGTGTGGAGCGGCGCCAACGCCAGAATGGTGTAAAACGGCTTCCGGATTTTACTCAGTGACGCCAACGTTAAAGGCATTCTCATCAATATCTTCAGCTGTATCCTGCGCTGTGATGCACTGGTGCAGGGTGTTGTGGAGGCGGCCAAGAAGGCCAACATGACCAAACCTGTGGTGGGATTTATCGCCGGCCTGACGTCCTCCTCCCCGGGGAGACGCATGGGGCATGCCAGCGCCATCATCAGCGGCAACAGCGGTATGGTCGATGCCAAACGGGTTGCCATGCGGTCGGTCGGGGTGCATGTTTGCGAAAGCCTGGGTACGCTGGGCGAATTATACACCGACGTATTTAAATAATCGCTTAATAATGATAGGAAGGGTGTTCGCGCGGACGGTGTCCATATCAGGATCGCCCCGGCGGGCACTTTTTTGTTACAGGAGGCTATTTATCTCATGCACGAAATGGGCGTCGCCATGCAAATCGTTGAAATCGCCACGGCCTCAATTCCTGGAAATCTGCCCGGGGCCCGTGTCGCAAAGGTCAACCTGAAAGTCGGCAAGCTGTCGGCCATCGTACCGGACAGCCTGACGTTCTGTTTCGACGTGGTTTCTAAAGACACACCGTTGGAGGGCGCCCGCCTCGACATTACGGAAATACCGGTCCAGGCCGTCTGCAATGCCTGCCGGAACGAGTGGACCATTGATCAGCCAGCGTTTTCATGCCCCGCATGCAACAGCGGCGACATCACGCTGTTGACCGGCCGGGAGCTCGATATCGAATCGATTGAATTGGCGGAAGAGGACTAGTGCTATGCTATTAGACGGAATCAATGCTATCAAGGCCTGCCACCACAAGGAAGGCCATCCCCATCATCACCCCCACGCGGGCGACGCACCGGTGGAAACCCATTCCCATGGCGGACGGGAAATCAAAGTCGTACGCCGCGTGCTGGATGCCAACGATTTCATGGCTGGCGTCAATCGCAAGCTGTTTGCTGAAAAACATGTCTTCGTGCTCAACCTGATGAGTTCCCCCGGTTCCGGTAAAACCACAACCCTGGAAAAAACCCTGCAGCACCTGATGCCCGAATTCCGCTGCGCCGTTATCGTCGGTGATATCTGCACCACCCAGGATGCGGACCGCCTGGCGGCCAGCGGGGCCCCGGTGGTGCAAATCAATACCGACGAGTTCGGCGGCGACTGTCACCTGGCCGCGCACGTGATTGAAAAAGCGCTGGGGGGCCTGGATTTGGATGCCCTTGACATCCTGATCGTGGAAAACATCGGCAACCTGGTCTGTCCGGCGGAGTTCGATATCGGCGAAGACAGACGGGCCGTCATCCTGAGTGTCACGGAGGGCGAGGACAAACCCCTCAAATACCCGCTCATGTTCCGGGAATGCGACGCCGCCCTGCTGAACAAAATCGATCTGCTGCCCTACCTGGACTACGACATCAAACTGGCCGCCGCCAATATCCTGCAGATCCACCCGGACATGCCGCTCTTCGAAACCTCGGCCAAAACTGAAGAGGGTTTCGGACCCTGGCTGGAATGGATCAGGACCAGCACCCGAGAGAAATTGGGGTAGTTTCCCTTTAGAGGCCCATAAGTTCGTCTTGCCTTCCACACTAAGAAAAGCCGCCGAAAGCAATCTGCTTTCCGGCGGCTTTTCGTTTGCATATTAAAATAGCGGCCAAGGGCCGCTATTTTAAGTGGACTTGTTTGACGGATACCATATTCGGCAGCGCCCGAATGTCTTCGATCGTGGAATCATCCGCCGGGGCATCGATATTGACCATGCAGACGGCCCGATCCCCGAGGCGGCCCAGTTGGAAGCGGCCGATGTTGATGTCATGCTTGCCGAGCGTCGTTCCCACGTTACCGATCACACCGGGTTTATCGATATTCTGGATGATAATCATCGATCCCTCGGGAATGGCATCCATGTAGATTTTGCCAAAACGGACAATGCGCGGATACTTGTCGCCGAAGATGGTGCCCCAGATTTCATTGGGACCCTCATCATAGTCTTCCAGATGCATGCGAATGGTACCAGTATAACTGCTGCGGTCCTTGTTCAACGTTTCCTTGACCTTGATGCCTTTGGCCGTGGCAATCGCCCGGGCATTCACAAAGTTGACCGGTTTGTCCGTGAAAACACCCAGAAACCCCTTCAGGGCCGCATGCGTCAGCGGGCGGGTTTCCAGTTCGGCCACGTCGCCCGAAAACGTCATGGTAATGTTGTGAATACCGCTGACCATCTGACCCATGAGCGCCCCCATTTTTTCGGCCAAATCCAGCCAGGGTTTGATCTGCGCCATGACCTCGCGCGAAACGGACGGAAAATTCACGGCATGTACAATCACGTCCTGCAGCAGGTAGGATGCCATCTGGTTGGCGATCATCTCCGCCACCTTGACCTGGGCTTCACCGGTACTGGCCCCCAGATGCGGTGTAAAAACGACCCGTGGATGCTGCAATAAGGGCAGGGCCGGATCCGGCGGCTCCGTGGGCAGTACGTCCAGCGCGGCCCCGGCTACATGGCCGCTTTCCAGCGCTTCGTAGAGGTCATCCAGTTTGACAACCTCCCCCCGGGAACAATTGACCAGCCGTACCCCCGGTTTCATCTTGGCCAGGGCGTCAGCGTTGATCATGTTGACGGTTTCTTTGAGACGCGGCACATGGAGCGTAATAAAATCGGCCCGGGCATAGAGATCTTCGTTGGTCACCAGCTCCACATCGAGCGTTTGGGCCGCCTCCGCACTTACGAAGGGATCCGCGGCAATCACTTTCATGCGCAGCCCGTTGGCCAGCGACGCCACCACGCGTCCGATATGCCCCAGCCCTAAAATTCCCAAAGTCTTGCCGGTCAGCTCGACCCCCATGAGCGCTTTTTTTTCCCAGCGCCCCTCCTTGAGGGTTGCGGTGCCTTGGGGGATATTGCGGGCCAGGGCCAGAAGCATGGCAATAGCATGTTCGCCGGTGGTGACGGTGTTGCCACCCGGGGCATTCATCACGACCACACCGTTGCGGGTGGCGGCGGCGACGTCGATGTTATCCACCCCGATACCGGCCCGGCCGATCACCTTGAGATTGGGGGCCCGCGCCAGAACGGCTTCGGTTACCCGGGTGCCGGAACGCAGGGCCAGGCCGTGAAAATCACCAATAATCTCGGCCAGCCGTTCCGGATCATTGGTCGTCTTGTCGTTGTCCACAACCACCTCGATCTGCCCGGTGGCTTCCAGAATCTCCCGCGCCACGGGAGACATACTGTCACGAATCATCACTTTGAACATGTGCGCTCCGTCTCTCATTCAAGGGGTCTTCGTCAAAAGGCCGGCCATGGGCCGGTCCGGGAAAACGGCTGTATACCACATTCCCCCCGCCTTTAGCAAAGTGGATTCCAGCAAGAGCGGAGGGCAATTTCCCAGTCGACGAATTTTTGACTTCGGAAGGACAAACCATTATCTTATGACATAACAAAAGCTCTCACGCCTTGAAACGCGCCACTAATTTTTCAAACGCCAAGAAATAATCAACCACCCCCAAGAAAAGGAGGAAGCCCCATGTCCTTGCGCCGCCCTGCCTTTGCCGGCAGTTGGTACCCGGAAGAAAAGCAGGCCTGTCGGCAGCAGATCGAACAGTTTATAGCGGAGGATTTTACGCCGCCCGAACTTTCCCGCCCCCCCCGCGCCGCCATGGTGCCGCATGCCGGCTGGTTTTACTCGGGCGCCATTGCCTGCCGCGTGATTCAGGCCCTTCAAGCGGAACCCCTCCCGGATGCCGTTATCCTCTTTGGCATGCACATGCACCCCACCCAACGCCCGGTGATGATGGATCGCGGAGCCTGGGAAACGCCATTGGGACCCTTGCCCGTCGCTGAAAACCTGGCCCGCTACCTGACGCAGCGACTGTCCTTTCGCATTGAAACACCGGAAACCCCCAACCGCGACAACACCATTGAACTGCAGCTGCCGTTTATCCGCTATTTTTTTGGGGAAATTCCGATTCTCGCCATCGGCACGCCACCGTCCGAAACCGCCGTGGAAATTGCCAAAACAGTCGTTGCGGGCGCCCGGGAACTGGACCTCGATCTGAAAATCATCGGGTCCACCGACCTGACCCACTACGGACCCAATTACGGGTTCACCCCTCACGGGAAAGGCGCCGCTGCCGCCGCCTGGGTCAAAGAGGAAAACGACCGTCGCTTTATCGATGCCGCCCTGGGGTTGAATCCGGAAATGGTCCTCGGCGAGGCCCTGCGCCACCAGAATGCGTGCTGCGCCGGTGCGGCGGCCGCCACCATCCAGAGCGCCTTGGATCTGGGGGCTTCCCAGGGCGTATTGATGGCCTATACGACCAGTTATGATAAAATTCCCGGGGATAGTTTCGTGGGGTATGCGGGGATTGCGTACTGCTGATCTCGGACATGCGCCACCAAGTCAGGCGGACGTTTCCTGCCCCGTCCGGACAGAGGGGACAGGACGGCATCCGCTATAACGAGGGGGGTTCTCGAAACAGGGTGTACAATAGCTCCAGGTAGCCGGATTGGCCACCGGCCCCTTTATCCACGATCACCCGCCAGGAGGAGTGGTTCTCCAAAAGAACCAGCGCCTGGGTGATGCGCGCCAAGATGGCGGCGGGTTCAGCACCCTGTAGGGCAATGCTTTCACGTTCATCAAAAGTAGCTTGATCTTCGGCACTCATGCCATTCGGAAGGCCCACCAAAACCGACCCTTCTCCCAGATCGACCAGGGCTCGGTTCAGGGCGGCGGCAAGCCGCGGGGCGATGGGGGATAAATCCCGGTGCAGTTCCCGGGACAACTCATAGGGTGTCATAGATAACAACTCCTTGCGGAGGCGAAGGCTGCGTCATCAGGACGTGGTCCTTGTCGCCTGTTTTTGTTGACGATCGATTTTAGCCCAAGGATCCCGCAGGGTGGCCGTCCGATTGAATACCGGGTGGTCGGGCGTGTCGTCCCGGACATCACGGCAAAAATAGCCCATCCGTTCGAACTGAACCGTCGTGCCCTTCTCAAGCTGTCCAAGACCCGGCTCCAGTTTGCAGGCCGTCAGTGTTTCCAGCGATTGGGGATTGAGGCACACCCGGAAATCACCCCCTCCGGCCGCTTCCGGATCAGGCGCGGTAAACAAACGATCATAGAGCCGGACCTCGGCATCGATGGCATGGTCGGCGGCCACCCAATGGATCGTCGATTTAACCTTGCGGCCGTCCGGGGCATTGCCGCCGCGGGTCGCCGGGTCATAGGTGCAGCGCAGTTCGACCACCTCCCCGGTGGCCGGATCCTTGACCACATCGACACAGGTGATGAAATAAGCGTACCGCAAACGAACCTCCCGGCCGGGTGCCAGCCGGAAGAACTTTTTGGGAGGATCTTCCCGGAAATCATCCCGCTCGATATAGAGCACCTTGCCAAAGGGTATCTCGCGGGTGCCGAAACGATCATCAGTGGGGTAGTTCAGGGCTTCGAGGACCTCTTCCCGGCCTTCCGGATAGTTATCGATGACCACCCGCAGGGGATTCAGGACACCCATGAACCGCGGCGCCCGATCGTTCAAATCCTCCCGGATACTGAATTCCAGCAACGCCAAGTCCACCGTGCTGTCCCGCTTGGCAACCCCGATGCGGTCACAGAAATTCCGGATGGCGTCAGGTGTGTACCCGCGCCGCCGGAGGCCGGACAGGGTGGGCATGCGCGGATCATCCCAGCCTTCCACGATGTTTTCCTGCACCAGTTTGAGCAGTTTGCGTTTGCTCAAGACCGTATAGGTGAGATTGAGGCGTGCAAACTCGTACTGCCGGGGGCGGCTTTTCACCGGCAGATTGTCGAGAAACCAGTCGTAGAGCGCACGGTTGTTTTCGAACTCCAGGGTGCAGATGGAATGGGTCACCCCCTCGATGGAATCCGAAAGCCCATGCGCGAAATCATACATGGGATAGACGCACCACTGATCTCCGGTGCGGTGGTGGGTCACCTTGCGAATACGGTAGATGGTGGGGTCGCGCAGACTCAGATTGGGCGCTGCCATGTCGATTTTGGCCCTCAGGACATGGGTGCCGTCCTCGAATGCCCCCGCCCGCATCCGTTCGAAGAGATCCCGGTTTTCTTCCACAGGCCGTTCCCGGTAAGGGCTGTTCCGGCCGGGTTCGGTCAAGGTGCCGCGATATTCCCGGATCTCATCGGCCCTCAGGCTGTCGACATAGGCTTTGCCGGCGTCGATGAGGTGCACCGCATACTGGTAGAGTTGCTCGAAATAGTCGGAAGCGAAGTATTCACGATCCTGCCAGTCGAACCCCAGCCAGCGCACATCCTCTTTGATGGAATCCACGTATTCCACCTCTTCCTTGGTGGGATTGGTGTCGTCAAAACGCAGATTGCAGACCCCTTTGTAATCCCGCGCCAGGCCAAAGTTGAGGCAGATGGACTTGGCGTGCCCGATATGCAGATAACCATTCGGCTCCGGTGGAAAGCGGGTCATCACGGTGGCATGTTTGCCGCTCGCCAGATCCTCGTTGATAATGTCCCGGATAAAATTTGAAACGGCCATTTTTTCACTCATAGTTCCCATCCTGATAAAATTTTTGGACGGCGCTATCCACCGCCGGGTGGTGATTAAAACCGCAGGCCCAATCGATGCACGGACCGTATTCGTTCAACCGATAAGACTTCCGGCCGTCGGTACGGCGGTCTCTCCAGGCGATCAGGGCCTATCCCTGCCGTAGTCGCACGGCACGGTTGTGGATCGCTTTTCAGCCTTCTCCGCCTTTTGACACGTTCGGCGCCGTGATGCCAATCTGATCAGAGCCGAGCGGCCGGCTGTCATTCTTGGGCACCAGCCGGACAAAGTTGGCATTGGCGGTGTCCCCTTTGGCGCCTTCTTCAATCAGGGCGGCCAGCCGGGCGGCGACAACCACCGTATAATGCCCCGGATCCCAATAATGCGAATCCTCCATGGTGATGGGGGATGGTATATTAAAATTGAGGACACAGGTCCGCAGTCGGTTCTTCGCCAAAGCAACCAAACGTCGCAAGAATTCCCCCCAGAGGATTTCTTTCTCTGAGCCGGGCACCGGCTGTGCATGGTGATGAAAGGGCGTCACAAACAGGATTTTGACGGTCTCGGGCGGGAGTTTGTCCAGCATACGCTCCAAAACGACGAGAGAAGGAAACCGCAACTCCCGGATGGCCTGCGACGACATTGTAACCGGGGGCACGACAGCTTTAATCGGCTTTGGATCATGCATCCCGTATATTTTCACCCGGGCTCGGTTCAGGTCGTATTCATCCATGGGTTTGGTGAAATCCGTATAGCCGTCCCGACCGTATTGGTATGTCTTCAACCCGGATAGGTATAGGAGCTGGCGCCAGGCATGCTTCAGCGTGTGAAAGCGATAAGGGGGAAAGTTATTGTAAGGATTTTGGTCATATAGCCACTCCGGCCAGAGTTTCGAATCCTCGATGCGCTGCTGGTAATTTTTCTCCTCGAAATTGACGTGATCAATACCGAAAATAATCACTTTGGGCTTTGGATGATGCCGAAGAAAGATATCCAGAATGGCTTCTTGCTTGAGAAGGGAAGCGGCATTCATGGCCAGGTTGACAAACCGGCATTGGAACCGTTCGTTTAAATCATCCGGACGCAGCAGACGAACGGTGGATGTCCCGATGATGGCGCTGTCAAATCGCGCGGAGCGGGCCAAGCTCGGGTAGAAAAAGGGCTGATCTCTATCAACGGTTGTTCGATCCCAGTCGGGTGAAAAGGGAATCGAGTCGTATGGGTCCACCACCAGAATGAAGGCGTAGCCGCCGATGAAAAGGCCGACCAGCAGGAAAACGAACATTCGAAAAAATGTTTTCCAGCCACCGTCAAAACTGAAAATAAACAAATTCCGAATACCCCTCATCTCCGATTACCAATGCCAGATAGAAAAAACAACCGGCCGCTAAAACTGCATAAATGGGTCTCGGCACCAGTTTTTCGAGCGCCAGGTTTTGACTTGTCGGCCCAAACAGGGCCGGCAGTGCAAACAAAAGAACGGTCCAGCGATGGGGCACATCGTTGACCACCAGTGACCAGCCGTGCCAGCCCGTCATGGTTGCAAGCATGGTCCACGCATGCGGAAGCGTCTCGGAACGGAAAACAACCCAGCCCAGAATGATAAACAGCATCGTCATCAGCCAGGCAACCGCACGCGGCAATTTAAAGCCTGTCATTTTCCACAAGTGGTTGCCGACCAACCCGAAGCCATGCCACATGCCCCAGACAACAAAGGTCCACCCGGCGCCATGCCACAAACCGCCTAAAATCATGGTCACCATCAAGGCGTATATCTGACGCGGCAACCCGAAGCGATTACCGCCCAACGGGATATAAAGATAGTCCCGCAGGAACCGAGAAAGGGTGATATGCCAGCGGCGCCAAAAATCGCGTATGGAAAGCGCTACATAGGGCGCATTAAAATTGGTGGGGATGGTAAGGCCGAAAAGCAGCCCGAGCCCGATCGCCATGTCTGAATAGCCTGAAAAATCAAAATACAGCTGAAGTGTATAACCTCCCGCGGCGACCCATGCCTCCGCCAGCGTCAGACTTTTGCCATCGGCGATGAGCGCAAACAACGGCGTCGCGATCTCAGCCAATTTGTCCGCCAAAACCACCTTTTTTACAAGCCCGATCAAAAACAGGACGGCGCCACGGGACAATCGTTCAGCATATCGCTCCCGCAGCGGTGCCAGTTCAAACTGGCCGATCAACTCATTGTGGCGAACAATCGGTCCCGCAATCAGTTGGGGAAAAAACGTCACATAAAGGGCATACTGACCAAACGGATAGACCGGTGCCCGGCCACGGCGCAAATCCAACAAATAGGAAATCTGCTGAAATGTAAAAAAACTGATCCCCAGAGGAAGCACGATATCCCAGGGATTGAAGCCACCACCCGCCACGAGAAACAGGCTGCCCGCAAAAAAATTGGCATACTTAAAAACCCCAATCATCAGCAAATTTGCGGCAACCCCTACGAGCGGAACGGCAGAATGCCCCGCAACGCCATAAAGACGGGCCAGGGACCAGTTCATCACGACAGAAAACGACAGTAACGGAAGAAACCGAATATCCCAGTAGCCGTAGAATACAAGGGAGGCTAACAAAAGCCAGCCCAACCGCCAGCTGTCTCTGGCTGCCGTCAGATAGTATCCAATCAGTGTGACCGGCAGAAATACCAACAAAAATATTTGAGAATTAAATAGCATTCGACAACTCTGAGGGACACTAAAGGCCACCACACAAACCAAAAAGGAGTCACGGCATCATACCGCAACTCCTCAATATGCTTGGCTGAGGGACCAGGATTCGAACCTGGATTGACGGAGTCAGAGTCCGTAGTCCTGCCATTGGACGATCCCCCAGTAGGGCGTAACAGGATGGGTTAACTACCCTAAATCTTTCAATGAGTCAAGCATTTTTCAGGGCCCGCCGGTCAATCGCTCCGGGCTGAAATGAAGCTGGCCGCCTGTTGCAGGCGACTCAGGGTTTGCGCTTTACCCAAAACCTTTATAATTTCAAAGATTCCCGGGCTTACGGTTTTACCCGTCAGCGCCACGCGGACCGGTTGGGCAATCTTTCCCAACTTGAGACCTGAGGTTTCCATGGTTTGTACGAAAGCGGACTCGATCGACGCATCGGTAAAAACCGCCTGGGCGTCCAGTTGCGCGATCAAAAGCCGAAGCGGCTCCAAAATGGCGGGTTTCAGAAATTTTTGGGCGGCCTTTTCTTCGTACGCAACTTTTTCCTGAAAATAAAACAACGCCCCATCAGCCATTTCCGCCAATGTCTTGCTGCGCGTCTGCAGGGTCTCGATGATCGCCCTGAGGTAGGCGGAATCCGGCGCCGAAACGCCCCGGGCCGCCAGAAACGGCAGGAGATGATCGACCAGGGCGTCCGGCGCGGTCGCCTGGATGTGGTCGGCATTCAGGGCCTGCAATTTATTGGGGTCAAACACACCGGCGGACTTGCCGATATGCTCCAGGCTGAACTTGGCGATCAGCTCTTCCCGGGTAAAAAATTCCTGGTCGCCATGCGACCATCCGAGGCGCACGAGATAGTTCAAGACAGCGTCCGGCAGATAGCCCATCTCCCGGTATTCCGTCACGGACATGGCGCCGTGACGCTTGCTCAGGCGGGCCCGGTCACTACCCAGCACCATGGGCACATGGGCAAAAACCGGCAACGGGGCCCCCAGTGCTTTGTATAGCAAAATCTGCTTCGGGGTATTGTTGACATGGTCATCCCCTCGAATCACGGTGTTGATCCCCATCGTGACGTCATCCACAACCACCGCCAGGTTGTACATGGGCATGCCGTCGCTGCGGCAGATGATAAAATCGTCCAGTTCGTCATTCTGGAAAACGATGGGCCCTTTGACCACATCCTCGATCACGGTTGTACCGGTTCGCGGCGCTTTGAAGCGCACCACGGCATCGTCCGAAAACGGTCGCTGCTTGTCACGGCAGCGGCCATCGTAACGCGGTTTGTCGCCGCGCACGGTGGCGGCCTTTCGCATGGCCTCGATGTCTTCCGGCGAACAGGTACAATAGTAGGCACAATCCGAATCGAGCAGTTTCTGGATATGCGAACGGTAAACGTCCAGCCGCTTGGTCTGGTAATAGGGACCATCATCCCAATCGATGCCCAGCCATGCCAGGGCGTCAAAAATTGCCTCTACCGAAGCTTGCGTCGAGCGCTGGACGTCGGTATCCTCAAAGCGCAGCACGAAACGGCCACCGGTGTGCCGGGCATAGAGCCAGTTGAAAAGCGCCGTCCGGGCGCCGCCTACATGCAGATAGCCGGTCGGGCTGGGGGGAAACCGTGTGACGATAGGATCCATTCTCGTTTTCTCCTATAAGTATTGGCGCTAAGCCATATTTTCGGTGGGTCTCCATAGCATATCCATCATCCCGGTACAATATGGTACACAATGAAAATAGCATAAAATTTCTTGACATTTGTATTCGGTTAAATTATTTAGTTCAGTTTATGTCACCGTACACTTAAACAATTAATATTTTCCATGATATCCATATGTTAGGAGATTACTCATGGCTGTACCCAAGCGAAAAACATCCAAGTCAAGACGCGATATGCGCCGTACCCACAAAAAGACGGCGGCCATCAGCATCACCACCTGCGCCCAATGCGGTGAACCCAAACGGCCCCACCATCTCTGCATGAGTTGCGGAACATATAAAGGCCGAACCTTGATGGATACGGACGAAGATTAGCATCCCCGGTCTTGCCAACAAGGGCGGGGGCTTCCGCTATTGCCGCTCCAGCCATACGTTGGACGGATTGCCGTCATCGATGGTATGCTATAACCGCAGACCGGATGCCAGCTGCTTATCAAGCACCGGTCTTATTTGAACGCCATCCCCATTCTATGCTGCCGCCGGTAAAAGGAGGAAATCATGTCGACTGAAGATAAAGTTAAAAAGATGATCGCCGAAAAGCTCAATGTGGACCCGTCAGAAGTGGTTCCCGAAGCGAAATTTGTGGATGATTTGGGGGCTGATTCGCTTGACCTGGTCGAACTTATCATGACCATGGAAGAAGAATTCGACATGGAAATCCCGGACGAGGACCAGGAAAAAATCCTTTCCGTCAAAGATGCCATCGATTACATCAACGCCCACTAAAACCGCTTTAACAGTGGCGTGATTGACCGTGCGGTCTTGACCGCGACATCTTTTGGGCGATGGTCCTTCATCTCTGACAAGCCACCTGTTTGAACGAGGCCGGCGCGAAAACGCGCCGGCCTCGTTTCTTTGCTTGCCATGCCCGCACTGTGCCCGCCCCTTGTTTCTGCGTCGTTCCAACGGCTGGAACAGCATGGAAACCGGTCTTTTCACTTGCGCTCGGGAAACAGGATGTATTAGAAGCATGGTCCAAGTGCCATGCTGGCCCCTCCTTTATAACACCTGAAAAACCGGATTTCAGACGGGACCAATCCCGTTAGGATGAGGAGCGAAGATGACCGACCCGAATGCCACCATCGTCATTGGCTGCGATCACGCGGCTTACGAGTTGAAGGAAAAACTGAAAGCCTTTCTGCTCCGGCGGGGAACCTTCGTTGAAGATGTCGGCCCTCACGGTACCACCTCCGTCGATTACCCGGACTACGGCAAAAAAGTTGCTGAACTGGTGGCATCAGGACGCTACCCGCGCGGCATCCTGCTGTGTGGGACCGGCCTGGGCATGTCCATGGTGGCCAATCGCTTCCCGGGCATCCGCGCCGCACTCTGCCACGATCTGTTCGGGGCCATCATGAGCCGCAAACATAATGATGCCAATATTCTGGTGCTCGGCGGCCGCGTGACCGGGGAAACGCTGGCGGAAGAAATCGTCAAGGTTTGGCTGGAAACGCCCTTCGAGGGCGGCCGGCATCAGGATCGCCTGAATCTGTTCGATCGTATCGACGGATCGGATTAGGGGCTTAACCACGATAAAAAGGGGCTGCGCAGCGCGCCCAACCTGAGGAGATCGAAGCGACTGTGGACTACAAGCACATAGCGGCGGTCGACCCGGAAATCGCCCGGGCCATTGCCAGCGAAAGAGACCGCCAGGAAACCCATCTTGAACTGATTGCCTCAGAAAACACCACCAGTCTGGCGGTCATGGAAGCCCAGGGAAGTGTGCTGACCAACAAGTATGCCGAGGGCTACCCCCAAAAACGGTATTACGGCGGTTGCGAATTTGTCGATGTTGCTGAAAAACTGGCCGTTGACAGGGCCTGCAGCCTTTTCGATGCCGAATACGTCAACGTCCAGCCGCACTCCGGCTCCCAGGCCAACATGGCGGTTTACTTCGCCCTGCTCAAACCGGGGGACACCGTTATAGGCATGAACCTCGCCCATGGCGGCCATCTCACGCATGGCAGCCCGGTCAGTTTCTCGGGACGCCTCTTTCAATTTCACCATTACGGCGTGGTTCGCGAAACCGGCCTCATTGACTATGACGAGGTCGCCCGGCTGGCGCATAACGTCCAGCCGCGCCTGATCGTCTGTGGTGCCAGTGCCTATCCCCGGATCATCGATTTCCAGGCTTTCGCCGATATCGCCCGTCAGGTCGGCGCCAAGCTGATGGTCGATATGGCCCATATCGCCGGCCTGGTGGCAGCCGGCCAGCACCCGTCGCCCGTGCCCCATGCCGATGTGGTCACATCGACGACCCACAAAACACTACGCGGTCCACGGGGCGGCCTGATCCTCGCCAAGGCCGAGCTGGGTGCCCGGCTCAACAAGGAAATATTTCCCGGCATCCAGGGTGGTCCGCTGATGCACATCATTGCCGCCAAGGCCGTTGCCTTTAAACAGGCCATCGGTGATGCCTTCAAAGCGTATCAGCAGGCCACCGTCCGCAATGCGCGCAAGATGGCGGATGAGCTGCAAAAAGCAGGCATCCAGCTCGTTACCGGAGGAACCGATAATCATATGATCCTGATGGACCTGCGCAATCTCGACCTCACCGGCAAAGCCGCCGAGGCGGCCCTGGGCCAGGCCGGAATTACCGCCAACAAAAACAGCATCCCGTTTGACGAGCAGGGGCCGGCCGTCACCAGTGGTATCCGGCTCGGCACACCGGTCGTCACGACACGGGGCATGGGGGAGGCGGAAATGGTCGCCATCGCCGCATTCATCGCGAGGGTATTGCGCCATCCGGCCGAGGCCACCGTGGTGGCGGAAGTGCGTCGGGAAGTACAGGACCTGTGCCGCCGTTTCCCGCTCTACCCCGACAACGCCCGGTCCTGAGAAACACCGTTAAGGAAATTGGATGGCATGAGCCCTGAGACCGATCGCCCTTCCTGGGATACCTATTTTATGGACATCACCACCCTGGTCGCCAAACGCACGACCTGCCTGCGGCGTGCGGTGGGCGCCATTATCGTGAAGGATAAACGGATTCTGTCCACCGGTTACAACGGCGCGCCGAGCCATATCCGGCATTGCCGTGAGGTCGGTTGTCTGCGGGAGCAGCTCAAAGTCCCCTCCGGCCAACGGCATGAGCTATGCCGGGGCATTCACGCCGAGCAGAATGCCATCATCCAGGCCGCGTTTTACGGGGTTTCTATCAAAGATGCGACCTTGTATTGCACCACCCAACCGTGTTCGATCTGTGCCAAAATGCTGATCAATGCCGGTATTCGCAAAATCTGTTATCAGTCAGGCTACGCCGATCCCATGGCAACGGAAATGCTGGCCGAAGCCGGCGTAGACCTCATCCACCTGAACCATAGTGATCAGGAGGCCACTGAATGAAATGCCCTTTTTGCAAGGAGACGGACAACAAGGTCATCGACTCGAGGCTCAGCAAGGACGGTAACGAAATCAGGCGACGACGGGAATGCCTGATGTGCAGCCGACGATTTACGACTTACGAGCACATTGAAAAAATCCCGATCATGATCATCAAGAAAGATGGGCGGCGGGAAGTCTTCTCCCGCGACAAGGTTCGCACCGGTGTCCAGAAAGCGTGTGAAAAACGTAACATCAGCGTCAACCAGATTGAAGCCTTTCTCGACCAGCTGGAGCGCGATCTGGGTGAAGTCGGGGAAAAAGAAATCCCGTCTTCCTATCTCGGCGAAAAAATTATGGCCAATCTCCATGCCCTGGATGATGTGGCCTATGTGCGCTTTGCCTCAGTCTACCGGGAATTCAAGGATGTGAATGACTTTTTTGCCGAACTCAAAAGCTTGTTGAGCCACCGCTGATGGATGGTCGATGAACGCTTCCGCGGTGAAAGACCGGTTCTACATGCAAATGGCGCTGGAACTGGCGCAGAAGGGCACGGGCTATACCTCCCCTAATCCACTGGTGGGCGCGGTCGTCGTCAAGGACCAAAAGGTTGTCGGACGCGGCTATCATGAGCGCTACGGCGGGGCGCATGCCGAAGTCAATGCCCTGCGGCAGGCCGGTGCGCAAGCCCGCGGCGCCACACTTTACGTCACGCTGGAACCTTGCAACCACACGGGTCAGACCCCACCCTGCACGGCCGCAATCCTGGCCGCCGGCATCCGGCGCGTGGTGGTGGCCATGCGGGATCCAAATCCCGGTGTAAAGGGCGGCGGCAGCGCTTTTTTGCGACAATCCGGCATCGACGTGGTTGATAGTGTCGCCGAAGAGGCGGCCCGCCGCCAAAACCCCTTTTTCCTCAAACACATCCAGACGGGCATGCCGTTCGTCATTCTCAAATGCGCCGCGACACTGGACGGTCGCATCGCCACCCGGACCGGCGACGCCCAGTGGGTCAGCGGCCCCGAATCCCGGCAGTTCGTGCATGAGTTGCGGCACGCGATGGATGCCATCATGGTCGGCGTCGATACGGTCAAGATAGACAACCCCAGCCTGACTACACGACGGCCGGACGGCAGCGGGAGCGATCCCACACGCATTATCCTTGACACACGCCTGTCGACACCGGTAAACGCCCGTGTGCTGACGCAAGCATCCACGGCCGAGACGATCGTGGTGACAAGCCCGGACGTTTCGGCTGCGAAACGGCAGCCTTTCATTGACAACGGTGTCAGGGTAATGGATTGCCGCTGTCGGGAGGGCCGCATCGACCTGACGGCCCTGATGAAACAGCTCGGCGCCGAAGGCATTGCCAGCGTGCTGATCGAAGGGGGCAGCCGGGTCAGCGGATCGGCCTTGCGCTCGGGCATCGTCGACAAACTGTATTTTTTCTATGCTCCCAAACTGTTGGGAGGCGACGACGGGGTTCCCATCTGCCGCGGTCCGGGGCCGGAGCGCATGCAGGACTGTCTCAATATCGCCGATATGATCGTTCATCGCTTCGGCCGCGATGTCATGCTTGAGGGAAATTTCAGCCCGCCTACCGGGCGTCATTGACATCCGGTCAGGTAGATTTATGGTTATAGTTTACGGGTATTTGGCAAAACTTGCCCGGGATCTTTTTCAGCCATCCGACGGATCACATCGCCGGGGCCATGCGTGCAAAGACCATGTTTACTGGAATCATAGAAGGTTTGGGAACACTGGCCGCCATCCAATCGGCCGGCCGGGGGCGCCGCCTGGCGATTGAATCGGATTTCGCGCTGGACGACGTTCGCATTGGCGACAGCATTGCGGTCAATGGTGCCTGTCTGACCGCAGTGACCATCACCGGCCGTCGCTTCGAAGTCGATTTGTCCCCGGAATCCCTCGCCACGACCACCTTCGGCGACGCCCGTAGCGGCGATCGCTTGAATCTCGAGCGCGCTTTGCGCCTGTCCGACCGTCTTGACGGCCACCTGGTGTCGGGACACGTGGACGGCATCGGCGTCATTCTGTCCCGTGAACGCCGGGACAACGCCTTGCTGATCCGGGTTTCCGCCCCGCATGCGCTGACCCGCTATATGGTTCACAAGGGGTCGATTGCCCTGGACGGCGTCAGCCTGACCATCAATCGTTGTGATGACACCAGCCTGGATGTCAGCATCATTCCCCACACCGCCAGTCTCACGACCATCGGGTTCAAACCCATCGGCAGCCGCATCAATATCGAAACCGACCTGATCGGCAAGTACGTCGAACGCTTTTCGACCAGCGCCCGGGGGGCATCGGACAACCCCTCCGCCGTCGATCGGGATTTTTTGATCAAAACCGGGTTTTTGTGAAGACCCGGGCAACATGTAAAATCGGGAGGAACGCGAACCACTCATGCCGCTGATTACAATTGAACAAGCGATTAAAGACATTCGAAATGGGAAGATGGTCATCCTCGTCGATGACGAAGATCGTGAAAACGAGGGTGATCTTTGCATGGCCGCCGAAAAGGTCACGCCTGAGGCCATCAACTTCATGGCCACCCACGGACGGGGATTAATCTGCCTGTCGCTGACGCCCGAAAAGGTGGACGCGCTGGATTTGCCGCTGATGGTAGACCACAACACCTCACCGTTTGAAACCGGCTTCACCGTATCGATTGAAGCCCGTTGCGGGGTGACCACCGGCATTTCGGCAGCCGACCGCGCCATCACGATTCAGACCGCCGTGCGCGACAACGCCAAATCGACCGATTTGGTCCGCCCCGGGCATATTTTCCCCCTGCGGGCCCGCAAGGGCGGGGTGATGGTGCGTACCGGCCAAACCGAGGGATCCGTGGATCTGGCACGTCTGGCCGGTTTACGACCATCCGGTGTGATCTGCGAAATCATGGACGATGACGGCACCATGGCCCGCATGCCCTCCCTGGAAAAATTCAGCCAGAAACACGATATCGGGCTGGTCACCATTGCCGATCTCGTCGAATACCGCATGCGCAAGGAGTCCTTTGTGCGACGGGCGGCCGAAACCAAGATTCCGACGGCCGTCGCCGGTGAATTCCGGATCGTGGTCTATGAAAATGACGTGGACAATCTGACCCATATCGCCCTGATCAAAGGCGAGATCGATCCCGAAAAGCCCGCCCTGGTGCGTGTTCATTCAGAATGCCTGACCGGTGACGTTTTCGGCTCCCTGCGCTGCGACTGCGGCGACCAGCTTCACCGGGCCATGGAAAAAGTCGATGCCGAAGGCTCCGGCGTCATCCTTTATCTTCGTCAGGAAGGCCGCGGCATCGGCCTGGTGAATAAAATCAAGGCCTACGCTTTGCAGCAGGAACAGGGAATGGACACCGTCCAGGCCAACGAGGAACTGGGGTTCAAGTCCGACATGCGCAACTACGGGATCGGGGCCCAAATCCTGGTGGACCTGGGGGTACGCCAGATGCGCCTGATGACGAACAATCCCAAGAAAATGGTCGGGCTGGAGGGTTATGGGCTGAGTGTTGTGGAACAGGTGCCCATTGAAATCGAGCCCAACGAACACAACCGCTGCTACCTGAATTGTAAAAAATTGAAGATGGGCCATCTGTTGAAAACCGTCGATTCCACGCCATAAGCCATGGAAACCGATGATGGGAACGGACTGACCCGGATGATTCCCGTCGTCCATTAGATAAGGAGATACCATGCCGAGAATTCTGGAAGCCAAACTGCTGGCGGAAGGTAAAAAATTTGCCCTCATTGCGAGCCGTTTCAACGATTTTATCACGGATAAACTCGTTAGCGGTGCCGTGGACGCCCTGTTGCGCTCCGGGGCCCGGGATGAAGACATCGACATCGTCAAAGTTCCGGGAGCCTTTGAAATCCCGTTGCTGGCCAAAAAAATGGCGGCCAAAACCCGTTATGATGCCATCATCTGCCTGGGCGCCGTTATTCGCGGTGCGACGCCGCATTTTGATTATGTCAGCGCGGAGGTGTCCAAGGGGGTTGCCATGGTCAGCCTGGAAGCCGATATACCGGTCATTTTCGGTATCATCACCACCGATACCATCGAGCAGGCCATCGAGCGGGCCGGCACCAAAGCCGGCAACAAGGGCTGGAGCGCCGCCATGTCCGCCATCGAGATGGCCAATCTCACGGACGTCGTGCAACAGGCCTAACGATGGGAAAACGCAGACAAGCCCGCGAGATGGCCATGCAGGCGCTCTATTACCTCGAGGAGCAGCGCGGCGATCCGGAGCAGGCCATCGCCCTCTTCTGCCATAATTTTACGCCGCCGCGCAAAAGCCGGGCATTCTTTTACGATCTGGTTAAAGGCGTCCATCACGCGCGGACTGTCATCGACACCATTGTCGAAGGCTACTCGGACAACTGGAAAGTTTTTCGCATGCCCCGGGTCGACCGCAACATCATCCGGCTGGCCGTCTATGAGATGCTGTGGCACGAAGACATTCCTTACCGGGTATCGATCAATGAAGCCATCGACATCGGTAAACGATTCGGGGCTGAAGATTCCGGCGCCTTTATCAATGGTATTTTAGACCGGATCCGTCTGGCCCTGGAAAATGGTGAAATCGACACGCCGGAAGCCCCGGTTTTTGAGACCGCGTTGTCACCGCCTGCGCCAGCGCCCGAATGAAGCTCCTCCTGCAAAATGGGAGACCTCAGGCAGCCCCCTTGAAGGAGGCTTGAAAAACGGTTTTTGAATGAAGAACTTGTTTCAGAAAAACACCCCGGATCGACCCTACCTCTCCGGGTCCTCCACCAACGGTGGGAGTTTAGGATAAAACGAACCACAAAGCACGTCATCAGGAGGCTCTTTTGATCATAAAAAGTATCGCTGTTGGTCCGATTCAGGCCAATTGTTTTATTATTGGATGCGAAACGACCCTCACGGGCGCTGTCATCGATCCGGGTGACGACGCGGACCGCATTCTGGCGGAAGTAAAAACCGCCAATCTCCGGATTGAACGCATCATCAACACCCATGGCCATTTCGATCACGTGGGCGCCAACCGGCAACTCAAGGCCGCCACGGGCGCGGAATTGATGATTCACCCGCTCGACGCCCCCATGCTGGAACAGCTCGACCGTATGGCGGGGGCCTTCGGGCTCAAGGCCGAGAACTCGCCGGCACCGGACAGACTGCTGGAGGATGGCGAGACCATTGCTGTCGGCAACCTGCAGCTTGACGTCATTCATACACCGGGGCATACCCCCGGCGGCATATCCCTGTACACGGACGGCAGCGTCTTTGTGGGCGACACCCTCTTCCAGGGCTCTATCGGCCGGACCGATTTTCCCGGCGGCGATTTCGACACCCTTATCGCCAGCATCCAACAACGGCTGTTTGCCCTGGCGGACACGACCACCGTCTATACCGGCCACGGCCCTGAAACCAGCATCGGTACCGAGAAAAAGTTTAACCCCTTTGCACGCATGGCCTGACCTGGTTTTTTAATGGACGAAACGATCGCCATCCATCGCCGACATTCGCAACCGATTCAGATCGGCAAGGTCACCGTGGGGGGCACGGCGCCGGTGTCCGTGCAGTCCATGACCAATACCCCCACCCAGGATGTCAACGCCACCGTTTCACAGATTCAGCGGCTGGAAGCGGCCGGCTGTGAAATCATTCGGGTGGCCGTGCCTGACGAGACGGCCGCCGCGGCCATCAAGGCCATCAAAACCGCCATCTCGATACCCCTCATCGCCGATATTCATTTCGACCACCGCCTGGCGATCCGGGCGGCCGAGGCCGGTGCCGACGGATTGCGCCTCAATCCCGGCAATATCGGCGGACCGGACAAGGTGCGAGCTGTGGTCAGCTGTGCCAAAGATCATGGGGTGCCGATCCGGATCGGGGTCAACGCCGGATCGCTTGAAAAGGACCTGCTGGAGCGCTACG
The DNA here is from genome assembly GCA_020444045.1 of Deltaproteobacteria bacterium. GTDB lineage: Bacteria > Desulfobacterota > Desulfobacteria > Desulfobacterales > UBA5852 > JABZFP01. The sequence goes on from JAHLLS010000001.1 coordinate 121,914, forward strand.
GCGGCGCCACGCCGGCCGCCATGGCCGAAAGCGCCCTGCGCCACACCGCCCTGCTGGAGGAGCTGGACTTTCACGCCATCAAGCTGTCGCTCAAGGCCTCCGATGTGGGCCGCACCCTGGCGGCGTATCGCCTGCTAGCGACCCAAACCGATCTGCCGCTGCATATCGGCGTCACCGAGGCCGGGTCGCTTTACACCGGTATTGTGAAATCCGCTCTGGGCATCGGCATGCTGCTGGCCGAGGGCATCGGCGATACGCTGCGGGTTTCCCTGACACGGGATCCGGTGGAAGAAGTCCGGGTGGGTTATGAAATCCTGAAAGCCCTTAACATTCGCCGCCGCGGCCCCGACATTATCGCCTGTCCGACCTGCGGCCGGACGGAAATCGATCTGTTCGGTATCGTCGACGCCGTTGAAGCCAAGGTGCAGCACCTTGCAACACCCATCAAAATCGCCATCATGGGGTGTGTGGTCAACGGTCCCGGGGAAGCCCGGGAAGCCGACATCGGCATCGCCGGTGGAAAGGGTGTGGGCATTCTTTTCAAAAAAGGGAAAGTGGTTCGCAAGGTCCCCGAATCACAGCTGGTCGAGGCCCTCATGCAGGAAATCGATCGCTTTGAACAGCGTGATTCCGCAAAGGAACCGCCGTCCTGAAACGGTATGGGGTGTTCTGTTGCATCCGGCGACCGACACCTTACCCTTACATCCGGAACGCAGCACAACACATGAATGGGAGAAACTGCATATGGCCAAACAGGTGAAACCCGCCATCACGCCGGTACGCGCCGACGACTATCCTGAATGGTACCAGCAGATTATCAAAGCATCCGATCTGGCAGAAAAATCACCGGTGCGCGGCTGCATGGTCATCAAGCCCTGGGGGTATGCCCTGTGGGAAAATATCGTGCGCGGCATGGACGACATGTTCAAGGCCACCGGTGTTAAAAATGCCTATTTCCCGCTCTTTATCCCGTTAAGTTTTCTGGAAAAAGAGGCCGAGCACGTGGAGGGCTTTGCCAAGGAATGCGCCGTCGTGACTCACCATCGCCTTGAGAAAAACGATCAGGGCGGGTTGGTGCCGGCCGGCAAACTGGCCGAGCCCTTGGTGGTGCGGCCCACCTCCGAAACGATTATCGGCGATTCGTTCGCCAAATGGGTTTCCAGCTACCGCGATCTGCCGATCCTGATCAACCAATGGGCCAATGTGGTCCGCTGGGAAATGCGGACCCGCATTTTTCTGCGCACCAGCGAGTTTCTCTGGCAGGAAGGGCATACCGCCCACGCCACCGCCGATGAAGCCGTCGCACGCACCCAAATGATGCTCGATGTCTACGCCCGCTTCGTTGAAGAATTTCTGGCCATACCCGTCATCCGGGGACGCAAAACCCCCTCGGAACGCTTTCCGGGGGCCGTGGACACCCTGTGCATCGAGGCCATGATGCAGGACCGCAAGGCCCTGCAGGCCGGCACCTCGCACTTCCTGGGACAAAACTTTGCCAAGGCGTCTGGCATTCGCTTCCAGAATGCCCAGGAGCAGGAGGAGTTTGCCTGGACCACATCGTGGGGATCCTCCACACGTCTGATTGGCGGGCTGATTATGACCCACGCGGACGACAACGGCCTGGTGCTGCCGCCACGCATCGCCTCCGCCCATGTGGTGCTGCTGCCCATTTATCGCTCCGATAGCGACCGGGAGCAGGTCATGGCCTATACCGAAAAGCTGGCTGCCGACCTGCGAGGCCAAATGTACCACCACCGCCCCGTCCAGGTCGAGATCGATACCCGCGACATCGGCGGGGCAAGGGGATGGGACTGGATTAAAAAAGGGATCCCGGTCCGGGTGGAAATCGGCCCCAAAGACATCGAAAAAGACGCCCTTTTCGTCGGACGGCGCGATGACGATCCCAAAAAGAAAACCTCGATTCCACGCACCCAGTTCCTGCAGGACTTCACCGCCATGCTGGACGACATTCAGCAGCAGTTGTATGATCGGGCCCTTGATTTCCGCGAGAAGAACACACAACCGATCGAAACCCGGGACGCCTTCGATACCTACTTTACCCCCCGCTTGCCGGAAAAACCCGAGATCCATGGCGGGTTCGCCCTGTCCCACTGGTGCGGTGACGCCCAGTGCGAACGCCAGATCAAAGACGCGCTGAATGTCACCATTCGCTGCATACCGTTAAAAAACAAACAGGAAGACGGGCCGTGTGTCTGTTGTGGCCGGCCCAGCAAAGAACGCGTCGTTTGGGCCAAAGCCTATTAGGTCGCTATGATACGGATTAACGACATTCTGGACAAAGTCGCTGAAACCAACCCCGAGGCCGATTTGGACATTATCGATCGGGCTTACATTTTCAGCGCCCGTGTCCACGACGGCCAGACACGGCTGTCCGGCGAGCCCTATCTGATGCATCCCCTGGAGGTCGCAGGCCTCCTGGCCGACATGAACCTCGACCCGGTCAGCATCGCAGCCGGCCTCCTGCACGACGTGGTTGAAGACACGCACGCTTCCCCGGAAGAAATCGAAACCATTTTCGGCCGCGAGGTGCAGCATATCGTCAGCGGCGTCACCAAAATCAGCAAGCTGCCGTTTAGCAGTTCCCAGGCCCGCCAGGCCGAAAGCCTCCGCAAAATGCTGCTGGCCATGGCGGACGACATTCGGGTGGTCCTCATCAAACTGGCCGACCGACTGCACAATATGCGCACCCTGCAGTTCCACAAAGAGAGCAAGCAGAAGCTGATCGCCCAGGAAACTCTGGACATATACGCCCCCATCGCCGCCCGCCTGGGAATTTACTGGATGAAAAACGAGCTGGAAAACAGCTCGTTTAAATACCTCATGCCGGATGAATATGACCGTATCAAAGAGCGCGTCATCGCCGACATCAAAGAGCGTGAAGCTTATATCGAAGAGGTCAAGGGCATTATCCACGAAAAAATGGACGCCCACCAAATGAAAAGCGAGGTGCTGGGACGCTACAAGAATTATTACAGCGTCTACCAGAAGATGGTTTCCCAGAACCTGGCCTTCGAAGATGTTTACGACATCATCGCCTTTCGCATCATCCTGGACACCATACCCCAATGCTACGAAGCATTGGGGATCGTGCATTCGCTCTGGAAACCCATCGACATCAAATTCAAGGACTACATTGCGCGCCCCAAACCGAATATGTATCAGTCCCTCCACACCACCGTCATCGGCCCGCGGGGCGAACGCGTCGAAATTCAGATCCGGACCCACGATATGGACCAGGTCGCCAAATCGGGGATTGCCGCCCATTGGCATTACAAGGAAGGCGGCGAAATCGATGAAAATGTCAGCAAGCGATTCGCCTGGATCCAAAACCTGGTGGACAACCAGGAAAACATCGGCAACCCTGACGAATTTCTGGAAAACGTCCGTATCGACCTTTATCCTGACGAAGTTTACGTTTTCACACCCCACGGCGAGGTTAAAACCCTTCCCAAGGGGGCCACACCGGTGGACTTTGCCTTCATGATCCACACCGAGGTCGGCAACCAGTGCACCGGCGCCAAAGTCAACGGCCGCATGGTGCCGCTAAGTCATGAACTGGTCACCGGCGACACGGTCGACATTATAACGTCTAAAAATCATTATCCCAGCAAAGACTGGCTGAACTTCGTCAAGACCGTCAAAGCCCGCTCACGCATTCGCCAGTGGATCAAGACCCAGGAAAAAAACCGCAGCCTGACCCTGGGGCGGGAAATGTGCGAAAAAGCCTTCCGGAAGCACCGCCTGAATTTTCACACCCTGCTGAAATCACCCGAGATGCCCGCCGTGGTGGAGCATTTTGGCTTCAAATCGACCGACGATCTGATTGCCAGCGTGGGGTACGGGAAAACGACGCCCTTGCAGGTGGTGCGGCGATTTCTTCCCAAAATGGATGACGCCGAGGAAGACATCCCGCGGGACTCCATCCTGAACCGCCTGATGGGGAGAGTCAAAAAAAAGCCGGCTAAAACCGAAATTCTGGTCAAAGGCCTGGACGATATCCTCATCCGCTTCGGCAAATGCTGCCAGCCGGTACCGGGAGATCCGATTATCGGCTACATTACACGCGGCTATGGTGTTACGGTGCACCGCGCCAATTGCGTCAATGCCTTGAAGATGAGTCCGGAACGGCAGATTGAAGTAGCCTGGACGGAAGAAAACAAGGAAACTTACCCGGTCAAGATCCTGGTGATCTCCTACGACCGGGTCGGTCTGTTGGCCGATATAGCGACCATCATCAGCAAGAGTGACGCCAATATTGTCAGCGTCAATACGAGCACGAAAGAAAACCAGATGGTAGAAAGCTACCTGACGCTGGCGGTCTCCAGTACCGCCCATCTCAACCGGGTGCTGTCCTCACTACGCAAGATTCACATGGTGCAGGATGTCCGACGCCTGAATGTCTGAGCCTGCGGTGGCCCATCGCCAAACAGGCGCTTACAACCGAACCAAATGAACTGGTGAGAACTCAGGGCGCCTTGACCACGTTGCCGGATTTAATGCAATTGGTGCATACCAACATGCGCTTGGCCTGACCATTCTTGAGTGCCCGAACCGTCTGCAGATTGGGGTTGAAGCGTCGTTTGTTGATATTGTGCGCATGGCTGACATTGTTGCCAACCATCGGTTTTTTGCCACAGATCTCACATTGTTTGGACATTTTCAGGGTTCCCTTCGATAGAATCTTATCTATGCCACACAAAACAACGGAATATAAATTAACCAATTTTGTTTGTAAAGGATTTTATTTGCGCGCCGCTATGACGCTCGTCGCGGCAGAATGCATTCGCCCATCGGTGATGGACCGGGACTAGAAAAAAGGCAGGATGCTACTACTGTCGGCCCGGTTGATCTCGGCCAGGGAAGCCTCGGCCTGCATGATATGGCGCAAGGCGATTTGATGGACCCCCACATCCGGATACCGGGTCAACACATTTTTAAATCGCCGCAAAGCGGCTTTATAGTGGCCGGATTTGTAATAAAACAGCCCGATATCGAGTTCGGACTCGGCCAGACTGCGAAGGCAGGCATTGATATTTTCCTGGGCCTGGACCGCATGAATGTCTTCCGGGTAGTCCATCACCAGGCGGGCAAACACCTCCAGCGCTTTCCGGGTCGACACCTGGTCCCGGTCCGGTGTGCCGATCTGGTCGAAATAACACATGCCGATCTGGTAAACGACATAGGGAATGGCTTCGTTGCGAGGGTGCAGACTTTCAAATTCTTCATAGGCAAAGATCGCCTCTTCGTAATTGCCCAGGCGGTAGTTTGCGTCAGCGATTTTAAGTTCCGCCAGTTTGGCGTATTCACTGTAGGGATACCAGTCTTTCAGTTTTTCGAAGGCTTCCCTGGCCCCTTCGTAATCACCCGTCTCGTAATCATCGATACCATCCCAGGCCAGCGTCTGGGCCGTCTCATCATCCTCGCCCTCCCAGAATAGATTGAAAAGGGCGCATCCCGAGCATAAAAAGGGAAGAATCAAGCATAGTATGATGAATCGTTTCATGAGGTCCTGTATGGGGTTAGTTCCCCCATCCTCCGGTCACAGCCACATCAGACCGCAACCGTGCGGGTGAGCCGGCATCACAGCCTTTCTTCCCCCGCACCGGTCTGTGTATTGCGGCTATAGCAATTTCCCGAGCGAGGCTTCCAGTTTGGTCTTGGCCACCATGCCGGTAATCTGGTCGACAACGTCGCCCCCTTTGAAAAAAATCAAGGTCGGAATCGCTTTGATGCCGTATTTTCCCGGAGTGGCGGGATTGTCATCGACATTGCATTTCATGAATTTGACCTGTCCCTTGTAGTGGCCGGCCAACTCTTCCACAACCGGACCGATGGCTTTGCAGGGGCCGCACCAGGGGGCCCAAAAATCAACCATCACAGGGGTATCGGATTGCAGTACTTCAGATTCAAAACGCGCATCATCGATTTCCATTACATTGTCAGCCATATTGGTTTCCTCTCTGGCAATTTTAAAATCAAATTTCTCGGGAGTATATGTCCACGGTCACGGGTTGTCAACTGTGGAAAAGCCCGCTAATACAGTAATATTAAGGCTTTTTAAGAATTGCGAATGTTTGACAGCCCTCGCTGCATCTGCTACCAATCCCGCATACGGCAATCCGCTGTCATCACCCTCAATCCACGGAGGACTGCGCATGAAACCGAACCTTCGCATCGGCGCCCTCATTTCCGGTGGCGGCACCAATCTGCAGGCCGTTATTGACGCCTGCGAAAATCAATCCATCAGCGGCCAGGTGGTTTTCGTGGGCACCGACAATCCGAAAGCCAAGGGCCTGGAACGTGCCCGCCGGCATAACATCCCATCTTTTGTGGTGGATTACGGATCTCTTCTGGCCGCCTATCGTAATGATCCGGCGGATCACCCCCTGCCCGACGATTTCGATTTGGCGGATATCCAAAAAAAATGCAGCCTGTTTCCACCGGGGGCGGAAACGGACCGCATTTGCAAATTTCTTGAAACCCGCGCCATCGCGGAAGCCGCCTTGATCGCGGCCATGAAACCCTACCCCTACGATCTGCTGATTCTGGCCGGCTTCATGCGCACCCTGAGCCCCTATTTCATCGACCGGGTGAATACCGACCGTACCCGGCCCCGCATCATGAACATCCATCCCGCCATTTTGCCTGCTTTCCCGGGCGTTGACGGCTACGGTGACACCTTCACCTATGGCTGCAAGGTCGGGGGCTGCACCGTCCACTTCATCGATTACGGAGAGGATACCGGCCCCATTGTCGGCCAACGTGCCTTTTCCATTCAACCCGGGGACACATTGGACACCATCAAGAAAAACGGCCTGACCGAAGAGTGGATCCTCTATCCCCACTGCATCGAGCTTTACGCCCAGGGCAAGCTTCAGGTTGTGGACAACGGACATCGGCGAGTCGTGGCGATTGCCCCCTGAAACGATCCGGTTTCCTTCGCGACGGCGGTCAGATGCCCTGCAGCACGCGCACGATCATGGGGAACGCCACGAAGGTCCCGATCGAACTGCCCAGGTTGGTGAACACCACCACCAGCAGAATGCGGGTGACCTTGTTGGTCCAGAACCCCCTGACCGATCGAATATCGTCCTGGAGCGACTCGAAATCGCGCACCTTGGGTTTGCGGGAAAACGTTTCCACCAGGCCGGAGACCCAGCCGGCGGCGATCATCGGGTTCAGCGATGTCAGCGGTGCCGACAACACCGACGATAAAATGGTCAGCGGATGGCCCCAGGCAATCAAGGCGCCCGCTCCGGCCAGCAAACCGTTGGCGGCGACCCACCACAGGATCATGTCCGATCCGGCCTTGGAGCCACCGGCATAGAATCCATAGACAAAAAGCCCCAGGATCGCCGCCGGAAGCCCCCATTTGATCAAACCGGCGAGACGGCTTTTCGGCGGCAACGCCTCCAGGGCAGCCAGATCCGTCTCGGAGGACCAGTACCGTTTGATGCCCGGCACGTGGCCGGCCCCCACCACGGCAACGATGTGCGCGCCGGGGGCTTCCTTGATCTTCTGTGCCAGATAGCGATCCCGCTCATCGATAAGGATCGCCCGGATGACCGGCTGCGACGCGCCGATTTCCTCCAGAAGCGCGTTGAGAACGTCCTCCTGCTTCATCCGTTCGATGTCTTCCTGGCTCAGGTCATCCACCTCTCCCAGGGACATCAGGAGCTGGTACAATAGCTTGATCTTGTCCCACAGGCCCATGCTGCGCCAGGTCCGGGAAAGCGTCACCCGGATATCGCGGTCGGCCAGCCATACCTGGGCACCGGCCGCCTCAGCCGCCTCCACTGCGGTGATCATTTCCTGGCCCGGTTTGATATCCATGCGATCGGCAATCCGCTTCTGGAAACTGGCCAGAATCAGATTCGACAGCAGCAGGAATGCTTTTTTCTCTTTGACCACCTTGATGATGTCCATTTCCTGCCAACGAGACTTCTGGCGGACGGATTGCAGCCGTGATTCGCAAAGTTCGATACAAACCGTGTCCGGCTGTTCCGTCTCGATAGTCCGGCGCACAAGATCGGCGCTTTCCTGGGAGACATGGGCCGTGCCAATCAAGGTGATGGTGCGCCCGTCCCGCTCCAGCCGGTGAATGGGGGTGTCGTCTGTCATGATGCTCCTGTTTCAGTTACAATAAAAGAATGAAGATATGACATGCCCGCCTTCAGCGCAACACGAAAACCATATCCACCGACGATGACAGGCCTCTTTTCAAAGCGGCTGAAATACGATAAATGCTTGAGAATCCAAACACAAGGAGAGAACTCGCATGAAGGCAACCCTGTCGTCGCCGGCATCTCAGTACCTTATCGACCAGCCCCCCTATTACGTGAGAACCAAAGACGAAGTCCAGCAGTTTGAGGCGGCCTATCGCGCCCATCTGCCGGTGATGCTCAAAGGCCCCACGGGGTGCGGCAAAACCCGTTTCGTGGCGTTTATGGCCCACCGTCTGGGACGGCCCTTGATCACGGTATCCTGCCATGAAGACCTGTTCGCCTCCGATCTGCTGGGCCGCTACCTCCTGAAAAACGATGAAACGGTTTGGGTGGACGGCCCCCTGACCACCGCGGTGCGCAAGGGCGCGATCTGTTACCTGGACGAAATCGTGGAAGCCCGTAAGGACACGACGGTCGTCATCCACCCCCTGACCGACGACCGGCGGCAGCTTTCCATCGACAAAAAAGGGGAACTCATCCCGGCCCATCCGGATTTCATGATGGTCATTTCCTTCAACCCGGGGTATCAGTCCATTCTCAAAGATCTGAAACAAAGCACGCGTCAGCGGTTTATCAGTCTGGATTTTAACTATCCCGACGAGACCCGCGAGACCGAGATCGTGGCCCATGAAGGCGGCATCGATCCGGACGTGGCCGCCCGCTTGGTGGCATTGGCGACCCGCATCCGGCGAATCCGCGAACAAGGGCTGACCGAAGGCGCCAGCACCCGCCTCCTGATCTATGCCGCCCTGTTGATGCGGGGAGGCATCGACCCCATCCAGGCCTGCCGCTCCGCCATCTGCCAGCCCCTGACCGACGACAAACGACTGCAGGAAACCATGGAAGAACTCATTCGGGATTTTTTCTGACCGGTCATGACCGCTGACCATCCCTTTGACGCCCTGGCCCCCTTCGACCCGGAGCTGGCCCGAACCCTCTCGAAGGCCGGCCATGAAGGCGGTCTGACCCTTTCCGCCGATGCCGTGTCGGACATTGTGGACACCATCCTCCTCGGGTATCAGCAGGAAATCCATTTCGGCGACGCGCTGGCCAACGCTTACCGGACATTGCTGGCCGGCAGGGCACCGCAGGCCGTCACGGTCTTCGGTCGTGAAATCCGCAAGGTGGCCAGCCGCAGCGCCGCCTTGGGGCACCATCTGGCCAATGTCCTGCCCTCGATTCTGCTGACGCGCGATGAAAGCCTGTTGGACACATTCCAGGCGACCCTGGCCGTCCTGCTGACCAAGGGCGAATATCTGGTCAAGGCGCCCCTGGAGGCGCTGTCCGCCATTGCGGCCGGCGACGACGACAACGGCCCGGCCTACCTGACGCTTCTTCAGGCGGTATTCGATCGCCCGCTGTCTTATAACCGCTGCCAATACCTGGGCAACCTGCTGCCGCGCGCCACCCTTAACCTGCAAGCGTCGCGCCGAAGCGTCCAGACACGGCAAATGACACGCCTTGTCACGGCAGACCTGAACCTGATCGAACCGTTTCTGGAAGGCCTGTCCCGGGGGTTGGACCTCTTATCGGCCGAGGCCCTGAACCGGTTCGTCACCCGTGGACTGGCGCTGGCTGGCCGGGACCCGCACGCCGCCCGCCGGTTTATCGCGCTGCGGTCAGGCCGCGGCCAGACGGCTTGCCGATCGTTGCAGACCGCTGTCACCCTGGATAGCCTGCAGGCGCGTTTGAATCGCTATTTGCAAGCCCGGACCGGGCAGGCCGGCCGTGTTCGGCCTCTTTCCGCGATTCGCCGGCCACAGGACGCCCTCATAAAAGGGCGGATGCATGCCAGCACCACCGATGGAGTTCATCTTTATCTCCCGGATGCAGTGGACCGTTTTTTGAGCCAGGCGGAGAATACCCGTCTCCTGTATGCCATGGCCAAGTTTGAAGCCGGCCTGCTGGAGTTCGACACCTTTGCCTTCGATCTCGAACGGGCCCGGGACATGGATTGCCTGGCGGACCTGCCGTCCGTCCCTTCACCCCCATCCAATGAAACGGTTTCAGATTTCTCCGCCTTCAGCCGGCAGTTTGACACACCCCGACTGGCACTGGACCTGCTGACCCTGTTCGAACACGCGCGCGTCAGCAAAAAAATGGCGATCGCTTACCCGGGCCTTGTCTGCAGCGCCCTGCCGCTGTTCCAGGACGCCATGCGAGCCCGGCTCGCAGCGCCCCGCCCCAATCTCCTGGATGTCTGTTACGGGGTCATCGCCCTGGACCTGGCAATGACCCCAACGATTCAGAAGGACCTTGCGGCGGCCGCCCTGGTCAACGACTTGGCCGGGTTGTTTTCCGCCCATGACCCGTTGGCCATGCGGGTGGAACACTGTGCCGGACTGGTAACGGCATGCTACGGCCGCGTCCGGTCATCCGTTGTCAATGGCACTGATGCACCGAGCCCATGGGCCCCCCCCTATCGTCTGGCGCTGCAGCCGGAACGCCTCGATGCCGCCAGCCGGGAAGCCGACCAGCAGGCCGACCGCTTGAGAGCGCGCCTGCAAGCCTGTGGGCTTAAAAGCTACCGGGGGGATCTGCGTCAGCTGATGCAGCGCACCGCCGGGCATCCCACCGCGGAAGATCTTGAGCAACTCATGTGCCGGCCGCTGGCGAACACGGACGATTGCGATGGAGAACCGATGGTCGGGCATGTGGTGCGGTTGCCCGCCGAAATCATCGACCAAACCGTCCGGTCCGGCGCCATCGAAGACCCCGACGATGTCGACCGCATCACCTGGCAGAAAGAATGGAGCGCCCTGATCGGCGATTACCTGCATGATCATGTCCGTGTCCGCGACCGTCGCATCGGCGGCACCGATACGGATTTTTATGATACCATCCTAAGCCGCCGGGATGGACTGGTAACGCAGATCAAAACCGCTTTCGAATTGCTGCGTCCGGAGGGGCTCGGACTTCTGCGGCCATGGATCGAAGGCGATGACTTCGATTACCGAGCCCTGCTGGATGTCGCCCTGGACCGCAAATCCGGGCGCCTGCCCTCGGACCGTCTCTACATCAAGCGGGTCAAGCAGCGCCGGGATGTCGCCGTCATGCTCCTGGTTGACCTTTCCCGTTCGACGTCCAATATTGTAGCAGGTGCTGATGGGTCGGTGCTGGACGTCACCAAGGAAGCCATTGTCCTGTTCACCCAGGCCCTGGAAGTTGTCGGGGATGCCTATGCCGTGGCCGGTTTTTCCGGTACGGGGCGTCTGGGCGTGGATTTTTTCCGTATCAAGGACTTCGACGAACCCCTCAGTGCCCGCGTCAAGGGGACGCTGGGCGCGTTGACGCCCCAGCGCAGCACCCGGATGGGCGCCGCCGTCCGGCGGGCCACCCTGGAGCTGATGACCCAGGAAAGCCGCGTTCGCCTGCTGCTGCTGATCGGCGACGGGTTTCCCAACGACACGGAATACAAAGGGGATTATGCGGTGCAGGATACCCGCCAGGCCATTGCCGAAGCCCGCAGCCGCAGCATCATCACACAGGCCATCACGGTCAATCTGCCGGCCAGCCCCCAATTGGATGACCTCTACGGCCCCGTCCGTCATACCGTTATATCGGACGTCAACGAGCTGCCCGACAAACTGCTGCGTCTCTATGGGACGCTGACACGTGCCTGACCGGGAGGCAGATGTGCTAGTCTACGACGACATTTTCGAGTGGGAGGGCTGGGGAGGACGGCTCAAGCTGGCCCGGGGGCGCTGCTGGCTCAGGATCTTCGATCTCAACCGCGCCGACGGCAAAGGCATCCTCCACCTGCGGCCGATGGTGGTGGTGGCCTCCGATCTGCCGCGGGAAGGTATGATGAAAGGCGAAGTCTCGGTAAGGAGCGCGGCGGGCCATATTGCCACCGTGGTCTGCCGGAAATTTCAAATCGAGCCCCAGCGTATGCAGTTTGTGGAGTACACCCCCGGCGAAACCTATGGCCCCAAAAAAGAATACGTCATCCCGGCGGTTTATGATGCCGTGGAATTCACCTGGCAGGATGGTTTAGCGCTTTTTCCACGCATGAAACCCCTCGACGAATCTCTGACCGCAACCCTGAAAGCCTGGATTGAGGAAAAGCCGGCCGACAGATCGTCCCCCCCCACGGCGACGGCTTGACGGCGGGGTGAAGCACCTTTATTTTAAAGTAACAGGCACACGATGGTAATCGCCTCGCCCGGACACCCGCAACACCGATCTTGAATTCAAACGGAGGCCAAACCTCCAATACCTGCGCGCACCGCGCCGGACCTGCCCCAGGCCCCATGATCGCAAGGACCTTCGCTCCCAGCTTGGACAGGATCTCTCTCCTCCACCCCCTTCGTGGCCCCATCCGACATTCATGCCTTCGGGCGTCATGAAAGGAGGACCTATGCGAACGAAAACCCGATCCATCGAACAGATCATCGAGGAGCAAGTGCGCAAATGGCAATTTTCTAAAACGGAACCCAAAACCGAGACGGTTTTCCGTCCGATCGTGACGATTTCACGGGAACCGGGCAGCGGGGGGAATGTGATTGGCGAGCGACTGGCCCGACGTCTGGACCTGGATCTTTTCCATCAGGAAATGATCCACGCCATGGCCAAGAGTGCCAAAGTCAGCTCCCGGCTGTTGGAAACGCTGGATGAAAGGGGCTTGTCCGTGCTGGACGACTGGATGGCCTATATGGTGGATGCCCGCCACATGTGGCCGGATCAATACATGAAACACCTGATGAAAGTCATCGGGGCCATTGGACGCCATGGCGGGGCCGTTCTGATCGGCCGGGGCGCCAATTTCATCCTGCCGCCGGAACGGCGTTTCAGTGTCCGCGTGATCGCTCCCTTCGACGTCCGCGCGGCCAACGTGGCCCGCGATCACCAGGTGAGTGAAAAGGACGCCCGCAACCGCATCACCAAAACAGACTCCCAGCGACGCGCGTTTATTCGCAAGTATTTCAACACCAGCATCGCCGATCCCCTGAACTACGACATGGTCGTCAATACCGGCAGTGTCTCCATCGATGGCACGGTGGAGGCAATTGTGGGATTCCTGGGAATGCAAGCAGCCGGGAAAGTCCGCGATCAGGCACAAAAGCATTCAGCACGGGTGGCGGCAACAAAGTAACCATAGGGGCGGGGCAAAATGGCGTGATGGGCGACCCGTAGCGCCATCTTTTTCAGGAAAGACCATGCCCTTGGGCTCAGTCCCGTCCCCAGAGGCTAAAGCGGCGCAGGTTGCGCCGGATCATTTCCGACTGGAAATAGAGGTGGGCCGTCACAAACGTCAAAAACCCCAAGGCAGCCCCTTCATGGATCCAGCGCAGCAAGTGTCGCAGCGCCCGGGCCTCTCCGCCGCGGGGCAACAGCCAATTGATCAGGCCGGTGATGGCCAGCACCGTGATCATCAAAAACAGGAGAACCTGCATCCGCCAGCGGGTGCGTTGTTTGATCATCATGCCCAACCTCCTCTAAACAGCAGGTGGCGCCGTTCCCTTATAGCGCCGCAGCCCGGATTCAGAAATCAACATTAATACGGCTCATGCATCCATCCAAGGCCCTCGCCTTGTCAGGATCGGCATCCGTTCTTGTGTCACGCCTTATTGCGGGTTACGTGGGTGAGTCCCGCCGGGGTTTCAACTGCCACCGTAAAATAGGTACGCTTGAACCACAAGGCGGCGTTCACCAGGCTGATCAGCACCGGCACCTCCACCAGGGGACCGATCACGGCGGCAAACGCCTGGCCCGAATCGATGCCGAACACGGCCACCGCCACGGCGATGGCCAGCTCGAAATTATTGGAAGCGGCCGTAAAACTCAGTGTCGCAGACTGCTCATAGGTGGCGCCGGCCTTCATGGAGAGCACAAACGACACGAAAAACATGACCACGAAATAGATGCCCAGCGGCAAGGCGATCCGCAGGACGTCCAGGGGAAGCTGGACGATGTAGTCCCCCTTGAGGGAAAACATCACCAGGATGGTGAAAAGCAGCGCCACCAGGGTTATGGGGCTGATGAACGGGATGAACTTCTCTTCATACCACTGCCGTCCACGGGTTTTCAGCCCAATCAGACGCGAAAGCATCCCGGCAATAAAGGGAATTCCCAGGTAGATAAAAACGCTCTCGGCGATCTGGCCGATGGAAATATCCACCACCGCCCCCTGGATGCCCAGCCAGCGCGGCATCAGCGTGATGAAGAAATAAGCGTAGACCGAAAAGAAGAACACCTGGAACACCGAGTTGAAGGCCACCAGGCCGGCGCAGTATTCCCGGTCGCCGCCGGCCAGGTCATTCCACACGATGACCATGGCAATACAGCGGGCCAGGCCGATGAGGATCAGCCCCACCATGTATTCATGGTGTCCGGAAAGCAGCGCGACGGCCAGGCCGAACATCAATACGGGGCCGATCAGCCAGTTCTGGACCAGGGACAGCAGGAGTACTTTCCCATTGCGAAAAACCTGCCCCAGGTGCTCGTATTTCACCTTGGCCAGAGGCGGGTACATCATCAGAATCAGGCCGACAGCGATCGGAATATTGGTCGTACCCACCTGAAAATGGTTGATAATGGCCTTGATGCCCGGGAAGCGGAAGCCGGCCATGACGCCGACGAACATGGCCAAAAAGATCCACAGCGTCAGATAGCGGTCCAGGAACGAAAGTTTTTTAATCTGTGACACCCTCGAACCCCTTTAGCTTATCCGGGTTTACCGCGCGGCATCGCCAGGACGCTCAGCATTCCAGACAGCACCCGCCTTTAATGGGTGGCGATTGTAAATTCATCCGCGCTATCTGAAAGGGATCTGGCGTTGGGATCACCCCATGACCGCGTTGAAAAGAAACCCGACAAAAAGAATACCCGTAGCCACCACGGCAATAAAAACAGCAATCAAACGAGGCTTGAGGACCTTGCGCAGGATCACCATTTCCGGCAGGGAGAGAGCGATCACCGACATCATGAAGGCCAGGGTCGTTCCCAGGGCGGCGCCCTTGCCCAGCAGGGCCTCCACCACCGGAATGATGCCGGCGGCGTTGGAATACATGGGCACTCCCAGAATCACCGCCAGGGGAACGGACCACCAGTCCCCTTTGCCCATGACGGCGGCCATGACACCTTCCGGTACAAACCCGTGAATGCCGGCCCCGACGGCGATGCCCAGCAGGACATACAACCACACCCGGCCGATGATCTCCACCACGGCATCCTTGCCGTAGACCAGGCGATCCCAAAGGGTCAGGCGGTTTTCCACCGGGCTGTCTCCCACCGCCGTCATCTGCTGCACCCAGTCTTCGATGTGGTGCTCCAACTTCAGGCGGCCGATCACCCAGCCGGCCCCAATGGCAATCGTCAATCCGGTCGCGGCGTACAGGGCCGCCACCCGCCAGCCCACCAGGCCGTATAGCAGGCCCAGGGCGATTTCGTTGACCATGGGCGCCGCGATCAGGAATGAGAATGTCACCCCCAGGGGAACTCCCGCTGTGACGAACCCGATAAACAGCGGCACCGCCGAACAGGAACAAAACGGCGTGACGATGCCCAGCAGGGCCGCCAGCACATTGCCGGCCAAGAGGCTGCGGCCGGCCAGCAGGGCCCGGGTGCGTTCGGGAGAAAAATAACTGCGGATCACCCCCACGCCGAACACCACCAGCACCAGGAGCATCATCACCTTGGGCGTGTCATAGAGAAAGAACTCGACGGATGCCCCCAGGTGCGAGCCGGGGGTAAACGGCAGCAGGCCATAGGTGAGTAATTGTGAAAATGCTGCCAGGTGCGTGTAAACCAGCCACCAGAGGGCAATCCCCAAAGGGGTGGCCAGCAGCAGCATCCAGGTCGGTCGGGATGGATTTGTTTCTGCCGTCCCCTTGGGCGGGACCTGGCAGGCACATGTCGTTTCATTTATGGATTTCAACATCGGTCGACTTTCTCCGTCGCCCTCCGCGGCGGCGCATTGTTGATTCAGTCAACTTCATATCCCAGGTGGTCATTCCGGTGAAAGCCGGCGGTCTGAGAATGACCATAGTTGCCGGATGAACAGCATACGATAAAAAATGGGCCTTACTTCAGCCACCCGGCAATCTCGTCCTTCTTGGGCACCTTGCCGGTGGATTTGATGTCGCCGTCCACCATCACGGCCGGTGTCGATACCACACCGCTGCCGGCGATCTGCATCATGTCGGTGACCTTTACCACGCGGGCCTGTGCACCGGTCTCCGCCACCACCTCCTGCACCAGCTTGGCGGTTTTCTCACATTTGGCACACCCTGGTCCCAGAATCTTGATTTCCATCGTGTCTACTCCTTTGGTTTAAAGTCCGTCCCGGCAGCGTCTCGGCCGCTCAATAGCACACCGAAGCGTGTCGACACCCACCGTCTATATTACCATTTATACATATATTGCCCTCATGAGCGACGACATAAATCCTCACGGTTCACAAAGGGCAGCTGATCCACCGCACGGCGCATCTCCGGATCGTCTTCCAGCCAGTGCCGCAGGTTGCCCAGAAGACTAGCCACATACGGGCTGCGACTGCCGTCCGACGGGGCGTAATTCACCCACAGCCCGTCCTTACTGGACACCACAAGGCCAGCTTCTTCAAGTATTTTTAAGTGTTTGGAAACAGTGGGCTGGGCCAGCCCGAGAACCCCCTGCAGTTCGCAGACGCACATGGTGCGATGTTGCAGCAATTTGACGATTTTGACCCGGTTGGCATCTGCCAGGGCCTTCATGACATCGGTAAAATTTTTCATCATTATATTCCTTATTTGGAATATAGTGATGGGCGCGTGCATTTGTCAACCCCCATTCGGTCTTCAGCTCATATTTTTCTTGGTCGCGTCCGCCACCCGGCGAACATCCGCCAGACATCAGGTGCCCCGCGGGTGCTTTTCCCGACACTGGCATCGCCCCATCGCTCTGGCCATTTTTATTTCCGCCAGAATCCGGCTGTTGCCGTGCCGGCGCACATCATCGATGATGTCCTGTTCGGTGTGATTGAAACAGTAGCAAATCTGTCGCGCCATGGGAAAACTGTCCCCCTTTGCCAGAAGGCCGCTTGAAAGCCTTCCATCGTCTTGTGTTGATCCCGAGTTGGTCCCTTTTAGCTCCCCGGCCGGACCACCGCACCTGCCCATGAGGCCTCCAGGCCGTCTAAACCATCCCGAACACCCGCCATGGTTTGAAAGCGGCCCTTTCCCAAGGGAATGAACTTAAGCGATCTGTTAGAATGACCGATAGAAAGAATGGCACTTATCACGAAATCGACATAAGGACATCACCACCTGATATGAATCCCTTTTTCTTGATCCCGCCGGCTCTGTCCCTGGCCGTCGGCCTGTTTCTGGCCGGATTGGCCCTGGTCAAAGGCGGCCGCCGCGCCGAATCCCGGCTTTTTGCCCTGGTGTGCCTGTGGATGTCCCTGCTATGTCCGGCCTTCATCAGCCACTATTTCGTTGCGGACCCGGCCCGGATTCTGGCCATCGAACGCGTCATCCACTTTTTTTACGTCTATATTCCGGCCATAACCCTGGTTTTTTTCCTGCGGGTGCTCAACCAGCCCCACCGGCGCTTGGTAACCGCCAGTTTTATCCTGAGCTTCCTGATTTCGATTACCACCCCCACCGATCTATATTTCAACGGGCTTTACCGTTACCCTTGGGGGATGATCGCCCGTGGCGGGCCGGCCTTCCACATGTTCGGCGTCTATAGCTTCACCGTGCTGGGATACAGCCTGGTATGCTTTTACCGGCGGCTACAGACAGAAGTCAATCCGGTGCTGCGGCTCAAGTTCAGGTACATCCTGATTTCTTTCGGACTCAGCGCTGTTATGACCCTGTTCAACATTCCGGCCATCAACGGCATCAATTTCTACCCCCTGGGCAACCTGAGTTTCATCCCGCTTTTAATCATGGCCTACGGGGTGTTAAAATACCGGCTGCTGGACATCCGACGCATGGTGCGCTACTCCCTCGCCTGGCTGACCGTTTCGTCTCTCATGCTGGTGCCGAATATCGCCATTTTCCTCGGTATCAGAAAGATGATGCCCGCTTGGTCGGCCGGGCTGCATTTTGCCGCCCTTGCCGGCTGGTTCAGCCTCAACCTGGTGTATTTCAGCAAGGCCCAACCAGCCATCAATCGCGCCTTCAACCGCTCCCACGCCAACCTTTTCCAGAGCCGTGCGGCATTCTTGGAAGAAATTTCTTTTTTGAAAAACCTGGAAGAACTCTCCGCGGCCCTGACCCGGGCCTTGTCCAACGGGCTGGGGTTGTCGCAGGCCGACCTCTATATCAGCCGCAATGAAGACCACCCCGACTACCGGCGCACCGACGGCACCGCGCTGGACCTTGCTCCTGCGCTAGCGCGAACGCTGGTGCGGCGAGGACGCCTTGTCGAGCGCCATCGGCTGGAAGCCCGCCAAGATCGCAACCACGAAACCCAGGCTCTGCTCAAGCTGCTCGAAGCGCTGGATGCCGCCTACCTCATCCCTATGGTGCAGGAGCATCGACTGCTGGCTGTCATTCTCCTGGGCGAAAAAGCCAATGACTTGCCCCTGAGCAGCGACGAATCCCATTTCATCCGGGAATTGGCCGCCGCGGGCACCATCGCCCTTTTCAATTCACTGCTCTATCAGAACGTCAGCGATCTGCGCGACCGGCTGCAGACCCGCAAAGTCATCCTCGTCCAGGAAATCAAAGACCGGGAAAAGGCACAGCGCGCCCTGAAACGCAGCGAGCGTCAGTATCGTCTGCTGGCGGAAAATATCCAGGATGTGATCTGGATCATCAATTTGGACCGCGGCGCGTTTGCCTATATCAGCCCGTCGGTGGCCCACCTGACCGGCTATGAACCTGAGGAGGCCCTCAATCTGCCGCTGGAACAGATTACAACCGCCTCATCACTGGCTCATGTCCGCGATCAGTTGCAGCGCCAGGGCGGCCCCCTTCCCGACAGGGAGAAACGCTCGGCATGGACCCTGAATACCGAAATCGAACTGATCCGCAAAGACGGCAGCACCGTCTGGGTGGAAAACAGTGTCGGCCCGTTGAAGGACCCCGGGATCCCCTATACGGCCATCATGGGCGTCACCCGCGACATTACCGATCGGCGGCAACGCATGGAAATGCAACAGGCCAAAGCCGCCGCGGAAAAAGCCAATCAGGCCAAGAGCGACTTCCTGGCCAACATGAGCCACGAGCTGCGAACGCCTCTCAATCACATCATCGGTTTTACCGAGCTCGTAGTGGATCAACTCTTCGGCCCGCTGAACGATGCTCAGACCGAAAACCTCAATGACGTACTGCAGAGCAGCCATCATTTGCTGGAGTTGATCAACGACATCCTGGACCTGTCCAAGGTGGAAGCCGGCCGCATGGAGATCGAACCCACCACCTTTCAACTGGGGCCGCTGCTTGAAAACAGCCTCGTCATGGTCAAGGAAAAAGGCCTCAAGCACGGGATCGCCCTCAACCTGGATGTCCACAGCGCTCCATCGACCATCCGGGCCGACCAGCGCAAGTTCAAACAAATTCTCTACAACTTACTGTCCAATGCCGTTAAGTTTACACCGGACGGCGGGAACGTAAGGCTTTCCGCCCGAATGACCAATGGCAGCCAACCGCCGCAATTGGAAGTCAGCGTCAGCGATACCGGCATCGGTATAGCGGCCGAGCATCTGGAACGAATTTTCAACACCTTCGAACAGGTCGAAAGCTCCACGGCACGCCATTTCGAAGGTACCGGGCTGGGTCTGGCGCTTTCCCGGCGTCTGGTCGAGCTTCACGGCGGGCGTATCTGGGCCGAAAGCCCGGGTTTAAACGGTGGCAGCCGCTTTGTTTTTACCTTGCCGCTAACAGGAGATTGACATGTCCCACACCATTTTGGTGGTCGAAGACGATCACCTGAACATGAAGTTGATGCGCAGCATCCTGGCCCTCGGTCACTACCAGATCCTGGAAGCCGGCGAGGCGGAAACCGGTCTGGAACTGGCGGCTCGGCATCATCCGGACCTCATCCTGATGGATATCCAGCTCCCCGGCCTGGATGGCCTGGGCGCCACCCGACGTCTCAAACAGACGCCGGAGCTGGCGAAAATCCCGGTGATCGCCCTCACGGGTCTGGCCATGGATGGCGACCGGGAAAACGCCCTGGCCGCCGGCTGCGACGACTACATCTCCAAACCCATCAACACCCGCACCTTCCTGGCCAGCATCCGTGAGCGACTGGCGCCTGTTGAAAAGGCACCCGCACCACCGGCTGCAGAACCGCCCACCACCGTCACCGGGCCGGGCCAAAGCAAGATTCTGGTGGTGGATGACGACCCCATGAACGTCAAACTGATCAGTGCCATTCTCAGCAAGGACGACTATGCCATCGTCACGGCTTACGGTGGAGAAGAAGCCCTCCGAATCACACGTGCGGAAAACCCCGACCTTATCCTGCTGGATGTCATGATGCCCGTCATGGACGGATACCAGGTCACCCGGGAAGTCAAAGGCGATCCCGTCACGGCCGGCATTCCGATTATCATGGTCACGGCCCTCAACGGCACCGAAGACAAGGTGCGGGGCCTGGAAAGCGGAGCCGACGAATTCCTGACCAAGCCGGTCAACCGGGCCGAGCTGCTGGCACGCGTCAAATCCATGCTGCGCCTCAAACAATACCGCGACCAGCTCATGCTGCGAACCCGCTCGGAACAGGCGTTTGCCCATCCTGCTGCACCGGCCCCCTTCTCAAAAGCCGTCTCTCATCGGCAGAAGGTCCTACTGGTGGAAGACAATGCCAAGGACCAGCGCCTCCTTTCGGGGCAACTGGCGGAACAGCCCTATGACGTGGTAGTGGCCGCGGATGGCGAAGCCGCCCTCCAGCACGCCCTGGCCGGCGGCATCGATCTTTTGCTGCTCGACATTTTTCTTCCCGGCATCGACGGCTTTGACGTCTGTCAGCAGCTCAAAGCCAGCGGGGAAACCCGCGACATCCAGGTGGTGTTGATCACCTGCCTGAACGATCTGGACGGCAAAATCAAAGGGATGGAACGCGGCGCCGACGACTACCTGATCAAACCCGTGGACGGCCGCGAACTGACCGCCCGCATCAAGGCCCTGCTGGCCAAGAAATCGTATTTGGATCAACTCCACGCCCATTATGAACAGGCCCTTTCGTCAGCCATCAGCGATGGGTTGACCGGCCTTTACAACCACGCCTACTTCAAAAAGTTTCTGGGCCTGGAACTCAAGCGCAGTCTGCGCCAGAACTACCCCACCAGCCTGCTCATGCTCGACCTGGACAATTTCAAATCGCTCAACGACCGCTTCGGCCACCCGGCCGGTGACCGCGTGCTGCAGGATATGGCCCGAATCATCAAAGACGGGATTCGCGAAGTGGATCTGGCCGCCCGCTACGGCGGAGAAGAATTTGCCGTCGTGCTGCCCTATGCCGATGCCGACGGGGCCATGGTCGTGGCCCAGCGCATTCTGGGGGCCGTGCGCGCCTATCGCCCCGAAGGCGATCTGGCCGGCCGCGTGGAAGGGATTACTGTCAGCATCGGCCTGGCCACCTGTCCGGCGGACAACGACCAGGCCGACAACCTGATCAAGACCGCCGACCGCCTGCTCTACAAGGCCAAGTCCTCCGGCAAAAACCGCATCGCCGCAATCGAACACCAGCGCCGCCTGCAGGCGGTTTGATCGCGCCCGGGAAAAAGCTTTCGCCACGGTAAAACGCGTGAGGGCGCATGGCGTCCGCCGCAGCGACGAGCACCGCCGCCGAACGCCGCATGCGGCCGTTTCACGGCCTCAGGTCAGGCGATTTTGAGGAGGGCGTCCCTGCTAATCATCCCCCGAAATCGCCCCTCGGCATCCACCACCGGCAGGCGCTTGAGCCGTTTGTCCACCATCAGGCGGATGGCTTCTTCGATACCGGTACTCTCGCCCACGATCACCAGGTCGGTGATCATGACATCGCCGGCAGTCTTCTCCCGCAAAGTCTTGCGCAACTCCAGGGAACAGGAGGGGTTGGTCTTGAAACTCAGCTTGCAGCTGAGGTAATCCCAGAAGCCGTGCCCCTTGCCGGCAAACGCGGCCAGCAGGTCCCGGTCGGAGATCAACCCCAGAAAACGCCCGTCCGGCGCCACCACCGCCACGCGCTGGATATCGTCCGTGTCGATGATGCGGATGACGTCCTCCACCGGGGTGTCCGGCGTCACGGTCTGGCTGTCCCGCCGCATAACGTCCGATACGTAGCGCAAATTTCCCACCTGGACGCTGCGCTGGCGGATGGCGTCCCAGTCCGGGGCCTCGCGGGTGATGGTCCGGAACACGTCCACCCGGGAAAGCATGCCCGTCAGAAGGCCATTTTCATTGACCACCGGCAGGCGCTTGACCTTTTTGCCCAGCATGAGATCCACCGCCTCGGTGAGTTTGCTGTCTTCCGTGATCACCATGGCGGGTCGGGTCATAATGGCCTCGGCCTGTTTGCCGGCCAGGGCATCCAGGGCACTGTCCTTGCGACCAGGGGCCGACTCGGCCAGAAGGCCCAGGCGCAGCGGCATGCCGGCCCGGTAGACCAGGTCGCCCTGGGTGATGATGCCCAGCGGCCGCCCGGCCTGGTCCACCACCGGCACACCGGTAAAAACCGCCCCCAATAAAAGACGCACGACATCGCTGACCGGGGTTTCCGGCCTCACCCGTGTGGGGCCGGTTGTCATGATGTCGCGCACCTTGATCTGCCGGGGAATGAGATTCTGGCGCGTTTTGTAGGCACGCACATCCAGGTCGCCCACCGCCACGATGCCGTCGGTCACCAGATCTTCCAGGGCCGCCAGGACGCTTTCCGTCTCGGTGGCCGGCAGGATGATTTCGATCTTGACAGGCATGTTGTACGAAATGGTCAACAGGTTCTGCGAGGCGATCTCCCCGGTTTCATAGCATCCCGCCGTGGCGCGAAACACGACGCAACGGGCCGCGATTTTCAGATTTTGAACATAGTCCGCTACGGCTTCATGCAGCAGTTTGCCATGGCGACGGACTTCTTCCGCCGTGTAAATGGTGATCATACGGTAGTTCATGGCCATGTCGCACCTCCTTTGAACAGGATTTGGACCAGCCCGATACCAGCCAGAACCAGCCCGATACCGCCGATGTTGTTGGCCAGAAAGGTGATCGCCGCCACGCCGAGCCCCCCGCCGCGGATGGCCGCCACAACTTCGAGCGCATAAGTGGAAAAGGTGGTGAGAGCCCCCAGAAACCCGGTCATGAAAAACAACCGCACGGAAGGTGTCAGCCACGGCACGCGGTCCACCAGGGCAAAGATGACACCGATCAGGAAACACCCGAGCATGTTGGCTAAAAAGGTACCCCAGCTCAAACCGGTGCCAAACAGGCGGATCGCCCCCAGCGACACCAGGTACCGGCCCGCCGCTCCCAGGCTGCCCCCGGCCATCACGAGCAGTATTTTGGTCAGCATATCCGTCATGTCTTATGCATCGATCCGCTCCGTAACGTATGCGTTGCCGCGATATCCCCCGCACGTCTTCTTCAACGGGCGAAGGGCGCTTAAAACCGTGTACTTTTTGAATCATGCCTTCCGGCATGCTTCAATTGTTCCTTCTTCATAGGCCGGATGCTATCTGATTTCAACCGGATATGCCGATGAAGTCTCTACGTTGGCAGCACCGTTCACGGTTGTGTTACTTTGGGTGGTTCTGATTGCCATCTTCGCCTTCAGCCTGGAAGCCGTGTTCGGCTATTCGTCGGAGCGACTGCTTTCGGGCGGCAACATGATGGAGGGTGGATTTATGCGCCCGGGCCTGCTATTGATACGCTTCGCGGCAGCACTGACAGCCGGGGCGCGTCATTTTGGCCTACATTTTTCACCCCCAACAGGTAAGGCGGACCGATCTTGAAGACAGTCTCGTCAGGCACCGAGAGGCACCGGATTCCCTTCATCGCCATCGTGCCATTTCTCCTGATGGCCTTCGGTTTGACATGGGGCCTTCTGGCGCTTTACATTCTACTCCCCGGCCGTATGAACGTGGTTTTCGGGGAGCTGACCGGACACCACCCGCTGTTTTTTCTGGCGGTTTATGCCCCAGCGATTGCGGCCATCGTCATCGTTGCCTATCATAGCGGTCTATCTGGCTTACGACACTACTTTTCACGGCTGCTGTTGTGGCGTTGTCCCCCTGCATGGTATGTGTTTTTAATACTCGGCATTCCGTTGCTTTTTATCGGTGGCGCGGCCATCAAGGGAAACCTGCTTGCGGAACCATTGCCATTTTCCTCTTTCAAAGCGCTATTGATGGCCCTTATACTCATGGCCATCAAAGGGCCGATCGAGGAGTTTGGGTGGCGGGGCTTTGCGCTGCCGTTGATCCAACGCAAATTCGCACCAATCTGGGCCGGGCTGATGGTGGGCATTATCTGGGGAGGGTGGCATTTTCCAGCCTTCCTTTTGAGCGGGACGCCGCAAAGTGCTTGGTCCTTCACGCCATTTTTCATTGGCTCCGTGGCGGCAAGTGTGATCATGACACCGTTGTTCAATGCATCACATGGCAGTATTCTGCTGCCGGCCCTGTTCCATTTTCAGCTTATCAATCCGATTTGGCCTGATGCCCAGCCTTATGACACGATTTTCTTTCTCGGTGCAGCGGCACTGGTTGTTTGGCTCAATCGAAAAAAAATGTTCCGGCAAGTAGATGGCATTCAGGATGTCATTCCAGACACGGACGCCATCTGACGATTCTTGAGACGAGGTCCCACGGGACCAAATGCCGATGCGAGAAACTGGCCACGAGGGCAAACAACCAAATTTTGATTAGGACTTCGTCATGTTCAGCACCGAATTTCTGATAACGTCTCTGGTGGTGGTGTTGGTTCCGGGAACCGGTGTGATCTATACGGTATCCACCGGCCTTTTTCGGGGCCGACGCGCCAGTGTTGCGGCCGCCTGCGGGTGCACGGCCGGCATTATCCCGCATTTGACCGCCAGCATCCTTGGGCTATCGGCCATTCTTCATATGAGTGCGGTGGCTTTTCAGAGCATCAAATATGCCGGCGCTATTTATTTGCTTTATCTGGCCTGGTCGATGTGGCGTGAGACCGGCAGCCTGACATTCAATTCGCCTACCGCCAATAACGATCTACGGCACATTGCCCTGCGAG
The DNA here is from genome assembly GCA_020444045.1 of Deltaproteobacteria bacterium. GTDB lineage: Bacteria > Desulfobacterota > Desulfobacteria > Desulfobacterales > UBA5852 > JABZFP01. Next base: position 147,283 of record JAHLLS010000001.1, read on the forward strand.
GCTTCTTGCTCAATATTCTCAACCCAAAGCTATCCATCTTCTTTCTGGCGTTTCTGCCGCTCTTTGTCGCTCCGGACACCTCATCGCCCCTGTTGGAGATGGTCCTTATGAGCGTTGCGTTTATGGCGATGACCTTGATCATTTTCATTTTGTATGGCCTTGCGGCCCATCGCGTCAGCCGGCAGGTTGTTGACGCACCGCATCGAATGGCCTGGCTGCAGCGCTCTTTTGCCGCCGTGTTTGCCGCCCTGGGGGTTAAACTTGCATTGACGGAGCCGTAGCGTTCCGCTTAAAACCACACCGGAAACCGCCGATCGGACCGCATGCGAACCATGCCTCCGGCACAAAAAACCGTGTGCCTGATAACCCGCATGGCCTAGCCGCCAGAAAGGCTACCATCATCCACAATGGAAACGCTTCACATTCGACGGGGGCTCGTATCCGACGCGCCTGCTCTGACCGCATTTGCGACCCGTACGTTTACCGAGGCTTTCGGTGCCGATAATCGGCCCGAAGACCTGCAGGCCCACTTGACTGCGTCCTTCAACGTTGCACGGCAGACGACAGAACTTATCGACCCGAACGTCGCCACACTGCTTGCAACCATGGACCAAAAGCTGCTCGCCTACGCACAAATCCGGCACCAAAGTCCACCGCCTTGTGTCACCCAGGAAAAACCAGTCGAATTACACCGTTTCTACGTCGACCACCGGGTGCACGGACAAGGCGTGGCGCAACGGTTGATGGCCGCCGCGCACGCGGCGGCGCATGCATTCCAAGGTCGACATTTGTGGTTGAGCGTGTGGGAGCGAAACCTGCGCGCCATCGCATTCTATAGGAAGGAAGGCTTTGCCGATGTCGGGCGCAAGGACTTCTACGTTGGAAAGGATTGCCAATCGGATCGGGTCCTGGTGGCCGCGGTTCGGCCAAGCCGCCCGGATGACGCCTCATCCCGGCACCCATAACATCCCGGTCACGACGACCCGCTAAGGAGACAGACAAATGCCAAACACGCCCCCGCCGGACATACCTTATGCCGCCCAACACATTTTTCAAAACCTGGCCCGATACAACGAACGGGCCAACCACGAGATGTTCCAGCACCTCTCATCCCTGACCGGCCGGGCCCGCCGCCGGGACGTGGGGTCGTGGTTCGGGTCGATTCACGGTATTCTCAACCACGTCCTGATCTGCGATCTCAACTGGCTCAAACGCTACCGGGCGCTGTCAACCGACTCGCCCGTCTTGGGTGATCCGCAGTTGGAGCCGCCCAATCTCTCGTGGGATCATGACCTTCACAGGAGTTTCACCGACCTGCAGGAGCACCGAACCCGTTTAGATGCCCTGATCCGGGCCTGGTTCGAGACGTTCCCCGCGTCACGCTACAGCGAGGTCTTCTCGTATCACGATTCGGTGGGAACCCCGCGAACCGCCATGGCCGCTCAGGCCTTCGAGTTCCTGTTTCTCCATCAGACCCACCACCGGGGACAGATCAGCCAGATTCTGGACACCTTCGGATTGCCCAATAACCTGGCAGACAATGCCGCCTATCTGGAATAGTACAAGCAGAGGACGCCAATCCACTTTAATCGAAACGGCTTGAAGGGGGTAAGAATGTATCAATTTCATTTATCTGTCGAAAGATATCAACTCCGGATCCTTGAAAAATGATTTTGAGGCCCTTAAGGCCTCCGCAACACTGGCACCCTGATCGATACAGGTAAAGACCGAGAATCCGTCCATGCCGGAACCGGAAATCTATATCTTTGAGTCGGACCAAGGCCAGCGTCATTCCTACGAGCTCAGGGCCGCAGGGCTGACCTATCGCCCGCCGGGCCGCAAAAGCATCACGGTGCGGTGGGACGATATTCGATACCTGGATGACATCCCGGGCCTCAAAGTGGACGTCGTGCTCAATGACGCCTCAACCAGCATACCGCTGTACTACGGCACCCGGAAATTTGGCGCGCTGCTGACGGCCGTGTGTTCGAACCTGGCCGGATTGCACCGGGAAAAGATCGGGACGCAAACCTTCAAGGGCAGCCTGGCCTATTTTGTCCACAGCGGGTTGGTCCTGGGCGTCTTTCTGGTGCTGGTGCTGGGGAGTGTTTTTTATTTATACCGTTTCACGCCCGTCTGGCTGTTCGTTTTGACAATCACGCTCCCGATGGCGATCTACATTCTCCTGCAGCCCCACACGGTGGCACCCGAGGACGAAATGCTGGTTGTAAGGGATTTTGTGCGGACGCGTTTTATCGACTATGCCCGTATTGAGCGCGTGGCGTTCGATTTTCACGGCGACCGGCAGGCGGCCTTTTTATGTATCCTGGTCCATTTGACCAATGGCCGGAAAATAAAAATGCAGCGGTTCGAAAACCTCATTCTGTTGTTTATTTTTATCCAGACCAAGTGGCATAGCGCCCGGAGCAACGCCTCCGCCAATGTTCCACCGGTGCAATCCAGCAACTATCCATCGAGGTAAATCCGCTACAACCATTTTATACAAACCTGTTTTCAAAAAGGCGACCCATATGGCACAAAACATCCGGTTCAGAGGCTATCTCACCTTTGACGACAGCCTGAAAGTCCAGCAGGCCCTGAAAACCCGACGCCTGGTCCCACCGGTGGCCATCGTTACCGTTTTGACCCTGGGCGCCGTTGCCCTGGCTTTTTGGCAAATGCAGGTGGAAAAATCCATGGCGATCTTCATGCTGGTCTTTCTGGCGGGCTTCATGGGCGGAGGCTTCTGGCTGATGAACGCTTCGGCCCGGAAATCCCAGAAAAAACTCTACGAAAAAGCCTGCATCAAACGCCACGGCACACTCAAGGAAGACGGCATCCAGATCAAAAAGGGCCACAACAGGCATCATATATCGTGGGAATTGTTTGACAAAACCATTGAAATCGACGGCGTCCTGGCCGTCGTAAAAAAAAGCGAATCTTTAGGTTTTGCAAGATATATGTTCAGTTCGGAGAACGAATGGTCCTGCGCAAGAGACCTCATTAATAGCCGGTATCCACAACGATAGCCGCTAAGCCCGGTTGTCTTTGAGACCCCGAATGCTTATCATTATCGTTTAATGCGTTACTGGCGCTTGGGCCCCGCACGACCCGACACCCGTGCCGGCTAACTGCCGTTGATAATTCCTGCGCCCAACCACATTGCGGTACCATGATGCTGATTGCTATCACCAGCGCAGCGGTGTGGCTGGCGGATGCATGCCCGTTCGAAAGCACCCGCCTGATTCACGGGAAGACCGCGGGCGCCATTACCTGCATTCCCATCGTTCCGGCTGAAAGGAGCCGATCATGAATCGAATCGTCAAATGGATGCTGCTGGCCGGCGGCGCGCTGCTGGTTCTACTGGTCGCCGCCATCGTCCTGATACCCCTTCTGATGGATGTCAACCGCTACAAACCGCAAATTGAAGCGAAGGTCCAGGAAGCTACCGGTCGCACCTTCAACATAGGCGGCGACATCGAATTGTCGGTTTTCCCCTGGGTGGGCCTGTCGCTCAGCGATCTGACGCTCGGCAGTCCGACGGGATTCAAAGAAACCGACATGATCAAGGTCGGCGACTTTGAAGCCCGGGTCAAACTGATCCCCCTTCTCTCCAGCAACGTCGAGATCAAGCGCGTGATCCTGCAGGCCCCCGACATTGTTCTCGTCAAGAACAAAACCGGCCAGACCAACTGGGAATTCAAAACCCCCGCCTCCCAGCCGAAGAAAGCCGCGCCGGCCGCCAAGGACGTCCCGACCGGAGACTCGGGATTCGCCCTGAAATCCCTGACAGCTGAAGAAATCGCCATCCGCAACGGCCGGCTGACGTTGATCGACCACACCAGCGGCAAGCGCCAGGAGGTGGCGGAGATCAACCTGTCACTCTCCGACGTGTCCCTGGACCGACCTGTGGCCCTGGTTTTTTCGACCCGTGTCAACGGCCAGCCCCTGACAATCGAGGGCACGGCCGGCCCGATAGGCAGCCCCCCGGCCAGTCAGCCCATCGCCTACAATATCAAGATTTCCGCTCTGGACGAACTTGAAGCGGTGCTCAAGGGTTCGGCCCACGATTTGACCGGCAAACCGGCCTTCGACCTGCAATTGGATGTCGCTGCCTTTTCACCGCGCAAGCTTTTCGATCGCCTGGGACAACCCTTTCCGATGGCAACCGCCGACCCTGCCGTTCTCAACAAGGTGTCGCTGAAAGCCCAGGTCAAGGGCGACACGACGCGTGTCAGCCTGGACAGCGGTACGCTGGTACTCGACGATACCAAGACCGACGTCACCCTCGAGGCCAAAGCGTTTGATCGGCCGGATCTCAAATTCGATGTCCGGATGGATGCCATCGACCTTGACCGTTATCTCCCGGGTACGGGCAAAGCGCCGACCGACCAAACCGCCTCACCGGGAACGACCAAAACCGCCGGAAAGTCCACGGGCCCGGACTATGAACCCTTGCGGCGGATGATTCTCGACGGCCAGATAGCCGTTGGCCAACTGAAGGCGGGCAAGGCGAATATGCAGAACGTGCGTTTCCAGATCGCGGGCCGGGATGGACGCTTCCGGATCGCCCCCCTGGCCTGTGACCTCTACGGGGGCGCTGCCACGATCACGGGTACCATCGATGTCAGTCAAAGCCAGCCCCGATCGGATCTGCAGGTGAAGCTTCAGAAAATCGCCGCCGGCCCCATGATAAAAGATGTGGCCCAGAAAGAGGTTCTCGAAGGGCTCCTGCAGTCTGATATCACCCTCCAGTTTCAGGGCGACTCCCCGGACCGCATCAAGCAAACCCTGAATGGCGGCGGACAGCTTGACTTTATCGACGGCGCCCTGGTGGGCATCGATCTGGCGGCTATGGTGCGCAACGTGCAGGCCGCCTTCGGCCAGGGCGAACGGATCACGGAAAAACCCAAGACCGACTTTTCCGAATTCACCATCCCCTTTACCCTCCGCAACGGCACCTTCGGGACCGACGCCACCCGACTGCAGTCGCCCCTGCTGCGCGTCAGCGCCAAGGGGCAGGCCGACCTGGTGGCCGAACAGCTGAATTTCAGAGTTGAACCCAGTCTGGTGAAAACCATCAAGGGGCAGGGCGACACCGGAACCTATGAGGGTATCATGGTCCCTGTGCTGGTCAGCGGAAGTTTTAAAGACCCCCGCTTCGCCCCGGACCTTGAGGCCATCGCCCGGCAGCAGGTAAAAAAACAAATCATCGACTCCGGGAAGCTGGACGAAGTCTTTGAAAAGAATGAGAACCTGAAACCGCTGGAAGAAACCACCAAGGGCCTGCTGAAAGAGATATTCAAATAGCAGCCGATCCTGAATGATGGATCGAAATTTCGGCCCCTGAAGAAAAGGAACCGACGGATGACGACATCGCTTAAAGGGCTCCGGCCGACGCTATTCCTGCTGACCATCGCCGCAATACTGACATGGGGCTGCGCCACGATGGGGCCGTCACTGGAAGCGCCCCGGGTCAGCCTGGTCAATATCATTCAGCAGCCGTCAAGCGGCATGGAGACCACTTTTCAGCTGGAACTGCGCCTGATCAACCCCAACGACGTGGCCATCGACCTCAAAGGGATCGACTGCCGGCTGGAGATCAACGACACCACCATTGCCTCCGGGGTCTCCAACGAGGCGGCTGAACTTCCCGCTTTGGGCACCCTTGTCTATCCGGTGACGGCCTATGCCTCCGCCAGCGACTTTATCATGCTGATGGTGCGCCTGATGGCGGCCAACCACGGCGCGCCTGAAGATTTCGAGCTGACTTACAGCCTCCTGGGCCGTGTGTTTCTGGCGGGCGGTATGCCCGGACTGAACCGACTGACCTTCAAATCCGAAGGCGATCTGCTCAGGCTGATCGAGCCCCCGGAACAATAAAACGGCGCGTCTTCCGACCAACGGCAGGTATTTACCGGGTCGATCGTTGCAATATGAGATCGAGTGCGTTAAGAAGACGTCTTTTTAGTGCGCCCGCGTGGCGATCGATGAGGAGCCATCATGAAACTGGGAATCATTGGGCTGGAACAAGCCGGCAAAACCACGGTCTTCGAAGCCCTGACCGGCGCCGACATCTCGGCCGGCGCCCGAACGGAAAGCCACATTGGCACCATTCGTGTGCCGGACGACCGGGTCGACATCCTCAGCGGCATCTATCAACCGCGCAAAACCATCTATGCCCAGGTCGAATATTTCCTGCCGGCCGGCCAGCCCCAGAGCAGTGAAAAGCGTTCCGGTGAACAGCCCTACTGGACCCAGGTCCGCGACTGCGATGCCCTGATCCACTGTGTGCGCAATTTCGACCTCTTTGGCACCCAGCCGCCGACCCCGCTTGAAAATTATCGGCAACTCGATCAGGAATTGATCATTGCGGACCTGATTGTCGTCGAAAAGCGTCTGGAACGGCTCGAACTCGACCAGAAAAGAGGCAAGAAAGCCGATCCGGAAGAGCTGGCCCTGCTGATCCGCTGCCGGGAATCCCTGGAAAACGAACGCGCTCTGCGTGCCACGCCGGAACTGGCCACCGCCCACAAACTGCGGGGCTTTGCTTTCCTTTCCGCCAAACCCCAGCTGGCCCTGTTCAACAATGCCGACGAAGACGATCAGCGGCCCGCCCTGGCCGACGATCTCGAGGCTGCCAACACCATGGTCATCAGGGGCAAACTCGAACAGGAACTGGCCCGCATGAGCCCGGAAGAGGCCGCCGAGTTCCAGGCCGAGTTCGGCGTCAGCGCCGCTGCCGCCGATCGCATTATCCAGCGCTCCTATGCCTTGCAGGGCCTGATTTCTTTCTTCACCGTGGGCGAGGATGAGGTCCGGGCCTGGACCATCCGGCGCGCCACCCCCGCCGTCGACGCGGCCGAAGTGATCCATTCCGATATCAAAAAAGGCTTCATTCGCGCTGAAGTCCTCGCTTACGACGACCTCATGGCGGCCGGCAGTTATGCCGAAGCCCGCAAACAAGGCACCACACGCCTGGAAGGCAAACTCTACGAAGTCCAGGATGGTGATATCATCAATTTCCGCTTCAATGTTTGAATTCGAAGACCTTTTTCTCCTGATGCCGACCCGGCAACAGCATCCCGGACCGGGCGGGGTCGCCTATGAAAAACATTCCCGTGCATGCAATAAGATGGTGAATCACCAGGAATTATGGTATGTTCATTGGTTATGTTGAACCGCTGTTATGCGCCGCGACGACAGGACGACAGGAATAAGGCGTGAGTAACTCCTCGGTACACGAAAAATTCATATCCGGCCTGATGGACACCCAGAGCATGGGCCGGTACAAAATCATCCGGAAACTCGGCCAGGGCGGCTCGGGCGTCGTCTATCTGGCCCGCGATGCCTACATCCAACGCCAGGTGGCCTTGAAAATTTCCCGGGGCATCTCAAGCCAGTCCCGCAAAAAACTTTTCCTGGAAGCCCAATCCGCCGGCCGCCTCAGCCACCCTAACATCCTGGCCATCTATGATACCGGATTGTACAAAGAATTTTGCTACATCATCATGGAGTATGTTGAAGGTGAAACGCTCAAAAAGTACTGCCGACCCCAGCATCTCCTTCCCATCGACCAATGCATCGAGATTGTCTTCAAGGTATGCAGTGCCCTGAGCTATGCCCACCAGCACGGTGTGATTCACCGGGATATCAAGCCCTCGAACATCATGCTGGACAAACAGGGCACCCCCAAGCTGACCGATTTCGGCATCGCCCGCATCTCCGAGCAGAAATCCGAAAAGGGCGTCTGGGGGACTCCCAGCTATATGTCGCCGGAGCAGCTCAAGGAGGAAACCGGCACGCACCAGAGCGATATCTTCTCGCTGGGCTGCGTCATGTATGAGTTGCTCACCGGTCAGCGCGCCTTCACCGGCGAAAACGACTTCGCCATCATCTACAAGATCACCCGTGAAAACCCGACCCCGGTGCGCGAACTGCGGCCGGACCTGCCGAAAATTTTCGAAGACATCATGCGCAAAGCGCTGGCCAAAAACCTTGAAGCGCGCTACGCCTCCTGCATGGATCTGGCCTATGACCTGCGGGTCGCCCTGCGCGGGATCATGCTGCCCAAGGGGGACAAAAAGGTCGAAGACATTATCGATCTGCTCCGCCAGGTGCCCTTTTTCCACAATTTCACCCGCGAGCAGATCGAAAGCCTGGGGCTGGCCAGCAGCATCATCAAGGTCCCGGAAGGCAAAATTATCGTCACCGAAGGCGATATTGACGACACGTTCTATATCCTGTTGAACGGCAAGGTTAAAATCCGCAAAAATGACACGGTCATTGCCAAGATCAGGGCCGGGGAATGCTTCGGAGAAATGGCCTATATCGCCGGCAAGGCCCGTGTCGCCTCGGCCACGGCCCATACCAATTGCCTCCTGATGAAAATCAGTGCCACCTTGATGGATAAAGCCCCGGATGCGGTCCAGCTATTATTTTTCAAAAATTTTGCACGCACGCTGTCGTATCGTCTGGAAAAAAGCTCAGGGCTTAAAACAGGCAGCAACTCCAAATGAGGCGACCTGTTGATGATTTGCTGTGAAACCCTATCGGCCTGCTATCGGCTTATGCTTAGCGCTCCTCGCGAGGCCACGGTATGATATCGGTAGAATCCGCCGGACAAACGGATGTCGGCCAGAAGCGCAAGGGCAACGAAGATTCCTTTCTCATCGATGACCAGCTTCAGCTCTATGTTGTAGCGGACGGGATGGGCGGGCGTAAAGCCGGCGAAGTGGCCAGCCGCCTGGTGGTCGACACCATCAGCAAAACCATGCACAAATTGGCTTCCGCGGAAAATCCGGACCAGATGGTGGGTGTCGACCGCAACCTGTCCTCACAGGCCAACCAACTTGTATACGCCATTCGCCGGGCCAATCTGAAGACCTATGAATACGCCCAGAACGATGAGACTTGCAAGGGCATGGGGTCAACGGTATCGGCCGTCTACCTCAGTGATACCCACGCCATTATCAGCAATGTCGGTGACAGCCCTATTTTTCTGATACGGGACGGCCGAGCGGAAGTCGTCTCGACCATGCATACCGTCATGGCCGAACAGGAAGCGCTGGCACCGGAGGGCGGGCTCAAGCTGGGCCAGCAATACCTGCATATGATCACCCGCGCCATGGGCATCGGCGAAACCGTGAATCCTGATACCACCGAGATTTTCTTCAAAGAAGACGACATCCTGGTCATTTGCTCCGATGGCTTGAGCGATAAGGCCTTTCCGGAAGAAATCTGTGAGATTGTCAGTCATGCCGCGCCGCAAGAATCCTGTCAAAAATTGGTGGCCATGGCCAACGAACGCGGCGGCGACGACAATATCACGGTCATCGTCCTCCGGTTGGGCGCTATGATGGTGGCCAGCAAACCGGTGCCGGCCGCGCCCGACGCAACGGCGGATCTTCCGGAAGACCGGCCCCAGGTGCTGGTGGAGTACGACACGGACGATGCCTCCTATTCGACCTTTACGCGCGCCCTTCGGCTGGATGGTATCTTCCTGGAAACGTCGGAACCCTTTTCAGAAGGCGAAAGCCTGATGATGACCATCACCGATCCCGCGACCCAGAAAACACTGATGCTCTCGGGCATCATCATGGGCCGGAAAGTCAAAGGCATCGAGGTCGTTTTCGACGATCTCGCACCATCCCAGATCGAAACGCTGAAAAACCTGATCCGCAACCTTTAGGGCCTTTTCGCCAGCAGGGTTATGCGATAACCTGCCAAACCATGATCCCCGGCTCCCCCGGGCAACCGGCAAAAACGTCATGAGACCCCAGAGTCCCGTTCAGATCGATATCAAGGGCAAACGCATCGGGGGGGGCCCCCGACCGCTGATCTGCCTGCCCCTATTGGCCGACACGCAGGCGTCTCTGCTGGAACAAGCCGGGGACATCCCGACACTCAAGCCGGACCTGATTGAATGGCGGGTCGACGCCCTTGACATCTTAGCCGACACCCGGTCGGTGGCGCAGACCCTGGCGGCGCTTCACGCCATGAGCAACGCCTGGCCCCTGTTGTTTACCTGCCGGATTGCCGCCGAGGGGGGGATGCAGGCCCTTTCCGCGGCAATGCGGTTAGCGTTATACCAAATGGCCATCACATCGGGGCAGGTGGATATGATCGATATCGAACTGTCCAGTGGCCGCGAAACGATTCAAGAGCTGCGGTCCATGTGCCGCCCGGCCGGCGTAAAACTCATCCTGTCCTATCACGATTTCGGGCGCACCCCGGACAGCGATGCGCTGTTGCAAAAACTGCTGGATGCGGAACAGGCCGGTGCGGACATTGCGAAAGTGGCCGTGATGCCACGCGACAGTCGGGATGTGCTGACCGTGCTCAATGTAACCCACCTTGCCCGACAGCAAATGAAAATTCCGCTGATCGCCATCTCCATGGGCCATGGGGGCGTCATTACCCGCATCGCCGGGGGCCTTTTCGGATCCGATATCACATTTGCCAGCGGCACGGCGACCACCGCACCGGGACAACTGTCCATCACGGATCTGCGCAAGGCCTGGTCCGTGATGTCCTGGTAAAAGGACCATACCAATGGCGCCGATCTTCTTTCGTCCGCAGATGAAAGCCGTCACCCAATGAGCACCTCGACAGACAGACCAACACCGATCGATACCCGAACGAAGCTGGTCGGGTTGCTGGGCCGTCCGCTGGGGCACAGTTTTTCGCCGGCCATGCACAACCGGGCCTTTCAGACCCTGGGGCTGAACTACTGCTACCTGCCCATTGAAGTAACGGCCGAAGACTTGGCAACCGTGGCCGCCGGCATCGCAAAAATGAATTTTGCCGGCTACAACGTCACCATTCCCCATAAAATCCGTATCATGGACTGCCTGGACACCATCGACCCCCTGGCCCAAGCCATCGGGGCCGTCAACACCGTCACCATTCGAAACGGCCGCACGACGGGCTACAATACCGACGGCATCGGATTTGCCCACTCCCTTGAAGCCGCAGGCGAGCCGTCGGTAAAAAACAAATCCGTACTGATATTGGGTGCCGGCGGGGCGGCCCGGGCCATTGCCATGACCCTGGCCGACCAGGGCGCGACCCGGATCGTCATCTGCAACCGGACCGAGTCCAAGGCCTGCGACTTGTCCCGCGATGTCAACCGGCAGGGCCGCGAATGCGCGACAGCGATCCCAATGGATGCCGCCACCATGGCCAAGGCCTTGCGGGAAACCGATATTCTGATCAATACCACCAGCATCGGCATGCATCCTCAAGACCAACAAAGTCCTATCGCCAACCACCTGATTCAAAGCCACCTGGTCGTATGCGATATCGTTTACAACCCGCCCCTGACCCATCTCCTGAAGATGGCTCAGGAGAAGGGATGCCGGATTGTTCGGGGCATTGGAATGCTTGTCTATCAGGGTGCTGCCAGTTTCCAGCTATGGACCGGCCGGGACGCGCCCGTCGACATCATGCGCCGTGCGATCCGCCCTTAAGCAGGGTATCGACCACGGACAAGAATTAATGCCGGCGACGGCAAAAAAGGCCACACCTCTTGACATTCGTTCTTTCCACCGTTATCGTGCGCTATTGATCAACAGGAAGCTATCATGCAAACCGCAGCAGACAGACACTATTTTTATTTCGGCTATTATTTTTATTTCGACGGTCTGCCTGCGGTGTACTGAAAATCTGACCAAAGAATTTCAAAACCGCCGGCGGATCAAACGCCGCGGTTTTTTTATTTGAGTAGGCCGTGGCGGATCAAACGCTTCACGGCCTTTTTTATTCGGCCCGATGGCCCGGCGAGGGGAAAACAAGTCAACCCGTGATTCACCATGCGTGAACACCCAACGGTGCCGAAAGGAAAACACCATGACAGTGCCAAAAACAGAAGATCTCCGGGTAAGGGACTACCTGCCGCTGATGCCGCCCAAGGAATTGAAGCAGAAGCTGCCGCTCTCGGCCAAGGCCCAGCAAACCGTCATTGAGGGCCGGGAAACCATTCAGCGCATCATCAATAAAGAAGACAAGCGGACCCTGGTCATTGTCGGCCCGTGTTCCATCCACGATGAAAAAGCGGCGCTGGAATACGCGGAACGGCTTATCGGCCTGCAGGAAAAGGTCAAGGAAACCCTTTACCTGGCCATGCGGGTGTATTTCGAGAAGCCGCGCACGACGGTGGGGTGGAAGGGCCTGATCAGCGACCCGGAACTGGACGACAGTTGCGACATGAATGCCGGGCTCGTCAAGGCGCGCGGGTTGATTCTGCAAATCGCCGAAATGGGGCTGCCCACCGCTACCGAAATGCTCGAGCCGATTACGCCGCAGTATCTGGCGGACCTTGTCTGCTGGTCGGCCATCGGCGCCCGCACCACCGAATCCCAAACCCACCGGGAAATGGCCTCTGGCCTTTCCATGCCGGTCGGGTTCAAGAACGGCACCGACGGCAAGTTGTCCACAGCGATCAACGCCCTCGTGGCGGCGCACGCCGCCCAGACCTTTCTGGGCATCGACCAGGACGGCCGGACCTGTGTCGTCCGCACCGGCGGCAACCCCTATGGCCACATCGTCCTGCGCGGCGGCAGCCGGCCCAACTACGATCCCATCAGTATCGAGGAAGCCCGCCTGATGCTCATTACCAAGGGCCTCCCCGAGGCGATCATCGTAGACTGCTCCCATGCCAATTCTCATAAAAAATACCAGGGGCAGGCGATTGTCTGGCGTAACGTCATCGACCAGATCGTCAATGGCAGTGAGTCCGTGATCGGTCTCATGCTGGAGAGCAACCTGTACGAAGGCAACCAGAAATACACCGGTGATAAATCCGCCTTGAAATACGGCGTCTCGATTACCGACGAATGTATTTCGTGGGAAACCACCGAGGAACTCCTGCTCAAGGCCCATGCCAAACGCATGCCAACGGCCGGCGCTGCGTTTAACCGCGCCTCTTAGACCGGGCGCGACAACCTTTCTCCGCCATTGCTGCCGGCAATAGCGGGCCAAATTGGAACGAAAGCATCTTCCGCATGAAAAAATTGCAAATCCAGGGGGTCGGCGGCCTGTCCACTATCCTGGTGGGGGAACCGTTAAAAAACCTGCCCTACTATCTGCCGGTGCCGAACCCGGTCATCATCACCGACGAGAACGTCGGTCGGCGCTATGCCGATCAATTTCCCCCCGGGCACGTTATGACCATCGGCACCGGTGAGGGCATCAAGACCCTCGAAACCATCAGCCGGGTCTATAGCGAACTGGTAGCCATCGAGGCTGACCGTTCCTGCAGTATCGTCGGCATCGGCGGCGGCATTGTTTGTGACGTGGCCGGTTTCGTGGCATCGACCTATCTGCGGGGAGTGCGCTTTGGCTTTGTGGCCACCACCCTGCTTGCCCAGGTGGACGCCAGCGTCGGTGGCAAAAACGGGGTGAACTTCGGCGGTTATAAAAATATGGTGGGAACCTTCAACCAACCCGAATTCGTGCTCTGCGACCTGGACCTGCTGCACTCGCTGCCGGAAGAACAACTGCAGTGCGGTTTTGCGGAAATCGTCAAACATGCCGCCATTGCCGACGCCGGGATGTTCGAAGCGCTGGAAAAGGATGCTGCAAAAGCCTCGGCGCTCGACCCGCAGGTTATCGAACGCCTGGTGTACGATTCATTGATCATCAAATCCACGATCGTCAACCGGGACGAAAAAGAAACCGGCGAGCGGCGCAAGCTCAACTTTGGCCACACCTTCGGACATGCCATCGAAAAGGTCACCGGGGTCCCCCACGGCCAGGCCGTCAGTGCCGGCATGGTCCTGGCAGCAGGTCTGTCTCACCAGCGCGGCCTGATCACCGCCAGCGAGAAAGATCGGCTGTGTGCGCTTCTCGAACAATTGAACCTTCCCACCGGGATGACATTCGATCGGGACGCCGTCCTGGAAGCGCTGGGGAAAGATAAAAAACGGGAAGGGGATGGTGTGCACTTCGTATTGTTGGATGGCCTGGGTCGATCTGTTGTACAGGATATCCCCCTGGCCGAACTACGCGACCATCTGTCGCAGGCGTCCCCCTAAATAGACAAGGTTTTATGTTGCGTCATCCGCAAGATGGTTCAACACGAGCTGCACCACCTCGGTAATCGTTTTGCCGGAAGTCTCGATCGGTGTGAAACGCGCATAGCCCGCGCGCCGTTTCTCGTACAGCACCTGAATGCGAGCCTTGATCGACGGGCCTTCCAGCAGGGGGCGAACGGCAGCCGTGTCATTGGCGACCCGCACCATTATCTCTTCCGGTGTGGCCCACAGGGTGAAGACCCGACCAGTGCGGGACAGGGCGGCGGCATTGGCGGCATCCAGCATCAAACGCCCGCCCGTGGCAATCACCTTTTTCTTGACGCCACCCAACTCACGGGCCAGCGCGGCCTCCATTTCGCGAAAGGCCGCCTCACCCTGATCGCGAAAAATATCGTAGATCGCCTTCCCGCAACGCGCCGCGATCCATTCATCCGTATCAACGAATTCATACCCCAAGTGTTCCGCCAAAAGCCGCCCCACCGAGGATTTACCGGTACCCATAAACCCTGTGAGGATGATATTGTCGTCGGTCGTTTGGTCTTCGCGGCGTGCCATTTTCGATACTCTCTCTCATCATCAGAAGCGTACGATCTTCACTCAACGGATGGAAAAGCGCGGCATGGTGATGCGGGTCTGCCGGCAAAGGGGACAGCGGCCCGGGCGGGAAAACCGACGCCGGTCCTTGAAAACGAAGCCGCAGGCCAGGCATTCCGCCGGACAAATCGCCAGGCCCTGGGGGCTGTCGGACAGGCTGCGGCGGATGTGGGCCAGGTGGTCGGCGACCTCCTTTTCGGAAATGTGCAGCGCCTGGGAAATGTCACGCACACCACATTCTTCCGCCTCGAGCAGGGCCATCATGCGTTGCCGCAACGTTTTATCCCCGCTGTCTTCGGGCATCGCACCGTTCCTCAGGGTGGCAGAATCTCTTCTTTCAGCATGCAGCAGGCAATCCGGTAGGCCGGGACACCGTCCGCACCGTAGACAAGGTTTCCGGGCTGGATCAAGCGGTTCATGACACAGCCCTCCGGAATGTCCAGGGCAAACAAATCGTTTTCATTGATGGGCGGCATGGCGTCGAGCCGTCCCCTTTCCAGCGTCAGGCTGTGCAGGGGGAAATCTTCGCATAAGGGACAACGATAAACCCGACCGTTGGGAAAAACGAAAAAATTGTCGGCCACCTTGCCGGCGCAGGCGAAATCCTCCTGGGGTGACAGGAAGACCTTGGGATAGGTCACCGTAAGGCCCCGATCGGCAATCTGTTCAGCCGCCGCCGGCACCACCGCCAGCCAACGGTCCCGGTCCACCTGGAGCGGCCGGTCGGCCGCCATACGGTCGGCCTGAAGGACCGGGTTACCCCGAATCCCCAGCACCTGAATGAAAAACCGGTCGATCCCGAGATCCTCCAGCAGCGGTCCCATCTGCGGCAGTTCATCAATATTGGCCGTACTCACGGTATAGATCAGGCTGGTGCTGAATCCTTTGGCCACGGCCCGGCGGATACCCGCCAGGCAGGCGTCATAAGACCCCCGCCCCCGCAGGGCATCATTGGTTTTGGCGGTCGCCCCGTCCAGGCTGAAACTGAAATAATCCAGATCCGCTGGGGTCAGCCGGTCCAGGATGTCGTGAAAAAGATAGCCATTGGTATCGATGGTAACCGAGGCAAACTGCAGGCGGCGCGCCGTATGGACCACCGCCGCCAGGTCCGGATGCAGGGTCGGCTCCCCCCCGAGGAGAATCAGATTGGCCGGCTTCCCGAGATCGGCAAACACCTTGAGCCAGTTTTCGATGGTGTTCAGCGGCAGTGTTTCCGTGCCGTGCTGGTCGGGATTGATGTAGCAGTGGCGGCATTTCAGGTTGCAGCGGGTCAGGATATGAAAAAAGAGATTGACGGCCTGGGGCGAAAAAGCCACCGTTCGTTTGCGGGTCATGGGGCTAAGTGGTCCTGTTCGTATATACAGTGGGGCGCCGAGACGGGCGATACTCCCGGATGGCAAGGCGCGGGAAGCGCCCATAGCCAACACGATGGGCGCGCCAGGCAACACCGCAAGCCGGGATGCAGCGCCCATCGAATGCCATCGTATTTATCAATAGGGCCACTAGGCCAGCGCCTTGATAATTTTATTGGCCTTGATCAATTCCTCGTTGGTCAAGCGCAGGCGAATGGAAAGAAACTCGGCGAAAATCCGGTAAAGGAGGAGGAGAAAGTCCAGCTGCTCATCCCGGTCGCCCGTGCCGGCCATGCGATCTTTGGCCGTGGTGTTGATGGCCAGACAGACGGTCGGTTCCAGGGCAACCACGGTGGCGGAACGGATCTGGCTGTCGATGATGCGCATCTCGCCGAAGACCTCCCCCACCTCGCTCAGGGTGCCGATCTCGACGTCATTTTTCGTAATGCGGACACTGCCTTCCAGCAGGAAATAGAGCCAGGGGTCATCATCGCCCTCCTTGATGATCGGCTCACCCGCCTCATATTCGCGCATCTTACTCAGGTGCAGCAGGCGGCTGAGATTGCTGGTTTCAAAATTACGCAAGGCCGGGATGGACATTAGCCGCTGGATGTTTTCCAGGTTATCTTTGAGATAACGCGATTCCTGCATGGCTCCCCCGCATCAATGTAACGTCATCGTTGAAGCGACTATAGCATCTCCATACAGTTTTTGGAAAGTGCTCCATCGAAATCCACTGGATAACAGCCATCGAAACAGGCTTTGCAGAAGTGATTTTCCGGGTGTTCGACCCCGGTGGATTTGAGAAGTCCCGGCAGGCTCAGGTAGGCCAGGGAATCCAATCCCAGGTGTTTTCGCAGCTCTTCCACCGACATGCGAGCCGCGATCAGTTCACCCTTCGTGGAAAAATCGATGCCATAATGGCAGGGAAACCGGTGCGGCGGACCGCTGACGCGCAGATGGACATGCCGTACACCCAGCGCCCGCAGCGATTTGACACGGGTTTTGACCGTAGTGCCGCGGATGATGGAGTCCTCTATGATGACGATATCCTTGCCCTTCAGCAGTTCCTTTACCGGGTTCAGCTTCACCCGCACGCCAAAATCGCGCATGCTCTGGGTCGGCTGGATGAACGTCCGCCCGATATAATGGTTGCGGATCATGCCCATTTCGAACGGGATGCCGGAGGCTTCCGAAAACCCCAAGGCGGCATAGGTTCCCGAATCGGGAAACGGCATCACGAAATCGGCTTCGGCCGGCGCTTCCTTGGCCAGCTGGCGTCCATGGGCCTTGCGGGTCAAATAAACATTTTTCCCGAAAAACGTGCTGTCCGGGCGCGCAAAATAAATGAATTCGAAAATACAGAAGGTCCGCTTGGTCCCTTCCGGCTGGGTTTGAATGCTTTTGACCCCATTCTCACCAATGATGACGATTTCACCCGGGTCCAGCTCCCGCACGAACTCCGCTTCCACCAGGTCCAGGGCACAGGTCTCCGATGCCAGGACATAGCTGCCGTTGAGACGCCCCAGGCAAAGCGGGCGAAATCCATTGGGATCCTTGATGCCCACCACTTCACCCTCGCTGGTCAGCAGTACGAACGAAAAGGCCCCCTGCAGCCGTTTGGCCGTCTCGACCAACGCGCCCTCGAATCCATGCTTCAGGTTTTTGACAAAAAGGTGCAGAAACACCTCGCTGTCCATGGTGGTCTGGAAGATGGAGCCCGACCGTTCCAGTTCATCCTTGAGGGTATGCGCATTGACGAGATTGCCGTTGTGGGCCAGGGCATAGGATCGGTGCTGGTGCCGTACGAAAAAGGGCTGCGCATTGCCGAGGATGGAGCTGCCGGTGGTGGAGTAGCGCACATGCCCCACCGCACTCAAGCCGCTCAACTGTTCCAGGTGATGCATTTCAAAGACATCGGGAACCAGGCCCATGCCCTTGTGGCCTACGATGGTTTTATCCTGGCAGACCGCGATGCCGGCACTTTCCTGTCCCCGGTGCTGAAGGGCGTAGAGCCCGAAATAGGTCAGCTTCGAGGCGTCCGGATGTCCGTGGATGCCAAAAAGCCCGCAGGCCTCACGGGGTCTTTCGTCAAAGGGTATCATCGATAGGGCTCTCCAGAGATAGTCGATATCATTTGGGCGGGTGGGTTACCCCACCTCCCGATTGAGGGTCCGGTGATATTCCTGCAGGGATTTCACCTCCAGGCGTCGCTCCTTCAGGGCGGCGACACCGTGACAAATCGCCCGGGCCCCGGCAATGGTCGTGGCGTATGGCAGACGGAACTTCAAGGCCGCTCGCCGAAGTTCATAACCGTCCCGCTTGGTTTCGTCACCGGAACCGGTATTGATCACCAATTGAATCTCACGGTTCTTGATGGCGTCCACCACATGGGGCCGGCCGGTGGATACCTTGTAGACGAAACGGGCGGCAAGCCCCTGTTCCTCCAGATAATCCGCTGTTCCACGGGTGGCCATGATCGTAAAACCCAGGTCGATGAAACGACGGGCGATGTCCACCACCGCGGCTTTGTCCCGATCCTGCACGCTGATAAAAATCGTCCCTTGTTTGGGCAACCGCTGTCCGGCTCCCATCTGCGCCTTGCAGAAGGCCGCACCGTAGTCGGAATCGATTCCCATGACTTCGCCCGTGGATTTCATCTCCGGCCCCAGCAGGGTGTCCACATCCGGAAAACGGTCGAAGGGCAGCACGGCTTCTTTGACCGAAACGTAATCCGGCACGATTTCCCGGGTGAGCCCCAGTTCTTCCAGGGTTTTTCCCAGCATGACCTTGGTAGCCAGTTTGGCCAGGGGCACGCCGGTGGCCTTGCTGACAAACGGTATCGTGCGGGAGGCCCGGGGGTTGACTTCGAGGACGAACACCTGCTGGTCCTTGATGGCGTATTGGACGTTCATCAGGCCCACCACGTTCAGCTCCTGCGCCATGGCCCGCGTGGCATCGGCAATCTCGGTCAGCACGGCCGCCGGGATGGATTGCGGCGGCAGGATACAGGCCGAATCGCCCGAATGGATGCCGGCTTCCTCGACATGCTCCATGATCCCGCCGATGATGGTCCGCTGGCCGTCGCAGATGGCATCCACATCCACTTCCACCGCGTCTTCCAGGAATTTGTCGATGAGCACGGGATGCTCGGGGGAAGCCTCGATGGCCAGCCGGGTAAAATTCTCCAAGGCCTCACGGTTGTAAACGATCTTCATGGCCCGGCCCCCCAGCACGTAAGAAGGCCGCACGATCACCGGATAACCGATCGTGGCCGCCACCTGGACCGCCTCCTCCACGTTGGTGGCGGTACCGTTGTCCGGCTGCACCAGGTCCAGTTTTTTAAGCATGGCCTGGAACTGTTCCCGGTCTTCGGCCCGGTCGATGCTGTGGGGGTGGGTCCCCATGATGTGAACCCCGGCGTCCAGCAGCGCGGTCGCCAGGTTGAGCGGGGTCTGACCGCCGAATTGGACGATGACGCCGGTGGGCCGTTCGGTTTCGACGATGTGAAGCACATCTTCACGCGTCAAAGGCTCGAAATAAAGCTTATCCGAGGTGTCATAATCCGTGCTGACGGTCTCGGGGTTGCTGTTGACCATGATGCTTTCAACCCCTTCCTCCCGCAGCGCAAACGAGGCGTGGACACAGCAGTAATCAAATTCGATGCCCTGGCCGATACGGTTGGGCCCGCCCCCCAGAATCATGACCTTGGTGCCGTCGGTCTGGCGTGCTTCGTTTTCCTCCTCGTAGGTGGAGTAGTAATACGGCGTGGCGGCTTTGAATTCCGCCGCACAGGTATCCACCAGTTTATACACCGGCACGAGCCCCATTTGGTGGCGGCGCTCGCGGATCGCATTTTCGCTCTCGCCGGTGAGGTGCCCAATCTGGATATCGGAAAAGCCCCAGGATTTGGCTTTTTCCAGCAGCTCGTCATCGAGATCGCTGCCCTGGGCGGCGATGGTCTGCTCCAGTTCGACGATCTGGCGCAGCTGGTGCAGAAACCAGGGGTCGATGCCGGTCAAGGCATAAATCGTTTCGATCGACATCCCCTGCAGCAGGGCATGCCGCAGATAGAAAATGCGCTGGGAATTAGGCGTGGCCAAGTGCTGCTCGATTTCGGCCGGAGAGAGCGGCTGTCCGGCCCCGGCCCGTTTATCACCAACGTCCTTGCCGTCGGCCCCGAACCCGAAGCGGCCGATCTCCAGTGAACGCAATCCCTTCTGCAGGGCTTCTTTGAATGTCCGCCCGATGGACATGGTCTCCCCGACCGACTTCATGGCGGTGGTCAAATAATCCGGCGTTTCGGGGAATTTCTCAAACGTCCAGCGCGGGATCTTGACGACACAGTAATCCAGGGTCGGTTCAAAAGACGCCAGCGTTTCCCCGGTAATGTCATTGGGGATTTCATCCAGCGTATAGCCCACCGCCAGTTTGGCGGCGATCTTGGCGATCGGGAAACCGGTTGCTTTGGAGGCCAGGGCCGAACTGCGTGATACCCGGGGGTTCATTTCCACCACGATCATTTCGCCGTTTTGGGGGTTGACGGCAAACTGAACATTGGATCCGCCCGTATCCACACCGATTTCCCGCATGATGGCCAGTGAAGCGTCCCGCATGACCTGGTACTCCCGGTCGCTCAGGGTCTGGGCCGGCGCCACGGTGATGCTGTCGCCCGTGTGAACCCCCATCGGATCGAAATTTTCAATGGAGCAGACAATGACCACATTGTCGTTCTTGTCCCGCATCACTTCCAGTTCATATTCTTTCCACCCCAGGACCGATTCCTCCAGCATCACCTGCGTATTCAGGCTGGCATCCAGACCGGATTTGGCAATCCGCGCCAGATCTTCGGGGTTGTAAGCCACACCGCCGCCCGTACCGCCCAGGGTGAAACTGGGCCGCACGATGATGGGATAGCCGAGGTCGGCCACGATGCGGCGGACCTCGTCCATGGTATTGGCAATGCCACTGCGCGGGATGCGCAGACCGATATTGTCCATGGCCTTGCGAAAAAGATCCCGGTCTTCCGCTTTCTGGATGGAGTGCAGGGAGGCCCCGATCATTTCCACACCGAATTTTTCCAGCACACCGCGCTCGGCCACCTGTACGGCCGTGTTCAACCCCGTTTGACCACCCAGCGTGGGCAGCAACGCATCCGGACGCTCTTTCTCGATGATGCGCGCCACGGCCTCCGGTGTCACCGGCTCGATATAGGTGTGATCGGCCATCTCCGGATCGGTCATGATCGTTGCCGGGTTACTGTTGACGAGCACCACCTCGTACCCCTCTTCCTTGAGGGCCTTGCAGGCCTGGGTGCCGGAGTAGTCGAATTCACAGGCCTGGCTGATGATGATGGGCCCGGCGCCAATCAAAAGAATTTTATGGATATCAGTGCGTTTGGGCATGAACGGTTGTCCGTAATGGTTAGATTCCCTTGGTGATCATCGCGTATCCGGCCTCTCGGACGGATCGCTATCCAACAGCGCCGACGGCATTTAGGCGCCCTGGTTGGCGTCCATCATTTGCTTGAACTCTTCGAAAAGATAGCGCGCATCATGCGGTCCCGGCGACGCCTCCGGGTGATACTGAACCGCGTAGAGCGGCTCCCGGCGGCTTCGGAAGCCTTCCAACGTTTGGTCGTTGAGGTTGATGTGAGTGATCTCCACATCTTTGTCCGACAGCGATTTCGGGTCCACGGCAAAACCGTGGTTCTGGGAGGTAATTTCGATCCGGCCGCTGGCCAGATGCTTGACCGGCTGATTGGCACCCCGATGACCGAACTTGAGCTTGTAGGTCCGTCCGCCTAATGCCAGACCCAGCAACTGGTGGCCCAGACAGATACCGAACATGGGACGATAGCCGATGAGCGCACGGATCGTTTCAATGGCGTAAGTCACGGGCTCGGGATCACCCGGCCCGTTGGACAGGAAAATGCCGTGCGGCGCCATCGCACGGATGGTGTCCGCCGATGTTTCGGCCGGCACCACGATCACCTCAAAGCCGGCCTGATCGAGGCAGCGCAGGATATTGTACTTGATGCCGAAATCCAGAGCCACCACGCGGTGCCGGGAGCCGTCGCCTTGCCAGAGGTCGCTTCGATCCAGCCCTTCGTTCTCGCCCAAAGCAACCGGCTGCCCCGCCACCCATCGATAGGGCCGGCCTGTCGTGACGATACGGGCCAGGTCCTGGCCCTCCATACCGGGGATCGACCGGGCTTTGGCCACCGCCACGGTCGTGTCCAGAATCGACGTCGAGAGATACGCGCGCATGGCACCGGCCTTGCGGATGTGCCGTGTCAAGGCACGGGTATCCAGCGCTTCGATGCCCATCACGCCCTGGGACTGCAGATATTCCGCCAGGGATCCGGTGGCGCGGTAGTTGCTGTAAAACGGCTGATACTCTTTGATGATAAAGGCGGCCACCTGGATGCGATCGGACTCCACGTCCTCGGCATTGACGCCGTAGTTGCCCACCAGGGGATAGGTCATGGTCACGAGCTGGCCGCGATAAGAAGGGTCGGTCAGCACCTCCTGGTAGCCGGTCATGCTGGTGTTGAACACCACCTCGCCCCGGGATTCCCCCGGGCCCGTGAACGAACTGCATTTGAACGTCCGCCCGTCTTCAAGTGCAAGCAATGCTTTCATGGGATTCCTATCCATTATCCTGAACGCGGGCGCCAAAGGCCCGCGCGAATCGTTTTCTTAAAACCTTTAGCTAGTAATGAACTTGAGCCGATTTATCAATAGTAAACCGGCCCCTTTCCCATGCCGGGAGGGGCCGGAACAGCGCGCCGCCGTTGGTACCGCCTGTGCCGTTCAATCAGAGCGGCGTGTTCTCCACCAGGTCCCAGATCCCGCAGGGGCAGGCCCCGGCACAGAAACCGCACCCGATGCAACGCGCGGCGTCCACCACGTATTCATAGCTGCCGTCGGGCGTTTCTTCCCGGGTGATGGCGCTGTAAGGGCAGACCGCCGCACAGATCCCGCAGTCCCGGCAGGCGCCGCAGGAGGAACATTGTGAACCGCAGTGGTCGATATTTTCATATTCGATCACCCGGGGATCGAAATATTCCAGTGAAATCCTTTTTTTATCGATCATCTGGCGGGTGTCGCCCACCGGGCGCCGCCCCTCCAGCATGTCGATGATGGCGGCGGCGGCCGTCCGTCCGGCGCCGATGGCATCCGTCAGCAGGCCGGGTTTGACGGTGTCGCCGATGGCGAAAATGCGCGCGTCCGTCGTTTGGAAGAATTCATTCACCGCCACAAAACCGCGTTCGGTGGCCACCTCCTCCGGCAGGAAACTCAAATCCGGCGCATCGCCGATGGAAATAAACACCGTGGTCGCCGGCAGGAGTTCCCCGTCGGCCAGGACGACGCCCTCCGCTGTGACTTCCTTGGTAAAACAGGGCCAACGGAACTTAGCCCCCACAGCTTCGGCGGCTTCACGCTCCTTGCCGAAGGAAAGCGGTTCCTGGATATCGATCAACGTGATGTCGTCCGCGCCCAGGCGATGGGCCTCGGTGGCCACATCGCACCCCACGTTACCCGCCCCGATGATGACCACCTGTTTGCCCACGATGGCCCGGCCGGCTTTGGCGTCTGCCAGGAAATCCAGTGCCGTCACCAGCCGCTCCTTGCCGGGAATCGGCATGACACGGGGTTTCTGGGCCCCTGTGGCCAGGACGACGAAATCGTAATCCTCGCGCATTTGCAGCAAATCTTCCTTCTGGATGGCCTGTTGCAGATGCACATGCGGGATGACCTGGCGGACCCGTTCCAGCTCGGCCGTGACGACGTCCTCGGGAATGCGGGTGCTGGGAATGACCGAAGCGATTTTCCCGCCCAGGACGGCTGACGTATCGAACACCGTGGCCGTATGCCCGCTGCGCCGCAGCTGCCAGGCCACCGAAATACCGGCTGCGCCGCCACCGATCACCGCGATTTTGCGGCCGCTTTCTGGTGGCAATTCCGGCAGCACGGCATTTACACTGGCCTGGCCGAGACCGCGGATGTCCACCGGTTCCATGAAGGCGGTCTGGCGGGTGCAGGCGCTCATGCAAATATTGGGGCACAGGTAGCCGCACACGGTGGCCGGAAACGGGGTGTAGGCCAAAGACAGATCCACGGCCTCGTCCACCCGCCCCTCCCGGACCAGCCGCCAGCGGTCCTGAACGGGAATCCCCGAGGGACAGGAGGCCTCGCAGGGGGAGGCGTATTTGCGGTTTTCCCAGACCGGCACGTAACGGCGCAATTCGCCCGTGGTGATGACCGGAATCTGGCTGCGATCGAGATCCGACAGGTCGCCGATGATGCCCCCCCGGCCCAGTTCCTTGTCCCAGACCTCCCGCCGGAAATCGGCCATGGCACGCATCGAACGCCCGGTTTTCTCCTGGGCGGTGCGGGCTTCCAGCAGTTGCCAGGCCGTGCGCTCGGCCAGTGTTTCGGCCAGATCCTCCCGGCGAATGCGCTGCAGGAAACCCTGCAGCTGGTCCTGTAGCCAGGTCCAGTCGTCGTCACCGATGGCGCCCAGCTTGGCGTCGGTCTGGCTGAAACCGCCGTGCGGCCCGCGAAAAAAAACTTTGCCGCCGACCATGCCCACAAAGGGCCGATAGCCCAGCACGTTGTCCGGCGTCTGGGGATCGATACCGCAAATCACGGCCGTGCCGCCGGCCATGAATTCGCCGAAATAATCCCCCACCGACCCCAGCACCCAGAGCTCGGGCGGCGCAAAGCGGGGATTGCGCTTAGTCATGGTCATGCCGCGCGCCCCGATGCTGCCGGCGACCTGGACTTTGCCCTGGGCCATGGCATTGGCCGTTCCGTTGCCGGCATTGCCGTGGATGACGATCTCGGCCCCGGCATTCAACCAGCCGGTGTCGTCGGAAGCCGGCCCTTCCACTTCGATCAAGGTATTGGGAAACCCCATGGAACCTAACCGCTGCCCCGGGGGGCCCTCGATCAGCAGACGAACCGGTTCGTCGCCCGCTCGCCAGAGGCGGCCGCCGATTCCGTGCTGGCCGAACGCCAGAATTTTCAGGCAGCGCTCACCACTGACCACCGCTTCCTGTATTTTTTCTTCCAGCACGCGGGATTCGATCCGCTCGCCATCCTGCCGGCCGGTAATAATATGAAAAGAGATGCTTTCCTGGTTTGCGTCACTGCTCATGAACCCTCTCCCATACGAATACGAAAATGATCACCCCCGGGACAACCCGTGACGATCAGACCACATAGTTGATCTTCAAGCGCTGGGCAGCGTTGTAGTCGTTGATCCCAAGGGCATCGGACATGCCGATGGGCAATGTCGTCGACCGCCCCAGGGGGGCTACGATTTTGCGAAGTTCCGTATCGAAACTGAGAAAAACATCCACCACCCGTTCCGCCACCTGGTCCACGTCCAGGCGCCGGTATAGCCGGGGATCCTGGGAAGTGATGCCCTTGGGGCACAGGCCGATGTTGCAGATATTGCAGCGGTCGTTCTCGGAACCGAGGCAGCCGGCCGCGGCCTGCATGATATATTTTCCCATCTGCACCGCACTGGCGCCCAGCATGATCAGGGCCGCCGCGTTGGCAGCCAGATTCCCGGTTTTGCCGATGCCGCCCCCGGCGATGATGGGGATCTCGTTCTGCATGCCGATCTTGGTCAGATTCAGGTAACTGTCGCGGATGTTGCTGGCAATGGGGTAGCCCATGTGATTCATGGACACACCGTAGGCCGCCCCGGTGCCGCCATCCTCGCCGTCGATGGCCAGTCCGGCGGCGTATGGGTTGCGCGTCAGGTTGTTCAGCACGGCCAGGGCTGTGCTGGACCCTGAAATCTTGGGGTAGACCGGCACCCGGAAGCCCCAGGCCATGTACATGGACTGGATCATCTTGGCCACGGATTCCTCGATGGAATACTGGGTCTGGTGCGTCGGCGGGCTGGGCAGGCTGACCCCCTGGGGCACACCGCGGATGGCCGCAATGAGCTGGTTGACCTTGTACCACATGAGCAGACCGCCATCTCCGGGTTTGGCGCCCTGTCCGTACTTGATCTCGATGGCGCAGGGATCCTCCTTCATTTCCGGCAGGGCATGAATGATTTCGTCCCACCCAAAATAGCCGCTGGCGATCTGCAAAATGACATATTTGAGAAACCGCGACCGCAGCAGGCGGGGCGGGCAGCCGCCCTCACCGGTGCAGATGCGCACCGGCATGTTGAGTTCCTCGTTGAGATAGCTCACTCCCAGTTGGAGGCCTTCCCACATGTTGGGCGAAAGCGCACCGAAGGACATGCCGCCGATCATGAGCGGATAAATCTCCCGAACCGGCGGGATCCAGCCGTTTTCCGCCATGAATTTGAGGCTCTGCTCCGGCGGCAGCACGCGCCCCAGAAGCGTGCGCAGCTCGAATTCGTGCCGTCCGGCATCCAGCGCTGGATCGGTCAGCATGGAAATCCGGATAAATTTGATCATGTCCAGCAGGCTGCCCGGATCGTTGCGGCGCCCGCCCCGGCGGCGCGGCTGCCCCCCCCGGTTGATGTGCATGCGCAGCTTGTCGATTTCATCGCCGTGCATGGGAATGATGGCATCATTGGGGCAGACCATGTTGCACATGGCGCACCCGATGCAGGCATAGGACGGATCGGTCCTCTGGCGGATGCCGTAATACAGGCTGTATTCATTCTCGGGGGCCTCGAGCTGCCCCACGGCCGGCACCACCTGGCGTTTACGAAAGACACCCAGCTCAATCGCATTAACCGGACAGCTGGCCGTGCACCGGCCACAGAGCGTGCATTTATCTTTATCCCATACGATCTGCCAGGGCAGATCTTTGATGCTCAATGAGAAAGGTGCAATGACTCCGTCTGACGGCATATCTTAACCTCCTGACGATCCGCATTGACGATGGCGGTGTCGAGATGCATGGGTTGAAAATCCTGACGTTTATCGCGGTCCGGAATCGCCGCATCCAGTCCGCAAAGCTCCGAGGAGAAGGCGTAGCGGCCAGGGCGGCCGCCCACCACGCCGGGGCGCAGCTTTTTACGGTCCTGCACCATGAACAGACTGTGGTCCGGAAGGGACCCGATGACACAATTGGGACCGTCGATGATCAGCTTGCGGCAGGTCTGTTTCAGGTTCTGCAGCAGTTGCCGGTTGGGATGTTGCTGGAGATCCCCGTCCTGCAGGGGGGTAATGATGTGTTTATAGGATTCGACCCCCAGCCCCAGTCGGGTCACCGCAAAATGAAGGATGTGGGTAAACACCTCTGAATCCGACTGGTAGCCGGCATAACCGGGGAACCCGCGGGATTCGAGGTATTCCCGGATAGGGATGAAGGCCGTGTTTTCGCCATTGGTCATGGTGGAAAAACCCTGGACGAAAAACGGGTGACAGGCATAGAGGTTGATGGCGTAGTTGGTGTTCTGGCGCCCCTGGGCCATGATGACCCTGGCCTGCAGCTCCTTGCGGTCGAGGTGCAGGTGCCTGGCCACGCGCAAGGGATCACCGATTTCTTTGATCATGATCACGTCCGGCCAGAAGGAGAAAACGATCATGTCGCCGGTTTCTTCGCCCATGGCCCGCAGAATGAGCCGGGTTTGCAACAGCCGGTCGTACAATTCGCTTTGGGGGAGCCCGTCCCAATCCTCGGGATATTCGTAGGCCCGCACCAGATAGATGTCCCGCCGGGGGATCCCCGGCGGCGGTGTTTTGGGTACCTTGATGGATAATTTGTATTTGGTCATAAATCCCAGGTCCATCATATAGGCATCCAGGCGTTTCAAACCGGCCTCACTGAAAATACCGGATAGAACTGGCGCATCCTTTATATCTTCAAAGGCCCCGCCCAGATCACGCAGGAAAAGGCCCACACCGGATCCGTCGTGACCTTCCCGCATGACATCCAGCGCTTCGAGGGCCACCATGGGAGAAACGGGATCTTCGCTGGTTATGGCAAATAAACGGCACATGTCTTTTGGTCCTCCTTGCCAGAAATCATTCGGATAACCGATCAACCATCGACCGGTGTGTATTTATCGCTTCCCTTCCGGGCAATACCCCCGCTGCCGCAGGATACGACCAAACGGGGGCAGCTTGCCGGACGAGAGGCGGGCAAACGGCCCCACCGATGATGTTATAGGGATGCAGCTTTGGTTAACTTAGCAACAGACATGCCACGCACCGGCAGGATCCATAGCCTGTTATGATTTCAGTGTGTTAAATGGATTAAAAACGGCAACCAGGCGCGACTGAAGCTCGAAATACAACAAAATTGTCATGTAATTGCTTTATAAATGACAAATTTGTCGGTTCAACTAACACCATCATTTTTATCGCATTATCAGGAAGATGCCACCCCCCTCAACCTAAAACGAGCGGATACCATACTGATCCCACATAAAAGAATCAAGGCGTATTTGATCTCGCATTCTTTTTTCAGTATACCAGTAAAGGCCTTGACCACGTGGGAAATCACCGTCCACCGGACAAAGGTGCCGATCATCCCGAACGACCATCGAAAGGGCCGTGCCCATGAACACCGCAACCCATGACGCGTTGACCGACGGCGGGCTGAGCCGCCGGGATTTCATTCGCCTCAGCGCCCTGGCAGCAGCCGGCCTGCTGAGCGGGTGCGCCACCAACCCGGTGACCGGTGAGAGTCAATTCATGCTGATGTCCGAGCAGGAAGAAATCCAGATCGACCGCCAGAACTCACCCTACCAGCTGTCGGCCGATTACGGTATCACCCAGGACCGCCGTCTCGAGGCCTATATCAACGAGACCGGCCAGCGTTTGGCTGCCCTCACCCATCGTCCCCGCATGCCCTATCGATTCAACGTCGTCAACGCCACCTATATCAACGCCTATGCCTTTCCGGGGGGTACGATATCCGCCACACGGGGTATTTTGCTGAAACTCAACGACGAGGCCGAGCTGGCCTCGCTTTTAGGCCATGAACTAGGCCACGTCAACGCCCGGCATACTGCGCAGCAGATGTCCCAGGCCATGCTGACCCAGGCCCTGGTGGGCGGCGTGGCCGCCCTTGCAGGCTCCCAGGGCAGCGCGCTGGGCGACCTGACGACCCAGTTAGGCAGCATCGGGGCCGGTGCCCTGCTGGCCTCCTACAGCCGGGACAACGAACGTCAGGCCGATGACCTGGGCTTGCGCTACATGGCCGCGGCCGGCTACGACCCGCAAGGATTCGTAGGACTGATGGACATGTTGCGCACCCTCAACAAAGAGCAGCCCAATGCGGTGCAATTGATGTTCTCCACCCACCCCATGAGCGACGAACGCTATCAATCTGCCGTGCAGGCCACCCGCACCCAATATCCCCAGGCCAAGGGATCCCTGTATCGCGAGCGCTACATGGATCAGACGGCCGACCTGCGGCGTCAGCGGGGCGCCATCGAGGCCATGCAGAACGGCGAGAAGGAAATGGCCCGAAAGAATGTCGACAGCGCCGCGACCCAATTCCAGCAGGCCCTCAAAGTCGCCCCCCAGGACTACACCGCCAATATGCTGATGGCCAAATGTCGGTATGCGCAAAAACGCTTCGACCAGGCCGAGCGCTTTGCCGCCACTGCCAAACAGGTTTACCCTGGGGAGGCCCAATCCTATCTGGTTTCCGGATTTGCGCGTTTTCAAACCCGACAGTTCGACGCGGCCTTCGACGATTTCGACGCCTATGACACCCGGCTGCCGGGCAACCCGGAAATCCTTTTTCTAAAAGGCTATGCCCGGGAAGGCGCCCAACGACCGAAGGAAGCCGCCCCGCACTACATCGACTATTTGAAAGTGGTCCAACAGGGACCCCAGGCCCAGCATGCCTACCAGCGCCTGGTCCAGTGGGGCTATGTGAGCCCCTGAACCCCGCCGCCATGCAATGCCTGTGACCCCGAGAGGACGCCATGCCCCAGCTGCCCGACCCGTTAGCCGACGACGCCCGTGACAAATGGGCCGCCATTTCCGGAGCGGCCCACCAACGGGGCCTCGATCTCCAGATTCCGACCGAACTGGCCGAAGAAAGCCGGACCGTTCTGGCCTGCAGCGACTTCGTGGCCCGCACCGCCCAGCGCACGCCTGCTGTTTTCGATGACCTGCTCCACAGCGGCGACCTCCAACGCGCCTATCCTCCCGGAACTTTTCAGGCGATCGTACAAGCTTGCCTGCCCCCCCCGGCGGATGACCTGGAAAGCGTCGAACAGCTGCTGGGGGTTGCCCTGCGCAAAGTGCGCCGGCGGGAAATGCTGCGGATTGCCTGGCGGGACCTGGCCGGCCGGGCCGACCTTGAAGAGACCATGACCGAGCTGTCCGACCTGGCGGATGCCTGTATCGATGGTGCCCTAACCGTCTTGTATGAGGGCCTGTGCCGACAACGGGGCACCCCGACTGGAAAGGGTGGCGCCCCGCAGCAACTCGTCGTTCTCGGAATGGGTAAACTGGGCGCCCGTGAACTGAACTTTAGCTCGGATGTGGACCTGATCCTGGCCTTTCCGGAGGGTGGCCTGACCGTGGGCGCTCCCTCCGCCATATCCAATGACGAGTTCTTCACCCGACTTGGCCGCCGACTGGTGCGCGCCCTCGGTCAGGTCACGGCTGACGGATTCGTTTTCCGCATCGACACCAACCTGCGGCCTTTTGGTGAAAGCGGCCCCCTGGCCATGAGCTTTGCCGCCCTGGAAGGCTACTACCAGAATCAGGGTCGGGAATGGGAGCGCTACGCCTGGATCAAAGCCCGCGTGGTGGCCGGGGACAAACAGGCCGGCCGCAGCCTGTTGATCCTGCTGCAGCCGTTTATCTACCGACGCTACCTCGACTACGGCGTTTTCGAATCGCTGCGGGAGATGAAACAGAAAATCGCCATGGAGGTCAAGCGCCGGGGCATCGAAAAGAACATCAAACTGGGCGCCGGCGGCATCCGTGAAGTGGAGTTCTTCGGCCAGATGTTTCAGCTGATCCGGGGCGGCGTCGAACCCGATCTCCAGGAACGCCGCATCCTGCCGGTGCTTTCACTTCTGGTGGATCATGGCTCCCTGGCACCGCAAACCGGCGCGGCGATGCGCGATGCCTATCGTTTCCTGCGGCGGGTCGAACACCGCCTGCAGGCCTACCGGGACCAGCAGACTCACGATCTCCCGGCCGACCCGGCCCATCGTCTGCGACTCGCCTGGGCCATGGGCTACAGCGACCCAACGTCCTTCCTGACCGCCCTGGCAGACCATCGCCGCCTCGTCCACCATCAATTTGCCACCTTGCTGGAGCCCGTCGCCGAGGACACGGCCACATCCGATACGAAAACGCCGATCGACCCCCTGTCGACCGTCTGGCATGCATTACTGGATCCCGATCAGGCCCACGCCATCCTGACCAAGGCCGGGTTTGCCGATCCCCCGGATATGATGCGACGGCTCACCTTTTTGCATCGGCAGGCAGACAAACACAAATTCAGTGCCGAAGGACAGCAACGCCTGGATCGACTCATGCCGCTGTTTCTGACAGAAACCAGCCGGGCCGACCAGCCGGACCTGACCCTGGGGCGCATCATCGACATCCTGGCCAATATCGGCCGGCGCACCACCTATCTATCCCTGTTGGCGGAAAATCCGATGGTGCTGCAGCACCTCGTGCGCCTGGTCGGGGCGAGTCATTTCGTGGCCACCTTCCTGGCCCGCCACCCGGTCTTGCTGGACGAACTCATCGATCCCCGCACGCTCTTCAGCCCCCCGGGGCGTGAAGAACTGCAGCGCGACCTGGCCCACACCCTGGACAGAGTGCCATCGGACGACATGGAGTTCCGGATCGAATCCCTGTGCATTTTTCAACAGGTCAACACCCTGCGGGTGGCCGCCGCCGACGTGAGCGGTGTCCTGCCCCTGATGAAGGTCAGCGACCACCTTTCCGACCTGGCGGAAGTCATTCTCGATGCCGTGGTCGCGATGGTTTGGCAGGACCTCGCCGCCAAACACGGCCAACCGACCGGCCCGATCGATGCCGTGCCCGGCTGCCATGGATTTGTCATTGTGGCATACGGTAAACTAGGCGGCTTCGAGTTGGGCTATGGTTCCGATCTGGACCTGGTGTTTCTGCATGCCGCTGCCAAGGGGCAAACCACCGGCGGCCCGCACCCCATCGACAACACCCAATTTTTTTCCCGCCTGGGCCAGCGGGTCATCCATGTCCTGACCACCCATACCCGGGCCGGCCGTATATATGAGACCGACATGCGGCTGCGCCCCAGCGGCAGTTCCGGCCCCCTCGTCAGCCATATCGAAGCCTTCGCCACCTACCAGCACGAAAGCGCCTGGACCTGGGAACACCAGGCCCTGATCCGGTCCCGCGCCATCTGTGGCGACCCGTCCCTCAGGGCACGCTATCAGCAAATTCGCGAAGCGGTCCTTATCCAACCGCGCGATCTGCAACAGCTCAAGCATGATGTCCGGGACATGCGGCGGCGCTTGATGCAGGAAAACGCCTTGCCCGACGACACCGTTTTTGACTTGAAGCAGGGCCGGGGTGGCATCGTGGATATTGAATTTCTGGTCCAGTTTCTGGTGTTGGCCTGCTCGCATGCCCACCCGAACCTTACCCGTTGGACCGACAATGTGCGCCTGCTGGTGACGCTGATCGACAGCGGGCTGATGGACCACACCACCGCCTACCGCCTTCGGGAAGCCTATTTGACCTATCGCGCGGCCGTCCATCGCCTGAGCCTGCAGAACCAGCCCCCCGAGCTCCCGGTGGCGCGCTTCCAGTCACAGCGGGACCTTGTTATTAGTGCCTGGCAACATTTCCTGGAAGAAAACAGGGCACCCATCGATTTCGCCGAATAAAAACGCCCGGATGCAACACGCGCAAAATACAAATTTGTATTATATGGCTGTTTGTATTTCAATTTTGTAATATTTAACCCCGCTTTCGCATTTCCCCTATCTTCCATATTTTCATATAGATTCAGATAGATAAAACAATTGGGGGCGGTGCCATCCAAGTGGCATAGCCCTTGCTCTGGCTATCCTTCCAAATGGAATTCCAACGATCAAGACAATCTCATTCAATCGCCAATGAAAGGAACCGGCACCATGAAAAAAATCGAAGCCGTCATCAAGCCCTTCAAGCTGGATGACGTAAAAGATGCACTGAACAAAATCGGCGTCAAAGGCATGACCATCAGCGAGGTCAAGGGCTTTGGCCGCCAGAAAGGCCACAAGGAGACCTATCGGGGCGCCGAGTACCAGGTGGATTTTGTCCCCAAAATCAAAATCGACCTGGTCGTGGATGCTGAAATGAGCGACCAGGTGGTGGCCACCATCAAAGAAAGCGCGTCTTCCGGCAAAATCGGCGATGGCAAGATTTTTGTTCTGCCGGTGGGGGAAGCCGTCCGCATCCGAACCGGGGAAAGCGGCAAGGAAGCCGTATAACACCGATGATTTCAATGATCCAAAGGAGTCGTATCGTGAAAAGTCTGATTCATGTAATCTTTTTAATCGCAATGGCCGCCGGCAGCGCCTGGGCCGGCGACGACGCCCCGACTGCGCTCAGCAACAAGGAAGCCATCGTCCTTGTACAGGACCATGCGAATTATCTCTGGACCCTGATTGCCGCCGCCCTGGTCTTTTTCATGCAAGCCGGATTTGCCATGGTGGAAGCCGGATTCACGCGCGCTAAAAACGCCGTCAATATTCTGATGAAAAACCTGATGGATTTCTCCATGGGGTCCATCGTCTACTGGGCTATCGGTTTTGGCCTGATGTTCGGTGCCTCCGGCACGGGCTGTTTCGGCACCTCCGGTTTCTTTCTGAGTGATTTTACCCCGGACGGCGACCCCTGGGTGCTGGCCTTCTGGATGTTCCAGGTGGTCTTTGCCGCTACGGCCGCCACGATCGTATCCGGCGCCATGGCCGAACGCACCAAATTTACCGGTTACTTGCTCTACAGTATCTGCGTCTGCGGCCTGATCTATCCGATTTTCGGCAGCTGGGCCTGGGGCAGCCTCTTCAACGGCAGCGGCTGGCTGGAGGGGCTGGGTTTCATCGATTTTGCCGGTTCCACCGTGGTACATTCGGTAGGCGGCTGGGCAGCGCTGGCCGGAGCCATCGTGCTCGGGCCCCGCATGGGAAAATACCAGGCCGACGGCAGTGTGCGCCCCATCCCCGGGCATAATATGCCCCTGGGGGCCCTGGGGGTTTTCATCCTCTGGCTGGGGTGGTTCGGATTCAATCCCGGCTCCACCACGACCGCCGATAAAAGCATCGCCATGATCTTTGTGAACACCAACCTGGCGGCGGCCACCGGCGCGATCCTGGCCATGGTCACCTCCTGGGTCAAGTTCGGCAAACCGGAAGTCAGCATGAGCCTCAATGGGGCCCTGGCCGGACTGGTCGCTATTACGGCCGGTTGTGCCAACGTCAGCCCTGCCAGCTCCATTGCCATCGGCGCCATTGCCGGCATCCTGGTGGTGCTCTCGGTGCTGTTTTTCGACAAGATCAAAGTAGACGATCCGGTCGGTGCCGTTTCCGTCCATGGGGTGTGCGGCGCCTGGGGCACCCTGGCCGCCGGCATCTTCAACATCGGCGGCACCACCGCGGCCGTCATCGGTGTCCAGCTCGTCGGCATCGCGGCCTGCTTCTTGTGGACCTTCCCGGCGGCGTTTATCATGTTCAAACTGATCGACAAAACCATCGGGCTGCGGGTGTCGCCTGAAGAAGAGGCCGAGGGACTCGATTTCACCGAACACGGCGGCAATGCCTATCCCGATTTCGAGGTTTCCTCCTACGCCCAAAGCTGACGCCCTCGTCGCCACCGATTGCCCATCGGGGCGACCCTCCCGGCCGGGTGCCATGCCCCATGGTCCCGGCCCGATCCTCCCTGCCCCGGACGCCCGCAGAAGCGGGCGTCCGCTTTTTTTGCCGGCCGTTGCAATTTACGATTGACAATCAAATCGACTTGGACAAATAGACCACCCATGGAGAAATTGATTGTCACCGCGGCCTTGACCGGGAATGTGCCGCATCGCGACATGACACCTTATGTGCCACTGACGCCGTTGGAAATCGCGGCCGATGTCCGGCGCTGTGCCGATGCCGGCGCCAGCCTTGTGCATATCCATGCCCGCGACCAACAGGGAAAACCCACCCTCGAAAAGGCGGTTTTTCAGGAAACCGCACGCCACATCAAAGCGGTTGCCCCCGACACCATCATTCAGCTCTCCACCGGCGCCCGGGCCGGCCGCGACTGGGAAGCCCGCGCCACCCCGGTGCGCTTGTTGCCGGAAATGGCCTCCTTTACCACGGGCTCCAACAACCTGCCCGGGATCGTTTATGAAAATTCCCCCGATTTCCTGCTTTTCCTGGCGGGTGTTTTTCAGGAAACCGGGGTCAAGCCTGAAATTGAAATATTCGAAGCCGGCATGATCAGCAACGCGCTTTTTCTTCAGAAAAAAAAGCTGCTGACCCCGCCGCTGCATTTCGATTTCGTGCTCGGCGCTCGCGGCGCCATGCCGGGAACGGTTAAAAACCTGATCTTTCTGGCGGATTCCCTGCCGCCGGGTTCCACCTGGACGGTGGCCGGCATCGGTGCGGCCGAAATCCCGCTGGCGACCGCGGCTATTGCCATGGGCGGGCATGTGCGGGTCGGTATCGAAGATAATCTTCGCCTTCCCGACGGAACCCTGGCAACCAATGCCCAACTGGTCGACATCGTCATCACCATTGCGCAAACCATGGGCCGCGACATCGCCACCCCGGATGAGGCCCGGCGCATTTTGTCACTGGATCCGAAAAGCAAAAACCGGATTTTAACCCAGATCGATTGACCGGCTGAGGCCAAAACGCCAAACCAGGCCACTGCCGGCTCAGGGTTGATGAACCATGGCAACGCTGTCAGCATTACAATTTTGTATGATCGCCAATGCGGACACGACCAACGCACGCTCCGTTCTTCATCCGGCACCCGAAACGCCCATCATGGCCGACCCCCGAAACGGCACGCTATCGCCGGAAACGCCCAAACGTGAGAGGTAAAAGAAAAATCCCATGGACGCTCGCGAACATGTATTTTATCGAAACCTGAAGAAAGCCTACCCCATGGCCGATCGCGCCGAGGGGGTTTACATCTGGGACACCACCGGGAAACGCTACCTCGATGGTTCCGGCGGGGCCTGCGTTGTCAGTATCGGCCATTGCGTTCCAGAAATTTTGGACGCCATACAGCGGCAGTTCAATCGTGTGCCTTTTGTACACAGCAGTCATTTCACCAACCCGGCGGCTTGCGAACTGGGTGATCTGCTCTACCAGATGGCGCCCGATGCCTCCCTCACCCGAACGTATTTTCTTTCCGGCGGGTCTGAAGCCGTGGAATCGGCCGTCAAACTTATGCGCCAGTATTGGCGGGAAGCCGGCAAGCCCGATAAATACAAGGTGATCTCACGCTGGTCGAGCTTTCACGGCAACACCACCGGTGCGCTGGCACTAGGCGGCCATACCGCCCGCCGCAGCCACTACCTGCCCCTTTTTCAGCACACCCCGCACATCGAACCCGCCTACTGCTACCGTTGCAGTTTCAAGGAAACCCCGGAAACCTGCGATCTGCAGTGTGCCGACGAACTCGAACGCTGCATCAAACATGAAGGTCCCGAAGCGGTCGGCGCCTTTATCGCCGAGCCTGTCGTGGGGGCCACGGCCGGTGCGGTTGTGCCCAAAGACGGTTATTGGCAGCGCATCCGACAAATTTGTGATGCATACGATGTCAAACTCATTGTCGATGAGGTGATGACCGGCATCGGTCGCTGCGGCCGCAATTTCGGCATCGAAACCTGGGGGGTCGTCCCCGACTTTATCGTCCTGGCCAAGGGGCTGAGCTCCGGTTACACCCCCCTGGGGGCCGTCATGGTGAAAGACGAAATCCATGCCACCATCCAAAAGGGTTCCGGGGCCTTTGTGCACGGCCACACCTACAGCCAGAACCCGCTTTCAACCGCCATCGGGGCCGCCGTTTTGCGCTACATCCAAAAGAATGCCCTGGTGGAGCGATCCATGCGAATGGGATCCTACCTGATGCTGAAACTGGCAAGCCTCAACGCGCTGGACATTGTCGGAGACATTCGGGGCCTGGGGCTTTTTGCCGGCATCGAACTGGTTCGCGACAAAGCCAGCCGCGCCTGGTTCGACCGCGGCTTAAAGGTCAATCTCCAGGTGGCCAACCAGGCCTTTGAGCTCGGACTCATTACCTACCCGGGCAACGGCGGTATCGACGGTATTCACGGCGACCACATTCTGCTGGCCCCGCCTTTTAACATCAACGAAGCGCAGATCGATGAAATGGTCGGCATTCTGCACCGCGCTATCGGCACCGTTCAAGACCAATTATAGCCACACGGA
This sequence comes from Deltaproteobacteria bacterium, assembly GCA_020444045.1. GTDB lineage: Bacteria > Desulfobacterota > Desulfobacteria > Desulfobacterales > UBA5852 > JABZFP01. The sequence goes on from JAHLLS010000001.1 coordinate 184,622, forward strand.
AAACAGGCCCTGGCGCACCCGCAATAGGGCCTGCTCCGCGGTTTTCATACCCGCACGCTTGACAGGAACACGCGCTTCATTCCCCCATACCCGCCCGCCTGCATCGACATAAAATTGCCACAGTCACATACAAATTTGTCATTTTTAGGGGGAGATACATTACAATTTTGTCATTTTATGTCAGCTTTCCGACACGAAATAAATTCATAACATTCTGAAATATTATCTAATCGTATGCAATTCGATGGATGGCACAACAATTGCTCAATAGCCCTCTACAGCAAACCGGATTCGGAGAAACCTAAAGCAACGATGTCACACACGAAACTAAATGCGGCGGAAATGCTCAACCGCGGACGCAAGCGACTGATTCGCGAACTGCCCAAACACACCGCCATGGATTTTATGCATCACATGGCCGGGTTGGTGGACGAATACTTCCGCACCAGCTTCGAAACCAGCGCCATCGGACCCCGCATGGACATTGCCCGCAACCCGTATGCCATCATCGCCCTGGGCGGCTATGGCCGCAACGACCAGTGCGTACACTCCGATGTGGACCTGCTTATCCTGTTTGAAAAACGCCTGCCGGACAAGGCCGAGGGGTTGATCCGGGAGATAATCTACCCTTTGTGGGATATCGGATTGGATGTGGGTCACGCTACCCGTTCCCTGAAAGAGTGTCTCTCGCTGGCCGGCAAGGATTTTGAAATTCTGACCCCGCTTCTGGACGCCCGTTTTGTCTGCGGCATGTCCCGGTTGTACACCGCGCTGACCCAGCAATTGCGCCAGAAGGTGGTCCAGCGGCACAGCCGCAAAATCATCGACTGGCTGGTGGAAACCAATCAGTCCCGGCACGCCCGCTTCGGGGACTCCGCCTATTTGTTGGAACCCAATCTCAAGGAGGGGCAGGGCGGCCTGCGCGATTTCCACACCATGCGATGGATCGCATGCATCCGGTCCGGGCTCAAACAAAACCGCGACCTCGAATACCTGGGCTACCTTTCCCATGAGGAATACGAGCAACTTAAGGAAGCGCTGGCGTTTATCGCCAACGTCCGCAACCGCCTGCACCTTCTCAACGGCCGCAAATACGATCAGTTGCATTTCGAAAACCAGCTGCGCATTGCCAAGGCATTAGGATACAGCAAAGTGAACGGCCAACAGCCCGTGGAGCGTTTTTTGGGGGATCTACACGGCCAGATGGAGTTCATCAAACAGCAGCATCTCATGTTTCTTTTTGAGCAGGGGTACGAAAAACGATCCCGCCGCCGCAGGCGCCGGTCAAAAATAACGAAAATCGCCGGCATCGAAATCATCAAGGATACCCTCAATTTCGAGTCCACCCGCATGGTGTCGGAATCCCCTCTGCTGCTGCTTCAGATATTCGAGGAAAGCGCCCGGCTGCGCCTGCCCCTGGGCGCCGAAGCCCGCCGCATCGTTCGTGAATTTGGCCATCTCTGTGACGAAAACCTGCGCAGCTCACCCGCGGCGGTTCGCTCTTTTGAAAAGATCTTGCAAGCCCCGGCACCCACTTTCAATGTGCTCAATGCCATGCTCCATACCGGTTTGCTGGAGCGTTTCATCCCGGCGTTTCATACCGTGGTCAACTGCATTCAATACGACGAGTATCATATCTATCCCGTCGACCGTCACCTGTTGCGCACCGTCAAAACCATCAAAACCTTCGCCGGCGACGAAGACCGCGCGGATGGTCTGGTCGGTCAGATCTATGCCGAACTCAAGCAACGCAAGCTGTTGCTGTGGGGCGCCCTTCTGCATGACATCGGCAAAGGCCAGCCCGGCGGCAATCACTCCGAGAAAGGCGAGGCATTAGTGCCCGGCATCCTGGCCGAAAAAGGCTATCGGCCCGCCGATATCGATACGGTGGCCTTTCTTGTGCGCGAGCATCTGCTGCTGGCCAAAACCGCGGCCCGCCGCGATATCAACGATGAAGAAACCGCTCTTTACTGCGCCCGGCGGATCAACGACGCCGACCGGCTCAAAATGCTCTACCTGCTGACGGTCGCCGACTGTATCGCCACGGGCCCCAAGGCGTGGAACAGCTGGACGGCGGCCCTTCTAAAAGACCTCTTTCTGAAGGTCCTGAACGTGTTGGAGAAAGGAGAACTCGCCTCCCAGGAGGCGGTGGCCAAGGTGGCACGCAAACGCGACGCCTTGCTGGCACAGACGCCCAAGCGTCGGCAAAAAGAACTGGAAACCCTTTTTGATGTGTTGTCACCGCGCTATCTTCTGAATGTCCCGCCGGAGGTGATCCAGGAACATATCCGGCTCTATCAGACCCTGGGCGATGCCCGCTTCGTCTGGGAAATCGAACCGTCGATGACCTCCGATACGCGCATTGTCACCCTCTGCGCCAGGGACCAGCCCGGTCTTTTTTCCCGGATTGCCGGCGTGTTTACCCTGAACGGCATCAACATTCTGGACGCCCAGGTGTTTACCTGGCGCAACAACGTGGCCCTGGATATTTTCAAGGTTCAGCCGCCACCCGATCCCATTTTCGAGTCCGACAAATGGGAAAAAACCCGCCGGCACCTGAGCCGGGCGCTGGAAGGCGACCTCGACCTGTCGGAGCGTCTGCAATCCCGGATGAAAGGCTACCGGCCGCCCCGACCCGCCGCCATGGACCGGCCGCGAAGGATCCAGGTCGACAATCAGACGTCCAGTTTTTTCACGATCGTGGAGGTCTTTACCGAAGATTTTCCCGGACTGCTTTTCAGCATTACGGACGCCCTGTTTCGCTGCCAGCTCGATGTCTGGGTGGCCAAAATCGCCACCAACGTCGACCAGGTCGTAGACGTTTTCTATGTAAGGGATTTTGACGGCCAGAAAGTGGACGACCCCGACCAGGTCGCCCAGATCCAAGCAACCATTCAGGCGGTTCTGCCGCCTGCAAACGATACGGCAACCGCCGATAACCAAGAGGAAGGAGCCCAAACTGATGGCAGGAAAACTGCTTAGTTCATTTGTTTTCATCCTGTTATTTCCCGCCGCCGCCATGGCGGCCGAAGGCTTAGACAGCGGCGATACCGCGTGGATGATCGTCTCGACGGCCCTGGTCATGATGATGACGCCGGCCGGTCTGGCGCTTTTCTATGGCGGCCTTTCCCGCTATAAAAATTTGCTGAATACCATCGCCATGACCATGGTGGCCTACTGCCTGGGCAGCGTCATCTGGGTCATGTGGGGCTATACCCTGGCGTTCGGACCCAGTCAGGCCGGTCTCGTCGGCGGCTTTGACTATCTTTTCCTGAATGGCATCGGGGTCGACAGCCTCTCCGGGTCCATTCCGACCTATGTTTTTCTGCTCTTCCAGATGACCTTTGCCGGCATTACCGTGGCGCTTGTGCTGGGATCTATTGTGGATCGCATGAAATTTTCATCCTGGGTAGTCTTTACCATTCTGTGGTTGACCTTCATCTATTCGCCTGTTGCCCACTGGGCCTGGGGCGGGGGCTGGATGGGAGAAATGGGTGCTCTGGATTTTGCCGGCGGCACAGTGGTTCATATCAATGCCGGTGTGGCCGGTTTGGTGCTCTCGATGATGGTGGGCAAACGCATCGGGTATGGCAAGGACGCCATGTTCCCGTCCAGCATCACCCTGACCGCTCTCGGCGCGGCTCTGTTGTGGTTCGGCTGGTTCGGGTTCAACGCCGGCAGTGAACTGGCCGCCGACGGCGTGGCCGGATCCGCTTTTCTGGTCACCAACACCTCGGCGGCCATGGGTGCCCTGGCCTGGATGGGGGCCGAGTGGGCCGTTACCCGCAAACCGACTGTCCTTGGCCTGGCTTCCGGCGTCGTGGCCGGACTTGTGGCCATCACCCCAGCCGCGGGCTTCGTCAACATGCCGGCCTCTCTGGTGATCGGGCTCGTTGCCGGTCTGCTCGGTTATATCAGCGTATCCAAACTGAAAAACATGCTGGGTTACGATGATTCACTGGACGCTTTCGGCGTCCACGGGTTGTGTGGTATCTGGGGAGCGTTAGCCACCGGCATCTTCGCTAATCCAGCCATTACGGAAGGGGCCCGAGGGCTCTTCTACGGCAACCCAGGACAGCTGTGGGTACAATTTCTGTCCATCATCGGGACGGCGGCCTTTTCGGCGGTCGGCACCTTCGCCGTGGCCTATCTGACAAAACTTATTACGGGTGGTCTGCGGGTCGAAAAGGACGATGAAGTTGCCGGGCTGGACTATGCTCAGCATGGTGAACGCGCTTTTGAAATTCAGAATGTCTAACGCTTCGGCCGACCTTTTGCGGCCGGCCAAACCGGACTATCAGGAGGAAACCGCATGAAAAAGATCGAAGCCATCGTAAAACCCTTCAAACTTGATGATGTCAAAGAGGCCCTCAACGAGGTCGGCATCCAGGGCATGACCATCACCGAAGTGAAGGGCTATGGCCGCCAGAAAGGCCACAAAGAAATTTATCGCGGCGCCGAATATGTGGTGGATTTTATCCCCAAAGTCAAAGTGGAAGTGGTGGTTGCCGCCGACCAGGCCGATGCCGTAGTGGCCAAAATCCGTGAAGCGGCCAATACCGGCAAACTTGGCGACGGTAAAATTTTTGTTTACAATGTTGAGGAGGCTGTTCGCGTAAGGACGGGTGAGACAGGAACCGATGCGTTATAAGAATGACCCTCGTCACCGGTCCCTAATATCCGACCGCTTTTTTAAGCAGCAAAACTGTCACTGATTTATATTTGATTTTACTAACTTTATAAGGAGGAACATCATGACCCCAAAAGAGGTATTGGCATTTGCAAAAGAAAAAGGCGCCAAAGTAGTGGATATCCGCTTTCTTGATTTTCCGGGTGTTTGGCAGCATTTCACCGTCCCCATGAGCGAATTTGATGAATCCAGCTTCGAGGACGGCTTTGGCTTTGACGGCTCCAGTATTCGCGGGTGGCAGCCCATCAACGCCAGCGATATGCTTGTCATTCCGGATCCGGCAACGGCCAAAATTGACCCGTTTTACGAAATCCCCACCCTCGTGGTTATCGGCAACATTGTGGATCCTATTACCCGTGAATCCTACACCCGTGATCCCCGGTTCATTGCCCAGAAGGCGGAAGCCTATTTGAAAAGCACCGGCATCGGAGATACCGCTTTTATCGGACCGGAGGCCGAGTTTTTCATCTTTGACGATATCCGTTTCGAGTCTTCCCGCCACAGGGCCTTTTACGAGATTGATTCCGTCGAAGGTATCTGGAATAGCGGACGGGACGAAGGGCCGAACCTGGGCTACAAACCCCGTCACAAACAAGGTTATTTCCCGGTGCCGCCCATGGATAAATTCCAGGATCTGCGCACCGAGATGATGCTGGTTCTGGAGGAACTCGGTATTGCCATGGAGTGTCAGCACCATGAAGTCGCCACCGCTGGCCAGGCTGAAATCGACATGCGTTTTCAACCCTTGCTCGCAATGGGCGATCAGATGATGTGGTTTAAATATGTCCTGAAAAACGTGGCGACCCGCAACGGATACACCGTGACCTTCATGCCCAAACCGCTTTTCGAAGACAACGGCACCGGCATGCACACGCACCTCAGCATCTGGAAAGACGGGGAACCGACCTTTGCCGGTGACGGCTACGCTGGCGTATCCGATACAGCCCTTTATGCCATTGGCGGCATCCTGAAGCACGCCCGGGCCGTGTGTGCCTTTACCAACCCCACGACCAACTCCTACAAACGCCTTGTGCCGGGATTCGAAGCCCCCGTCAACCTGGCCTACTCCAGCCGCAACCGCAGTGCTTCGGTCCGCATACCGATGTATTCCGGATCGCCCAAGGCCAAACGCATCGAGTTCCGCACCCCTGATCCGTCGTGCAACGGCTACCTGGCCTTCTCGGCCATCCTGATGGCCGCCCTGGACGGCATTGAAAACAAGATCGATCCGGGAGAACCGCTCGACAAGGACATCTACGGCATGTCACCGGAAGAGCTGGCCGACGTGCCTTCCGCGCCGGGCTCGCTCCAGGAAGCCCTGGCCGCCCTGGCGGATGATCACGCTTTTCTTTTAAAAGGTGATGTGTTTACCAAGGATGTCATCGACACCTGGATCGACTATAAAACCAAAAACGAGGTCAACGACGTCAATCTGCGACCCCATCCGCACGAGTTCTTCCTGTATTACGACATCTAATCGTTACCGGCCGGCGGTTTCCCACCGCCGGTCACCCTCCTCGGGGGCGGCCGCATTGCCAAATCGCGGTGGCCCCTTTTTTTGTGCAACGGATCGATTTCGGCTGCGCCGCGATCTCCGATAGCCATTCCCCATATTACTCAATTTAATACAGTAATTTTGCCTTAAATTTACCGTATTGTAAAATTCGGCGTTTTTTAATAACAAATCCTGTTACTGATAGCTATTATTGTTAAATTCGAGTGTCGAGGTGTCGTTCTGATGATGAATGGATACCTTCCGCAGCCCGATTGCCAGGCCGCCACAACCGATATCATTTGGAGGAACCAGAAAACATGCAATTAACCGGAGAGCAGCTAAACCGATTGCTGGCCGAGGAAGAGGGCCTTTCTCAGAAAAAGGCCAAGGAAATCGTAAACGTCATCTTCGAGAGCATGACGGAATCGCTGGCAATAGATGATCGCGTGGATATCAGGGGTTTCGGGACATTCAAGGTCAAGGAATACGAAGGCTATGTCGGCCGCAACCCGAAAACCGGTGCGGCCGTCTCGGTGGAGCCCAAACGGCTGCCGAATTTCAAGGTGGGCAAAGCACTCAAAGAACGCATCAACAACGGCTTCGGTAAAGCCTAAATCTTTCTGCAAACGGCATTAGAACGAGAGGCCGAAGCCAGCCCCGCCGCCGCCATGACTGCCGGCTCCCACCCCTAATTGCACGGCCGGCCCACCGCCCCCCCAATCACTGGTCGACCACTGCTTGATCTCGATGGGCCGCAGCACGGGCATGGTGTAAGGGTAATCACCGACGGGGCGCTCCACCTGACCGGTGACCTCGCCAACCACCGTAATAAGCGCCAATTTCGGGTAAACCGCCGGGTCGAGAAATTCCGGCGAAGCGATGAGAAAGCGCCCCTGGGAAGGCTGGTCCAAGGCCGGTTTTTCCCGGCCGGCCAGGGGCAGCTGAAGCACCATGATCTCGGTTCCCGTCGCTGACGGCGATGTTTCCACGATCCGCCCACCCAGCATAACCACCTGCCCACGCTGCTGATCCGGCGCACCCTGCAGCTCCGGGAATGTGCCTTGGTAGGTCACCATGGCACGCGAATACGCTGACACACCGGATGCACAGCCGGTCAGCCCCCCCCATAAAACGCCCAAACCAATGAGAATTCCCGCCCGGACGATTTGGCTATAACGCTTTTTCGGAAGCACCATGATCAAACTCCACACACCATTTACAGTGCGGCGCCGGTCTTGAGCAACAGGCCAGTTTAGGCGGCCCGTGCCAAGCCGGCACGGTGACGAATCTCAAAATCCCAGACCAGCGGAATATGGTCGGAAAAGGCAACCCGGGGGGCTTCGAACCGACGCGCCTCGATTTCCGGGCTGTGCAGGATAAAATCGAGTTGGCGCCTGGGCGCACGGCTAGGGTGGGACGGTGCACCGGCGGAGTTGGCATTCAATAGGCCGGTGTCCCCCATGAAATGGGCCAATTCACTTTCGCCGCGAAACACATTAAAATCACCCGCAACGATAACCGGTTTTCCCGCCGACCGCACCAGTGTATTCAAATCGCGCAACTGGTCCTGGCGATGGCGGTATTTGAGGGAAAGATGGACAATGAAGGTCGTGAATTCCGCAAGCTCCGCCTCGATCACCAGCCGTTTGAACCCCTTGTTGAAATAATGAAAGCGCAGCGCACGTATATCCTGATTGGTCAGAAAGGCATTGCCCTGTTTGTTGAACAACGGCAGCTTGCGCACCATGGACTGCCCGCTGTATTTGTTTTCAAACACATGATGATGCTGTATTTCTTCCGCAAGCAAGCGGGCCTGGTTGTTGCGATGGGAGCGGAAAGACCCGCCGTCGACCTCGATGAGCCCGGTGATGTCGGGGTTGACCGACTTGATGAAATCTGAAATTTGGCGGAAATTGTCACTGGTATGTCTCAGACAGCCGCCGAAGGGCACCGGAAAGTGTACTTTCCAGCCGATGCCGGAACCGTATCGAATGTTATAGAGTAAGAAACGCATACGCCTCGCATTTAAAGTTAGATGGAATCAGGTCACCACACAGCAACGGCGACAAAAATTACAATGCCTGTATAATAGGTGCCGCAACCCCAATGTCAACCACAAAGGCATCCGATCAAAGCGCGCCGGTTTGGGCGAAGGACCACAAAACCACCCAGGTCTTGACATCCATCCGCCGATCGGTGGCCGCATACAGCGCCTGGGCTTCCGCCGGCCCCACAAACAGGGTCCGGATGTCCTCGGAGCTCTCGTTGGCGGCATTGGACGGTGTCCCATCACATTCCACAAACACCATTGAAACGGCTTCGTCCGTAATCCCGGAGGACGAATATACGGGCGGGCTCTGACGCAGGATGCGCTTCACGGTCAGCCCCGTCTCCTCCAAAAGTTCACGGCCGCAGGTAGCGGCAACCGTTTCGCCGGGATCCATCAACCCGGCGGGGAATCCATATTGATACCCACCCAGCACAACCCGGAACTCCTCAATGATAACAAGTTTTTGGCGGGCTACGTGGTAGGGGACGATAACCACGGCGTCGGGAGCGTCCCATTGTCCGGACACAAGGCGAGGTGGATCCTGCCGGGACGTAAAAACCCACGCCTTCGGGTCACCGTTGCGGTCTTCGTAATGCGTGCGATAAAGATTGAGATGGGGGAGATCGGTCAGCTTGTGCGTCCGCAGGATATTCACAGGGAGCAATCCTTCCATAGGATAGCGGAATTCGCTAAAGTTTTGGCCCCGATGAGCCGATAGACGGACGAGAGGGTTTCAAAATATAGCCTCTGATTACGATAGGTCGCGATGCCCTTGCCCTAATATCGGAAAGGATACCCATATGTCCCGCTATTTAGTTCTGGCTTTGGCGGCAGCCCTTGTGACACTGACTGGCTGTGCAAGCTTGTATGGCGTGGTGGAAACGGACGCCGCACTGATGACACCATGCGACTGCATCGGCACTTTTGCCGAAACCGCCAATCCGGGACGGGAAGACGGCGGGTTTATCAAGCACTACGTCGATACGACCGGCGTCCAACAGCGGGTGCTGAAGCGGGCCGCAATGGCGGGCGCGACCCACGTCGTGTGGATGCATACCTACAGCATCGCGGCCGCGGCCCAAGCCTACCGCTGCCCGGAGGCCGGCCCTCGGGTGACGGCCCATACCGCGGTCACCCCTGACGGTATTTGGGAAGAAGATTTAAACTGAACGTCACACGCTCAGGATCTTGCCCGTCTCTTCGGTATGGTATCCTCCCAGCGCCTCGACCCGCTGCTTGAAACGGTCGGTGCGAATCGTTTCAAGCAGGACCTGGATACCGGACTCATTGTAAAACCGCCCCGGAATCACCAGGTCATATTGCTCCGTCACCACCGGGATAAAATCGAGATCAAGCGCCCGGGCTGCCGCCTGAATGCCCAAGCCGACATCGGCCGTGCCGCTCAGAACCGCCACCGCCACGGCCATGTGCGTGAATTCTTCATCGGTGTATCCCGCAATGGCAGCCGGGTCGATCCCCAGTTCTTTCAGCCGGAAATCCAGCAGGATACGCGTTCCGGCCCCGCCCTGCCGGTTGATGAACCGCACGTCATCACGGACAAGATCCTCGATACCGCCAATCTTTTTCGGGTTTCCCCGCGGCACGATAAGGCCCTGGTCGCGCATGACCAGATGGACCAGCCGAATGTCCTCGTTCGGCAAATATTGGCGAATATACGAGCTGTTGTAGGAACCATCGGCGGTATCGAGCAGGTGGGATCCGGCCAGATGGCATACCCCGCGCTTGATCGCCATCAATCCACCCATGCTGCCCACATGGCTCGATGAGAGGGTAATGTCCGCCACGCCGCGGCGAATTTCATCTGCCAAAATGTCCAGACTGTTGTCATGGCTGCCAACAATCATGAGCGTTTTATCGATGGTATCGGACGCACGGATCAGCTCGGCCCTCACCTGCTCGCCTTCGCGCAACCCTTCCACGTTGCAAGGAATGCGCAGAATCCCGTCGGCCTCGGTAATGGTGGTGATGCATCCCGCCCCGCGCGGCAAGGGGGCTGCGACAACACGATCCCCGACACGGCCCAGTTTGACGCGCAGAAATTCCTCTGTGCCCAGTTTGGACGGGATCTTGCGAGCAGTCTCGACCAGGAGGGTTTCCGGTTGAATATCGGCCTGATCGATGAAGCGGCGCAGCAGGGGCCGCACGAACTGTTCGAAGGCGATAATCGCGGATACAGGATAGCCGGGGATGCCGAAAACGGGTTTTCCGCCCACATCCCCCACGAGCAGGGGTTTGCCGGGCATGATGGTGACACCGTGCACCAGGATCTCGCCCAGCTCGGAAACCACGCGCTTGGCATAATCCTCGGAGCCGGCCGAAGACCCGCCGATCGTGAGGACTATGTCGAAGTCGCCCCGGACCGCCTGATCGACGGCCTGCCGAATCGTATCGGGATCGTCGATGATGATCCCGTAACGCTCGAAGACGCCGCCGGCCGCTTCCACCAGCTGGCCCAGCACGAACGAATTGGATTCCAGAACCTGGCCCGGCCGCAAATCGTCAGCGGCCGCTGTCCGCCAGTCCACCAGCTCGGATCCGGTGGGAATGATCAGAACGCGCGGCCGCGTGTGCACCGTGACCTCGAAAATCCCACCCGAAATGAGCGCGCCGACACAATAGGGTGTCACCACATGGCGACGCGGAAACAGGAGCTCCGTAGCGACAATGTCTTCACCCATGCGGCGTACATGCTGCCAGGGAAAGGCCGGCGCCTCGATTTCCACTTGATCGTCACCGCGCGCGTTAACCTGTTCGATCATGATGACGGCGTTGGTATTGGCGGGCAAAACGTGGCCGGTATTGACGTAAAAAGCGTTTTGCCCGATCTGGAGCTGCCGTGGGTTGGTCTCGCTGGTACCGAAGGTTTGCTCGGCCTGAACCGCAATGCCATCCATGGCCGCGGAGTGGAAATTAGGCGACGACAAACGGGCAAACACCGGTGCCGACAAAACCCGTCCCACGGCGTCCGTCACCGGAACCGTTTCAGTGGCGGGAGGTGATGGCGCCGCAAAACGCGCGAACATGAGCTCACGGGCATTCTCGAGAGACGTCATTTTGAGATAGATGTTACGTTGATGGGTCATTCGACTATGCTCCTGCATCACCACGCCGCGACAGCAACTATCGGGCATTGGTCATAGGGTTCAAAAGAGTTCCACCGCCACCGCATCGCCTTTGTCGAGCCCTTCGACCGGTGCCGCAATGCGAACCAGGCCATCCGCCTTGACCATCGTGTGGATCAGGCCGGATTTCCCCAGCACGGGTTCGGCATAAAGCATGCCATCGCGAGGCACGACACGGACCCGCACAAAATCAACCCGTCCCTGGGCGGACGGGAGGTTGCGGGTCAGCCGGCAGGGTATCGTAAATACCCGTCGGAATCGATCGTCAAGACCGCCGAGATGTGCGATAAAGGGCTGCACCAGCACATGGAACACCACCATGGCGGACGTCACATGACCGGGAATGCCCCACATGGGTTTGGTGCCGGACCGGGCCAGGATGGTCGGTTTCCCCGGGCTGATGGATACCCCGTGAACCATGATGTGGGCATCCTCCTGGGCTTCAAAGGCTTCGATGGTAAAATCCCGCATTCCCACCGAACTGCCGCCGGATACGAGGACCATATCATTTTCCGCCAAGGCGCGTGTGCAGGTGGTTTTCAGAAGGGCCAGGCTGTCCTGCACAATACCGTAAACCCTGGGTTGGCCCCCGGCTGCGATCGTCATGGCGGACAGGGTCGTTGAATTCACATCCCGGATCTGCCCGGGACCCGGCACGGCCGTCACGGGCACCACTTCATCACCGGTGGAAATGATACCGATCCGGGGCTTGCGAAAGACACGCACCGTTTCGCAGCCCAAGGCGGCCAGCAGGCCGGCTTCCTGTGGGCGCACCGGTTGACCGCCGGCCAGCAGGGCATTCCCGCGCGCAATATCTTCTCCCTGCGCCACGACGTGCTGCCCCGGGGCAACGCTCTTGTAGATTTCGATGGTGGTGTCATCAAGAACCTCGGTATGCTCGATCATGATGACGGCATCCGCCCCAGGAGGCAGCATACCTCCAGTCGCGATGCGCACGGCCTCCCCCGGGCCCACGTGTAAATCCGGTTTTTCTCCCATGGCCACCGACCCCACCACGGTCAAATAGCCGGGGTTGCTCTCGGTGGCACCAAAGGTGGTGGCCCCCTGCAAGGCATAGCCGTCCATGGTGGAGCGGGCAAATCCCGGGATATCCAGGTCGGCAAGGACCGCTTCCGATAGAATGCGTCCGACGGTGGACGCCAGCGGTAGCGTTTCCTGATCCACCACCGGAAATACACCCCGTCGGTCCCAGACATCCTCGATATCAACCACTTTGAAGAAATTTTTCATAGCACCTCAACCCACTATCGTATGCACGGCTGCGCCCTATTGCCGCTGCGCCTTCCTGCCCGGGCATCGAAGTTTTACGCGCGGTTCAAGACGGTTTCGAACGCCTTTCGGTAAAAACACTCGCGCCCTAAGTATCCTGTATGGCTTGCATTTGTCAGCAACCCGCCCTAAATTGGGTTTATCCATCGAACGTTGCGAAAAATCAATAGGTTTGGCGCGGCGGGGTCGGGGATCAAGCAATGCGTCACCGACAAACCGCGGCAACCCCGCTTCGGACTGGAAAGCAAGGCAGCGGCATGCGGCGGCGCGCTCGACGGGATAGACAATCAGGACAACGGCTTTCCGATGATTCGGCAGGCCGTGCGCACTATGGTGAATGACCGATAACCAAGGGTTTTTCAATGGACACCATCCGTAAGGCGGCTCGTGCAATTGCTTGCATATTCTTGAAAAGAGGGTATAATCCCCTAAATTCAGATGAAAAATCAATCGTGGGCGAAAGCCCCGCAGCCAATGAGGACATTATGACCGAAACACCCGACGCGCCGATGCCATCGGAACGCGCCGACAAGCCCACGTTTCTGACCAAAACAACCTTTGACAGTTTCGATCTGCCGGAGAGCCTGCTGGCCGGTCTCAAGGACGCACAGTTCGATCGCTGCACCCCCATTCAGGCCCAAGTCCTGCCGGCAGCCCTCGAGGGGAAAGATATCGCCGGGCAGGCGCAGACCGGTACGGGTAAAACTGGCGCGTTTCTGGTCACGATTTTCACCCGTCTGCTCAAACTGACCGATCGCCAACCCGGCATCCCTTCGGCCCTGATTGTAGCGCCCACACGGGAACTCGCCTTTCAGATTCATGAAGAAGCGCTATTGCTGGGGGCCCATACCGGTCTCAGCTGTGTGCAAATCGTCGGCGGCGTGGATTATCAAAAACAAGCCGGCATTCTAAAAAAAGGCGTGGACATCGTTATTTGCACGCCCGGCCGCATCATCGACTATTTTAAACAGGGCATTTTCAAAACCACCGGCATCAAAATCGTGGTCATTGACGAGGCCGACCGTCTGCTCGACCTGGGTTTCGCCAAAGACATGCAGTTTATCCTGCGCAAACTCCCGCATTACGACAAACGCCAATCCATGCTGTTTTCCGCTACCCTTTCCCACCGGGTTCTGGAATTGACCTATGAGTACATGAACCTGCCGGAATTCATCTCGGTCACGCCCGAAGAAATAACGGTCGAGCGCATCGATCAGTCGTTGATCCATGTCGGGTTGGAGAGCAAACTGTCCTTGCTGTTGGGCCTTCTCCAACGGGAGGACTGGCACCGTGTGCTGGTCTTTGCCAATACCAAGTCCGGCGTGGAATGGCTGGCGGAAAAGCTGAAAGGCAACGGCTTCCCGGCCGAAGGTATCACCGGCGATCTGCCCCAGCCCAAACGCTTTAAACTGATGGAACAGTTCAAAAACGACCAACTCAAAATTCTGGTTGCCACCGACGTGGCCTCGCGCGGCATCCACGTCGAAGACATCTCGCATGTTTTCAATTACGACCTGCCCCAGGACTCCGAGAGCTATGTGCACCGGATCGGACGCACCGCCCGGGCCGGCAAAACCGGCAAAGCCATTTCCCTGGCCTGCGAAAACTATGTCTTCCATCTCGAGCCGCTGGAGGAAATGCTGGGGTATAAACTGCCGGTTGTCTGGCCCGAAGATGACTGGTTGGCCAAAGACAAAGCTGGACCGGTTAAATCATCCCGTCGATCAAGACCCAAACAACCCGCCCGCAAGCCAGCGCATCCCCGCAATAACAAATCCACGGAGCGCGGCCCACGTGCTGTTCAGGCAGCTGGGCGCGGGCCACGCCAGACAGCGGCCAGCCGTCAGCTTGAAAAAATTAAAAATCGGCCGCCCAATTATTTCCCGGGGTCCTTTTTCGGGTTTGCACCGAGCAAAGACATGCTGGCGGTCGCTGACGACCAGGAAACGCCCGCCGCGGATACGACCGCGGATATAAACACGGAAACGGCCGCACCGGCCAAAAAGAGCCGGCGCCGTTGGCGGCGCAAGAAAAAAAGTTCTGCCCACAAAGCAGGAACGGCGGACTCGAATGCAGGGGCCACGCCCTCGGGAGACAAGCCCGCGTCGGAAACAGCGGCGAAAGCACCTCGGAATAAAACGGCGACTCAAGCCGCTGAATAGAGGGAAACGCCAATCTGTTTAACGGTGCGGTCATGATCCAAAGCCCATGCTCGGCAACCGCCCCGCCTGACCCACTCATTGGTCAACAACCCTTGATCTTTCCCCGGCACTTACTAGAGTTTGCATCATGGGGCATGTTTTCGATTTCAATGATGCGAAAGACTATCAACGGTGGCTGAACAGCCCGAACCGCCATTTTGCGGCCGAGCTCGAAAGCCGTCTGATGTTCGACATGCTCAACCCCCTCCCCGGCGAAACCCTGTTGGATATCGGCTGCGGCAGCGGCGCGAGTCTGAAGCCTTTTCTCGATTTCGGCCTGCAGGTGACCGGTATCGATCCATCCCCCTACATGCTGGATATGGCCATTGGCCAGATCAAAGACCGGGTCGACTTCTATCGCGAATTTGCCGAAGACCTCCCCTTCGGCGACAATTCGTTCAATTATGCCATCCTTATCACCACCCTCGAGTTTGTTGAGGACCCACTCAAAGCGATCGAGGAAGCCTGCCGGGTTGCGAAAGACCGGGTCTTCTTAGGTGTTTTGAACCGATATGCCCTCAAAGGCATACAGCGGCGCGTGAAAGGGATGTTTTCCCCGACCATTTTTAACAAAGCACGCTTTTTCAGTGTCTGGGAAATCAAGCAGATGTTTGTTACCCATCTGGGTGAGACCCCCATGTCCTGGCGAACCGTGTGCCAGCTGCCGGCCACACCCAATGGCCTGCTCTCACGCCTGGAGCGCTCGCGGCTCATCCAGCGATGTCCGTTCGGCACCTTTGCCGGGGTCGTGGTTTCGCTGGTGCCGCGGTTCCGCACCCGGCCCTTGACCCTGCGCTACGAGGCCAAGAAAACCACCCACCCCCTGCCGAGCCTGCCGCTTTGGCGCTAATATCGATAAGGATCGAAAACCATGGAAGCCCTGCTATATCGCCCCCTCGAAAATAGGGCTGTTCGCTGTGAATTATGCGCCCATCGATGCAAAATTTTGCCCGGCCAACGGGGTATCTGTCGGGTGCGTGAAAATCGCGACGGCCAGCTGGTATCACTGGTCTATGGCCAGCTGATCGCCCAGCATGTGGATCCCATTGAAAAAAAACCTCTCTTTCACCTGCTGCCGGACAGCCGCGCCTACTCGATCGCTACCGTGGGATGCAACTTCAGCTGTCGCTTCTGCCAGAATGCGGATATTGCCCAAATGCCCTCGGACCACCAGGGCGCCATCGTTGGCCGTCCGGTCACACCGGAAGCCGTTGTGGCCGACGCCCGCGCCAAGGCCTGTGCAAGCATTGCCTATACCTATACCGAACCGACTGTTTTTTTTGAATTTGCCCTGGATGTTGCCCGCCAGGCCCATACCGCCGGCCTGCGCAATATCTTCGTCACCAACGGCTATATGAGCGCGAAAGCGCTGGATATGATCCTGCCCGTCCTGGATGCGGCCAATGTCGACTTGAAATCGTTTTCTGAAGCGTTCTATCGCGACGTCTGCGGGGCCCGGCTGGCGCCGGTCAAAGATACCCTCATCCGAATGAAAAGGGGGGGCATTCTGGTGGAGGTGACGACCCTTCTGATTCCCGGCCTCAACGATTCACCGGAGGAGCTGCAAGCAATCGCCGACTTCCTGGCGAAAGACCTGGGGCCGGAAACCCCCTGGCATATCAGCCGCTTTCACCCGACCCACCGCATGATGGATCGAACCGCCACCCCGGTAAAAACCCTGGCCATGGCCCGTGACATCGGCATGGCGGCCGGGCTTCGCTATGTCTACATGGGCAACGTACCGGACAGCGGTGGTGAAAACACGCTGTGTCCCGATTGCGGCAACATCGTCATCAACCGCTTCCAGTACCGCAGCCGGACCAACCTCATCGACGGCAATCACTGCGCTTACTGCAACCAGGTCATCGACGGTCTTTTTTAGTGGAAAGCAACGATGGTCACGCCCTTGCCGGCACCCGAATGAACTGCACGGCAAGCAGGGACATCAACGCCAGGAAAACCCCGCCTAAAAAGGGAATCCGATAGTCCACCATCCAGAGCAAACCACCGACCGCTGGCAGCACCACGGCCGCAATATGGTTGATGGTAAACCCGACGGCCATGCTGGGGGCAATATCGCGGGGATCGGCGACCTTCTGAAAATAGGTTCGAATAGCGATGGCAAAATTAAAAAAGATATGATCCAGGATGTACAGCACGGCCACCATCCATTTGGCCTGCACCAGGGCGTACGCCAGAAATATGAGGACCATGCTGCCGTATCCGAGGGACAGGACGCGGCGCTCCCCGAACCTGACAATGGACTTGCCGACCAGCGGGCTCAGATAGAAGTTGACGCCGTTATTGACAACGAACAGCAATGTGATCTCCTGAACGGTAAATCCAAACCGTTTGACCATCAGGAAAACGGCAAAGGCGATAAAGATCTGTCGGCGGGCGCCGGCCAGAAAAGTCAACAGGTAAAACAGTCCATACCCCCGTCGCAGGATCATTCGTTTGCGCTGTTCCGGCAAGTTTTCTCGGACCGGATTCTGGGCAAACCCCCAGAGCCCCATTCCGCAGAGCACGATCCCCATTACGAGGTACATGGCCGCATACGATAACACAGAAGCCATTCCGTATATGGCCAGCCCGACCACAATATTGGTGGCCGCCGCATAGCTGCGCTGGCGCCCAAAAACGATTGGCGCTGTCGCCTGGTCAAAATACTGGAGGGTCAAGGATTGGTTGGTGGTTTCGTAATAGTGAAAACCAAAGCTCATGATGAGAGTCGTCACCACCAGCCCTGCCATGCTCGGCATCAGGCCCGTGAGCCCCACCCCCACCGCCAGGCAAAGGATCGATAGGGCGGACAGGCGATGTTCACGCATCACCAGCAGCACATACACGACCAGCAGGACCAAGAAACCCGGAATCTCTCTCACGGACTGGATGATACCCACCTGATGGCCGTCAAGTCCTGCGACTTCCACCGCAAAATTATTGAACAATGTTCGCCAGCCTTGCAAACCGATAGCGGACGCCACGGTCAAAACCAGCAGATAGCGATACATACGGTCTTTACGAACAGCCCCGTTCATGGACATCCATTATGATGGCGTTAACGTCGAGAATGATGCGACAATCCATATTGCCATACAAATAACTTCTCTATAATTTCAGATCTTTATAACCTCTATCATCATATCTCGACCAGTGGGTTCAAAATTTTGAACTTTACCGGCTATTTGAATTTTATAATAGTTTCAATTGGTTAAGAATTTCTGTGTGGGTTCAGGTTAAAATTTTTGAATTTTTAGGGGCCATTGGCGCTAAGCCGGCCATCAAATATGATGATCAAAAAACGCAATAGGTTATTATCAACTTGAATTTATTACGAATAAATAAATTCATAAACTTATAAGAAAAACTGGCATGCCGTTTGCTTATCCCTAATACCAACCTAACCTAACCTTCTGTATAAGTTTTCCTCCTTAACGGTTATTCGCATGTCGAATAACCGTTTTTTTTGGGGCGGCGGCATAGGCCAACACGCCATCGATACCACGTTGCCCTGAGGCATGGAAGCCCAAACCACAGCGCACCCCCTTGAGCCATATAAAGGTTGCGGTTTCAGCGACTTAAGCATATGCTTAAGTCCGTTGTCGTGAAACGTGCCACTGCGGCGCGACTGGGCCATCGCAAAAATACAAGGGGAGGAATCGATGAAGGATCCCATCTTTGATCCGATCGTTATCAATCAACTGCGTGTTAAAAACAGGATATATATGCCCGCCATGCACATGGGCATGGCTGTGGAATTTGAGGTAACCGACCCATTGGTGAATTTTTATGCCGAGCGCGCCCGCGGCGGAGCCGGTCTCATCTGTGTCGGCTATGCGACCGTCGACGACCTTTCCGGCAACACGACCAACATCGGGGCTCACAGGGACGAATTCATTTCCGGCCTGACCCGGCTGGCCAAGGCCATCAAGGAAAACGGGGCCGCTTCCGCCGTTCAGATCAACCACGCCGGACGGTACAATTTTTCGTTTTTCCTGAACGGGCGGCAACCGGTGGCGCCCTCGGCCATCGCCTCACGCATGACCAAAGAGACCCCGCATGCCCTTACCATCGACGAAATCCATACCATTGTCGACGCTTTTGCCCAGGCGGCCGGTCGTGTTCAGGCCGCCGGATTCGACGCCGTTGAAATTCTCAGCGGTACCGGCTACCTGATCAGCGAATTTTTATCGCCCCTGACCAACCAGCGGGAGGATGACTATGGCGGTGATCTGCCGAACCGTATGCGGTTCGGCCTGGAGGTCATGCAGGCCATTCGACGTAAAGTGGGACAAGACTTTCCGGTGATCGTCCGGATGAACGGCAACGATTTCATGGTGGACGGGCAGGATCGTAGAGAACTGCAAACCTATGCCCGCGCCTTGCAGGAAGAAGGACACGTGGACGCTTTGAGCATCAACGTGGGCTGGCATGAAGCCCGGGTGCCCCAGATTACAACGGCGGTCCCGCGGGGTGCCTTTGCCTACCTGGCCCGTGCCATCAAAACACAGGTCTCCATTCCCGTCATCTACGGCCACCGCGTCAATGATCCCGCGACCGCCCGGGAACTGATCCTGGATGACATGTGCGACATGGTGGCCATGGGACGCAGCCTCATTGCCGATCCCTACCTGCCTGAAAAGACCCGCCTCAACCGCGAAAAGGAAATCGTCCATTGTGTGGCCTGTGCCCAGGGCTGCTTTGACAACCTGTTCAAACTCAAGAGTGTGGAATGCCTGTGCAACCCCAGGGCCGGCCACGAAGGCGAATGCCTGGAGGCGACTAAGACGGAAACGCCCCGAACCATCATGGTCGTGGGCGCAGGAGCGGCCGGCATGCGGGCCGCCCTGACGGCCAGCGAACGGGGCCATATTGTCCACCTCTATGAATCCTCCCCGCAGCTCGGTGGCCAGCTCTATCTGGCCGCCGCCCCGCCAGGGCGCGGAGAATTTGCGGAACTGGCCCGGGACTTGGCGACGCAGGTGGCCCTCAGCCCAATACACGTCCATCTGAAAACGGTGGTCGATGAAGCGCTGATTGAAGCCCAACAACCCGACCATGTCATTCTGGCTACCGGTGCACGCCCCATCACGCCCCCCATCCCGGGCGTGGAAGGTGCCCATGTGGTCCAGGCCTGGGACGTGCTGTACAACCGCGTGCGTACGGGTAAGAAAGTCGTCATTATCGGGGGCGGCGCCGTGGGGGTTGAAGTGGCTTTGTTTCTGGCAGAGAAAGGCACCCTGTCCGGGGATACGCTCAAATTCCTCATGGTCAACAAAGCGGAGCCGATGGACGAACTCTATAACCTGTCCATCCAGGGTACCAAAGACGTCCTTTTGATTGAAATGATCGACCGCATTGGTGAAGGCCTTGGCAAAACAACCCGATGGACGCTGCTCCAGGACATAAAGCGCACCAATGTACAGACAATGACCGCCACCAAAGCGCTGGAAATCACCCCGCGGGGGGTTAAGGTGGAAAACGCGGAAGGGAATACACTGGAAGTTCCGGCTGATACCGTGGTGCTGGGCGTTGGTTCCAAATCCTATAGCCCGCTATCGGAACCGTTAACCCGTCTGGGAGTCCCCTACACCGCAGTGGGCGATGCCGATCAGGTGGCAACGGCGTTCGAGGCCATGCATAGCGGTTTCAAAGCGGGAATGGCGATCTGAGATCAGGATTTGCGCAGGCGGCGCATCAGCCCCCGCAGGCGGGCGAGGCGGTTGGCGAGACGCACCTTGAGCTGGTAGGCTGGATTCGTGGCCCGGGCAGCGGCCGGATCCGCCTGATCCTTTTCGGGCTGGGCATCCAAGCGCTTTTTGAGCGCCTTGACATGGGTTTGGATTCTATCCGGCAGGCGTCGAATCCGGTGTGCCGCTTCGTACATCGAGAGGGCGGGGCGGTCCACACCCCGTTGGGCCAGTTCCATGGCAAAAGCGATTCTCAGGATGTTGGGGTGGGCGTCCTCCGGCTGATCGCGCGCGATGATGGCCTCCATCTCAGCCTCAATGGTTTCCGGGGTGTAGACCGCCAAGAGACACTCCGTGAGACCACGGATGTAATCCACCAGCGGCTGTTCCAGGCGAATCAAGCGGCGGTATTCTTCGATGGCGGCCTCATACAGGCCGATACTGCCTAGCGCGGCGGCACAGGTATTGATGTCGGAAGGACTCTGGGCATCGCCCCACCCCTCCCGCAGGATGCACAACTCCCGCTCCGAAACCACATCGGTCAGATCGACGTCCAGCTCCGCCAGCTCGCCTTCGAGCGCGCGAATTTTTTCCTGCAGTGACGTTGCCAGACTGGGGCCCAGGGTGCCGGCTTCGTCCATCACCTGGCGGTACAGTTGCCGGGCCTCCTCCAGCAGGCCGTGGGACCGGTATAGTTCGGCCTCCCGACGGGTGAAAGCGATGGTCAGTTTATTGGTCATAGGCATATCGCGATGGTTTGCTTATTCATGCCATACACTGGACAACCGTCGAGCGTCAACGGCGTTGTGGATGTGTCGTGGCATTCTAGCCCCGCCGCCGTTCCACCGGCAGAATCACCCTGAAAAGCGCCCCGCCGACATCCGCGTTTTCGACCTCGATCATCCCCCCGTGGGCTTGAACGTTGCGTCGGGCAATGTACAACCCCAGCCCGGTTCCGCCCGACAAATGCCGAGCATCCTTCGTTGACATGTAAGGATCAAATATCTCGGCCTTTAAGAGCTCGTCAACTCCCGGGCCGCTGTCTTGAATTTCAAGCCGGATGGCCGGGCGGCCGCCCGGTAACACGAGACCATCCAGCCGGATGTCAATGTGGCCGGCCTCCGGCGTGGCCTCCATGGCATTGGTCAGGATATTGTGGATAGCTTCTTTGATTCTGT
Organism: Deltaproteobacteria bacterium; assembly: GCA_020444045.1. GTDB lineage: Bacteria > Desulfobacterota > Desulfobacteria > Desulfobacterales > UBA5852 > JABZFP01. The sequence goes on from JAHLLS010000001.1 coordinate 206,362, forward strand.
CTTCATCAACCCGAATGACCAATGGGGCCTGGGCAAACTGGGTTGATAGCGTCAACTGCCGCTGCTCGGCCAGGGGTGCCAGCAATCCCACCAAGTTTCCCACCAGGTCCTGTATGTCAACGGGCATTAATCGGGCCGATTGTTTTTTACCCCGATCGAGCATGTCATGGACCAAACAAAGCAGTCGCTCCGTTTCTTCAAGGGCCACCGGATAGAAGGTCGAACGGAAGTAATCGTCGTTCCAGCGGGTTGGAAACAACTGCATAAACGTTGAAATCGTCGTCAGGGGATTTTTAATGTCATGGGCCAGGCGCGCCAGCAGATTCTCCAAAGGGGCCGACCGCGAATCCCGGGGGATTGGTTCAGCCGGGTATTGGCTGGCTGCAGCTAAATCTTTGGACGGCCGGCAGAGCCGCACATTCTCGATCAGTAACGCCAACTGGGGGGCCAGCATATCCAGCGCCAACCGGATTCCGGCCTGAAAACCGTCCGGGTTGAGCGTGCCGGCGCATAAGATGCCAATGACCCGGCCAGGGATCGATAAGGCGACACAATACATCGCCGCCACGCGATCCTGCATGTCGGAAATGAGCGGTGTGGCCATGACCTCTTCAACACGCGGATCCTGCGCGAGGACCCTGCTGAAAACCGCTTTTTCCTCGCGAAAGTCATCCCGGGGGTTTACAACCTTGCGCCACCCGGAAGAGCAATCCACCCTCGCCGTGAATGAATCTTGACCAGCGGATCCCGTCGGCCAGTCCACCCGATGGATGAGCACGTCATCGATCGAATCCAACGTCATGCAGAGGGCCGTCACCGCTTTGATCCTCTCTTCAACACCGCCAGCAGGCAGCGCCGCATAGGATTGCTGAAGGCGAAGCAAGTGATCAACTGCGTTTCGGACTGCCTCATCCGCAACATCACGTCGAGAAATTTTGGGAATCAAAAGCAGGGCTCCCTTCTTGAATCGTACTTTTTTGAAAGCCAATTGCCTCAGACCAGGTTGGAAGTGGTGTTCGTCCTATCGAAGGATCCAGACGCCTGTGCGCTATAGTATCAAATGGCGTCGTTCCTGCAAGGCCATCGCATGGCTTGAAATGTGGCGTTCATGCGGGGCCCCCGCATCCCTGCGACAATGCACTGAAACTTGTGCATGCCTATACATTTTTCAGTGCATTGTGGTCAGCGCGCCAATTTGACGAAATGCTCAAAATATGGTGCAATCCCTTTGCCGGCAATTTTCAATAATAACAAATGGAGAGGTAGTAACGGAGTCATTTACACCATGACCGACGGGCACAGCTGTTCGATCCTGATTGTCGACGATGAAAAAGGTATCCGAGAATCGCTCCGAATGGTTTTACAGAAACAGTACGATCTCTATGTCGCCAAAACGGGGGCCGAGGCCCTTCGGTGCTTTGAATCGCGATCAATCGATCTCATCCTCCTCGATATCATGCTGCCGGATACCGATGGCCGCCTTTTAATTCAAGAATTCAAGGCCATCGACCAGCACGTTGACATCATCATGATCACCGCCCTCAAAGATCTTCGCTCCGGCATCGATGCCATTAAAAGCGGTGCGCATGACTACCTGGTCAAACCGTTTGACGTGGAAAATGTTCAGGCCGTTGTCGCCCGTGCGCTGAAGAAGAAAAACATGCAGAAAGAGATTTTTCTTTTGAAGCATGAAATCGATCATTGCTGCCCCTTTGAAACCATGGTGGGACGCAACCCTGAAATGAAAAAGATCTTTCAATTGATCGCGACGGTTGCGCCCAGCGATGGCACGGTGCTGATCCAGGGCGAAAGCGGCACGGGAAAAGAGCTGGTTGCCCGAGCGATCCACAATAAAAGCGGCCGCACCAAGAATCCCTTCGTTGTGATCAATTGCGCCGCCATACCGGCAACCCTGATGGAAAGCGAACTTTTCGGCCATCGCCGGGGAGCCTTTACAGGCGCCTTGATGGATTGTCCCGGAAAGCTTGAAATCGCCAACACCGGCACCGTCTTTCTTGACGATATCGATTCGCTTTCCATTAAAATGCAGGCCAAACTCCTGCGCGTTATTCAACAGAAGGAGTTCGAACGAATTGGCACCCACCGCACCATTAATGCGGACATCCGTATTATCGCCTCTTCCAATCAGGATTTGCTGAAGCTCGTTGCCGATAACCGCTTCCGGCAGGATCTCTATTACCGGTTGCATGTTCTGCCCCTCACGCTCCCTCCTCTGCGCGAACGTCGGGATGACATCCCCCTCCTGCTCGAACACTTCCTGCAGGTGCATGCCAAACGGAAAGGAAAGCCTGCCAAGCAGCTGACGCCGGCCGCGATCGAGCACCTGACAGCCTATCACTGGCCCGGCAATGTCCGGGAACTTGAAAATCTGGTCGAACGCATCTGCACCGTCAACCCGGAACGCACCATCCGACTCGGCAATTTGCCCCCCTTAGCGGCCATCGCCTCTAAAAACGGCCAGCAGGCCCCCCTGCGCGAAGCGACCCAGGCCTTTGAGAAACAATATATTCTGAGCGTGCTGGAAGCGGCGCAGGGCAACAAGACCGAAGCGGCCCGCCGCCTGGGCATTCATCGCAACACCCTGCTGACCAAAACCAAAGAGTTGGGAATCGGGCTTTCCTGAAACCGAACGACAAAGATTTTCAATCAACGCCGAACAACCATTGTGCGGTTTTTATCTATCTGAATTATTATAAGATATGAATCGATTGCCAATTTTTCGGGGCAATCCATCGGGTAAAAAGCGAAATGGATTGCATTTTTCGGCCTGCTGCAGATCGTGCTATCCTCTTAACCAAACCGTAAAATTGAGCCTATAGCCAAATTGTACAAGCGTTCAGGCGATGCTTGTTGACTTCGAAATAATGGAACGTGACGCGCCCGATTGCTGTCTTCAGGCCGCTGACAAGCCGAGCTTCGGGACCATACGCGCTTCCTGGCCCTGTCGGGAGAGCCCGGCAAGCTGACGCTCCAAACATCCAACGAATCTTTCAAGGCCCGTGTCATCGTCGGTGCCGAAGGCGCCTACAGCCGGGTCGCGCGGGCACTGAATCTGCCGATCCACTATCGTGTCATGCCGGCGCTTGAAGCCGAACTGACTGTACCCCCCGCGACCCATAGCCGCTTTGCCGGATCCATTCATTTTGACTTCGGCGTCATTCCGGGAGGCTATGCCTGGCTTTTTCCCAAAAAAAACCACCTTTCAGCCGGCATTTTGGCGCGCGGCCGCCAGGCGAAAAAGTTGCAACCTAATTTATTGCACTATCTTGAAAATAACGGCCTGTCCCGCGAAACCGATATCCGGTCGATACGGCTGCATCCGATCCCCTGCCGCCCCCACCGCCGGAACCGCTATGCCGATAGCCGTGGCCTCATCGTGGGCGATGGAACGGGGCTGGTGGATCCTGTGACCGGCGAGGGGATTTATTACGCCCTCAAAAGCGCCCACATCGCCGCCCTTGCCCTGAAGCGTCACTTGAAACACGGGCGGCCTTTGGCACTATACGACCGCATGCTCAAGCGGGAAATCGAACCAGAGGTCCTACGGGCCGATGTCCTGGCCCGTATCCTCTATGGCTGCCCCACCATCAGCAATCATATGCTCAGGCGTTATGGTGACAAGATCGGCGCCAAGCACGTGGCCGTCTATCTGGGAGATCTAACCTACCAAGAGCTTTACGCCTACGTCCTGAGTCTGAAAGGTTTCGCCTATCTTTTACGGCCGCGCCATAAAACGAGGCGGCGAGCCTGACACATCAGCCGCGGCGCTGCCGCATCGACGAGGCAACGTTTCAACCGCAACGACTTTTCCAGCCTGGGGCGCATACCAATTGCATCTGGCCGCTTCCATGTTGCACACCCCTTTGGCGGTCCCTACCTTATCCTTTAACTATCGGCTTGAAATCAGCCGTTATCCTTCATCAGGGGAGATCACCATGGGTGATCCAATCAATGAGACGGATCGTGCGATCGATGAAGACGCCGCCATCCGCATGATCCTCGAGGGGACCGCCAACACGACCAGCGAAGGCTTTTTCATGCTGGACGACCAGATGCGCATTATCGATGTCAACGATGCCTACTGCCGTCTCCTTGGGTATTCCCGTGAAGACATCATCGGGCGGCGTCCTTATGACTTTGCCACACCGGAGTTCCAGCAGTTTTATCACACCCATCGCGGAGACCCTTTCTCCCCGTCCGCCAGCGAGACCAAGGCTACCCTGGTGGCAAAAGACGGCCATCATATTCCGGTGCTGTTTCATGGCAATACGGTCCAGTCCGGTGGCGGTCGCACCCTGGGAAAGATGGCCTTTGTGACGGACATGCGCGAGCACACCAAAAGTATGGCGCTCGCCGGCGAGGTCCAGAAAAGCCTCCTTCCCGGTCGTTTTCCGGATATTGAGGGCCTTGATATCGCCGGACGCAGTATCCCCTGTGACGAAATCGGGGGCGACTATTACGATTTTATCGAAATCCCAGGGCGACGCGACGCCATTCATCTGGTCGTGGGCGACATGTCCGGCCACGGGGTCGATGCCGCCCTTTTGATGACCACGGCGCGCGCGTTTCTGCGCATGCGGGCATGCCAGCCCGGAAAGATCGCCGACATCGTCAGCGACCTGAACCGGCATCTCACTACCGACACGCGGCGCACCGATAGCTTCATGACCCTCTTTTTCCTGTCCCTGCAGGTCCGTGATCAGCGGATTCAATGGGTGCGTGCCGGCCACGATCCAGCGATTCTCTATGACCCTGTTACGGAACGGATCGAAACCTTATGGGGCTCCGGATTGGCTCTGGGATTGGACAAATCCGTGGTTTATGCATCTATGGAAAAAGAAGGCATCGCACCTGGCCAGGTGATTGCCATCGGCACCGATGGTATCTGGGAAGCACGCAATGCCCAGGGGGAAATGTATGGCAAGCAACGCCTGAATGACATCCTCACGCACAACGCCCATTTGGCGGCCGAAACCATCGTACAGGCCGCGCTGGACGATTTGCAGCAATTCACGCAGGGCACCATGCCCGAAGACGATAAAACGCTGGTTGTCGTAAAGATCCAAAAGGGTTAATGGCAGGCTCCGGCACCCGTTGACAGCAGACGCGATTCCGTCTACGGTGCCAACCCGCGAACGCGTTTACATGGCGGCAGTCCTTTAAAAAAGAAGTGGTGTACGGTAAACGATATGAATGAAACGAAAGACACGGTTGAAGATTTTTGGCAGGAACACGCCCTGGTATTTCTGGAGATGGCCTTCCGCACCGACCGGCAAAAGCGCCCCGCGCATCCCTCCGGCATCGGCCATAATGTGGGCGCCTGCCGGGACAGCATCACCATGTTCGTGGTCGTCCGGGATGGCGCGGTTCAGGAAATTGCCTATGAACTGGACGGGTGCCTGCATACCAACGCCTGCGCCAACGCCGTCGCCGAAATCGTTCAAGGCCACGACCTGGAAACCGCCTGGAAAATCACGCCTGAAATAGTGGCGGACTATCTGCAAACGCTGCCGGCCGACCACTTTCACTGTGCCGAACTGGCCGTCGGCGCTTTCTACAAGGCCCTGACCGATTACCAGCAAAACAACCGCAAAGACTGGCAGGCCGGCTATCGGCGCCCGGCCTGATGGCTGTGACGGCCCATCGGGAACCAACACGTTGATCGTTCAACGACCGGCAACCAACGCCGCAATAGGCGGAACGCTACCAAGGTGGCCTCGGCGGCACAACGCTTCAATGCGGGATCTCACTTCGTTTTGATTTTGACCGCCGTGCCATAAGCCGAAATCGAGCAGAGTTCTTTTTTGGTTCCCTGTCGATGAAAGGAACCACAGTTGAAACTCAGCCCGATGACCGCGTTGGCGCCGATTTCCCTGGCCTTGCGCACCATACTGTGTACGGCTATGGCCCGGTCTCTTGCAAAATTCTGTTCGACCCGGGTAAAGCTGGCATTGAACACGACGTCCCCGGACACGACACCAATATACCGCTCCACGGCATACCCCTCAAGCTGAGGGGTGGTGGACACGATGATATCCTCATCCTCACTGGCGTAGGGATAGCCGACGGTTTGTTTTTCCCTTGCATAGCGTCCCATAGGTACCCTCCTTAATTGTATGGTATGTTTTGGGCAAGCACCTGGGGGAACGCCTAATCGCCGTTAGATGAAATGCAGTCGCCGATGCTGAATACCTGCCGGACACCACTTGCACCAGCAGGTATCGTGCCACGCCCCTTTTTTTTACATGGCCGCCACCAATGTTTCTAATGCACTAAATTCATTATTGTTTACCCTCTTCACCACACCAAACGCGATGCGGTTGCCCGGTATACTTGCGTCTCCTGTGCAATTGGTTGACATTTCAGCCGCATCACCTGTCAATACCATTGGCAAAATCCCTCTGAATGGCGCTCGCGACCGTTGTGACAGATCGACGCGCAACGACCTTTCGGTATGCAATACGAATTTAGGCGGACCAAAACTAACCTATCGAGATCGCTCCAAATCTCCTTGACAGAAAATCTCAACTTGACTATAGAATTTTGATTCAAAATCGGGCCTTTTCTACCCGGAGCCCGCATTGAATACCGAATGCAATGAAAGGAGTAGCCAAGCCGTTTTCGAGGGGATGGCCCCTTGAAACCGAGCCATCCCGTCAGATGAGGCTGGAACAACGCATAACCAAACATAAACGGCAAATCGCGAATGACTGGTTTGCCATCCTGGCTGGCACCTATCCGCCCGATACCACCCGTTTCCTGAAGACCAACAAAGACACATTCTCCAATCCGGTCGGCGGGACATCCCGTCGAACCCTCGAGGCGGTGTTGGACGCCCTCGTTGAAAACGCCGCCCCGGACCACCTGGCCCAGCAACTGGACGCGCTGATACGCATTCGCGCGGTCCAGACCATGTTTACCCCCTCTCAAGCCACCGCTTTCATTCTCGACCTTAAAAAAATTATCCGCGACACGCTTAAGGGCGACCTGCAAGATGCGGATATGCCATCACAGCTGCTGCAGTTTGAAGCGCGTATCGACCGGCTACTGTTGATCGCCTTTGATATATTTGTGCGTTGCCGCGAAAAAATCTACAACATGAAGGCAACCGAAGAGCAGAGCAAAATATACCGCGCTTTTGCACGTGCCGGACTGGTGCGGGCTAATCCTGACATCAAGCCGGATGCCGGGGTATCTTAATGTCATAACCCTCTTTAATTTTAATATCGGTTCCCGGAAGGCGGTACCCGAATAGGCCGCCCCGGAAGCCCCAAAGTGAGGTAAAGGTCAATGAATGTTAAGTATTTCTATTCCTTTCTAGCCGTTTTGGTTCTGGCGCTGATTGCCTGGGTAGGATGTGACCTCCTCGGCCTTCAGGTGCTGTTCGGCGTGATCTTGCCCTACATCGCGGTGGTGGCTTTTCTTGTCGGCTTTTTCCTCCGCATGATGGATTGGGCGCGCTCCACGGTACCGTTCCAAATTCCCACAACGGCCGGCCAGGCCAAATCATTGCCATGGATCAAATCCAATGCCATCGACAGCCCGTTCACCACGGGAGGCGTGGTGGCCCGGATGTTTTTCGAAGTGGTGACCTTTCGGTCCCTCTTCCGTAATACCCGCATGCGGGTCAACCCGGACGGACGCATCAGCTACGACATTGAAATATGGCTGTGGCTCTTTGCCCTGGCCTTCCATTACACCTTTTTCGTTGTCATTCTTCGCCACGCCCGCTTTTTTCTGGAACCACTACCCCTTCCTTTCGAAATTCTTGAAAAAATCGACACCTTTATCCAGATCGGACAGCCGGTCATTTCCCTGTCGAGCTTTGCGCTGCTGGGTACGGTCCTGTTTCTTTTCGTCCGGCGGGTCTACCTGCCCAATATTCGGATGATCTCCCTGGCATCGGACTTTTTCCCGCTGTTCCTTATTTTCGGCATTGCGTTCACCGGCATCTTCATGCGCTACTTTGCAAAAATCGATGTCACCGCGGCCAAGGAACTCACATACGGCCTGGTGTCTTTCAGCCTGCCGTCACTGGCGAAGATGCAGGAAATCGGCAGCATTTTCTATATCCATGTGTTTTTTGTCAGTGTGCTGCTGGTCTATTTCCCCTGGAGCAAGCTAATGCACATGGGCGGTATTTTCCTGAGCCCGACACGCAACATGGCCAACAACACCCGCGCTGTTCGCCACGTGAACCCGTGGAACTACCCGGTAAATGTCCATACTTATGAAGAGTATGAAGATGATTTCAGGGAAAAAATGATCGAGGCTGGACTGCCCGTGGATAAAAAGGAGTAATACGCGATGAGTGATCTACCCAAAAGCGGTGAACTATTTTCGCATATAGATCATCGGCCGCCCAAAGGGAAAGACTGGATGGACATTCCGGTGGATATCCGTCCAGGAATGTACTGCTACTCGGCCAACCCCAAGAGCATGGAAACCCTGAGCGCACCCAATGTGCGCAAATGGAATCCCCTCGAGGACGACTGGCTGCTGCCGGACAACTGGCAGGAGATCATCCACAACGGCATAAAAGAACGCCTGGAAAAATTCCGCTCTTTCAAGGTGTTTATGGACATCTGTGTCCGTTGCGGGGCCTGTGCCGATAAATGCCATTATTTCATCGGCACCGGCGACCCTAAAAACATGCCGGTTCTCCGGGCGGAACTCCTGCGCTCGGTCTATCGCAATGATTTTACTAAGGCCGGTAAAATCCTGGGTCGCCTGGCCGGCGCCCGTCCGATGACGCTGGAGGTGCTCAAAGAGTGGTGGTACTACTTCTTCCAGTGCACGGAATGCCGGCGCTGCTCGGTGTTCTGCCCCTACGGCATCGATACCGCCGAAATCACCATCATGGGCCGAGAACTACTGAATCTCCTGGGCCTCAACATCGACTGGATCGCCACGCCGGTGTCCAACTGTTACCAGACCGGCAATCATCTCGGTATTCAGCCCCATGCCTTCAAGGATATGCTGGACTTCTTCGTCGAGGACATCGAGGAGATCACCGGGGTCAACTGCGAACCCAATTACAATAAAAAAGGCGCCGATATTCTCTTTATCACGCCCTCGGGGGACGTCTTCGCCGACCCGGGCACTTACACCTGCATGGGGTACCTGATTCTATTCAAGTTCCTTAAAGATAAATACGGACTGGATGTCACCTGGAGCACCTACGCCTCCGAGGGCGGCAACTTCGGTTTCTTTACCTCCCACGAAACCATGAAGCGGCTGAACGCCAAAATGTACGCCGAAGCCAAGCGCCTCGGGGTCAAGTGGATTCTAGGCGGCGAATGCGGCCATATGTGGCGGGTGATCCATCAGTACATGGATACCATGAACGGCCCGGCCGATCATCTGGAAGTGCCGGTCAATCCCATCACCGGCACGACTTTCGAGAATGCGGCCTCCACCAAAATGGTCCATATCACCGAGTTCACGGCCGATTTGATCAAACACGGCAAGCTGGACCTGGACCCCAGCCGGAATGACAACCAGCGCATTACCTTTCACGATTCCTGCAACCCGGCTCGGGGGATGGGTCTGCTGGATGAACCGCGCTATGTCATCAACAACGTGGCCAACCACTTCTATGAAATGCCGGCCAATACGATCCGTGAAAACACCTTCTGCTGTGGCAGTGGATCCGGGCTCAATGCCGGTGAAGACATGGAGTTGCGGATGTGCGGCGGTCTGCCGCGCGCCAATGCCGTAAAATACATGGCCGATAAATTCGACGTCAATATGCTGGCCTGCGTGTGCGCCATCGACCGTGCGGCATTGCCCGACCTGATGAACTACTGGGAGACCGGCGCCGATGTCACCGGCGTTCACGAACTGGTGGGTAACGCGCTGATCCTGCCGGGTGAGAAGAAGCGAGAGACTGATCTGCGCGGGGAGCCCCTGCCGGGAATGGAGGAAGAGGCTGATGACTGATAAAGGCAAAATCATCACGGGAATCATCATATTTTTCATTGTGGCGACGTTTCCGTTCTGGTTCAATATGTTTGTTGAAAAAACCCCGGCCCCTGAGCTGGTCCTGACCGCCAAAGCCCAGGCGGCTAAAGTATGCGTACGGGATACGGCGTTCATGAAAGCCAACCACATGCAACTGCTGAATGAGTGGCGAAACGCGGTGGTACGCAATGCCGAACGGATCTATGTCAATGCCGAAGGCAAGGAATTCAACATGAGCCTGTCCAATACCTGCCTGGACTGCCATTCCAACAAAGCTGAATTCTGTGACCGTTGCCATCAGTATGCCTCCATTGAACCTTACTGCTGGGATTGCCACATCGATAATCCGAAGGAGACCAAGTGATGGAAGACAGCAGAAGACGATTTCTGAAAATAGCCGGTATCGCCGCCCTCGGGATGGGCACCGCGCCGGTGATCGACGCCGTTGCCGCTACCGGCGGCCATGGTGCAGCGCCGCATATGCGCAAAGGGGATGACGCCCTTACCGCTAAGCAGTGGGGCATGGTGATCGACACCACCAAGCTGGATCATGAGCGGATCGAGCAGATGATTGAAGTTTGCAACAAGATCCACAATGTACCCAACATTTCAGCAGAAAAAGTTGGTCAAAAAACAGCCAAACGGCACGAGGTTAAGTGGATCTGGGAAACCCATTTTCATAATGCCTTCCCGAATATGGGTTCGAACTACATGAGCGAAGCGGTCGAAGAGCGCCCTTTCCTGGTGCTCTGCAACCACTGCGAAGAACCCCCCTGCGTTCAGGCCTGCCCCACCCAGGCGACTTTCAAACGGCCCGACGGCATCGTGCTCATGGATTTTCACCGCTGCATCGGCTGCCGCTTCTGTATGGCGGCCTGCCCGTATGGATCGCGAAGCTTCAACTTCCGGGACCCGCGGCCTTTCATAGAGGAAATCAACCTGGCCTTTCCCACCCGCACCAAGGGCGTTGTTGAAAAATGCAACTTCTGTGCGGAACGCTTGGCGGTAGGAAAGATGCCGGCCTGTGTGGAAGCCTCCGAAGGGGCCGTGGTTTTCGGTGACCTGGAAGACCCCCACTCGGAGATCCGAGAGGTGCTGAGAGAAAATTACACTATTCGCCGCAAGGTTTCCCTCGGGACCGGCCCTGCGGTCTACTACATCATATGAGGTGGCTATGCTTGAATATGCGATAAAAGGAGACAAGAAATACTACGGATGGATCGCTATCCTGCTGGGCCTGATCGGGGTAGGATTCGGTTTTTATCTGTGGCAGCTGAAATTCGGTCTCGGCATTACCGGGCTCAGCCGGGACGTTTCCTGGGGCTTTTACATCGCCCAGCTGACCTATATGGTGGGTGTGGCCGCTGGCGGTGTGATGGTGGTGATCCCCTATTACCTGCACGATTACAAGGCCTTCGGCCGCATCACCGTGCTGGGGGAATTTCTGGCCATCGCCTCCCTGATCGTCTGCATGTTGAGCGTCGTGGTGGACCTGGGGCAACCCATGCGGGTCCTGAATGTCATTTTGCACCCCTCGCCTCGCTCGATGCTGTTCTATGACATGATCGTCCTCAACGGCTACCTGTTGCTCAATCTGGTGGTCGGCTGGAACGTGCTGCAGGCCGAACGCAACGGAACCCATTATCCCATGTGGGTGAAGCCTTTGATTTACCTTTCGATTCCCTTTGCCATCAGCATCCACACCGTGACAGCCTTTCTTTACTGCGGCCTGCCCGGGCGTGGGTTCTGGCTGACGGCCATCCTGGCGCCGCGCTTTCTGGCCTCAGCCTTTGCCGCAGGGCCGGCCTTGCTGGTTCTCCTGGCCCTCATCATCCGGCGGGTGTCCAAATTCGATCCCGGGCGGGAACAAATCCAGACCCTGGCCAAAATCATCACCTATGCGCTGATCGCCAACCTGTTCTTCTTCGGCTGTGAGATATTTGTGGCGTTTTACAGCGGCATCCCGGAACACATGGACCATATCAAATACCTGTTCGTGGGCATACACGGCCACGGGGTGCTGGTGCCCTGGATGTGGTCCTCCATGGCGTTGATGGTACTGGCGCTGATCCTGCTGATCCCGCCCATCACCCGGCATAATGAAGGGGTGTTGGCGGTGGCCTGCGTCATGTTGTTTATCGGCGCCTGGATCGACAAGGGTCTCGGTTTGATCTCGGCGGGCTTCGTGCCCAACCCGCTCCACGAGGTCAACGAATATATGCCGACGTTTCCTGAGGTCATGATCACGATCGGCGTCTATGCTGTCGGTGCCCTGGTACTGACGATCTTTTATAAAATCACGATCGGCGTTAAAGAAGAAGTCCACGCTTAGCAAAACACACGACCAGCAATAAAAGAGGCGCCCTTCCAAATCATGGGAAGGGCGCCTTTGTATTTACTAAAAACCCCTGACGTTCACGGCATCTGAAACCGATCCGCTCCGGTGTAGACCCAGAAACCGTCCCCGGGACGCCGGGAGGCCAAGGTCATGTTCAGGCTCTCGGCCAGCGCCACGGCCAGCGCCGTCGGCCGGGAAACAGCGACCATAATGGGAATACGGGCGCAGGCCGCCTTCTGGACCAGTTCATAGCTGATGCGCGAGGAGAGCACCACCATGGCCGCCTCGGATAATTGTTTATCCAGAAATAACCGCCCGATGACTTTGTCCAAGGCATTGTGACGCCCCACGTCTTCGGCCACGGCCAGAAGCCGGCCTTCCCGATCATGAAGTGCGGCCGCGTGGGCCGCCCGGGTCTGCGCCCGCAGCGGTTGATTGTGGTGTAGGCCGGACAAGGCCGTCCAGGCCGCTGCGATAGGGACCGCCCCTTGATCGGCGATCGGTCGAATCTCGGTGTGAAGATCCTGAATGAGCTCTTTGCCGCACAACCCGCAACCTGTCTGGCTGATATAGGCCCGTCGGTCACCCTTATGCGCCAGGCGGCGGGCACAGTTCTCCTGGAGGGTTACCGTAACGGTGTTGGTGTCCGTTCCGTCGCAAAACGCCAGTTGGGCGATATCGGACGGATCATGGACAAGCCCTTCCGCCAGACAGAGACCAGCCGCATGCGCCAACTCGTCTCCCGGGGTCCGCATGACAACCACGTAAGGTCGTCCCTGAACGCGAATCGAGAGCGGTTCTTCGGCAATCAGATCCATGGGTTCATCTTGGTGATATCCAGATTCGGATGACCACGGTAATACCGTGGATGGGCTATGGCGGTGCATGCAATGTCCCTTTTTCATTATTTTTGGTTCGCGGCATCCGCAACCTTCGATTGAGTTTGTAGGCTTTATGATCGATGAATGTCAACGCAGAGGTGCTAGTCGCCATCTAATCCGCGACCATGATGGTTAAAGCCCGTTGCTGCACTTTTTGCTTGACAAGTCGCGCGGATAAAGTAATATTCCCTGATTTTGAGATAGCTAACCAAGCTCTTGGCTGAACGAGGCCGAATCATAGGGAGCCCAAGCGTAGAGTGAGCCGCGAATCGGCTCGCATCGTTAAAGGAGGCGCGGCATGTACGCGGTGGTCAAATCAGGTGGGAAACAATATAAAGTCCAGGAAGGCGAAACCTTCAGAGTCGAAAAACTCCCCGGCGACGTTGGCGGCGAAATTACGTTTGACGATGTATTGATGGTGGCCGACGGCGAAAATGTGCAGGTCGGCACCCCTCGCCTTGACAACGTGGCCGTGAAAGGCACCGTCGTCGAGCAGGGACAAGCCAAAAAAATTCTCGTCTTCAAATACAAACGTCGTAAACGGTATCGCCGCAAGCAGGGACATCGCCAGCAGTACACGGCGGTCAAAGTCGACAGCATTACGATCAACTAGAACGGCAACATGCTGATTCAGGCGTGAGGAGTATGCATCATGGCACATAAAAAAGCAGGTGGTAGTTCCAAAAACGGTCGCGACAGTAACGCCCAGCGACGCGGTATCAAGTGCTTTGGCGGTGAAAAAGTTCTGGCCGGCAACATTCTGGTGCGCCAGCTGGGCACCCGCATTCATCCCGGTGACAATGTGGGCATGGGCAAAGACTATACCCTTTTTGCCAAAGTCGACGGCGTTGTATCATACGAACGTCTGGGACGCACCAAGAAAAAAGTCAGCGTTTATAACGAGTGAAATTCATAGATGAAGCAACCATTACCGTTCAGTCCGGGGACGGCGGACGCGGATGTTTGAGCTTCCGACGTGAAAAATTCATACCCCGGGGCGGACCGGATGGTGGTGACGGCGGCAAGGGCGGCGATGTCGTCCTTGTGACAACCCACCGCAAACGCACCCTGCAACAATTTCAATTCAAACGCCAGTTCAAGGCCGCCAACGGCGGTCACGGTCAAGGGGCCCAGAAGACCGGACGCAATGGCGCTGACCTCATTATTGAAATCCCGCCGGGCACTCTCATTCTGAATGCCGATGACGGCACGCTGATCAAGGACCTGGCCGCGCCGGACGAACGGTATGTCATTGCCCGGGGCGGCCGAGGCGGGCTTGGCAATACACGCTTTAAATCATCCACCAACCGCGCCCCGCGGCATGCCCAACCGGGCGAATCCGGCATCACCCTTAAAGTCAAACTAGAGCTCAAATTGCTGGCCGATGTGGGCATCATCGGATTGCCGAACGCCGGCAAATCGACGCTCGTGGGGGCTATTTCGGCCGCCCGCCCTAAAACGGCGAGCTATCCGTTTACGACGCTGAACCCCCATCTGGGCGTTGTGCGGACCGACTGGGCCGAGCCCTTTGTGGTCGCCGACATTCCGGGTTTGATTGACGGTGCTCACCTGGGGGCCGGTCTGGGCCACCGGTTCTTGAAACATATCGAACGGACCCGCATATTGGTGCACCTGATCGACACTGACGGGATCGATCCTGACCGCCCGTTGGCGGCGCTGGACACCATTAATCGTGAACTGGCCCTCTATAAACCGTCTCTCCGCGATCGAACCCAACTGATTGTTCTCAATAAACTGGATCTGCCGGGGGCCGACCAGAAAGCCGAGGGGTTCCGCAAGGCGCTGCCCGATATGGATATTTTATCGATATCCGCCCAGACGGGTGACGGCCTGGAGGCGCTGAAATCAAAACTTACGCAGCTTTTGGACGATGAATAGGATGATGAACACCCGTCATCAATTTTCCCAGGCCCGCCGTGTCGTGGTGAAAGTCGGCAGCAATGTTCTCACACTGGATCAGGGCCTGAATCTCCCGGTGATCGCGTCGATCAGTCATGAAATCGGCCACCTGATGAGCTCCAGCCGACAAGTTATCCTGGTTTCCTCCGGCGCCATGGCCGCCGGGATGCGCAAACTCCAGCTGCCCGAGCGCCCCAGCGCCATACCGGCCCGGCAGGCTGTGGCCGCCGTGGGTCAGGCCGGACTCATCCTGGCTTACGAAAATGCATTTGACCGGGATGGCCGCAAAGTTGCCCAAATCCTTCTCACCGCCGAAGACATGACCAACCGCAAACGGTATTTGAACGCCCGCAACACCCTCAATACCTTGTTGGAGTGGGGTGTCGTTCCCATTGTCAACGAGAACGACACCGTGATGGTGGAGGAAATCAAGTTCGGCGACAATGACAATCTGGCGGCCGTGATTGCGCTGCTAATGGATGCGGACCTGCTGATCAATCTGACGGACATTGACGGGCTTTATAACAAGGATCCCCGCGTCTTTGCCGACGCCCAGCTGCTGCCCGAAATCGACACGATCGGCAAAGACATCGAACGCTATGCCGGCAAGATTCCCGGAGCGTTGGGGACCGGCGGCATGCTGACCAAAATCAAAGCCGCCCGCAAGGTCACCGCGGCCGGTATTCCCATGGTCATCGCCAACGGCACCCAGCCGGACATTCTGCGCCGCTTGTTCGGTGGGTCCTCGGCGGGCACCTTTTTCGTGCCCCGCACTGAGCGCCTCTCCAGCCGTAAATGCTGGTTGGCCTTCTCCTTGAAGCCCAAAGGCGCCATTATCATTGACGAGGGCGCCGTACGTGCGATCCAAGGCCGTGGGAAAAGCTTGTTGCCAAGCGGCATCGTGCGCGTCATCGGGGAATTCAGCGTGGGGGACCCCGTTCAGTTTATGAACAACGAAGGCGCGGTTCTCGGCAACGGTTTAGTGAACTACGCAGCCAGCGACATCCGAAAAATCAAGGGGCTTAAATCAACCCAAATCACGGACTGCCTGGGTGAAAAACCCTATGACGAGGTCATCCACCGTGACAATCTGGTATTGACCGAAACCACCAACTGACCGCAGGAAAGTTTTGAACAGCCCGGCGGTTGGTTCGGAACATGGAATGACATGGCCAAAAAAATTGGCATTTTCGGAGGAACCTTCAATCCGATTCATCTCGGGCATCTGCGTGCCGCTGTCGAACTTCGCGAGGGATTTGGGCTCGATGCCCTGTATCTTATTCCGGCAGCGTCGCCACCCCACAAGGATCATGCCAATCTGGCGTCCGCCGCTGATCGGATGGAAATGGTGCAGCGCGCCATTGCGGGCCATGCGGGGCTGCGCGTCTCCGATATCGAACTCAAACGACAGGGGCCTTCCTTTTCCATCGACACCGTGTGTGCCTTTCGCAAATATCTGCCGGAGGATGCCTGGCTCTATTTGATCATGGGCCTGGATGCTTTTCTTGAAATCGAAACCTGGAAAGCCTATCAGGACCTGCTCCACATCGTCCCCCTGATCGTCATGAATCGTCCCGACCACCAGGGGCGCATTCAGCCGTCCGCCAACAATGCCGTTTCGGCCCTGCTCACGCAAGGCGCGCTGCAGGGATATGAATGCTCCATGGATGGTCCCTGCTTTACGCATTGTGAAAAACAGCCTATTTTTACCTACAATGTAACGGCGATGGATATTTCATCGACCCGCATCCGATATCTGATCCGTCAAAACCAGGCCATCGACTTTCTCGTTCCCGAGTCCGTAAGGGAATACATCACCGCCAAAGGACTCTACCGATGAGCGACACCAAAGACCCCCGGCTGAATCTTGTTCTGACGGCCGTTATGGGAAAAAAAGCCCTGGACATCATCGTCCTGGATGTGAGCGGCCTGACCTCTCTGGCCGATTCCTTTATCATCTGCAGCGGCCGTTCCAACCGCCAGGTCACGGCCATCGCCGACTATATCCGAACCGACCTGAAGAAACAGGGGGTGGCCCCCCTCAGCGTCGAAGGTTTACGGGAGGGCCATTGGGTGTTGATGGATTATGGCGATATCGTTATCCATGTGTTCTATGATGACGTGCGCCGTTTTTACGATCTGGAAGGCCTCTGGTCCGACGCACCCCGTATCCGCACACGTGCTCTGGATGACTGGAACCACCGGCAAATCCGCCAGGATGCGCCGACCGATTAATTTGACTTCCCGCAGAGGATCGCATGACAACGTCTTCGACCCCGCCGACCGTGACGGACTATCTCACCGGCAACCGTATTCCCGATGTGGGCGCAGAAAGCCACCGGCAGGCCGTGCTCCGGTTCCTGGTGGAAGAGAAGGGCTATGCCCGCGAGGCCCTGTGGGTGGATGCCCCGATCCATGTGATGATTGCCGACACACCCTATCATGCCAAGATCGATTTGATCGTGAAAGCCGGTGAGCCGCTGGCGCCCTGTATGGCATTTAAATGTTGTGCCGGATCGTTGGGGTCGCGGGAAAGAGAAATCCTGGCCGCCGCCCGTATTTTCGACGCCACCCCGATCCCTTGGTGCGTCGTTTCAGACGGCCGGGACGCCATCGTTCTGGAGACGGCCACGGGCCAAGCCGTGGCCCAGGGTCTGGCCGCGCTGCCGTCGCCGCTGGAAGCGGCCCGGCAACTTGCCGACGCCCCCTCCGCCCCTTATCCAAAGGAACGTGTCGAGCGCGAGAAACTGATCTTTCGGACCTACGATAAGGACAATGTCAATATCATCCGCCCCGGGGACAAGACCTAAAAAAACCGATCCGGAAAATAACACGCTATCCGAATCGGTTGAATGCAACGGTATCCAAACGTATGGATGTCAGGTCATGCGCGTTGCTTAAACGCCTGCCACATCTTTACCGCAATGCTTGCAGGTCTTCGCCCGCTGTTTGATGATTTCCGCACAAAATGGGCACTCCCGGGTAAAAAAGCGCGCATGGATCTTAGTGACACTTTCATCCACTTTTTTCTGGATGAGATCGTTGCCCACCTTGAAACTACGCAACGGCTCGATGAGCTCGAGCTCACCCACATCACCCAACATTTCCGCGGCCTTCATGCGCACCCGGGCGGGCTCGGCCGGATCCAGCAAAAGCCTCAAAATAGCGGGTCCGTCCTTTTCCACGAAGCAAGTCGCCAAGATGTTGAATCCTTTCTTGGTGGCCTCTTTGAGCGCCTCCTGCTGGGCGATCACCTGGTCGTCGATCATCTGCCCGGTGCCGCCGTGCGGGCTGAAGACCGGCATGAACTCAAAAACCGTGGTGCCCGGGTAATTCATGCAGCGGTATGAGGCGCGATGGGCATAATTTTCTTCCATGTGTTTCCAGCCATTCACATAGGCGGGGCATTCCTCGTTGAAACAGACAAAAAGAAAGGGCTCGCCCCACCCCAGCCCATCGCTGAAATTGATGGGCGGCACCTCCCACAGGCTCATTTCAAGGTCACAATGGGGGCACTTGGGTTTTGTCATTTGCATCACGCGCTCAAGTACTTGCTCGCGGGTTTCGTAAGCCATCCGTTTATCCTCCGATTGATTATCGCTCGAGTTGCAAAATTGGGTACTATCAACCAGTTTATTTGAAAGGTCAAGCTAAAGCTGAATTGGTTGATGTCAAACGATATTCCGACCACCACTGTCAAACAGCGCCCCGTCTATCGTGCTTGATCACGGGCCGGCAATATATTATGGTGAACCTCTGCGATAGACAGCCTGCCGACCATCAACCGAGGAGGAAACGCTTGGACAAGGACTACGTGCCCATCGAAGATCTGCAGTCGTTCGCCATTGACTTTATCAAGAAAGCCGGAGAGGAGGCGCTCGAATTCTACGGCCGCGGTGCGCCCCAGGTTAAATTTGACGAAACCCTCATTACACGCACCGAACTGCAGTTGAACCGGCTTTTCCAGAAAGCGCTCCAGGCACGATTCCCCGAACACCATTGCTTTGACGGTCAAAATCCGGACGAAGCCTACACCCACGATGCCAAGCGCTATGTCTGGATCTTCGATCCCCTGGACGGCATGTCCAATTTTATGGCCGGCATCCCGGTCTGGGGGATGTCCATCGCCCTTCTGGACAACAAATGGCCGGTGCTCGGCGCCTTTTTCATGCCGGCCACCGGTGATTTATTCCATGCCGTGGCGGGGCAGAAGGCCTTCCGGGGGACGCAGACCATTCAGGTCTCCCCCCAGGAGAGCATCAACGATGAAAGCGTCCTGCTGACCTATTCGCGCTTTCACCAGCACTACGAAAATGGATTCCCCGGCAAGCAGCTCAACCTCGGGTGCACCTCCGCCCATATTTGTTATGTCGCCACGGGGTGTGCGGAGGCCGCCCTCATCGCAAATGAATCCTACCAGGATCTGGCCGCCGTGCGGGTTATTCTGGAAGCGGCCGGCGGCCATTTCATGCGGCTGGACGGCACGAAATTTCTCATTGCCGAGTTTCTGGAAGGCCAGACGGCCGGTATCCACCTGCTGGCATTGCCAACAACACTTTTCGCCCAGGTCAACCGCTGCCTGAAAACTATCCTCTGAGGGCGGCGCGGTCGTGCCGGCCGCTTGTCAGGGAATGTCCCGACAGCCTGTCTCCAGGGCCTCGGACACCATGTCGTTCAAAAACCGCTCCAGCTCGCGGGGCCCGAAGGTGGCCGCAACACGCTCGCTGCGCATACGCACCGGACGCCGGTGTACGATGCCCTCCCGGACCTTGCCCACATAAACCACCATCTCCAGTTCCATCACCATGCGGGTGTGCATCAACCGTTTTTCGGCATCACACCGTAGCTGCTGGATGTCGCCCCCGACAAAGACATCGAAGGCATCCGACAGGGCCAGCATCTGCTCCGGTGAATAGTCCCAACCGTTCAAAACACCCGGAGTGCCGCCCTTTTGACGAATGAGTTCGCCAGCCATACGGGTCACTGAACGGGCCATGTCGTCCGGGCTGGCGACATACCGTTCACGCTCTCCGCGCCCCAGCTCGCGGTAGCCGATCACATAGCGATCCCCTTCGGTGCGCTGGTCGCGAAAGGCCTGAATCCCCACCGTCACCGGCTGTTCGACCGCAAGCCCCGCATGGCCGCTGTAACCCATTGTTACCGGGTGGGTGATCGGTGTCGCGCACGCCCCCAGTAACGCCGTCAGGGCGATCGATAACGCCCATACGGCTGTCCATCGTTGTTTTCGCATCGGTTCTCCCCCTCCTGTCGTCATCGCGGATCAACGGGAAGCCGCCAGCCCGCGCCCGGGTCTGCCGCTGTCGCCCGCCGGCGAGATCAGCTTAACCATTTCCGATTCCCGGTGCAACACCTCCTTCCGCGCTTCCGTCAACGAGCAAACCGGCGGCAACGGAGCGATATGGTCCACGGTCAGGGTGATCGCCCCCCAGTCCATCTCCACGCGGCCGGTCAACAGATAGGGCCGCCCCCAATCCAACATGTGGCAGAACTGATGATAGACCGCCGGGAAAAAAGTGGTTTCAATCGTGTCTGTTTCATCTTCAAAGGTTAAAAACTCCATGGGGTCGCCCTGTTTGGTATGCACCACCTTGCCGGCGATAAACCAGCCCCCGAAATGCACCCGCCGCCCCAGCCAGCGGCCCAGGTCCTGCGCCTTGACCGTTTTCCGGGATTGCAGCAGGCCGGCGTACAGACGGATGGGATGACGATCGCACAGAAACCCCAGGACGGTGAATTCACGCCGCAGCCGTTCCAGGGCATCCTCCTCCGGCAACCCGGGCGGGGTCTTTCCTATCGGCGCCTCGAACAACGCGTCGCGCACCGGCGGTCGGTCACAGCGCCGCTGCCAGCAGGCCAGCGTCCACATCAACCCCGCCCGACCGCCCTGCCTTTCCAAGGCGTCCAGGGCGCCACAACGAATCAGGGCCTGGGCCTCGGTTTCGTCCGGTCCAACCCGGTTCAAAAAATCGGCCGCATCACGAAAGGGCTGCTGCCGGCGGGCCGCAACAATGCGGGCGGCGGTAGCCGATCCCAGCCCTTTGACGGCCTGCAGGCCCACACGCACGGTGGTCCCCCGACCAGTCCATCGCTGCCGACTATCGGTCACATCGGGCGGTAACACCCGCAGCCCCATGCGCCGCGCCTCGGATACATACGCGAAGGTGGCATAGTAGCCGCCCTGATTGCTGATGACCGCCGCCATGAATTCAGCCGGATGGTGCACCTTGAGATAGGCGGCCTGGAAAGACACCCGGGCATATGAGGCACTGTGGGGTTTGCAAAACGAATAGCCGCTGAAGCTCATCATCATATCCCACACGGCTTCGATGATCGGGACAGAGATGCCGTTGGCCCGGGCTCCGGCCAAAAACTGTGTGCGGAAATCCTTCAGGTGACATTCACGGTCTTTTTTGGACATCACCTTGCGCAGGCGATCCGCCTCGGCATGGGAGAACCCGGCCAGGGCAACCGCCGTCCGGGACACATCCTCCTGGTAGACCATGATCCCGAACGTTTCCGCCAGCACATCGGTCAGCAAAGGATGAATCGGATCCCAGGCCCCGCCGTGAAGGCGGCGGATATATTCCTGGATGAATTCATTGGCCGCCGGGCGGATGATGCTGCTGTGGATCACAAGATGCGCGAAATCCCCGACCCCGGCTTTTTTCTGGAGCAGTCGCATGGCCGGGCTTTCGATGTAGAAACAGCCCATGGTTTTGCCCTGGGCCACGGCTTCCTGGGTGGCGAAATCCTCTTCCGGTTCCCAGCGTTGCTCGTCGAGCTGGCCGCCGGACGCGCGGACGTTGGCCAAGGCATCCCGGATCACGCCCAGGCTGCGGTTGCCCAAAAGATCGATCTTGACCAGGCCGGCGTCTTCCGTGGCATCCTTTTCCCACTGAATGATGGGCACCCCCTTGGCGGCCCGCTGCACCGGGACATAATGGTCCACCGGGGCCGGGGTGATGACGACCCCGCCCGAGTGAACGGACAGATGTCGGGGAATGCCGACAATCCGCGCGGCCTGGGCCAAAATTTCCGGCCAGGGCGCCGGAAATGTCAGCGACCGCGCTTCCGGCCGCTGGCGCACCGTCGCCAAAAGGGCCTCGGGCGGACCGTCCGTCCGCCAGTACCAGGGTAAACGGCGGGTGACACGGCCGATCTCCCCATCCGTCAATCCATAGACCCGGGCTGTTTCCCGCACCGCCATGCGGGGCTGAAACCGGATATGGGTGCACACCATGGCCGCGTGCTCCCCGTAGGTTGCCAGCACGGCCTGCTGTACGGCATCCCGTTCGTCCCAGGCAAAATCCACATCGATATCGGGCGGATCGGTTCGGCCGGGATTCAGGAAGCGCTCGAAATAGAGATTGTGCTTGACCGGACAGACGTTGGTAATGCCCAAGCAGTAGGCCACCAGCGACGCCGCGCCCGATCCCCGCCCGCACGTGCGTGAACTGGGACGAACGATATCCCGCACCACAAGAAAATAAGTGGAAAACCCCATGCGGGCGATCACTTGCAGTTCGTGTTCCAGCCGATCCACCACGGTTTCCGGCAATTCGCGTCCGTAGCGACGCCGGGCACCGCGGTAGGCCGCCCGGCGCAAGGCGTCATCCGGGGGGAGGGGGTGACCGCCCTTCGCCGGCCAGGGCGGCATCACCAGGCCGAAGGCCGGGCCGGTAAATGTCAGTTCTTGCGCCAGGTCATGCGTCGCCGCAATCACTTCCGGGCAGGTGGCAAACCGCTGGCGGTACCTGTCGGGCGGCGCCAGCCAGGCATCAGCCGGGGCCACGTCTTGTGCCGCAAGGCGATCCAGGGCTGTTTTCCGGTCGATGGCCCGTAAAAGACGATGCGTGGCATGCTCACCCGGGTCCAGAAAAAAACTGCCCGGCGTCGCCACCACCGGGAGACGGTTGCGCCGGGCAATCTGCCGCAAGGGATGGGCCGCGGGCAGCGGGCGCCGGGGCAGCGCCGCCGCCACCCGAACACCAGCGGCATGCCAGCGTTCGAGCAGATCGGACGTCCCGGTCAGGACCACCAAGCCCTCCGCTCGATCTGGCAAGGCCGTCGCCAAGCTGAAAGCATCCGCCATGTGACGGGCCGTCAGCAGGCGGCAGAGGTTGCCGTAGCCGGTCGCGTTGGCCACCAGGCAAACCGCCCGGCCGCGGCTCTCCGGATCGGTGACCTCGGCCCCCACGATGGGGGTGAGGCCCTCACGCCGGCAGGCCGCCAGAAACGGCCACAGCCCGTAAAGGTTGTCGGTATCCGTCAGGGCCAGGCGCGTATAGCCCATGCGCCGCGCCGCGCGGCACAGCCGCCGGACGGAGGACGTCCCCCACATGAGGGAATAATGAGATCGGACGGTCAACGGCACCATAGCGGCAGGCAAACCTTTTCAAAAGATAACGTTGATTTTCAGAATCGTATCCCACGCGTTTCCGGCGAAGGATTTTGGCGACCTCGCAAAATGGCCAAGATCAAGGCGTGCAAATGCCGAGGAGCGAGACGTACATCAGTACGTCGCCGTGACGAGGAATACCGCCATCGCGGGGGCCGAAGGCCGCACAACGCCGATATTGGACATTTTACGACGCCGTCGGCGCCAGGGTGCGGCCGACCTTGATCGCATCCGCCCCGAAACGCTGCCGGATCCGGTCCAGCGCCGATACCAGGCACGTTTGCCGGCGATCCGCGTCTGCCGCCGCCGGGAACAGTTCCTGTTGCGCCGGGGGAAAGGTCAGGCGGTCACACATCAGGCGCAGATGACGGATCCGTACCCGTCGCCGCCAGGCCATATGGAGCACGAACCGGGCCCTGTCGAACAGGGCCCGGTCGTTCGCCGTGGCCGGTCGCAGCGACCGTTGACGGGCACAGCGCAACCCGTCGGAAAAGTCCACTGTAACAACCACCCGCCCCGCCGCCAGGGACTGCTGCCGCAACGTCTGTCCCGTTTTTTCCACCAGACCGTAAAGGGCGCCTTCCAACGCCGGCACCGCGTGGGCATCCTCCTCGAATGTGTGCGCCGTCACCACCCGGGGCGGTTGGTGACCCACGGGCCGGACCGGCGAACGGTCGATGCCCCGCACCGCTTCGAACAGGTGGAAGGCCCGGCGGCCGAACGGCGCTTGCAGCGCATCCAGACTCAGGGCCGCGACCTGGCCCGCACACCGTAAATTGAAGCCCCCCAGCCGCACCAGATCCCGATGGTCGATGCCCGGCACCAGATGCAGGGGAACCGGCACCAGAAACTGGGCCTCATCCCCGGCCCGAACGATGGCGTCACCGTCAGGCTTCACCAGACGGGTGGCGACTTTGGCCACAAGCTTGTTGGGCGCCACGGCCCAACCGGGTGCCAGGCTCAACTCGGCCCGGGCCTGACGACGCAGACGCCAGGCCACATCCACCGGCGGTCCGAAAAGGCGGCTGGTGCCGGTGACATCCACAAACAGGTGGCCGTCCGCCTCGCCCGGCTCGATCAACGGCGAATAGGGCAACGCCTGCCGAACCAGGGCCTGCATCGCCTGTTCATAGCGCGACGGGTGGGGGGGCAGAATCCGCACGTCCGGGCACAACCGCACCGCCCGGCGCAAGACCATGCCTTTCCGCACGCCGGCCTGATAGGCCTCCTCA
Organism: Deltaproteobacteria bacterium; assembly: GCA_020444045.1. GTDB lineage: Bacteria > Desulfobacterota > Desulfobacteria > Desulfobacterales > UBA5852 > JABZFP01. The sequence goes on from JAHLLS010000001.1 coordinate 231,136, forward strand.
CTCATATCGTACACCACGGCACGGGAAACCCCCTCGGGCGCAATGACGACCGGGCGCTCCCGCAGGCGACGATCCATGGCGCGTTCCACCGCCACGGCGAAATCCGCTACGTTGATGTGGATGACGTGTCGCTCCACGATGCATCCTCCAGCAGGCCCTGCTTGGCCAACATGGCAATCAGCTGTCGGGCGTTGGCCGGCGCCTGGGCCCGGACATGGTTGTTAAAAAACACCAGGCCGCGACGGGAACGGTCGGCCATGGCAGCAATGCGCGTCTCGGCCCATTCTTTAAGTTCCGTTGCGCCGTAAGCATAATCGAACTGCTGTTGCATGTTGCCCGAGCGCCAGCCGGCCATGTTGCGACCGTGAAAACGGACATAAAAAAGATCCGGGCTGGTCACCACATCCAACGGGGGGAAAAGATACGGCAGGGCCGGCGCATCCACCGCCACCAGGGCCACCCGGCGGTTTTCCAGCTCGGCGAACACGCGGTCCGTGGCCCATGACACGTGGCGAAACTCTACCGCCAAGGGCAGACCGACAAGCTCATCCAGCAGCGCGGCCAGATAGTGGCGGCGCGGACGCGTCCGCTCGAACGATGCCGGCAGCTGCAGCAACACCACGGCCAGCTGCCCAGCCAAGACCAACGGCGCCACACCGTCCCGGTAGCGGGCCACCTGCCCGCGCCACTGGTCATGGTCCACCTCGTGGGTCATGGTGCGCGTCAGTTTCACGGCGAAACGAAAATGCGGCGGCACCTGGCGGCGCATGCGGTCGATCGCTACGGCTTTCGGCATCTGGTACCAGGTATAGTTAAGTTCAGCAGCGGAAAACTGCTGGGCGTAAAGCGGCAACATCCGCCCCGACCGGGTCCCGGCCGGGTAAAAACCGGCATCCACCCACTCCGGATAGGAATAGCCGCTGGTGCCTACCTGCACACGGCTGATACGAGCAGGTTCCAGTGGCGGCACGACGCTCGTACCCATCATCACCCCCCACCATTCGACGACCGTGAACGGCGTCGTGGCATTCGCCTATGCGCATCACGCCGGGTCATTGGACCGTCTCGGGGCCACGCTGCAGCCCGACAACCTTGCCCTGCACCAGGACTTCACCGAAGGTGTAGCGCAGCACCGGATAAGCCTTGTTTTCCGGGCGAAGTTCAATGTGATCGGCGAACAGAAAAAACCGCTTGACCGTGGCCTCTTCCTGATGGATCAGCGCCACCACAATTTCGCCGTTAACCGCGTACTGCCGGGGTTCACAAATGGCGATATCGCCGTCCAGAATGGCCGCATCCTGCATGGAATCCCCTTTCACCCGCAAGGCAAACAAGTCGCTCCCCGGAAATAAGGCCGCATCGATCACCACGCTGCCATCCCATTCCTCCTGCGCATACATGGGCCGCCCGGCCGTAACACGACCGATCAAGGGCACTTCCCGCCACCGTTGACCGGCGATGGTTTCCTGCGCCCGGTTCAACAACAGCAGGTTGCGGCTGTAGCGACCATCGCGCCGCACGACACCTTTCTGCTCCAGGGCCTTGAGGGTCTGGGCCACGGCCGCGTGACTGACGCCGAGATCCGCGGCGGCCTCACGCAGACTGGGTACACGCCCGTGTTGATTGATCTGCTGTTCCAAATAGTCCAGCAAACGCTGCTGTTTTACGGTAATGTCCGATCGCATGGCATTCCCTCCGGTAGATCGAGCGCTGTTGATTGAAACCATAGAATCCCCCACCCAAAAATGTCAATATAAATGTAAATATAAAGTATAAAATGTAAGGTGGTGTTGAATACTGTGTCGGGCATCGCGTTTGTCAGGCGGACAATCTGTGGTATTGAAGGATAGGGTGACGGGATCGGACAAGGACGGCTCCACGGCGCGCACATGGCGGCGGCCATTGACCGGCCATTCTAAACATCCAACGCGGCATGACCGTGAAAGGAGAAACAGGATGAACAAACTGGTGTTGTTTTTGGTGGCAGGAGCGGCCTTGCTGTTATTCGGATGCGCCACCGCCCAGGTAAGCCCGGATGCTGTGGAACTGTCCGTCGACTTCGCCTGGCAGGCATCGGATCGATGCTCAGGCCAGTCGCCGGTCATTCGGGTAAACAACATCCCCGCGGCCACCAAAACGCTGCAGGTCAAACTCAGGGACCGCGACGTACCGAATTGGAACCATGGCGGCGGCACCGTGGCCTACAGCGGATCCGACGTGATTCCCGCCGGGGCCCTGCAAGACGGGTACAACGGCCCCTGCCCGCCCAGCGGCTCCCACCGCTACCAGTTTACGGTCAAGGCCATCGACGCGGCCGGCGTCATCGTCGGCACCGGTCAGCAAACGCGCAATTTCCCGTAAACCGCATCGACACCGTCCGAGCGGCCCCGGGTCTGTCCGGGGACGCCGACAACGCGGCGGAGGCGGCAACACTGCCGGCCCCGTCGTTGCGCAACGAGTCCCAACCGCGGCCCATTCACTTAGCGCGTTTTAAAAATGGGACAAGGTTATTGCAGGACCACCCCTTGGGCAACGGGATGGGGTTCGCTCTGATCCAGGGCGTTATTCAACGCCAGTCGGACGGTGCGGGCCAGGGCTTTCAACGGTACCGGTTTCTGAAGGTAGTGCCGGATCCCGATATCGGCCGCCGCCTCCGGGGAAAGCGCCTCACTGAAACCGGTGCAAAGAATGATCGGCAGATCATGGCGCGTCTTGAGGGCTTCGACGGCCAGCTCGGCCCCCGTCATCAGCGGCATGGTCTGATCGGTAATCAACAAATCAAAGGATTCCGGCGCCTGCCGGAACATCGCCAGCGCATCCTTGCTGTGGCGCATCGCGGTAACGGCGTATCCCAGCCGCTCCAGAATCTGCTCTTGCATGGCCAGCAGCTGGGGCTCATCGTCCACCAGCAGGATGTGTTCGTGACCCACCGGGACACATTCGGTGGTTTCATCAAACGTCGTCTCGTGCACACTGACCATCCGGGGAATATAAATACGGAAGGTGGTGCCAGCACCCAGTGTGCTGGCAACCTCGATATGCCCCTGGTGGCTTTTGACGATGCCGTGCACCATGGACAAGCCCATACCCGTTCCTTCGGCCGGCCCCTTGGTCGTAAAATAAGGCTCGAAAATGCGGTCGATGATGGCCTGATCGATACCGTGACCGCTGTCTTTGACGCTCAGACAGACATATGTGCCGGGCAGCATATCCCGGCAGGGGGCTTTCGTGGTCAGGTCAAGGGTGGTCTCCGCCAGGGTGACGTCCAGCCGACCACCGCCCTCACGCATGGCCTGATAGGCGTTGGTGCAGAGATTGACCACCAGCTGATGAATCTGGGTAGAGTCTCCCATCACCGAGCCGGTTTCCTCATCCAACTGCACCTGAATGTCGATGGTGGACGGCAATGAGGAACGCAGAAGCTTCATGGATTCCTGCACCACAGGCCGAATTCGCATCGGCTTCATTTCCTGGGTGTCCTGCCGGCTGAACGTCAGAATATGGCGCACCATCTCCTTGGCGCGATGGGCGGCCGTGAGCACTTCTTCCAGATTGGCGCGGGGCTGGCTGTTTTCAGGCAGCTCCGTGAGCGTCATTTCGGTAAAGCCGATGATAGGCGACAAGATGTTGTTGAAATCATGGGCGATGCCACCCGCCAGGGTGCCGATGGATTCCATTTTCTGGGCCTGGCGAAGCTGGTTTTCGAGCCGTGTCTTTTCCTCCTCCGCCCGCTTGGACGCGGTAATGTCCTGGACCACGCCGGAAACCAGCGGTTCGTGCCCATCCCCCCTGAACACCAGTTCGGCTTTGGAGTGCAGCCAGACCAGCTGGTTGTCGCCGCCCCGCCGAATCCTGAAAACAAAATCGTAGTCCGTATTGTGATAAAGCAGCTCATTGAGGGCCTGTTGCGCCCGGGGACGGTCTTCTTCCACGATGAGCGCGCGAACGCTTCCCAGAGGAACAACCGGTGTTGTCCGGTCGAGACCGTACATCCGAAACCATTCTTCCGATCCCCGGACGGATTGCGTTGCCGGATCAAACTCCCAATGGCCGACATGGGCCATGGCCTGAGCCTTGCGGAGACGCTGTTCACTGGCCTTGAGGGCGCGTTCACTGTCCACCCGATCCGAAATATCGCGAAAATTCACGAGAATGCCGTTGATGCCATTTTTGTCGAGCATGTTGGCGGCCATCAACTCGATATGGCGGTAGGTTTGGTCTTTTGCGCAGTAACGGCAGCAGATGGTCTGCGTCGTACCCGGGGTGCGCAGCAAACGGTCCATCCGCCGCTGAATACGCGCCCTTTCATCCGGATGCACCAGATCACAGCTGTGGGTCCCCACCAGCTCTTCCGGGGACCATCCGAAATGGCGTTTGATGCTTGGGCTCTCGTAGCGAATTATGCCTTGAGAATCCAGAATGGCAATCACGTCGGAAATATTGGCAATCAACGCACGGAAGGTCTTGTCACTCTCGCGCAGGGCCTTTTCCACCCGTTTGCGATCACTGATTTCCGCCTTGAGTTCACGGTTGGATTGCGTGATTTGCGCGGTTCGCTCCCGGACCCGCTGCCTGAGCGTCCCTTCCGCGTGTTTCAGGGCTTTTTCACTGGTTTCCACCTGCCGGTAAAGATCCATGTATTTGTGAATCGAAAGCGAGACCACGGTCAGACTGAAACCGAGGAAACCGTATTCCATGAGATACAGGCCGACCGCCATACCGGCGGTCCCCAGAATATCATTGAGGCCCAGCAGGCTCCATATCAGGAAACTGATGACAAACCCCATCCTGCCCGCATGACCACGGTAGGTCGGTTTGAGCCAGACGGCCAGAACGTATAGCGCCACACCCAGTGTATACAGTAGATAAAAAAGCCCCCACGGTCCGGTGGCGGGTTCGATATAGGGTGTGTCGAGCCAGAGAAAATGACGCGTCACAAACGTGTCGCCAACAATGAGATGCGAGAACCACAGCACGCCCAGCAGGACCGCATGCCAGATCAGTAAAAACTGATGCCGACGACGGCCGGTGAAAGAAAGGAAGGCCGCGGTAAAACCGAACAGGGCATGCACCAGCAGGGGGAAAATGGTGTACTGAACCCGCTCACAGAGGATATTGGCCGGTTCCTCAGCAAGGTTGTACTGAAAGAAGACCGCCACCGCATAGATCGCTGTCAGCAAAGACAGGCCGGCCCCCCATTTGTTCCAGGGAAATTCCGGTCGCTTCAGCGCGACCAGGGCCTGAAACAAACTGAAGGTCAAACAGAGTGCTGCGACCGTCAGTGAGATGACCATGGGCAGCATCGAAAATTCAAAAATCATGGGTAGCGACCGTTTCTGTCAGCGATGGTTGATGTCCACCGTACCCCTTTAGCGACGACCATTGCAAATGAGTTTTCCGCATGCGGTATAAGACATGTCCTCTTTGATGCTATCGCCCCTTCCATGTATTTCTTTAGGGGTTTCAAAAAACCCATTCGGCCGGGCCCGGCCGCCGCGCCTGAAAGCAGTGGACTTGATCCGTTAAATCCATTAGGGTCCTGCGGTAGCGTTTCTCCCAACAACCCTTTTTTTAGCATGGAGCCTGATCATGACCGCCCAACCACCCCCCGGCGACGACATCGCCGCATTGTTTGAGGAAGGCCGCCGCTGTTTCCGAAAGCCGGACGGTCTGGGTGCCGTGCGCGCCCTGGAAAAGGTGATTGATCTGGATCCGGCCTATCGCCACCCCGACGGCGACAACCCCTACTTCTATCTCGGGAAAATCAATGAGGTGGAGAGTCGTTACAAGGATGCCATCGCGCTTTATTCCCAGGCCCTGGCTAACGACCCCTGGGACGAGGAAAGCCTGATCGGCCGGGGGAGCTGCCTGTCGGTAACCGGCCAGCAGGACCGCGCCATTGCGGACTTTGAAAAAGTGCTGGCCATCCCATCCAAGCATCGCCGGGCGCCGGTGCAGCACCTGCTTTACGCCATCGCCGAAAACTACCGCCAGAAAAACGACTACGCCGCCGCCCTGCACTGGGGTCAGCAGGCCCTGGAAAAAGAGCCGGACAACTTCCGCCACCAGGAACTGGTCAAGGAAATGCAGGCCCGCCTGATGGTGGGAGAATGAAAGGCCCGCCCACGGCAACCCCATGTTGTCAACATGGGGTTGCCGCAAACAGACTGGTTAGGAACGATGAAGGCAGGTGTTTTCGTTTACAAGTAACTGTCGCGGACACCGGCCGAGAGGCCGTACCCAAGAAAGCGCTTGATCGCAATTAGAGGTTTTGTTCCTTCCGGAAAATGTTTAGCCGGTCGTATAACCTTTCATCCCGTTCACGCTTGATACGGTCCGCCGCACCGTCTGCACAGGCTTCTGCCGCCATGGCAAATTGAATCCGGTTGGCCACAAAGCCCGGCGCGCTTTTGCAGCGTGTTGGGAATTTGCCGACCCGCTTCATGAGCGCCATGGTTGTTTCGAGCACGGAAGGTGCCGTGTACCGCGAAACCACGACCTCCACACAAGGTGTAATCGGGGAGGGGGACCAATGAGCGCCGATAACCTGCTCTCTGTGACGTGACGCGGCATCCGCCAGTTCGCCGATATTGTATGATGACGTGTTGCTGGCCAGAATGACCTGATCACCGGCATTGGCATCCAAGCAGGAAAAAATTTGTCGCTTTAAAGAAAGATCCTCAGAAACGACCTCGAAAACGATGCCAACTTTTCCAGCCTCGCCTTCCAGACTAGTAGAAAAATTAATGCGTGTTAGAGTTGCCGCGACAGCAGCCTGGTCACACCGGCCCAGCGCTTCGGCGGCCGCCAGCTTCTTTTCGATCCATTGAAGCGCTTTGTCGCGATATTCCGATTATTTATCAACTATAACGATATCAAAAAACCGCTGACAATAGGTTTGCAAATTATTAGATCATTGACATAGCATATCTAAGTTTGCCGAGCGCCGCAGGTTTTACGAATCTTCAATATTGGTTCAAGGAGGATACGCTTGGCCAGGCTCTCCGAATCGCTACGAAGTTTTTCCACCAAACGATCCATGGCCAGTCGACCCATGGTCGCCTTTGTCTGGGATACGGTGGTCAAATCCACCCCTGGCAATCCCGCCATTTCGATATCATCAAAGCCGATCACCGCCAATTCCTGCGGAACCTTAACACCCCGGTCGCGCAGGCACTCAAGCACGCCGATGGCCATGTGATCACTGTGAGCAAAAACGGCTGTCGGGGGAGGCTCAGTTTCTAGCAATTGTTCGGTCAATCGATAACCGGTCGTGCGATGGAAATCACCGCCTTTGAGGATCAACTCAGGCACTGGCTCGATACCATGGGCCTTGAAGGCCGCCCTAACACCGAAAAAGCGATTGTAACCTGTAGATGTATTTAAATCGCCGGTGAGGATGGCGATCCGTTGATGCCCCATGCGAATCAGGTGGTCTACTGCGATGTAGGCTCCTCGGTCATTGTCTACACCGATATAATCGAGTGGCGGCGTAGATGGGCCGGTCTCGACGCTCCGCAGGGCCATAACAAAAGGAACTTCTGCTGCGATTAGCTCGTCAACAACCGGATCCTGGCGCATGACTGAACAAAGGATCAGGCCGTCCACTCCATGGTCCAGCAAATCGTTGACCGAATGGCGCTCATCATCGATTCCCGCAAAGGCGGTACTTAGAATCACGCTATAACCAATTTCTTTTGCGCGTTTAATGATGTCCTGCGAGATCTCGGAATAAAATGGATTGTCCAACGTCGTAATAACCAATCCGACGGTATGACTTTCGCTGGCGACAAGAGAACGCGCCGAATAGTTCGGTCGATAATCAAGCTCCTTAGCAAGCTTTAAAATTCGTTCGGCAGTCTTCTTACCAACCCGCTTGGTTTCTGGATCCTTAAGGACCAATGAGACCGTCGTTGGGGAGACACCGGCAGCTACGGCCACATCCTTTAGCCGGGCACGGTTGGCGGTCTTTTTTTTTATCATTATAGGACGCCCATGGGTAAAAGGTTCAAATCGGTATCACTCTCGCTCATCTTGACGAACCTGCTGTTTTAGGACTGTTGCTTTTCAACCTGAGCCGGAAGTCGGCCTAACGCTGGCCCCGCAAGACGAATGCCGTGCTTCTTGTAAAACTTACGGCTTCCCCTGTTGCGGTAGATCTTATCGGCATGCGCGGATGCAGGATAATGGCCAAAACGATTACAGTAGGCTTCGACCAGCTTGATCAAATCACCGGGTTCGTTAAAGGCATCCCAACGAATGCGAGCCACCAACGAGAACACCTCAACCTGACTGGCCTATATTTTGGTCCCAAATTCGGTGGCCGCATCGGCCTTGCAACGTTTGATGGGTCGCACGTGGGATTATGAGACGCTGACAATGCGATCATCGATCCTGGTCTCACGATAATCATAGAGCCATTGCTGCTGGCGTTGGATCTCATAGATGATCAGCAGATTTTTATAATGACGACACTTGAGAATCGAAAGTGGCGTATGACGCGATAGCTTTTAAATTGCCTTTAGGTTGCGCTTGAGATGTCATAGCTATTTTCGCAAGGCCTTGCACATCTTGTGCTTTGATAAGCGCTTGTTCTTGGCAGCTAGAAGAAACGCCTTGCGGGCCACCTTAATGGATCGCGGACGACAAAGTTCATGATGCATGACGTTCTCTACCACCTCTGCATAGACAACTGCATAATTATATTACAATATTTCGTCATTATCGTAAACGTTACAGATACAGCAAAGGAATGCTGATGGATCGTCACTAATATTCTTCATGCCATGCGGTTGTTTGCTTGGTACATATATTGAAAACCCGGGTCCGCAAATCACTTTTTTTTTCAATCTGTCTTTTTCGGGGTCAAATTCCCAGCATTCAAACTTTCCTGACAGGATGTACATGGTCTGGTGGTAAAAATGGCTGTGAATCGGGATCTGCCCACCAGGTTGAACTGTAAAATACCTCAGACCGTACTCCGGAACACCATTACCGTCATCACCGTGCTTGGACAACCAACGGATACTAGTACCAATAACATCGTGCATTCTGCCCATATAAGGGATTTTTTCTACTTTAATGTCCTCGCATTCCTTGAAGTGAAAACTATCCATGTTATCCCCCAGTGCATATATCCCATTAAGGTCAACTTGGTCTTTTTTTCATTTATCAGCCCTAAGCTATAGCTGCAATTATTCGGGAAGTGTCTTTCGAGTTACTGCGCTGTCCAACCACCATCGATTGCCAAAATCGATCCTGTTACGAGATTGGCCGCATCCGACGCGAGATAGACCACAGCCCCGGTGACATCTTCCGGCTGTCCGATCCGGCCTAGCGGGATGTTGCCCAGCACATAGTCTTTAAATTCCTTGTCTTTGAACATGGGTTCCGTGAACGGTCCCTCCACAAAAGTCGGTGCAATGGCATTCACCTTGATGTTGTGTTTCGCCCACTCGATCGCCAAGGTTCGGGTCAGCTGGTTGATGGCCCCTTTGCTGCTGCAGTAGGCGGCCCGCTTTATCAAACCGACGCTCCCGGCCTGGGAAGAAACCATGATGATCTTGCCCTCCTTGCGTTCGATCATCTTACGGCCAACTGCCTGGGCGCAAAAAAACTGAGCCTTAAGGTTGATGGCGATCACCTTATCCCAGGCCTCCTCAGTCACCTCTTCCGCCCATTGGGGAATGTTGATGCCCGCATTGTTCACCAGCACATCGATCGCCCCCATTTCAGCTTCACAGTCGGCCACCATTTTTTGAATGGTTTCGGTTCGGGTAAGATCAATGGGATAAACCATGGCCTTTTGCCCACGGCTTTCTATTTTGCCGGCAACTTTTACCAACTCAGACTCCGTTCGACTGCAGACAATCACGTCCGCCCCGTACATAGCCAAGGCCTCGGCAATATGAGCGCCCATCCCGCGCCCAGCTCCTGTCACCAGAGCGACTTTCCCCGTCAGGTCAAACGCGTTTTTCTCCATTTTTATTTCCATGTTAGCCTCACAATTAATTTGTAGAATTAAGGTTCAACTCTGACAGCTTGCTGTCTGTGGGGATTCCTTCCTCGGACCACTCTCGGTATTCGTAATAATCACCCACCATACGACCGATGGGCGGCAGTTGGTTGGTGAGGTCCGGGTCCTTCCGGTTCAACGTCAAAAACCTCGGGGGCAGGGTATCGTCCTTGCGGCTGACTCCCAGGCGCGTGTTGTAGAGCCGCTTGAGGGTAAAAATCCGTTCCCCGATCGTCATCAGCTCTTCGATCCCAACCTCGCGGCCGGTGATCATGTTGTACCAATCCAGAACATTGGTGGCGGTCACCGCTTTACCCACTTGGGCAAAACGACAAATGATCATGGCGTCATTCATGCACTGGTAGTTCTGCATGATAGCGACAACCCGAGACAAACCATCAAGAGTATAGGAAGGAAACGGTTTGGGGATTCCCAACTCTTCCATAAATAGAGCCAACTCGTAGGCATGTCCCCAACTAGCGTTGTGGTCGCCACCTCGGGCCGCAGTCGCATAGGAAAGGGCCTGACTCCAGAAACGGCGCGGATCGTGGGCCGACGGCTCCATCCCCTTGACCGTCACTGCATACTCGATGGCGTTTCTCCCCAGCTGTTCCGCAGCACGTTTGGATCCTTCGGCCAAGAGGTTGCCGATGCCTTCACGACAGGCGATCTTGTGCACCATGGTCACCAATGCATCAGCGCTTCCCCAGGATAGCTCGACGCCATCCGTATCTTCAATGGTCAAAATACCTTTCTCAAAGCACTCCATGGCAAAAGCGATGGTCGACCCCGTCGACATAGTGTCAAGGCCATAACGATTGCAGAGGTCGTTGGCCTTGCAAATCGCCGCCAGATCGTCGACCAGACATTCCCCCCCCATTGTGCCCATGGTTTCATACTCGGGTCCTTCACCATCCACTGGCGCCCATTTTCCCTCGGTGACCTTGACGTGCCGGCCACATGCAATCGGGCACATCAGGCAAGCCGTCCTTCCCACCAGAACACTATCATGCATGGCTGCACCTGAGACTTTGGCCGCTCCTTCCCATCGACTCCCGCGCCAGTTTTGGATCGGAAAATTTCCGATTTTCTCATAGTTGTCCACACCGCCGGCTGTACCGAATTTGCCAAAGGCTTCCGTCACCTTACGTATATGGGGAATGACGGTTTTCAAGTCTGCTTTCAGTGCGTTTGGATCTTTCACGGGCGTTTTATGAGAACCAAAGGCCACCATGGCCTTGAGATTTTTAGAGCCCATGACCGCTCCCATACCGGTGCGGCCGGCTGAACGGGCAATCGTTCCGATGTGGGTGATGCTGGCATAGCGCACCAGATTCTCACCGGCCGGCCCGATAACAGCGGCCGAGGCTTTCTCGCTGGTCTCGGACTTCAGCCACTCCGCCGATTCCATGGTGTCTTTGCCCCAAATCGCGGCGGCATCCCTGATTTCAACCCCTTCGTCATGAATCCATAGATAGACCGGCATATCCGCTTTGCCCGTCACGACAATACCGTCATGACCCGTGCTCTTGAAATGCACGCCCCAGGATCCGCCGACATTGGATTCACCCAACAGACCGGTCAGGGGTGAGCGGGCCATGATGTGATGCCGACTGGCCGAGGGCACCCGGGTCCCGGTGAAAGGACCGGTACAGGCCACCAGGACATTGTCAGGGCCTAAGGGATCTGTATCGATTCCGGTCTCGGTATATAAAATATCGATCGCGATGCCAGCCCCTCCAAGATATTGTTCCAGGGTCGCTTCATCGATCGGTCGAACCTCGACCCGCCGATGGGTCAGATCGACCCAAAGCATTTTGCCATGATACCCGTACATAAAAACTCCTTTTTTGCTATCCACCGGCAATTGCTAATACCACCATCACGGAATCATTGGCGGTGATGAGATCGTCAAGTTTAAGGCTTTTCTTCGCCCGGTAAAACGACAGATTGGCCAGCAACTGAACATCGGTGGTCTCTTTCCCATAAGGAAAAATATTCCCTAAATGCTCCGGGAGATGATCAAGGACCAGCGTTCGTAACGATATGGCATCATCATGATCGACCCTCAGTCCATCCCTCCCGGCAATCTTCTTTAATGGACCGAAAAAAGTGAACTGCATCTTTCCGTTACGCTCCAAAAGCATTTTCAAAAATTTGCAGCGCATCATCGACCTTGACCGTTCGCGGGTTGTTGTTCATCAGCCGCGTCACATCGATCGAGGCCTCAGCCAGCCGGGGCAGCGCTTCTTTGGGAATATCAATTTCCGCCAACGTTTTGGGCATGTCGATGTCCGCCACGAGGTCCTTAACCGCCTCCACCGCGCACTGGGCCTGTTCGATCTGCGAGAGTCCCAAAACGTTCTCGCCCATCAACGCCGCCACTTCCGCGAACTTGGGAATATCCCCCAGTACGTTGAACTCCATGACGTAGGGCAGCAGCATGCCATTGGCGATACCGTGTGGGACATTGAATTCTCCGCCCAGCGGGTAGGCCAAGGCATGTACGGCCCCAACCCCGGCATTGGCCAGGGAGATCCCGGCGTAAAGGCTGCCGATGGACATCTCGTAGCGGGCCTCCAGTTTGTCCCCCCGGGCAACCGCTGTCCGCAGGCTCCGACCGATGAGCCGGATGGCCTCCCGGGCGTACATATCCGTCAGGGGCGTGGCGTTCATCGAAGTGAAGGATTCGATCGCATGGGTCAGGGCGTCCATTCCCGTAAAAGATGTAACCCGCGATGGCATCGACACCGTCAGCGTGGGATCCACCACCGCAGCCCGCGGAAGAATGAAGGGGCTGACGATCCCTTTTTTCAACTTGGCGTCGGTGTCGGTCAAGATGGCGTTGGGGGTGACTTCGGCACCGGTACCGGAAGTCGTGGCCACCAGAAACGTCGGTATGCCCGGTTTCTTTAACAGGTTGACCCCAAAATAGTCTTGAACGGCACCATCATTGGTACACATCACCGAGGTAATCGCTGCAATATCCATGGAACTGCCGCCGCCAATGCCCACGATGAGATCATACGTGCCACTTTTGGCTTTATTGATGCATGCTTCGCAACAGGCGATGTCCGGATCAGACTGAACACCGTCAAACAGATCCACTTTAACGTCATTGGCCTCCAGAACTGCTTTGACCTTCGCGCCAATGCCGCTTTTCAAAATACCCTGATCGGTAACCATCAAGGCTTTTTTAACGTCCAGAGTCTTGGCCTCGACGCCCATCTGTTCCAGGGCGCCAAATCCGGCCAACAGTAAATTAGCAGATTTAAGGGTGAGTAGCTTTCCATTCACGATTAGTTCCTCCTTGTGTATGTCCATCCACTTGTCGGCTTAAAAACCAAGCCATATTAACGTAGTTAAACGATAAAAACAGTTTAACGATAAACCACTTTAATCGGGAAAAATTTGTCATAATAAAGCTTTGTAAAATTCATATTATGATTAAATTCAATAATATTATACATATTTTTATCTATCGATAAATTTTAAAAATACGTAATATTATATTAATATATGTAAATTTAAATTAAACGCTAAACTTATCATGTCTCGATTGTCAAGAAAAATCTTAAGTAGCACTGCAATCAGCCAATGGCTTCGTAAGGGGGAGGCGTCAGATAAGTCGTTCTGCTAAAGAACTTGACAGGCGCCTAAAAACGCCTATCCTTTTTCGAAACATATTCATGTTGAGAGGCGATAGGGAACTGGCCTGACGACCGCCCGGCAACCTGATCCACAAGGTGCCAAATCCAGCCCGCAAGGGGAACATGAGGTGATACGACCAATGGAATCGAACCTCCCTTTGACGGGAGGTTTTTTATTTTCAAAAAAGGAGATTTCCCTTATGAGTGAAGATCAATATGGTTTAGGAACTCGCGCCATTCACGCCGGCCATTCACCGGACAAGGACACGCATTCGCGTGCCGTCCCCATCTACCAGACCTCCTCCTACGTGTTCGAAAACACGCAGCATGCCGCCGATCTCTTCGGCCTGCGCCAGTTCGGCAATATCTACACCCGCATCATGAACCCCACCACCGACGCCCTGGAGCAGCGGATTGCCGCCCTGGAAGGCGGCGTCGGTGCGCTGGCCGTCGCTTCCGGCCAGGCCGCCGAAACCCTGACCCTCCTGACCCTGGCCCAAGCCGGCGACGACATCGTGGCTTCCACCGATCTTTACGGGGGAACGGTGAGCCTGTTCACGCATACCTTCAAAAAAATGGGCATCGGCGTCACCTTTGTGCCCCCCAACGATATCACCGCCTGGGAAAAGGCCGTCACGGACCGCACCAAGGCGTTTTTCGTCGAAACCATCGGTAATCCCAAACTCGACATCATCGACATCGAGAAAATTGCCGCCGTGGGCCGGCATTACGGCATCCCGCTGGTGGTGGACAATACGGTGACCACACCGTTTCTCAACCGACCGATCACGCACGGCGCCGCCATTGTGGTACATTCCGCCACCAAGTTCATCGGCGGGCACGGCACCTCCATCGGCGGCCTGATTGTCGATTCCGGCCAGTTTGACTGGCAGGGCTCCGGTCGCTTTCCCTCTTTTAACGACCCGGAGCCCGCCTATCACGGCCTGCGGTTTGTCGACACCTTTGGTGCCATGGCCTTTATCCTGCGCGCGCGGGTCCTGGGACTGCGGGATATGGGGGCGGCCCTCAGCCCCTTCAACGCCTGGATGTTTTTGCAGGGCATGGAAACACTTCACCTGCGCATGGCCCGACATTCGGAAAATGCCTTAAAGGTCGCCACATTTCTGGAGGAACACCCGTGTGTCACCTGGGTGCGTTATCCCGGCCTGGCGTCGTCACCGACCTACAGCCTCAAGGACAAGTATCTGCCGGACGGCCAAGGCGCCCTGGTGGGATTTGGCATCAAAGGCGGTCAGAAGGCGGCCGTTAAATTTATTGAAAGCCTCGGCCTCATCAGCCACCTGGCCAACATCGGCGATGCCAAGACCTTGGTGATCCACCCGGCCTCGACCACCCACGAGCAGTTGACAGAAGCGGAACAGCAGGCGGCCGGGGTTACCCCGGATTTCATCCGGCTCAGCATCGGTATCGAAGATGTAGACGATATCATTGCCGATCTGCATCAGGCCCTGGAAACCGGTGTGGCCTGTACCCTGTAGGGTGAAGTCATTTGCAGCCAAGTGGCTCTTGATAAAAGGATAAATGTGATGTTCATCGAACGCCATTCGGTGGGCCAGGTCGAACCCCGGCGGTTTGTCTTCGGCAGCCAGGAGGACCCGCTGGTGCTGGATTCCGGCCGCGCGATGGGTCCGGTCGAGCTGGTCTATGAAACCTACGGCACGCCGAACGAAGACCGCACCAACGCCATTTTGATCTGCCATGCCCTGTCCGGTGATGCCCATGCCGCCGGTATTCACGACCCGCATGACAAACGGGTCGGGTGGTGGGACAACATGATCGGGCCGGGCAAGGCCTTCGACACCGAGCACTATTGGGTCATCAGTGCCAATGTCATCGGCGGCTGCAAAGGGTCCACCGGACCGAATACGACCAACCCCACGACGGGAAAACCTTATGGCAGCGATTTTCCGCTGATCACGATCGGCGATATGGTGGCAGCCCAGAAACGTTTGGTGGACCACCTGGGCATCGAGCGCCTGTTCTGTGTGGTGGGCGGATCGATGGGAGGTTTCCAGGCCCTGGAGTGGTCGCTGCGCTACCCGGAAAATGTGCACGCCGTCATTTGCATCGCCGCCGGCGCCCAACTTTCCACCCAGGGCATTGCGTTCAACGCGGTGGGGCGGCATGCCATTACCACCGATCCCGACTGGCAGGACGGCCATTATTACGATACCGCCGGACCGGTGCGCGGCCTGGCCAGCGCACGGATGGTGGCCCACATCACTTATCTTTCGGAAATCTCCCTGAACAACAAGTTCGGTCGCCGGCTGCAGTCGGCCGATCGCCTGAGCTACGATATTCACCACGAGTTTGCGGTGGAATCCTACCTTAATCACCAGGGGACGCGCTTTACCGAGCGCTTCGATGCCAACAGCTATATCTATATCACCAAGGCCATGGACTATTTCGATATCGCACGGACGTACGGACCGCTAAAGGAGGCCTTTGCAGGCGCCGCCGCGCGTTTTCTGGTGGTCTCCTACAGTTCGGACTGGTTGTTCCCCACCGCCCAGTCCAAAGAAATCGTGCGCGCCTTGATCGCCACAGACCGGGATGTATCTTTCGTTGACATCGATTCCCCCCACGGGCACGATGCCTTTTTAATCGACATCGACCAGCTCACGCGGGTCACGTCCGCCTTTCTTGACGGCAGCCAGAGGAGCCAGCCCATTGCAAGACGATCGTCGACAGGTTAACTACGTCAACACCCTGAGTCAGACCGACTGGGACATCATCGCGGCCATCATTCCCGGGGAGGCCCATGTGCTGGATCTGGGCTGCGGCGACTGTGCGCTCTTAGGGGAACTGGTGACCCGCAAAAAGGTTCGTGGACGGGGGGTCGATATCGACGGGTCGCGCCTGGCGGGCGGCATGGCGCTGGGCCTTCCAGTCTACCAGGGCGATCTGGACGAAGGCTTGGCCGATTTTGCGGACAACGCCTACGACTATGTCATCCTCAACCAGACCCTTCAGGTCGTCAAGAACCCGCAGATCGTCATAAGGGAAATGATGCGCATCGGCCGTTTCGGCATTGTGGGCTTCCCCAATTTTGGCTATTGGGCCCTGCGGGCCGGTATTTTTTTTGGCGGCCGAGCTCCCAAATCGCCGGCCCTGCCCTTCGAGTGGTACAACACCCCGAATATCCGCGTGCTGACGATCCGCGATTTCAGGGCTTTCTGTCGGGAAGAAAATTTGCGCATCGTGGCGGAATACGATCTGATCATGAATAAATGGCGTCGGCATCTGGCGGCGCGGCTGTGCGCCAATTTACTGGCCCATATCGGCCTTTTCGTCGTCACCCGCAATGGTGATCATTTGTTATAAAGCATTCTTGGCCGCCCTGCCGCTCCAAGGCAAGGGGCCGCATCACCGATCAATTGATGAAACGGATGGTTTTCCATGACCCGACGGACCTATCGCTTCCAAGTGCAGGTTTACTATGAAGACACCGATCACTCCGGCGTGGTCTATCACGCCAACTACCTTAAATATTTCGAACGCGCCCGGGAAAGTGTGATCAGCCCCGACGCTTTGGTGGCGCTCTGGAAGAAAAAAGGACTGGGATTTGCGGTTTACAAGGCCAATGTGAGCTTCCTGGACGGTGCCGAATTTGGGGACACCCTGGATATCGTTTCCACCGTGCGCAAGGACAGCGACTACCGCCTGGTCTGGCAGCAGGAAGCTTGGCGGCCGGGGGCGGCCAGGGCCGCCGTTCAGGCCGAAATCCATCTGGTGTGTGTGGACCGCGAAAAAAATTTAAAACCCCTTCCCGACATCGGCATAGACTTCGATTAGTCCCCATCCGACGCTGATAAACCTCCCCCCAAACCGTATTATAATGTGCATATCCTTTCTGCCTCATCCCGATCCGGCAAACTTGTAATCCACGCCAAGCCGCGCCAGCTATGGCAAGGCTTTCCCTGGCCTGATCCTTGCTTAAATAGTCCGGCACATCATGCAACTCACTATTTTTAAAAGATTAAGCTTGGGCTATTGCCTCTTTGTGATCCTGCTGATCGGGCTGGGGGTCTATGTTGCGGTGCAACTCAACCGTCTGAATCAACTGACCTGGGCCGTCGTCATGCGGGACGGTGAAACCGTCCGCCTGGCTGAAAGCCTCGACAGCATGGCCGTATCCCTGGCCCGGTTTGAAAAAAAACACCTGGTAACCGGCGATGCCGCCTTTTTCACGCGTTTTCAGGAAATTCGCACCCGCTTTTTATCTTCGCAACTGACCATGCAGAACCATCTCGAATCGGACACGCTACAGGCGATCCTCGATGACATCGGCACCCTGAGCACCGCCTATTTCGACCTCATCGATCGGGAAAGGGAACGCATGCCGGGAGACGGCAGCCGACAACCGGATATCTATCATGACCGTAAGGCCGAAGTGCTCGATCAGATTCGCTTATCCCTGCAGACCATCATGGGGGAAGCCCGCCAGGCCCGGGATCAGAAAATTCTGCTGTCCAGCCACATCAGCGTCACGGTCATCCGTGTCGGGATCATTACGATTGGCATCGGTGGATTGATCGGACTGTTTGTCTCGTTTATCAATGCCCGCCGTATCAATCACGCCATTCAACGCCTTCAGCTAAAGACCCACGATGTGGCCAACAGCCGTTTCAGCACCCTGCCGCCGATTGAATCGCCCCCGGAAATTGCCGCCTTGACCCGGGACTTCAATCGGATGTGCGATCGCCTGCAGGAGCTCAACGACATGAAAGAAGATTTTATTTATCACGTATCCCATGAGCTTCGCACGCCCCTGACCGCCATTCGGGAAGCCTCCAGCATGCTGCTGGAAGGGTGCTTCCGTGAACGGCTGGACTCCCAGGATCAGCTGTTGACCATTGTCAAAGATGAATGCGACCGCTTGATCAAATCCATCAACCGCATGCTGGATTTGTCCCGCATGGAAGCGCAGATGATGGATTATGCCTTTAAAACGATCGCTATTCTGCCCGTGGTGCGCTCCTGTATCCTGAAACTGGCGCCCATCGCGGTGGCCAAGGAAATTTTGCTGGAACTCACACCCAACGACGCCCTGCCAAAGGTGCATGCCGATCCGGACCGCTTATACCAATTGGTGGAAAACCTGCTGGGCAATGCGCTCAAATTCACGGAAGCCGGCGGTAAGGTATGCATCGCGTTGCAGGAGGATATCGAAAACACAGGGTTTTTGCAGGTGCAGATCAGCGACACCGGCTGCGGTATACCCCAGAACGCGCTGAAAACCATTTTTGACAAATTCCGCCGCATCGATAGCGGGCAGGAAACAGAAAGGGGCACCGGCCTCGGCCTGTCGATTGCCAAACACATCGTCATGGCGCATGGAGGAAAAATATGGGCCACAAGTCAGCCCGGAAACGGAAGCGTTTTCTGCTTTACCTTGCCGGTGGTCTGATGGGCGGTCTCCTTTTGGGGGCCTGCACAACCGGTCTGCCTCCCATGGAAAGTCACGCCCCGTCCCTCTCGGACACCGGTCGCATTCTATTGGAAGGTGATGTCCTGCTGCTGGAAGGCGAATATGAGGCCGCCCGCCGGGAAGCCTGTCTGCAGCTTGAACGATTTCCCGGACAAGCGGATGACCGGGCCTTCTATCTATTGGGAATGGTATGGGTACATCCGGGCAATCCACGCCAGGACATCCATCGTGCCGATGTCTGCTTCCGCCGGATTGAGGATCGATATCCGGACTCGCCGCTGCTAGCCGCTGCCACGACATGGCGGGCCTTGATCGCGCAGCTTGGAGAAAACGAACAGTCTCTGGCGCAGATGCAGACGGCATCCCTGGCGTTGAAACAACAGCTCAAGGCGGAAGCGGCGAAACGCCGCCTATTGGAGGAGCGGCTGCAGCAGATGAAGGCCATCGACCTGAATCTGGAATGACGCCTTCCCTATCATCCTGCCCAAACACCCTACTGCGCGTGAGGTAGCTTATGGCTCGTATCCTGGTAGTGGACGATGATTATAGCATTTTGCAGGTTCTGCGCATGCGCCTCGTGAGCGACGGGCACCACGTGACCACCGCTTCTGATGCTGCTGAAGCACTGGCCCGAAGCAAAACGGACCGGGTGGATCTGGCGCTGATCGATCTCAAACTGAAAAATGAAGACGGCATGGCCCTGATGGAAACCCTCTGTCATCGGATTCCCGGCCTGCCGGTGATCATTCTGACCGCCTATGGCTCCATCGACACAGCCGTCGCGGCCATGAAACGGGGCGCCTACACCTATCTCACGAAACCCTTTGACGGCCATGCCCTTTTAGCCCAAGTGGACAAGGCCCTCGCCCAGGGGCGGTTGTCCACCGAAGTCAAACACCTGCGTCGGTTGGTTCGTGACAGTTATCGATTTGACAACATCATCGGCAACAGTACGGCCATCCAGCACGTACTGGAACAAGTTTCCCAGGCGGCCAATACCGATGCCAGTGTTTACATCGAAGGCAACAGCGGCACGGGCAAGGAACTCATTGCCAAATCACTCCATCTGGCAAGTTCCCGCCGTGACGGTCCCTTTGTCGCCATCAACTGCGCCGCCATTCCGGAAACGTTGCTGGAAAGCGAACTGTTCGGCTATCAAAAGGGAGCCTTTACCGGTGCCAACCGTGACAAAAAGGGCCTACTCGCCGAAGCCGATGGGGGGACGTTTTTTCTGGATGAAATCGCCGACATGCCCCCAACCATGCAGGTCAAGCTGCTCCGGGCGCTGGAAGAACGGTCCTTTTTTCCCCTGGGCGGCAGTGAGACCATTCAGGTGGACATTCGCATTATCGCCGCTTCCAACAAATCCCTGGAAACCGAAATCAAAAAAGGCGCGTTTCGGGAAGATCTTTTCTACCGTATTCATGTGATTTTGATCAAACTGCCCTCTCTCAAGGAGCGCAAAGAAGATATCCCGCTGCTGGCCCATCATTTTCTCGAAAAAATCAGCCTGGAAATGGGAAAGTCCATCAACGGGTTTACCCCCGCCGCCCTGAAAAAGATGATGGCCCATGACTGGCCTGGCAATGTGCGTGAACTCGAAAACACGATCGAGTGTGCGGTGGCCATGTCGGATGATGCCGTCATCGATGCCGGGGTTATTCTGCGCAACCCCATGCAGGTCAGCACCGATGAAAACCTGAAACCATTGAAGGACGCCAAGGAATCCTTTGAGCGACGGTATTTGATTCAACTGATGGAATTGACCCGGGGGAACATTAGCCAGGCCGCTAAATTAGCCGGCAAATACCGAGCCGATCTCTATGCCTTGCTGAAAAAGTATGCCCTGAATCCAACTGATTTTCGATCTGCCGGCTGACCATAGGCTAGCCCAACGGTGACGCATTACCGCTTTCGAATCGCCACCGATACAGGATGTCTTTTCATGAACGCACAAAGTCATGCGCTTGGGGGGAGGAGGTATCGTACCGGGAGGGGTCTTCTAAAAAACATGCGCCGTCGGCACGGACAAGCGACGTTAGGTCGATAGCGGCTTTTTACGCGGCTGTTTTCTGTTCATGCCGAAACGCGTTGGATGAGCCAGCGCAGAGGGGCGGTTCGCCCCTCTGCACATCATGACGGTCAAGGTGTCTCCCATTCCCCAATGGTCGACATCATGACATTATTCCGTTACGACCTTGTAGTCGTTGATTTTAATCACTTTCTTTCCGTCATTGTCTTCCATGACAGTGCCCTTGACTTCGATTTTCTGTCCGACTTGAGCGTCCAGTTCCATGGCGCCGCCATCCTTGGCCATCTGATATTCTTGTCCCTGATCGTCGACCAGAAGACCACCTTGCAGGATGGTACCCGTCAGCTGAACTTCTTCGGGAGACGCTGCGCTTGCGGCCCATCCGGTGCCGGCCAAAAGAACGGCCAGGGTCAATCCAACCACTATTAGAATTACGTTTCGTTTCATTTTCGAACCTCCTTCATTTATTTACGGTTTGCTGCCCGCCGGCTCTGGATGGCCAGTCCACCGGATCGTGCAAAACGTCCATGCTGCCGATCGAAAAAAACCACCATGGCTCCTTCCGCATTGACGGGCAGTCCCCAACAAAGCAAAGGCGATGCCAATCGGTCAAAAAATTTTATCCTATTAATATAATTGAATTTTTTATTATAGCGGCCGACACTCAAAATATCCAACATGAAGAAAAACACCTACATAGAGGCCCACTAAAGTCCATCCCAAGCGTCGAAATCGAGGAGCGGCTGGATGCGATGCTGACGGGGTGCCGGTTGGAATGCGGTCATTGATGAAGGGACTGATTTCGTCATGGTTTTGGTGTGCCTTTCGGAAAGGATGGCTCATAGGACGGGACACCCCACCGACAGAAAACCGGATTGGAAATCTACACCCCATAAAATGTGTCATTTGCCATACACAAAGCGAATGAAATATCCTACATCGGTCATTATTCTACATAAATACAAATATTTATGATATTTTTGGCCGTTGTCCTATCCGATCCTGTTGTAGGTTTTTGCAGTCAACAGGACGCCTTTCTGAAACCGCAAAACAACAAATTTATCCATATAGTCAGCATGTTAAGTTGGATGGTATGCCTTTTGCTTTGATTAGGGCAGGCGGATCATTGTGAGTCTTTGGGAAGGAGCCCTGGTATGAAAATGCTTGTTGTCGATGATACCCGTATCATTCTATCCGTTATCGAAGCCATTCTTACGCAAGATCATCAGGAGGTCTTTACGGCGACCAACGGTAAAGAAGGTTTGGCCGCCTTTTATGATATCCGACCGGACCTCGTCATTACCGATATTGAGATGCCCTGGCTGGACGGCCTATCCATGATGCAATCGATCCGCAAAACCCATGCGGATACGTCTGTGATTTACATGACTGGAAACCCCGGTCCTTATCAACAGCGCCTGGATGATGAACAAAAAACCCATTGCGCGGGGGTTTTAAACAAACCCTTCACCCGTACCGAACTGATCCGGGCCGTGACCGACGTCGCCTTCCGGGGACTGAAACCGCATCCGTTTAACCGTCCGTTGCAACGCCCGCGCGTTAACGACGCGCCATGCAACCACTTGGTCAAGCATGATATGGCATCTTTGAGTGCAGCCAGTTTCCAGGG
Source organism: Deltaproteobacteria bacterium (assembly GCA_020444045.1). Classification (GTDB taxonomy): domain Bacteria; phylum Desulfobacterota; class Desulfobacteria; order Desulfobacterales; family UBA5852; genus JABZFP01. Next base: position 253,915 of record JAHLLS010000001.1, read on the forward strand.
GGAGCGGCGCTATGAAAAAATCGATCGTTTTTTTACTGATGGCGGCTATTTTGCTGACAGCTACACGGGCAGCCACGGATGAAACACCATCGACGCCCACGGCAAGCAGCAAGGCCGTCACCGGAACGATATTGGCGGTAAGTCATGTCACGGGAGATATTCTGATTTCGCAGGACAGCGGCTCCCTTTTGGCGCTTTACGGTATCCATCGCGACCGTCTGCGCGACATCGGCGCCGGCGACCGGGTGGCCGTCACTTTTGGTGAAAATCTGGAAGTGGCCGCCATTGAAAGAATCGATTTATAACGTTCGAGGGATGTCGACCATTTTATTGTTGATCCCGCCCTCTCGGATGGCGCCGACCGGCAAATGCTTCGCCCCTTCCCGGCGAGCACCATCCGGGAATGGCACACACGGCCGCACCCCTGACATCTGGTCTCACCCTGCAAGGCCACCGTCCGTCAGTAGGCCCATTTCAGGTAAACCGCCCCCCACGTGAACCCGGCCCCGAACGCGGCCAGCACAAGGTTGTCTCCCTCCCGCAGCCGATCTTCATACTCAAAAAGACAGAGCGGAATCGTGCCACTGGTGGTGTTGCCATATTTATGGATGTTGAGCATGACCCGGTCTTGTCCGATCCCCATTTTTTCGGCGGTCGCGTCAATAATGCGTTTGTTGGCCTGATGCGGCACTAGAAACGCAATATCTTCGGGATTCAGATGATTGCGCTCCATGATCTTCACCGCCACATCCACCATGCTTTTGACCGCAAATTTATAAACGGTGGTACCCTCCTGATAAACATAGTGTTCCCGTGCCGCCACCGTCTCCAAACTAGCCGGCCGACGGCTTCCACCCGCTTTCATGTGTAAATAGGGTGCGCCGGCACCATCGGATTTAAGGATCGCATCCAGCACCCCGACCCCTTCGCGTGACGGCTCCAGCAGCACGGCACCCCCACCATCACCAAAAATGATGCAGGTTGTGCGGTCTTCGTAATCGATAATGGACGACATCTTATCGGCGCCAACCACCACCACCTTCCGGCAGCGACCGCTTTCAATGAATTGCGCTCCGGTGCTGAGGCCATAGAGGAACCCCGAGCACCCCGCCTGCAGGTCGAAACTGAAGGCATTTCCGGCGCCCACAGCGTGCGTGATAATGTTGGCTGTGGCCGGAAAAGGCATGTCCGGTGTGGTCGTCGCACAAATCAAGAGGTCGATATCCTTCGGATCGGTGCCGGTTTTTTCCAGCAGGCCGTTGACCGCGGCAATACCGATTACCGAGGTCCCCTGATCTTGGCCTTTCAATATCCGCCGTTCCTTGATCCCCGTGCGGGCCGTAATCCACTCGTCGCTGGTATCCACCATGGTGGATAATGCCGCGTTGGTCAGGACATGCTCAGGTACCCAGGCATGAATCCCGGTAATGGCGGCCTTGATGTCGTGTGTCTTCATTTTAGAAATTCCTTCACTACTGTCCGTCCGATTCGAGGTCGCTCAGGCCATGCCGCCCGGTGATAATGGCCAATGAATCCGATTGGCCCACCGACAAGGAACAGCCCTTTTTTGAATAAAAAGCCTTTTTGGGGCGGGCAAGCTTAATGGGACGCGGCCGTTTTTAGTGCAACCCTAGTAACGAATTTCGGTTTTAAAATCAAGCGAGCCCCCTTGAATGGTATGGTGTTATTTACCGGCTGTCGGAGACGTCCTTTGTCATCCGACCCCAAGGCGGCCACGGTGATGGCATCTGCGAGTTCCGTGCCATTTTTTACGTCACCCTAGCGGCCCATGTCATTCACAGGGCGGGCCTGTCTGGCCACCTGGCAACAGGAACGGTCGAACCATTCCCAAACGACATTTCAGCGTCGGTATCAAACAACCCCATGGCAAGATGTGTCTTTTTGATCGTTTACAATGGACACCATTTGCACCGTACGCGGATTTCCTCTATAGTCCCGCAGAAAAGCAGGGTGTCGGTTTTCACCCTAATACGCACGCACGTTCACTGTAACCAGACGGTTGCCGCGATAGTTTCATCACCCTATCGGGCCGTTTTAAAAAAGCCTGTACCATGACCGCAACATCCGACAGCATATCCGAGCACTACAACACCCTTCCCCAGGATGCCGCCGCCTTTTTCGCTGAAGTAACGTCCCATAATCAAAGCGTCGTATGGGTTTTCGATTGGGTGGCGCAACGCCTGATCTATGTCAGCCCGGCTTACGAACATGTCTGGGGCCGTCCGCTGGAGAAGCTATACAGCCGTCACGAAGAATGGCGCGAAAGCATTCACCCGGATGACCGTGATCGTGCCGAAGCCGCTTTCCGTGCCATCGCCGCCTCACGCCAGAGTGCATCGCATGAATACCGGATCTTACGACCCGACGGCACCGTTCGCTGGATCGTGGACCGGGGCTTTGCCATTCGCGATGCCGACGGTCAGGTCCTCCGGATTATCGGTATGGCGGAGGATATTACCGAACGCCGGCAAGCCGAACTCGATATGCAACGGCGCCAGAAGTTCCTGGAGTCGGTTCTCTATCACGCACCGGATGCCATTGTCACGCTGGATGACCGCCACCATGTGATAGACTGGAATCCAGCCGCCGAAAAAATGTTCGGATATGACCGTAACGAAACCGTCGGTCGTAATCTTGATGATCTGGTGACGCGTCCGGACGTGGTCGAAGAAGCCAATGCCCGCACCCGTGATGTTATCGCCGGAAAAGTGCTCCAACCGTTCGAGACTGTTCGCTATCGCAAAGACGGTCGCCCGATTCAGGTCATTGCGGCCGGGTCACCCATCTACGTCGAAAATGCACTGCGGGGTGTCGTTGCCCTTTACACTGACATTACCGTACTGAAAAAGGCCGAAGCCGCTCTGAAGGAAAGCGAAGCGCGTTTTCGTACGGTCTATCGAACCATTCCCGACCCGGTGGCCATCATAAGGGTATCGGACAGTTGCTGTGTGGACATCAACGACGCCTTTGCATCCCACACCGGTTATTCACGCCAGGAAATCATCGGCACCACCGCGGGGGAAATCGGCCTCTGGCATCACGCGGAACAACGGCTGCAGATGCTGGCCGCTCTGACGGAGCATGGTGCTGTCAGCAACCTGGAAGCGGAATTTAAAACCCGTGACGGCCGTGTTCGCACCGGTCTGGTGTCCGCCAAGGTCTTCGCCCTTGAGCAGGTGCCGCACGCGCTTGTCATTACCCGCGACATCAGCCACCTCAAAGCGGCCGCTCAGGAGCGCAAAAAACTCGAAACCCAGTTGCGCCATGCCCAGAAAATGGAAGCGATTGGCACCCTGGCCGGCGGCATCGCCCACGACTTCAACAACCTGCTCATGGGAATCCAGGGCCGCAACTCTCTCATGCTAACCGATACGACCGGTGATCACCCGCATTACGAACACCTGCAGGGGATCCAGGCCTATGTCCGCAGCGCGGTCGATTTGACCCGACAATTGCTGGGATTTGCCCGGGGCGGGAAATACGAGGTCCGGCCCGTCGACTTAAACCACCTGGTCGCCGATTCGGCCCGGATGTTTGGACGAACCCACAAGGAAATTCGCATTCAAACCGCTTTTGACCCAGGCCTCTGTGCCGTGGAAGTCGACCCGGGACAAATCGAACAGGTCCTGCTGAATCTCTATGTCAACGCTTGGCAGGCCATGCCGGCCGGCGGTGATTTGTATCTCAAGACGGCCAATGTTTCGTTTGCGCCCGAAGATATCCGTCCGGCGGACCTGACGCCGGGCAATTATGTGAAAGTGGCGGTGACGGACACGGGCAGCGGCATGGATGCCGCCACCCGCGACCGTATTTTTGAGCCGTTTTTCACGACCCGCGAAATGGGCCGCGGCACTGGTTTGGGCTTGGCCTCGGTTTTCGGCATTCTCCGCAACCACGCCGGCCAGATCACGGTTTACAGTGAAAAGGGGCGCGGGACGACCTTCAATATTTATCTCCCCGCCTCCGAAAAAAGCGTTTCACAGGCAAAAACCGCCACGAACGATATCCGTCCCGGCAAGGAAACCATCCTGCTGGTGGACGACGAAAAAATGATCCTTGAGGTCGGGCAAAAACTGCTCGAAAAACTTGGCTATCGTGTCAAAACAGCCGGCAGCGGCAAGGAAGCGATCGAGCGCTACCGCCGGGAACAGGATGGGATCGATCTGGTCATTCTGGATATGGTCATGCCGACCATGGGGGGCGGCCAAACGTACGATGCCTTGAAAGCCATCGATCCGGATATCCGCGTACTGCTCTCCAGCGGTTACAGTCTCAACGGCCAGGCCTCCGACATTTTACAGCGAGGGTGCCGGGGCTTTATCCAGAAACCCTTCGATTTGGGGACCCTGTCACGGAAACTGCGGTCGATCTTAGACCCATAGGCGCCACCCCCTCGCGGTCCATTTCTTTTCGCTGATCATGACGGTCTTGCGAAAACGCCGCAGCACCCCTCCGGCAACGTCACAGCGCCAGTGATTCGCCCGGTGCCAGAACCGCCACCTTCGTGTTGGTTTCCTGCTCCACACGGGTTTTCCAAGCCATGGCGTCCTGTTGAATAACGTCAAAGGTATTGTAATGAATCGGTAAAACGCAGGCCGGTTCGATCAACTTAACCGCCCGCAAGCTGTCGTCCGGCCCCATGGTAAAGTTGTCGCCGATGGGCAGTACCGCCAGATCAACTCCCTCCTCACCGATTAGCTTCATATCGTAGAACAACCCCGTATCACAGGCATGATAGATTTTCTTGCCCTGAATATAAAACAGGAAACCGCAAGGATTGCCGCCGTAGGATCCATCCGGCAGGGCCGAACCATGGTGGGCGATGGTCAGTTTGACGCGTCCCCAAGGATAGTCGAACCCGCCGCCAATGTGCTGGGGATGCGCTTTTTCCACGCCCTGGGCCAACAGCCAGTTGTGAATTTCGAAATTGGAGATGACCGTGGCCCCCGTGCGCTGCGCAATGGCAACCGTATCCCCCACATGGTCACCGTGGCCGTGCGACACCAGAATGTAATCCGCCTGGATCGCGTCCACGGAAATCGGTGCCAGCGGGTTGCCGGTGATGAACGGGTCCACCAAAAGCGTGGCATCTCCCGTATCGATGAGCAGACAGGAATGACTTAACCAGGTAACGTTGATGGTCATCGCAAACCTCCTTTGGAGGACAAAAGCCTTAAACGGTTTAGTTACGTTTCCAGGCGGATATCTTCGAGCCGAGTTCGCCCCGACGGTGTCCGGCTACGGTGTTCGCGCCTGCAGGATATGGTCGAGTTTTTGGATCAAGATGGCCGCCACTCGGGCCTCATCCTCAATCGTGGACGCCGCGGTGATCGCATCGACACCCTGGTAGGTGAAATCCCACTCCGTGTCGTCCACGGTCATGAAAAGAACGACGCGGTCAGGATCTTGGGCACCGTCTAAAAAAGCCTTCATGGACGGGTTAAAGCGGGACCATCCCAGGCAGGTGTCGATGATCAGGACGGCATCGAAATCTTCGGCCTTTCGTGTCTTCAGGCTTCCGATGTTCACCACCTCGACATTGCCCGAAGGTTTGTAGTGATCGAACACCCGCCCCCGAACAGCATCTTTGAAAGCACTGGCATCGCTGGCGATCAGCAGGCTAAAATGGGCGTTTACCGCAACATAGCGCACTTCCGTCACACTCCGGGCGCACGCGTGCAGGCTCACCAGCATTGCCAGAAGCATCATCGTCATCCAACGACCGGCACGACCACTCATCGGCCACCTCCTTTCACGTCCTATGAATCGATCTCAACCCTACACGCGTATATGACGGTCCGGAAAGCAAGAAACATCGTACACAAAACCAGTATGGGAGGCTACGCCTTTTCCGAGATCGATAATGACATTCGGCGGCGGCCTAAATAACCCAGCAGGACCATCGCCCCCAGTACCACACCGGAAATGGCGGCGAAAACCATCATCGTCAAACCGATGTGCCATCCCCACCATAAGGGGGCATTGACCAGGATGGTGCAGCCCCCCACGATGGGCAGCACCAGAACGTTCATCAAGGCTATTTCAAAAGCCACCGGTGTACGAAAATCCGGATCGCTGATGCGCAGCAACAACAAGCCGCAGGACACCGTTCCGGTTACCGTCCCATAGATGGCCGCCGTCCGCTCCAGCGGAAATTCCGCCAACCGCCGCCCGAGCCATACCACCAGGAGGGTTGTCATGATACCGTTGGCCACCGCCATCACGCCTATCGGCATGCCATACTGCCATACAATCTCCAACTGAATCGCCGCCACCGTGGCAACGATCAAATAATCCACCGACCACCCTGTGATGCGACGCTGAATGCCATCGTCCACAAGATGGGCAACGCCCAAGACCTGCATTCCCTTCCGGAGAATGAAGGCAACGGCCAGACCGAAAAAAAAGAAAAACCCCCATAGAATAGCCGCTGCGTCGGCCGGCATCAGGGTCCCCAACAAGCGCACGAGTCCATAGGTCAGGCCGTAGACGATGCCCACCAGTGCCATTTGAAACGCCAGGGTGTCGACATTGCCGCTGTGAAGGGTCAATTGGCCAGCCGATGCATTTGTCGCTTCACGGGGCAAGATACCGGTGATAAAATCCGGTGGCAGCCGGCGAGGCCCATAGGCGGCCTGCCCCCTGCGAATGCCGCGGTTGACCAGGGGCACGCCTATAAAAAAACTGCAGAAATAGCCCGCCGCTGCAAAGGTGAGACCAATGGTGGCGGCATGCCCAAACCCCAGCGATTCCCACACTTTTCCAATTGACAGGGCCTGGCCCGGGCCTTCATTGAACCCCAGCGGCACCAGGAACCCAAAAGTGGGAAACAGCTCCATCCCGGCCATACCCAGCAACAGGACGATCAGACCACTCAGTATCGCCTGGAGGGGAAACGTCAGGCCTTGCATCAGCGCCATCCAGCCGGCGCCCCGCAACTTGCGCCACCCCCGGTTGGAACCGTTCACCGCTTCGTTCGGCGTCAAACCGATCGATATGAAAGAAACGTTAAAAAAATGGTAGGCCAGGGCTTCAACGGCAGATCTGTCGATCGTAAACAAACCCGTGTGGACGAGCACCAACCCCAGAACCCCGCCCACCAGACAACTGGGAAACAGGAATGTCTGGACAAGACGCACCCTGGCGCGCAGGACCACGCCGCACACCAACATGGCGGACAAAAAAACGAACACCAGCATGGCGTCGAACGGGTATGGCGGCGACATCGTCTATCCTTTCCTTGGCGGCCAGTCGGACCGGGCGGTCCGCCGCCCCTGTAAAAAACGGCGGCCTCAGCTGAAAAGATTGTTGACAAAGGTAACCAGGAGTTGTTCCCGGACATTCGGGGGCAGGGCATTCAGGACGCCGTTGATATCCGCCATGCGATGCGGCAGGCCCTCATCCCGGATACCGGCCAGGGCCAGCATGTCCGCCAACTCCTTCTCGGACAAGCCGGCCAGATCGATGCCGACTAACCCGCTTTGAACCAGTTGGACCAGATCCCCGGTCGGCATGGTACCAATCTTCGCCACGCATTCCTTTAGATCGGCAAGCAGCGCCTCTTCCCGGCCGACGTTCGAGGCATTGATTGACAGGTGAACATGGGCCGGAGAATTGTCAAACGACAACGCCGGCTGAATATACCAGCCCCGGGCATTCATTTCATCCACGAGGTGAAACACGGAGCCCTGCGTTGTCGTAAAAGAGATCAGGCACATATCCGGCTGCGTCAGCAGGCGCAAACCGACCATCGCCGCGATACCGCCCGCAATTTTTTGGGTCGCGCCCAATTTCTTGCGGGCAATGTCAAGATAGCCGTCATCACCGATCGTATTCAGCACGGCCCAGGCGGCCGCCATCGGCCCCCCCGATTTACTGCTCTGGACGGCGTTGTTAACAATCGTGTAGCCGATCCAGTGGGAGCAGGCAAACAGTTGATGCTTGCGCAGATCCTTGTGGCGGTAGAGCACCAGCGATGCCCCTTTGGGGGTGTAAGCGTATTTATGAAGATCCATGGAAATAGAGGAAACCCCCGGAACCGTGAAATCAAAATCCGGCACCGGGGCCCCCAGGCGGCGAAAATAGGGCAGCAGAAAGCCCCCCATGCAGGCATCGGTATGCAGCCACAATTCATGGTCGAGGGCGATGCGCCCCAGATCCGCTATAGGGTCCACAACGCCGTGGGAATAGGACGGCGCCGACCCCACCAGCAGGATCGTGTTCGGCGTGATCGCCGCTTCGATGGCAGCCGGATCGGCCCGGAAGGTCGTTGGATCCACCGCGACACGCACCACGTTGACGTCCAAATAGTGGCCGGCTTTGTGAAAGGCGGCATGGGCCGTGGTGGGCAGGATCATTTCCGGCGCCGTTATCTCCGGTCGGATGGACCGATAGTAATCGCGGGCCGCCTTGACCGCCAGCAGGATGCTCTCCGTGCCACCGGAGGTAAAATTACCCACCACGTCGGCATCGCCCCGCAGATGCCGGCGGCCGATGGCCGCCAACTCTTTTTCCAGTATCAGCAGGCTCTGAAACACGGAAAAATCCAGGCCGTTTTCCGATAAAAACATGGTGTAGGCCTGTTTGGCAATGTCCTGCACCGCCTGGCCCGGGTCAAAGATGTAGCCGAATACGCGGCCATCCTGCCATTTTATATCGTTTTGACGAAACGCCTGCAGGCGGGAAAACACGTCTTCCCGCGACATGCCTGATTTTGAAAACGGTGCCATGATGTCATCCTTTAAGATTGGGTCCCCGCCAAGGTTCGCTGCCGGACAACAAATCACTAATAAATTCAGGGCAATAAAATACAGGAACACCCATGCTGTTATCATTGCCGGTGCCGCCACGTCAATCCCGCCACCCCGTATGCTCATCCCGGGAAAAGACCTCCTGCCAATACACCTGTTATTCTATCGCCTCCCTTCCGTTCAAATATCGCCTGAACATGAACACACCCGGCGTGTTCGAGTTTACACCATCACTGACAAACACGGTCCAAAATGATATAGACCGATTCAATGACTTGGGCTTGTCCTAATCCTCGCCGAGCAAAGGGGAGCTGCCATCCATGTTTTCCATCGACGCATTTCATCGACAATATCAGACCGAGGTGAGGGAATCGGTCATCAACAAGCACCCGTTCCGCTTTCTGGTGCCACAGAGCCTGGATCAATTTATAGATCCGGAGGACCTCTTCCATCAGTTTCCCCTCTGGACCAAAATATGGGAAGCGTCCCTGGTCCTCGCCCATCGCCTGGCAGCGACGCCATCGGTGGCCGGCCAGCGCTGGATAGAACTGGGCGCCGGTCTGGGTGTCGTGGGCATCGCTGCCGCTGTGTTTCAGCACGACATCACCATCACGGAATATGATGCCCACGCCCTCAACTTCATCAGGGCCAACGCCCATCTGAACCAATGCCCCCAGGACCGTATTCAACATCTGGACTGGCTGCAGCCCGCATTGACACGCCGCTTCGACCGCATCGTCGGGTCGGAATTGATCTACAACGAAAAAGACTTCCCGGCTCTCAACCGCCTTTTCAAGTCCCTCCTAAAGCCGGGCGGTGAAATCCTGCTGGCCGGCGAAGTGCGCCAGACCAACCGCGCCTTCTTGGAGTTGATGCAAGCCGATTTCCACATCGAAATCACCCGAAATACCCTCCGTTCCGACGAGGGCAGCGTCGCCATCCTCCTCCTACGCATGCGTCCCAAAAATGACGGGGCCATATCATAGGAAGCGCTTTTGAAGGCCCTGACCGAAGCCGGACGGTTGCATCAAAACAGAAGCCCTCCAGCGATGGGGACAACCCTCTGACGATGGGGCAACCCGTCTTGCGGCCATCATGGATGCTGAGATGAATAAACCCGCCCGGTCATGACAATTCGTACCGACCTTGACTTGCCTGTCGCGATTCCATTTGATATGTTCTTAAATTAATTGCCAATAGTTATACCAATCCTATCGGGAGGGAGACCGCAGGCCGAACACGCCATGTCACGAAACGGGAAGACTGCCGTCTCCGTGTTCAAGTTTTGCGCCGAAAACACCGATAAGTGACTTTCAAACCACGCCGAGAAACCCGCCGAATGACGGATAGCGCGGCTTTTCGGACCATCAAGGATGTTGCAAGCCATGTTGTATGATGTTGTTTTCCACGGGGAATTCTCGCCTGAATACGATATTGACGAAGCCAAGGAAAAACTGGCCCGGATTTTCAAGCTGAAACCGGAAAAAGTTGACACCCTTTTTGCCGGCCAATCCGTCACCATCCGAAAAAATGTGGATGAAACCACCGCCAGGAAAATCCAGAAAGCGGCGGCGGGCTGCGGTGTCATTTTTGAACTCGAACCCCACGATGACCCAACCGAAACCGCACCACCACCTGCCGCCGTGGCCGCACGCGATGCGACCATGGTGATTTGCCCGAATTGCCATTTTTCCCAAAGCCGCTCCACCACCTGCCTGCAATGCGGTGAATTTCTCATCAAACCCGCCGAGACACCTCGGCCGGCCCCGATCGCCAAGGTGACCGTACCCGTATCGACGGCTGAAAATGCTGCGGGGTCAACCAAAAACCTCTGGAAAACGGCACGCATCGGTCTCCTTCTGCTGGTGCTGTTTATCGTGGGCATGAATACCGTCATGACCGGGCGCTGGGCCACCGATTGGGATGAACCCCTATGGGTCGGCATCTACCCCATCAACGGTGACCAGAAGGAGCACATCACCCACTATATCGACAGCCTGGACGAGGAACAGTTCCGGCCCATCGCCGATTTTTTTGCTGAAGAGGCCGATGCCCACGATCTCCCTTTAGTGGAGCCATTCACGATTCGGCTAGCCCCGACGGTGGCAGCGCTGCCGCCGACGCCGCCCCAGAGCCGTAATCCCCTCGCCGTCATCTGGTGGAGTCTCAAAATGCGCTTCTGGGTTTATCAGAATGACACCTTTACCGAGGGGCCGTCACCGGACATCAAAATCTTTACGGTCTATCATGATGCCGGCACACCCGATCGATTGGAAAACTCTCTGGGGATGCGCAAAGGACTATTCGGTGTGGTACATGCCTATGCCGATTATCGACTCGAGCCCAAAAACCAGGTGGTTATCGCCCACGAAATCCTTCATACCGTGGGCGCCCGGGACAAATATGACATGGCAACCCATCAGCCCGTTTTCCCCGAAGGCTATGCCAATCCTGATCGTCTGCCGCTCTACCCCCAGCAGGCGGCGGAAATCATGGGTAGCCGGATACCCCTCTCAAAAACCCAGTCGTCCATGCCGCCCAATCTGAACTATACGGTAATCGGAAAGAAAACCGCGCACGAAATCAAATGGATCAAATAACCCCGCAGGGCTGGACAGAGGCACCCTTTGCACCCTGGAGAAACAGGAGACCCGATGGGCATTTGGGCGAGATCGACCACCGTTGAAAAGCTGAACACCCGCTCCACCGACACACTCGTCGCGCATATCGGCATCGAGTATACCGCTATCGGTGACGACTTCATCCAGGCCCGCATGCCGGTGGACAGCCGCACCGTCCAGCCGGCGCGAATTCTGCATGGAGGCGCCTCGGTGGTCCTGGCCGAAACCCTGGGCAGCGTGGCAGCCTATCTTTGCATCGACCCGACCCAAAAGATGGCGGTGGGGATCGAGATAAACGCCAACCATGTGAGGTCGGTCCGTGACGGGTATGTGACCGGTACGGTCAAACCGCTGCACATCGGCCATTACACCCAGATCTGGCAGATTCACATCCGGGACGACCAGGAACGCCTGGTCTGCATCTCTCGGATCACCCTGGCGGTTCTGGACATACCGTAGCGCCTGCCATCCGGGGGACAACTTTGTCATGAGGCATACGATCCGGCCCACCATTTTACTCCTGTTGCTGCTGACCAGCGCAGCCGGGGCAGGTTCGATATATAAGTGGGTCGACGATCAAGGCGTTGTGCACTATTCCGATGTGGGTTTTGCACCGGCGGCCTTTGCACAGGCATTAAACGGTTCTTAATCGCCGGCTCCGTAATTTCTCCATGGCAAAAGGAAAGGATGTCAATCAGGATGACGCCAAACCGGCCGGACCTGAAACGCCTTTTCAATCCCAAATCCATCGCTGTCATCGGGGCCAGCAACCGGGAAGGCAGCATCGGACGCATCATCTTCGAACGCCTGATCCCGTCCCTGCGCAAACTGTATCCGGTCCACCCCCGGGAATCACACATCATGGGTTACGCGGCCTTTCCGGAAATTGCCGCGCTGCCGGAAGGCATCGATGTGGCCATACTAGCCACCGGGGCCGAAGCCGCCGTCGTCACGGCCAGATCCTGCGCGGTCAAAAGGGTTCCTTTCCTGATTATCGTGGCGGGCGGCTTTGGCGAAACCGGGGCAGAGGGAGCCCGGCTTGAAGCGCACCTGCAGGAAATTGCCAACCGTTTCGAAACGCGAATCCTGGGCCCCAACTCGCTCGGTATTTTTATCCCCGGGGAGCGACTGGACACCATTTTCGTGGAGCATGGCGACAAAGCCCTGGGAAACGGCGGCGGGGTGGCCTTCATCACCCAGAGCGGCTCCGTGGGGGTCGAAGCGCTGGGCTTGGCCAGCAACACCGGCTACGGTATGCGCGCCTTTGTCGGCTTGGGCAACAAATGCGATCTCGATGAGCTCGACTTCCTCGATTATTTCGGCCGGGATCCTGAAACGACCTGCCTGGCCTTCTACCTCGAAAGCATCGCCCACGGCCGGCGATTCCTGGAAAAAGCCCGCCAGGTGACGCCGCACAAACCGGTCCTCGTCCTGAAAGCCGGCCGCACCATCGCCGGCGCGCGGGCGGTCAGCAGCCATACGGGCCGCCTGGCCGGCACGGACGCCGTGGTCAGTGGCGCGTTCCGACAGTACGGAATCCAGCGGGTCCTCGATGACGAAGAGCTCTGCGATGCCTCCAAGTGCCTGGCCATGCTGCCGCCGGCGCGCGGTCCGCGCGTCGCCGTTCTGACCCCCGCCGGTGGGTTCGGGGTCATGGCCGCCGATTACATCGAAGCCGACCAGCGCGGTATTCCGCTCAGCATGGCCGTGCTTGCACCGCACACCGTCCGCCGCATCCGTGATGCCACCTTTCCCTTTGCCGCCTGCGAAAATCCGGTGGACCTCACGGCCAGCGCCAACGATGGCATGTTCGGGCGCAGCCTGGACGCCTTGATCGAAGACGACGGCGTCGACATTATTATCTGTACCGCTTTTTTTGCACCCCCGGCGATTTCCGACGGCCTGATCTCCGAAATCGCGGCCCGGGTGCCACGCAGTCCTAAACCGCTTATCACCTTCACCCAGTATGGTCCGTTTACCGATCTCTACCTGCGCCGTTTTCACGATGCCGGTGTGGTGGGTTTCCCATCCGTCAGTCGTGCGGTCCGGGCGGCCCGCTTCCTGGTGGAACGGACCCGCATCCTGGCCGCACTGAAGGAGCAGCCATGAACACCATCCTGGATCGATGGCGCGCCGAACTGAGCGTCCCCGACCACCCCGACGAATACGAAGTCAAACGCCTGCTGTCGCAATTGGGGTTAGATGTTCCGCGCGGCATCCGATTAGGGCCGGCGGTAATCGATGGCGTGCCGGAATTTTCAGGGCCTTTCGTGGCCAAAGTATGTTCGCCGGATATCGTTCACAAAACCGATCTCCACGGTGTCCACCTGAACCTGGGACCGGAAGAACTGGCAATGGCGCTGGGCGCACTGCGTGAAGCGTTCCCCGAAACCGCCATCCTGGTCGAGCAGATGGTGCCTTTCGACGGCCCGGAAATGATCGCCGGCGGATTGATTGACCCCGGATTCGGGCCCGCCGTCATGGTAGGCGCCGGCGGCATCCTGACGGAAATCGCCCAGGACGTGGCCTTTCGTCTGGCCCCCCTCGACGAAGCCGAGTCCCGCCGGATGCTCGAAGAACTCAAAATCTGGCCGGTATTCGAAGGCTATCGCGGTTTGCAGCTGGACCCGGCGGCATTGGCCCGACTGATCGTCACATTGGGCCGGCTGGTAGACGCCCTGGGACCACGCTTCGACCAGCTCGACCTGAACCCCATCGTCTGGAGCCACGCCGGTTGGATGATCCTGGATGCCAAACTTTTGCTGCATGCCGTCATGTGATGGCAACAAACTTAATCCCGTCGGTCCTGAAACGATCACCATGCTAGACGCCATCAAAATTCTGATCCCTGTTGTCATCATCGGTGTCGCCCTCCTGTATGTCTTCCAGGATGCCCTGATCTTTTTTCCACAACCGGTCCCACCGCAAAACCAGGCGCCGTTTGCCGAATATGCCCTGACCCTTGCCCACGAGGGCAAACAGCTTCAGGGCTGGTACGTCCCCGGGAAGGTTTCGGCAAACCGTCCCTTGGTGGTATATTACGGGGGCAATGCCGAGGAAGTGTCCGGCAACCTCTGGGACATGGCGCGTCTGGAAGCCGGGGCCTATCTTTTCATGAACTACCGAGGGTACGGCGACAGCGAGGGCAAGCCCTCCCAGAAAAATCTCTGCCGCGATGCGCTTTATATCCTGGACACGCTGGCCGCCCGGGAGCAGATCCCCCTGAACCACGTCGTCCTCATGGGGCGCAGCCTGGGATCGGGCGTGGCGGTTCATGTGGCCGCCCATCGTCCGGTGCGGGGCGTCATCCTGGTCACCCCGTTTGACAGCCTCCTGAACGTGGCCCGCCGTCACTACCCGATACTGCCCGTCAGATGGCTCCTGAAACACCCTTTCGACTCGGCCGCCCTGGCCCCGGATATCAGCATACCAGCCCTGATCCTCATCGGCCGGCAGGACACGATCATTCCCAGCCAACACGCTATCCGGCTATCCGAGGTGTGGGGAGGACCGGTTGAATCCATCATAATTGACGGCGTCGGCCATAATGATATTCAATTGGAGCCGCGCTACTGGGAGGTTATCAATGCGTTTTTGTCCACGGGAAAAGCGGCGACGACCGCCCCATCCCTCCCGACCACCAACAAGCGCGAATAATCGACGACCGATTATCCTGTGCACCGCATTCTGCTGGAAAGCCGTATGCTGATCATCGAAAACCTGGCAAACCTCGATCGCCTGCCGGAGGGCCGCTTTGCGGAGCTGATTTGTCTCCCCCTTCACATAACCGAATCCGATGGTGCCCCAACGCGGGTGGTTGCTTTTCTTTGAACCCGAGAACAAGGATCTGGCCCATGGCGCAACGATTTCCACACCTGCTTCTGGTATTCTACCTGGTATTGTTTACCCTGCTGGCCATCCACCCGTATGACCGGGCCGTATGGTTCGCGGAAAACCTTCCCATCATTTTCATCGTGGCCGCCCTGGTATTCAGCAAGCGGTGGTTTACCTTTTCCAACACCGCCTACCTGATGATGGCGTGCCTGATTGTTCTCCACACCATCGGAGGGCATTTCACTTTCGAGCGGGTGCCGTTTGGCTGGGTGACCGATTTCTTCGGCTTTTCGCGCAATCATTATGACCGTATGGCGCATTTCACCGTGGGGTTTTATGCCTATCCCCTGGCCGAGCTGCTGTTGCGCAAGCGGCTCGTGGCATCCCGTTTCGTGCTGATCATGTTTCCCATCTGTTTTATTCTGGCCGTAGCCGGCGTTTATGAAATTTTTGAATGGCGCTATGCCGTTTCCGCTGACCCGACAGCCGGTGCCGCCGTCTTAGGATCACAAGGGGATGTCTGGGATGCCCAGAAAGATATACTGGCCGATGGCCTGGGCGCCATCGCCGCCATCATGCTTTTTTGTGGAATTCATTTTCGTACAATCGGCTGTCTGGCCGATCCAGCGGCCTGAGAGGACCATCCGCCTAACCCAAAAAAGCCGGCCCCCAAAAGAGGGCCGGTTTTTTTTATATCAGGTGACAACGTGGGAACACCTCGCGCCATCACTCCAGCCAGGCGTCGTGAACATCCCCGACGATGTTTTTGACATCATGGATCGCATTGTTCATGCGGGCATACATCATCGCCAGGCCGATGATTTCCGCCAGGACGAACAGGGAATCCAAGTCCCGATCCGAAATATCCCATTGATCATGGTGGTAGAGCCGGAGCACACCGATCACCCGGCCGCTGAAATTTATCGGGACGGAAACGATCGCCCCGATGCCTTCCTGGATCGCATCCGCGGTATACTGCAGCAGGTCGGAGTTTTTGACGTCTCTGACGACCACCGCCTTGTGCTTTTCGACACTCTTGATGCTGCGGTTGATATGAATCGGGCCCTTGTTCATGTAGCGAATGCTGAGGCCAAAACTGCCTAAATCCTCAAGCTCTTTGGTCTCCACATTGGTGGCGAAAATACTGGTTCCCTTGATCTCCAGGGCACTCACCAGGAGTTGCGCAAGATGCTTGGCCATGATTTCCAGGTTATTCGACTCCGCAATCGCCCGTGTAACGACCTTGAAGATCTCGATGTTGATTCTGTCCTCGGTTTGCATGGCATCCCTCCTCATCGGATCACCTTGTGGCGGTCGCCAGCGACCGGCACCGGCGCCGTTTTCTTCACGATACGATACAGACGGTGATATCCCGCAACGCGGTGACAACCTTGGCAAACACACTTCCGGTAAAAAAGCGTGTCACCTTACCGGGTTTATGATTCAAGACGATGACATCGTAGTGCTCTTCCTGGGTCTGTTCGATAATGGTCGCGGATATTTCTCCTTTACGTGATTTGAAGACATAGCGCACATGATCACGATCAAACCCTTTGCCAATCAGATACTGACGGACCTCCTGCAGGGCCATTTCGCGTTCCGTCAGCTCCTGAGTAAGATACGAAAGCCGCCGTTTCAGCTTGGCGGCCGCGGATTGATGGTCGGACGCCTCGATTTCGGATAGAGGGGTAAAGGCATGAAAAATGGTAACGTCGATGTTCTCCAGCGACCCGTAGGTACGAATGACGTGTGCCAGCGCCTTTTGGTCATTAGGCGAGAAATTGTACGGCAACAGAATCCTCTGTGCATCCATAGGTTCCCTCCTTTCCCGGTCCCGGGCGAAACGGATCAAATCCTGGCGAAATGGGGTGGCCGAAAAATGGTTCAGCGCCGGGTGGGTTGAACCGGCACGTTCAATGGCGTTGACCGAAGAATGATTCCAGCGCCACGAGAGAGGGGCGAATGCGTTTTCGCTAACAGCTTGAGGATTAGAGGTTTAGAAGGAGATATTGCTGGAATGTCCCATTCTCGTAAGAAGAACGATAGCAATTAATAGCTGCCATAGGGCTGCCAAGCTGTCAAGTTAAATTAGAGCGGCAACCGTTTGGGATCGCAGCGGATCAGGTCCATCGGCGGCTTTCCGTCGCATGAATAATATGCTATGATTGTCATATCCGGAAACAATCAACAGAACCAAACCGCCACCGTTTGATGACAACCGGCCTTTTGCCTTTTCCTCCGTTTCGCCGCCAGTAATGGCCTCCGATCCGCTAAAATGGAAGTTGATGGTCCTTTCACACTGCCACGGTATCATCAGAGATAAGACAAACCAGGTCACAACAATGCCCCAAAGACTGTATAACGCATCGTCCCACGGCACCCTCATGGCGGGCTATGACGCCTGGGCGGAAACCTATGACCGTGATGTCCAGGATTTCGGTTATGCCACGCCCGATGCTGTCGCAGCCGCTGTCTGCCGGCATCTTCCGAAACGGGATGTGCGCCTGCTCGACCTGGGTGCCGGCACCGGACTGCTGGGTGAAACGCTTTATGGCCTGGGATACCGCCACCTGGTGGGCATGGACGGCTCGCACGGCATGTTGACACAAGCCTGCCGCAAAGGCACCTATCGCTTGCTTTGCCGGATGGCACTGGGTCGTCCCCTGGGATTTCCGGACCACTATTTTGACGGGCTGCTGGCAGCCGGCGTCTATACCCCGGGCCATGCACCGCTCGCTTCGTTGTTCGAGCTCAGCCGCATCCTGCGGCCCGGGGGGATGATCATCTTCAGCATCAAGTGGGACGGTGGGTTTAAAGAGGACGTCCTGGAAGTCCTTCAACAGATGAAAGACACCGCCGGGTGGCAATGTCAATCGTGGTCAGCGGCCTATCGTTCCTGGCCATACGCCGATGAAACCCAGGAAGCACGTGTACTGGTATACAAGCAAACATGTCGATCGTAACATAGAGAACGTGCCGCGGCCGTCACCTGCCGATGCAGGAATGATAGCGGGATAGACAAATCGACGGGAACATGCCTAAAGAACGACCGCTGGACTTTGCCGGCCGAAGAACACAATATCCCGGGCCGCGCTTTCGACAACCCTCTTTCCAAGAAACGGCACAACACATATGGCTTTTGTGATTATCAAACCCAAACGCGACAGCGCCTTTCAGAGAAAACATCCATGGGTCTTCAGCGGTGCCGTGGCAAAAAAGAAGGGCAGCCCGACGGCCGGCGAAACGGTTGATATCGTCAATTCCAGGGGTGGATGGATGGGACGGGGGGCTTATTCTCCCAAATCGCAGATCGCCGTTCGGATCTGGACCTTCAACGAAGAGGAAAGCGTCGACCCGGCCTTTTTCCGGCGCCGACTGGAACGGGCCATTCTCAGCCGCCATGAACTGAAAAAACGGCTCCATCTCAGCGCCTGCCGGCTGGTCAATGCCGAATCAGACGGCCTGCCGGGACTGATTGTCGATCAGTACGAGGGTTTTCTGGTATGCCAATTCCTGACCGTCGGTGTTCACACTTGGAAAGATGTCATTGTCCAGCAGCTGCAGGATCTGGTTGCGCCGGAGGGTATATTTGAACGATCCGACAGCCCGGTTCTTGACAAGGAAGGGTTGCCCCGGACCGTCGGCTGTCTGGCGGGGCACGAACCGCCGGAAACGATTACGATCCGGGAAGGGGATTACCGTTTCCTGGTCGACGTTCGCAATGGCCACAAAACCGGTTTTTATCTTGATCAACGCGACAACCGGAACCTCGTCACCCCCTATGCCACCGACAGCGATGTCCTGAACTGTTTCTGCTACACAGGGGGGTTTGGCGTACCTGCGATGGCCGCCGGTGCCCGGACACTGACCAATATCGATGTTTCAGCCCCGGCCCTAGATCTGGCTCGGCAAAACATGGCCCTCAACAACCTTGATTCGGAACGGGTCGACTATCTGCAGGCCGATGTTTTCAAACAGTTGCGGTCCTTCCGCGACGCGGCCCGCGAGTTTGATGTCATCATCCTGGACCCCCCCAAATTTGCCGATTCCAAACAACAGCTGGATCACGCCTGCCGCGGCTACAAAGACATCAACCTGTTGGCCGCCAAACTGCTACGCGCCGGAGGCTACCTCTTCACGTTTTCCTGTTCGGGGCTGATGGAGCCGGCCCTCTTTCAAAAAATCGTGGCGGATGCCGCCCTGGATGCTGGCCGTGACGCCCAGATAATTGGACGCATGAGCCAGGCGGCGGACCACCCCACATCGCTCGCTTTTCCGGAAGGCCATTACCTGAAGGGGCTTCTCTGCCGCATCTTGTAGATGAAGCGGCTCAGGCGGCGGCTGAATTCAGCCGCCTTAAAAGTAACGTGCGTGGAATTGCATCACCGACGGGCTTTGATGGTAAAGGCAATGGTTCCCGGATAGGGGAGCTTTTGACTGCCCGGAATGCCGAGCGCTTCCAGCTCGGGACGGATTCTGGTTTCGTCCGCCTTGAAAACAAAAAGCTTCTCGAACCCCGACAAATCGGTGTCATAGCCGGCCCGACCCAAGGCCGCGACCACAGGTTCAAAAACCTTGGCGGCCTTCCAGCGCTCCAGGACCATCTCGTGGCTCTGCCATTGGGAAAAAGCGGTGGGATTTTCGAGGTAGGTCGCCCAGGGCGCAAAATCACGGAAGGCCAGGGCACTGTTTTTTTCAATCTCCTTGACGCCCAGGAAGCCGCCGGAACCAAGACTCTCCAGATCAAGATGGGGGCCGAAAGCGTCCCGTAGGGCACTCATCAATTCCCCAAAAAGCGCATCAAACTCGGTCCGGGTCATGGGAGGGGCCTCCTCGGGCGTTTCATATCGGAACCTCAGATAGGTCTGCTGAATATCATCGGAACCCTCGGCTGCCCGACGTTGACTTACATACAGCGAAACGATGTGGGGAGGCTGGACGAGTTTCAGGGTGTGGGTGATCAAGGTGCCCTGATCAAAGTTTTTTTCAATCTGCACGGATTGCGAACGACCGGATTCATCCGCCGCCGCACCATGGTGACATACCAGGATACCGAGAAGTATCAGCCCTAAAATCCCCATCATGCGGCAATGTCGCATTTCGCCTCCCTTCGGAAATCGGCCACCGATTAACGTGACACGCCAACCGGAATAAAAACCCAGGACGTTCACGCTCCTATTGGTAACCGTTTATCGGGTTTAGGTTCAACCTCTTGTCGAAAAAAACATGGCCCCTTTGACAAGTCGGCTATCATTTGGGCGCATAGAAACTTTCGGTCATCGCTTCTCACAAGCCAGCATATCCGGTCAGTCCACCGCCAGGAGGACCCCGAAAACCGCCAGCAGCAGACCGGACACCTTTTCGATGCGAAACACCCATCGGCCCAGCAGCCGTTTCAACCGCTCGCGGCCGAAAGCCACCGCGACGCACGAATCCCCGGCCAATACAACGGTCACCATCCACAAACGGACTGTCCTTCCACCTGATTGATAGATGCCGCGAGCGGCGGTGTTTTTCATCTGCACTTCCAGCGTTATCTTGCAGCACTATGGATGTTGATAAGCGGTTGGGCGTTGAAGGTCGAAAACCCCAGGAAGCAAATCGCCATCCCGACATAGGCATCGTCGACCTTGGCCAACAGCACGATGGCTGTCGGGAAAGCCTCTAATCCGGAAACAAGATTTTGCAATACCGGTTCATCCAGCGCTTTGCGGAACCCCAGCAAATCCCGGGCATAGGCATCTAATAAGTAGGGAATCGCCGCGCAGTGTTCTGCGTCGGCATAGTCCGCCACAGTGATTTGGATGGTGTTGTTTCTCATTGGAATCTCCCGTATGGCAAATGCTGACACACTTCCCTTGCATCACGAAATCCGGCGGGCGTTTAGCGCTCATGCGGTTGACATCGCGCCGAATGGTGTTCAGGGCATTACCAAACGAGCCATAGCGGCCCGTTTGGTTTGAAGTTGCCGACAGATTCTGCTATCCCCACCACTCGGCCATCCAACGGCGGCGCTATCCGCCGAAAAGCAAACATATCTGGGATCCGGATCAATCATGAATAAAACCCGTATGCTGTTCTTGCTGGCCCTCCTGTCAGCCTTCCCGCCGCTGTCGACCGACATGTACTTACCGGCCATTCCCCTCCTCGTTAAACTATGGCAACAGCCGCTGGCAATCGTCAACCTGACCTTGGTTGGTTTTTTTGTCAGCTACTGCGTTTTTCTACTCTTTTACGGACCGTTGTCGGACCGTTTCGGACGGCGGCCCCTTTTGCTGGCCGGCATCGGCCTCTTCATTCTGGCCAGTCTTCTCTGTGCCCTGGCCGATAACGTGATCAGCATGATCACCTTCCGGGTGCTGCAAGCCGCCGGGGCGGCTTCGGCCTCCACTCTGGCCCTGGCCATCAGTAAAGATATCTATGACGGGCACGAACGGGAGCGGATTCTGGCCTACATCGGTGTCATCACGGCGCTGGCGCCAATGCTGGCGCCGATTTTTGGCGGCTGGATCCTGACCTGGTTTTCCTGGCGCTGGGTTTTCGTCACCCAGGCCGCGATTGCAACCGTGGCCTGGATCGGCGTTTGGCGTATGACGGAAACACTGGAATCCCCGTCGTCCATGGGAGCCTTGCAGACCGTCGGGATTTACCTGGGGCTGTTTCGCAACCGGCGCTATGTCGGCTACGCCTTGATGCTGTCGATCATCGTGCTGCCGCATTTCGCATTCATCGGGGGATCGGCCGACATCTATATTACCAGGATCGGCCTGTCGGAACAAACCTTCGGCTATCTGTTTGCCCTGAACGCGGCGGCCATCATGGCGGGTTCGTTGGCCTGCTCGTGGCTGCTGGGCCGCATAGGATCGAGGGGCGTCATGACAACCGGTTTTGCCGGTATCCTGTGCGGTGGGCTGATCATGCTGGCGGGATGGCTCCCGGCACCCTGGGGCTTGGCGCTGCCCATGGCAATAATTTCTTTTTCTTTCGGCCTCAGTCGCCCGCCCAGCAACAATCTGGTACTCGAACAGGTCGACCGGCATGCCGGGGCGGCCTCTTCGCTGCTGGTGTTCATCTACTTCATGCTGGGGGCTTTTTCCATGTGGCTGATCTCGCTGGACTGGCTTGACAAGGTTGCGATCATCGGCATTCTGGGTACGGGTGCCGGTGGCATTATGCTGAGTATCTGGCTGCTTCTACCGTTCATCGACCGTCCCAAGCCAGCCAAAGCCCGAAGCTGATTAACCCGTTCGCTGTGGCTCGGCACCCGGTTTCAGTCCCGCCTGAACCAGGCCGCGCCACTGGTATCGAAAGACAGGGACAACCTATAAATACCATTGAAAAGGGCCTTACAAACGATGATTCTATACGACCGAACCGACCGGATGGGCTTTTTTGAATTCGGTATCCAGATCCCAATCCTTGACAGCAAAGTCACTCGAACCTTCGAAACGCTCCTGCAAGACCCGGAGCTCGGGCCACGAATTGCGGACTGGCATATCGACAGGATAGACGGAAACCTTGTCCAAGAAGATCTAATGCGGGTGCACAGCGGGGGATATGTCGATCGCCTGTATTCCGATCGGCTGGAAAAGGAGATTATCCGCACCTACGAGTTGATCGATGCTCAGGGCCGCTACTACCGTTACAAGCCAGAGGAAGCGAGCCTGCCGCTGCCGCGCCTTTTCGACCGCATCCTGCAGCGCGTGGCCGGCACCGCAAAGTGCTACCGGACAGCTCTTGATACCGGGTTCTGCTTTTATTTCGGCGGCGGCATGCACCATGCCCAATATGATCACGGCAATGGCTTCTGCCTGCTGAACGACATTGTCATCGGCCTGCGCAAACTGCAGGCTGAAAAGAGGGTCCAAACCACATGGGTGATCGATGTCGACGCCCACAAGGGCGACGGGACCGCCGCCCTGACCCATGGCGACGATACGATCCGCACCCTCAGCGTTCACATGGCCCGGGGCTGGCCCCTGGACGGAACGCCCATCGATGCCGACGGCCAGCCAAACCCATCGTTTATCCCCAGTGACATCGACATCCCCATCGCGCCCGGGGAGGAACCGGCCTATAACGACCGCTTGCGGGAAGGGCTGCATCAACTGGATGCACTCTCCCGACCCGATCTGGCTGTGGTCGTTTCCGGGGCCGATCCGTACGAAAAAGACGCGTTGCCCTCCACCCAGGGACTGCGCCTGCCCTTGTCGCAAATGCTGGAACGGGATCAGCTGATCTATCGTTTTCTCAGCGAACGCCAGATTCCATATGCCGGCTTGATGTCCGGCGGCTACGGCCCCGACGTATGGGAAGTCTATGCCGAATTTCTTGTGTGGGCCCTTCGGGATCGGTTACGATCCGCTATTCGCTGATCGTACCCCGAAATGCTGCACAAGAAACCGCCGCCGATGAGTTGACGTTGACCAGTTACCTTTGCTAATGCACAATTAGGGCATTATTTTAGTTCCAGGCCCATTTCACGGTGCCGCCGCTTCCCCCCTGCCTGCTTTCTTTTATCGTGATTCGGACCCCACCCACTGTCAGGCAACGGCACCCTCTCAAGGAAAGGAGGACGCCCATGCTGGTCAAAATCTTCATCAAAAGACGCTTCAAGAAGGGCAAAGTCAGAGAAATAAACGCGTTGCTCAGGGATTTCCGTTCGGGGGCCATGACCCAGCCCGGCTATATTTCCGGCGAAACCCTGGTGTCCCACGACGATCCACAGGATGTTCTGGTCATCGGAACATGGCAGGACATGGAAAGCTGGCTGGTCTGGAGGGGCAACCAACGCCGGATAGACTTCGAGACCATGCTCGCCATGTACCAGGAGGGTCCTACCCATTATGAGGCTTACGTTCTGGGGGTCCCGCCGCAGCCGTGAACCGCCCGAAGCACAGGGCGATCCGACGAGACGAAAAGGGCCTGTCAGGAGCGCACGATAGCTTGCACTGTAACGCGCCCCGCCGCAGGCTATCCATTATGGATGGCCTGCAAATCCACCGCTGAGAGGTGTTTTACATTGCATTTCCCGATACAACGCCTATTGTAATCGGAATTCTTTTCGTTACCCACACCATCGGGAGCAGGCCTTGGCCATGGACGCCCTCAGCCACCATATTGAAAAAATCATTCTCCAATTCAACACCCGGGGGATGGTGCCGCTTTCCCGCAAGATGGCCCCCGGCTACTGTCGGCGAGCCGCCCGGTTGATTCATACCAACAAGGGCACCGTGTTGATCGGCACGGGCTTTCCCGTCAAGGGCAGTTTTGAAACGGACGGCCCCATCGGCGCGGTAGCCATTTACCGCGTATTGGACCACCTGGGCTACAATCCGGTTTTTGTCTGCGGCCCCCCCCTCTCACGCATCTTCGGCGACCGGTTCCATTCCTATGAAATTCCCATCCTGGCGTGGCAGGACAGCGTGCCTGTCGTGACGGAAGCGTTGCACAAATTAAAACCGGCACTAATGCTTTCCGTTGAAAGGCCCGGCATTACCGCCGATGGCCGCTACTGCAACATGCGCGGGCAGGATATTTCCGCTTTCACGGCTAAATTCGACTTGTTTTTCGATCTCGGTACCTGTCCGACAATCGCCTTTGGCGATGGCGGCAATGAGATCGGTATGGGCAACGTCCACCATCTGCTGACAGACTTGCCCATCAAACCGTCCGTTACAACCTGCGACGAGCTGGTGATCGCCACGGTCTCCAACTGGGGTGTTTATGGGGTTATCGCCGAATTGAGCGATCTTGTCGGTCAGGACCTGTTCGCCTGTTTCGATCCGCACGCCATTGTTTCCTACCTCATGTCAAACGGAAGCCTGGATGGCGTCACGACGGAAGCAACCCCCTCGGAGGATGGTTTTCCCTTGGCTGTCGGCGACCAGATCATCCGCCAATTGAGAGGCGCTTTGTCTCTCAATCCAGCAGAAGACCCCGTGCCTAATTAGGAGAAAAAATCGATGAAACACATTATGCCTATATCCATACTGCTGGTCGTCGTCTTTGCTACGATGAGCATGGCCGGCAATGCTGGGCTGGTCAATGTTAAGAGTGCCCAAAGCGTCGCTGCCACGGCCGATCGCCTCGAACGCATACTGGCGGAAAAAGGCATGCAACTCTTTATCCGGCTGAATCATGCCGAAGGTGCCGGGCAGGTTGGCATCACGCTGCGACCCACCGAACTGTTCATATTCGGTAGCCCTAAAGTCGGCGCCCCCCTGATGGCCAAACAGCAGTCCATCGGAATCGATCTTCCACAGAAAATGCTGATATGGCAGGACGAATCCGGACAAGTCTGGCTGACGTATAATGATCCCGATTATCTGGCGGACCGACACGGCCTGGATAAAAACCTTCCGCCCTTACAAAAAGTCAAACAGGCATTGGGGGCCTTTGCCCAGGCAGCCGGAACGCCAGAGTGATTTTAGCTGGAAGTCTAGCTATGGATGCGACACGTATTGGATGACACCCACGACGACGCAAACGGGTCGCGTGAACCCGGGGATAGACATGATTGAAAAAAGTGCCTTCGGATCCATCCAGATCCATGGAAAACGGTTTACGACCGATATTCTCATTTACCCGGACGGGCGTATTGCTGAAAACTGGTGGCGTCGCCACGGCCACCAGTTGGCGTTCGAGGATCTTGAGAAACTGGTGTCAACCGAACCCGAGGTCATCGTTATCGGCACGGGGGTCTATGGCCGCATGCAGCCGGAACCCGGGCTGGAAAGGGCCCTCAAGACACGCGGCATCACATTGCTGATGGACGTCACCGCCGAAGCAGTGGCCCACTTCAACCGCCTTAGGTCTTCTCGTAAAACAGGTGCTGGTTTTCACCTAACCTGTTGATCCCCAAGCACTTCCTTGTCATTTACACAGATGCAGCATCGCTCCGAAGAGGGCCTGCCCACAAAATCTGAAGCCCGTTTATGATTTATAGACATCTCTTTTTTTAATGTTGACATGCATCAAGAATATCTTTACTAATGGTCGAACCATTATAAATGCCACTTCCTACGGACATCATGTTTAAAGCCGCCAAGCAAAACCGCATCTTTCAAGACGTCGTCGACCAGATTGAAGACGCCATTATTTCGGGACGACTGCAGCAGGGTGACACTTTGCCCTCGGAAAGAGACCTGAAAGAGCTTTTTCAGACCAGCCGCGGTACCTTGCGGGAAGCCCTGCGCGTACTGGAGCAAAAAGGCCTGATCGAAATCAAGCTGGGCGTGGGCGGCGGTTCGGTGGTAAAAGCCGCGCCCATGGAGCAAGTTTGCGACAGCCTGGACCTGCTGGTGCGCTTTCAGCAGATCTCGCTGCAACATCTGGCGGAATTCCGGGAAGGTGTCGAGGGCAACGTTGCTGCCACGGCTTCCCGTCGCGCCACCCGTCGTGACATCACCGAACTGGAGGCTTTGCTCGAAAAAGCGCGCCGCTACGTGGCCAAAGGGGTTTCAGAATGGCGCCAATTCGTCGAAATTGACGGCCGGGTCCATCAGACTCTGGCCCGCATCACCGGAAACCCCATGTATATTGTCATCCATCAGATGGTGCATGACAATATCCAACGCTACTATGAACAGTTTCTCCCCTGGACCGAGACCAGGCTCCAGGAAAATCTGGACGACCTTTGCAGCATCGTGGCCTTGATCAAAGCGGGAGACGCGGATAGGGCCAGTGCCCGGGCCCGACGGCACGTCCAGCGTTTCGGGGAATATATGATCGAAAAAGAAAGGGAGGGTAACGCTGCCGGCGAAAGCCATTAAATACGGACAGCGAAGGCACATTGACAGTGTTTCGCCGTCTCTGTTAAGAGCACACCGTTTCACGCTCATTCCCGACAAACCAGAGTACACCAACATTTCCAAAAGGAGGCTTACATGAAAAAGATTCTGTTTTTGGCACTCGCGCTATGCTTGATGGCTGGAACGGCCGTTGCGGCCGACACGATCAAAATCGGTCTGATGGCTCCTCTTACGGGCGCCTGGGCCAGTGAAGGTCAGGACATGCAGCAGATCGTCGAATTGCTGGCCGACGAAATTAACATGGCCGGCGGTATCAACGGTCAGAAAATCGAAATCGTGACCGAAGACGACGGCGGCGATCCGCGCACCGCCGCACTGGCCGCCCAGCGCCTCTCGACCCAGGGGCTCGTGGCCGTCATCGGCACCTATGGCTCCGCCGTGACCGAGGCCTCCCAGGGCATCTATGATGAAGCCGGCCTCATTCAGATCGCCAACGGCTCCACCGCCATCCGTCTGTCGGAAAAGGGCCTCAAGTACTTCCTGCGCACCTGCCCGCGCGACGACGAGCAGGGCCTGGTCGCCTATAAGGCGCTCAAAAAGGGCGGCTACAAAAGCATCGCCATCCTGCATGACAACTCCAGCTACGCCAAGGGGCTCGCCGATGAAGCCAAAGCGCTGCTGGAAAAAGACGGCGCCAACATCGTGTTTTATGATGCTCTGACCCCCAAAGAGAACGACTACTCGGCGATCCTGACCAAAATGAAAGCCGCCAATCCGGATGTCGTCTTCTTCACCGGTTATTACGGTGAAGCCGGCCTGCTGCTGCGCCAGAAAATGGAAATGAACTGGAACGTGCCCTTCCTGGGCGGTGACGCCACCAACAACCCCGACCTGGTCAAAATCGCCGGCAAGGAAGCCGCTGCCGGCTTCATGTTCCTCAGTCCTCCGGTGCCCCAGGATCTGGATTCCAAGGAAGCCAAGGACTTCATGACCGCCTACAAGAAAAAATACAACGCCGAACCGGGTTCGGTCTGGGCGGTGCTGTCCGGCGACGGCCTGCGGGTCGTGGTTGAAGCGATCAGGGCCACCGGGTCCACCGATCCGGACAAACTGGTTGCTTACCTGAAAAACGATCTCGATAATTTCCCCGGGCTTACCGGCCAGATTTCCTTTAACGACAAGGGTGACCGGATCGGCGATCTGTACCGGGTCTACAAGGTGAGTGCCGACGGCAAGTTCATGTTGCAGCCCTAATCAGTGTTTTGACGAATGATGCCCTAACTTCCAGACAAGGCGCTGGTCTCCGTGGAGACCCCAGGGTCGACCGGCGTCTTGTCTGTGATCTGCCATCGAAACGGAGAGCCAGATGGAGCTCTTTATCCAGCAGCTGACCAACGGACTGGCGGTGGGTGGCATTTATGCCCTGATCGCCCTTGGCTACACCATGGTGTATGGTGTCCTCAAACTCATCAACTTCGCCCATGGAGACCTGTTTACCATCGGCGCCTATCTGGGGCTGACCCTGCTGACCACCCTGGGCCTGACCAATTATCTGGGGCCCTTCGGTGTTGTGATCGTACTGGCCCTCATGGTCATGGGCCTGGTGGCCATTGTGGGGGCCGCCCTGGAACGCGTGGCCTACCGTCCGCTGCGGCAGTCCCACCGCCTGTCCGCGGTGGTCTCGGCCCTGGGCGCCTCTATTTTTTTCCAGAACGCGGTCATGCTGATCTATGGCGCCCGCTACAAAGTCTATCCCCACGATATCCTTCCGCGCACAGCCATCAATATTTTCGGGCTGGATATCCCCCTGGTTCGCCTGCTGATGCTGCTGACATCCATCGTCATGATGATCGGCCTTTACCTCTTTATCCAGCGCACCAAAATCGGCACGGCCATTCGGGCCGCCGCCATCGACCAGGGTGCCGCCAAGTTGATGGGTATCAATGTAGACCGCGTGATCATGATTGTTTTTCTTATCGGTCCGGCCCTCGGTGGTGCGGCCGGCCTGATGGTGGGCCTCTACTACGGCCAAATTAATTTCACCATGGGATGGCTTTACGGGCTTAAAGCATTTACAGCCGCCATCCTGGGAGGGATTGGCAACATTCCCGGCGCCATGGTCGGCGGGTTGTTATTAGGGGTCATCGAGGCCATGGGGGCCGCCTACATCTCCATCGCCTGGAAGGACGCCATCGCCTTTTGCGTTCTCATTATCATCCTCATAGTTCGCCCCACCGGTCTTCTGGGTGAACGGGTAGCGGAAAAAATATGAAAGATAAACGTCTTGTCATCTATGCCGTTATCAGCGTCGTTCTCCTGCTGTCCCCGCTCTTTCTGAACGCCTATTGGGTGGATGTGCTGAACAATGTCGGCCTCTACACCATTCTGGCGCTCAGCCTGAACATTATTCTGGGTCACGCAGGATTGTTCCACATGGGGCACGCCGCGTTCTACGCCCTGGGCGCCTACACCACGGCGATCATCAACACGACGTATCACATTCCGATTCTCTGGTTGCTGCCGGTCAGCGGGCTGGTGGCCGGCCTGGCCGCCTTGGTGGTTGCCCGCCCGATCATCCACCTCCGGGGCGACTATCTTCTGATCGTTACCATCGGATTCGTGGAAATCGTCCGCATCGCCCTGGTCAACAATGTTTTCGGCATCACCGGCGGCAGCAACGGCATCTTCGGCATCAACCGCCCCATGCTTTTCGGCTGGAAGATCAACAAGCCCTGGGAGTTTTTCTATTTGATCTGGGGCTTTGCCGCCGTGACGATCTTTCTGTTCCACCGCCTGGAAAACTCGCGCTTCGGGCGGGCCTTGAATTTTCTGCGTGAAGACGACGTGGCGGCCGAGGGCAGCGGCATCAACACGGCGCACTACAAATTGATCGCCTTTGTCATCGGGGCCTTCTGGGCCGGCATGGTGGGCAATATATTTGCCGCCAAAATGACCATTATTGCACCGGAATCGTTTAACTTCTGGGAATCCGTCGTTCTTTTCATGATCGTCCTGCTGGGCGGACGGGGCAGTATTCGGGGGGTCATTCTGGGCGCGTTTCTGGTCTTGGGGCTGCCCGAGATCTTTCGTCAGTTCGCTACGGCCCGCATGCTGATTTTCGGCGCGTTCATGGTCGCCATGATGATCTTCCGGACGGAAGGCATTCTGCCGCCGCTGCCGCGGAAATATCCCATCGCCAAAATGCTCGGTCGGGAGGGAAGCGCATGACCACCTTACTCAGCCTGAAAAACCTGACCAAACGGTTCGGCGGTCTGGTGGCCGTGGATCATGTCAACTTCGATGTCGAGGCCGGCGCCATCGTCGGCCTGATCGGGCCGAACGGTGCCGGTAAAACCACGGTCTTCAATTTAATCACCGGCAACTATCGCCCGGATGAGGGCGACGTCATTTTTGACGGCCAGTCCATCAAAACCCTTCCAACCCATAAGATTGTGGCCCTTGGGATCGCCCGCACCTTTCAGACCATCCGCCTCTTTCAGAAACTCGCGGCCATCGAGAACGTCCTGGCCGGTTGCCACTGCCGGATGCAATCCGGCTCGCTGGCGGCCATGTTTCGCACCCCCGCCCAGCGCCGCGAAGAGCACCAGGCCCTAAAAACCGCTTTGAAGGAACTGGAATTTGTCGGCCTGCTATCCCAGGCGGATCAATTGGCTGAAAACCTTTCCTATGGCAATCAGCGCCTGCTTGAAATCGCACGCGCTTTGGCCACCGAGCCCCGCTTCATTATTCTAGACGAACCGGCCGGCGGGATGAACAATCAAGAAACAGACGCCCTGATCCAGACCATTCGCAACATTCGCGACCGCGGTATTACGGTGCTGTTGATCGAACATGACATGAGCCTTGTGATGGAAGCCTGCGAACAGCTTGTGGTGATCGAAAACGGGGCCAAAATAGCCGAAGGTACGCCCCAGGCCATCCAATCCGACCCCAAAGTAATCGAAGCCTACCTGGGAACCGATGAGGACTAGTCCATGATTCTGAATGTGGAAAATCTGCACGTCAAGTACGGCAATGTGGAGGCCCTGCACGGTATCGACATTCATGTGCAAGAGGGTGAGATCGTGACGATTTTAGGCGCCAACGGTGCCGGAAAATCCACGACTCTGATGGCCATCAGCGGCCTGGTCAAAGCCTCCCAGGGCAAAATCGAGTTCGAAGGGGAGGCCGTTCACAAGCTGCCCGCCCACACTATCGTCACCCGCGGCATCGCCCAGGTACCGGAAGGACGACGCGTTTTCGGCACCCTGACCGTTCAGGAAAACCTCAACCTCGGTGCCTATACATCCAACGATCCCGATCGCAACCGTAAAAACCTGAAATGGATCTTCGATCTTTTCCCCCGTCTGGAAGAGCGCTCGGGGCAATTGGCCGGCACCCTCAGCGGCGGGGAACAGCAAATGCTGGCCATTGCGCGCGCCCTCATGGCAACACCGAAAATCCTTTTACTGGATGAACCCAGTCTGGGGTTGGCACCCATCCTGGTCAAAGCCATCTTCGATACCATTCGCGAGATCAACCAGGCCGGCCTCACGGTCGTACTGGTGGAACAAAACGCACGGGCTGCGCTCAAGCTGGCCCATCGCGGATATGTGATGGAGGTGGGCAACATCGTATTGGAAGACACCGCCGCCAACCTGCTGTCCAATCCCGAGGTGCAAAATGCATATCTCGGAGGGACCCACTGAACCTTATCACCCCGGGTCAGTGGTGACGGCAGCGATGAGCACGCTTATTCTGGCCTGATCCAGACGGCCCACCATCACGGTTTAAACAGGAGCATCGTCTGTTGTGAATTCAGAATGAATTGGAACTTAATGGTTTAACCATTACAATAGTGTGCGGCAACCTTCGGCCGGATACATCCGGTCGCCACAAGAAACCCCATTGACACATCGCCCTCTCCCGAGGCGTGTGGATCGAACAATCTGTTTGGGAAAGGAAGAACACCATGCAAACGGCCACGGATGAAACCCTGCAACAAGAAGCGATCCAACTTGCCGAGGCCTGGCAAAACCGGGCCGATGCGCTGTATAAAAATGAAGAAAAACAGTACCAGAAACAGATCAAACATCTGCTGACCCACCCCGAGGACAAGATTACCCTGACCAAGCTGATCGATCAGAGCTTTCGTAGTGAAAACTACCGCCGCGTGGCGGACCAGGTCACCAGCCTGCTCAAACAGCGCGGCATCCCGGGCTTTTTTTCACCAACCGAAAAAATCCTGATGCACCTTTTTCTTTCGGTCGGGCGCCTGATTCCCCGCCTGTCTGTTCCGAAGATGATCGAAAAAATGCGCGCCGACAGCAACCGCGCCATTGTCCCCGGGGAGCCGGACGTTTTGCTGGCCCACCTGCAAAAGCGTAAAACCCAGGGCATTCGTATGAATATCAACCATCTCGGCGAAGCCTTGCTGGGGGAGGAAGAAGCCCGTCATCGCCTGCAGACCTACATCGACGATTTGAAAAACCCGAATATTGAATACATATCCGTTAAAATTTCGACCATTTACTCCCAGATTCAATCCCTGGCCTTCGACCATACGGTCAGCGTGCTCGTCGAGCGGCTGTCCGCGCTCTACCGGACGGCGGCCGCGCATGAATTTGTCCGTTCCGATGGCAGGCGGGTTCCCAAATTCGTAAACCTCGACATGGAAGAATACCGCGATCTGGAAATCACCACGGCCGCCTTTACCGGCGCGCTCGATCAGGAAGAATTCAAACAGCATGCGGCCGGCATCGTCCTGCAGGCCTATCTGCCGGATTCTTTTGCCATCCAGCAGTCGCTGACCGATTGGGCCCGTAAACGCGTGGCCGGGGGCGGGGCCCCCATCAAGATCAGGATCGTCAAGGGTGCCAACCTGGAAATGGAGCTGGTGGAATCGGCGCTTTTCAACTGGCCCCTGGCCACCTATGACAACAAATTGGATGTCGATGCCAACTACAAGCGTATGGTGCACTTCGGCATGCAGCCGGACAACATGCGTGCCGTTCATCTGGGCATCGCCTCCCACAATCTGTTCGAATTGGCCTATGCCTACAAGCTCGCCGAGCATAACGGCGTGATTGACGGCTTTTCGTTTGAAATGCTGGAGGGCATGGCCAACCATGTGCGTCGCGCCATTTCGGAAATGACCGGTGAAGTCCTTCTCTATGCCCCCGTAGCGGCCCGTGCCGAATTCATCAACGCCATCGCCTATCTGGTGCGACGTCTGGATGAAAACACCGGCGAAGAGAATTTCCTGCGGTATTCCCCCGATCTGAAAACCGGATCGGAGGAATGGCGCTTTCTGAAAAATCAGTTCGAGGCGTCCTGCGCCCACCGGGATCAGGCGCCGAGCACCCCCAACCGTATTCAAGACCGCAACCAGGAAAAATTTCCCGCAGAAATGGGCACCTTCCATGACGGCGAGTTCAACAATGAACCCGACACGGACTGGTCGCTGGCCGCAAACCGCGAATGGGCCGAGGCCATCCGGGACCGCTGGCGGAAATCAGCCGACGATGCCCCCATCCAAATCCCCCTGGTCATCGGCAACGAGGAAATTTTGGAAGACCGGGACGTCCGGACCTGCCTGGACCCCAACCAGGCGCCCACCGAAGTTGCTGTGGCCACCTATCGCCTGGCCACAACCGCGGATGCTGAACGGGCGGTGGCGGTTGCCAAAGCCGACCCGGATGGCTGGCGCCGTCTTGCGCCGGTTGAACGTCATGCCGCCCTTTCCCGGGTCGCCATGGAACTGCGCAAGGCTCGGGGCGACCTCATCGGGGCGGCCGCGGCCAATACCGGCAAAGTCTTCACCGAGGCCGACGTGGAGGTCTCGGAAGCCATCGACTTTGCCGAATACTACCCTTATTCGGCCCGCGCCTTTACCGAATTGGAAACCATAACCACCACCGGCAAGGGGGTGGGGGCGGTGGTGTCGCCCTGGAATTTCCCCATCGCCATCCCGTGCGGCGGGATGGTGGGTTCCCTGGCGGCCGGCAATACGGTGATTTTCAAACCGGCCTCGGACGCCGTTCTGGTGGCCTGGGTATTGTGCCAGGCGATCTGGCGCGCCGGTATTTCCCGCAATACCCTCCAGTTTGTGCCCTGTGCGGGCGGCAGCACCGGAGCGCACCTGATCAACCACGATGATGTAGACTTTGTCATTTTGACCGGCGGGACCGAAACCGGTATGGAAATGCTGCGCCGCAAGCCTTCCCTGAATCTGTCGGCCGAAACCGGCGGAAAAAATGCCACCATCGTTACGGCTATGGCCGACCGGGACCAGGCCTGTAAAAATATCATCTATTCCGCTTTCGGTAATAGCGGTCAGAAATGCTCCGCAACGTCGCTGCTGATTCTTGAACGGGAAATTTACAACGACGAAAATTTCAAGCGCCAACTGGTGGATGCGGCCCGCAGTTTCCAGGTTGGCTCGGCCTGGAATTTCGCCAACAAGATGGGGGCCCTCATTCATCCGCCCCAAGGCGACCTGCAAAAAGCCATGACAACCCTGGAACCCGGCGAGAGCTGGGCCCTGCAGCCGGAAATGGTCGATGGCAATCCCCACATGTGGACCCCGGGGATCAAGTACGGCGTCCAGCCCGGCTCCTACACCCACAATACCGAATTTTTCGGCGCCCTGCTGGCGGTTATGCCGGCGGACAACCTCGAACAGGCCATCGAAATGGTCAACATGACCGGGTTCGGTCTCACCAGTGGCCTGGAGAGCCTCGATCCCCGCGAACATGCCGTCTGGAAGGAAAAAATCAAGGCCGGCAACCTCTATGTGAATCGCGGCACCACGGGCGCCATTACCCTGCGTCAGCCCTTTGGCGGCATGGGCAAATCCGCATTAGGGCCCGCCATCAAGGCCGGCGGCCCCAACTATGTGGCTCAGTTTATGAATTTCGAAGAAACGGGCCTTCCGCGTATCGACGCTCTCCAGGGGGAACACGCCCTGTTGCGCATGGCTCTGGAATGGCGCCGTAAACTGCTATGGGGTAAATTGGACGCGCACAAAGCAGATCTGGAAAAGACCATCCGGGCCATCAAAAGCTATCTCTACCATACCGAGCAGGAATTCGGGCGGTCCAAAGACTACTTTCATCTGCGGGGGCAGGACAATATCCACCGCTACTTGCCCCTGGGCACCATCGCCATCCGGCTGCACGCGGAAGACAGCCTGTTCGATGTCCTGGCCCGCCTGGCGGCCACCCGCATCGCCGGCAACCTGCCAATAATCAGCATCCCGGAAACGCTGAACAACGAGGTCACCGCCTTTCTCACCACCATGGAAGGCCGCCAGATTGTGGCAAAGGCCATTGTGCGCCGCCAGTCCGATGAAGCGCTGATCGCGTCCATGGCCATTGTCCAGCGCATCCGCTACGCCGCACCCGACCGGGTGCCGGAAGCGGTTCTGGCCGCCGCGGCCAAAAAGGGCTTCTATATCGCCCGGGCACCGGTCCTGATGGAGGGCCGCATCGAAATGCTGCACTATTGCCAGAACCAGAGTATCTGCGACACCTACCACCGCTACGGCAACCTGGGAGACCGATCGATACTCTGAAGCCCGCAAAAAACCGCGGGGGAGATTGGAAAACCACGGATCTGCTCCGGCAAAAACCGGAGCAGGTTTTTTAACGATTGAAGCCACATTCAACCGGCTGTACATGAAGCAAGAGAGGGAATTCCGGGGGCCTTAAGACTTCCGCCGATGCGCTAGAACAGAAACCCCAAGGCTTTGTGTTCGATGAGGATCTTGACGCCGATGGCCAGCAGTACCCCCCCCCCTAAGACCCCTGCCATCGGACTCAAACGCTCCGCCGACCCCACAGACTTGCCCAGATGCAGCCCCACCACAGTAAAGACACCCGCCACCAGGCCGATCACCAGCGCCGGAAACCAGATCGAAACCTGGAGCATGGAAATCGTCAACCCCACGGCCAGGGCGTCGATACTGGTGGCCACGGAAAGCATGACCAGGGTCAGGCCTCGGGTAGGATCATTCTTTTGCTTTGCGTCCTCCTCCATTTTGAAGGCTTCCCGAATCATATTGATGCCCACAAAGGCCAGGAGCCCGAAGGCGATCCAGTGGTCGTAGCGCTCGATGCTCGCGCGCACCGTCAGGCCGGCGGCCCAGCCCATCACCGGCATCATTGCCTGGAAGAGACCGAAGTGCCAGGCCAGCCGGAAAAACTGGCGCAACGAGACGCGTTTCAGGCGTACGCCGGTGGCAATGGCGACGGCAAAGGCATCCATGGCCAGGGCGATGGCCAGGGCAATTACGTTCATCAGGTCCATAAAAATTCCCGAACGAGCGCGGCTAACAAATTTGACAAAGGCAAGTATGGTAAGCGGTGACCGTATCGATGTCAAAAAGAAAACGATGGTTTTACGGGGACAGGTTCTGTTTCCACATTGACAGGCCGACTGATATTCACCATAAAAGAACCGTAATGGTAACCGCTCAATATATTTTGCGACGATAGGATAAATTGTGCCGTCAATGGCCACTGCCACGCTCCCCATACCCTCTTTTTTTGATCCCCGGACGATTGATGCCATCTGGCGGGTTGCTTACCAACAGCGCGCTTCCGAAGCGGCCGATTGGGCCCACCGGCACCGTATCCCCTCTGCAGC
This sequence comes from Deltaproteobacteria bacterium, assembly GCA_020444045.1. Classification (GTDB taxonomy): domain Bacteria; phylum Desulfobacterota; class Desulfobacteria; order Desulfobacterales; family UBA5852; genus JABZFP01. The sequence continues at coordinate 290,542 of JAHLLS010000001.1, forward strand.
CAACGATGCGTTCCGGACGGCACTTCTGCTGATCGATGTCCAGAACACGTTCTGTATGCCGGATTTCGAGCTTTTCGTCGGGGGGCGCAGCGGAACGGCGGCGGTGGACGACAACCGACGATTATGCCGGTTTATCTATCGTAACCTTCACCGGTTGACTGAAATCTGTCCAACCATGGATACCCATCAAATCTACCAGATTTTCCACAGCATGTTTCTGGTGGATGGGGATGGACGCCACCCCGCGCCCTACACCACCATCTCGACAGGAGATCTTGAAAACGGTGTCTGGCGATTCAATGCCGCGCTCTCCCCCCGCCTGAGGTTGTCCGCCGATGAAGGCCAGCACTATCTTCAGCACTACGCCCGGGAGCTTCAACGCCGTGGCAAATATGAGTTGACCATCTGGCCCTACCACGCCATGCTGGGCGGCATCGGCCATGCCCTCGTGCCGGCCGTTGAAGAGGCGGTGTTTTTTCACGGCATCAGCCGGTTGAGCCCTCCCGATTTCCAAATCAAGGGGCACAACCCTCTGACTGAAAACTATTCGGTTCTGCGCCCCGAAATCACAACCGATGCCGCGGGACACCCGATTGATGACAAAAACCGTACGCTCATCGATAAACTTCTCAATTTCGACGCCGTCATCATTGCGGGGCAAGCCAAAAGCCACTGCGTGGCCTGGACCATCGAAGATCTATTGGCGGAGATCCAGGCTTTGGAGCCATCACTGGCCAGGAAGATCTACCTGCTGGAGGATTGTACGTCACCGGTCGTGATCCCGGACGTCATTGACTGCACCGCACCCGCCGACCGCGCTTTTCGGAAGTTTGCCGATGCCGGCATGCACCGGGTAAACACCACCATCCCGCTCAGCGAATGGCCGGGCTTCGGCCAATGAACCACATGCCCAGCGGTTTTTCACCCATCGGGACACCAACGCTATGACGTCATCCTTTCTTGCCGGTCCCTTGTTGACCGATCTTTACGAAATGACCATGGCGGCGGGCTATTGGCGGCACAACCTCAACGATAAGGCCACTTTTTCCGTTTTCGTAAGAAATCCCGACCAAAAGCGCAATTATTTCGTGGCCGCCGGTCTGGCAACCCTTCTCGAGGAGCTGGAAGCCTACCGCTTCCGGCAGGACGATATCCACTACCTGCAACAGCTGAAATTGTTCGACGCCAACTTCCTTGATGCGCTTCGGCGATTGCGATTCACCGGCGATATTCACGCGCTGCCGGAGGGAACCCTATTTTTCCCGGATGAACCCATCCTGGAAATCAGCGCGCCGCTGATCGAGGCCCAGCTGATCGAAACCCTTATATTGAACACCATTGGAGTCGCCACCCTGATCGCCACCAAAGCGGCACGCTGTATTCACGCTGCAGCCGGACGCCCGCTTGTCGATTTTGCCTTGCGCCGCACCCACGGTTCGGAGGCCGGCGACCAGGTCGCCCGCAGCACCTACATTACCGGATTCTCGGCGACCAGCAATGTGCGCGCCAGCCAACGGTTTGGCATTCCGGTTGCCGGCACCATGGCCCACGCCTTTGTCACCGCCTTCACATCGGAGCTGGACGCTTTCCGGGCCTATGCCACAACCTTTCCCCAGCACACGATTTTTTTAATCGATACTTACGATACGCTGGCGGGGGCCCGCAACGCCGCAACCGTCGCGTTGGAAATGCAGACCAGAGACCAAAGGGCCCTCGGGGTGCGTCTGGACAGTGGCGACATGGTTGCCTTGAGTCGCGGTGTGCGACGCATTCTGGATGAAGCCGGGCTGACGGAAATGAAAATCTACGCCAGCAGCAGCTTCGACGAATTCAAAATCACCGAAATCATTAAAAGCGGCGCGCCCATCGATGCTTTTGGCGTCGGCACCAAGGTGGGCGTCTCAGCCGATGCCCCTTATCTGGACATCGTATACAAACTGGTTCAGCTGGGAAAACGCCCGATCCGCAAGCTGAGCAGCGAAAAAGTCACGCTGGCCGGTCGAAAGCAAATTTTTCGCCATGACGACCCCCATGGCGTTTTTCAGGAAGACGTCCTGGCCTGCCGGGAAGAAAAGCGGGCTGCCGGGGCGCCGCTGCTTGAACCGGTCATGCTCAGCGGTCAACGGCACAAGCCCGAAGCCACCCTCGGGGACATCCGCAAGCGCTTTGCAAAACAATTCGGATGCCTCGACCAGCGTTACAAAACCATCGATACCCACATCACCTATCCTGTTCGGCTCAGCACGCGCCTAAAGGCGCTTCAGAAGTAAGTGGAAAGCGGGAATTTTAGGGCAGGCATTCGGATACCAGAATCACGCCCGGCATGATCATTGGGAGTCTTCTGGTGAGATGATGGTGTTTAAACCGGATAAGGAAGTGACGATCCCGGTACGGAGGACGGTTATCATACAAGACCGCTATATGCCGAGATACGCTTTGCGGACATCTTCATTGACCATGAGTTTGTCCGCGGCATCCGCCATGATAATCCGACCGTTTTCCATGACATAGCCCCGGTGGGCCGTTTTTAAGGCCAGATTGGCATTCTGTTCCACCAGAAAAACCGTCGTGTTGTTCTCGCTGTTGATCTTCTTGACGATTTCGAAAATCCGCTTGACCACCAGTGGCGCCAGGCCCAGGGACGGTTCGTCCAACAGGAGAAGGCGCGGCCGGGCCATCAAGGCGCGGGATATGGCCAACATCTGCTGTTCGCCACCGCTGAGGGTGCCGCCGGCCTGGTGCCGCCGTTCGGCCAGGATGGGGAACAACTCAAAAATATAGTCGAGGTCACTTTTGATTTCGGGCTTGTCGTCCCGCAGAAAAGCGCCCATATCCAGGTTTTCAAGAACGGTCAGGTAAGGAAAAATCCGCCGCCCTTCGGGCACCTGGGATATGCCCATGGACACGATGGCATTGGGCGGAAGCCCTTGGATCGGTTTCCCCTCAAATCGAATTTCACCCGTGCGCGGCGGCACAACGCCGGAGATGGACATCAGGGTCGTGGATTTCCCGGCGCCATTGGCACCGATCAGGGTGACGATTTCGCCCTGGCCGATTTCTATGCTGATGGATTTCAGCGCCTGGATATTGCCATAAAACGTTTCGACGTTGTGCAGCTCAAGCATCGATATCTTCTCCGAGGTAAGCCTTGATAACTGCCGGGTTACTCTTGATTTCTTCGGGGTTTCCCTCGGCAATTTTCTTGCCGTAATCCACCACATAGATCCGATCGGACAAACTCATGACGAGCTTCATGTCGTGCTCGATGAGTAGAATCGATACCTGCATTTCGGAACGAAGACGCAGGATGAGTTCATCCAGCTCCTTGGTTTCCTGGGCATTCATCCCGGCCGCCGGTTCATCGAGTAAAAGCAGAAACGGCTCGGTGGCCAAGGCCCGCGCAATTTCCAGCCGCCGCTGGGCACCGTAGGGCAGATTCTTGGCAAACTCGTTGACATAGCGGGTCAATCCGATTTTTTCCAGCATGGCATAGCTGTCAGCGACAACTTCTTTTTCTTCCCGGCGGCTGGCGGGCGGGCGAAAAATCGCCCCCGGAATACCGGAATGCAGCCGGCAATGGCGTCCGATCATGACATTTTCCAGCACCGTCATGTTCTGGAAGAGCCGGATGTTCTGGAAGGTGCGGGCCATGCCGCGCTCGGTTACCCGGTTGGGCTTAAGCCCATTGAGACGTTGCGGTTCGCCCTGAGGCCGCGTCAGGAACATATCACCCTTGGTGGGGGCATAAATTCCGGTGATGCAGTTGAAAAAGGTGGTCTTGCCCGCCCCGTTGGGACCGATCAGTGCAACGATCTCACCCGGATGCACCTGAAGATCAATATGATCCAGGGCCCGCAGGCCGCCAAAATCCATGGTCAGTTGATTGACATCTAAAACCGGTTTCATACGCTATTGTTTTCCGCCGTTGTTTGTCTGCCCTTCAAATTTGTAGATTCGTCGCACCCCACTGACGATTCCTCCCGGCCGGAAAACCATCATCATCACCAGGAGGGCGCCAAAAACCAGCATGCGATATTCCGAAAACGCCCGCAGGTATTCCGGCAGGAGAATCAGAACCAGGGCGCCGATAATGACCCCCAGGATGGAGCCCATGCCGCCCAGCACAACCACACATAGAATGATAACCGATTCCCAGATGGTAAAGCTGGTGGGGTTGATAAAGGTGGTCTTGGCCGCAAAGACGACCCCGCCCATGCCGGCCCAGGTGGCCCCCATGGCAAAGGCCGACAGCTTGGTCCGGGTCTTGTCGATGCCCATGGCCTGGCAGGCCACTTCATCTTCCCGCAACGCAATCCAGGCCCGACCGATCCGTGAATCCTGCAGGCGCCGAACCACGAATATGGTCATCAAGGCCAGTCCGATCATCACAAAATAGAGGAAAATAGAGGACTGCTGAAGGGATAACTTCAACCCAAAAAGACCGGGTTTGGGAATGTTGGCAATACCGCTCGGTCCGAAGGAAAATTCATTCCAATTTTCCAACACCAGCCGGATGATCTCCCCGAACCCTAGCGTGACGATCGCCAGGTAATCGCCCCGCAGCCGCAATACGGGGAAGCCCAGCATGATACCGAACAGAAAGGCCAGCAAGGCACCGATGGGCAACGCCATCCAGAAGGTGACCCCAAAATGGTAATTCAGCAGGGCGTAACTGTAAGCGCCCACCGCGTAGAAAGCCACATAGCCGAGGTCGAGCAGTCCCGCCAGCCCGACAACGATATTCAGTCCCAATCCGACAACGACATAGATCAGCGCCGTACTCAGAATATTGGTCTGGTACATGCTGAAGACAAACGGGAAAATCGCGACTAAAGCGGCGGTTGCCACCAGGCCCGGAATATAAAAGCGGGGATTGCTCATCAATCGCGGGATCAACGGGATCTTCTCTTCGCCGCTGACTTCCGCTTTCTTCTTCCCGGCTTCCTTGCGCGCCATGGCCATCCGCCAGAAAAAGGAAAGCACGAAGGCCCCCAGCCCTACCCCTGCCATCCACCACCAGCGCCACTCGATGGTTTGCTCGATGGTGTTCACTTTGATCACCATGATGGGAAAGGTGAGAAACATGAACCAGAGCGATACCAGGAAAGACTTCTTGATTTCTTGCAATGTTATCATAGTGCGCTGTTTCAACCTCTAACCGCCGCGGCCCGCAAGCGCTTTGCCGTCCGGCGCTGTCGGTGAGGGCTGCTCGGTATCAAACCTTGTCTGTATCCGACCGTCCGAGAAGGCCGGCCGGTCGGAATATCAAAATCAGGACCAGAAATAAAAAGGCAAAAACATCTTCGTAATCACTGGAAATGTAGCCCGTAAAAAAACTCTCCGTCCACCCCAGCACGAGACTGCCCAGAACAGCGCCGGGCATGCTGCCGATGCCTCCCAGAACAGCGGCCACGAAAGCCTTGATGCCCACAATGAAGCCGACATAAAAATTGACCTGCCCGATGTGGGACGCCACCAGGACGCCCCCCAGGGCAGCGATGGAGGACCCGATGATAAACGTAAAGGAAATCACCCGGTTCACATCGACCCCCACCAGCATGGACATGTCGCGGTCCTGGGCCACGGCCCGCATGGCTTTGCCCATCCGGGTAAATTTGATCAGATAGGTCAGCAAGACCATCACCAGGGCGGTGGCAATATAAATGACAATTTCCGTCGAGCGAACGATGTGCTCATACGGTTGTAGAAAATCCCAGGAGGGGATCAGATTAGGGTAGGGCAGGAAATTGGACGTCTGGGCCAGCAGAACGTAGTTCTGAAGAAAGAGGGACATTCCGATCGCGCTGATCAGGGCCGACAAGCGCTGGGAGCCGCGCAGGGGCTTGTAGGCGATTTTTTCAATGGTGTACCCGTAAGCCGCCGAGTACAGCATCGCAATCAGGGCCGCCAGAATGAGGATGGCGATCGAATTCCAGCCCAGCATGGTCAGTACGCTGATCACAATCAGGCCGGTGAAAGCGCCGATCATATAGATTTCGCCATGGGCGAAATTGATGAGCTCGATAATCCCGTAGACCATCGTATACCCCAAGGCGATCAGGGCATAGATACTGCCACGCGTAAGGCCACCAAGGAACAGTTCAAAAAAATAATCCATCGGAAAAAGTTCCCAAGCCTGTGAACATCAAAGCAATAATAAGGGTCGCGACAAAAATAGATGCTACGCTTTTCAGTTGATTCTTGGCGAGGCCCTATAGTTATCCCTAAAATTTTATGTGCCAAAAACACATCAGGGGTCATCACCTTACGGCGTGACCCCTGATGACATTCGCTATTCGCCTTTAGAAGTCCACGGTCACATACTGGCCGCCTTGGACCTGGTACATCGCAAAACCGACACCGATGGCATCGCCTTTTTCATCGAATTTGATGATCCCCAGCGGCGTGGCAACCCATTCCGACTGAAGGGTTTTGGTCAGCACATCGTATTCGGTAGAACCGCTTTTTTCGATGGCATTCAGCAACGCCAGGGTGGCCGCATAGGCATTCAGGAAAAAGGCGCCCGGTTCTTCACCGTATGCTTGTTTATGCGCCTCGATGGCTTCGACCGCGATGGGGTTGCTGGACGTATCCACGGGCCCGGTGGCATAGACGCCTTCGGCAAATTCACCGGCGACTTTGATAAAAGTGTCGTCCTTCACCCCGTCATCGGAGATGAACACGGTGTCCATAGCCTTATTGCGCATCTGCTGGACGAGCTTGGACGCTTCCGGATGGTAACCACCGAAAATAACGGCCTCCGCCTCGGATTGTTTGATTTTCTGTACGACCGCGGAGTAATCCACGGCACCCGGCGTAATGCCCTCGTAGAGCACCACTTCGGCACGGCTGTCGGCTTCCAGGAAACCCTTGGCGAATTCCGCCAACCCCTTGCCGTAGTCGCCCTTGTCATGCAGCACCGCGATCTTTTTCAGCTTAAGAACATCCAGGGCAAAGTCCACTTCCAGACGGGCCTGAGCATCGTCGGAAGCAATCGTGCGATAAAAGTTCGGGTAATCGCCGCTCTGCGTCAGGGCGGGGTTGGTGGCGGAAGGGCTCATGGCAATAATGCCGGACTCTTTGTAGATGCCCAACGCGGCTTTGGTAGCCCCGCTGCAAATGTGGCCCACCACGACATTGGCGCCATCCGTGACCAGCTTGGTGGCCGTATTCGTGGCCACTTCCGGTTTACAGACGTCGTCTTCCACCAGAAGTTCGATCTGGCGACCACAGATGCCATCCATGGCGTTACGTTTTTTTATGATCAGTTCAGCGGCCCGTACAGTCGGAATACCGTAAGAAGCTAGATCACCACTGTGAGCACCGGCAACACCCAACTTGATGGGTTCCATCGCTTTTTCCACCGGGGCGGCTTCTTTAGTGGCCTCGGCCGGTTTTTCCTGCTGCTGTCCACAGGCAAAAAGAATCATTCCTGTCAGGGCAACCAACGCGATCAGGGCGAAATATCTTCCAAAGTGTTTCTTCATCATCCCTTCCTCCTTGAAAAAGTGACAAATATGGGGTTGGTCTCTTGAAAAGCCCTGTATTTATAGTCTTACAGGGCATTTGAGTCAAGATAGAAATTCCCTTTGGCAAGCGGCGAACGGACTTTGTCGCTTGACCACTCGATCCGGATGCAGTAGTCAACGCTTCAGAAGACCTTCCACCCCAAACACCACGTCGACCCAATCGCCACACAGGGAGCCAACTAGCACCGTGCCGACCATCGGGCTCATCGTTAAACCGGTCCCGGAAGCCCAGCAAACAGCGGATCGGTTTGAAAACTGGCTTCAGGCACGTCGGATTGGTGTCGAGCGGATCACGCCGCCGCTTTCCGGCGACGCCCCCCGTTCTCCGGCACCGTCCAGCCTGGCATGTCTTTTTGTCCTTGGCGGTGACGGCACCTTTCTGAGCGCCGTGCGATGGATCGGAGACACGCCCCTGCCGGTTCTGGGCGTCAAGTTCGGTCAGGTTGGTTTCTTGGCCGAAATCGCTGCGGATGATCTCTATTCCGCCGCGGAAGCGGTGCTCCAAAAGAATTTCACGATCCAAAAGCGCATGCGTCTGACCGTTGCCGTCATTAAAAACAGCCAGGAACGCTGCCGTGAAATCATTTTAAATGATGTGGTCGTGACCAAAAGCACCTTGGCGCGACTGGCCCATATCGAAGCCTACATCGACAACCATTACCTGACGACCTTCCGCGCCGACGGTCTGATCGTGTCCACCCCGACCGGTTCCACGGCCTACTCGCTGGCCGCCGGCGGGCCCGTCATTCACCCCGAGGTGCCCGGCATCATCATGACGCCGATTTGCCCCTTCACCCTGACAAACCGCCCACTGGTTATTCCGGACCGCGCCCGCATCAAGATGTCGCTCGAGAAAGACTCCTCTAATATGATTTTGACCTTTGACGGCCAGGCCGGCATGGAAATCAACCACGGCGACACGATCCAGATTGAAAAGAGCCCCCACCCCGTGTACATGATCAAAGTCCCCGGTAGCGAATACTTCGATATTCTGAAAGCCAAACTGAGCTGGAGCGGCGGGCGGGTATAGCCAATACCCATCGTATTTAAACCAATCAAATGAAAGGGCCGGCAGATCTTAAAAGATCTACCGGCCCTGAGAATTGAGTCGCATCAAATTTTCGGCGGGCTGATCTGCTTGTTTGAAATTCCAATGTCCGTTTTAGTAACGATAATGATCCGGCTTAAACGGGCCCTCGACCGGGACACCGATGTAATCGGCCTGCTCCTGTGTCAATTCTGTCAGACGAACCCCGAGTTTCGCCAGGTGCAGCCGGGCCACCTCCTCGTCCAGTTTCTTCGGCAGCGTGTAGACCTGCTTTTCAAGCGGGTCGGAAGCCAATTTGAGTTGTGCCAGACACTGGTTGGTAAAACTGTTGCTCATCACAAAACTGGGGTGGCCCGTGGCACATCCCAGATTTACCAGACGCCCCTCCGCCAGAACGATGATTGACCGACCGGAAGCCAAAGTCCATTTGTCCACCTGGGGCTTGATGGTGACTTTGGTGCAGGCCGGGCTCTTTTCCAGATAAGCCATATCGATTTCGTTGTCGAAATGGCCGATATTGCAGATGATCGCCTCATTCTTCATCTGTTCCATGTGAGATCCCGCAATCACATGATAGTTCCCCGTGGCCGCTACGAAAATATCCCCCAAGGGGGCGGCATCGGCCATGGTCACCACTTCAAACCCTTCCATCGCCGCCTGCAGGGCGCAGATGGGGTCGATTTCCGTCACCAGCACCCGGGAACCATATCCGCGCATGGAACGGGCACAGCCTTTGCCCACATCACCATAGCCACAGACCACCACGACCTTGCCCGCCATCATGATGTCCGTGGCCCGCTTGATGCCATCGGCCAGGGATTCACGGCAGCCATAGAGGTTGTCGAATTTTGATTTTGTGACCGAATCGTTGACATTGATGGCCGGAAACAGCAGCTCGCCATCGCGAGCCAGCTGATAAAGGCGGTGAACTCCCGTGGTGGTTTCTTCCGAAACCCCGCGAACTTTGGCCGCCACCGTCGTCCAGTGCTGGGGATCTTTGGCATAACCGGCTTTCAGCCGCTCCATGAGATAGTGCACATCCGGATTATCGTAAGCCTTATCCAGCAGCCCGGGATCCTCGGCCACCTTGACCCCCTGATGAATCATCAGCGTGGCATCCCCGCCGTCATCGACGATCAGGTCCGGACCGCTCCCATCCGGCCAGGTCAGGGCCATTTCCGTGCACCACCAGTATTCTTCCAGGGTTTCCTCTTTCCAGGCAAACACGGCCGCCGAACCATTGTGGGCAATAGCCGCCGCCGCATGATCCTGGGTGGAAAAGATGTTGCAGCTGGCCCAGCGAATATCGGCGCCCAAAGCTTTGAGCGTTTCGATCAACATGGCGGTCTGGATGGTCATGTGAAGGCTGCCCGTAACTTTCAGCCCCTTGAGGGGCTGGCGGGGGCCGTATTTCTCGCGCACCGCCATCAGGCCCGGCATTTCGTTTTCCGCCAGCTGCATTTCCTTGTTGCCGAAATCCGCCAGGGAAAGATCGGCAACCTTATAGGGCAAAGAAAGATCCAGCGCCATAAAACCGGGCGCAGCGTCTTTCATGGGGATCAGCGTCATTTATAACTCCTTTGTCGTTGTCATTTCATAGCCCCGGTTCAAAAGGGCACTGTGTCGGGCATTTTTCCAACATAAGGCCCGAAACCTTTTCTGTCAGGGTATCATCTGAAAAAATCGGTCACGATTGACGGTTTTGGGATTAAATGCCCGCCAGATTGCGAATTTCATCCACGCGGTTTGTCTTTTCCCAGGAAAAAGTGGCCTCGGTGCGCCCAAAATGGCCATATGCCGCCGTGGGGCGGTAAATCGGCCGCAACAGGTCCAGATAATCAATAATGACCGCCGGCCGCAGGTCAAACACCTCGCTGATAATTTCTTTGACCCTATTTTTGGGAATCACACCGGTGCCCATCAAATCCACCATAACGGAAACCGGCTCCGCCACGCCGATGGCATAGGCCACCTGGACCTCACACTTCTTGGATAATCCGGCCGCGACAACATTCTTGGCGATATGGCGCCCCATGTAAGAGGCGCTCCGGTCGACCTTGGAGGGATCCTTGCCGGAGAAGCATCCCCCGCCGTGACTGCCCTGACCGCCATAGGTGTCCACGATGATCTTGCGCCCGGTGAGACCGCAATCCCCCATCGGGCCGCCCACGACGAATTTGCCGGTAGGATTGATAAAATATTTGGTGTCGCCGTCAATCATCTCGCGGGGGATAACCTTCTTGATCACTTCCTCGATGACCGCTTCACGAAGTGTTTCATGGGTCACATCCGGTTTATGCTGGGTGGACACGACGATGGTATCCACCCGTTTGGGCGTACCGTTTTCATACTCGATGGTCACCTGGGATTTGCCATCCGGGCGGAGAAAATCAAGCGCACCGTTTTTACGCACCTTGGACAGACGCCGGGTCAGTTTGTGCGCGTACATGATCGGCATCGGCATCAGTTCCGGCGTTTCATCGGTCGCAAAACCGAACATGAGCCCCTGGTCACCGGCGCCCTGGTCCTTATAGAGGCCCTGGCCCACATTGACGCCCTGGGCGATATCAGGCGACTGCTGGTCGATGCTGGTGACCACCGAACACGTCTGGAAATCGAACCCCATCTGGGAAGAGCAGTAGCCAATCTCGTGGATGGTATCCCGCACAATCTGAGGAATGTCGACGTAGCACTCGGTCGTAATCTCTCCGGCCACAAAAGCAAGGCCGGTAGTTACCAAGGTTTCGCAGGCCACCCGGCAGCCTTTGTCCTGTCCGATAATGGCATCCAGGATGGCATCCGAAATCTGGTCGGCGACTTTGTCGGGGTGCCCTTCGGTTACGGATTCCGAGGTGAAAAAAAACTGTTCGTTGCCCATGTTGTATCCTTTCATTAATTCTATATGTCACCGGGCGCGAGACCTGTGGCAGGTCACGGCACCAGTGGCATGTTGTCGATCAGCCGGGTGGCACCGACCTTAACGGCCATCGCCATCCGGACCGGTCGGTCGATCACGGCGACCTCTTCCAGCGTCTCGGGATCCACGATCACAATGTAGTCGATCGCGGTTTCCGGGTGCGCGCCAATCCTGGCCCTGGCCTCCGCCACGACCTGTTCCGCCTGGGTCTGGCCCGCGGCAACCTGGGCCTGGGCCTCTTGCAGGGACTGGCTGAGACTCAACGCCGCCGGTCGCTGCGCGGGCTTCAGGTAAGCATTGCGGGAACTCATGGCCAGGCCGTCAGGCTCCCGCACCGTAGCAGCGCCAATGATGTTGACGTCAAAATTAAGATCTTTCACCATTCGACGAATGATGGTGAGCTGCTGAAAATCTTTTTCGCCAAACACCGCCACCTGGGGATTGACGATATGAAACAGCTTGGCCACCACGGTTGCCACGCCCTGGAAGAAAATCGGGCGTGAAAGTCCGCACATGCGTTTTGCAAGGGCCTGGGGCGTTACAAAGGTCTGGCAACCGTCGGCATAAATTGCCTGTTCATCCGGCGTAAAAAGAATATCCACCGGAACGTTCTCGCTTAGACGGCGATCCTTTTCCATATCGCGGGGGTAGGTTGCGAAATCCTCACCAGGCGCGAACTGGGTCGGATTGACAAAGATGCTGACCACCAGGATATCGGCCAGCTGCCGCCCTTCGCGCATCAGCGACAGGTGTCCCTCATGCAGAAATCCCATCGTGGGGACGAACGCAATGGTGCGTCCATTCTGTCGCAGCATCTGTGAACGATGCTGCATTTCCTCAACTGTAGAAATAATATCGATTGGTTAGCCCCCTTTAACGGAAATCAGGCACACCGTCTCTTATGGTAGCCCTTTTTAAAAGTCAACCGGGATTTGGCCAATGTCGGCAACGACCCGGGGATGCGGGCGATGGCCATGGCAATGCTTGGATTTCTTGCCGAATGAATGCGCCAAGCAACAAAAGGGTTTCACCGCACCGAATTATTCGGCCGTTTCCGGGGGGGGGTGCCACAACATGAAACCGGATCAGCGGGACGGTGGCGTGTTGTTCGGAATGCCGCTGCCCGTCATGGACGTTTACGGAAAGCAACGCTGATTTTGGGTGTCATTGGCACGAGAATCGAAAGGACCGGCACCCTTGCGGATGACAAACATGCCTTCCGGTGTCGGGGAACAAAACGATATCATCGTCTCAGATAAGGCTTTCGATGTCCGGATGGTTCCGTAAAACGGTCACGAACTGACTGGTGCGGTGATCCAGCCGATTTTTAATGATCCACATGAGGCGTTGGTGAAAATGAAAAGCCATTTCATGATCGCTGTTGAGAAGGTTGCGAATTTTTCCCGCCCGAATAGAATACACCTGACAGGGTTCAGCACACACCGTCATGGAGGAATACGCCATGCCTTCGCCCATGACCGCTGACCATCCGAACGAAAAGCCCGGTTTCACCGCTCCGATAGCAAAGGAAATTTTATCGGAAATCCGTTTCTCGAGTAGGATCTTGCCCCGCTTTAGAAAAAACATGCGGTCGGCCGGGTCACCTTCCTGGAAGATGATGTCTTCCTCTTCAAACTGCAATATATCGAGATGCGGTATCACCTTGTCCAGCATCTCCTCGGTGAAATTACTGAAGATGATAATATCTCTCACGTCATCATAGGAAAGCATGTCTCACCTCTGGATAGCGATATCCTCTACATGTCTTATCGACAGGAAGGCTAATTAAGAAAAAAAAGCAGCAGTACAAAAAGTCCGGAGACAGCCGCACTCAGTCCGATCGGTACAACGCCCTTTTCAAGGGCCGCCTGAATAGTTTGGGCGTAGCGCCGGGAATTTTCAGCCGAGTGTTTCCCCAGACGATAGAGCGGCATCAGCAACCACCAGCTGATACGCACCGGCGCATTGCGGCAGAACCGATTGATACCCCCCGTTATCCCCTTGGCCAGCCACTGGTCGCAGACCCGGTTCACGTTGTTGAAAACGGTATCCATCACCCCGTAAAAGAGGCGGCCGCCCTTGCGATAAAACCAATCGGCATCCAGATTGACGCAACGAATCTCGGCCGGATAAATGCCGGAGAGCAGCAGGAGGGCAAACGCCAAGGCCGAAAAAAACAGGATCTGGGTTTGGGCCAGCACGTGGGGTATGGTGTAGGGCTCGTAGCCCACCGGCTGGAAGGGCAAAATGCTGTATAAAAACTGCGGGAAAGATCCGATGAAAATACACAAACCCGCAGCCAGGCCCATGGCCACCAGCATGTGAAACGGCGCTTCTTTGGGCCTGAGGCCGGAATCGTGCGAGAAAAACGCGAAATAGGGGATCTTGATGCCGGCGTGGTGGAACACGCCAGCCGAAGCAAACAACAGGATAAACCAGACCAGCCGCAAGTGCTCACCGCCGGCCGCGTCCATCACCATGGATTTGCTGACAAAACCGCTGAACAGCGGGAAGGCCGAAATGGAAGCCGCCCCGACGATGCAGAAAATGCAGGTCAGCGGCATGGTGCGGTAGAGCCCGCCCAGATCCGTGGCGTTGATCTTGCCGGTGCGGTACATCACCGCGCCCATGGTCATGAACAAAAGGCCTTTGAACAGTACATCGTTGAAGGCATGGGCCACGGCGCCGTTGATCGCCAGTTGGGTGCCGATGCCGATGCCGCAGACCATGAACCCCACCTGGTTGATCAGGCTGTAGGCCAGGACGCGCCTTAGGTCGTTTTCGATCACGGCGAAGAAAATCGGGAATCCGGCCATGGCCGCCCCGATATATATCAAGGCCTCTGTCCCGGGATAGGCCCGGGCAAGCGCGTAGACAGCGGCTTTGGTCGTAAATGCACTTAAAAATATGGTGCCGGTAATCGTTGCTTCGGGGTAGGCGTCGGACAGCCAGGTGTGCACGAACGGCCAGGCGCAGTTGATTCCCAGGCCCAGAAAAATCAAAAAGGTCCCGGGACCGTTCAAGCCGATCAGGCCAAACTCGATCGAGCCGGTATGGTGGACACGCAGAACGATGCCGGCCAGCAGAATCAATCCACCGGCGGCATGAAACAGGAGGTAGCGATACCCGGCCCCCATGGACAAGCGGGTTCGGCGGGCCCAGATCAGTTGCACACAGAAAACCGTCAGTAACTCCCAAAAGATGAAAAAGCTGAAAAAATCGCCGGCAAATACCACCCCCAACGCACTGCCGGTATAGAGTGCGCCCGCGACATTCTGCAGCGTCTCCTCCACGTGCAGGGCATAGATCGTGGAAATCAGACCGATCAGGATGAAAATATAACCGAACACGAGCGACAGGCGATCGATGCGGGCCAGCACCAATTCCTGCCCCAGAAAGGGCACTATCCAACTGTCGCCTAATGGCAGATGAATCAGATTGATAAACGCCAGAACCGGCAGGGCCAGCATCACGACGCGCCGCAGATGCCCTTTGAAAAAAGGAATTACCAGGGCGCCGAGGATAAAGACAGCTGCGGGGGGCAGCGGACTAATCATAATAGTCCTCCGGGCGTTTGACGATCGGCCTTAAGATATATTTGGCCACCAGCACCAGCAGTACGCAAGCCACAAAGCCGTATACCGCATAAAACCCCCACCATTGCTCCCAGGGGAAATGCGGGTGTTTATGGACAAAAAATTCAGCGATCAACAGCACAACCAAGGTGGAATAGAAAAATATAAACACCCGTCTGACGTTTTTCGGCTTGTCGAACAGGAAGGTTTTTTTGTCCGGTGTCTTTGTGTCCATAGTGACGACCTTTCAAGCAGCTGGCAATCCGATGGTCCGGCGCCGCACGGCTCCCCTGCCGGGGGTCAGCACCCTTTATAAGGTATTGAAGAGAATGACGCCCATGTAAACGAGCCCTACCGTTATGGCCACAAAAAAAATGGGCCGGTAGCCGGGTACGGGGTCATGCTTCAGTTCCATCAATTCTTCCTGGTCTTCGTGCATGGCTTAAAATCCAGTGTACTTGGCGGCCGCCATGGCGGCCAAGTTCATAAATGGCTGGGGATAAAACAACAGCATAATGGATATCACAGCCGTTACGACCAGTGGCACGACGCAGCAAAGCGGTGCCTCCTGCACGCGGGCCTCGAACAGGGCCTCTTCCGGGGGGCAGAAAAAGGCCCGGTAGACCACCGGCATAAAATAACCGGCGTTCAACAGCGAGCTAAACAGCAGAACCACCAGGATGGCGATCTTATCGGCCTCCAGCGCTCCCAGGACCAAATACCACTTGCTGAGAAACCCGCCGCAGGGCGGCATCCCGATGATGCTCAGGGCGCCGATAAAAAAGGCCGTCATGGTCACCGGCATCCGCCGTCCGATACCGGTCATTTCACTGATGTTTTTCTTGCCCGTGGCCACGAAAATCGCGCCGGCACAAAAAAAGAGGGTAATTTTACCGAAGGCGTGCATCGCAATGTGAACCATGCCGCCGGTGACCCCCTTCGGGGACAGCAAGGCCGCACCCAGAACGATATACGACAGCTGGGCGATCGTGGAAAACGCGAGCATCCGTTTGAGATTGTCCTGGGACAGGGCAATGAACGACCCCACCAGGATGGTGGTAGACGCCACCAACAACAGCGGTGTGCTCAGATCAAACGTCTGGAGCAGATCCGTTCCGAAAATGGCGGTGATGACCCGTACAATGCTGAACACGCCAACCTTGACGACCGCCACCGCGTGCAGCAGGGCGCTGACCGGTGTCGGTGCCACCATCGCCGCCGGTAGCCAGGAGTGAAACGGCATGATCGCGGCTTTGGCAAAACCGAAGACAAACATGAACAGCAAAAGCGCCACCGTCCCGCGGGAGGCCGTGCCGGCCAGAATCCCCTGGGGGCTGAAATCGAGGCTTCCGGTCAAGTGGTAGGTCATCAGCATGGCCGGCAGCACAAGGCCGATGGAAGCGCCAACCGTGTAAAGCAGATATTTGCGGCCGGAAGTCCGGGCCTCCTGGTCCTGATGATGCGTGACCAGGGGATAAGTGGCCAGGGAGAGCATCTCATAGAACAGGTACATGGTCAGCAGGTTGGCGGAAAAGGCCACGCCGACGGCGGCACTGAGAGAAACGGCAAAAAAACAAAAATAGCGAGTCTGCGCATGTTCGTCCAGCCCGCGCATATAGCCGATCGAATAGACCGAGGTGATGATCCACAGGAAAGACGCCACCAAAGCAAACAACATTCCGAACGCATCCACGCGGAAAGCGATGCTCAGACCCGGCAACACCTCGACCAGAGAGCAGGAGATCTCCATACCGCTCAGGACGGCCGGCAGCATGGAGGCCACAAGGGCAAACTTCACGATAGCGGCCAGGAATGTCCAACCTTCGCGAACATTGGGGGAACGGCTGTAAGCGATCAGCGGGATCACCAACAGCGAAATGAGGACGGCAAGCAGCGGCTTTATCGAAATCAAGGTGTCCATGGGTCAGACGATCCCCACCGGTATGGCCTTATCAATAATCAGACTGACGATATCACCCGCATAGATTCCCAGGGCAAAGAGAAGCGCGGCGGTCGCCACCAGCGGTACCAGCGTCTCCAGAGGGGCTTCCTGAACCGCGGAAAGCACCCGCCCGTGCCCTGTCGGATGCTCTGCGTGATGGTCGTCGAAGGGCTCGAAATAGGCTATTTCGAAAATACGGAAAAACAGCACCAGATTGATAAGGCTGCTCAGCAGAAGAGCAGCCATAAACCCGTATTGACCAGCAGCAATAGCGCCGGAAATCAGGTACCACTTGCTGAAAAAACCACAGGTCGGCGGGACACCGATAATGGATAATCCCGCGATGACGAATACCGCCATGGTCACCGGCATTTTCTTGAACAGGCCCTGCATATCATCGATGGCATCGCTGCCGGTCCGGGCGATAAGGGCCGCCGCTGCCAGAAATACACACAAGGTCATGACGGCATCGTTGATGATGTGCAGAATCGCTCCGGATATCCCCAAGCGGTTGCCCAACCAGAAGCCGCCCACCATATAACCCACTTCGGCAACGACGATATAGGTCAGCATACGTTTGAGGCGCCGCGTCGACAGGGCCAGGAACGAACCGGCCACAATGGCGACGATGGCCAGCCATACCATTGGTTCGCTGATCGCCGTCAGGTCGAAGGCAAACGCCGGCGTGAAAACAAACAGCATGATCCGTACCATGACGTAGACCATGACCTTGGTCATGAGGGGCGCCACCAGGCTGCTGACCGGGTCCGGGGCATAGGAATACGCATTGGGCAGCCAGGCATGTAGCGGGAAAAACCCCATTTTGAGGCAAAGCCCGGCCAGGCAGATCACAAACGCCGAAAACACCACTTTGGAAGGATACAGCGCCGGCAACCGCACGGCCAAGTCGGCCATGTTCAGCGTGCCGGTGACAAGGTATAGATAGCCGACGCCCAGCAGATAAAAGCTGGCGCCCACCGTGCCCATAAAAATGTAGTTGAGGCTAGCGAGAGGTGCGCGCCCTTCCCCCATGCCCACCAGGGCGTAACCTGTTAAAGCAGCGATTTCCAGAAGCACATACAGGTTAAATGCATCCCCGGTCACCACGATACCCAGCAGACCGGCCACCAGCAAAACATAGAGGGTGTAAAACGGACCGAGGCGGTCACCAAAAGCTTCCGCCACCAGCGGTCGGGTGCCCAGCAGGTTGATAAAGGCCACCGCCGACACCGCAACGAGCACGAGGCCGTTCAGGTGATCCACCCGGTAGGCGATACCCACCGGGGGCGCCCAGCCCGCCAGGTGATATTCCACCACGCCAACCTGCATGACCCGGGTCAGCAGGCCGACGGCGGTCAACATCGATCCTAATAGGGCCAAAGCCGCTACTGGAAACGCAAGACGTTTATCGAGCAGTGAACCGATCAGGACCAGAAAGGCCGCTATCAGCGGGATGATGACGACAAGTCCGGGAAAGTGGGCGCTCATGACTCATTTATCCGCGAAGCGATTTCATTTTCCTCCAGCGTGCCGTAGCGACGATAGATCTTGATGGCTAACGCCAATGCAACCCCTAATGTCGCCACCGAAACGACTATGGCCGTCAGCATCAGCACGTGGGGCAGGGGGTTGATGTAGTCGATGGCCTGCACCGCATGATGCCCCGTACCCTCGTGTCCGTGGGCGATGATCGGAAGCGTTTTGCCTTTTTTGGCACCAATCGAAACGTAAAAGAGAATCACCGCAGTCTGGACGATGTTCATGCCGATGATTTTCTTGACCAGGTTGCGCTTGGCGATCATGGCATACATACCGATCATGACCAGGCCGATATAGACCCAGTAATTGTATTTAGCCAAAAAATTGGTCAGCAGGCTCTCCATGCTTACAGCCCTTCGTCATGCCGCCCGGCGGACGACAGATTGTAGTATAGCGATACCATGACCGCCATGACCGCCAACCCCACGCCGATTTCAACGATGAGAATGCCGTGGGATCGCGCCATGACGGCATCGGTATGAAGAATTGCCGCCAGCTGGCTGTAATCGAGAAAATTGCCGCCTAAGAGCAGGCATAGCAGGCCGGTGCCGACATATATCAGAACACCCACCGCACTGGCCAGCAGCGCGGCTTTCTCGTTCAACCGCCGAAAGGCTCTGCGCAAGTCGTTGGATATGGCATAGAGGATGATGGCGGCACCAAAAATGACGCCGCCTTGAAACCCGCCCCCGGGGCTGTGGTGACCGTGGGCAATCACATAGAGCGCAAACAGTTGCACAAAGGGCACGATCAGGCGGCTGGTCACCTTGATGATCATGTCATAGGGCACCCACAAAGAGTCGATGCGCTCGAATTCAGCCGAACCTTCAGGCAGTTTGCCGCCCTTGGCGATCCGCAGCGTAACACCGGTGTGCACATGGCGATAAAGGCGGGTCTGATCGGATTTGCGGCGATATACCCGCAGCAGGAAAAGGCAGGCGATGCCGGCTGAAAAGATCACCGCCGTTTCAAACATGGTATCGTAGCCGCGGTAATCCGCCAGCACGGTCGTGACGATGTTGGGCACGCCCGCATCTTTGACCGAGTGTTCGATGTAGTAAGGGGACACGTGCAGGCTGGCGGGGGATTCCGGATCGCCCCAGTCCGGAAAATCAGGCGTCGCATAGAACAGCAGCCCACCGAGCAGCAAAACCGTTATCAGTGCAAACGCTTTCAATCTTTGGTCCTCCTGGAAGTGCGGAACACCGCGGCCACAAAAAATACCGCGCTGACCCCCGCCCCCACGGACGCTTCCGTGAAGGCCACGTCCACCGCCCCCATGATGGCCCACAGCAGGCACATCATGAAACTGTAGGCCCCGAACAGAATCGCCGCCCCCAAAAGATCGCGCACCATGATAGCGCCGATGCCGCAGATCATGACAAGTAACATGATAATGAGATCCACCGGCCAGATCATGTTTTGTCCTCGCTGCTGTCTTTGGTCCAGGGCAACATCCCGGCTCGCACGCCCGCATCGACAATGGCGTGCGTTGCCGTCGGGCTGGTGATAAACACGAATGCGACAATCAACAGGATTTTCAGCGCCGTCAAGATCGCCCCCAGCGTCCATTCATGAACCACCCACAGCGCCATGGCCATCATCGAGGTAAACAGGCCCATGGTGTCCAGCTTGCCGGCCGGATGCAGACGGGAGTAGAAGTCCGGAAAACGCAGAATCCCCACCGCGCCGGCAAAAAAGAAAAAAAGCCCGCTGACCAGCAGAAAGATGACGAGCAGATTATAAACTCCCATACCGATCTCCTCGAAGCCGGGTCAACAGCCGATCGGCCCCCGGTCTACGGCTGTTGCCGAAAAAACGCTATTTATCGCCCATCTCGTCGTAAAGCCCTTTCCGCTTTTGAAAATAACGGGAAGCCGCCAGGACTGCGATAAAGTTCAGGGTGGCATAGGCCAGGGCAATATCGACAAACATGTCGACACGGTCATAGATCAGGCCGATCAAAATCAGAAGCGCGGTGGTTTTGCTGCCGATGGCGTTGACACCAATCAGGCGGTCCAGAACGGTGGGACCAAAAACCGCCCGATACAGCGAGAGGGCCATGACCCCGCACAAAAAAACACTGGCGTATAGAAAGACCTCGTGCATCACTTACTCTCTGAAAATGGCCGCCACCCGCGCTTCCATCTCGCCCGGTAGCCCTTCGGCCGAAGCGTCGTCGATGGCATGGACGGTGTATGCACCATAAAGGGACACGTAAACCGTAATGGTACCGGGGGTCAGTGTGATGGAATTGGCATAGACAAAACGTGCCATCTCACTGGTCAGGCGGCTGTTGAATTTGATCATCTGAGGGTTGATCAGCTCCATCATCCGCGGATGAAAAACCAACCGCATCACATGGATATTGGCGCGAAATATCTGGTAGAGCAGCCATGGCACATAAGCGGCGAAACGCAGCCATTGGCCCGGCAGACGTTTCGGATTTTTGGTGGCAAAAAGCATGTCGCCGGAGGCGAAGGACACGATGGCACAGGACACAACACCTAATGACAAGTGAAAAATATCAAATTTGCCGGACAGCACGAGCCATGTCAGCATGCAGACCACAAACGTCAATATATAAGGAACCGGGGAACGCTTGGGCTTGGTGGAAGGGGGTTGGGCTTTGGGAGTGCGGTTCCTCGATTGATTTGCGGGTGCATCTTTCACAGTCAAAACGTTCCGTCTCCTGGGGAGCATCCGGTGTCAGATCCGGCGACCACAATCTCACAAACAATAAATCGGCTTCAGAGCATGAATCTCATAAACGTTTCTTTGCTTTCAAGTCAACCCTTTTCAAGGTCGACCGCACGCGACCGTCATCCTTTCCCTTGTTTAGCGCGTCATGCTGCATGAAGGCGTTTGGTACATCAGAAGTTTTGAAAAACTTAGGCCACAGCGACCCATTTGGATGCATCAAACACTCTTAAATATTTTGACAAAATGTTCAGGATACGTTAGCCTCAAACGCTTTTGCGATAGCGTTCGATCGCAGCGGTTCGTGTTACCCAATTGTCTATGCAGCGAAAGGAGGAACAAATGAAAAGAACGTTCTGGATCGTGTTCTGCATTCTGGCCCTAGTTTTCGCCAGTACGGTCATGGCGGAGACCCCCAAAAAAGGAGGAACCCTAGTCTTTGGTCGCGGGGGCGACAGTGTCGGGTTAGATCCGGCCTATGAGACCGACGGCAATTCCTTCATGGTCTGCGACAACATTTTCGAAGCACTGGTCTTCTATGCCGACGAATCCACCGCTCTGGAGCCAGGGCTGGCCGAGTCCTGGGATATCGCGCCGGACGGCAAGACTTATACCTTTCATCTGCGCAAGGGTGTCAAGTTCCACGACGGTACCGATTTCAATGCCGATGCGGTCGTATTCTCCATCGGCCGCATGATGAAAGATCGTCAGGTTAAATTTTTCGGCAAAGGCTGGGAAATTCCGGCCCAGGAACGCCCGCCGGAGTATTGGGTCTCCATGGAAATGGACGACATCGTGGGCAGCATCGAAGCCGTCGACGATTACACCGTAGTCTTCAAGCTGAAACAGGTCAATGCGCCCTTTCTGGCCAACATGGGCATGGACTTCGCCGATATTATCAGCCCCACGGCGTTCACGAAAAACCCGGCGGAATTCATCCGGAATCCGGTCGGCACCGGCCCGTTCAAATTCGTCAACTGGATCAAGGATGACCGCATTGTCCTCGAAAAATTCGATGCTTACTGGGACAAGGCGGCAGGACCCTATCTGGACAAAGCCATTTTCCGTTCCATCCCGGAAAACTCTGTCCGTTTTCTGGAGCTGAAAACCGGCAATATCCATATCTGCCAGTTCCCCAATCCCCAGGACATCGCCCTGGCCAAGAAGGATTCCAATCTCATTCTGCCCACCCAGCCGGGCATGAACGTGGGCTACCTCTCTTTCAACCACACCAAGGAACCCTGGAAGAGCAACCTCAAGCTGCGCAAGGCCATCGGCCATGCCATCAACCGCAAAGCCATTGTGGACAATCTTTACCAGGGCATGGGCCAAGTGGCCAAAAACCCAATTCCGCCCACCATGTGGGGCTACAACGAGAGAATTCCAGGGTATACCTATGATCCCGAACTGGCCAAAAAGCTGCTGGCGGAAGCCGGCTATCCCAACGGCGAAGGCCTGGGCGAGATCAACCTGTGGTCCATGCCGGTGCCTCGTCCCTACAACCCCGATGGCGTCAAAATCGGCGAGGCTATGGCGGCCGACCTGGCCAAAGTGGGCATCACAGCCAAGGTGGTCACCTATGAATGGGGCACCTACCTCAAACGTCAGCGTGAACAACCGGAAGACATGGATCTGTTCCAGCTGGGATGGACGGGCGACAACGGCGACCCGGACAACTTCCTGGCGGTATTGTTCGACGGCAAGGCCTCCACGGCCATCCGGACCCAGTGGATCAATGACAAATACCACGACCTGATGGTCCAGGGACGCGAGACCATTGATCAAGACAAGCGCGATGCCATCTATCGTGAAGCGCAGCAGGTCTTCTTCGATGATTGCGCTGCCATCGTCATCGCCCACTCCACCGTGATCTGGCCGTCCCAGAAATCGGTCCATAACTTTCTGCTGCACCCCACCGGATCGGTCCGGCTGAAAAACGTTTGGCTGAAGTAGGCTTTTCACAAACACTATAAACCAGCGGGAGCGTCGGCCACCCGACCGCGCTCCCGTTAAAACCATTTTTCGG
Source organism: Deltaproteobacteria bacterium (assembly GCA_020444045.1). Classification (GTDB taxonomy): domain Bacteria; phylum Desulfobacterota; class Desulfobacteria; order Desulfobacterales; family UBA5852; genus JABZFP01. The sequence goes on from JAHLLS010000001.1 coordinate 313,818, forward strand.
ATTCGGTTTTCTTATGCTGGCGTATATCCTTCGACGCATCATGATCATGATCCCCACCCTGCTGGGGGTCACTATTATCGTATTTCTGATGCTGCACGCCACCCCCGGTGACCCGGCCGAACTGCTGCTGGGCGAACGCGCCACCAATGAATCCTTGGAGCAAATGCGGGAGCACCTGGGCCTGAACGAACCGCTGTACGTACAGTACGGCCTTTTTCTTTCGCGCCTGCTCAAGGGGGATCTGGGAGAAACCATCTGGACCCGTCAGAAGGTCTGGATCGAGATTAAACACCGCTTCCCGGCCACGATCGAACTGTCCCTGGTGGCGCTTTGCATCAGCTGCTTTGCCGGGATGCTTCTGGGTATTATCTCCGCCACCAAGCAGTACTCGATTTTCGACTACGTCAGTATGATCGGGGCCCTGGCCGGGGTCAGTATGCCGATTTTCTGGCTGGGGCTGGTCTTCATGCTGATCTTCTCCCTCAATCTCGGCTGGCTGCCCCTGTCGGGCCGTCTCAGTATCGGCGTTGATCTTGATGTCATCACCAATTTTTATATCGTCGACGCTGTGATTACGCGGAATTGGCCGGCGTTCAAAGATGCCGTCTGGCACATCATCATGCCTGCCGTGACCCTGAGCACCATTCCGACCGCCATCGTGGCCCGCATGACGCGCTCGGCCATGCTGGATGTCCTGCGCCAGGATTACATTAAGACCGCCAAGGCCAAGGGGCTTTCCCAGTTTCAGGTGATTTTCAAGCACGCCCTGCGCAATGCCATGATTCCGGTGGTCACCACCATTGGTCTGCAGTTCGGGGTCCTGCTGGGGGGGGCGATCCTGACCGAAAGCATTTTTGCCTGGCCCGGGGTCGGCAAGTGGATGTACGATGCCGTCATGCAGCGTGACTACATGGTGATCCAGGGCGGCACTCTGTTTATTGCCAGCCTGTTCGTGGTCATCAACCTATGTGTGGACGTGCTCTATGCCGTGATCAACCCTCGAATCAGCATCCAGTAGACACCATTAGGGCGATGCGTTTTCGATGCGTACTGAAAATCAACAAAGCATTTAAGAATTTTTATGGGTAACCCAAAAAATCCATACGATCGTCACCCGTTTTTCGAGCAGATCAGCCAGCTCTGGCGCAACAAGACTGCCGTCGCAGGCCTGGTCATCGTCATGGGATTTATCCTGATGGCGATTTTCGCGCCGTTTCTCAGCCCACATGACCCCCTGGCAACCTCCCTGTACGACCAAATCAAGCCACCGGTTTGGCATGAAACCGGAACATGGAAAAACATCCTGGGTACGGACGAATTGGGACGGGATACTCTGTCTCGGATCATTTACGGTGCCCGGGTATCCCTGACCGTGGCCATTGTCAGCGTCGGGATCGCGTTTACGCTGGGGACTCTGCTGGGTTGTATTTCAGGCTACTACAAAGGATTCTGGGACAGCCTGATCATGCGCATCATGGACATGATCTTGGCTTTTCCCTATCTGCTTTTAGCCATCGTGGTGGTGGCCTTTCTCGGCCCCAGCCTGAAAAACGCCATGATGGCCATCGGCATTACCTACGTGCCGCGCTTTGCCCGGATCGTACGCGGAAGCGTCTTAGAAGAGTGCGAAAAAGACTACGTTATGGCGGCGCGTGCGGTGGGTGCCCGGGACTGGCGCATTCTTTTTATCGGAATCCTGCCCAACTGCCTGGGGCCGCTCATCGTCCAGACCACTCTGAGCATGGCATCCGCCATCCTGGATGCCGCCGCCCTGAGTTTTCTGGGCCTCGGCGCCCAGCCGCCCACCCCCGAGTGGGGCGGCATGATCGCCCGCAGCCGGGCCTTGATTCTGCGGGCCTCATGGGTCATGACCTTCCCGGGCATCGCTATTTTATTGGCGGTGCTGGGCTTCAACCTGCTGGGTGATGGACTGCGCGATGCTCTGGATCCACGGCTAAGAGATTAGGACAGCTACACACCAACGTGTTACAGAACGGCATTTGTATGGAAGCACAACCCCTGCTGAGCATCGAAAACCTTAAAACCTATTTCTACGTCAAAGGCCGTGTGGCCAGGGCCGTGGACGACATCAGTCTGACTATTCAGCCCGGCGAGACCCTGGGTCTGGTGGGTGAGTCCGGCTGCGGCAAAAGCGTTACGGCCCATTCCATCATCCAGTTGATTCCGGACCCCCCCGGTAAAATCGTGGACGGCCGCATTCTCTTTGACGGCCAGGACCTTCTCAAGTTTTCGGAAGCCGATATGCGCAAAATCCGGGGTAACCGGATTTCCATGATTTTCCAGGAACCCATGACGTCCCTGAACCCGGTCTTCACCGTTGGGAATCAGGTGGGAGAGGTGCTTCGTCTGCACCAGGGTCTGTCCCGTAAAGAAACCCGCAGCCGCGTGCTCGATATATTTATGCAAGTGGGGATTCCAGCCCCGGAAACACGCCTGGACGATTTCCCGCACCAGATGAGCGGCGGTATGCGGCAGCGTGTCATGATCGCCATGGCGCTGGCCTGCACTCCCCGGCTGATGATTGCCGATGAACCGACGACCGCGCTGGACGTCACCATTCAGGCCCAAATCCTGGACCTCATGAACAAGCTCAAGGCCGATACCGGCGCCTCCATTCTTTTCATTACCCATGACTTGGGCGTCATCGCTGAAATGGCCCAGCATGTGGCGGTCATGTATGCCGGCCACATGGTTGAATATGCCGACGTAAAAACGCTCTTTGCCTCCCCGAAACACCCTTATACGGTGGGATTGCTGGAGTCGATACCGGTTCTGGGGCAGAAAACGGCCGAGGGCCGGTTGAGCACGATCAAAGGGGTCGTGCCGTCCCTCTTCGACCTGCCCCGGGGGTGTCTGTTCAGTGATCGCTGCCCCGATGTCTTCGATGATTGTCGCCAAACCGCACCCCAAATGGTCACGGTTGGCCCTAACCATATGGCACGGTGTCTGAAATATGTCTGAAACAAAGCCCCTGCTCGACGCACGCCACCTGGTCAAATATTATCCGATTCTCGGCGGTGTCTTCATGAAAGAAATCGCCGCGGTCAAGGCGGTCGATGACGTCAGTTTGTCTATCCAGAAGGGGGAAACGTTGGGCTTGGTGGGGGAATCCGGCTGCGGGAAATCAACTTTCGGCCGGGCCATCATGCGGCTGGAAGAACCTACGTCCGGCGAAGTCTGGTATGACGGCGACAACATCCTCACCTACGATGCCCAACAAATTCGGGCGTTGCGCAAAAAAATGCAGATCATTTTTCAGGACCCCTTTTCTTCCTTGAACCCCCGCAAACCTGTCGCGTCCATCGTCGGCGAGCCGCTTTTGATCCACGGAATGACAAATCGGCGGGAACGGGAAGCCAGAGTTCTCGAGCTGCTCGAGGTGGTGGGTCTCAGCAAGGAGCACATGCGCCGCTACCCCCACATGTTCTCGGGCGGCCAGCGACAACGCATCGGGGTGGCCCGGGCGCTGGCCCTGAACCCCGATCTCGTTGTCTGCGACGAAGCGGTCTCGGCGCTGGATGTGTCAATCCAGGCCCAGGTGCTCAACCTGCTGAAAGATCTGCAGGACGAATTCGGCCTGACCTATCTTTTTATCTCCCACGACCTGCACGTGGTGGAACACATCAGCGACCGGGTGGCCGTCATGTATCTGGGCAAAATCGTCGAGGTGGCCGACAGCAAAGTCATTTACAAAACGCCTTTGCACCCCTACACCCAGGCCCTGCTGAGCGCGTCACCCATGCCCGACCCCGAGGCCAAACGCAAGCGCATTCTACTCAAAGGCGATGTGCCCAGCCCGATCAATCCCCCGCCCGGATGTCGTTTTCACACCCGCTGCCCCTATGTCCAGGGCATCTGTTCCAAGACCGAACCCCCATTGAAAGAGATCCGTCCAGGCCACGAGGCCGCCTGTCATTTCGCCGGATCGGTGGGTGTCTGATCGAGCTGTCCGGGCCTGCAACGACCGGCATTACGCCTGAGCATCCTGTATCGCCACCTCTTCAAACGTTTTGATATCGGCCAGAATGCGCGTGGCCATGTCGATCATCTCCATGGCCGCCGCCGCACCGGTCCCTTCTCCCAGACGGAATTGGAGGTCCAGCAAGGGTTTCCGGTCCAACCGGGTGAGCATATAGCGATGCCCCACCTCTACTGAATAATGACTGGTAAAAAGATAATCCCGGGCCACCGGCGCCAACTCGCAGGCCACCAGCGCGCCGGCCGTCGCGATAAAACCGTCACACACCACCGGAATACCATTGGCGGCCGCGCCGATCACCAGCCCGGCCAACCCGCCGATTTCAAAGCCACCGACCTTGGCAAGCACATCCAATGCATCGCGGGGATCCGGCTGGTTGATGGCCAACCCCTTTTCGATGACGGCCACCTTGCGCCGCAGGCCTTCATCGTCGACACCGGTTCCCCGACCCGTCAACCGATCCACCGGCAGACCGGAGAAGGCCGCTATGATCGCCGTCGAAGGCGTGGTGTTGCCGATGCCCATGTCACCCGTGCCCAACAGATCCACAGGTCCGTCCGCGAGAAGCTCCTCGACAATCTCGATTCCGGCTTCGATGCTTTGGACAGCCTCAGCCGGTGTCATGGCCGGCCCCCGGGCCAAATTGTCCGTCCCCTTACGGATTTTTTTGTGAAAAATCGGTAAATCCGGCTCAAAATCCCAGTTGACCCCCAGATCAGCAACCTTGACCACAGCCCCGGCATGACGCGCCAGGACATTGATGGAGGCCCCGCCCTTCACAAAATTATAGACCATCTGAGGCGTGACCTCGGAGGGAAAAAGGCTGACGCCTTCGGCACAAACCCCGTGATCGCCAGCGCAGGTAACGATCACTTTCCGCGCCAGACGAACATCGAGCGTCTGTGCGATACCGGCCAACCGGGCGCCCACATCTTCCAACACCCCCAGGCTTCCCGCCGGTCGCGCCTGTTGACGCAGCCGCTCATAGGCGTTTTCTTGCCATGCGACACTTGGCGGGGACATTCGATTAAGAGCCTCGTTTAAACGGTTCATCACAACTCCTTTCTATTGTTCTTGTAACTGATCAGTTGCACCACCAGGGGCGCGTTTTTCAGGACTGATCGACGCCTCAAAAAGCACCGCCCCCCTTTCCATGGCACAGAAATCCCCGCACATGGTGCATGTTTTCTGATTTTCCGGTGTTCGGCTGGTACGGATTTCCCGCGCATGCGCGGGAAACATGAGCAGTTCGAAGTGATCTTCCCAGCGCATGTCGCGACGGGCCAGGGCCACTTGTTTTTCCGTCTCCCGCCGCTCCGGGTATTTGGCGATATCCCCGATACGGGCGGCCAGGCGGGTCACCCGCACCCCTTCGCGCACGTCGTCTTCGTTCGGCAGGGCCAGGTGCTCCGCCGGCGTTATGTAACAGATGAGGTCCGCCCCGTAGCGGGCCGAGTTGGCGGCCCCAATGGCCGCCGTGATGTGGTCGTAGCCGGCCCCGCTGTCGGCCGGCAGCGGCCCCAGGACATAATAGGGGGCGTCTCCGCTCATGCGTTTTTCCAGCATGATGTTGCCTTCGATCTCATTCAGGGGGACGTGACCCGGCCCCTCCACCATGGTCTGGCACCCCATGGCGCGCCCGCGTTCGGCCAACTCGCAGTTGATGATCATTTCCGCCATCTGGGCCCGGTCATGGCTGTCATGGATGGCGCCGGCCCGGATGCCGTTGCCCAGCGACAAGACGGCATCATAGCGTTTCAGCAAGGCACAAACCCGGTCAAACTGCTCATACAGAGGGTTTTCACAATGGTTGTATTCCATCCAGGACACCATGAAGGTTCCCCCTTTGGACACCAACCCCCCGTAGCGGTAGCCCTGGTTGCGCAGCCGCTCGAGGGTGTAGCGGTTGATGCCGCAGTGAATCGCCATAAAGGAGATGCCGTCTTCGAGCTGCTGCTCGATCAGATCGAAAAGGAATTCGGGGTCCAGTCGGTTGGGGTTGCGATAACGCCGGGCGGACTCGCAAAAGGCCTGGTAAAGCGGCACATTGCCGACGGGCAGACGGCTGTGGTCAAGAATGTCGCGCCGGATGCGGTCGAGATTACCTCCGGTGGAAAGCTCCATCAGGGTGTCGGCCCCTTCCTCCTCCGCAATCCGGGCTTTTCGGATTTCGAGATCGATATCGACAATGTCGGACGATGTGCCGATGGAAGCGTTGACTTTGGTGCGCAGGCCTTTCCCGATCCCCACGACCATTTGGTCCGGCCGGGCGGGATGGGCCGGGATAACAATTTTACCGGCGGCGACCCGGCGACGAATGACCTCCGGTTTCTGATTCTCCTGCGCGGCCACGGATTCGATTTGGGGCGTAAGGCGGCCCGCTTTTGCCAGTTCCAGTTGCGTCTGCATGCCATAACCTCCCTGATTCACACGCATTAAACCATCAAACGCGCAACCGGGCATCACGGCCAAAAAAATCCGCGCATCACACCCGGGGCGCGATACACGGAATTCAGCGGACACCATCCTTCCTGACTTTGTTGCCGGGCAGGTCTTCTGACTTGCAGATCATGCCGAACGCCGCGCCTTCCCACCCCGCTTCTACCAAGGCAGTGGCGTTGTGCGACGTCGGTCCCTGCTCACAGCGCCGGTCCAACGTTACGGATTTGCACCGTATTCCCTTTTCACCCCTCGCCTTGCGAGAGGCACCACAGCAACAGGCCGGTTCAATAATATACCCGGCTTCAGAATGCAACGCGAATTATTACCTGCGCGAGCTTAGGGTTTGCGCAATAATTAGTTCGCATGTTCCGAGCTTGCGCAACGCAGACCGGCGGGATGCATGGGCGTCTAAAATGTGAAGTTGTTTTTGCGCAAGCCCTTATCCCCGGTCCGATGCCTCACGATTCTCAAGGGCTTTAACAGTCGTTTCCGGTCGGTCGGTTCGGCGGAACAAGGACGTGATTTTAGCGAAAACCGCTTTGATGCCCCGCCACAATTTCGGCAGGAGCCAGATCATGAGGAGGACAAAAACCACCATAAACCCCAGAAACAACCAGGGGTGGGCCAGCGCGACCCACACCCCGGTAATGACGGCCAGATCTTCGCCGATGGATGCCAACCAGTTGGAAAAGGGTTCCGGCGAGGTGTTGATCAAAACACGGCTGCCGGCTTTGACCGCATGGGTCCCGGCGGCCAATCCGCCCCCCAGGATACCGGCGGCCAGCATGACCGCCGGATTCACATCACCAACGGCCGCCGCCGCGAGCAGCGCGCCCCCGGGAATGCGGATAAAACTGTGAATCGTGTCCCATCCCGTGTCGACACCCGGGATTTTGTCGGCAAAAAATTCGATGCAGAACATCACGCCGGCCGCCAGGATGACGATTGGCTGGGTGACGATCGCCAGATTGGGCGGCAAGGCCATCTGGCCGGTTGCCCCGAGCAGGCCCAAGGTGAGAATGGCCGCATAGAGGTTGATGCCGCTGGCCCAGGCCGTACCCATGCTCAAAGCAACGATCCCCGCGATTTGATTCAGCTGCTCCATTTTTCCTGGCTCCTTGATTGCTTTCACTGCTTTGGGTTGTTAGAATAAGCATAGCCTCCTGGCGTCATGGGGCTTTACCAGATAATGCTTTACAGAATAAAGTGGTTGTGTTAATTGCTTCCTTTTTCTATCCTAGCATTACTCTATAAATGATAAGGGCTGCCTTATGAAAAAGAAAGATCTTGATTACTTCAAAACGCTTTTGTCTGAACAATTGGAAGAATTGCTCAGCCAGGCGGACAGCACCGTTTCCGGCATGACGGCGCAGAAGGAAAATTTTCCGGACCCCACTGATCGGGCCTCTCTTGAAGCCGATCGCAACTTTATGCTTCGCATCCGGGACCGGGAGCACAAGCTGATCAAAAAAATCAAGAAAACCTTGGATCGCATCGAAGAGGGAACCTTCGGCATCTGTGATACCTGTGGGGAGGATATCTCCATAGAGCGCCTCAAAGCCCGCCCGGTGACCACCCAGTGCATCGACTGCAAAACCAAGGAAGAGGCCCAAGAAAAAGCCCTTGGGTTATAAGCCGCATGGGAGCATTGATCTCCACATTCACTCCACGGCCTCCGACGGCACACTGACGCCGGCCGAAATCGTTGCCCATGCGTGCAACCTTGGGCTGGCGGCCATTGCCATCACCGATCACGACACCGTGGATGGCGTCCACCAAATCCTGAAAAACGGCTTCCCCCAAGACATCCATTTTTTATCCGGTGTGGAACTGAGTACCGCCCCACCGCCCGGGTTTCCCTGCCAGGGCAGTCTGCACCTGTTAGGCTATGGCTTCCGTTACGACGACCCGGACCTGGCCAATCAGCTGCACACCCTGCAGGATGCCCGCCGCAATCGCAACCCCAAAATCATTGCCAAGCTGCAAGCGCTTGGCATCGACATCACCGTTGATGAATTGGAAACGCCTGGTGCCAAAAGGCAGACCGGTCGCCCCCATATCGCCAAACTATTGGTGGAAAAGGGCGTTACGGCCTCTTTTGATGAGGCCTTCGACCGTTTTCTCGGCAACGGCAAACCGGCCTATGTCGATAAATATCGCATTGAATGCCACCACGCTATCCGGCTTATTCGCCAGGCCGGCGGCATAGCGGTCCTGGCCCACCCGGCGCTGATTCACCCGACCCGTCCCTGGGCCTTGGAGGACCTGCTGGGTGTGCTCCAAACCGCTGGTCTGCTGGGGCTGGAAGTCTATTATCCGGAACATTCCGAAGCCCAAACCCGGCAATTCCTTGCCTTGGCCCAGCGTCATGGCATGATCGCCACCGGCGGCACCGACTTTCATGGGGCCATCAAGCCGGGCATCGAGATGGGCTGTGCGGATGGAACCTTCATGGTCCCGTTCAACGTTTACGAAGAGTTGCTTAGGCAGCTTTAAACGCGTTTGCCTGCCACAGGGCATACGGGAGGGGTCGGTTTGCCGACAATCGTCACCGAGACCTGCTATCGGACGCTGGAAAAATCACTGGCCTACCATTTTCGCAACCCGCAGCTGTTGGCAGAAGCCCTGCGCCACCGTTCGTTTGTCAACGAACACCCCGAGACCGTCGGCCGTGACAACGAGCGGCTCGAATTCCTGGGCGATGCCGTGCTGAACCTCGTTGTGAGCCATGTTCTGATGCAAACTTTCCCCGATATGACCGAGGGCGACCTGTCACGCACCCGGGCCCATATGGTCAACGAAACCTACCTGGCCCAAGTGGCCCGTACCCTGTCGCTGGGACTCTGCATCCAACTTGGCCGGGGCGAAGCCATGACGGGGGGGCATGACAAGCCTTCGATTCTGTCGGATACACTGGAGGCGGTTATCGCCGCCATCTATTTGGATGGCGGGTTTCAAGCCGTATTCGACGTCATTGGCAACCGGCTGGACTTCCCCTTCGAAACCGTGGGAACACCGGCTGAAATCACCGACTATAAAAGCCGACTGCAGGAACGGTTGCAAACGAACGGCCAACCGGTTCCTCAGTATCGCGTGGTGAGCGAAAGTGGCCCCGACCACGACAAGACGTTTACGGTTGAAATTACGCTGCAGGGACTGAACGCCATCGGGACCGGCCGCAATAAAAAAGCGGCGGAACAGCAGGCCGCCCGGGAGGCGCTCGCGCGTCTGGCCCACCATGACTGAAGGCTTTACGATCCGGCAGGCCAACAGCCGGATCATCGCGACCATCGACGGTCTGCCCGCCGGTGGGCAAACAGGCGCGCGCCCTTTTATCATCCCCGTGTTCATTCCCATGTCCGGATGCCCGCACCGGTGTGCCTTCTGCAATCAAACCGCCATCACGGGCGTCAAACCCCACGCGATTTCACCGTCTGCCGTCACACGCGCCATCGATACCTATCTGCCCTTTGTGCGGGACCGCGGCCGGTCGGTACAAATCGCGTTTTACGGGGGTAATTTTCTCGGCTTACCCGAACAACACCTGCACGACCTGCTGGCGATCGCCACGGCCCATGTCACCTGCGGCGACGTCACGAGCATCCGCTTCTCCACCCGGCCAGATACGATCACGGAAAGCCGCCTGGCCGCGATCCGGGATTTCCCGGTGCACACCATCGAACTTGGGGTGCAGTCCATGGATGATCGCGTCCTGGCGCACGCCAACCGGGGTCACAATGCCCAGTGCACGGTGAACGCCGCCCGTATGGTCGCGTCGGCAGGGTATGCACTGGGCCTTCAGATGATGACGGGATTGCCCGGCGACACCCCCCGGTCTGCGCTCCGAACCGCTCGGGAGCTCGTTTCGCTGGCGCCGGACTTTGTCCGGATTTACCCGACCCTGGTGCTGCGGCAAAGCCGGCTGGCCGAAGCATTTCGGACCGGCATGTATCTCCCGGCCAGCCTGCACGAGACGATTGCCATAGTCAGCCGCCTGTTTCTGGTGTTTGCAGCCGCCCACATCCCGGTGATTCGCATGGGATTGCAGGCGGATGAAGCGCTGGCGGCCCCTGGTGCCATACTGGCGGGACCCTATCATCCTGCTTTTGGCGAACGGGTGCACAGTCACCTTTTCTACCGACTGGCCGAAGCGGCGCTAGCGCAAGCGCCCCGTGGGGCCCACGCCTTGAATATTCGTGTTCACCCGCGGCATCTTTCCCGTATGATCGGCACCAGCCGTGAGAATCTGACCCGTCTGAAAGCCTACTTCCATCTCGAAAACCTGTCGATTCAAGCGGATACAGGCGTCACGCCCCACCATTTGGAAGTTGACATTGCACCACCCCCTATAGCACTTAATTAGAGCGTCCTCTTGCCTCCCCCAAAGGACGGCACACAACAGGAAAATCCGTTTATTTTCGGAGATATCGTTAATGAAATTGCGCCTAATCCTCCTCGTTCTCTCCCTTTTGGCGTTTCTGTCGACGGCGGTTGGCGGCTATCTCTATTACTATTCCTTGAAGGAATCGGCTTTCCAGGAAGCCGCCCAACAGGCTGAAATCCGTGTCGAAATGCTCAGGATCAACCTTTCCACCATGATTTCAGCCAACGTTCAGCCCGCACGCATTTTAGCTGGCATGCCAAGTATTATCAAAATTTTACAACATTCCGATCCGTCCGCCATGGCCAACGCCAATGCCATCCTCGATCACTTCCAGGTCAACCTCGGGGCGGACGTCTGCTATTTGATGAATCAGGACGGCCTCACGATCGCCTCCAGCAACCGCCAGGACCCCGACAGTTTTGTGGGGTACAACTTCAGCTTTCGGCCCTATTTCAAGGGCGCCATGAATCACCAGCCGACATCTTATCTGGCGCTGGGGACGACATCGGGCAAACGCGGCGCCTATTGCAGCAGTCCGGTTTATGCCCGGGACTCCAGGACGCCAATCGGAGTTGTGGTCATCAAAGCCTCCATCGACCAGGTAGAAAAAGAACTTGGTCTGGGCCCTGAAGACATTCTGCTGGTCACCAACCCCGTGGGGGTGATCTTCATCTCCACCCGTGAAGACTGGCGCAACCATCTCTTGTGGGATCTCAGCCGTGAGGAAATCGAACGCATCGCCGCCTCCCGGCAGTTTGGCCCCGGCCCCTGGCGCTGGACCGGCATGAAACTGTGGGATGACAAATACCTGGTGGACCAGGAGGGTCAGCGCTATTTGATGAACCGGACCCAGATTGACCATTTTCCCGGATGGAATATCATTCACCTGAGGCCGCTGGAGACCATCGCCAAAGTAGTTTCCGAACCCTTGCTGCGGATTACGGCCCCGGTGGTGTTTACCATCAGCGTCCTGGTGGGGCTGGGTGTTTTTTTTCTATACCAGAAAGCCAGTCAGGAAATCCTAAAACGCAAAACCGTGCAAAAGGCCCTGGCGGAAAGTGAAACGCGCTATCGCTCCCTCTACAACCACACCCCGGCCATGCTGCATTCCATTGACCGTGAAGGCCACATCGTCAGCGTCAGTGATTATTGGCTGGAAGTCATGGGGTATCGACGTGAAGACGTCATCGGGAGAACCTTGACGGATTTTTTCACCGAATCCTCGCGGAAATACGCTGAAGATATCGTTTTTCCTGAATTTTTCCGTACCGGCGTTTGCAAGGACATCCCCTATCAGTTTCAGACGGCCGGCGGCGACGTCATTGACATTCTTCTTTCAGCCGTGGCGGAAAAGGACCATGCCGGACTTCCGGTGCGCTCCCTGGCGGTTTCCATCGATGTCACCGAACGCAACCGCGCCCAGCGCGCCCTTCAAATGGCCCAGGAGGAGCTTGGCCGCTATACCCGGGGGCTTGAAAAGCAGGTTGAGGAGCGCACGCGTGAAATCACCAGCATCCTGCGCTACACCCCTGATGTGGTTTCCATCAAAAATCGGGATGGGCGCTATACCCTGATCAATGCTTGCTTTGAGCAGATCTTAGGCCGCTCCAACGAGGCGGTTCGCGGAAAAAGTGATGCCGATCTTTTTCCGGCGGAGGTCGCCCGCCAGTTTCGGGAAAACGACCTGAAAGTGCTGCGCGAAAGGCGGTCTTTCCAGTTCGAAGAAAAAATGCCCCACCTGGACGGGACGATTCACCATTATCTTTCGGTCAAATTTCCTTTTTTCAGCGAAGATGGCGAGTCCAGCGGCGTCTGTGAAATCTCAACCGATATTACCGATGTAAAAAAGGCCCAGAACCAGCTACGCCGGCTTTCCGCCAGCATTATGGCCAGTCAGGAGAAAGAACGGGCCGCCATTGCGCGCGAATTGCACGACGAGCTGGGACAGGTCCTCACCGCACTGCGGATGGACTCGGTCTGGATGTCCCAGCGGCTTGCCGATCGCGACCCCCGGGCCGCCCAGCGGGCCCGGGAAATGTGCCGCTTGATTGACAAGAATATCGAAGACGTAAGGGGGATGGCCATCCGTCTGCGCCCCGGCGTACTCGATGATCTCGGTCTCGTCGCGGCACTTGAATGGTGCACCACCGACATCGAACGCCGCTCTGAAATTCTCTGCAGCTTCGAACACCAGCCGATCCCTTCCATTAGCGATGCCGTGGCCACCGCCGCCTATCGCATTGCCCAGGAAGCCTTGACCAATGCCGTCCGCCATGCCCGGGCCGTCAGCGTCAAGGTGGAATTGCGGTTGGTCCACCATCAACTTGTTCTGAAAGTAACCGATGACGGCCAAGGGTTCGATATCAATGCCGTTCCCGAATCCGAAGGCATCGGCGTCGCCGGCATGAAGGAGCGGGCCAACCTCGTAGGGGGACGTCTGCGCGTTCGGTCAGCTGCGGGGCAGGGAACGGAAATTCAACTGGAAGTCCCTCTACCGGAAGACGGGAGTGTGAGAATATGATCAAGGTCCTTCTAGCCGATGATCACAGCATTGTCCGTGAAGGACTGCGGCGCATCGTCGAAGAAAGCGGTGACCTGGAAGTGGTGGCCGAAGCCGCTGATGGTCGTGAAGCGCTCAAGCAGGTTGAGGAACTGTCACCGGATGTCGCCGTGGTGGATATTTCAATGCCCGGCATCGACGGACTGGAAGTGGTCAGCCGCCTGAAAGACACCCATCCCGGACTGCCGGTCCTTATTTTGACCATGCATGAAGAGGCGCAATACATTGTGCGTGCCATCGAAGCCGGCGCCATGGGCTACCTGACCAAACAATCGGCACCGGAGCAGCTGGTGACCGCCATCCGACGCGTCTACAGCGGCCAACGGTACATAACCGACGACGCCACGGAGGCCCTGGCCCTGCGGATTGCCCGGGGCACCCGGGACAAAACGCCGCTGGACTCCCTGTCCATGCGTGAACTTCAGGTCCTGCGGCGCCTGGCCATGGGCCACACCAACCGGGAAATTGCCCAGGCCTATAGCCTCAGCATTAAAACGGTGGATACCTACCGGGCCCGTTTGCTTAAAAAACTGGACCTGCGCAATAACGCCGAACTGATCCGGTTTGCCCTTCAGAATCGCCTCATCGAACCATGAGGCACCATGATCACTATTTGGATTTGTAAGAAAATTCCCTACAAAAAAATCCGAGATCCCCTGATTGACCCTTGACCTTGTGATTGTTAGGGTGCCTACACTCTGACCCGAACCTAGCGATTGAACACGGTTTAGTGTTCCGACAACCAACGGCTGCCTTCGATTCAACCAGCGGCCTGCCGATGATGAGAATCGGGTGAGAGGGGCGGCTCGCAGCATTTGTTGGTTGTGTTAACTTCATTTCTTTCAAGGAGACCCTCGATGAAGAAAAAACTGTTTCCCGTTGTTCTGGCTGTCAGCGCAATGCTGATTCTTTCGATGACGTTTGCGGGCAATGTCGCCGCCAAGAAGCTGATCATTTTTGCCGGCGGTCCGGCCGGCGGCACCTTCCAGATCGTTGGGCAGGCGATCGCGACCTATAAGCCGGTAAAAGCGATGACGGACTATAATATCAAAGTCCAGTCTTCCGGTGGTTCCACCGAAAACTTGCGAACGGTCAACTCGGGCAAGGCCCAATTCGGAACGGTCTACTCGGGTCACGTCTTTGCCGGCCGCAATGGCCTCATGGTCAACGATCCCACGAAGTATGAAAACGTTCTGGCCGTCAACTATCTTTATGAAGCCCCGGCCCAACTCGTGGTGGGTAAGGATTCCGGCATCAAGAGCGTTATGGACCTGGTTGGTAAAAAGGTTGCTGTCGGTCCCGCCGGCTCCGGCGCCTTCTCCTACTGTGAAATGTTTTTCACCCATGCGGGCATTTGGGACAAGATCGAGCGAAATGCCGTTTCCTACAATGCGGGCGCCGACGCCTTCAGCAATAACCAGGTGGATGCCCTGTGGCTTTTCACCGCCTACCCCAACAGCGCCGTGATTCAAGCGGCCACCATGAACGACATCGCCCTGGTGGACCTGGATGCGGATGCCAGAAAAACCGGGTTCTATGAGAAATTTAAAAACTTCGAGCCCAAACCGATTCCCACCAGTGACGGCAAGTACCGTGGCATCACAGAAGACGTGGGATCGTTTGTCGACACCACCCTTCTGGTCGCCAACACCAATACGCCTGAGGATCTGGTCTACGGCATGCTGAAGGCCATCTACACCCCCGAAGGCCTGGCCTATATGGTCTCACAGAAAAAAACATTCAAGGCCATGTCGGTTGAGAAGGGTATCAAGGGCGTCGCGACACCGCTGCATCCTGGTGCCGAAAAATTCTGGAAAGAAATGGGCGTTCTCAAATAAACCCTTAAAAAGCCCGGGCGGCAGTTCGCTGCCGCCCGGTACTCACCTGCCACCCCTTTGAATAGGTAAGCCACCGTGTACAAAAAACTAAAGCCTTTCGAAAAAGTCATATTCGACGCTCTTTCGCTTTTGCTGGTCTTGTTCTACTCATGGTCGGCCGTGATCGAACCCGCCAATCTTCAATATCATCGCGGCATTTACGTGATCATCACGTATATCCTGTGCTTTCTGCTCTATCAGTCAAAAAGCACCATCATGCGGGTGGTTGATTACCTTCTGATTGTCCTCTCCATCGTTTCGGTGGGCTACTGGATGATGAATTTTGAAGTGATCAACTACCGCACCGGTGCTGAAAATTTGGTTGATCAGTGGATGGCCGTGATCGGCGTTTTGATCGGCATCGAGTTGGCCCGGCGTGTGGTGGGCAACGTTTTTGTTATCCTGGGCACCATTTTTCTTTTTTATGGAATGTACGGCGCACACATGCCCGATATGCTGGCCCATGCGGGCGACACCCTGCCCGGTCTTTGCACAAGCCTCTTCTATAAACCGGACGGCGTTTTCGGCATCATGGCCAACGTGCTGGCCACTTACGTGCTGCTCTTTGTCCTGTTCGGGGCCTATCTCGAAAAATGTGGCGCCCAGAAATTTTTCATCGACTGGCCCCTGGCGGCCGTCGGCCACAAGATCGGTGGACCGGCCAAGGTGTCGGTCATCGCCAGCGGCCTGTTCGGCTCCATTTCCGGCAGCGCGATCGCCAACACGGTGTCCACCGGGACCTTCACCATTCCCATGATGAAAAAAGCCGGTTTCCGGCCCCACATCGCCGGCGGCATCGAGCCGGCGGCCTCCATCGGCGGGATGTTCATGCCGCCCATCATGGGCGCGGGCGGCTTCATCATGGCCGAACTGACGGGTCTGCCTTATTCCTACATCATGCTGGTGGCCATTTTCCCGGCCATCATGTACTTTTACAGCGTCTACATGATGGTGCACTGGGAGGCCAAGGCCTATAACGTCATCGGGGAACGTTTCGGGGAAAGTGCCATGACCATTCTGAAGCGGGAGTGGATTTACACCCTGCCCCTGGTGGTCATTACCATCTTCATGCTGACCGGCTTCTCTCCGGGTTACTCCGCCATCCTCGGCATGGCTACCTGTGTGGCCATCAGCCACAAAACCAAAGAAACCCGCATCGAGTTGACCTCCGCCTGGATCATGGTTTTGGTGCTGTTGGGCACGTGGGCGCTCAAAGGTATTGGCGCCATCTCGGGAGAGGCCACCGTCGATAGCCTTTACCCCTTCATGCGGCCCCGCGTGATGCTGTTTTACGGGATTATCGTTTCCATCGGCGTTTCCCTGTGGCGGCGCTCTAAAGGTGCGGACTTAAAACAGGAAGCGATCCACTTCGTCGAGGCCGCGCGGGCCGGCACCGAAAACAGTCTCAAGATCGGCGCCACCGTGGGCGTCATCGGGGTCATTATCGGGGTATTGACCTACAGCGGTCTCATTCTGACCTTCGCCGACATCGTGATCGAACTGGCTGCCGGCTCGCTGCCCTTGACGATCTTGTTTATCGCGCTGGCCTCCCTCATTCTGGGAATGGGCGTGCCGGTCACGGCGGCCTACCTGATCACGGCCGTGGTGGCGGTGCCGGCCCTGACCCATCTGGGGGTCAATGAGCTTGCCGCCCACATGATCGTCTACTGGCTCTCCCAGGATTCCAATATCACACCGCCCGTGTGTATCGCCGCCTTTGCCGGCGCCACCATCGCCAAGGCCAATATGTGGCGAACCGCTTTTGCGTCCTTCAAGTTTGCCAAGTTCCTCTATCTGGGGCCCTTTCTGTTCGGCTACGTGCCGGGCTTCTCGATGAACGGCAGTGCGATGGACATTGCCAAGGCCTACGTCCTGATTATCATTGGCACCTGGATTTATGCCTATGTTTTGAGCGGCATCTGGATTAAACACATCCGGAACCTCTTGGGTAAAAAAACAGTCGCAGCGGAAAAATAGGGCACATTCCTAAAAACGAAGGAATCCAAACCATGAACGTCGATCTACCGATAGTAGACATCAAACGCATCCTGTATGCCACCGACCTGTCGGAAAACGCGCGCTATGCCATGGCCTACGCCGTGAGCCTGGCCAACACCTATTGCGCCCAGATCACCATTCTGCACGTCATCGACGAGACCCCCGAGTTCGTCGATCAGCATGTGGTCGGGTACATCGGGGCCGACCAATGGGAAGACATCAAGAAGCGCAACATGGACGAGGCCCGGGAGGTGTTGATTGGTAAAAAGCGTGACAATGCCATGATCCACGAGGTACTGGACCGCTTCTGCCAGAACCTGCGTCCCGGCACCAACGACCACGAAGCCGCCATGGACGAAACCGTCATCAAAAGCGGCAACCCCGTCACCCAGATCCTCAAGACGGCCGAGGAAAAACACTGCGATATCATCGTCATGGGAACCCATGGCCGCGGCGCTCTGGTGGACACCATGATGGGTAGCACCACCAGCCGGGTGCTGCGCCGATCGAAAATCCCGGTGTTGTCGGTGCGCTTGCCGGAATAACCCGCGCATGCCCGATCCACAGGGTTCGTCGTTCGTACCCCCGCGGATCTCCCCAAAAAAGCCGCTGCTCTTTCGAGCAACGGCTTTTTTAATATTATAGAAGGCATTTTATTACTTGCGGAGTGATACCGGATAACGGTGTTAAACAAACCTCAACCGAATGGCGCCGGGGATGGGAACCGAGCCGTGCCCTTACAGGAAGAGTGGATTTCGGTTCCTGGCAAGGCCGCAGCCGACCGGCGCCCGCAGGCGTAGCCCCGCTGCCGAGGACCGACGGGAGGTGAGAACGCCGCCAGGGGCCGAAAGATGCCCTTCCTGGAGGGACACCTACATGCCCACCTTGAAGAAATCCTCCTGATCGGCAATCGCGTCGGGGCGTTTGGTGTATTCAGTCGGCACCGTTCCATCCTTGAAACATTCGAAAATAGTTTCCTTGGATTCGGGAATCGGCAGCAGTCCGGTTTCCGCATCGATCCGGCTGAAAACAATGCCCTCGGGGACTTCGAACACCTTGACCGGTCGGTCGGCCATGGCCCGCTGCATGAATCCCAGCCAGATCGGGCTGGCGGCCCTGGAACCGGTTTCGCCACGACCCAGCGAGCCTTCCTCATCAAAGCCCACCCAGACACCGGTGATCATATCCGGTGTATAGCCCACGAACCAGGCATCATAGAGGTTGTTGGTGGTGCCGGTCTTGCCCGCCACCGGGCGGTTCAAGGCGCGCACCCGCTGGCCGGTGCCGCTTTTGACAACACTTTCCAAAAGGCTGTTCACCATAAAAGCCGTGGTCTCTTCGATCACTTTTTCCCGCTCGGGTCGATTCTCCTCCAGCACACGGCCGTCGCGGTCCGTGATGCGGGTAATAAAAATCGGGTCGACCCGGTACCCCTGATTGGCAAAAACCGAGTAGGCATTCACGATTTCCAGCAGGGAAACGCCCGAAGAACCCAGCGCAATGGATAAATCACGGTTCAGGTGGGAATGAATGCCAATCTTGCGGGCGTATTCAATGGCGTAATCGATGCCGATATCTTTCAGAATCTTGACCGTGATGACATTGCGGGATTTAGCCAGGGCCTGACGTAGCAGGGTGGGCCCGTAGAACTTTTCCGCGTAGTTTTTGGGTTTCCAGGTGAAGTCCCGTTCGGTGTCTTCAAAAACAATGGGGGCGTCCAGAATCACGGTGGCCGGTGTATAGCCTTTATCAATGGCAGCGGCATAGATGATGGGCTTAAAGGCCGAGCCCGGCTGCCGCCGGGACTGGATGGCACGGTTGAACTGGCTGTCCTGGAAATCACGGCCGCCTACCATGGCCTTCACATAACCGGTTTCCGCCTCGATGCTCAGCAGGGCGGACTGGGCCTTGGGCGTCTGCTCCAGCGCGAGCTGCCAGCTGTCATCATCACCGATCTTCTCTTTCAGACGCACCTGAATAACGTCGCCCGCCTTAAGCACCCGACTCGGATGCACCACTTTGGCCGACCAGTAAATGACTTCCGGATTGGGTTTGCGGGCCCATGTCATGTCCTCCAGCAAGAGCACGCCGGTGCCCCCCCCCAGATTTACCATTACGCGGTTTTTTTTATCATCGACCGTCATCACAAGGCCCTCGACAATGGCGTCGGGAACCAAGCTTTCGGCCTGCGCCTGGGCCAGCGTCGTCAAAAAAGCCTCGCGTTCCTCTGGGGCAATGTTATCAAGGGGGCCACGATAGCCCTGGCGTTTATCCAACTCCCGTAGCCCTTTCTGGATCTCTTCCCGGGCCGCGGTCTGCATCGCCACGTTGACCGCGGTATAGATGTTGAGACCTTCCTGGTAAAGCGCCTCTTCACCGTATTTCTGTTCCACGTAGCGCCGGACGTGCTCGGTGTAAAACGGCGCCTGCTCGACGTACCAGTTGCGTCGCGGCTTGATGCCCCAGGTTTCGTTGCGGGCTTCTTCCGCCTGCTGGGCCGTGATGTAGCCCTCCTCCTCCATCCGGGTGAGAACATACAGCTGCCGCTGTCGGGCGCGTTCTGGAAACCGGTGGGGGGAATAGCGGCTGGGGGCCTGTGGCAGCCCTGCCAGAATAGCACATTCCGCCAGGGTCAATTCCTGAACAGACTTGTCAAAATAGTTCTGGGCCGCCGCTTGCACGCCATAGGCACCGTGCCCGAGATAGATCTGGTTCAGATAGAGGAAAAGAACTTCTTCTTTGGAAAACGTTTCGCTGATGCGGTAGGCCAGCACCGCTTCCTTGAGCTTGCGCTTGTAGCTTCTTTCCGGTGTCAGAAAAAACGATTTGGTGACCTGCTGGGTAATGGTACTGCCACCCTGAACAATGGTGCCGGCTTCGAGGTTCTTGAAAAACGCGCGCAAGATACTTTTAAAATCAATGCCGCTGTGCTCATAAAACCGCGAATCTTCAGCGGCAATAAACGCCTCCACCAGCATCGGGGGAATATCTTCCAGAGGAATGACCAGGCGGCGTTCTTTGTAGAATTCCGCTATTTTCTGTTCATCGTCGGCATAGACCGTGGTGACTGTGGCGGGTCGATAATCGGCCAGAGAAGAAATTTTGGGGAGGTCCTCGACCAGATAGAAAAAAAACCCGATGGCGGCAAGTGCGCCGACCACACCGGCCATCAATACGAACCCGAAAAACCAGAGCAAAAGACGGCGTACCCAACCGCCGGAGGTTTGGCGTGCCCGTTTTTCCATGGCGCGCGTGCGCTTACTTTCCTCGGTCATGATCTACGGTTCCTGCTGAGCAAACGTTTCAGGTAACGATGGGGTCAGCCATCGGTCGATGGGTTGCAGCTTATCGACAAAAACACAAATTTACCAGAAGACCTTTTATAAAGCAAGCATGCCATATCGGAAAACAATTGACTTATACGTTGGATATCGTTAAGTTAATCGTTTTATTTACAAGCGCCATCATCTGGCGATGACGTGACTGTCGGCGTTGCCGTTCGGGTTTGAGCAGCGCGATACAAAGGAAAAACCATGGTTGAACTGGATTTTGTGAAAATGGGGGGCCTTATCCCGGCCATCGTTCAAGACGAAGCCAGCGGTGATGTCCTGATGCTGGCCTATATGAATGCCGAAGCCTTCCAGGCCACTTTGGACACGGGACACGCCACCTTTTATAGCCGCAGCCGCAACGAACTGTGGGTCAAGGGGAAGACCTCCGGCCATCTGCAGATGGTCAAGGCCGTGTATTTTGACTGCGACCGCGATGCCATCCTGGTTAAAGTGGACCAAATCGGAGGGGCTGCCTGCCACACCGGTTATCGAAGCTGTTTTTATCATAAAATCGAAGCGGACGGCGTTCACGTCGTTGGAGAACCCGTTTTTGATCCCAAGGAGGTTTATAAATAAAATGACGGATATGCTTAAACTGGGCATCCCCAAGGGAAGCCTGCAGGATGCCACCATCGCCCTGTTCAAACGTTCCGGCTGGAAAATCAACGTCAACGGCCGAAGTTATTTCCCGGAAATCAACGACAGTTCGATCGACTGCGCCATCTGTCGGGCCCAGGAAATGTCGCGCTACGTTGAAAACGGCACCCTGGACGCAGGCCTGACCGGTAAAGACTGGATTGCGGAAAACGATTCGGACATCCATGTGGTCAGCGACCTGGTCTACTCGAAAGTTAGCGCCCGACCGGCGCGCTGGGTGCTGGCCGTGCCATATGATTCAGATATAAAAACCATCGAAGACCTCCAGGGCAAAAAAATATCCACCGAGCTGGTGGCCTTCACCCGACGCTATTTTCAAGAACGCGGCATCCAGGTCGATATCGAATTTTCCTGGGGGGCCACCGAAGCCAAGGTGGTCTCGAAACTGGCCGACGCCATCGTTGAGGTGACCGAGACGGAGAGCACCATCAAAGCCCACGGGCTGCGCATCATCCACGAACTCATGCAGACCAACACCCGCCTTATTGCCAACCACACCGCTTGGCAGGATCCTTTCAAACGCGAAAAGATCGAGCAGATCGCGCTGCTGCTCAAGGGCGCCCTGTTAGGGGACAAACTGGTGGGGTTGAAAATGAACGTGCCCCAGGACCGCCTGGATACCATCGTTACCCTGCTGCCCAGCCTGAACGCTCCGACCGTGGCCTCGCTCTACCAGTCTTCCTGGTTTTCCGTGGAAACCGTGGTGGACACCAATACGGTGCGGGACCTGATTCCGGAGCTTCTGAAAAACGGGGCGGAAGGCATTATTGAATACCCGCTCAACAAGGTGGTATAGAAGGCCATTGTCAGCGGTCGATAAAAAACACCCCTTTGTTGAAAGGACCGGAAAGGGTCAGCCCATGGTTGCCAAGCGCACCGAAGAGATCAGCTCTTTCATTGTCATGGATGTACTGGAGAGAGCCTGCGAGATGGAAACATGCGGCCAGGACGTCATCCATCTCGAGGTCGGCGAGCCGGATTTCGACACCCCGCAAAGCATCAAGGATGCCCTCTGCCGGGCCATGGACGAAGGGCATACCCACTACTGCCACAGTCTGGGTCTGCCTGAACTGCGGCGCGCGATCAGTGACTATTATCAGCGCACCTACGCGGTAGCGGTGGATCCCGATCATATCATCATTACGCCCGGCACCTCGCCGGCCATGCTGCTGCTCTTTGCCGCGCTGCTGGAACCGGGCGATGAAGTCATCATCTCCGACCCGCACTACGCCTGCTACCCCAATTTCATAAAATTTGTCCAGGGCCGTGTGGTCACGGTTCCCGTCTACGAAGAAGACGGTTTTCAGTATCGACCGGACGCCATCGCCGCCAAAATCACGGACCGGACACGGGCGATTTTCATCAACTCGCCCTCCAATCCCACCGGCAACCTCCTTTCGGCCGCACGCATGCAAGCCATCAGCACAATGGGCCCGCATGTCGTTTCCGACGAGATTTATCATGGCCTGGTGTATGAAGGACAGGAGCACAGCATTCTGGAATTTAGCGATCGGGCCTTCGTCTTGAACGGATTCTCCAAGCTGTATGCCATGACCGGCTTCCGCCTGGGGTATTTGATCGCGCCACCGGAGTTTATCCGGCCGATTCAAAAACTGGTGCAAAACTTCTTTATTTCCGCCAATACCATGGTGCAAAAAGCGGGTGTCGCCGCCCTGACCCAAACCGATGACGACACGGCCCGTATGCGGACGACGTACAATGAACGCCGGTTATTTATGATCCGCCGCCTGCGCGAAATGGGCTTCGGCATCACCGTGGAACCCACCGGGGCGTTCTATGTTTTTGCCAATGCGCGGCATATTTCCAATGATTCCTACCGCCTGGCATTTGACATTCTCGAGAGCGCGCGGGTGGGCGTTACGCCCGGTATCGACTTCGGCCCCAACGCGGAAGGCTACCTCCGCTTCTCCTACGCCAATTCGCTGGAAAACATCTCCGAGGGCATGGACCGCCTGGAACGCTACCTGACACAGCATGGATAGCGTCCGAAACGCTCGTACGCGGCTTGCCGGATGGCGTTGCCGACCCAGGGTTCTTGCCGCCGGAAATCAACCGACAGGCTTGCCATGATCATCAAAAGCGCCGAATTCGTTACCAGTGCCGTCAAACCCCAACACTATCCCCCGCCGGAATACCCGGAAATCGCCTTTGCAGGGCGTTCCAACGTCGGCAAGTCATCTCTCATCAACACGCTCGTCAACCGCAAGCGGCTGGTAAAAACCAGCAACACGCCCGGCCGCACGCAGCTGATCAATTTTTTCCTGATCAACAATAACCTGTCTTTCGTGGACCTGCCCGGGTATGGCTATGCAAGGGTCCCGGCCGCCATTCAAAAACAGTGGGGGCCCATGATCGAAACCTATCTGGCGTCCCGGGAGACGCTGATGGGCGTCGTGCTGCTGGTGGACATTCGCCGCACGCCCCGGCAGGAAGAACACGACCTGCTGCGCTGGCTCGATAACCACCGGCGGCCCTACCGGATCGTGGTCACCAAAGCGGATAAGCTTTCACGCAACAAGCAGGTGCGCCCCTTGCGCGTGATTGCCGATCAGTTCGCCTGCGCGCCAGAAAACCTTCTGTTGTTTTCCGCCAAAACCGGCCAGGGGCTGGCGCCTTTGTGGCGCGCCCTTGAAGCAATGCTTAGCATACCGTCATGACGCCTATCGATCCCACCGCTTTTGCGGGTTTTCATTCCGGCTTCGTCGCCCTTGTGGGGCCGCCCAATGCCGGCAAGTCAACCCTCTTGAATCGGATGCTCGGGGAAAAAATTTCCATCACCTCGCGCAAGCCCCAGACAACGCGCAACCGCATCCTGGGGATTGTTCACCGGCCGAGCGCCCAGCTCGTTTTTATCGACACCCCCGGCGTCCATCGTGCTCACCAGCCGTTGAATGTCCGTATCGTGGACACCGCGCTTTCCGCCCTGGGCGACGTGGATCTCGTTCTGCTGATGGCCGACCCGCTGCGCCCCGATCGTGACGCGGAAAACTTCCTGCTGAGCCGGTTGGCCGACATTCAAAAACCCGTCGTTCTGGCCGTCAATAAAATGGACCGCATTACCACGGATCAATTGATCGAGCGCCTGGATCAATGGTCGCGGCGGTTTGCTTTCCAACAGATCGTTCCGATCTCCGCCCTCCAGGGCACTCAGGTTGACGATCTGCTGGGGGTGATGGAGGCTATGCTGCCCGAGGGGCCACCCTTTTATGCCCCCGACATGCTGACCGACAGCGCGGAACGCTTTATCGTGGCGGAAATGATCCGGGAGAAAGTTTTCCGCCTCACCGGCGATGAAATCCCCTATGCCACCGCCGTCACCGTGGACACCTTCACGGAAACCCAAAAAGGCAAGATGATGCGGATCGGCGCGACCATTCATGTGGAGCGGGATTCACAAAAGGGCATGGTCATTGGCCGGGGCGGTAAAAAATTGAAACAGATCGGCCTGGCCGCGCGCGAAGATATCGAAAAATTGCTCTACACAAAGGTTTATTTGGAATTGTTCGTCCGGGTTCAAAAGAACTGGACGCGGGATACCCGCGCCCTGCGTAAATTCGGTTATTGACCACAGCTATGATTGTTTCGTTTCATCCTATCTACGAAGGCGATCATCATCGCCTCTGTGCCGGGCGGGACCCGGATGCCGAGGATCTGGCCGCCATCAAGCGCGCCGCGGCCGTGATCCTCCCCCAGGGCTGCCGGGCTTCGCTTTATCGGGCGGCCACCCGCTATTGTAAACGGGTCTTCCCAAACTATGCGGCGCGTTTTGCCTATCCCGGCAAACAGGGTCAAAGCCGGCTTTTTCAACAAGCCAAAGTGCCCCACCCACAGAGTTTTTGCTACCCCGATACCGCCACCTTCTTCCGGCAGCATCCCACCGGCGGCAGTCCTTTATCACCGCCGGCGGTTTTCAAACTGGATTGGGGGGGCGAGGGTGACGGCGTTTTCCCGATCATGCATGACCGGGATATGACCGCGGTACTGAAACGCCTGCAGGAATTTGAAACCACCGGCCAAAAAGGATTTATCCTGCAGCAATGGATCCCCGCCGGAGCCCGCTCGCTGCGCGTGGTGGTGACCGGTCACCAGCTGCATTCCTACTGGCGGGTGATGCCGCCCGATTCCCCCCTGGTCGCCAGCCTGTCCAAAGGCGGCGCCATTGACCGGACCAGCGATCACCACCTGATCGCCGCCGCCGAAGCCGCCACGCGCGCCTTTTGCCGCCACACCGGCATCAACCTGGCCGGTTTCGATTTTCTCTTCAGCACGGACCCAACGGTGGCCGACCCGGCAACACCGCTTTTCCTGGAAATCAATTATTTTTTCGGGCGCCGCGGATTGGGAGGCTCGGCCGCCTATTACCAAAGGCTGCTGCAGGCCATCGACCACTGGCTGGAGAATGACAACGCAGCCTCGCAGCCCACGGGAGGAAATTCCATCGCATGACCACGCCTTACGCAGGTCCAATCGATGAAGCCGCTCTCAGCCGGGAACGGCGCAAAGCCCGCGAGCTGCGCCAGACCGAATGGTGGAAACGGCGCTGTGCCAAAGGCGTCTGCCATTACTGCGGTCGGCCCACCCCGGCCCGGGAACTGACCATGGACCATGTCGTCCCACTGGCCCGCGGGGGCCGCAGCACCAAGGGCAACCTCGTGCCGGCCTGTAAGGCGTGCAATAACAAGAAGAAAAACCTGTTGCCGATGGAATGGGAAGCCTACATCGACGGGCTCAAGAAAGAAACCCAATAGCCGCCGGCACCGCCTTTCAGAGCAACCTGAAAGCTGTTGCTAAACGCCCCAAAGCAAGCTATAAGCGGTGAATTCTTTTACAATTTATAATCTTTCAGGAGGAACGTTATGAGCCGAAGAATCATCGTGGTTCTGTGTTGTATGGTGCTGGCCCTTAGCGCTGCGCCAGCGATGGCCAAGGACTTACAGGTGGGCTTTATTTACGTATCACCCGTCGGGGATGCCGGTTGGTCCTATGCCCATGATCAGGGGCGCCTTTTCATCGACAAGCTGGACGGTGTTACGACCTCCTATGTGGAAGCCGTTCCCGAAGGCCCCGACTCCGAGCGCGTCATGCTCAACATGGCCCGCAAGAACTATGACCTGATCTTTGCCACCAGCTTCGGCTACATGGATCCCATGCTGAAAGTGGCCCAGAAATTTCCCAAGACGACCTTCATGCACTGCTCCGGGTTCAAAACCGCCGCCAACATGGGCAACTACTTCGGGCGGATGTACCAGGCCCGCTACCTGTCCGGCATGGTGGCCGGCGCCATGACCAAATCCAACACCCTGGGTTATGTGGCCGCCTTCCCCATCCCGGAAGTCATCCGGGGCATCAACGCTTTTACCTTAGGTGCCCAGGCCGTGAACCCCGACGTACAGGTGCGGGTGGTCTGGACCAAAACCTGGTATGATCCGGCCACGGAAAAAGAAGCCGCCAAGAGCCTGCTGGACGTCGGCGCGGATGTCATCGCCCAGCACCAGGACTCGCCCGGCCCCCAGGAAGCGGCCCAGGAAAAAGGGGTCTATTCCATCGGGTACAACTCCGATATGTCAGCCTTTGCGCCCAAGTCCCACCTGTGCGCACCCGTCTGGAACTGGGGCCCTTACTACAAAGAAGTGGTGGACGCCGTGCGGAATGGCACCTTCGAACCCACGTCCGTCTGGTACGGCATGGAACACGGCATCGTGGACTTGAGCCCCATGAGCGATATGGTTCCCGGCGACGTCCAGAAAGCCGTTCTGGCGAAAAAAGAAGCCATCACATCCGGGCAGATGCAGGTTTTCACGGGTCCGGTTAAGGATCAGGCCGGCGCGGTGCGTATCCCCGACGGCAAAACCCCCGAAGACGGCGAACTGCTCGGGATGGACTATTTCGTCCAGGGCGTCATCGGTACCACAGAATAGATCAAACGGCCGGCTGCCCTGCGCGCCGGCCCATGGCACTTGCCTGTAAACACCATGTTCACTTTGAGCGCCTATAAAAGACAGGAGCCCCGTCCGTGGAGCTCCTGTCTTATTGTTTGCGCGGCCGTGGTGCTGTCCCTGGCCGTCAGCGCCCTCATGCTCAAACTCCAGGGGAAACCGGCCCTTCACGGCATCGAATTGCTTTTTCAGGGGGCGCTCGGCTCACGCTGGTCCATCGAAGACTGCCTGATCAAGGCCATCCCCATCTTTCTTTGCTCCCTTGGCGTGGCCATTGCGTTCCGCCTGCAAATCTGGAATATCGGGGCCGAAGGGCAGTTCGCGCTCGGGGCCATCGGTGCTACCTGGGCCGCGCTGACCTTTCCCGACCAGCCCGCGTATATTCTTCTGCCGTTGATGTTCGGCATGGCTTTCCTGGGAGGCGGCCTGTGGGGCCTGATACCCGCCCTGCTGAAGCTCAGGATGCGCGCCAATGAAATCATCGTCACCCTCATGCTGAACTATATCGCGATTTTGTTCCTGGACTACCTGGTCTACGGCCGCTGGAAAGATCCCGGCAGTTTTGGATTCCCCATGACCAAAGTCTTCTCGGTCGGTGCCATCGTGCCGAAGATCGGCGCTACCGATGTCAACTGGGGTCTCGTTTTGTGCCTGGTCAGTGGCGTGGTGATGTGGGTTTTCTTTCGCTTCACCCGTATGGGGTTCGAGTTGAAAGTCGCCGGGGAAAACCTGAATGCCACCCGCTACGCCGGGCTGCCGTACGAAAAGCTGGTTTGCCTGGTCATGATCTTCAGCGGCGCCTTGGCCGGATGGGCCGGATTGATCGAAGCCTCCGCCACGATCAATCGCCTGCAACCCAGCATCATGGTGGGTTACGGCTATACGGCCATCGTTGTTGCCTGGCTGGCGCGGCTGAACCCGCTGACCATCGGGATTGCATCGTTTCTGCTGGCCGCCTTGCGGGTCGGGGTGGAAAATTTGCAGCTCGAGCTGCAGGTGCCGGCCGCTTTTGGCGGTATCATGGAGGGGATGATTCTGTTGACCGTTCTGGCCGGCAGCTTTTTCAACGAATTCGGGTTTCGCTTCCGGAGGCCATCATGAATACCGAGCTGATCGTGCCTCTGCTGGCGGCAGCCATCCAATCCGGCACCCCTATCCTATACGCAACCCTCGGCGAAATCCTGACGGAAAAGTCCGGCGTTCTCAATCTTGGCGTGGAAGGCATGATGATCACCGGCGCCCTGGCGGCCTTCGTTACCGCCCAGGCCACCGGAAACCCCGGACAGGCCTTCCTCGTCGCCGGGCTCATCGGTGCTGCCATTGGGGCGATCCACGCCATTGTATGCCTGTGGTTTCTCGGCAACCAGGTGGTTTCCGGACTGGCCCTGACCATTTTTGGGATGGGACTGGCAGATTATCTCGGCACCCCGCTCATCGGGCAAACCGCACCCGGTTTCAACAAGCTGGCCGTTCCCCTGCTGCATTCCATTCCCGGGCTGGGACCGATCCTTTTTCAACAGGACATCCTGGTGTACGGCGCAATTTTAATGGTGCCCCTGCTCTGGTTCTTCCTTGAAAAATGCCGCTGGGGGCTCAATCTCAGGGCCGTCGGGGAACATCCGGAAGCCGCGGCGGCGGCAGGTATCAGCGTTTTGCGGTACCGCTGGATCGGCATCTTGGGCGGTGGCTGCCTGGCCGGCTTCGGTGGCGCCTACCTGTCCCTGGCCTACACCCACTTGTGGACCAACGGCCTTTCCGCCGGCCGCGGATGGATCGCGGTAGCGCTGGTGATTTTTGCCTTTTGGCGTCCGGGACGCGCGCTTCTGGGGGCTTATCTCTTTGGCGGCGTCATGGCGTTTCAATTGAGACTGCAGGCCGTGGGAACCCACCTGCCCTCTTCTCTTCTACTGATGCTGCCCTATCTTCTCACGGTTGCCGTTCTCGTTTTTTCATCTTGGAAAAGCAAGCAAGCTGACGCCCCCGCGGCCTTGGGCGTCAATATGGAACCTAACGACTAGCAGGAGGGTTATCATGACCTCGGCCCGTTACCGCAAAACCTATCCGATTTCATGGGATCAGCTTCATCGGGATGCCAAAGCACTGGCCTGGCGTCTTTTGGATCATGATTTTTATAAAGGCATCGTTGCCATCACCCGCGGGGGACTCGTGCCGGCGGCGATTATTGCCCGCGAACTCGACGTCCGTCTGGTGGATACGGTCTGCGTCTCCAGCTATGCCTGGAAGGATCAGAAAGGGGACATCGAAGTGTTAAAAGCCATCGATCATGACGGGAGCGGCTGGCTGATCATCGACGATCTTGTGGATACCGGCCGCACAGCGGAGGTTGTTCGCAAAATGCTGCCCAAAGCCCATTTCGCCACCATTTATGCCAAGCCGGCCGGACGACCGCTGGTGGATACCTTCGTTACGGAAGTCAGCCAGGACACCTGGATTTTGTTTCCCTGGGATTCCGAATCACAGTTTGTCCAGCCCATCATCGGGCAAACCCAGGAGCACCCTTGACCGACGACCACCCACTCATTCGCTTGGAGGGACTTAGCAAAACCTTCGGGCCCATTTACGCCAACCGCGACATTACCCTGGACATCCACGCCGGTAAGATCAAATCGCTGCTTGGCGAAAACGGTGCCGGTAAAAGCACCCTCATGGGCATGCTGGCCGGACGGCTGCATCCGGACGGCGGCCGCATTCTTATCGATGGCCGCCCTCGCCTTTTTGGCTCCGCCCGGGACGCTATCGATGAAGGCATTGGCATGGTGTACCAGCACTTTATGCTGGTGGAGGCCATGACCGTCGCTGAAAATATTTTTCTAGGACATGCCGGCGGCCTGCGGCTGAAATCCGAAGACATGGAACGTCAGGTCGCCGACCTGGCCCGGGATGTGCGCCTCGATATCGATCCTGCCGCACGGGTCGCTACCTTGTCCATGGGTGAAAAACAACGCGTCGAAATCCTCAAACTCCTTTTTCGTCGCAATCGGGTGTTAATTTTTGACGAACCCACCGCGGTCCTGACGCCTCAGGAGGCCCAGCAATTATTCGAGGCCCTGCGGCGTATGGCCCGCCAAGGCAAAGCCATTGTATTCATAAGTCACAAACTGGACGAAGTGATGGCCTTATCCGATGAAATTGCCGTTCTGCGCAAAGGGGAAATCGTGGCCGAAATGCCGGCCGCGGAGGTCCATACCAAAGAGGATCTGGCCCGTCTGATGGTGGGACGCGCCGTCATCCTGCAAGTGAAGCGCCAGCCGCAGGAAACGCGTCAGACCGTCTTGCGCGTCCGAGGGCTCAACGACCAGCCGCTCAAAGATATACGCCTGACCGTTCGGCAGGGTGAAATCCTGGGGCTGGTGGGCGTGGCCGGCAATGGACAGAAACCCCTGGTGGAAACCATCTGCGGCTTGCGACGGCCCCAAACCGGACAGGTTCGTTTAATGGGGAAGGACTGGTCGCACTTTCATGGCAACCGAAGATGGGATGGCAATCTTTCCTACATCCCGGAAGATCGCCAGAGCCTCGCCACCTGTCGCTATTTGTCCCTGACGGATAATTTTTTATTGACGACACGCCAGGGATTTTGCCGCGGCCCATGGCTGCAGCGGGGCAAGGCCGAAAAGCGCCTTGGACAACTCATCCAGGACTTTGATATCCAGCCGCCCGACCCCCGTGCGGAAGCCCGTCAACTTTCCGGCGGAAACCTTCAGAAAATGGTACTGGCCCGCGAATTTTTCCGTCGCCCGCGGCTGATTGTGGCCGAACAACCCACCCAGGGTCTCGATATCGCAGCCACCGAAGATGTGTGGCAAGTGCTGCTGAAAGCAAGGGAGCGCGCCGGCATTTTGCTGGTGACCGGTGATCTGGCCGAAGCCCTTTCGCTTTCGGATCGTCTGGCGGTGATGTTCAACGGCCGCATCGTCGACACCTTTGAGGCTGACAACCAATCAAAGATCGACCGTATCGGTTTGCTGATGGCGGGGGTGACCGATCAACCCGCCGAGCCTGCACCGGTTCATGTGACCTGAGCCAGGCAGCGACGGCCTTTCCCGACGCTTAATGGCATTCAATATTTTATTGACATTCTCCCCTACATATGAATTAGTCTCTCTTTTGCTCAAACAATTATAGAAGGGCCTGTGCGGGCGCGGATGGATAGGTCTCCGCCTTTGCACCCCTTATCCTTCTGTCGGGCCAATTGGGTATCTTTCCCAAGGCAGCCATGGCAGGCAATTGTCCACAACCATCCCAGGAGGGATTTATCGATGGGTTTGGATAACATCGTTTTAAACAACGGTTGGTCTCAGGCCTTCGTCGGGGCGTCGATCGTCATGACGGGCCTCGTGATTCTTTCCATTGCGATCTCCCAGATTCACAAACTTGTCGGATTTTGGGAAAATCGATCCCAAAAGCCTGCGACCGAACCAGAATCTTCGTCATTGGGCACCGCGACGACGGTGGACCACGTGACGTTGGATGTCCCGCTGCAATGCCCGGCAGATATCAACCAAACCGCGGCGCTGTATAAACCGCTTGTCGATCAGATAGGAACCCCTTTCGAATTGAAAGAACTCTATCAACGGGCCGTTCTGTTTGATCTCCCCCATCCGCATATCACCCTTAAATGCCTGCGGGAGGCCGGTATCCTGAGCCCGCAAGGCGACGGTATGTTTCGCTGGAATCAATAAACCACAGGATTTGATCCTGAAAGAGGATTACCATGTTTGATCTGCTCGTATCGTTTCTTACCAACACCGGCTATTATTTCATCGCCCAGGATTTCCGCTATTTTGTCATGATCCTGGTGGGGTGTGTCTTTCTTTACCTGGGGATTGCCAAAAAATACGAACCCTTGCTGCTGGTACCCATCGCATTTGGTATAATAGTGGGTAACGTACCGTTTTTTAAAGGTTTTGGTATTGGCATCTACGAAGATAACAGTGTTTTTCACTACCTTTATTTTGGCGTCACCACCGGTGTCTATCCCTCGATCGTTTTTTTAGGCTTGGGCGCCATGACGGACTTCTCTTCCCTCCTGGCCCAACCCAAATTGATGCTGTTGGGCGCCGCCGCCCAGATGGGGGTCTTTTTTACTCTGATAGGGGCCCTTTTTCTAGGATTCGTTCCCAAGGAAGCGGCTTCCATCGCCATAATCGGCGGTGCGGACGGCCCCACCTCCATCTTTCTGACCGCCAAGCTAGCCCCGCACCTGATTGGTCCCATCGCCATCGCGGCCTATTCTTATATGGCGCTGATTCCGGTCATTCAGCCGCCCATCATGCGGCTTTTGACCACCCGTAAGGAACGGCTTATCAAAATGGAAGACCTGCGGGAGGTCTCACGTACGGAAAGACTGGTTTTTCCCGTGCTTGGCGTGCTGTTGTGCTGCCTGCTGGCCCCCACCGCGTTGCCTTTGCTTGGTATGCTGTTTTTCGGCAACCTGATGAAGGAATGTGGCGTCGTTGAACGATTGGCCCAAACGGCTCGCAACGCTGTCATCGACACGGCCACCATTTTTCTCGGCTTCTGTGTCGGCATGAGTACCCAGGCGGATGTTTTCCTCACCCCTCGATCGTTGATGATTTTCGGGCTGGGCGCCTTGGCTTTTTCACTGGCAACGGCTTCCGGCGTTATTTTCGGCAAGATCATGAACCTCTTTTTGCGGCACAAAATCAATCCGCTGCTGGGCGCCGCTGGGGTTTCGGCCGTGCCCGGATCGGCGCGGGAAGTTCATCTGATGGGGCAGCATGAAGACCCTTCCAACTATCTGCTGATGCATGCCATGGCATGCAATTCATCCGGCGTGATCGGATCGGCCATCGCGGCCGGGGTCCTCTGGTCGTTTAATATGATGGGCTGATACGCTTTTCGAAGAAGGAGGCATCATGGCCAAATGGCGCTGTACGGTTTGCGGATACGTTCACGAAGGCGAAGAGGCACCCGCCCGATGTCCGGTATGCGGTGCCGACCGCAGCAAATTCGAACGGCTCGATGGGACCGACAGTTCCAGCAACGATAGCCCCAGCGCCTCTGACGACGACACCCTAAAAGCCGAACCCGAACGCTGGCAGTGTGCGGTATGCGGCTATATCCATAGCGGTGCCGAACCGCCAGATCCGTGCCCGGTTTGCGGTGCCGAAAGCCGACAATTTACCGGCCTTGAAGCCTCACCGGTCTCTATTTCATCGACTTCTTCTACTTCTGCCGGCACCGTGGCCGATGACCAGCGCTGGCGGTGTACCGTATGCGGCTACATCCATATCGGCCCTGAGCCGCCTGAAATCTGCCCGGTCTGCGGTGTTGACCGGTCTAAATTTGAGCTGTTGGAAGATGCGGCGGAAACCACCGCAACCGAAGACGAAAAACCCGCCCCGGCGGTTGATGACAGCGCAACGGAAAAACCTACGGCCAGGATGTATCTCGATCGATACCGTCACTGGATCGATCTGGCCATCGAATACCATGCACATCCCATCGCCGTTCATATTCCCAATGGTGTGCTTCCCATAACGGTGGCGATGGTCCTGCTGGCCGCGTTGTTTGACTGGCCCGCGATCGGTCAGGCCGGTGTATACAATATGGGGTTCACCTTTTTGTCCATGCCGGTGGTGTTGTTCACGGGTTATTTGCATTGGCAATATAAATTCGGCGGTAACATGACCGACCTTTTTAAATGGAAAATTATCTGCGGCGGCATCGTTACGGTGCTGTCCGGCCTCCTTTTTGTCTGGGGGCTGGCGGACCCTGAATCAGCGCAAGATCCCGGCTTTATCTATCTTCTGCTCCATGTAGCGCTGCTGGTGGTTGCCGGGATTGCAGGGTGGCTTGGTGGCAAGCTCGTATTTCGCCCCAGCCATTAGACGTCTATCCAATAAGAGCGGCTTGGGGAAAAACCTGCCTCGAGCCGCTCCATCGAACCCTCCCCCAATTTTTCTTCATTTCCCCAAATTTCAGTGAACCCTCTGTCGTATCCCCGCAAAGCCTTGAGGGATAAGGGTTTGAAAGCCGAACGCGCATAATGCCATATATTCAACTTACGAAGTTTAAAACACACCATATATTGTGTTTTAGAGAAAATCGAAATTTAAAGAACTGAGGGCCCTACAAGCAGAAAGTGCGATTGGCAGGTGCTGATGGATCATCCGTTGTGGCAAGGGAGGCAGGGACACCCAATAAAGCAGCGCACCACCCCGCCAACTCCTTTTGCCACAGGGGTTGAAATCCGTGATCCGCATAACAGGCAAGCAGACGGTCTTGCTCTTCATCTCTGAAACCGCTGACGACAAGACAACCCGAAGGCGCCAGGTGCGAGGCGACCCATCCGCTTAACGCCACCAATGTGGGCTGGCGAAGATTGGCAATGACGAGATCAAACCGACCGTTGAAAGAAGATAAGGGACGGTCCGACACCTGAACCCCTTCCGCCCCCGGATTCAGGCCGACATTCAAACGCGCTTCGGCCCGGGCACAGGCATCGATATCCAACGCGGTGATGGTTGACGCCCCTAAGCACGATGCGGCAATCGCTAAAATCCCGGACCCCGTGCCAATATCCAATACCGTTTGGACGGCGGCCCTATCATGCAACGTGCGATAAGCCCAGGTGCTTTCAAGCGCCTGGAGGGATAGACGTGTGGTTGGATGGCGGCCACTACCGAAAGAAACGCCGGGGGAAATGGCTATCGGAAGTCGATGCGGCGGAAGTTGTCCGGTATAGCCGGGTGGTACAATCGTAAACACATTACTGACTTCGACCGGATTGCGAAACGACAACTCCAAATAAGACTGCCCGAAGGTATACCGGTATTCAAGGATTCCAGCTTCGATCAAAGAACGGATAGCCGCCCGCACGAGAGATTTCGGAACCCCGTCGATGGCCCCTATCTGCTTCTCCAGATCCTTGAAGGTCAGTCGCCGCCGGGATACAGTCACCTTTTCGTGAATCATTTCCCGGATAGCCTCTATCGGCAAATGCGCATCATGGCCCCCATTGGGTCGGCCGCCAGGGCTCACCCCTGTTTTTTCCCTTCACGCTTGAGCAGGTCGTTATACCAGATTGCAAAATCAAGCATGGCCTTGTAGCGTTCATCATTGTTGATAATGCCGATACACATATCCAGAACCCCCCGGCCATAGGTATTACTGTAATCTTCCATGGGGCACGATTGCAAAAATTCCCGCACCAGCTGCTGGCTGGTCCTTTTGGTGGCATCCTTCCTTATTTCGATAGGATCCTTGGGCTCTTCGAACGGATCCCATTTTTCATAACCGATGCGATCAATATACCGTCGATTTCGAGGTGCGAGGCCTTCATAAATCGCCCGTTTCCGTTCGGCGGCCTCCTCTTTGGACACACTCATGTCAGGAAGACTCCTTTTCAGATGAATTTTTCTCGATTCCCATGAAAGCATCATCAAACTCTGTCATCAAGGCCATTGATAACGGCATCAGAATATCGGCCAGTTTGATATTGGCAGACTCGATATCCCGTAAGAGCTCCCCGGAAATTTCTTGCAGACGGCCATGAATTTTGTCGATATCCACGGTGGGATAAGCTTTCCCGCCTTCAAACTTCGACAGATTGCAGGTCCGGCCCTTGCCGCCAATGGATGTCGGTATGCCATAAAGACGACAGGTGATGGGACGATGATCATACAGCTCACACATGTCACGTTCATTCAAAAGGGGACAGCGCACCCTTTCGGCTCCCAACGTCGTCAATATCTCGTCTTCGGATTTCCCTGCTTGCAACGACTGATAGGCCTGGCGCTTCAATTTATGGATGGTCCGATCGGCCCGGTTGGCTTTTTCCAGCAGGGTTTCACGCTCCTCACCGGTGAACCGTGCTTTAAATTTTTCGTTCATATAGAGCGCTTCGATAAGCGTCAAATCAAACAGGGCATGGCAGCAATCCGAGCACTCCTCCTTACACTGCACGCAATCCGGGAACTGCTTTCTGACCCGTTCAAACACCTGATCGGCCGCGGCAGACAGGGCTTCATATTTAATAAAGTATGGTGCTAAATCCATGACAAACTCCTTTACCGCCCCTCCCCGGGGCATACGATGTTTCACGTGAAACATTATTTGCCAATGCAGAAACGCGCAAATATATCGTCCAATACATCCTGTTCCACGTCAATCCCCAAAATTTGATTGAAATAGCGCTGACAATCCTGCAAATCCATGGCCATGGTATCGAGGCTCTCGTTTCCCATTACAGGTTCAACGGCGCTGGTTAATACCTCCAAGGCCTTTTTTAAAAGTTCACGCTGGCGTGTATTGGGAAGGTAGGCCTCGGCCTCTGCACGCTCATCGACGCCCGCCGCCTCAAACAATCTCTTTTTGAGCCGTTGGATTCCGTTCCCTTCTAAGGCGGAAATATCAAGATAGCCCCCCAAAGGGGTTTCATCAAGCACTGTTGACGGGCACGCATCCGAAAGCAAATCGATCTTATTTCTCACGACGACATAAGATCTGTGGGCCAACCGTTCTAGCAAGTGCCGGTCGTTGTCATCCAGTGGCTGGCTCCCATCGATCATCAAGAGAATGAGGTCCGCCGTATCGATGGCCATCCGGGCCCGTTGCTGCCCCATGCGTTCGAGCGGATCATCACTAGATCGCAGACCGGCCGTATCGCAAATACGAATCGGTATTCCGTTGATCTGAATCGATTCCTCAATGGTGTCCCGGGTGGTGCCTGGAACGTCTGTCACAATGGCGCGTTCATGGTTGAGCAATTGATTCATAAGACTTGACTTGCCAACATTTGGTTTTCCGGCCAGAACCACACGCAGCCCTTCTCTCAGCAGTCTTCCATCATGATAATGCTGAACGAGGTTTTCCACCGGTAACCGCAACTCCGATGTGATGCGAGCCCTCAAGGACATGTCCGGGGCGGTGTCCTCGATGTCGTCGCCAAAATCAATGGCAGCTTCGATAAGCGCCCGCAATTCACCTGCAATATCCGCCAGCCTCCGAATTTCGACCCCGATACCATGGGCCATCATTTGACTGCCCAGGCGGGCGGCCCGACGGGTACGAGCATGAATCAGATCGATGGTGCCTTCCACCTGGGTTAAATCGATACGGCCGTTCAGGAAGGCGCGCCGGGTGAATTCACCCGGTTCGGCCAAACGCAACCCGGATTGCAACAGCATGTCAAGAATAGCCGTGGTCACCTGCAGACCACCATGACAGTTGATTTCAACGATATCTTCACCAGTAAAACTTCGGGGTTCTTTTAGAATCGTCAGCAGGACTTCATCGATCAAAAGGCCGTTATCAGGATGATGAATATGGCCATAGATCATGGTCTGGCTTGGCAGGTGATGCAATTTACGCTTCGGGTTGCGCGGTCTAAATAAGGGAACCACCGCCGCCACCGCATCGGGACCTGAAATTTTAACGATCGATATGCCCCCCGTCCCCAAGGGGGTTGCAATAGCGGCAATGGTTTCCCTGTTCATGATTTCAGCTCGGCCCCCAAACGAGGGAAGCCGCTATCCGTAGCGGCTTCCCTTAAAACGCAACCCACGACCTTTTGCGTTATTCTTAGTGCCTGTTCCGCGGTTTGCGTTTAGGGTATATCATTAACTTCCGGAAAGGCCCCTCACCCACGCTCTGGGTTCGCACGTTCGGGTCGTTTTTCAATGCCAGATGAACAGTGCGTCGGTCCTGGGCATTGAGATAGCCGGCCGTGGCGGGGCTACCCTTGGTTTTGACCTTCTGGGCCAGCTGCTGGGCCGTGCGAACCAACCCCGCTTTCTTTTTGGCGAGATACCCTTCCACATCGACCTGAAGTCGGATCGCATGACCATTGAGCCGCCTAACGGCTTTATCCAAAATGAGTTGCATGGCTTCAAGGGTTTGCCCGCGCTTGCCGATCAAGATACTGGATTGTCCACCCTCGATGTGAAACCGAAGCTGACGATCGTTCGTATCGATGGATATCGTTGATTCCGGCGATATGGCATCCACCATGCGGCGCAGTATGGCCTCGGCAATCTGCTGGCTTTCTTCCACCCCCCCGGTTTCCAAACGGGCATTTGGTTTGGAAGCATCATGTGTTTCAGCATCGACGTCTTCTGGTTGGGTTTCCGCCGCTCTTTCCGTTTTTTCGATACCCTTTACCTTGATACGAGCCTTTTTTATTCCGGCCAGCCCGAATATTCCGGTCGATCCATGTGATAGAATGTCATATTTTAGAGCGTCATCAGAAATCCCTAACGCCTTGGCGGCTACTTCAACCGCTTTTTGTACTGTTTTTCCCTTAAATTCCTGTTCAGCCGTCATAAATGTCCTCCGGCTTAGGCATATTTCTTTTGAATATAATACTGTTGTGCAATAGAGAAAACATTATTAACCAGCCAGTATAATACAAGACCCGCCGGAAAATTAAT
Organism: Deltaproteobacteria bacterium; assembly: GCA_020444045.1. GTDB lineage: Bacteria > Desulfobacterota > Desulfobacteria > Desulfobacterales > UBA5852 > JABZFP01. Next base: position 352,442 of record JAHLLS010000001.1, read on the forward strand.
AAAGATCACCGTGAAGATCAAAGGCATAAACATCATCAGTTTAGCTTGAGTCGGATCGCCAGGCGGGGGAGACATCTTTTGTTGCAGAAACATGGTGGCACCCATCACGACGGTTAGAACAGGGATACCGTATGGCGCTTGCATGAAGGGAATGCTGAAACCGAAGTGAAAAAGCCGGTCGGGTGCGGACAAGTCGTTGATCCACCCGAAAAAGGGTGCGTGCCGCAATTCAATCGCCTGGTAAAGCATACGATAAAGCGCAAAAAATACAGGTAGTTGAACGACCATTGGCAAACACCCGCCCATCGGATTGATCTTATAGGTGCGGTAGAGCGCCATGGTTTCTTCATTCATTTTCTTTTTATCGTCTTTGTACTTTTCACGAATTTCGGTCATGAGCGGCTGCATGCGCTTCATGTCATTCATGGATTTGTAGCTTTTATTGCCAAGCGGAAATAAAATGATTTTGGTAAGAAGCGTCAAAATCATAATCGCAATGCCATAATTCGGTATGACCTTGTAAATCTGATTCATAATCCACAGAAACGGTTTGGCCAAAAAATCGAACATCCCAAAATTAACCGCTTCACTCAATTCGTAATTTGCCGTTTTCAGCGCCTCGGTATCTTTGGGTCCGATAAACGCTTTAAAGGCGAATGCCTTGGCTTCCCCCGGTGCGATCTCTGTTTCCTCTAAAACCAGTTGCGATATGATCAGATCGTCGCCGATTTTTTCCATTTTCATGGTGGCACTGATGATTTCTTCAGGTATCAGGGCCTTCATGAAATAGCGGTCCGTAATCCCGATCCAGCGAAAACTGCCGCTAATGTCCGGCTTATCGGCGATATCCTTGACCTTGATCTCCTCGAGCTTATCATCCATCAAGGCCATCGGGCCTTCAAATGTAATCCGGCTATCCGGGTCACCAACCACCTGGCCGATTTTCACCGCAGGCTGCCCGCCAATACCCGTCGTGGAAAGATTGGCAATGGTAACATTGAGTTCAATCAGATAACTGTCCGCTGAAAAGACGAACTGTTTTAAAACACTCACCCCCTCATGGTTGACCCATTGGAAATCAAGCGTTTGTTTCTCTTCGTTGAGAACCAGTCGATCCGCCGGGGTGCCGAGCGCGTAGACCGCATTCTCCATACCGGCAATACCGTTACCAATCCAGCTGGTATCCATGTTGATCTGACGCGCTCTTTCATCAATCATGTTCTTCAGCGGACCGTCGCTGTCGACGGTTTCACGATACCGCTTCAGAATAAAATCATCCAGCACAGCCCCCTTTTCATTCAGCGTAACACTGTAAAGAGGCGTTTCGACGACGATGGTGCGGGCTGTCCTTGTCTCGTTGGCGGGCGGGGGCGTTGGAATCGGCATTGGGGGCACGGGCGTAACGGCAGGCGCTGCGGTCGAACCGGCTGTCGTGTCCTCCTTTCCCTCCGTTGGTGATGTGCTTTCCACCTGAGAGCCCTTGTCCTGCACCTGCTTGGCCATTTCAGGCTCAACCACCAACCATTGCCACACAACAAAGACAAGAAATGACAAGACGATGGCCAACAATAACCGCATTTGTTCCATTATAGTCCAATCTCCTGTGTCGATATCGACCGGTATGCCACATTCCCCGGGCGTTTCAAGAATACCGTTTTCCGCTTAATGTGCTATCCATATGGCCTATGATTCTTTGGTGGTGCTATCGGACCCAAAGAAGCCTCGCTTTGATGAATTGCGGTGACACGCCAGAGCGGCTCTATGCCATGACAAGGAAAGGTCATGGGACGGGGTCGACGCCGCCCGGGTGAAACGGGTGACATTTTAAAAGCCTTTTAGTACTAAGAAGCGCGCCCTTGGGGAGACCATGTTTGGAAATGGCTTCGGCAGCGTAATGGGAGCAGGTCGGATAGAAACGGCACCGCGGACCAATCAGCGGGGATAACAACACCTGATACCCCCTAATCAACAGCAGGACGATCCGGGCGCTGATCCCCTGCCCTTGCATGCTCTCATTTAATTTGGGAAAAAAGCTTATCAAGGCTTTCAGTTAATTCATCTGTGGCCGCTTTCGCTGATGTACGGCGCGCAATAACGTGTATATCAAACTCGGCCCCCAATTGATCCTTGTGAGTGCGGAAATATTCACGGCATATTCGCTTGAGGCGGTTGCGCGTGACCGCATTGCCGATCTTTTTCGTAACCGTGATCCCCAGTCGGGAGACCCCTTGTTCACGACGTCCTAGGACTAAGATGAAGTGCCGCCCAAACAGGCGTTTTCCGTCCTCCGACAGCTGCAAATATTCGGAACGTTTACGTATTCGGTGCTCTTTTGGGTAACCGTATCGCAACAGTACCGCCCTTGCCCGTCATCTTAAAAAGCCAGGGCCGGCCTTATCCGCGTTGTCGTGCCTATTTAACGCGCCGTCGGAAATCAGTATTTTACGGCCAACCGTTTGCGCCCTTTGGCACGACGACGACCGATAACGGCTCGACCCGCTTTGGTGGACATCCGTTTTCGAAACCCATGGGTTCGTGCGCGCTTGATTCGACTGGGCTGATATGTTCTTTTCATTGCTATAACCTTTTTAGCTTTGCGACCCCTCAAAAGGTATCGCCAATAAAAAAACAAGCCGGAATACCTATCCCGGCAATCTTATATCCATAACCGGAACAAAAAACCATATCACATGGATATTGTCAACAATTTGTTTCATTATAAGATGTTACAGAAAGTGGTGATCAATCCTTCAGGATTTCGATGATTTCGACTTCTTCCAAGTGGAACTGCGGGTTGGGATAGATAACGATCTGCAGGTTTAAAAGGCTTTCAAGGGCTGTAATCAGTTCGTTCTCTTCGCCATGCAACAGATCGGCGACTTCCGGGTTGACTTTGACGGCCAGTCGTTCCCCCACAATGTCTTGACTTTCTCTCAAAATTTCCCGGTAGACATTATAGCAGATCGATTGCCGGGAAATCATATACCCTTCCCCTTCGCAGTAAACGCAGGGTTCGCACATAATGCGGGTCAACGGTTCCTTGTTGCGCTTGCGCGTCATTTCAATCAACCCCATCTCGGAAATCGGCAAAACGTGCGTTTTACTGCGATCCTTTATAAGGGCATCTTTAAGGGCGCTGTACACTTTTTCCTGGCTTGATTTTTTTTGCATATCGATAAAATCGATGATGATCAAACCGCCAATATCGCGCAGGCGAATCTGGTAGGCGATTTCTTTGACCGCTTCCAGGTTGGTTTTAAGGATGGTTTCTTCCAGATTGTGCTTACCCACATACCGTCCGGTATTCACATCGATGGCCACCAAGGCCTCGGTGTGTTCGATGATAATGTAGCCCCCCGATTTCAACCAAACTTTTCTTTTGAGGGCTCTGGAAATATCGCCTTCCAGGTTATACGCGTCAAAAATGGGCTCACGACCGTCATAGAGCTCGACCCGATCACTGATATTCGGCATGAAGGCGTCCAAAAAAGTACGGATCGTTTCACATTCATTCGCGGAATCGATGACCAAACGATCGGCTTCATGCACCAGCAAGTCGCGTACCGCCCGCAAGCTCAGCGTTAACTCCTGGTGAACCAGGCTGGGCGTCGGCGCGGTTTTGAACTTTTTTTGGATCGTTTCCCACAAATTGACCAGAAACTGTTTCTCATGGATCATCCGGTCGGCATCTAGCCCTTCGGCCGCTGTCCGCACGATATACCCATAGTCGTTTTCCTGTATGTCGCCGACCATGGTTTTCAGCCGCATTCGTTCCGCTTCATCCTCGATGCGCCGCGAAACACCGATATGATTTGAAAAGGGCATCAACACGAGGTAGCGGCCGGGTAATGATACGTAGGATGTTACCCGCGGCCCTTTGGTGCCCATGGGCGCTTTGGCCACGTGAACCAGAATTTCCTGCCCTTCCACGAGCAGCTCTTCGATCGGGCAGGCCTGTTCGGATGAACGAAACGTCTCTAAAAGAAATTCCTCCGTGTTCTCGTCTGTCTGCATCCGGGCCAATTCGTTTTCCACCTCGGTGAATCCATTGCGAATAACGTCATCAACATAGATAAAGGCGGCCTGACGCAATCCGATATCAATGAAGGCGGCTTGAATGCCGGGCAAGACCCGCTGCACGCGACCTTTATAGATATTGCCTGTAATATCGACATGGTCGCCCCGCTCGATAAACACCTCAACGATGGTGCCGTCCTCCAGGAGAGCAACCCGTGTCTCGCGTTCGGTAACATTGATAACGATTTCTTTAAACATGGCCGTGCTTTCACCCGTAATCAGGCGGTTGGTGACGCATTATCGCCTTTATGCAGACGATACCCGAGTTTAATCACCCGGGCCTGGCGAATCGCCTCGGATGAGAGTGAAAAGACCTTTTGCAAAATAATATCGGGTCTGAGAAGCGCATCCGGTCGATGGTGAACCACGAGTTCCAAGGTGTCCGATGTCACGCATTGAATATGTTGCACCATAGCCTTCAGATCAATCTTTTTCAACTTTCCTTTGCGGTTGGTGCGTTCAATCCATACGTTATCGGCCGCCTTAAACTGCTCAACGGCTTCCGCATCGAATGTGCCCTGATGAAGCGTCACACGATAAATCACGGCCTTATCGGTATTCCCTTCGGCTTGGCGATGCGGCAGGCAGTCGGTTGCACGAAGCCCGTCGGGCAGTTCACGATTGAGTTTGACCACCAGTTCATCGGGCCGGATGTTGTCTGAAACCGTCAACAACATGGTTTCACAGAGGCTTTCGAGGCCAATTGGCAGGGCATCACTGAATGCAATCTTGGGTTTCGGGTGAAAGCCCTCGCTGAATTTGACCGTGATACCGGACCGGCGCAAGGCCCGGATGAAAATATTGACCATTTCGAGATGCCCCCAAAACCGACCGCCGCCGGTTTTGGCAAAAGTAAGCTGAAATTGTCGAAAACTTTCGGGGGGCGGGACGGCAGCCCGATCTTCATGCCGGCGCGCGCTGCCATCGTCGGGAAACACCTGCGGCTGAATGGACGTAAAATCACAGACGCCGCAATTTTGGCATTCGCCATCGCGGCAGTCCTCGGTCATCCCGCCCTGGAGGGCCTTCTGCCACTCCTCCCAGAGATAGGCACGGCTGACTTTCATATCGATATGGTCCCAGGGGAAAACCTCTTCCGGCGCGCGTGGGCGGTGAACGTAGACATGGGCATCCAGATCGAGATCGCGAATGCTTTCCTCCCAGAGATCAAACCGAAAATAATCGCTCCACCCATCGAGTCGGCACCCCTTGCGATAGGCGTGCTCGATCAGGTCGGCCATGCGCCGGTCGCCCCGGGCCATGAGGCCTTCGATATAGCTTACTTCCGGGTTCTGCCACTTTAAACGGATGCGGGGGGAGCGCAACGCCTGCTTTATCCATTGAATCTTTTCCCATCCCTCCGCCACGCTGATCTGGGGGGCCCACTGGAAGGGCGTATGAGGTTTGGGTATCAGGGTCGCGACACTGACATTGATACTGCTTTTCTTACCACCGGGCCCCTTGATAAGACTCAACTCCCGTACCAGTTTTACCAATGCTTCCAAATCTTCCCGGGTTTCGGTCGGCAGCCCGATCATGAAATACAGCTTGATCACCTTCCACCCCAAACCAAAGGCATCCTGGACGGTTTGGCGAATATCCTGATCGGTGATGTTTTTATTGATGACGTCCCGCAATCGTTGACTGCCGGCTTCCGGCGCAATCGTAAACCCCGTCTTACGGACGGCCTTGATGCTCTTCATCAGGGCGGGCGTCAGTGTCCCGGCCCGCAGTGACGGCAGGGACAGCGCCACATGATCACAGGCATGGCGCTGGATCATCTGTTCCATCAGGGGGGCGATGCAACGGTAATCCCCCGTGCTGAGCGAAAGCAGCGAAATATCGTCATAGCCGGTTGTCTTAAGCGCCTGTTCGCATTGTTCCATCACGGTCTCGGGAGACCGTTCGCGTACCGGGCGATAAATCATGCCGGCCTGGCAAAAGCGGCACCCGCGCGTGCAGCCGCGGGCCAGTTCAAGCCGTAATCGGTCGTGAACCGGGCGGCCGAAAGGTACGATCGGGGCGGAAGGAAAATCAGCATGATCCAGATTTGGCAGAAGGGCCCGCTCGACACGCGGTTGGGCGTCGTTCAGGGCGACGACCTGCGGTTCGCCGCCGTCATGATACTGCACCTTGAACAATGAAGGCACGTACACACCCGGCAACCGTGACCAGTTGGCCAGCAGCGCTTTCCGGGATCGGCCGTCGCGCTGCTGCCAGTCCAACCAGGCATCAGCCATCTGAAGGACCACGTCTTCGCCATCACCGATAACTAGCGCATCGAAAAAATCAGCAACCGGTTCGGGGTTGCAGGTGCAGGGCCCCCCCGCGATAATGAGCGGGTGCTGCTGGTCGCGGTCCTTACTTCGAAAAGGAATCCCCGTCAGATCCAGCATGGCCAGGACGTTCGTATAGTTCAGTTCGTACAACAGACTGAACCCGAGAATATCGAATTGGCCTAAGGGGCATCCGGACTCCAGGGATGAAAGCGGTATTTCTCTTTGCCGGAGATAGGTCTGCATATCCGGTGCCGGGGTAAAAACCCGCTCGGCCAGCACATCCGTACGCTTATTGAGAATGTGATAGAGAATCTGAAGACCGAAATGGGAAGTTCCGATCTCGTACAGGTCGGGAAATGCCAGCGCGAATTTTAGTTTGACCTGACGGTGATCCTTGCGAACGGTATTGACTTCACTTCCCAGATAGCGACTGGGCGCTTCCACCAGCGGGAGGATATCTTGAATGTGTGTTGACCTCATGTTAGTTAGTGCTTTTCCTGTTTTATCGATCGAATCGAAATCGCCCCCAAGCGCAACGGTACCGGGTCCTGTCACATCGGCCGCCGGGGCTGGGCCGCCAGGGGAAAATCGGGTGAGGGCTCACATGACAAATATTGCCAAACAAATCAAGTATAAACAAGCGATAGCACTTTTTTTGTCCGGGCTGGCGGTGTTGATGGTGCTGTTTCCGGCCGTGGGGCAGGGGCAGCCTTATCCCCGCCGCAATGCCATCGTCGACGCTGTGCAAAAAGTCAGTCCAGCCGTTGTGAACATAAGCTTGGAATATGAAATCCGCAAACGGATAAGCCCCTTTTCGGAGTTTTCCAACCCGCTTTTCGATGAATTTTTTAAAGATTTTTTTGATCCCGGATTCGGCCGCCAGTATAAACGCACCAGTTTGGGATCCGGTGTTATCATTGACGGACAACGCGGCTATATTCTGACCAACGCCCATGTGGTGGAAAAAACCGGAACCGTCAATATAACCTTGAACGATGAGCGGGAATACGAGGCTGAAATCGTGGGCGTCGACCCTGATTCCGATCTTGCCGTTCTGCACATCAAAGCCAATGATTCCCTGCCGTCAATAGCCATGGGAGACAGCCACGATCTTTTGATCGGGGAGACCGTGATTGCCATCGGCAATCCGTTCGGGTTTTCCAACACGGTCACCACCGGGGTCATCAGTGCCGCCAACCGGAGCTTTCGCACCAAAGATCGTGTCTTCCATGATTTCATCCAGACCGACGCTTCCATCAACCCCGGCAACAGCGGCGGCCCTCTGCTCAATATCAATGGCGAACTGATCGGGATTAACACCGCCATCTACGCCGGTGCCCAGGGAATTGGATTTGCGATCCCCATCAACAAAGCCAAACGCATCATCGAGGATCTGATTGCCCATGGTGAAGTGATCGACGCCTGGATCGGAGTATGGGTGCAGGATCTGGATAGCAGTCTTGCGAATTACTATAATATTCCCAAGAAACAGGGGGTTTTGATATCCGGTGTCGATCCGGACAGCCCGGCACGGAAAGCCGGCCTGCACGAGGGGGATGTTATTCTTGCCATCGACGGCCGCAAAGTGGTGTCGATTGAAGATTATCAGGCCCGCCTTAGAAACTACGGTGTTAAAGACCGTTTGACGCTGAACATTTGGGCTCAGGGCCAGAAACGTGATATCCGCCTCGAAGCCCGCGCATTTCCCATAGCCAAAGCGCCCCAGCTTGCTTATACGCTTTTGGGGTTGAAGATCGATCCGCAAGCAAAAGCAGGCGTTGTGGTAGCCGCGGTCCAAAAGGGAGGCTTCCTGGCGCGCACCGGCGTGCGACCCGGTGATGTGATTCGGCAGGTCAATGAATTCCTCGTTCGGGAACCGGTTGATTTCTACAAAGCCGTCATTAAATACCGGGAGCAGGAATCCATGGTTTTTCTGCTACAGCGCGAATCCCAGCGCTACTATATTACGGTACCCGTCAACCGATAGGCGCCAATAGGACCGACGGCTCCCAGACATATAAATGAAATGATCCGAAATCGTAGGGGAAAATCACATGCAACGAACCAAGATCAATATTTTGCTCGAGCAGGAAAGCGGTATTGACGCCGTTCTCATTAAGGGATGGGTCCGCACCCGGCGGGATTCCAAATCGTTTTCCTTCGTCGAAGTCAACGACGGGTCCAGCCTGAAGAATATCCAGGTGATCGCTGACGACGGGCTTGTCAATTACGACGATATCCGCAAACTCACCACCGGATCGGCCGTCGCGGTCCAGGGTGTCCTGGCACCCTCCAAGGGCGGCGGGCAACAGTGGGAAATCCAGGCCACAAGCGTCGAGATCATCAGTGCGGCACCGGAAACCTATCCCCTTCAGAAAAAACGCCATACGGACGAATTCCTGCGAACCATTGCCCACTTGCGCCCCCGGACCAATAAATACGGTGCGACCTTTCGTATCCGTTCCGAGTTGGCCTATGCCGTGCACCACTATTTTCGACAACGGGGATTCCGCTATATTCACACACCGATCCTGACCGGTTCCGATTGTGAGGGCGCCGGCGAGATGTTTAGGGTGACCACACTGAATCTGGCCGATATGCCTATAAAAGATAAAAGGGCCGATTATTCACAGGATTTTTTCGGGACGGAAGCCAACCTTACGGTTTCAGGGCAGCTATCGGCGGAAATGTTCGCGCTCTCTCTAGGGGATGTCTACACTTTCGGCCCCACCTTTCGCGCCGAAAACTCCAACACCCGCCGGCATGCCGCCGAGTTCTGGATGATCGAGCCCGAAATGGCGTTCTGTGATCTGGCGGGCAACATGGACCTGGGGGAAGACCTGATCAAAAACCTGATCCGTTTTGTCATGGATCACTGTCCGGACGACCTGGCGCTTTTTGCCCGTTTCGTGGACAAAACCCTCATGGCAACGCTCGACAATATCGTCACTTCGGAGTTCGAACGTCTGCCCTACCGAGAAGCTGTGGCCATCCTTGAAAAATCCGGTCAGCCGTTCAAATACCCCGTCGGTTTCGGCTGCGATCTGCAGACGGAGCACGAACGCTACCTGACCGAGCAGCATATCAAAAAACCCGTCATTCTCTACGACTATCCCACCTCCATCAAACCGTTTTACATGCGGGTCAATGATGATCAGGAAACCGTCGCCGCCATGGACATTCTGGTGCCCAGCATCGGTGAAATCATCGGCGGCAGCCAGCGCGAAGAACGCCTGGACGTGATTGAAGCCCGGATGGATGCCATGGGAATGGAAAAAGAAACCTACTGGTGGTACCTCGAGTCCCGTCAATTCGGAACGGTGCCCCACAGCGGTTTCGGGTTGGGGTTCGAGCGCCTGCTGATGCTGGTGACCGGTATCAGCAATATTCGGGATGTCATCCCCTTTCCCCGCACCCCGGGGTCCATCGATTTTTAATGTTTTTACCCTGCGCTTAAAAACATAATGGCCCTCGCCGGCAAATTACCGGGAGGGCCTGTTTGTTGTCAGCTTAAGATGCCAACCATTTCTCAAGAGGACGCGCTCACGTCCGAATCACCATTAGTCCCGCAGGCAACGCAATTTGGCCAGGTCTTCCGCATAACCGTAGAGGTGCAGCCCCTTGCTCTCCACGATCATTTTCCCGTCCTGAACCCCGATTTCAGCCGCCATGTATTCCTTGAGATTCTGAATACCCGCCAGATTGGCCGGTAGTCCGCCCCACAAGTCCCAACTGCGAAAATAGACGAAAAAATGCAGGGTGTCCTCTTGAATACGGGTATCGATAGACCGCAGGCAAGGCGGGTCCGCCAAGGTGAGATCGGACGGATGGGCCACCTGAAGCACCATCTGGTTGTTGCGGGCGCCAAACTTTTTGTAGGTATTGATAATCCATTCGATCTGATTCAAATAAAGGCGACCGTCTTCCTCGAATACCGCCTTGCCGTCCACATCGCGCTTGTCGATGATCTCGGTGTTGCCCGCTTCCCACCAGGCCAGCTTGTCACCGCTGATGGGCGCCCGCGTCAAACGCTCGCCATAGGTATAGGACTCCCCCGGTTCCTTGTGGGGCGTCATGAGGTACTCGATGTAGGAACGGTCATACCCCTTACCACCATAAATATAATCGTGCTCCACCGGGTTGGGGATACCACAGGACGGCGGGATGTCCGGGATTAACGGCTGGGTTCCGGGGTAGTTGATGAGCCCGGTAAAATAATCATATTCCAGACGGGTTTGACCGGCGTAGGAGCCCCGGTCGATGGTAAACCGCCGGCCGTGATCCAGAATATCGTGGACGGCCTGGAACCAAAGGTCCGGAAGATCCCTCGCGACAACACTGTGAATATACATCACGTCTCCCTTGGTGCCATAATTTGGGACTAAATATCCAGCATCGTTACTTCCAAGGCATTGTTCTGGATGAATTCCCGTCGGGGCTCCACTTCCTCCCCCATGAGAATCGTAAATATTTCATCCGTATCCAACACGTCTTCAATCGTAACCTGCAGCAGATGGCGATTGGCGGGGTCCATCGTGGTGTCCCATAACTGATCGGGGTTCATTTCACCCAGACCTTTATAGCGCTGGATGGAAAGGCCTTTTTTACCTTCTTCGAGCAGAAAATTCAGCAACTTCTGCCGGTCGCTTACCTGGCTTGAGACCGGTTTGCCTTCTTTGTCAATGATATCGAAAGGCGGTTGATCATAAGACTTGAAATTACCGACCAGCACCAGGCATTGCTGGTAGTCTTTGGAATGGATCAAGCCGCGGCCGATCCTTACGGGAGCAAAGGACTGCCCGATAATATCGAAGCCCGCCTCCTGGCTTGCCGCATCTATTTTTCGGGAAGTGACCGTGAACTCAAACATTCCCTTTTCACCATCCCATAGGGGTTCTTCCAGGACAAACCCCTTATCCCTGAGATACTGCTGCAGCTCCCGGGTTTGACGTTCATCCTGCAGAACAGTCTTGTCGCTCACGCCGAATTCCAGCAGCGCCTCCACCAGTTCCGCACTGATCATCTTCTTTTCCATACGGCCCAGGGCGGTATAATATTCGGCGAGATTGCCGATCATCAAATAGAGGTCGTGCCCCTCGATATTTTTTTTATCCGGACCGTATTGGACAGTCATGATGTCACAGAGACGGCGCACCACGAAGTCATCGAATTCACTCTCGTCTTTCAGGTAAACCGCCTTTTTTCCTTTACCCACCTTGAACAAGGGGGGTTGGGCGATATAGAGGTATCCCTGTTCGATGATTTCCTTCATCTGGCGATAGAAAAAAGTCAGCAACAGTGTCCGGATATGGGATCCGTCCACATCCGCATCGGTCATGATGATGACTTTTTTGTAACGGATTTTTTCAATATCGTATTCATCCGTGCCGGCGCCGGTGCCTAACGCCGTGAGGATATTCTTTATTTCTTCACTGCGGATAATCTTGTCGAGACGGGCCTTCTCCACGTTGAGAATTTTACCTTTCAGCGGAAGGATGGCCTGAAATTTACGGTTGCGGCCCTGTTTGGCAGACCCGCCGGCCGAATCCCCCTCCACCAGGAAAAGCTCGCGTTCCTCGGGATCACGCGATTGGCAGTCGGCCAGTTTACCGGGCAGGGTGGCATCCACCAGGGCACCTTTGCTGCGCGCCAGGTCACGGGCCCGTTTGGCGGCATCCCGGGCCCTAGCGGCATCGACCCCTTTGGCGATGATTTTACGCGCCACGGCGGGATTCTCTTCGAAAAAGGCCGCCAGTTTATCGTTGACCAGGGACTCCACCAGCCCCTTGACTTCACTGTTGCCCAGCTTGGTCTTGGTCTGTCCTTCGAACTGGGGCGATTTGATTCTGACGCTGATAACGGCCGTCAATCCCTCGCGTACGTCATCCCCGGTGATCTTGGCCTGCAGATTTTTGGGAAGATTGCCGTTGGCCGCATACTGGTTGATGGTTCGCGTCAGGGCCGACTTGAATCCTATTAAGTGAAATCCACCCTCTATCGTATTGATATTATTGGCGAATGAAAAAAGTTTTTCGGTAAAACTGTCGTTGTACTGGATCGCCACTTCGATTTGAACATCGCTGCGGGTGCCTTCGATAAAGACCGCTTCATGAATGGCCGTGTTGCGACGGTTTAGATATTCGACAAACTGAACCAGGCCCCCTTCATAATAAAATTCATCTTTCTGATCGTCGCGTTCATCTTCGATGGTGATGCGCACCCCTTTGTTGAGAAAAGCCAGTTCGCGCAACCGCTTGACCAGAATGTCGTAACTGTACTCGGTCGTTGTAAAAATTTCCCGGTCCGGCTTAAAATAGACCTTGGTGCCGCGTTTGTCGGTGGTTCCCACGACCTTCAATTCGGCCGTTTTGGCGCCCCGGACGTAGGTCTGAAAATGGATCTGTCCACCGGAGTAGATTTCCACTTCCAGTGTTTCCGACAGCGCATTCACTACCGAGACGCCGACACCGTGCAACCCACCGGAAACCTTGTAAGAATGATCATCAAACTTGCCACCGGCATGCAGACGGGTCATGACGACTTCAAGGGCCGGAATGTGTTCGGTTTTATGAATGCCAACCGGGATACCACGTCCGTTGTCTTCCACACTGACGCTGTTATCCGTGTGAATAATGACTTTGATAAGGGAACAGTGGCCGGCCATGGCTTCGTCAATACTGTTATCCACCACCTCATAGACCAGGTGATGGAGCCCTGCCACGTCGATATTCCCGATATACATGGAAGGACGCTTGCGAACCGCTTCCAGCCCTTCCAGGATCTTGATGTTGTCTTCGTTGTATGTTTGCTCTACGCGTGTATTCATATTCTCATCGGCATGATAATACTTAAAAAAGATTGATCTTCATCCCCCTCCAGCAGACAGGGGCGCTCACCATCCACGATATGGATCACCACCGTATCCTCTTCGATGACGCCAAGGGTCTCGATAAAATAGCGCGGGTTGAAAGCCCCTTCTATCACTTCTCCGGAAAACGAGATCGGCAGATCTTCCTTGGACTCCCCCAGTTCCGGGTTGTTGGCCCTGATTTCGAGACGATCCTTGTCATACTTGAAAATGACGCCTTTATAATTTTCAGAAGACAGGATGGACATGCGTCGCAATGTTTTCAGAAAGGCTGTTTTGGGAAGCTTGATGTCATAGGCATTGTCTGGTTTGACGATAATATCCTGATATTGGGGGAACTCGCCCTCCAGCAGCCTGACGATAATAATTTCATTCGCTTTCTTGACGATGAAATTATTGTTTTTGATGCCCAACTGAACATTGCCGCCCGGTTCAAGAAATTTTCCAATTTCATTCAACCCCTTTTTGGGAATGATCGTCGTCGGAAGCTGGGGCAGCGGAGTTCCCGCTTCGAAAGGATAATCCACCTTGGTCAGACGGCTGCCATCCGTGGCGACAAGTCGAAACAATGGGGGGGTTGCCTCGTGCAGAATTTCCATCAAAGCCCCTGTAATATGGGCCCGTCGGTCATCGCCGGCACCGGACACAAAGATCGTTTTATCGATCATTTTGCCCAAAGTCCCGGAATCGACGTCAAAAAATTCGACGTCTTCGATGGCGGGATTGTCCGGAAATTCTTCCGGATTCATCCCCATGATGTGAAATTCAACATTTTTATTGCTGATTTCAATCCACTGGTTTTCCGTTTCGTTGATAGAAATTTCATCGGAAGGAAATTCTTTAATGATCTCAAATAGTTTTTTTGCATTTATAGCGATACTGCCAGACGTTTCGATGGCGGCCGGGTAATGGCCTTCGAAACCGGTTTCGAGATCGGTCGCCGCTATACTGATCTCGGACCCCTCGGATCGAATCAGCACATTCGTGGTTATGGCCAGATTGGTCTTACGCCCTGCCAACCCTTGAACCTTTGCCAGCACATCCTGAATGTCCGCCTTCTTAATCGTAAATTTCATAGATCCCTTCCTTTATACATGATTAAAGAATAAAGGAGAAAATGTACTGTGGATATGTCTAATATTTTCGTAACTAATTTAATTTAAACATTTTTTTATAGAATAAAATTGTTGATAAGATGTCGATAAAGGATTCAAAAGTGTGATGTTGTCAACATCCTTTCAAAAGGTGTTCATAAGGCTGATGGTTATCGACACGCTTTTAATACTCTCTAAACAGCCTTAGAGGGGGTGATCCATTTGCGCATGGCGGGAACGGTTTTGGCGGACCAGTCGTTGGATACCCTCAGTTTTATAAAATAATGGAAAAGGTCGTTGATGAGGTTAATGACTTTTTCGCATAAAAATATCTTTTCAATGACGGCGCCCTCGATATCCTCCTGGGTTTCAACTTTTCCGGTTTCAGGAACCTTCAACCTTGAAAAATTGAGGCTTTCCCCCTTCAGATTAAAACGCCATTCGTTGTCACCGGATCGATATACAAGGTTTACCTCAGCCACCATGGCGCCTTTTCTGAGGGCCACCAGGCCTTCGTCCATGTTGGCTTCCTCGCCCTTGATGGTAACGGTTTCACCGCTGTCTTTCTGATGGCGGTTGGCCAGCACCATACGGCTGCCGATTTCCAGCGAGGCCAGGTCGCTGTCAATTTTATTCAGACGTCGGGGGTCATTTTCAATGACATACCAAAGCCAGGTGAGAAATTCATCGCCGATAAATTGGTAGCGACGGTATGCGACAGCAATATCCAGCATGGCTATTCCATAAAAAGGGTCGGTTTTAGTTGATCCAGGCAATCTTTATCCGGCCCGCTCAAGCCGGCATTCAATCCGGCCGTATACGGAAACATGCGGATCAGGCTCAATTTAAAGGATCGGGTAAACAGGGTTTCCAATTCTTCGTTGGCTGATTTTAAATTGGAAAAAAACCACAGCCAGCCTTCTTCGTAGTTCCAGACAATATCGTAAACATTGGGGGTGGCCGGGATGCGGGTGTTAAGAACCGTGATGACGTGATCTTTCAGTTGTTTTTTTTCCGTTTTCGAAAGATAGTCCCGTCCAGATTCGACCAGTCGCTGGGTGACTTCCATATTATAGTGTTTCTTCAGAACTTTGGTCGGGATACTTTTTTTATCGATCCGCAGGGAAAACAACCATAATGTATCGATGACAAAACGGGACCCTTCGAAATCAGGCTGGTAAGGCGCATCAAACGATGTCCAGCCGATCGCCTGTTCGCCCGCGTCGTTGTCAATTTCATGAATCGTATTTTTTTTGAGCGCTTCGGTCACATGCTCGTTGACGGGGGACGGCAGTTGACCTTCAACGCGATACCGTGTGATCGATACAGTGGGTGATAAGAGGCCCATTTCATTCCACATCCATTAATGGTGGGATGTTGTTTGGGATAATATACAACATCTTGTATAACGATTTATCAAAAGTAGATGTATATAGCCTGATCAGCCAAAATTTACAAGGTTTTTGAAGGATTCGGTGGCAGGCCCAACGCAACCGGGATGCATGATTCGCTGGTCCGATCGAGAAAGTCATTTCCATGACCTTTTTAGCTGATTTCCATATTCACTCCCGTTTTTCGCGAGCGACCTCCAAGACGCTCGATCTGGAGCGCCTCCATATTGCCGCGCAATGTAAAGGGCTTGCGGTGGTGGGCACGGGAGATGCCACCCATCCCGGATGGTTTGCTGAGATAAAAGAAAAACTGGTGCCCGCCGGTGACGGCCTTTTGCGGCTGAACGACACCCTTGCCCAGGCGTGCAGCACACGGGTGCCCGCCCGTTGCCGCGCTGAAGTCCATTTCATGCTGGTGTCGGAAATCAGTAATATTTACAAAAAAAATGATAAAACCCGTAAAAACCATAATCTTGTTTTTTTGCCCTCCCTGGACGCAGCGGAACGGTTCAACCGGCGCCTCGATGCCATCGGCAACATCCGGTCGGACGGCCGTCCGATTCTGGGCCTGGATGCCCGGGATCTGCTTGAAATACTCCTGGAAGTGGATGAGCGGGCGTTTCTGGTGCCGGCTCATATCTGGACGCCCTGGTTTTCCCTGCTGGGGTCCAAATCCGGTTTTGACAGCCTGGAAGAATGTTTTGAAGATCTGTCCGGGCACATCTTTGCCGCCGAAACAGGGCTTTCTTCAGACCCGGCCATGAACCGTTTGGTTTCCAGCTTGGATCGTCTCACCCTCATCTCCAATTCGGATGCCCATTCCGCAGCCAAACTGGCGCGTGAAGCCAATATTTTCCATTGCGCTCCAGGTTATAGCGCGATTCGTGCGGCGCTGGAGAACCCCCAGACGAATCAGTTCGGTGGCACCATCGAATTTTACCCCGAGGAGGGAAAATACCATCTCGATGGCCATCGTAAATGCGGCGTCCGCCTGACGCCGGCTGAAACAAGGGCCTTAAACGGGATCTGTCCGATTTGTGGTCGTTCGTTGACGGTGGGGGTTTACAACCGGGTCCAGATGCTGGCGGATCGTCCCCCGGAAGCCATTCCGTCATGGCAGCCGCCGTTTGAGAGCCTCGTTCCCCTGCCGGAAGTCCTGTCGGAGTTGCTCCAGGTGGGTGCGGCCACTAAAACCGTGGCGCGCGCGTACACGTTGGCGCTGGAATCCCTTGGAAATGAGCTTCATATCCTACGGGATGTGTCGCCGGAGCAGTTGGACCGCACCGGCATTCCCTTGCTGGGGGAAGCGATCCGCCGCATGCGCGCCGGTGAACTGGAGATTCAGGCTGGATACGACGGGGACTATGGCCACATTCAGCTTTTCAGCGATTTCGAAAAGCACATCCTTTTCGGACAGCGCCAGCTGTTTCCAGGGGCCCCAATAGGTCCATCGGCCGGCAATGTGCCCTCATCCGGAGATATCTCCCGTTTTAATGCCGGTCACGCAGATATGAATGTGTCGCCATACGATGATTTGACACCGCAACAAACACCTGTTTTCCGGGAAGATCGGGACAACCGCGATCAACAGCAGGCCATTTCCCACGGGGACGGTCCCTTGCTGATTGTGGCGGGTCCGGGAACCGGCAAGACCCGCACCGTAACCCATCGCATGGCCCACTTGATACAGGATGGCGGGGTGCCGGCCGGCGCGATGCTGGCCCTGACGTTTACGGAAAAAGCGGCCGGCGAAATGCGTTCGCGTTTGGAGCAGTTGCTGGATGATGCTTCGACGCTGCCCCTGACCGCCACCTTTCACGCCCTCTGCTGGGCGCTGCTCCGGGAGGAAACGCACAAAACCCCCTTTCGCATCATTGACGAAGATGAGCGACTGTTTCTTTTGCAGCGCACCATGCGTCGTTTAACGGGCAACGAGAAAGCGGTAACGCTGAAACCCCGGGAGCTGCTTGCCCGGATGGTGAATGCCAAGCAGCAACTGAAAGGCCCCGATGCCTATTTCGAGTCGGTTGTGGCCGATACCGCCACCAGTGTGTTCGCCCGTGTCTACACGGCCTACCAGAAGATGCTGGCCGACCAGCATCTTCTGGATTTCGAGGATCTGATCTTCCGGGTGGTTCGAAGCCTGGAGACCGACGACGATTTTCGGACCACATGCCGGAATCGATTTCGCTATGTTTTCGTGGATGAGTACCAGGATTTAAATTACGGTCAATATCGGCTGATACGGGCCCTGGTGCCGGCTGCCGGCAATCTATGCGTCATCGGCGATCCGGATCAGGCCATCTATGGTTTCCGGGGTTCGGATGTCGCTTTTTTCAACCAATTTGTTGAAGATTATCCCAGCGCCCGGGTGATTCATCTTACCCGCAATTACCGCTCTACCGAAACCATTTTGGAAGCCTCGTGGCAGGTGATTCGCCAACGTGGCGGGCCGGACACCGGGCTCGGGGTTCTGGGGTCCCGGCTTTTTTCACGCCTTACCGGGGCGCCCCATGTGGCCGTGGTTGAAATACCGTCGGAAAAGGCCGAAGCCGTGGCGGTGGGTCAAATCATCGAGAAGGCGGTGGGGGGCGCGGGGTTTCTGGCGATTGACGCCGGCAAGGTCGATTCAACCGCCCTGCACGACTATAGCTTCGCCGATTTTGCCGTGCTTTACCGCACCTCGGCCCAGGCCGATGTTTTTTCGGCCATATTCGACCAGGCCGGGATTCCCTACCAAATCGCCAGCCGCCGCAAGACCTACACCCAACCCCACCTGGCGGCCCTGCTGGCGTTGCTGCGCATCACCACCGGAACGGCGAGTGCGCATGATCTCAACGGTATTGCCCGTGTGATGAAACCCCGCTTGGATAAAGCGATGGTCATGGCTTTTTTGGACGAAATGGACGCCCGCGGACAGACCCTGCGCCAAGCGCTGGATCAGGCCGACCCTGCCGTTTTAAAGGGCGTTGCCCCGCAAAAAAGACAGCGGCTGGGTGACGCGCTGGAAGACCTGAAACAATGGGTCGCCGACTTACAGCCGCTCACGCTGGAAGAACAGATTGTTTCCATATCTGAACGCTGGGCGGACCGTCTGGAAGAGCATGACGCCGCCCGGGACAAGGATCTGGTCGCCGATCTGGTGCGACGGGCGCAGGATTGTCAGGGGGATCCGGAACGCTTTATCAACACCGCTTCCCTGCAAACCGATGCGGATATGGTGCAGGCCCGCATTGAAAAAGTGACCCTTACCACCATGCATGCCGCCAAAGGATTGGAGTTTCCGGTGGTGTTTGTGGTGGGGTGTGAAGACGGGTTGATCCCGCTGCGGCGGGACGGTCAGGCGCCCTCGGATCTGGAGGAAGAGCGGCGCCTGTTTTATGTGGCGCTGACCCGAGCCCGGGAACTGCTTTATTTAACCTGGTCGCGCAAGCGGCGCCTGTACGGGCGCCAGGAAGCCCGCATCGTTTCCCCCTTTGTGGGCGACATCGAACGGCACCTGTTAAAACACCAGTCCCCGCACGTGTCGGTGACGCCCAAGGCGCAGCAGGTGCAACTCAAGCTTTTCTAAAATAAACGGCGTGGTGGATTAGATTTCAGACCGGATAAAGCGGGCCAGGTCTTGGTAGGTCTGAGCCCCCACCAATCGCTGCTGGTTCATGACAAACGTTGGCACCGCGGTGATTTCCATAAGCCGTGAGCGCTGCCAGTCCCGGTCGACCACATCCCGATATTGCCCTTGTTCGATGACGGTGCGTGCTTCCTGGGGATCGAGATCGACCGACCGGGCGAGATCCATCAACACCGTATCCGCGGCAATGTTTAAACCATGGGCAAAGTAGGCCTTAAAGACCGCGTTGTGAAAGGCATCTCCCCGGCCGCAGTTTTCGGCCCATTTTCCGAGCTCCTGGGCCCGACGGCTGTTGAAAGTCATCTGGCGGTCCCCAAACGGCAGGCCTAATTGTTGGGCGGTATTTCGGAGATGGGTCAGCATTTCCGGTATGTTGATCGGCCGGCCGGCAAAGAGGTCTTCCAGACTTTGGCCGTCTTCCGGGGTTTCCGGATGAAGTGGAAAAGCCGTCCAGTGCACGTCGATCTTAAATTCCTGCTGCAGTTTTTCAATACGCCCGGTAATGAAATAGCACCAGGGTCAGATGTAGTCCGAGAAGATTTCCAGGATGTTGCGGTTCGGCATGGTTATTTCCTTTTCGTAGCAGTTGCCGTCACATGTCATGAAGGGGATACAAGCGGGTGCGCTCGTGCGTTCAGGAAGACGATTGAAACACGCGGTATCCACCGGTTAGAATAAAAAGGACCAGGTAAGCCAGGAAGCCGGTCGCGACAGCCGGTAACACCATGCCCCGCAAAAGTTCCCAGTCCCAGAAATTGGAAAACCCCACCGCCGGTATGCCGATGGCGAAAATCGAGAGGTGAATCATGATTTTTAATAAACGAGGCATGACGGCTTCTCCTTATTGGTGTCCGAAATCCATCTGTTTTTCGACGCCCCCATAGGGCGGTCTTATGGTGCCGGCATCAGCGTAAACCGAAAGTCGCAGGAGGGGGCGCCCTCCATGATGGTCCGGGTCCGCTCCATTTGGATAGCGGGATTGAATCCCCGGGCAAAGGCGGCATCGCGGCAGCAGGACAGGTGGATGCCCATATCGCGCATGCCGAGACGATCGTACAGTTCGGCGTAGCGGCAGCGGTGAACATCGAATGCAAGCCGGTCGCGGGGAGCGTCGATAAATACGACGTCGAGCGCGTCCTCCCGTGCCCATACCTCCCGGACCACCTGTGCAAGATCCGCCAGCGAATGGCTCCCCATGGCGGCGGCCATATGCCGGCCGGCACTTTCCGCCAGGCTTTGGATGGTCTCGCGGGCGATGGCGATGGCCTGAGGACGACCCATAGCAGCAGCATAGCGGTTAATCAGGGCAACCGCTATGTTGGCCTCGATTTCCCGCTGCGCAACAAGGGGGATGGTTCGCATTATCCAAAGAGCCTTTCTGGTTACAGTTAAATGCGTGTTCGTTTCGGAGGAATATCAACCAAGACGGCCGAGTTCTTCGGAGCGACGGGTGGCGGCCTCCACCGCATCCATCAAGGCCGATCGCACGCCGCCGGCTTCCATTTTGTGCAGCGCAGCGATGGTGGTGCCCCCCGGCGAGGTGACCATATCCTTCAACTGGCCGGGGTGACGCCCGGATTCCAGGCACATTTTAGCCGCCCCGAGAAGGGTCTGGGCCGCCAATTCGAGGGCGATGTGTCGGGGCAATCCCATTTTCACCCCCCCGTCCGACAGGGCTTCGATCATCAGAAATCCATAGGCAGGGCCCGATCCCGAAACCCCCAGGGCGGCATCCATGAGTTTTTCTTCGATGGAGACGATGCGGGCCACCGGTGCAAAAAGGGCTTCGGCAACAGTGAAGTCTTCATCCCGGGCCGGGCCGTCGGAAGCCAGCGCCACCATGCCCTCACCAACGAAGACCGGCGTGTTGGGAACCGTCCGGATGATGCGGGTGCCGGCCCCCAGTCCGGCCGCCATGGCTGCTACCGTCAAGCCTGCCACAATCGATATGACCAGTTTGGTGTCGTCGGTGCGGGGCCCGATGTGGGTCAGGACCGATCCCACCACTTGCGGTTTGACCGCCAGTACCAGGATGTCCGCGCCTCCGACCAGTTCGTCGTTGTCCGCCAGGGTGCGGATGCCATAAGTGGACTGCATATATTTCAGCCGCTCCGGCATCACGTCGGAGGCGGTGATGTGGTCGGGTTTGACCGCCTCACTTTCCAGCAACCCCCGAATGATGGCTTCGGCCATATTGCCGGCACCGATAAACCCGATCCGTCGACCTGCAAGTGCGTCTTTTGTCATGGCTGAAATGTCCTGATATGCGGTTGGGCATTGGGGCCGGCAACAGCCCGCCGGCCGCGGGTTTGGTTCTGATTGAAACCTAAACCATTTATTCTGAAATGTCCAACGGGTTCGAAACGCCAGGTGGGTAGCGCCGCGGGTGGGCTAAAACCCAGCGCCGCAAGGCGGGATAAACCCTTCGGGCCAATGTGCTAACAACGTCATCAGCCTCCGGTACGCTGCGTACCGGAGGTTTTTTATATTTCTTCCCTCCTTGACGACCCACAATTAATCATTACTATATAATTGTTTTTAAAATAGTAATATAATAAATTTCATCATTTATAGGAGGTAGTCATGGGAAAAGTTATCGGGATTGATCTGGGAACCACCAATTCATGTGTGGCGATCCTGGAAAACAAGGAAACAAAGGTGATCACCAATACGGAAGGCGGGCGCACCACGCCGTCGATCGTTGCCATCAATGACAGCGGCGAACGACTTGTGGGCCAGATCGCCAAGCGTCAGGCCATTACCAATCCGGAAAACACGGTGTTTGGCGTTAAGCGGCTCATCGGCCGCAAACACAGCGCGCCCGAGGTGCAGCAGGATATTCCGGTGCTGCCGTATCGGATCGAAGCTGCCGAAAATGGTGATGTGCGCATCCGCCTCAAAGACAAAGCCTACAGTCCGGCGGAAATATCCTCTTTCATCCTGGGGGCGATTCGTAAATCGGCCGAGGATTATCTCGGGGAGAAGGTGACCGATGCAGTCATCACGGTGCCGGCCTATTTTGACGACAGCCAGCGCCAGGCCACCAAGGACGCGGGTAAAATTGCCGGGCTCAACGTATTGCGCATTATCAACGAGCCCACGGCAGCCTCGCTGGCCTATGGCCTGGAGGGCAAAAAGGATCAGAAAATCGCCGTCTTCGATCTTGGCGGCGGAACCTTTGACATCTCCGTTCTGGAAATCGGGGACGGTGTTTTTGAAGTCAAAGCCACCAACGGCGACACCCACCTGGGTGGGGAAGATTTTGACCTGCGCCTGATCGACTATCTGGCGGACACGTTCCGCAAAGAGCAGGGCATCGATGTCCGATCCGATAAAATGGCCCTCCAGCGCCTGAAAGAGGCGGCGGAAAAAGCCAAAATGGAGCTGTCCACCTCGATGGAGACCGAGATCAACCTGCCCTTTATCACGGCCGATGCCGGTGGCCCCAAACATATGAACATCAAGGTGTCGCGGGCCAAACTGGAAGCCCTTGTGGCGGATCTGCTGGCCAAACTGGAAGGCCCCTGTCGTCAGGCCCTGCAGGATGCCGGTCTCAGTGCGACGGATATCAACGATGTGGTCATGGTGGGCGGTATGACCCGCATGCCGGCCGTGCAGGCCAAGGTGAAAACCATATTCGGCCGTGAACCCGGAAAAAGTGTGAATCCGGACGAGGTGGTGGCCATGGGGGCCGCTATCCAGGGGGCCGTCCTGAAGGGCGATATCAAGGACGTGCTGCTGCTGGATGTCACCCCCCTGTCCCTGGGAATTGAAACCCTGGGGGGTGTGATGACACGCCTGATTGAGCGCAACACCACCATCCCGGCCCGTCAAAGCCAGGTCTTTTCAACGGCGGAAGACAATCAACCGGCGGTGACCGTGCATGTTCTGCAGGGTGAGCGGGAGATGGCCGCGGACAACAAGACCCTCGGTCGCTTCGAACTGACCGGGATTGCGCCGGCCCCCCGGGGTCTGCCACAGGTCGAGGTCACCTTCGACATCGATGCCAACGGGATTGTGAATGTTTCGGCCAAAGACAAGGCCACCGGCAAGGAACAGTCCATCCGCATCACCGCTTCCAGCGGTCTGGACAAAGCGGATATCGACCGCATGGTGCGCGAAGCCGAGCTGAACGCCGACGCGGACCGACGCAAAAAAGGGTTAGTGGAGGCCCGCAACGAAGCCGACGCCCTGGTGTATACCACCGAGAAAACGCTGCAGGAACTGGAAAGCCGCCTGGATGACGCTTCCCGGTCCCAGGCCCAGAATGCGGTCCAGGCATTGAAAACCGCGATGCAGGGTGACGATGTGAGTGAAATACGTCGACTGAGCGAGGATCTCAAACGGATTGCCCAGCAGATCGGCTCAATGGCTTACAGCCAAAATGCCGGCGGACCCTCCGGCACCGATGCGGGGTCGTCTGCAAGTCCCCAAAAGGAAGATGTGGTCGACGCCGAGTTTGAGGAAGTCGCCTGATCTTGTCGCCGCCCTCTGGTACAACAGAGGGCGGCATTTTTTTAACCCTGTTTTTGTGCCGCAAGCCGTCCGTTTCTAATACAGCGATTCATGACGTTTGGCCTTTAAGCCCGATCGCGTCGGCCACCTCCTGCATGCCGGCAATGGTATCGCTGATCAATTCCGACAACTCCACCCCCAGCATGGCTGCCCCTTTTTCAATGATGGATCGGTCCACACCGGCGGCAAAGCGTTTATCCTTCCATTTTTTCTTCACGGACTTGGGCTTCAGATCCATAACGCTCTTGGAAGGGCGCACCAGGGCCGTGGTGGCCACCAGTCCGGTCAGTTCATCCACGGCAAAGAGAACCTTTTCCAGGGTGGTGCGGGGTTCCACATCCGAGCAGATGCCGTAACCATGGCTCACAACGGCCCGGATATAGTCTTCCGGCCAGCCGTTTTCCTCCAGAATGGCCCGGGTTTTCGTGCAGTGCTGCTCGGGAAACTGTTCATAATCAAGATCGTGGATCAGCCCGATAACGCCCCATTGGGCTTCGTCTTCGCCGTATTTACGGGCAAAGTGGCGCATGACGCCTTCAACGGCCAGGGCGTGTTTACGCAGGCTGTCACTCTGGTTGTAGGTTGTCAGCAGGTTCCAGGCGTCCTCGCGCGTGGGGGGCGCGTTGGTCATGGCGGGCCTCCTTTTACGGTTCCAAGGGCAAGAAAAGCTTCATTTACCTTCAAAAGTTTGATAATCATATAAAAATATAGGCATCGGGTCATTGCGACCATTCCGCTAGGCGTTTTAGATTATGGATCCCAATCTGTCAAAAGCCATTATCGATTTCTTTATGGGCATCCCGCTTTTCAGCCGGATGAATGCCGAAGAAGTCAAGCTGGTGGCCAAACACATGAACGTGATCGAACTGCAACAGGGTGAAATTCTGTTTCAGGAAGCCGACCGCGGCAACTTTATGTGTTTTATCGCCCACGGGACCCTGGATGTCATCAAACAACCGACCGCCGTCGATCAGGAAATTGTCATCACGACGCTTCGCAAAGGGCAGTCCATCGGGGAAATGTCGGTGATCGAAAACCTGCCGCGCTCGGCGACCATCAGGGCGCGCGACAATGCCAAACTGTTTATTCTATCCCAGGCGGCCTTTGATCTGGTTCTGACGCGTCATGCCAACATCGGCATCAAGCTCTTGAAGGGCATTGCCATCCTGCTCAGCAACAACCTGCGCAAAACCTCCAGTCGCCTGGCGGATTACATGCTGCCCATCAGTTGAGTCATGATCGGCCTTGCCCGCCCCCTCTTTTCTAAAAACCGTTACGACACGTGCCACCGGCCGTGTGTTTGCCCAAAGCTCCATGGAGAACCCGTCATGAATGACAACCTGATGGAAACCCGCCGCCTGAGCAATGGCACCACACTCAAACTGTATGATGTCTCCCGTCGACAGGGCGCTGATCGCTGGATTGTAACCATGGAGGCGCAGCTCGACATACCGGTCAACGAAGACGCCCTGCCGCCGGAACCAATGGGCGGCCTGACGCTGGCAAGCGTTCGGGAGGCATTGGGTCCCCGTGTCGTTTTCCTGAGCCGCCGGGAGCGTGTTTTCGTTCCCGATGACGAAAAAGAAGGTATCCTTACCCTCCTCAGAGATGAATTTTGCGCGAATGCGGTTCCCTATCTGGCCAATCCGGTTTTCCCCACCCGGTTTATCATCAAGCAATATCGCGAGGTTCAGCAGAAAAAGGCCCTGCAGCAAGCCGTCGCTGCGGCCACCCCGCCGGATCCCTCATGAAAGGCTTCCCAGGCGCACCAAAACCGCTCAAGTCACCGACGGAAACCGCCGATACACTTGGTGAGACGCATTTCACCCGGTCAATGCGGACGGAGGACTTGAGTTTATCGAAAAAAAAAATATAATAATCGGAAATGGGGCGAGTCTTCAGGGTTGATTCGGTATTAACACTAACGGTCTGATGCGGGCTTTATGACAACGGAAGCAAAAAAGAACATACGGGCGGGGCTATGGGTGCTCGTGATGCTGTCGTTGCTGGCCGGCGTGCCGGTTTCAGCCGATATCTACATGTACCGGGATGCCGACGGGGTGATGCATTTCACCAATACGCCATCCTCTCCGGAATACCGCATTTACATTCGCAGCAGTAAACCCCGTTTCTATACCCCGGCCAATATCAATAAATACGACCGCATCATCAAAGAGGCTGCTCGCCGTCATGGCGTGGATTTTTCCCTGCTGAAAGCCATCATCCAGGCCGAATCCAGCTTCAATCCCCAGGCGGTGTCCAAAAAAGGCGCCCGGGGCCTCATGCAGATCATGCCCCAGAACTACCAGGCCCTGAACATCAAGGATCCGTTTGATCCCCACCAGAACATCATGGGGGGTACCCGCTATTTCCGCACGCTATACGATCGCTACGACGGCAAGTTGGCCCTGACGCTTTCCGCCTACAATGCCGGCCCCACGGTCGTGGACCGCTACCAGAGCATCCCGCCGATCCCCGAGACCGAACGCTATGTTGAAAAGGTCATGCGCTTTTACCGACATTACAAGAACAGCACCTGAATCCTTCAGCGGTTTCTTTCCCACCGCTCGTAATCGACATTCTGACCATCAATCCACTTTCAGCAGAACCTGCGCCGTTCGGCTGGGAATGTAGAGCTGCAGCCTTCCCTGCGACGGGACCGGGTTCGCTTCATCCGGCCGGGTGAAGTGGGCCTGGCCGGACTTAAGGCGGCCGTGGCCGCCAAAGCGCGGGTCATCGCTATCGAGCACCAGCCGATATTGCCCTGGCAAACAGAAAAACCCGTAGTCCGTCAAGGACCGTGTCGGGTGAAACCCGAAAACGAACAGAAGATCACGGCGTACAAATGCCAGAACCTGATCGTCATTGTGTTCATACACCAGGTGGGCCCAGGGGTTTTCGAAAACGCCATGGGTCTTGACCAGGTCGAGCATGGCTCGGTCAAAAGCGGCCAGTTGGCCGTACTTCAAATCGGGATGGTCGGCCAGGTGCCACTGTCGCCGGGCGTAATGATAAGACCAGTTGTTGCCCTCACGGGGAAAATCGATCCATTCGGGATGACCGAAGTCGTTGCCCATGAAGGTCAGGTAGCCGTGACCGGCCGTGGCCAAAGTAATCAGCCGGATCATCTTGTGCAGCGCCATGGCGCGGTCCATGGCCGGGTCCGGATCGTCCCGGTGCATGTGATGATACATGGCGGCCCCGGCCAAGCGGAAGATGAGGGTTTGATCGCCCACCAGGGCCTGATCGTGACACTCGGCGTAACTGATGGATTTCTCATGAGAGCGCCGGTTGGTCAGTTCGTGCCAGAGCAGTCCCGGGTGCCAGTCTTCATCGGACAGGTCTTTGGTCAAGCGGATCCAGTTATCGGCAATCCCCATTGCAAAACGGTAATCGAATCCAACCCCCCCTTCATCCTGGGGCAGCGCCAGGCCCGGCAGGCCGCTGATGTCTTCCGCTATGGTGACAGCCTGGGGGTCGACGGAGTGAACCAGCTCATTGGCCAAGGTCAAATAGCATAGCGCATCTTTATCGACGTTGTCGCTGAAATAATCGTCATACGACGTGAAGGCTTTGCCCAGGCCGTGGTCCCGATAAAGCATGCTGGTGATGCCGTCAAAGCGGAAGCCGTCAAAGCGGTACTCTTCCAGCCAGAAGCGGCAATTGGACAGCAGGAAGCGCAGCACCTCACTTTTCGCATAGTCGAAGCAGCGGGAATCCCAGGCCGAGTGGAGGCCGCGCGGCCCGTCGTGAAAGTACTGGTAGAGCGTGCCGTCAAAGCGGCTCAAGCCCTCCACCTCGTTGGAGACGCCATGGGAATGCACCAGGTCCATGACCACCCTCAGGCCGGTGCCATGGGCGCTGTCCACCAGGTATTTGAGATCTTCCGGTGAGCCGAAGCGCGAGGACGCGGCGAAAAAGTTGGACACCTGGTAGCCGAAGGAGCCGTAATAGGGGTGCTCCTGCACCGCCATCAGCTGGATCGTGTTGTAGCCGGCATCCTGGATGCGTGGTATCAGGTGGTCGGCAAACTCCCGATAGGTGCCAATCCCCCCCTTTTCCTGGGCCATCCCTACATGGGTTTCATAAACCAGGATCGGATCAATGGGCGGAGGCGCTTCGTTGATCCATCGATAACCTTCCGGCGGTTCCCACACCTGGGCATTGAAAATCAGGGTGGAAGGGTCCTGGATCACCCGGCGCGCATATGCGGGCAGACGATCGCCGCTGCCGCCCGGCCAGTGGAGACGCAGTCGAAACAAGTCGCCATGGGCCATGCGATCTGAGGGCAGCCGGATTTCCCAGACACCATCGCGATCGACCACGGGCCGAAGCGCATAGGCGCGGTCCTCACGCCAGGCGTTGAAAGTTCCCACCAGGTAAATGGCTTGCGCGTTCGGGGCCCATTCGCGGAAAATCCATCCGTCAGGATGCCGCTGCAGACCGAAATAGTGATAATCGGCGGCCGCCGCTTTCAGGGAACCCTTGTCGCCAATGACCGTCCGGCGGAGGGTGTCAACGGCCTGCCGCCGCCGGATCAGGGCCTCGCGGTAAGGGGTCAGCCAGGGGTCCCTGGTCAATAGCCGATCCAGCCAGGGGGGTGTGGTGGTAGGGTTTTCGGATGCCATGGGACGAACCTCTCTATACCATCTTCAATGACGGCACCGGGTGGACGCATCTTTTCCCTCAATGAGGGCGCGCGGCGATCAGGGGGCGTTCCAGCATTTTCTCGTACAATTTTATGTACTGGCGGGCGGTCACGTCATGGTTGAACGTTTCAGCACTCTCCTGCATGATGCGCTGAATCTGCTTTCGGCGCATCTGCGCGGGCGCGCCATGGAAGTGCATGGCCTGATCCATGGCCCACAAAAGCCCCGGGCTGTCATAAACATCGAAAAGGAAGCCGTTGCCGGAATTGGTTTCCGGCGCGAGATGGGTCACCGTGTCGTGGATGCCGCCGGTATTGTGGGCCACGGGCAGACAGCCGTAGATTGGCGCGATCATCTGGGGAAGGCCGCAGGGCTCGAAGCGCGATGGCATCAGGATGAAATCAGCCGCGCCATAGGCCAGCCGGGCCAGCTGCTCGTCAAATTCGCAGATGGCGACCCGATCATATAACTCGTGAAAGGCGACGATATTATGAAAAACCCCCTTGTATTCGCCATTGGCCACAAAGACGATTTGCAGGTGACGGTCCCAGTATTTGGACACGACCTGGTATAGGATTTCGGCCAGAAGCTGGCACCCTTTTTGAACCGGGTCCAGGCGGTGGGGCCAGAAAAAGAGCGGCGCCCGATCATCTTCCACCAACCCGAGGCGACGCTGCAGGTGGCGCTTGTTGGTCCGTTTGCCTTTGGCATGATCCTTGGCGGAATATTGCTGCACCAGGGCGTCGTCCGTCTCGGGGTGGTAGGAGGGATCAGGGGCATTGAGGATGCCGGTGGCGCACTCCGCGTAAAATTTATTGGTCAGTTCCTGCTTGAGGGGGGCTTCCACAAAATCGTGGCGGCCCTCCACGATCTCCTGGAGGAACGTCGGGCTGACCGTATTGACAAAGTGGGCGGCAAAGACCCCGCTCACCAGCAAGTCCACCGGGTTGACTTCCCGGGTTTCCTCGTACTCGACCGCCATGCCCGCGTAATAGAGATTGTGCCAGAAATAGGCCGCATCGATGCCGCGGTCTTCGATGGAGGCCAGCAGTGTTTTCACGGTGTGGATATTGTGAATGGTGAACAGGCAGGGAATCCCCATTTCGCGCGCGGCCGCCGGAATCAGTCCGGTCATCCAGTCGTTGCAGTGGATCAGATCCGGTTTGACCCGCGGCATGATGTTATTGATGATTTCGCGCTGGAAGGCCAGCGCGATTTTAATGTTGTCCGATCCATAATGGGAGTAGACGGTGGTGGTATAAAAAAAGGCGCGGTCTTCCGCCAGATGGATCCGCTCGTCCGGCATTTTATCGCGGATGCGCCGGAATTCACTTTTTAAGACGGGGGCCGTGTGGGCCGCAAATATCTCGCGGTAGTCCGGCAGGGCCACATGGACATCGGCGCCCTGATCGAAGAGCGC
Source organism: Deltaproteobacteria bacterium (assembly GCA_020444045.1). Lineage (GTDB taxonomy): Bacteria > Desulfobacterota > Desulfobacteria > Desulfobacterales > UBA5852 > JABZFP01. The sequence continues at coordinate 382,366 of JAHLLS010000001.1, forward strand.
GCTGATCAGGGCCGCGGAAACATCGGCCAAGCCGCCTGCTTTGGCGGTAAGATGGTTGGACATGTTGCCCATGCCTTCGGGAAGATAGGTGACTTCGGGCGTTACCACCAATACGGTGGGATTGCTGCGCGATGCTGGCATGGCGCTCTCCTTCGATGGGGTTGCATCCTTCGCGGAAGGAAAGCAGTCGTATGGGCCTGCTTTCCTTCCAAGACCTGCAGATGGCCAAAAGGTATGGCCATCAGGCCCATGCGATCAGCCCCGGCGTATAGCGGATCCAGATATCGCCCCGGGGTGTGACCCGCGCGGTGAACCCGTACCGTCCGGGAGCGTCGCAGGGCAGCGTACAGCTGTATAGATAACGATTCTCGCTGAGGACCTCTTCCACGTTCATGGTTTCGCGATAGGTGACTTCCAGGCGGTCCACGGTTTTGGGCGGTCCGTAACAAAGCTCCACATCGACCTCTTCCGGCTTGATGTCACCGAGATTGACGAGCACATTGATCTGAAGCTTGTCGCCAACCCGCATGGGGCCTTCGGATTGGGGAACCGGGAAATCCACGACCACGTTCTGCCAGAGCTTTACCAGGCGGGAGTGGATCTGGCTTTTCTGCACGGCTTCCCGGGCGTCTTCGGCCATCAGGTCTTGATATTGTCCCGCGGCCGGTTGGTAGAACCGTTCGCCGTATTGGTTCACCATGCGTTGGGCGCTGAAATCCTGCATCGCCATTTGCATCGAGGCCTTCATTTTTTTCAACCAGCGCAGCGGCAGTCCCCCGCTCTCTCGGTCGTAAAAACAGGGAATCACCTCATTTTCCAGCACATTATAGAGGGCCTGGCCCTCGATCCGATCCTGATAGTCGGCATCCTCGAATTCCTCGCCGTCACCGATGCGCCAGCCGCGATCGTTGCGATAGCCTTCGCACCACCATCCGTCCAGAACACTGACGTTGAGGACGCCGTTGATAGCGGCTTTCATCCCGGACGTGCCGCAGGCTTCGAACGGCCGGCGAGGTGTATTCAGCCAGACATCGGCGCCCTGGACGAGCCGTCGCGCGAATTGCATATCGTAGTCTTCGATGAAGATGAGCCGGTGGCGCAGGCTGGGGCGCCTGCCAAAATCGACCAGTTTGCGGATAAGTTCTTTGCCTTCGTTGTCCTGGGGGTGGGCTTTGCCGGCGAAGATGAACTGTACCGGGAACTCTTTTGAATTGATAATGGCTTCCAGGCGTTCCGGGTCCTGCAGCAGCAGGTTGGCCCGTTTGTAGGTGGCAAAGCGCCGCGCAAATGCGATGGTCAGCACATCCTGGTCCAGAACGGACTCCACCTCTTTCATGGTGGTGATGGGCGCGTTGCGCCGGCCATATTGATCGGCCATGCGGCGTCGGCAGGCCCGGATGAGACGGGCCCGGTTGGTTTCATGCGCGTGCCAGAGCTCCTCATCGTACATTTCTTCGAGACGGTTGCCGTTGTCGGTGTGGCCGACCGTCATGTGCCAGTCCGGGCCGAGATAGCGCTCGAACAACAAGCTGGTTTCGGAAGCTGTCCAGGTCGGAATGTGGACACCGTTGGTCACGTGGGTGATGGGCACCTCATCTTCCGGAATCCCGGGCCAGAGATGGTGCCACATCCGGCGGGCGACGGCCCCATGGAGTTCACTGACACCATTACAATGGGCCGACATGCGTTTGCCGAGGATAAACATGGAAAGCGGGGTTTCCGGGGCGCTGCCCTGGGGCTGGCCCCAACTGATGATGGACTTGAGGCTGGTGCCCAGTTTTTCCTCGAACGGTTTCAAACAGGGGGCCACCATATCCACCGGGAAATCGTCGTGTCCGGCCGCCACCGGCGTATGGGTGGTGAAAACCGTGGTGCGCGGCAGAATTTGCATGGCGGTTTTTAAGTCCATATTGCCGGCCGCCACGAGTTGGCTGAGGCGCTCCAGACTGGCAAAAGCGGAATGCCCCTCGTTCATGTGCACGACCTCGTGGCTTCGCTGAAGGGCTTCCAGGGCGCGCATCCCGCCGATGCCCAGCACCAGCTCCTGGGCCAGGCGGCGCTGGCTGCCGCCGGAATACAGCCGGGCGGTAATGTCCCGCAAGGCCGGCGGGTTTTCACGAACATTGGTATCCAGAAGATAGAGGGGAATGCGGCCGACCTGGATTTGCCAGACCATGGCATGGATGGGGCCGTCGGGGCCGTCGACCGCGACCATCACTTCCCGGCCCTCGGGGTTGCGGGCGCGTTCTATGGGCATCATGTAAATATCGGTTTCAGGGTAAGCTTCCTGCTGCCACCCCTCATCGTTCAGGAATTGCCGGAAGTATCCTTGACGGTAAAAGAGTCCCATGCCGACCAGCGGCAACTTGAGATCGGAGGCTGCTTTGAGGTGATCACCGGCCAGGATGCCCAGGCCGCCGGAATAGAGCGGCACGCTTTCGTGCATGCCGAACTCCATGGAGAAATAGGCAATGGTCGTGTCGGGCGTGTAGGGCGCATCTTCTGCGCGCGGGCTCAACACCTGGGCTTCAAAATGATCACGAACCCGGGTCATGTGGGCGATGAAGCCCTTATCGTTGGCCAGTTCTTCCAGGCGCTCCTGGGGAATGCGCGTGAAAAATAGGATGGGGTTGCCTTGGCACTGATACCAAAGACCGGGATGAATACGCCGAAAAAGTTCGATGGCATCCCGCTGCCAGCACCACCATAGATTACGGGTCAATGTTTCCAGAAACGCCAGGGATTCGGGTAAGAAGGGGAAAACCTGAAACGTTTGAATGTTTCGCATGTGCCTGTCTCCAAGTAATTATTGTTGCGCCGCCAAGGCGCGTTGGTGTCGATCGCGGTTGAAACGCGAACCGGAAATTTAGGCCGCGAAGGCCTTATCGCCGATTAGCCCTTGTTGGGTTAGCATTTTCCATACCCGGTAGACCTCACTCACGGACCATGCCTGGGCATCACACCCTCTCGGTCGGTGGGGGATGTCGCCATCCACGATTTCCGGAATGTGTCCCAGGCAGCCGGTATTCATATGGTCCAGGGCCGTGGCCAAAAGAGCGCGCGCTGTATCGCGGCTGCTCTCACCGAACACCATGGCCCGCGCTTCACAAAAAGAGGGGAAAACCCATGCCCAGGCGGTACCGTTATGGTAGGCGGGCTTGCGGCGGGTATCTTCGTCTCCCTGGTAGTGCCCCTGGTAGGGATTGAGGGGGTCGTTCAAGAGACGTCCCCGGTGCTGAACAGCCAATGGGACCTGCACAGGACGATCCGCCAGACTGCGAATGGCGCCCGGTACAATCAATGCTTCACACGCTTGAACGATCTGCCCGGCGCGGGACCGGTCATGGATGGCCCCCAATGTGATGGCAAACAGCTGGTTGGGCCGCAAGGCGTCGTCGGCCTGGCAGGCCGACGACGGGCGTCCGGGCGGCCCGTGCCGGCAATCCGAGAGATACCCCAGTTCTTCCATAAAGTATAGATGATTGATAGATGCCGCAACCCGGTCGGCCAGCTGCCGCCAGTGCGCGGTTTTCTCCGGGCTTGCGATTTCCGCCAGAAAATCCAGGGCGGCAAACCACAGGGCCTGGATTTCGATGGGATACCCTTCGCGCGGTGTGCCGGCCGGGTGGTTCGTATCCATCCAGGTAAAGTGGGACGGGCTATAGAGCAGGGCGGATTCAGGGTCCATGCGGATGCCGTTGGATGTGCCCCGGCACAGGGCATCGCCCATGTCCGACAGGACCTCTCGCAGGCGCCGCCGGCCGCAGGTCACCTCCAGGATATCGCCATGGCCCTCCCGGAGCAAGTCCCGGCAGACGACAAACAGCCATAACGGGGCGTCGGATGTGTCCCGGTTGCCGGCATCATTGCCGCGGATCATGTTCGGCAAGGTGCCGCCATCTTCAAAGGCCGCAAACTGCTGCACAATCTCCCCGACCATATCGGTCATGCCGGCGGCCACCATGCCGCGGCAAAAAATGAGCGTATCCCGTCCCCAATCCAGAAACCAGGGATAACCGGCGATGACGGTGGCAAAATCCCCCCGTTTGACGATGAACTGGGACATGGCCTGCCGGAGGGCGCGGTCGGGCGTTATAAATTCCGGCTGTGCATCGATGGCTTTCACGGACGGTTGCAATTCGTCAGACATGTCGGCCGGTGCGTCCATTCCGGTTAGGGCCCGGGCGGTGATCACCTGCTGTTCGGCTCCGGCCAGCAGGGTCGTGAAATAGCCCGGACTGAAGAGATCCGAATCCGCTTCCAGGCCTCTTTCAGCCTCCAACGGGCGGTGCACCATATAGGCCCATTCCGGCTCATGGACGTAATCCCCCCGCGAGGCGGTCAAGCGCAACCGCCGCTGCGGGTCCGGCTGGAAGGTGAATCCCGCAGGCTCCGGCCGAACCGACGCCGGGTAGTTGTTTTCCGGTCCCAGGTAGGCCTTGGTGGTGGTGTGGAAATTGCGATCTTCAATGTCGGGGCGCACGATCAGGCGGACCGGTTGGTCGTTCGGCAGACCATTATTTGGCACCCAATCCGCGGGCGTCCGGCTGAACATGACCTGAATCGTATTGGATGACGGCGGCATGCGCATCGCGATGTTCAAGTGGATGGATTGCCCCTGCCCGGTGGGAATGTGAAAGCGCCATGCGGCCTGGGTCTCGCTGTCGTAATGAAACGATTCCAAACAGTCGTGGCGGATTTCCTGGGAGTACCCCTGGAACACCACCCAGGCGCGCATCCGGGTCAGCATGACCCAACGATCTTCCGGCACTTCGGGATCCAGGTTGGCGGCCAGCAGGGCATCGTAGCGGCTGTAAAGAGTCCCCCATCGGATGGGGGTGTGCGTCATGGCCCCGCGGCCGTTGGTACCCAGCCATACCAGGGGGGTGTCCGGCATGTCCCGGCGCGGCCACCGGGTGCGCACGCGTGCGTCCTCCGGCGGCCCGAGAATGTTCAAGGCTGTGCTGGAGCGCTCGGTCGCTCCGGGAGCATAAAGAAAAAGTTCCAGCACGACCACCGCTGCTGACGGCGCCACCTGGCGTAGAGTGAACAGCGCGACATGAGGACCGCTGCGGGTGGCCAGCGACGGTTCCGCGCCAATCACCGTGTCACCCATGATGATATGGGCGCGAAAAGGATGGGGCGCCGTTACGAGCAAGACATGCCCGGGGGGCAGCATGACCTGACGGTTGAGGTCGTGGGGCCACTGCCACTGGGTGACACCGGGCTCGCCGGCGTGCGGCCGCAGGCGGCGGCAAAGCGTCAAGGGATCGTCGGCCAGCAGCTCCGCCAGGGCGTCGATGTCCACCTGATCCCAAGCACCACCCGTCCAGTGTGCTATTAAATCCAGCACTTTGGCCCGGCGCCGCTGGTGTTCAACCCGGGGTACGACGACGGCGCAAGGCGTTTCACCATCGTCCGCTCCGTCGAAAGCCGTCGCGGCGGGCGCAAGGCAAAGCACCTCACCGGCCTGCAGATCGCAATGCACAACGCCATCATGGACGGCGGGCGTCAGGGGTCGGTCCGTCAGCAGGTCCCTGAAGGCCGTGGTTTCCGTTCCCATGATGGTGACGGGCCAGCTGGCGGTGGCCGCAGCCTGATCGTCCAGGTTCACGACCACCAGCACGCGCTGGTCGCTAGGCATATGGTGGCGCAGCAATACGGCCACATTGCCCCCGCCAGACGGAACCCATTGCAAGCGGGTCAGATCATGAAAACAGGGGTGGTGTTTGAGCAGGTCGGTGATCCGGCGAATGGTCGCCACCTGATTGGGCATTCCTCCCCAGTTCAATGATGGCGATTCGTGAACATTGATTTTTTCGGTGGCGAACCATTCGACGCCATTGGCAAAGCCAAATGCGCCCTGGGGAGCGAATAGCGCGCAAAGGGCTGTCCGCATCGCCGCCCAGCGATGAGACCGTGCCGCCAACCGGAGATTGTCGTGGGTCTCGGCATAATTGACCGTTAGCCCATCGCTCCCCGCGATGTCGAGCGCTTGCGGCAAATAGGCTTCAATTTGACCGCGGTCATAGTTTTGGAACAGTTCGGAATAGGCCCAGTTGAAGTCGGCCCGATTCAACAGGTCGCGGGTGACCGAGATCTTTCCGCCCAACCCCTCCAGAAAGAAGATGGTATCGGGAAATTGCTGGCGTACTTTGGCGATCATGTAGCGCCAGGCCGGCTGCGGAATCATATAGCCGGCGTCACAGCGAAAGCCGTCTACCCCGCGGCGGCACCAGGTGATGAACATATCCGCCATGAAATGCCAGAGGTCACGATGCGAATAATCCAGCCGTGTCAGATCCTCCCACTGGACGCCCCAGGCCCCGGGCACTTCGATGCGCCCGCCGTCGTCCCGGGACAGCCATTCCGGGTGCATGCCGTGCATGCGTGCCGCCCAGCCGGTATGGTTGATGGCAATATCCAGAAAAATACGGGCCCCGCGGGCGTGGATGGCATCCACCAGTTCTCCGAATTGCTCCAGCGGGGTGGCGGCCGGGTCAAATTGCGCCAGGGCGGGATCAACATCCAGAAAACTCAGGGCGGCATAGGGGCTGCCGAAGCGGCCCATGCGGGCGTAGGTGGTGGGCGTCGGATGAATCGGCAGCAGCTGTAGAATGGTGCAGCCCAATTCTCCGATGATAAAATCAAGGTGGTCGATCAGGTCGCGAAAAGTTCCCGAGGGCGGGATGACCGTGAACCGCTGGCGGTCCAGTTCGGCCATGGCGTCCCCGGCCCATTGCGGCCCGGCCTGTCCGTCCTTGTTCGGGCCGAACTGTCTTACGAAGGCGTTGTAGATAATGTTGGCAGCACAGCTGTCGGCCGGGGCCACATTGATGGCGGTATTTTCTCCCGGCGGCCACAATGGAGTTTGTCGGCCGGCCTCCATGAAATAGCACTTGGCTTCGAAATGCCCCACCTGATGCAGCGGCACAATAATGCGAAAGGTGGACGCATCCACCGCCGGCATGGCAAGATCGTACCAGTCTCGGCCCAGGGGGGTTTCGTCCTCCTCCGCCTGACGGATGATTTCCTGTCGCGTGGTTTCCACATGGCCGATGTTTGATCGCAGCCAGGCCCGGCCCTTCAATGGCCGGGACAGGTTCAGGGTAAAGGTCACCGTATCACCCCGATTCAATAAAAGCCGCCGGTTGGGGGACGGATCTTGCTGGAGGGTTATGGTCATGGGGCCTCTATCCAGAAATAGGTGCAAATGCGTGTGGGGTTCGGTCGCTGGCGGTGCATCTTATGGTTCCATTCCAAATATGTTCACCATCAGGCTGCTCAATCGTTCGCGCAGAATGCCATAGGAGTAATGGCGGGCCGCAATCTGGTAGTTATGAGTCACCATCTGCTGGCGCCGGTCCGGTGAATCCAGGACGTCCCGAACGGCCGCCACATTGCGGCTGGTGAGATAACCATCCATGACGACCAGGTCGAACCCCTGGGGCTCGATGTCCTTGACAAAGATGGCATAACGGTTGATTAGCAGGGGTTTTTTAAAATAAATCGCCTCCAAGAAGGCATTGCCAAAGCCTTCATACAAACTGGGGTAGGTAATAAAGTCGGCATGGGGGTAGACATCCCATAGGGAAAGGTGCCGGAAAACATCGTGAACCGGCGTGTCCGGCGCGATTTCAGGAGATTCCAGGAAGCGTAGATCCACGTTCATCTTGCGTGCGTCTTCTTTCAGCCATTCCACATACTCGAAGCCTTCATCCCCGGCCGCGTGGGATATGACGAGTTTGCATCGCGGGTCACGCAGCTCTTTGACCAGTTCAATGGCGTGCTCGATGCCCTTGCGTTGCACCACCCGGGTGGGCTGGAGAATCATGATGTCATCCTTACGCAAACCAAGGCTGTCGCGCAGGGTGCTGTCACACCTTACGTGCGAATTGGGCGGGTGGGCGAAGTCCAAAACGTTGGGGATAATGATGGATGACAGCCCCTTGCGATGGGCCAATTCTTCCTGGGCCGTGGAATTGAGCACCACGTGCTCGATATTGTTCAGTCGGGGCGGGAAGGCCATGCGCAAGTAGTCGCCCACGGCGTTCAGGGAGAAGCGCACCCGCTCCCAGTAAAAATCGTGGTGGTGGGCAATCGTGGGAATCAAGGTCTCGGCGATCACCTCGGACAAGGCCAGCCCGAGCGGGATCTGCATGGGGATCGTCAGCGCATTCTGAACGATCAGCATATCCAAGTCGAAGCGCCGGATAAAATCGTGCAGACGGCTGCGCAGGAAGTAGCGCAATTCGTGTATCGTATCGGTGATGGCCGGGGGACGGGCTTTGTGACCGAAAACAGCCTGCATGATGTCCTGGTTGCGGTCGGTCTGAAAATGGGCTTCAGGCACCAGTTCGCTGATGGCGTCGGGCTTGTCAAGTTCACCGGCAAACCAGAAGCAGCGGTGTCCGTTCTCTTGCAAAACCTCCGCCCATTTGGCAGCCTCCAGGCTAACCCCGTCTGTGCCGGCAAAGCGGGTGGCAATGAAACCGATATTTTTTTGTTTAGATTGGGTTTTAAATGGCATCGTCACTATCCCATCAAATGAATTCAAGGTGTCCGCCAACAAGAGCGGCCCCCATCCTGGCTGAAGCACCCTGCGTCACGGACAAATAGGGATTCGATCATGCGCCGGATCGGGTGGTCAGCGGGGGCCGCAGGGGAATACTAGGTCCGGGATTTAAAGTCGCAAGTCCTGCGCGACAACGGTGTTTGCTTTTATGACCGCCTGTTCGGCACGGGTGTTGGTCACACGGACGTCACCGATGATGGTAACGCCACCTTCAAACCGGATGTCGCCCTCCAGCCGGAGGCGCGCGCATTGCACCAGCGAGGGCGCCCCCTGGGGGAAGCGCTTATCAAACATGTCGATGTTGCTGTAAAACCGGGGATCCAGTTCGACGTGCGGTCCGGGGGGAATCATGGCCGGGTTGGGCTCCAGCACCAGGTTTTCGTTCAGTAAAAAGCTGTCCGAGCGAACGACCAGGAGATCATGGCAGGTTTTCACCGGAAAAAAACGGGTTCGCGGGACCTGGACCGCCCGGGCACCACCAAAAAGGGCGATAGCAGCCCCCATGGCGGATTCTACCTGGTAAACGGCCGGGCTGCCGGCATCCCGCGGATCGACGGTCTTGGGGTTCAGAATCAGCGGCAGGCGCAGGGTTTTTTCCCGCGCGAGCACACTTTTCAGTGAGGACAGGTTCAGCCAGAGGTTGTTGGTGTTGAAGAAACAATAGGTATCGATATCTCGCCCCTGGCTGTCCGCCGGGAACTGGGCCGACTCCCGCAGGAGCAAATTATCGCTGCCGTCGACAGCCAGATGGCCGCCTTTGGCGTCCGCCGGGGTGCGCCGGGCCACCTCCATCAGGAAAGGCACGTCGTGCCGGACAAGATAGCCGAGAATCGTTTCATCCATGGTCGCGCCGAGATTGTCTGAATTACATAGCAGGGCGTAGCGGATGTCCGCTTCCAGCAGGCGATCCAATATACCGGACGTGGCCATGGCCGTGTAGACGTCGCCATGCCCGGGCGGGTTCCATTCCAGTTCGGGGTTGGGCGGCCAGGAGGCCGGCATCAGACTGTCCTGCAGGATTTTCGGGAACCGGTTCTGGATGAACATAAGGGGTGGATCGACCGGCCCGAGCGCCCTCAGGGCCTCTTCCGTGGCGGCCTGGGTGCTGAAGCTGTTCATGAAGACCTGCTTGATGTTCAAGCGGGCCGACTGCCCTAAAATGATTTCCAGAAATGATTTTTGGTCTTTGACGGTGAGCAGGGATTTGGGCCCGGTCAACCCCATGCTGGTTCCCAGGCCGCCGTTGAGGGTAATGCGGACCGCGTGCTTCAGGGCGGCGCGGCCGGCATCCGTATAGGACGCAAGGGTTTCCGCCTGGACCACTTCGTCTTCGCGGGGCGGGCGGATGGCATCGTCCGGTATGATACCGGTTTGGCCCTCCACCACCTGTCGATAGTAGGCGCCGAATGTGTCGATCACCAGGGGGGCGAGCCCGGCCCCGGCCATTTTTTCTTTAAAAAGGTCAAAAGGGTCCATGTGGTGCTGGTCCATGTTTATCATCCTGAATCATTACAGTCCATTTTTAACCGATCGGGGACCGTCCGACTGAGATTGCAAAACTAAACTGTTTCGACCCATCCCATGGTGTCGTCTGCAGCGCCGTATTGGATCTTCGTGATGGCGTTGTAGAATTTTTGCGCCAGAGGACCCACCTGGTTGCCGCCAATCGCGAAGCTGCGGCCGTCGTAATTCAACTCCCCCACCGGCGAAATGACGGCGGCGGTGCCCGATCCGAATATTTCCTTGAGCTGGCCGCTCGCGTGGGCGGTTACTACTTCGTCGATGCTGATCAGGCGTTCGGAGACCGTGAGGCCCCATTTACGGCCCAGGGCCAGCACGGAGTCCCGGGTAATGCCGGGCAGAATGCTGCCGTTGAGAGCGGGGGTTACCAGTTCATCGCCGATCACGAAGAAAATATTCATGGAGCCCACTTCTTCCACGTATTTCAATTCCACACCGTCCAGCCAGAGGACCTGGGTATAGCCGGCCTGATGCGCCTTGTCGCCCGCCAGCAGGCTGGCGGCGTAATTGCCCAAGGTTTTGGCCTCCCCCACACCGCCGCGTACTGCCCTCACATGCTCCCGCGTGACCTGAATTTTTACAGGGTTGAAGCCTTCCGGGTAATAGGCGCCGACGGGGGATAAAATAATGAAAAACCGATAGGTGTGAGAGGCCCGCACACCCAGATAAGGATCCATGGCGACAATGGTCGGTCGGATGTAGAGGGAGGTCTCGGGGGCGTTCGGAACCCAGTCCTTTTCAATCTGCAGCAGTTTTTTGAGCGCCTGCAGAAGAAAGCTCTCGTCGAACTCGGGGATGCACAGCATCCGGCAGGAGTTGTTCAAGCGTTTGAGGTTTTCCTGGGGACGAAAGAGCTGGATGCCGCCGCCGTCCGTCCGGTAGGCCTTGAGCCCCTCGAAAACGCCCTGGCCGTAATGCAGCACCATGGTGGAGGGCTCCATCGCGATGGGGCCGTAGGGCTCGATGCGGGGGGTGTGCCACCCCCGGTCCGGATCATAATCCATATTGAACATATGATCCGTAAAAAGCGTGCCGAATCCCAGGCGGTCGGCGTCCGGCTTGGTCTTCAGAGATTCGGCTTTGGTGATGGTAATATCCATAACGGCCTCCTTAAATCGTTTCGACAGGTGGTCCGGACGACGGTTCGACGCTATCCGGTGCGGTTTGGCAAAAGGTCGGGGCCAGCGGTCCAAAGCGGTCGTCATGACCCCAAATTCCAAAGGATACTAATCGCTTATTTCATTCCGAAAAAAAAATTCATAACATGTTGGGGGCTTAAATCAAGCATTAAGTTGTGTCAGTGGGGCACTGGCGCCGGCTCGTGAACCTGTCGTTCCGGCGCCAGGTTTGACTTCCCCCGGCAACTCCGTTATGGAGGGGCTTGCCTAGCGACCCTTGAAATTAATGGGTATTGCCAAACACTTGAACAGCCACGACGTGGTGGAGGACAATCAGACACTATGACGGATCAGGATAACATGGCCCAAATCGCCCCCATGCGGGTGGGTCTCAAAAATCATTTTAAATTCAAATGCCATCCCGGCGTGTCCTGTTTTACCAAGTGCTGCCGGGGAATCAATATCATTCTGACGCCCTACGACGTCATCCTGCTGAAAAACCGGCTGGGATTGTCATCGGAAGAATTCCTGGCCATTTATACCGAACCCCATATCATGGAAAAAACCGATCTGCCGGTGGTCACCCTGAAACTGCTGGACGACGAACAGCAGTCCTGCCCCTTCGTGCGGGACGACGGCTGCATCGTTTACCAGGATCGTCCCACGACGTGCCGCTACTACCCGCTAGGTGTGGCCGCCCTTACGCATAAAGAGGGCGCGGACGATGAGGGCTTTTATTTCTTCGTGGATGAGGCCCACTGCCGGGGGTTCGAGGAAGATCAGGAGTTGACCGTGGCGGAATGGCGCAAGGATCAGGGCGTGGATCGCCACGACGACATCAACGCCGAGTGGACCGATCTGGTGGTGCGCAAACGCTCCTTCCCGGCCAATATCAAGTTGACGGAACAGAGCAAGCAGATGTTTTTCCTGGCCAGCTACAACATCGACAAGTTTCGGGAGTTTGTTTTCAGCAGTTCGTTCCTGGAGCGGTATGACATCGATGCGGCGACCCAGGAAAAAATCAAAGCGGATGAAATTGAACTCTTGAATTTCGGGATGCGCTGGCTCAAGTTCATCCTTTACAAGATCGGTGATTTTAAGCTGAAATCGACAGACTAGACCAGCTATCCTCGGTTTTACCCATGCACGGAGCGCGCCGCCGCTGGGAACCAGCGGCGGCGTTCTATTTTGCACCGCTTTGTCTCAAACCCAGTCGAAGGTGCGCTCCACGGCTTTTTTCCAGCGCCGGTAAGCTTTTTCCCGTTCTTCCGCCGCCATGCCCGGCTCCCAGGTCTGGTCCACGGACCAGTTTTGGCGCAAGTCGTCCATGCTGGCCCAGTACCCCACGGCCAGACCGGCCGCATAGGCCGCGCCCAAGGCCGTGGTTTCCGTCACCACGGGTCGGATGACGGGGACATCCAGAATATTGGACAGGAACTGCATCAACAGGTTGTTGCCCGCCATGCCGCCGTCCACCTTGAGGCGGGTCAGATCGACCCCCGAATCCTTGTTCATGGCTTCCACGATGTCGCGGGTCTGAAAGGCGTTGGCCTCCAGGACGGCGCGGGCCAGGTGCCCTTTATTGACGAACCGCGTCAGGCCCACGATGGCCCCGCGGGCGTCCGAACGCCAGTAGGGGGCGAAAAGCCCGGAAAAGGCCGGTACGATATAGGCGCCGCCGTTGTCTTCCACGGAAAGCGCCAGTTGCTCGATCTCCGGGGCCTGCTCGATCAGATTAAGATTGTCACGAAACCATTGCACCAGCGCACCGGCAATGGCGATGGAGCCTTCCAGGCAGTAAACAGGCTTCTCGCCGCTGACCTGATAGCCCAGTGTCGTCAGCAGGCCGTGGCGGGACGCCACCGGTTCGTGGCCGGTATTCAACAGCAGGAAACATCCGGTGCCATAGGTGTTTTTGGCCTCCCCGACGGCGAAGCAGGTCTGACCCACCAGGGCCGCCTGCTGATCCCCCAGGGCGCCGCAAACCGGCACGGTGGCCTTCAAGGGGCCGTCCAGAAGGGTATGTCCCCAGGATTCCAGGTCAACGGACGGCACGATGCGCGGCAGCATTTGCGGCGGAACGCCGAGGGTTTTCAGGATATCGGCGTCCCATGCCAGCGTTTTCAGGTTCATCATCAGGGTCCGGCTGGCGTTGGTGACGTCGGTGACGTGCGCGCCCCGGTGCGGTCCGCCGGTCAGCCACCAGATCATCCAGGTTTCGATGGTGCCGAATAGGGCATCCCCCTTATCCGCCGCCCGGCGGGCCTCTGGCACGTTGTCCAGGATCCACTTGATTTTGGGGCCTGAGAAATAGGTTGCGATGGGGAGCCCGGTCTGTTCCCGGAACCGATCCTGCCCGCCTTCTGCCATGAGATCGTTGCAGATGGTGTCGGTGCGGGTGCATTGCCACACGATGGCGTTATAGAAAGGGCGTCCGGTGTGCTTGTCCCATACGACAGCGGTTTCGCGCTGGTTGGTGATGCCGATGGCGGCCAGATCGCTGCTTTTGATGCCGCTTTTTCCGAGCGCGCCCCGGATCACGGCCTGGGTGTTCCGCCAGATTTCCATGGGATCGTGTTCCACCCAGCCGGGCTTGGGAAAAATCTGTTCATGTTCCTTCTGGTCCAGGCCGACAATGCGTCCCTTTTGATCGAAGATAATGAAACGATTGCTCGTGGTTCCCAGGTCAACTGCGCCGATGTAAGTGTCCATGGCGGCTCTCCTTTCTTGTGACGTTGCAGCGATGCAGCCATACCGGTTCTCTGCGGCCTCATTCGCGAGCAGCGATAGAGCGTAATTGGGGCATATAATTTTTGAAAAAGCAAGCAACGGCGTTCGTGGAAACTGCCGGCAGTATCACCGGCCCACACGTTAAACCACCTCGCCACTTGAGAGCCCCAGGGCGTCATGCGGCAGTCCCAAGGCAAGCCCCAGTAGCTGGGGATATAGCCGCGCCGGCAGGGATTCGGTTTCGGCGGGATGCGCGTCGCGCACGCTGTCAAACTGGAGCTGGCAATAGGTGCAGGCGGTGGCCAGCACTTGTGCTCCGGCGGCGTGGGCATCTTCCAGTTTGCGTGTCATCAGCTTCAAGGACAAGGTCGGATTTTTTTCCCATAGGGGATTACCGCAGCATTCCAGCCGCAGCGGCCAATCCACGGGGGTCGCCCCGATCGCGGTGATGAGGTTTTCGAAAATCGTGGGGGCCAACGGGTTGTCCAGCTGCACCACATGGCCCGGCCGCAGAGCGTGGCAGCCATAGTGGGCCGCGACCTGGAGTCCCTTCAGGGGCCGGCGCACCCTGGCCCGGATCGCAGCAAGCCCGATATCGTCGGCCAAAACCGAAAGGAGGTGGCGCACCGGTATACCCCGGCGCCACCGAAGCTCCTCGGCCTCCAGTTGGCCATTGACGAAGTCGCGCAGGGCGGCGTTTTCGCCCAGCCAGTAAGCGGCTTGCTTCAGCTGGCCATAGCAGCACTGGCAGGGTGTCAGCAGGGATAACCCTTCCCGATCGGCAATGGCCAGGTTGCGGGCGGCGGCCAGAACCGAGGCAGCCAAATTCTGATGGCGCATCGGGTAGCCGCAGCAGTTCAGTTCAGTATGGTTCAGGGGAATATCGAGAGCGGCCAGAACCGACTGGGTAGCGGTGTCGTATTGGGGCAGAAAGGGGGTAATCTTGCAGCCCGGAAAATAAAGGTAGGTGTTTGGCGCCATGGGGTTGTCTGCCGTTGGCCTTGTTGCGGTTTACGAAGATTCGGCAGCGATGGCCTGCGGCGACAGCATCGCCCGCCGACAGGCTTCGTTGCGCAGTTCATAGAGCACGTCCGCCACCTTGACATTCTGGGGGCAGTGTTCCTGGCATTGGTAGCACGTTACGCAATCCCACAGCATCCGACAGCCAAAGGCTTGCTCTTTGAGTTGCAGGCGCATCAGGTTCATGATCTGCTGCGGGGTCAGATCGAGATCCCGGCGGGGATCGTCACTGGCGTCCACCACCGGGCAGACGCTGGTGCAGGTGGTGCACTGGACACAGGCCCAGAACGTTTCGGGGCGGTCCGTCAAACCCAGCGATAGGGGGGGGTGGTCAGGAACCGTCGATTCGGGTGCGCGGGTTGCGGAAGGCGTGATGGCAGCGGCCCGCTCATAGAACGGCGGAAAGCCTTTTTGGATCAAATCTCGTCGGGAGGCCCGCCACAGGTCCTGCAAATCGATCCCGGATGGACACCACTGGGTGCAGCGACCGCACAAGGTGCAGGTAAAGCTGCCATCGGCCAGAAGTGCCATTTCAGCAGCCGGCGCGCCGGCCGTTGCCAGACGCTTGACGCCCAACAGTTTTTCGGAGGGGAGGATGGCCGGGTTGGATATCACCCGATAAAAGGGGGCCACCGAACAGTGTTCAGTGCAAACGCCGCAATGGGTGCAGGCATCCAACCCCAGCGCTCTGCGGGACGCACGGAAAGCCGGGGGGCCCTCACGGACAGGCCCTGAGGCCCGGGCCAGCAGATTGACCGGTGTGGCCAGCAGATGGAAAAACTTGCTGAACGGCAAGCAGGCCAGCGCCAGACAACTGGCCAGATAATGAAGAGTCCACAGCCAGATATCGATACGCAAGGTGTCCATTATCCCTGCGACGGGTTTCAGCAAACGCGAAGTCGGGTAGGATAGAAACGCAGCCTGGGGCCGGGAATGGCAGGAGGCGCAGTAGGCCTCGTGAGCCATTTGTCCGGCAGCTGTGTCAACCGTGCGTTCATCGGCCCGGACTGGCAGGGCGGCACCCATTTTGGTGGCCCAATAGTGCTGCAGGGCGGCCACCTCGTCAGGATCATCGTCTCCCATATACTCCTCCACCATTTCCTCAAAAACGGAAGCGGATAGGATCTGGGAACTTTCCAGCAGAATACCGCTGACGATGATGACCGCTAACAGCAGCAGGACCAGACGGTCGGCATGGGATCGGATGCGCTTAAAGCGGGTGTGCGCGCGATGCCGGATAACGGTTCCCAGGACACCGGCCAGAACCAGAAATGCGAAAAAATTGCGCAGCCAGCGGAATGGGTTGAGCGTCGGATAATAGTCGGAAAAAAAAACGGGGGCTGTCCAATCGTCCAGCGCATGCAGGAACACCAGCAGCAAAACCCCGTAGCTCATGGCCATATGTATGGCCCAGCGCAGCCGGTCCTGCTGAAGAAGATGACCTTGAAGCACGATTTCCCAGAGGAAAATTCGCGTATTTTTCCAAATGCCGGGGTGGATCATGGCGCCCGGCAGGGCACGACCGGTGGCGGCCAGCCGCTGGCCGGTCGACAGACCGTCGCTTTCCGATCCGATGTCACTCAGGAACCATCGGCTGATACGCCACGCCGTGCCAGCCAGACAGATGCCCAGAGCGATGGTGGCCACGTTCGAGGTCAGCACACAAACGTCCTTGTCGGGTGGGTCGCAAGGGGCCGAATGTCATGGATCATGGATGCCATCGTCATGCGGTAGCGGCCTGCGAGGTTTGTCCCAATAAGGCCTGGCAGGCCTGCACGGCGGCATAGGCGCTGGCGATGGCCAGGCCGCTGCCGCACTTTTGTCGAATCCAGTCCTGATGCGCCAGAATGGAACCGGCGGCAAACAGGTTGGGGTAAACGCAACGGTCCTGCGCATCGACGGGTCGAAAATGAGCGTCAATGCGCAGACCGGCCTGATGGATCGGATGTCCTTCGTCATGGAACAGTTCTTTACGGTGCCACTGGCTGCGGTCGGCCGGCTGGTGGACTGGCAGGTCGAAGATGGTTTCCCGGATGGCATGCCGGTCGGCATGTAGCCCCTGTCCAAAAAAGCGGCCGCTGGCAAGCACAATCGCCCGCGCCCGCACCTGCACCTCAGGGGTTTCACCGCCCGCCTGCAAAATGAAGAAATCACCGGCAAGGGACGGCGTGGGAAGGATTTTTTGCTGATAACGGGCGCGCACGCCCATTTGAGGCAGTTGCCGTTCGAAACATTCCCGCAAACGCAACCCCGTGACAGCCGGCAGCATGGTGGGAATTTCGAAAACGGGTACGTCAAGGGCTTGCTGGAGTTCGGTAAACACCTGTTGGGTGCGGGCAATGCCCAATATGGCCGGCAGACCCACCGCCCGGGCATCGCCGAGTTGCGGGCGAATCGCATCCGCCAGCTGCGCCCGGGCCGTCGGGTTTTCCAGTCGGCGCGCCATGCGTTCGGTTTGCAGTTCGCCGGTGAGGCCTGGAAAAGGCAGGCGTGCCGTGCGCAAATCAGGCCAGCGGTCGTGCAGCACGGCCTTGATTTGGCGGGCACTGAACCCCTTGAGGCCCGGAAAGTCAACCAGCAGACAGGGGGGCCGATCGGCCAGGGCGCGGTCGATCCACGCCATGCTTTCCGGCCGCGCGTAGGTGCTTTTAAGGGTCCCCACGGGTGTGATCACCTGTGCGTTTTGATGGGGGTGGCAACGGTATGGCAAGGCGGATGAATTTAAAAAATCGATGAAGACCTGCATGGCCGCCCGGATGGTGTCCACGCCAATGCGCGCATAGGGGTGATCCGGCTGATCATGGATCAGCTGCGCAATGCCTTCCCAGGGGTCGGACCAGCTTTGCGCTTTGGCCACCGGATGCATGCCCAGGAGATCCAAGAGACCGCTGGCAAAGTTGAGCTCCCCGGTCATGCCCACCTGGACCGTGTCAATGCCGCGCTGGGCGGCAAAGAGTGCGGCGGCCATGCCCGCCATGCCGGTCCCGATGACCAGCAGATCGCATTCAATTTTGGGGAAAACGGTTGTCATGTGATCGCCATGAAGGGGGTTGCCATAACCTGAGAAGGCTATCCTTGGGTTTTGTCGAGCTGTTCCAAACCGAACACGCCGCTGTGCATGGCTTCCAGCAGTTCGGCCTGGGCCAGGGAAATATCCCACAGCAGCGGCTGCTGGCCCCGCCAGCGTTTTTCCATAAAAGACCTCAGTTGGCGCAGGCCTTGATCCTGCGCCAACTCGCCGCGGTCATAGAGATAGGCGGCCAGGCGCTGACTGCAGAACGTCCCCTGGCAGGGGCCTTTGCCGATACGGCTGCGCAGCCCGATGGCGTTGAGGCTGGGATCACCGCCCTGTTTGCGAATCGATGCGACGAGCTGGTCGACAACGCTCTGGGGCACCATTTCACATTCGCAGAGCAGCATGTCCTGGGGATCGTTTTGACGGATCCACAGGCTCGGGGTCAGCCCCGGTTCGGTCCAGCGGGCATCCCCGGTTTGTGGCAGCGGATCAATGTGGGTCCGGCAGGGCTGGCACAGCCCCAGGCGCCGGCAAACCTGGTCGGCTGTTTTTTCCGCCATCAGACGAAAAGTGGTGAGTTTGCCACCCGAGATCGTGATGAAATTATCGAGGCCGGGGTCGCTCTCGGCATGGTCGATCAGGGCAAACCCGCGACTTACGTTGCGGTCGTCGCCTTCTTCATCGTCACTGCTGATCAGCGGCCGTACACCGCAGTAGGCCCGGATATAGCGGGTATTCGCAAGGACGGGAAGCATGGCGACCCCCTCGTCGATGATATGATCGACTTCATGGATTTCCGGGTAAATCACATCTGGCGAGGCACAGCGCTCGGAAGTCGTCCCCAATATGGAGACCGTGCCGCCGGGAACCAGGATGTCGCCGTCGGTCGCCTTGCGCAGCCGATTGATGACCCGCTGTCCGATACGATGATGGGTGACGAGCAGGCTGCCCTTGGAATAGCGGATACGGATATCGATGCCGGCCAGGGCGGCCACCTGGCCGGCCCAGGCGCCGGAGGCGTTTACCACGACATCGGCCCGGACATTCGTTTCGCGGCCGGTAAGGGTGTCTCCCAGCCGAACCGACCGGATTCGCCCGGCATGGGTTTCGAAGCCAACGACCTGTGAAAAGCGCAGAAGTTGGCTGCCGTTCTGCAAGGCGTCCGCCATATTGTCCAGCGACAGCTTGAAGGGGTCGATGGCCGCATCGTCCACGGCATAGGCCGCGATGATGCGGTCCGAGAGGGCCGGTTCCATCTCGCGGGCTTCGGTCGGCGTCAGTGGCCGGGCGGGAATGCCACAGGCGCTGCACATTTTTGGAAAATCGGTGATGTACGCTTCGTCGTCACCCGCCACAGCGACAAAAAGTCCGCCGGTGTCTTCGATGCAGTGGGGCGCCAGTTTTTTCAACAGCAGGTTTTCCCGGTGGCATTCGGCGGCGGCCGCCGGGTCGGACGCGATATAGCGGGCCCCGCTATGCAGCAGGCCGTGATTGCCGCCCGAGGCGCCGGCATTGAGGTCCTGTTTTTCGACCAGGATGCAGTCAACCCCGCGCAAGGCCAGATCACGCACCAGGCCGGTGCCCGTGACACCACCTCCGATAATAAGTACCTGGGTATCCAAAACAGTCCTCAATTGATCGGCGAATCTAAAGGAATCTTTTCAGATAAGCGTTTCGACCGTGCGTATTTTCTCTTGCGAAAATAAAAAGGTCGTGTTACGGCCTGCTTATCCACTAATTTCGGCATATAAATCCTCTTTGACGGTGTTATCGCTAACAGAACAGCCGCATTTTGTCACGTAAATTTTCTTTTATTTACATTTAAACTCAAAATTTTTCTAATACGAATTTTTATTGTAAAATCCCGCTATAGAAAGCGTAAAGGCAATGGCCCCTACTCCCGATTATCACGGCAAGGCCAACACGCCGATCAGCCCGGTTGTCGGCAGTCCGCCGATGAATGGGAAATCCGCCCCGGTGCGGGACCGGCACATAAAAATCCAGAATCTGGTGCGATCCAAAGGGTTTATCACGATTGAACATTTGGCGGCGCAATTCGACGTCACGCCTCAGACCATCCGCCGTGATATCAATATCCTGAGCCGTGAAGGCCTCATTCACCGCTATCATGGCGGCGCGGGGCTGCCCCCCAGTACCGAGAATGTCGCTTACACCCAACGTAAAGTACTGTGTCTTAAGGAAAAAGAACAAATCGCACGTATGGTGGCGGCCTGCATACCGGATCATGCGTCCCTGTTTATCAATATCGGTACGACCACTGAGGAGATTGCCAAGCTGCTCTGCGGGCATGAGCGGCTGCGGGTCATCACCAACAGCCTGAATGTGGCCTCGATCCTGGCCGGCAACGACCATTTCGAAATCATCGTGGCCGGCGGCCTGGTGCGTCCCCGGGACGGCGGCATCGTGGGGCCCTTGACGATCGATTTTATCCAGCAGTTCCGGGTCGACTTCGGCATCATCGGCATCAGCGGCATCGATTTGGATGGGACCCTCCTCGATTTCGATTATCGTGAAGTCCGTGCGGCCCGGGCCATCATCGATAATTCGCGCAAGGTGTTTCTGGCGGCTGACCACACCAAATTCGGACGCAACGCCATGGTCCGGCTGGGCAGTATCGATGAAATCGATGCTTTGTTTACCGACCGCCAGCCCTCGGAAGCGCTGGTCGAGGCCATGCACGCCGGGGATGTCGAACTGCATGTGGCCAACGCCCATCAAAGGGATGACGCTGGCCTCAGGGGAGGAAAAACAGGATAAAAACGAAAGTATATTTTCACTTGCGAAGATTATACGGCTCTGTTAGTGGAATTCTACCGCAGTCCGGCCCGCGTGGCCTGGACGCCCACCGGTGTCAATGTGCCCGATTATCCGAAACTGGCCCAGTTGTGGTGGCAGAACATCGGCGAGGCGGTTTCCGGTGAAGTGTCTGTGAGCACAGCTATGGACAACCTGGCCAAAGAGATGGACCGCGTGCTGGAGCGCATCGTCCGTTCCAAGACACAGGGGGAATGCGGTCCCAAACTGAACCCCGAAAAGGATGAGGCCTATTGGCTGAATCAGCCCGGGTCTCCCAAAGCCAAACTGGCCAACGAAAAACCCCAAGGGGAAACGGTCGATTATGACAAGTTGCTCCAGGCCTGGAAGGAAGGGCGGGTGAAATAAGACTCAGGTGAACGGTCATCGGTTTTTAGATGTTCCCCGATCGCCGTGTCTGAACAAAAAAGAGCGGGAAACAGCCTGAGGGGTGCCTCCCGCTTGTTTTTCTGTTTCGTTCAATCCTTAGTAATCGGCGTATACCAAATCTTTCCAGTTGGCGGGGTCAGATAAGCGCTGGTCGATGTCCACCCCGAAAAAGTCCGCACACGGTTTAAGAATGGCGGGGTTGGTCGCCTGCACCTTGCGGGCCGCCGCGAGGACGACATCGATGGCGTTGGGCACTAGTTTGCCCAGGGGACGCCGGCAGCCGCCGCAAGGCATCCCGAGAATGCTCATCAAGGCTTTGATGGCACTTGGGTTGCGGAAGCGGGCCGTTACCGTGCCAAAGGGTGTTTTTTCGACGGTCGATACGGTGACAAGGCCGAACAGTGGCGCCAGATCGTCTTTCAGCGCTTCCGCCTGGTCGCGCTGCTGCGAGGATAGAAGTCGTACGAGCTCGCTGACAGCTGCCGGCGCGATATTCGAGATGACAGAGACAACCCCCCCGGCGTCGATTTCGGGATCGGTCATCATATCAAAGGTCATGCCGTCGTCGCCGGATAGGATGGTGAAATCGGGTCCGCAGCAGGTGCGTGTCCGCTTCATGTTCGCCAGGTTGCCGGTGGCTTCTTTGACGCTCGACACGTTTTTGTGTTTTTGGCTCAAAAGCCCCAGGTCTTCCGGCAGCAACTGGGCGCCGGTCCGACCTGGAATAACGTAGGGGATCACCTGCAGGTCAGGGAAGGCGGCCGCGATGGGCGCCACGTATTCCCGGCGAATTTCCAGGGAACTGGGACCATTGTAGTAGGGGTCCACCAAAAGGACGGCATCCACGCCGGCCTGGGCGGCATGTTGGGTTGCCTCCAGGGCCTCCCGGGTATTGTTGCTTCCGGTACCGGCAATACAGAGGCACTTGCCCTTGGTCCGCTTGGCAATCCGCTCGATAATCTGGTTGTGCTCGTCCCATGACAGGGACGGGCTTTCGCCGGTGGTTCCCACGGCCAGAACGCCGGTGATTCCGTTCGAGATCTGGAAATCCACCAACCGGTCGAGTCCGTCATAGTCCACCGTATTTTCGTTAAACGGTGTGATAATGGCGGTATAAGAACCTGATTGCATGACGTCCTCCCCATTGGTAAGCGTGAATCGTGTATTGTGTTACGCCTGCAGAACCTAATGAGGTAAAGAAATGGCGGGATCGTGTCAAGGAAAAAGCGTGCCAACGATGTGTGAGGCGTCCAAAAAAAGCGGCGTTTTCCCTTGACAGGCAGCGGGGGCCCATATTACCCATGCCCTTTTCAACTTGGCAAGCGACGATCCGCTTCGCCGAAGCGGTCTTGACGCCTTTTTATGATGACGATGAGGTAACAAATTATGGATAAGTCTCAGAATGCACAGGAATTCATCGCCCAGCAGCGACAGGCCATCGCCTCGAATCCGGATTGCGGTACATCCCATTACAATCTGGCAGTGGCGCTCATGGGTGTTCAGGAATACGATGAAGCGGAAAGCGAATTACTGGCAGCGGTTGGCTGCAGCCCCGGATTGGCGGAGGGGTATGTCCAGCTGGGTGCGATTTGTCTGCGGCGGGGCGACCTGGAGGGGTGTCTCAAATGGAACCAGGACGCTGTCAAGGCCCGGCCGGGCTTCTCGGAAGGGCATGGGAATATCGGCTTCGTGCACTTGCAACTAGGCCGTGTCGATGACGCCATTGTTTCGCTGAAACGCGCCACCCATTTCAATTTCCGCTATGTGCAGGCCTTTGCCTCCCTGGCCACCGCCTATCTGATGAAGGGCGAGGTGGAAAAAAGCATGGAGGCCTGTCGCCAAGCGCTCAAGATCGAGCCCGATTTTCCGATTGCGCACAATAATTTAGGCATCGCGTATATGGAAAAGGGGGAATTCGACAAAGCCATCGAACATATCGACCGGGCTGCGGCGCTAGGCTATGAGGTGGCCCCTCAAATTTTGGAAGAGCTGCAGCCCCATCGTAAGGCCTGATTTGCTGCGGCCGGAACAACACCCGGCCGCAGCGTTGTTTGTCCCCGGAGGGGTCGCCATCGACATCCGCTACCGTATCACCGGCTATGACGGTATTATTCAACCGGGCCATCCCCTCTGGCAGAATCCCCTGCCCTCGATGAATCGTGCGGCCCGTCTTTCTGCATCCGCTGATGGAGCCGCGTCAAAAGCCATCACGCACGCCGAATATTTTGAGGCGGTGCGGTCTTATCTTTCCGATGCGGGCCGCACGCATATCCAAAAAGCCCTTGCCGCCCATTTCCCCCAGCATGAGACCTTGTTTAGGCCGGACCGCATGGACGTCGTTCTGGAAAAGCATGGGGAGTTTTATCATCCGGCCCGTATCGATATCATTATACATGAGCGATCGATTTCTCTGGTGCTGAACGTTGCCGTGACGCCGGCCGGCAGTGACTGCATGACCAGTGAGGTGGCGGCCCTGGGCCAGGTGGCGCAACGGCTGCCGCCGGGCAACGTGCCCACGGTGTACGGGCATACCGAAGTGCCTGGCCCGAACAACCTCACGATGCCGATGTTTCTGGCGGACTGGTTTGCCGGTTTTCATGAATTTCACCTGTCCATAAACCCCATGGACGGTCGCCAGGGGATGGTGGTATGGGATACGCAGAGCGAACCTTTCTATCTTTCGGATCCGCAACAAGTGGACGTCTATCGTCAGGTGGCCTTTTTGTTGACCCGCGCCTATGATCCGGACTCCACCAGGCAGATATATCCCTGGCATCATGCCGCCGGTGATTTCGTCATGCGCGTTAGCGGCGCTTCGGTGGATTTGCGCCTCATCACCGTCCGTCAGTATGCGCCGACCCTGGATGACGGCGCCAGGGAGCTGGACGATGAGGCGCGTCTGATGGCCCTGCTGGTTTTCTTTCTAAATTTGACATTGCGAAACCGCATCGACCGCCGGGATGGGACCGGCGATATGGCCTGGGCCGGTTCGGGAGCGGTTGCCGCCACGGTGAGGGGCGCGATCGAAGCGCTGCCAATGACTATAAAGAGCAAATTTACTGATTTTTTAATTAGTTATGATATTTCGGAATTGATGGATGTTTTACAGGTGGTGGCGGATCGCTATACCCTCATGCCGATGGAAAAAGACCTTGTCCTTGGACACTTGGCATCTCACGGGCAGCAATTGGTTGAGGCGCTTCAAGGGGTGCATAACGCCTCCTGAGCCGGTGTCTGGAGAGCTGTTTTATTGGCCAGCGGCGATGGGGTCTGAGGCAGGGAAAACCACAAGATAGAGGGGTTGGGACCCGAGTGTTCACAAGATAAATGGATTTTACCGGGATAGCGCGCTTAACCCCGTGAAACCATGCTTTTTTATTGACAAGAAAGCGGTTTGATTTTATACCAAACGACTTAATGGTTTAAAATATCCCGTATCGGATGATACCTATCGGAATAAATGAAATCGAGAGGAGGTGACGGCGAAGCCCAACCAAAGGACTGGCATCAAAAAATGATAATGTATGGGTAGTTAATTCCTATTTTAACTGGAGGTAAGACGATGGCAAAACACGCAACTCCTTTGTTGGACCAGCTGGAAACTGGGCCGTGGCCCAGCTTCGTGTCCGACTTGAAGCAGCAAGCCGAAGTTCGCGCCAAAAACGAGGCTAACGTTGAATTTCAGATTCCCCAGGACGTGGTGGAAGACCTTCTGGGAATCTTAGAGCTTTCTTTTGAAGACGGCACCACCCACTGGAAGCATGGCGGTATCGTGGGCGTCTTCGGTTACGGCGGCGGCGTCATCGGCCGGTACTGCGACCAGCCCCAGAATTTCCCGGGCGTGGCCCATTTCCACACCATGCGCGTCAATCAGCCGGGTGGCAAATTCTACACCACCGAATACTTGCGCAACCTTTGCGACCTGTGGGATTTCCGCGGCAGCGGCATCACCAATATGCACGGCTCCACCGGTGATATCATCTTCCTGGGCACTACCACCCCCCAGCTGGAAGAAATTTTTTACGAGCTGACGCATACCTATAACCAGGACTTGGGCGGTTCCGGCTCCAACCTGCGGACCCCGGCCGACTGTGTGGGCGCGGCCCGCTGTGAATATGCCTGCTACGACACCCAGGCACTGTGCTACACCCTGACCCAGGAATACCAGGACGAACTCCATCGCCCGGCCTTCCCTTATAAATTCAAGTTTAAATTTGACGGCTGCCCCAACTGCTGCGTGGCCTCCATCGCCCGGTCCGACCTGTCCTTCATCGGCACCTGGCGAGACGACATCAAGATCGACCAGGAAGCGGTTCAGGCTTACATCGGCGGCGAATTTCCGTCCAACGGCGGCGCCCACTCCGGCCGCGACTGGGGTCCGTTCGACATCCAGAAGGAAGTCATCGATCTGTGCCCCACCAAATGCATGTGGATGGAAGACGGCAAACTGAAGATCGACAACAAGGAATGCACCCGCTGCATGCACTGCATCAACGTCATGCCGCGTGCCCTGCACATCGGCGACGACCGCGGCGCCTCCATGCTGGCCGGCGCCAAGGCCCCCATCCTCGACGGTGCCCAGATGGGCTCCCTGCTGGTTCCCTTCATCAAGGTGGAAGATCCCTACGACGAGATCAAGGAAGTCATCGAATCGGTCTGGGATTGGTGGATGGAAGAAGGCAAGAACCGCGAACGTCTCGGCGAGCTCATGAAACGTCAGGGCTTCCAGAAACTGCTCGAGGCCACCGGAATCGATCCGGTGCCGCAGCATGTTAAAGAACCGCGCTCCAACCCCTACATCTTCTGGAAAGAAGACGAGGTGGAAGGCGGCTGGGACCGTGACATTAATGAGTACCGTAAACACCATCAGAGATAAGGGGGACGCACCATGGCATTTGTTTCTTCAGGTTACAATCCTGACAAACCGATGGAAAACCGGATCACCGACATTGGTCCGCGCAAATACGACGAGTTCTATCCGCCCGTTATCGCCAAGAATAAGGGCAAATGGCTTTATCACGAATACCTGAAACCGGGTGTTTTGGTCCACGTGGCCGAATCCGGCGACAAGGTATTTACGGTTCGCTGCGGCGGCGCGCGCCTCATGAGCACCACCCACATCCGTGAAATCTGTGAAATTGCCGAAAAACACTGTGACGGCCATCTGCGCTTCACCACCCGCAACAACATCGAGTTCATGGTGGACAGCCAGGACAAAGTGGAGCCTCTGGTCAAGGATCTGGAAAGCCGCAAGTTTAAAGGCGGCAGCTTCAAGTTCCCGATCGGCGGTACCGGCGCCGGTATTTCCAATATTGTCCACACCCAGGGCTGGATCCACTGCCACACCCCGGCCACGGACGCTTCCGGTACGGTCAAGTCCACCATGGACGAAGTCTTTGCCGATTTCCAGAACCATCGTATGCCGGCCCACTTGCGCATTTCCATGGCCTGTTGCCTGAACATGTGCGGCGCCGTGCACTGCTCGGATATCGCCATCCTCGGCTACCATCGCAAACCGCCCATGCTGGATCACGAGTATCTGGACAAAATGTGCGAAATCCCGCTGGCGATTGCGGCCTGCCCCACCGCGGCCATCAAACCGGCCAAGGTCGAAATCAACGGTCAGAAGGTCAACAGTGTGGCGGTCAAAGAAGAACGCTGCATGTTCTGTGGCAACTGCTACACCATGTGCCCCTCCATGCCCCTTTCCGACAAGGAAGGTGACGGCATCGTGCTGATGGTGGGTGGCAAGGTGTCCAACCGCATCAGCGCACCCAAGTTCTCCAAGGTGGTTGTGGCCTTCCAGCCCAACAACACCCCGCGCTGGCCGGAAATGACCACCGTCATCAAGAAGATCATCGAGACCTACGCAGGCGACGCCAACAAATACGAGCGTCTGGGTGAGTGGGCCGAGCGTATCGGCTGGGAGCGGTTCTTCGACAAATGCGAACTGCCGTTCACGCATCACCTGATTGATGATTTCCGTGATCCGGCTTACTACACCTGGCGTCAGACAAGCCAGTTCAAGTTCTAAGCCGACCTTGAGGAATGCACGCTAATCGCAGGAGCATCCCCGTTCAGGGGGTGCTCCGGAGTTCCATGAAAGAAGGTACATTATGGACTATGAAGAGGCGAAAACGACAATCGTCGAAGCGTTGACCAAGAAACTCAAAACAAAGAGCAAGTTCTACTTCAACGATTTGTCCAAGATTCTCGAAATGAAACCGCGCGAGGCCAAGAAGATCGTGAACAAGCTCGTGGAAGAAGGTGTTCTGGAATACTGGTCTAGCGGCAGCACCTCCATGTACGGCATGCCGGGCACCGGCAAACAGGCGGGCGCCGAGCACGAAGACTAATTCGCTGCCTGTCAGATGACGGAATTGATTCGATGATCCGGCGGTTGCAGCAACGCCGCCGGAGACGGTGGTTTTTACACTCAAGGCGAAAGGTGGGAGGGGTTGATTCTACTCCTGCTCTTCGCCTTTGTGCTTTTAAACGGACATTGGCGCTGAAACATTTTTTCTCCATAAGGTTACAGCATGCCTAACGAAGCGGAACCATTGCCGGGAATCGTGGTGGGCGCCCTGCGGGGCGGGTCCGGTAAGACGATTGTGTCCATCGGACTGATTGCCGCCCTGTCATCCGCCGGACACCGGGTGGCGCCCTTCAAAAAGGGGCCGGATTATATTGACGCCGGGTGGCTATCCCTGGCCGCCGGCGAACGACCCTGCTACAATCTGGACACCTTTCTGATTGCCGCGCCAGGCATTCGGCGGACCTACGCCACCCATAGCCACGGTTGTGATCTGGCGATCATCGAAGGCAATCGCGGCATCTATGACTGCATCGACACCCATGGCGAAACCAGTACGGCCGAATTGTCCAAACTGCTGGGCCTTCCCATCCTGCTGATCATCGACGGCACCAAAACCACGCGGACCATGGCGGCCGTTGTTTCGGGCTGCAGCATGTTCGATCCGGCGGTACGGATTCGCGGCGTGATTCTCAATCGCATCGCCGGTGCCCGACACGAAAGCATTCTGCGGCGCAGCATCGAAGAGCATTGCGGGGTTCCGGTTCTGGGCGCCATTCCCAAGCTGCGCCAACAAAGTTTTCCCGAGCGCCACATGGGGTTGGTGCCGACACCGGAGCACGGGTGGGCAAAGGCTTCCATCGATGCAGCGGCAGCGGTGGCGCGTGAGCATATCGATCTCGAGGCCGTGATCCGCATGGCGCATGAGACGGAACCTTTCCTGGTGGAACCGCAAAGTATGGCCGGGCAGGGGGAGGGTGTTGACGCTTTCCCCGCAAGTGCCCCGACCATTGCTGTCTTAAGGGACAGCGCGTTTCAGTTCTACTATCCTGAAAACCTGGAAGCCCTGGAGGCGGCCGGGGCCCGCTTGATCTTCGTCAGTCCCCTGGCAACCGACACCCTTCCGGACATCGACGGCATGTACATCGGCGGCGGATTTCCCGAAACCCATGCCGACGAGCTGTCCCGCAACCAAGCGTTTCGCGACCGCCTGAAATTTTTGGCGGAAGACGGCATGCCGATTTATGCGGAATGTGGCGGCTTGATGTATTTGGGGGAACACCTCGTTCTGGACGGGAAACCGTATGACATGGCCGGCATCCTGCCGGTAACTTTCGGGTTTTCCAAGCGCCCCCAGGGACACGGCTATACCATTCTGGAAGTCACCGGGAAGAACCCCTATTTCCGGCGGGGCATGACCCTCAAAGGGCACGAATTCCACTATTCCAGCGTGCTGGAATGGAAGGGGTCGGAGGACGATCTAGCCTACCGCATGGTGCGGGGCACCGGTCTGATCGATGGCAAAGATGGCCTGTGCTATAAAAATGTTCTGGCCACCTACACCCACCTGCATGCCGCCGGCACACCGGAATGGGCCTCCTCCCTAACAGCAAAAGCCCGGGAGTACCAGGCCGGCAAATAAAAAAGGCGGGAGAAACGTTTCCGTTTCCCCGCCTTTAATCGGTCAAGCCGCACGAGCCAGGCTTATTTGGTCTTGGGATGGCACTTGGTGCAGGATGTCGGTGCGGCCTTTGATTTGTTTTCCTTGTTCCAGGTCTTGTGGCAGCTGATGCAGTTATCATGGATGGCTTCGGCATGGTATTCCCGGGCCAGTTTGTCGGTCTCGTCTTTTTTAAGCTTCTTGGTTTTCCATTCCTTCTTGACGTCCTTGGGCACCTGGCCAGGGATCTTGTGGCACTCGATACAGCCTTTTACGTCATCGCCTGCTTTGAGATCTGCCAGGGGTTGACCCTTGTCATCGTGGTGGCAGTCTCCACAAGTCGCGCCGTAGTCGGTGGCATGCTTCGTGTGCGAAAACTCGACGATGCCTTTGGTGTGCTCCGAATAGGCTGGGTTTTCCATTTTAATGACGTCGACGACCTGGGTGCCGGCCTGAATACTTCCTGCCAAGAATACACAGGCAATGCCTACCAGCGTGAGTGTGAATAAAAGCGTTTTGAGCTTCATAGGACCCTTGTACCTCCTTCCAAAAAGGTTAGTCATCCTTCATCCCCAAGCTGTTCTCTCTAACAGATCCCGCTAACGCTGTCAATGCTCGAAGCCTCGCCAGGCGCGGTTTTAAGCAGAATTTGTCGGATAGGAAAAAGCCAAGTTCAATCGGTATGACGAGGGAGCAGGGAGATTTGTTGACATGGTCGAATGTTTTTTCCCGCGTTGGGATCAAACGACGTCGAGTTCGGTCGCGACGATGGCAACCAGGGCCTGGTGGTCGCCGCGAAAATCCTCCAGGCGTTGCAGCAGGGGCGCGATGCGCTGCTCTTCCTGCGACACGTATTCATAGAGCGGCAGGAAATTGCGGTCGATGTCATCATAGATCAGGCTGAGGCGTTGGGACATCCGTTCGGTCAGTTCCGCTTCAAATCGATTTTTCCCTTCGGTCAGGCCCTCATTGAACTGTTGTATGAGGCGTCCCTTGCGCACAAACAAAACGCCACCAGCCAAAAAGAGGCCGACCCCGGTCAGCAGGCCGCCTGTAATGTCAAAAAACAAACCATGGGTGACGGTCAGCAGAAAGGCTCCGAGGGCGGTCAAGGCACTGCCGCCCACCAGCGATGGCGCAAGGTTGTCGGAGTTTTTAACTGCAGCCTCAGCAAAATGGTCCTCCATAACAGATTCGGCCATTTTGGTCCGCACGGTGGCAATGACTTCCTGCCGGCGTCGGTCGATCTTCAGGAGCAGATCATCTTCGCGCAGCCGGTGCCCCTTGACGTCATCGAGTTCATCCAGCAGATATTTGAGCAGCTGGTGCAATCCTTCCAGAAAATGGTCGGCGCCTTCCTCGGCCAAGGTTTCCATTTTGGCTTTGAGGGTACTTTCGAATTCGCTCTGAAGGTCCCCCAGCCAGTTTTTTACGGAGGACTTTCGGCCTAATGTGGAGCGAATGGATTTCTGAAACAATTTTCCGAGGGACAGTCCTTCGCGGAACCGATCCGTCGCTTGCTTGGCGGCCGCATCATAGGCGGCGCCCAACTGCTGGACCAAGGTGCGCAGTTCGTAGGCCGATTGTTGATGACCGCTTTCCAGGCGGGTGCGGATCGTCTCGACAACAGCCTTATCGGCCTTGAATTGCTCCCGACGTTGGGCCAGCGCCAGGTCGACCTGCTCCAGGATCTGGTTTGTGGTTTCCAGGATTGATTCCAGCTTGAGGCGGTAATGGCGCCCCCCCGTGACGGTCTGGCGAATGAACTGGCGAACCTCGTCAAAACCGCTGGCGGGCTGTTGCTGAAGCTCCCGTTCAGCTGAAGTGGCAAAAATCTGCGGCGTTTCGATACCTTTATGGATAGCCAGGTCACGAACGCGGGCCATGTTGGTTTCGATCTCATCCGGGCGGGCCAGATCAGCTTGCTGGAGAATAAAAACAGTCCGTTTGCGCCAGTCTTCACGGATATAATCGAGCAAATCCCAGGCCGACTGGGTGTAAGGGTTTTTGGCCTGGAAAACCATTAAAACGAGATCGCTGTTGGGAATGAAATTGCGTGTGATTTCCTGATGGTTTTCGATCACCGTGTTGGTACCGGGGGTGTCGACGATGGCGATGGTTTTCAGAATGGTCAGGGGGCGGGCGATCTTTTTCAAAAAGGGCCGGACACTATCTTCATAGGGGCGGTCGCCATAGACGATTTCCTGGATCACATCGGTACAGGGGGCGGCATCGACCGGGCAGATGTTTTCGCCGAGCAGGGCGTTGATAAAACTGCTTTTACCGGATTTCACCTCACCGACGACGACGAACAGAAAGGGTTCGTTCAGTCCTGAGCGGAGATCGCTAACAATCGAGGGCAGCGATGTGCTTCCCATGTCGTTGATATAGCCATGCAGATCCTTGAGAAAACCTTCCAGGCGATCTTTGAGAATGACGAAGCGGTCATCAATGATGGGTTGTCGCATGAAGCCATGTTCT
This sequence comes from Deltaproteobacteria bacterium, assembly GCA_020444045.1. Taxonomy (GTDB): domain Bacteria; phylum Desulfobacterota; class Desulfobacteria; order Desulfobacterales; family UBA5852; genus JABZFP01. Next base: position 414,004 of record JAHLLS010000001.1, read on the forward strand.
CCCGGCGGGTTTGTAGCGTCACCATTGCAGGCTATGCCACGAAAAGAAAAAAGGCAAAGTAAATTTAGGGTAAGAACGCAGCGTGCTTCCCGGGGGCGACAGCGGCGGTGCGTCCGGTTCGTCAGTTGTTATTGACATTGCGCGAAGCGTCGGAATCGTCCATGAGCGCTAGGGTGTTGCGGTAGAGCCGGGGGCTCACCCGGGCAAAGCGGTCGTAATCGGCCATCAGCTCCAGCCCGGGAACCAGGGCCCGGACCACCGGAATGGAGAGGTCCCGGCGGGTCAGGTCCACATAGACAGGATGCTGCTGATTCGCGGCCAGCAGGGTTTCAAGTCGTTGAAGGTCGGCCGCCATGCTGCCGGAGGAATAGTCCGGCAGCGCTTCGAGATAGCGAACCGGCAGATCGGCCGGTCCGGGACGAGAGGCGGGACCGTGGGGATACGGATAGGGTGTCTCGGTCAGTGCCGATAGGGCGGCCTGCCACCCGGCGAAATGGGCGCTGGTGCCTTTGGCGAGCTCATCAGGGCCGGGGCCGTATACAAAGCATTTGTAACAGGGAACACCCAGCCCGGTGCGGCAGTCCTGGAAGATGACGTCGATGCCGCGTTGGCGGTAGTCCGCCAGCAGACTGCCGACGGCGGCGTCCCGTGACGCCAATCGAAAACAGTGTTTGCCGTTAAACAGCGATACCGCTTCGGCGTCCCGCTCGATGCATTCCAAGAGCGCGTGGAACTTGGCCTGGGCCAGCGTACCGCCGGCAGCGAGACCGGTAGAGCCGAGTCCGCTGAAAAGATCGATTTCATCCAGGTTGGAAAACAGAAACACGGCCTGGAACGGCACCAGGATGGCCGCCGGATCGCCGGAACCACTGGCCGATTCGCCTTGGATCCAGTAAAGCGGTTGGTCTTCGTATGGGACTTCCAGGCCTAAGGCGTTCGGGTTCAAGGCGTGAAGCCCCTTAGCGGTAAGTTCCGACAAACGCGCCCGCCGCAAACGATGATCCTGGGCCGTGTCGGGAAGTCTGCCATCCACGACCGAGGTGAAGGAAGAACAGCGTTCCACGATTTCCATGGCGCAGGAGGCCCGGGCGCGTTCCAGGCTCAACCCCTTGCCATAGGAGGTTTGCAGGCCGCTGAAATGATAGCGATGCCGATCCTGTCGGACCTGGACCTGCATCTGCCAGCGGCGCAGTAGGGCCACCGGGCTAAGGGAGCTTTCGTGCCGCATCTCGGTTTCCGCTAGGATGCCTAACCGTTCCAGCCCCTGCATCGCCGTGTCATAAACCGTTTTAAAATCTGGCAGTTCGAGAGAAGTCGCCCTGGCCTGAGGTGAAGGGGAAACATTGTCCAAAGAGATCCACGCCCTGGCGTGGTCCTGCGCATACAGTGGCGGCAGGTGCGTTTCGGACAGCGGCGGCAAGGGCTGGTGATGCTGCAGGTTGCGTTTCAGGAGGGCCGTCCATTGCCGGTGGCGGCCCTGGTCGGCGAGATGTTCCGACCGCAAGATCAACAACGGTGAGTCCGGCCGGTAAACGGACCACATTTCAGGCGTGAATCGGTCCCGCAGCGGCATCAGGGCTTCGCTGGTAAGGGCCGCTTCCATCAGTAACGTCGTCAAAACAGGATTCGGGCCTGCCGTTGCGGTCATTTCCTGCACCTGGTCCAAGGGCATATCCATCACCAGCTGCAACCCGTAACGATGCATGAAGGTATCGTTGGGGTGATCGCGCAGATAGGCCAGGGTCTCCTCGAAACCAGGCGTATTCTTGGGGACGGGCATGAAATAACCCGTGGCCGCCTGGGTTTGCATCAGGCGCAGTTCATAGGACAGGGCGGGAGCGTCTTCAGGGCGGTCCGGCGAAATGGGGTGTGTCATTGGGGCGACCGTTTCGGTTGTCGCGGCTCAATTCATTCCGCAGGGGGACGGTTTTCAGGAGCCTCTTCTTCGGTGTCGGCGGCATCCAGGGGCTTCCGGCCGAAGATGCGTGCCCCCACGATACTGACTTCATAAAGGAGCATGAGGGGCAGCGCCATCATCACCTGGGTCACGACATCCGGCGGTGTCAGAATGGCGGCTCCAGCGAAAAACAGGAGAACGGCGTACTTGCGGTTCCGCTTGAGAAAAGGCACCGTGACCAGTCCCAGTTTGGCCATAAACGTAATCACCAGGGGCAGCTCGAAAACCACCCCGAAGGCCAGCAGCAGCTTCGCTGCAAAGGACAGATACTCCTTCATGGAGGGCATCGGGCGAATAGTCTCGGTGGCGAATCCCAGGAAGAATTCGAACCCGTAAGGAAAGACGATAAAATAGCCGAACAAGGCCCCGCCCACAAAGAAAAGCGTCGAAAGAAAAACGATGGGCAGAAGCATTCGTTTTTCCTTGTCGTACAGGCCGGGGGCCACAAACATCCAGAACTGGTAAATGAGGACCGGTGAGGCCAGGCCGATGCCGGTCAGAAAGGCGACTTTCAGGTAGGTGAAAAAGGCTTCCGGCAGATTGGTGAAAATGAGGGTATCCCCTTCCGCCATCACCAGTTTCAGCGGCCGTACCAGAATTTCGAACAGATATTCCTTGAAGCCGTAAGCCGCGGCAAAACCTATGGCAACGGCAATAAAGGAGATGATAAGCCGGCGCCGAAGTTCATCCAGGTGGGAGGTAAACGGGATTTTATCGTCGTCATTCATCGCGGGGCGCTTTCTCTGGCGTACGGCTCGGCGGTGGCTCGGGCGCGGGCTCCGTGGACGGACTGTCATCCGGCGCGGCGTCTGCAGACGACGGTTTCGGTTTGGCGGATTTGAGAGGGTTCAGATCAACCGCATCTTTGACATCTGTGTTGAGGTCATCCAGGGATTTTTTAACGTCTTGCAGATCGCCTTCAATATCCATGGATTCTTTGATTTCACGGGTGGCTTTTTTAAATTCGTTCATCGCGCGCCCAAGAGACTTGGCCAGGTCGGGTAGCTTTTTGGGGCCGATGACGATCAATGCAATCGCCAGAATCAGGATCATTTCCGGCATGCCGATACCGAACATGACGATACTCCTCGGTCAGGGTCGCCGCATTCATCGGCCACCGTGTTGGATGGGGTGAACCGCTATGGAAGCGGCAGCACATTAAACTTGGATCATTACTGTGTTTCTAATCGTCCGTCAAGGCGAGGTTGGCGCTGTTTCAGGCTTGAGCACAAGAAAATAAAGGTCTCCCGGATGCTTCAAATGACCGGCGGCGGTTTCGGCATAGGCGCCGCTGCCCCAGAAAAGATCGGCGCGTCCGGGGCCCTTGATGGCGCCGCCGGTATCCTGGTTGAGAACGAACCGCTTGAGGGGCGCCCACTCCCCGATCTCACGCTGGCTGGAAACCAGAGGCTTGTGGGTGTCGACGTAAGCCAGGGCTCCGGCCGGGAAGATGTGCCGGTCGGTGGCGATGCTGCGGCCGGGTGTGACCTCGACACCGAGGTTGCCAAGGGGGCCGGTGTTCCCGATCCGGAAGAACACAAAGCTGGGGTCCAGGTAGAGCATGCGCTCCGTTTCTTCAGGGTGTTCGCGGAAGTAGCGCCGAATCCGCTGCATGGACATCTCTTCCTGCGGCACTTTGTTCTCCTGGATCAGATGCCGGCCGACCAGATCGGCCGAGTGTCCGTTTTGAGCGGCATACAGGATGCTCACCTTTTGGCCGTCCGGGGTTTGCAGGCGACCGGAGCCCTGTACCTGAATGAAATAGAGATCGACGGGGTCCCGCATCCAGGCAATCACCGGGGCTTTTTCCCGCAGAGCCCCATCCCGCTGAATCTCTTCGCGGGTGTAATAGGGCACCAACCGCTGCTTTTGTACGTGCCCGATAACGCGTTTACCGGCCCATTCCGGTGAGAAATCTCCAAGGTTGACCGTCACGAGGTCTTCCGGCAGGCCATAGACCGGGATCGAATATTCCGGTGACGGTGTCAGGCTGCCGGGATACAGTGGTTCGAAATAGCCGGTAAACAGGACATTATCGTCCGGTGGGCGTCCAATGGACCGGTATACGGAATAATGCTGCCGGATAAACCGGTTGAGCTGGTCTTGATTGGGGCGGGTGGCCACAAAATCCCGGAACTGCTCCAGGGAGCGCGTCATATGGGGCTTGTCGTATTCCGTCGATCCGAAGCGAAAACGACGATCATCCGGCACCCGGCTCAAATAGGTCAGGCTCTGGTTGATGGCCGTTTCGATGCCGTCGTAATCCATGTCATCGGCAAACTGCGGCAGGTCGCCGGCATCCATGATGGCCAGGACGGGTGGCGCAACGCCCGGGCGATCAGGGGTATAGCGGGCGCACCCGATCCACAGAAGCGCCAGGCCAAGACCGAGGGCCATGGCTGTGCGGGACGGGCGATGTCGATGGGTCGTCATTCTTGCGTATCCTTTATGCTGGGGCGCGGGGTGTGCGCGATCGTTCGGGGTGACGCCAGGGCCGGGTCTTCGCCGGCCACGACGCCCAAATCCTCGAAGCGCCGGGCGGTGGTCAACACGCGGCGCTCAAATGAGCCGGTCATACGGTTATAGTGCTGCACGCTGCTTTCGAGCGCCTTGCCCACCTGATCCATGTGGCGGGCCATGACCTGCAGGCGGTCGTATAGCTCCCGGCCCATGCGGCAGACGGTTTCGGCATTGGCGGCCGCCTGTTCCTGGCGCCAGCCGAAGGAAACGGCCTTAAGGAGGGCAATCAAAGTGGTCGGCGTGGCCAGGATGACATTTTTCTGGATGCCGGTTTCGATGAGCGCCGGGTTGCGGGAGAGGGCCGCGGAGAAGAAATTTTCGCCGGGAATGAACAAAACCACGAATTCCGGCGTCGGGTCGAAATGGGCCCAATAGGATTTGGCCGACAATTGCTGGATATGGTTTGCCACCTGTCGGGCATGGTGGTCCAGATGGGTCTCCCGTTCCGCTTCCGATGTGGTTTCGAGCGCATCGAGATAGGCGGCCAGGGGGACCTTGGCATCCACCAGAATCAGCCGCCCGCCGGGCAGGCGAACCAGCATATCCGGTCGCAGGCGCTGCCGCCCATCGGAGGATGTGGGTTGTTCATAAAAATCGCAGTGGGCTTGCAGCCCGGCCATTTCGGCCACCCGCTTCAGGGTGATTTCGCCCCAGCGACCGCGCACATGTGGGACTCGCAGCGCTTTGACCAGTTTGCCGGTTTCCTTGTGAAACAGATTCTGGGTTTCGGCCAGGGCGTGCAGCTGCTGACTCAGCTCGCCATAGGCTTTTTCGCGGGCCCGTTCCAGGGAAAGGGTATGGTGGTCGTAGCGTTCGAGCGCCTCCCGGATGGGCTTTAGCATGCCGTCCACGGCCTGGGAGCGCTGGGCCAGATCGTTCCGGGCGGCATCCACCTGGCGAGCCAGCGCGGATTGGGCCAGATCGAGAAAGACCTGATTGTTTTCTTTAAGCGCATTGGCTGAAAGCGCTTTATAGGCATCGGTCATGCGGGCCTGCCAGTCCTTCATAAAGGTCAGTTTTTCCCGCATGGCTTGCCGATCCCGGCGAATGATGGTTTCCAACCGCGCCCCCCGTTGGCGGGTTGCGGCCAGTTGTTCCTGCAGCGCGAGCAGACGGGTGTCGCGTTCTTTAAGCGTGCGCTCCAGCGTTGCCAGCTGCTCGGTTCGGGCGCGGGCTGTGGCGCTTTCTTCGGTCAGATGGACGATTTCCTGCCGACTCTGTTCCAGCTGTTCGCGGGCCGTGCGCTGGGCCGCGAGGAACCTGCGGTTGGAGAGCAGGCGGGCGATCCACCAGGCCACCATAAAACCGATGGCGCCGGCGGCCAGCAGGTGAAGGACCTCCCGATCGAACGTCATAGCGGTGATCCTGTGGTGTGCGAGCGATCGTTCACGCCGGGCCGCCCGCTGTTCCGCGGGCGTAGTCACCGCTTTTGCCGCCGGACTTGCTGAGTAGCCAGGTATCCACAATGGCCATACCCCGGTCATAGGATTTGCACATATCATAGACGGTAAGGGCGGCGACCGTGGCGGCCGTCAGGGCTTCCATTTCTACCCCGGTCTGATCGATGACCCGCACAGCGGCTTCGATACGAATCCGGTGGGTGGCGGCGTCCGGGAAGAAATCGATCGCCACATGCCGCAGCGCTAACGGGTGGCACATGGGGATCAATTCCGCCGTCTTCTTGGCAGCCATGACACCGGCAATGCGTGCCGTTTCGAGAACATTGCCCTTTTTAATGGTTTGGTCGGTAATACGGTCGAAGGTCTCCGGCTGCATAACGACAACGGACTGCGCCACCGCACGGCGATCGGTCGGCGCTTTGTTGCCGACATCCACCATGCGAACACGGCCCTGCGCATCGAGATGGGTAAACGATCCCACGATGGTGTTCCTCCCCGTTCTTAGTCGATGAAATACTCGGTTTTTGAGGTGACGGTGGTCTTGATGGCATTCAGGGTTTTTTCGAGGGTGCTAATGACATTCTCCCGGATATCGCCGGCGACGACCAGCACCATGACGTCGTCGCCGACGGCCAGATCACGGTTTTCGGCGATTTCGACCTGAACGTCGACGATACCCGGCGTCTGGCGTGCGGTATCGAGAATCGTGTTTAACCGTGTGTGGTCGACGGCGACACGCAGCCCGGAAACGTTGCGGCCATCCCGGGAAGTGGCACGGACGACACCGTTGTGGCACAACACCATGCCGGCCTGGTGGTAATCGGGGTGGGACTTGACGGCTTGTAACATATCAGCGGCATTCATGACGATACGCCTCCATTGGTTTGAGGAGCTTCCCGGTCATTAACGGTCGGAAACTGCTGAAGGACCTGGGCCAGATCCTCGGATGTGTTGATATTATAAAAAGATCGTAAGTCCGGATCGCAGCGCCGCAACTGCTGTTCGGGAACATGGCGAACCCGGGCCTTCCGGAAAAAGGAGCGAATACGATAATCTCCCTGGCGCAGTCGGTGCGTGATGGGGTGCAGGCATCGCTGGGAATAAACGGCGCATAGCGGTTCCAGCCCCTTTTCCGTCTTCGGAATGGCCACATCGATGTCACTGCCGGCGGCTTCCAGCAACATTCGGATCAGGGCCGGCTGCAGCAGGGGCGTGTCGCAAGCCGTCACGAAAGCCAGGGGATGATTGGCGTAAAAAAGTCCGGCATGAATACCGGTCAGTGAGCTGCGTTCCGCGAACAGGTCTGTTACCAGGGTCATGTCCCATTCGGCAAAAGCCCCGGGAGCGTTCGTCACCAGGATGATTTCCTGGAATAGATCGCCGAAGGCCTGTCGAATGTGTGCCAGAAGCGGACGCCCTTTCCATTCGATCAAGGCCTTGTTGCGCCCGCCGAAACGCGAACTCAAGCCACCGGCCAGAATGATGCCGGAACAAGGGGGGATAGCTGGATGGGTCATGCCGTGTCTCAAACCCGGAACCCGTCAGGTCGGATACCGGTGATAGTTAAGTGTTTTTATAGCGTTATCGATGATTTGGAAGGATCTATCATAGTGGAAACAGAAAACCAAGGCAAGGCGATTTGCGTGGCGCCGGACCATATAGACCCAGAATACCGACAATAGGCTTGATCTCCCTTCGGCGGATGATATAAGCCAAATAGTATGGCGTTTTGCCCGGGCAATCGGGTATCGGCGAAAATTTTTCCAACCGGCAAGCCCCTGACAGCTCCCACAGGAGACCCTCATGAGCAAAAGCGAAATGGTTATGGATGCCAAGGATATCGAGCGCACGATTGTCCGGATGACGCACCGCATCCTGGAGGTTCATAAAGGGGCGGCCGACCTGACGCTGATCGGTATCCAGACCCGCGGTGTCTTCCTGGCCAAGCGGATTCAGGACAATATCCGCGCCATCGAGGGCACCACCGTGGCCACCGGTGATATGGACATCACGCTTTATCGCGACGACTGGACCCGCATCAGCCATCATCCGGTGGTGCAGGCCACGGATATTCTCTTTTCGGTGGACGGCAAGGAAATCATCCTGGTGGACGATGTGCTCTTCACGGGCCGTACGACCCGGGCGGCCATGGACGCCATCATGGACTTCGGGCGCCCCGACCGCATCGAACTGGCGGTCTTGGTGGATCGGGGGCACCGTGAACTGCCCATTCAGGCGGATTATGTGGGGCGGTTTATCGAGACCCGCCGGTCCGAGATGATCAATGTCGGTCTGCGTGAAAACGACGGCGAAGACAAGGTGCTTATCGAAGAGCGGCAGGATTAGCCATGGGAACACACGAACACAAAGCAGCGGCCTTGCGGCATTTACGGGTAGCGATCCTGACGGTGTCCACCACCCGCAGCATCGCGGAAGACAAAAGCGGCCAGTGGATGGCCCGCCGGGCGGCCCGGGAAGGCCACCAGGTGGTGGATCACCGTGTCGTAACCGATGATGCGCCGGCCATTGTTTCTCAAGTGCATGAAATCGTTGCGGCTTTCCGGCCCCATGCCCTGCTCGTTACCGGCGGGACCGGGATCGGTCCCGCCGACGTCACCATCGAGGCGGTGCGCCCCCTGCTCCACAAGGAGTTGACCGCCTTCGGGCCCCTGTTCGCTCAGTTGAGCTACGAGGAAATCGATTCGGCTGCCCTGCTTTCCCGGGCCACCGCCGGGCTTATCGAGCAAACCCTGCTCTTCTGCATGCCCGGCAGCCTCAACGCCTGCAAGCTGGCCTGCAAGGCCCTGATTTTTCCGGAACTGGGGCATCTCGCCAAACACGTCCTCAGCGGTTGACTTTCCCCACGGTCACTTCTTATCACCCACGCATGGCTCCCCGAAAATCGCCTCGTTGATCGTCTCTGCCAGAGGGGCCGGTGCTGGCAGCAAGCAGTCGTCCAGCGTGACTGCCGGCACACAGCCCATCAAGGCATTGGTCAGCAGAATCTGATCGGCATCGTAGAGGTCCACCGGATACAACGGCTTGTGCCGGATCTGGTATCCCATCGCGATCAGTTGCTCCAATACACAGGCTTCCATAACGCCCGGCAGAACATGGGCCGATCGCGGGCGATAGACCGTGCGTCCGTGGACCGCCAGCAGGTTGGCGGTGTTGGTTTCGGAAAGGGTGCCGTCCGGGTTGACAATCACCGCTTCGTCGGCCCCCTTGGCCTGTGCCCACCGGCCGGCTTGCCGGTAAAAAAGATAATTGAGGGTCTTATGGTCGGCGAGGGGTGTCTGGCGCGGCTCGGGATAGACGAACAATTTAAGACCGGCCGCATCCAGCACCTGCAGACGATGGCGGTAGGGACGGGCCGTGACGATCAGGTGGTAGCCGGGGGCCTCCGATGGCTGGCCCCAGGCGGCGGTCAGGCGCACGCAGGCGGTGGCGGCGGATAGCTGATTGTGTTCCAGAACCTGGCGGATCACGGCCTCCCAGGTGATATCCGGCGGCGGGCCGCCGAAGAGTGTTTTCCAGCTTGCTTCCCAGCGGGCCTGATGCCGGGCCAGGAGCGGTATTTTCCCGCCAGCGGCGCGGATGGTTTCAAAGAAGCCGAACCCATAGCGGACCCCCTCGTCGCCAACCGGGAGGCGGGCGTTCCCGGCGTCGCAGATGCGGCCGTCAAACCAAACTTTTTCAGGTCTTACCGCCAATGGGGCGCACTCGGCACACACGTTCACCAGGGTGCGTCCTTTGTGCAGGGTTTCTTCGTACTCGTCGGCGGGGTCCGAATCATAGACAATGCCGCCGCCCACGGAAAAGGCCATGCGGTCCTGATGGATAACGGCCGTGCGGATCGCGATGGACAGGTCCAGGGTTCCGTGGAAGCTGATGTATCCGATGGATCCCGTGTAGACGTGCCGGCGGTCGGGTTCGAGTTCGTCGATGATTTCCATGGCGCGTATCTTCGGGCACCCGGTAATGGAACCGCCCGGAAAGGTTGCCTGGAGGAGATCGATGCTGTCCCGATCTTCGGCCAGCTCGCCCTCCACGGTCGATACCAGGTGATAGACGTTGGCATAGGCCTCGACGGTTTTATGGGCCGTCACCCGCACCGATCCGCCCCGGCAGACGCGGCCGATGTCGTTGCGCAGGAGATCGACGATCATGGATAGTTCGGCGTCGTCTTTGGTGCTGGCTTCCAGTTCTTCCCGCATGGCGTTGTCTTCGTGGGGGTCGCTCCGGCGGGGTCGCGTGCCTTTGATGGGCCGGGTCTCAACATGACGGTCGTCCAGCAGCAGGAAACGCTCCGGGGAGGTGGAGACCAGATGATGGTCGCCGGCGTTCATGAAAGCGAAGAAAGGGGCCGGGTTTTTCTGGTACAACGCCCGGAAAAAGCCGAAGGGACTTCCCTGGAACCGTGTTTCAAACCGCTGGGAGAGATTCACCTGGTAGACATCCCCTGCCGCGATATAGTCCCGAATACGCTGGACCGCCGCTTCATAGTCCGGCCGGTCGAAATTGGACTGCAGCCCGCCCTGCTCCACCGCAAACCCTTCGTCCGGCAGGGGGGTCTTGAGAAGCGCCGCCATCCGATCTTCGCCTTCCGGTCCCAACCGCCGGTACCCCTTGCGGCGCACGATTTCATGCAGGCGGGTTTGCTGTCGCTGCTTGTCGTAAACAAGGATCATCGATGGTGCGTAGAGGCACAGGTGCGGCAGCTGCCAGCGGTCCACCGACGTTCGGGGGAGATTTTCAAGAACGTCTTTCAGGTCGTAAGCCAGGTAGCCCATGAGTCCGGCGGCCAGAGGGGTCGGGGTCCCGGCAGTCGGGCGACGGTGATAGTGGTTCACCACCGCCCGCATGGCATCCCGTGGATCCATCCACAGGGCGTGTGTCTGGTGGTCTATGGTGAGCCGCAGGTCGTGGCCCCGCCCCTTAAGGGTGAGCCAGGGATCGAAGCCCAGGATATGATAGCGGGCGCTTTCCAGATCGCCGCCGCTGAGCAGCAGGACCGTGCCTTCTTGGGTGGCCACGCGGGCCGCCAGATCCATGAGAGGGCCGTCCAGGGATATATCCCGTGTGCGGATGCTTTCGATGTGCCCGCCGGCCTTTAAAATATGATGGGTGGCGATGGTCATGTCGTTTGGTCGGCGTGTCAGTGAATCGTCAGGGGTGATCCCGTGCGTGCGGCCTGACGAACCGGTGTCGCCAGCGGCCCTAGCCGCAGGAAATTTTCGACCAGTTCAAACCCGGTCTCCGTCATAAAACTCTCCGGATGGAATTGGACCCCGTGCAGCGGGAATTCAGGGTGGGACAGGCCCATGATGACGCCGTCGTCGCTGCGGGCGTTCACCGCCAGGGCCCGGGAGTGGACCTCCACCATCAGGGAATGGTAGCGGGCCGCCGTAAACGGGCTCGGCAACCCCGTGAACAGGGCCTGGCCATCGTGATGGACGGCGCTTACCTTGCCATGCCGGGGAAGAGGCGCCCTTACGGTCCGCCCCTGAAAGACTTCATTGATGCACTGCATGCCAAGACAGACGCCCAGGATGGGAATCCGGCGATGCCATTCGCGGATGATCGGAATGGAGATGCCGGCATGAGCCGGGTCTTTAGGCCCCGGGCTGACCAGAAGATAATTTGGCGCGAGCGCGGCAACTTGGTTCAGCGCAAGCTTATCGCTGCGGAACACCAAGATGTCCAGATCGTACTGCAGAAACATCTGGACCAGGTTGTAGGTGAAGGAGTCGTAATTGTCGATAACCAGCAGACGGGACCGCATCGGTTTTGCCCTCCATAAAAAAACGCCACCCCTCTGAGTCTGGGTGGCGTCGGCCTATGGCATAACTCAACAAAATCAAGCGAATTGTATAGGCCACCATATCAGATTGAACGCGCTGGTCAAGCGGCGCTTGAACCTCTAAAAGCAAAAGCCGTCAATCTGCTGGGTCTCGGTATTATGTTACGGGCGGGCGGTCTTTTTCGGCATCCCCGGTAAGGTGGACGGACATTAAATCGTCGTAGATGTCGTCGGATTCTTTTTCCATGACCGTTTGGATGCGGCGATACTGTTTCATCAGCTTGATGGCCAGGGGCGTCAGGCAAGATCCGCGACCTTCACGGGCCACCAGCGATTGACCTAAACGTTCTTCCGAGGCTTTGATCCGGCACCAGACGGCCCGATAGCTCATGCGCAGGTCTTTGGCGGCGGCCTGCAGCGATCCCAGGCGATCGATCGCGTCCAGGATGCGGTAGCGCCCCAGGCCAAAGACAACGTTGCCTTCCGCGTCTTCGATCCAGAGTTTGGATCGGATGTGGTAGTCGATGGTTTTTGCCGGCATATTTTTTTCCTTTGCAAACCGCACTTTTTTCTATCAGAAGTCCCCCTGCGAAACAATCCCGCCTCTGCGTCGTTTTTTGTCGGTACAGCTACATGGATGTTTCGTACAAAACAAAAATAAACGCAAAACGACCATTTATAACAATATCAAAATTGACATAGGTTAAACAATACGCTAAACACGCAATTCGAATATCAATCGCTTGATCAGTTTGGGATTGTTTACTTTTTTAGCGCTGGTCACATTCGGCCGGTTGGCCTTGATCTGTATATTCATGGATATCGATACGCTTATGAGCAATTCCCATCAAGGTAAGGGTCGGATGAACCTAACGCCGGTAAGGCCCCATCCAGAAACAACGCACGATCTCGATTTCTATCACCGGATCAATGACCGTCTCGATCAAGAGGTCGTGCCCTATACGGTCAACGAGTCGTCGCTTGTGGCCTACCGTGACATGGTGTGCCGGGAAGGTAACGCCGCCTCGGCATGTTACTGGCTGCTGCTGGCCCGGTTGGCCGAGCTGGCGCTTCTGTGCGCCGGCTATTATGCCGATTGCGGGGAGGTCACCGCGGCCGGCGATTTGCTGTTCAATCCGCAACGGATCGACGTTCACGTCCGGGGAAAGCGTCAGCCCATCGTCAAAGACCGCCATCGACCGCTCTCCGAGCAGCTAAACGCCGGGGGGGCACCCTATCCCGAATTTATTAACTGGTTCCACCATAATGCCATCACCCGCGTCACGGAGCCGGCTTTAATTCCGGATTTGCTGAGTCGCCTCACGCACTCCGGATGGATATCAGCGGCCTTTCTGGACGCATATCAGGCGCGCATGGCGCAGGTGGCCGATGCCATGCGGTTCGGGCCGTGCGCTACCGGCTTGAGTGCCCCCCCCGGGCAACCAGTGTTCCGATCGTCTGACGGTGGTTTCCGACAGGCCCATCATTTCTGTTTTGAGACAACGTGCTACCGCCGCTTGGGGCATGACATCGAACAAACCTGGTGTGATGCGGCCTATCGCAGTCCTTATCTGGTGGCCGCTTGGTATCGGGAAATCGCAACGGCGGCAGCCCGCGAGGTAGGGCGCCCCGGCCTTCCGGAACAACTGTCCATTTGAATGGCGACACGAAGGAGACAACAGCGTCATGTCGATCGGTCCCTATGCGCTGGATGATTTTCTTGATCTGGTGAAATCGTTTCACGGCAGCGCCGCACCCGGCATCCTGCTGGGAGGCTACATGGTGGCCTCGCTCCAGAAGCAACTGCCCCGGAACCGGCTTTACGATGCCTTGTGTGAAACGCCGGCCTGTCTGCCGGATGCCGTTCAACTGCTGACCCCCTGCACAACGGGCAACGGCTGGCTCAAGGTCATCGATCTGGGACGCTATGCGGTCACGCTTTACGACAAGGAAAGTGGCGACGGCATGCGGGTTTTTGTCGATTCCAGAAAATTGGCGGACCGCCCTGCCATCGAGGAATGGTACACCAAACGCAAGCCCAAAAAAGAACAGGACAAGGACCGGCTCCTGGCGGAAATCAAAGCCGCCGGGGCGTCTGTCTGCTGTTATCAAGCAGTCCATGTGCCCGCCTGTCTGCGGGGCAAGGCTGCCCGCGGCGCAATGAGGCTATGTCCGGTATGCGGCGAAGGCTATCCCGCCCTACACGGTGCCGTGTGCCGGGGCTGCCAGGGGGAATCACCCTATGCGAGTACTTCGACCCGGGACGCACTCCCCTTCCTGCCGGGGCCTGTGGTGAATGCGGTTGCCCTGAACCATGCCGTGGGCCTGCCCTTGCTGCATGATCTGACACAGATCGAACCGGGACAGTCCAAAGGGCCGGTATTTTGCCGCGGTCAGGTGATCGAGGTGGGTGATATCTGTCGTCTGCAGCGCATGGGTCGGCGCCATCTCTATGTCGAGGAAAATCCTCCCCCGGTTGCCGAGTGGGTTCACGAGGATGATGCGGCACGCGCCTTTGCCGATGCCATGGCGGGTGACGGCATTGCCCACAATGGTATCCCCCGCGAGGGTAAGATCACATTTACCGCTCGGCAGGACGGCTTGCTGGTGGTCGATAAGCACCTTCTGGAGGCCTTCAACATGATCGAAGGTGTTATGTGTGCCGTCCGGCAGACCTGTTCCGTGGTGCAGGCCGGGCGTCCCCTGGCCGCGACGCGGGCCATACCCCTTTATCTTCCGCGGCTTCAGTTTGATCAGGCCATGGCCCTTTTGACCCGGGGACCGCTTTTCACGGTGAAGCCCATGCGTCGGGCGCGCGTCGGTATCCTTGTGACGGGCACCGAGGTTTTTGAAAAACGAATCGTCGACGGATTTGCGCCCGTCATTCGCAACAAGGTACAGCGACTCGGCTGCCGGGTGGTCTGGCAGAAGGTCGTGGCCGATGAGCGGGCCACCATTGCAGAGGCGGTGGCCGAAGCCCGAGAGGCGCATGTGGACCTGCTGGTCACCACCGCGGGCCTGTCCGTGGACCCGGATGACGTTACCCGCCTGGGTCTGCTCGATGCCGGGGCGGAAGCCGCAATCTACGGCGCACCGGTGCTGCCCGGGGCCATGCTTTTTCTGGCGCGCATCGCAGATACCCAGATTGTCGGTGTGCCGGCCTGCGCCCTCTACCACAAAGCGACCAGTTTCGATTTGGTCCTGCCCCGTCTGCTGGCCGGTGTCACGGTGGGACGTCGTGATCTGGCCCAACTTGGAGAAGGCGCTTTCTGTCTGGGTTGCAAGACCTGCACATTTCCTAAATGCGGATTCGGTAAATAGCGACGTGCTTGACACATTCCCCAGGGCGTTTGCCGAAGGCCCGGCCGCCCGCTTAATTCCCGGAGGAGGTATCGATGTCTAACGAAAAAGTTTTCAGCGTCTGCGGTATGTGTAGCGTTCGCTGCCCCATTCAGGTCGAAACGGACAACGGGCAGGTCGGCTTCATCCAGGGCAACCCCCATGTCAAAGGGATTGAAGGCGCGCTATGCGGGCGCGGTGCAGCCGGTAAAGCGCTGATCGAAGATCCGGAACGCCCCCGGAACCCCATGATCCGCAAGGGCGCCCGGGGGGAAGGCAAATGGCAGGCGGTGGGTTGGGACGAGGCCCTGGACTATACCGCCGAAAAGCTGCAAAAGGTGATCGATGCCCACGGCGGGCGCAGCATCCTTTTCTCGGACCGGGGGGGGCCGTTCCGGGATCTGCACCGGTCTTTCGTAAGGGGGCTGGGGTCGCCCAACTGGTCCAACCACGATGCCTCATGTGCCCGCAATGTCCACCATGCCGCTCAATCCCTGTTCGGTTTCGGCCGCAAGGGGGTGGTGTACGATCTCAAAAACGCCCGCCATGTGGTGCTCCAGACCCGCAACATGTTCGAGGCCATCAATGTCAAAGAGGTGAACGATCTGATGGGTGCCATGGATCGGGGATGCAAATTGACGGTCATCGATATCCGGGCCACTGTATCGGCCACCAAGGCCACCCGTTTTTTCATGATCCGTCCGGGTTCGGATTATGCCTTCAACCTGGCCGTCATCAACGTTTTGATCACCCACAGTCTTTACGACGTCGAGTTTGTCACACGCTGGATGAAAGACTTTGATACCCTGCGGGCGTTTGTCGAGCCCTACACGCCGGAATGGGCCGAGACCGAAACCGGCGTGCCGGCCGAGGCACTGGTCAATTTCGTCCGGGAACTGGCCACGGCCAAGCCGGCCGTGATCTGGCACCCCGGCTGGATGACGGCCCGCTATAACGATTCCTTTTACATGTCGCGCACGATCTACATCATCAATGCTCTGCTGGGGGCCATTGGGGCCAAGGGCGGACTGCCCCGGGCCAACACCCCGGCGGATGTCGGCGGTAAAGGGCTGCAGGCGCTGGTGGATCTGTTTCCGGCACCTTCAGACAAGCGGGCGGACGGCGTGGGCTGGCGTTACCCGCAATTTGACAAAGGCCCGGGCCTGCTGCATCTGGGTTTTGAAGCCATTCGCACCGCAGATCCCTATCCGGTGAAGGCCTACATTGCCTACCGGCATGATCCTCTGATGGGATTCCCCGATCCGGAAGCATTGAAAAAAATTTGGGACGCGCTGGACTTTCTGGTGGCGGTCACCTTCTCCTGGTCGGATACGGCCTGGTATTCGGACGTCGTGTTGCCCCTATCACCCTATTTGGAGCGGGAATCCATCCTGGCGTGCAAAAACGGACTCAATCCCTATTTCTTCATGCGCCGCCGGGCCGTAACCCCCCGCTACGACACACGGGCTGACTGGGAAATTATCGCCGGCCTGTCCAAGCGGCTGGGGCTCGATGCGCTGGCCTTCGATTCCATCGAAGACATCTGGGACTATCAACTGCAGGGCACCGGCGTGACCCGGGACGATTTCGAGGCCAGGGGGTTCGTTTCCCTGGCCGACGGCCCCCGCTATCGCTCCCAGGACAATATCGGGTTCAAGACCGACTCGGGCAAAATCGAAATCATCGCTCCCAAGTGGGAGGCCCAGGGACTGCTGTCGCTCAAGCCCTACGAAGGCTCCCACCCACCGGAAGGGCAATTCCGGATCACCTTCGGCCGCTGCGGTGTTCACACCCAGGGCCACACGGTCAACAATCCCCTGCTCTTCGAACATGTGCCGGAGAACACCCTTTGGATGCACACCGCCGCCGCCGAACAATTAGGGTTGTCGGACGGGGACGAGGCCCTGGTGGGGGCCAACGGCGAAGCCGGCAACATTACGGTCAAACTGACCGAGATGATTCATCCGGAAGCAGTTTTCGTGCTGCACGGCTTCGGTCATACCCTGCCGGTGGAAAGCCGGGCCTTCGGCCGAGGCCTGGCCGAACAGCGTTTGATGTGCGGCGGGCTGGACAAATGGGACAGGGCCGGCGGCGCCATGGCTTTGCAGGAACATTACGTCACCGTTCGTAAAGCGGTTGCCTGATATCAGCGTTTGGACTTCATCCCCGCAAGGAGACCGCGATGTCGGAAAAAGAGACCCTCACCATAAACGGCCAATCCCTGCCGTTTCAACCGGGGGAGACGGTGCGGGTCCTGTCCCGTCGCGGGGAAGTGCGCGTCAAAGCGCACGTGACGGATCGCGTCTCGCGGGGTATGGTCTGGATGGCGTTTCATTTCAGGGAGGCCAATGCCAACTGGCTGACCAATCCGGCTTTTGATCCGGTCACGCTGACGGCCGAATACAAGGCCTGTGCCGTTCGCGTCGAGAAGCTTTAACGCTATCGCAATCCCTTGCCGGTATTGTCGCTCGAGAAATGACACCTTGAAATCCGGCCGCCCGTTCCAATGATATCAAAAGATGTCTGCCAAACGACCATGCCCTTGGGGATTACCTGACAGCAACAGTGGCAAGGCCTGTCGGGGACCCTGCATCGCGATTTGAAAGGAATCATCATGCCAAAACAATACAAAACCTTGATCGACGGCCAGTGGGTGGAAACCGGTCAGGTGCTGGATGTGCAGAATAAATACACCGGCGAGGTCATTGCCACCGTCCCGCTGGCCGACGTGGCGGTCACGCACGAAGCCATCGCGGCCGCGGCCCGCGCATTTGAAACCTATAAAAAAGTGCCGTCCCATGCGCGTTCGTCCATGCTGGAGGCAGTGGCCGATCAGCTCTGGCAGCGTGCCGATCAGTTGGCCGAGATCATCAGTCTGGAAACGGGCAAGGCGCGGAAGTTTTCCCTCAACGAGGTGCAGCGCAGCAGTGAAACCTTCAAGTTCGCGGCCGAGGAGGCCAAACGCATTCATGGCGAAACCGTTCCCATGGATGCCAGCCGTTTCGGGGAAAACCGTTTCGGTTATTGGGTGCGGGAGCCGGTGGGGGTCATCGGCGCCATCACACCTTTCAATTTCCCGCTGAACCTGGTGGCCCACAAGGTGGCCCCGGCCCTGGCGGCGGGCAATACGGTGGTGCTGAAGCCGGCGTCCACCACGCCCCTTTCCGCCCTGAAGCTCGGTGAACTATTAATGGCGGCCGGTTTGCCACGGGGAGTGCTTAACATCGTGGTGGGTGCCGGGGCGGTGGTGGGGGATGCCATGGTGACGCATCCGGCATGTCAGAAAATCACCTTTACCGGCTCGCCGGCGGTGGGCGAACAGATTATCAAAAAAGCCGGCATCAAGAAGGTCACCCTGGAGCTGGGCAACAATTCGGCCACGTTGATCGAGCCGGACGCCGATCTGGCCAAGGCGGCCGAGCGCTGTGTGGTGAGTGCCTTTGCCAATGCCGGCCAGGTCTGCATCTCCCTGCAGCGCATTTACGTGCACCGGAATTGCGCGGAAGCGTTTACGACGTTTTTTGTGGACAAGGTGAACGCCCTTAAGGTGGGTGATCCCCTGGATCCGGCTTGCGACGTGGGGCCCATGATCGACCGTCAGGAAGTCCAGCGCATCGATGCCTGGGTGCGCGAAGCCGTGGCCCAGGGGGCAGTGGTGGCCACGGGCGGCCGGGCCGAGGGTCGCATGTATCTGCCGACGGTGCTCACCCAGGTCACCGAATCCATGAAGGTGATGTGCCTGGAAACCTTTGCGCCGGTGGTATCGATCGTGGTCTATGATGATTTTGAGGCGGGGTTAGCCCTCATCAATGCCTCGGATTTCGGGCTGCAGGCCGGGGTTTACACCAACGATATCCGCAAAGCCATGCAGGCGGTCAATACCCTGGCCGTGGGCGGTGTGATGATCAACGACACGCCGACCTTTCGGCTGGACCACTTCCCCTACGGCGGCAACAAGCGTAGCGGTCTGGGCCGCGAAGGCGTTCGCTTTGCCATGGAGGATATGACCACCATCAAGATGGTGGTCATCAACCATAATTGATGCGTTCCCACCGTATTCGGACGCGATTGACCCGCTGGCGTTCAAACGGGGAGCTGGTCTTGATTATGCGGTCTTGGAGGCTTATGAGTTATAGCAATGAAATCGCCAACACCGGGAGGATAACCGCATGAACCAAACGGCAAACGTGCTTTCCATCACGGACACCGGCCGCGCTCGTGACATTTTCCGGCGCCAGAAAGAAGCCGTCCTGAACAGTCCACCGTTTTCCCTCGAGGAGCGCCGGGACAATCTGCACAAGCTGGAGGCCGTATTGGTCAAGCATCAGGACGCCATTGCCGAGGTCATTTCAAAGGATTTCGGCAATCGTTCAATCCATGAAACCAAAATCCTGGAGCTTTTTCCAGCCATCGACGGGCTGCGCTATACGCGCCGGCATCTAAAAAAATGGATGAAACCCGGCAAGCGTCATGTGGCCCTGTGGTTCAAGGGTGCCCGCAACCGGGTGATTCCCCAGCCCAAAGGTGTGGTGGGCATTATCGCCCCCTGGAACTATCCCCTTTTCCTGGTTATCAGCCCGCTGACCAGTGCGCTGGCGGCCGGAAACCGCTGCATGATCAAAATGGCGGCGAATGCGCAAGGGCTCTGCCATCTCCTGCATGACATCCTGGCGCCGGTCTTCTCCGAGGATCTGCTGGCGGTTCTGCCGGGCGTTGCCGCCCGTGATTTTACGCCCCTGCCCTTCGATCACCTGGTGTTTACCGGGTCGCCCAACTCCGGACGCACCGTGATGAAAACCGCCGGCGACAACCTGACCCCGGTAACGCTGGAACTGGGCGGCAAATCACCGACTCTCATCGACGAAGATTTCGATATTCAGACGGCGGCCGAACGCATTCTGCACGTCAAATACATGAATGCCGGCCAGACCTGCGTGGCCCCGGACTATCTGCTGTTGCCGGCTCACAAAGTGGACGCCTTTATTGCGGCCGCGGGTCCCATTGTCCGCCAGCGCTATCCGCGTCTTGATACGCCGGACTACACCTCGATCATTGACGACCGCAGCTACCAGCGCTTAATCGGTGTGATCGAGGACGCGCGCGCCAAAGGGGCCACGGTGGTCAACCTGCTCGAGGGAGCGGCCCCGGACCCGGATTTGCGCAAAATACCCCCGACGATTCTGCGGGACGTGACCGATGACATGGAAGTGATGCAGCACGAGATTTTCGGCCCGCTGCTGCCGATCAAGCCCTATCGCACCCTGGACGAGGCGCTGGCCTATATCAACGGCCATGAGCGCCCGCTGGCCCTCTACTTGTTTTCCAATGACCGCCAGGTTCGGGAGACCGTTCTCTCCCGCACCATGTCCGGGGGCGTCAGCATCAATGACTGTGCCATGCACGTGGCCCAGCATGACATGCCCTTTGGCGGTATCGGCAACAGCGGCATGGGGCAGTATCACGGCTACGAGGGGTTTGCCGAGTTCTCCAAGCTGCGGCCTGTTTTTCAGCAGGCGGCCCGGCCGCTGGGCGCATCCTTCCTCTACCCGCCCTATGGCAAGGCCTTTGGCACCATGTACAAAATACTGATCAAGATGCGATGGGTGTAGGCGTCTTGGGGGATTTTTCTCCGCTTGAGCCGGGATGGTTTTCTCGTCAATGCGCGGCATGTGGCAAAAGGGAAAGAACCCATTCTCTTCAACGTCGGTAACACCTATTCAGGCATGCCCCGAAATCGTTCCTAAGTGGTGGATGATCTCAGAAGCGGGGCTTCATGGGGTCGGGGACTGGTGGTAGGTGAAGAAGTTGTCCCAGGTGTGATCCAGCTTGGCCTTGGCTTCCGCCAGGGGAAGGACTTCCAGGTGGTCGCCGTGGTGTTGCAGCAGTCCCCAACGCGCCAGTTTGGCCAGCGCGTCGGCAACTTCGAAGTCGATGGCGCAATCCCAATCTTTTTCCAGCCAGGATTCAACCGCCTCGTCCAACTGCCGACGGGTCAGCCCATTACCACTTTGTGCTAAAAATAAATAAGCCAGCAGGGCTTCTTTGAATTCTTCTTCTTCGGCCGCGTCGATGAGATGATGGAAAACCCCAGCATTATTGTCCAGGTTCTTGAAATAGAGATTTTCAGACAGGGCTTTCATGAAGCGTAGTTTGCGGTTTTTGAATTTACTGATCTGCTTGAACAAAAAGCCGCCTAATGCCAACATCCCCAACCCCAGCGCCACCAAGTGCTTCTGATTGATCTCCACCGCGGTGTCGCGCAAGCCTAGCCAGAACGCCACCAGGCCACCGACCAGTGCCAGGGAGGCGCCCAGTTTGGAGACCACCACGACCACGCCGCTTACGGCGGCCGGAATGCCGATGATCAGCTTGTCGATGGTTTTCATGCGCACTTCACTGTTGGGAAAGAGCATTTCCAGATCCGCTTTGGGGACGTTCTGGAAAAGTTTGATCAGGGTGGCCCCGGGTTGATAGGGAAGATTCTTGCGATCGGCCGCCTTGAAATAGGATTCCTCCTTGAATTTGATATAGACCACCACCCGGTCGTAGTTGGTGAACGTCGTGGGGGTTTTTTTCAGGCCCGCGAACGAAACCAGGGTTTCCTGCTGCAGGCGCTCGCCCCGCCGGAAAAATAGCACTTCTTCGAAATCATCGAAATCGACCGCCAGGCGAATTTTGAAAAGCGATTCCTCGGCGAGAGCTTCTTTTAAATCGGCATCCGTTATGGGTTCGAAATTGGCGGCATCCAGCAAGGTGTTCATTTGTTGAACAAAGGATTTCTGGTGTGTCAGCAGGGCCTCCCGGTCCAGCGGTTTCAATGAACGGGTGTCGGCATCGGGGTTGAATGGGGCGTAGGCGTCCTTGAGGGACTCCAGTAGCTGGTGGTATTCAAAATGCAGAAGGGCTCCCAGAATGCGGTGGAAGTCATTGAAGTGGGTTTCGGCCTTGTTCGGCACCAGCCCGGCGTCGCGACACATGGCGATGAGGTCGGATTTGCGAAACGGGATGAAGCGGCCGCGCAGTTTGGGGTCTGTCATGATCGTGCTCCGAATCAGGATGGTTGGGTAGGCGTGCCGGAGGTTGGAAACACGCCGGGATTCGCCTTCGGCCGCCAGTCCCTTCGCTGTTGCCGAAATCCCCGTGCAATATGGCCTCTTCGGGCGTGGGCGTCAAGGACGGGATGTCCAGGAGACCGGGAATCACTGCAAGCCGGCTACATCACAAGGGGTTGGAGATCACGGGCAGCGGCTGCAGAAAGCGGGTGATATTCGACGTGACGGCATGGCATGGACCTTGTCGAATTGTTAGAAAATTGTTAGAATCGTTTCAAATCCCGACTTAACGCGCAGGGACGACATGGCTGCAAAACGGCTTTTTCCCTTTATACCAAGCCGTATCCATGTGTCACCTTGACGTCAGGCAGGCCCCAGCGTTTTTTAACCATGAATCGGGTCATTTTTAGCCACCGATCGTGTTGTGTCGGGCGAATGGGACACCATGTACAGCGAAGAACACCATACAGAAAAACAGCCACCGGGCCAGAGCCCAGATCCTGACGCGTTGCCGCCGGTTTCGCGTCTGCTGTTCGATCGGCGTGACAATGAACTCATCGAGATCATCTGTGCCGTCCTTCGCCAGGACAAAGATCTGAGCTATGCCCGGAAGCAGTATTACGGCTATTTTCACCCCCACGGCATCAAGGAAATGGCGGAATCAAGAAGCCTGCGCATTGCCTATGCCATGGTGCACCTCCTAACCTCGCTGGAAATCGGCCGGATGGACGACCGCCTCAGCGCCCTGCGTTCGCTGAAAGACGAAGTGCTGGACACGGCCGAAGGCTCCATGCCCAAAAACACGGCCCGGATCCTGCTGCAGATCATGAAGGAACTGGTGCGGGCTCGTGGCGACCACTACCGCCAGCTTGAGTTGGCGCACGATTTTCGCATTACGGCTATGGGGCAGCCCCGTATCGTGCGCAAGCAATTACTGCGCTACCATCTTCTGGAAATGCCGGAAGAATGGAACCAGGTGACCTTTGACGACCATGTGCATGACGTCAATACCAAAGGACGCAAGTCTTCCACCCATTTGATCATGGACGCCTGGATCAAGGGTATCCGACGTCTGCGGGTGGTGCATTACAATTATATCGAGCCCCGGTTTGCCGCCGAATTGCTGGAAGCGGCCGAGATCCTGGATATCGATGTGCGCATCGGCATTGAGTTCCCGGCGCGCTACCGCGATCGCTTTATCCAGTTGATCTGGACCCCGCGCGGGTTTGCCGATGCCCAATCCTTTTTGTGTTTTTTAGAGGAACCCGCCGTCAGTCAGCTGATGCAGGAAGGGCGGGCCCTTTCGCGCTATCAGCAGGCCTATGTCATGGCCATATTGGAGGCCTTCAACACAGTTCACCTACAACACATCAACGACCAGTATGACGTGGAGCTTAGTCCGATCGATCCAAAGGAATTCCTGGCCTTCGTCGGCATGGGTCAGCGATCTATCCTTCACCTGGAAGCCTTTGTCCGCCAGAAAATGCTGGCGGCCCTGCAGACCAAGGCGGCGGTCCTGCGAGAGCGCTACCCCGCGGCTGACGAAGCCGCCCGCAAGGAGATTTCCCGCTGGTTCGAAGTGTGGAATGGACGGGATCTGGAAGCGCTGGCGGCGGACTACCTGAAGCCATCGAATAATCCGGGAATTCCCCATCCCATGCAACCGAAGGGGGGGGATCAAGAGCCGTCCTTGCTGACCCTCACGCCCAGACAGCTGCTGGAGCGCCTGGCCGTTCTGCAGGCCGGCTACCGTATCACCCTGAACCTGACCCACCTTCAGGTGGGGGATGTGCTGGAGTTGATTTACGATTGCGATGGCATGATTTCACGTCTGGAAATCTTTAACCTGAAAGATTGGGCCACGGCCCAGACGGCCCATATCGAAACCATCAGTCGTCTTCAGGAAGCCATCAATGAACAGAACCCCATCGCTCTGAAGCGGATTATCCTGGAAATTATCGCATCGGTGGAAAAGGCGGCCGAGGGGGATCCGGACAAGCGCGCGCAGATCGAAAAGCTCACCTATATCCTGCACGACATCATCGGCCTACAGGCGCTTTACAAGGGAAAACCCCTCAAGGCCCGGATCGGCAGCGATTCCACCGGTAGAACGCTTCGTATTCATGGGATGGGTCTGGCCGTGATCGAGAGTCTGCCGCGACGAGCCTGGAACCGGATCAAACGCGATATCGGGGCCGGGCGCGCCATGATTCCGATGCGGATCCCCGTCCATAAGCGCCAGACATTGGTGCCCCGCCGGGAAGCCAATGCGCATCGCCGTCCGGCCCATCGCTTGAGTGCCTGGCTGCCGGGCTTGCGCTATCTCGGCCATGACCGTGTTGTGGACTGGGCGGTTCTGGGCGATGCCTCCAGCATGACGTCGCATGGAAACCTGGTCACGTTGGGCGGGGTGCAAAAGACAGTCGACAACCACTTGCGGTTGACACCGCCGGCACTGGGAAAAACACGGCCGCGCCTGTCCTGGACCTATCTCAACTCCAACCTGCGCAACTGCATCAAGGTGCTGATCGGGTTTATCCCGGCATTTGCCACCTTTGCCCTGACCAAGGACTGGTGGCTGCTGGCCTATTGCGGAGCGTTTATCTGGTTCGGCATTACCGGCTTGCGCAATATTCTGCAATCGGTGCTGGGCGGTGGTGGGCTGCGCCGTTCGCCGCTGTTGCGGTGGAACGCCTATGTCAGCTGGGATCGGATTGCCGACTCCCTGCTTTTTACCGGATTTTCCGTGCCGCTGCTGGATTTTGTGGCCAAAACGGTGATTCTTGACAATGTGTTCAATATCAACACCACCACCCAGCCGGTAGCCCTCTACACCTTTATGGCCCTTACCAACGGCATCTACCTGTCCAGCCACAATGCTTTCCGGGGCTTGCCGCGCGGGGCCGTCCTGGGCAATTTCTTTCGCAGCATCCTTTCCATTCCCATCGCCATCCTGTTCAACTTGGCACTGGGCGGCCTGCTGACGTTTGCGGGCGTTGGCACGGCCAACCTGATCCTTCAGAAATGGGCCGCCGTGATCAGCAAGGCCGCTTCCGACATGGTGGCCGGCATCATCGAGGGCACAGCGGATCGTTTCAAGAACATTCAAATGCGCTCCCGCGAATATCGCAAGAAGCTCGCGGCCCTGTTTGACATCTACGCGCAACTGGAACTGCTTTTTCCCGAGTCGCGCACCCTGGAGATTCTCGACAAGCCCGCCCAGTATCGCAAGCGGGCCAATGCCGAAGCGCGTGATATGGAAAAAATTATTTTTATCCACGCCCTCGATCTCCTCTATTTCTATATGTACCAGCCCCGTGCCCGGAGCGCCCTGCTCCAGCTTCTGGGAACCCTCACGGAAGAGGAGCGCCACATTCTCATCACGGCCCAGATGACCCTTCTGCGCAAGCGTGAAATCAGCCAGATGTTCATCGATGGCGTCCTTGGCCAGGATTTCGCACGGGCCTTGTCGTTTTATTTGTCCTGCTATCCGGGCTATCTGAAAACCCTCAAACAGTTTGCCTGATGAGTGCTGGATTCAGAAGGCGGTTCTGGCAGGAACTGAGCAGGTGGTGCCGCGGCGCTGATTTTTTCGGGGTGCGGCGGTGGTGGTGTTCAAATGATGGGGTAAAGACGGGAGTGGCTTGGGCCAGGCCGCGGCCCTTGATCAAGGGCCGGGATCGGTCAAGGGGCAATCCGTATCAGGGTCGTATCCGGTTCAGGGGGCAAGCGGTTCATCGGCGGGCGCTTCCGGATCTTCATTGGTTTCCGGTTTCGGCGCAAGCAGGTCAACGTCACTATCCGCTTCGACGGGCGTTTCTTCCTCGGTTTCCTTTTTCGCCATCCGGCGTTGCCGTTTTTCTTCCTGCTTTTTTTTGCGTTCTAATTCTTTTTGACGTTTTTTAAACGAGAAATTAGATCTTGCCATAGGGCGATCTCCTTGATGAAAAACATGAGAGGGGGATAAGAAAAGAAAGAGGCATTTCTTCAGTCAGCGAAGAAATGCCTCTTTTTTAACCGGGCGGGGAACTAAACTACCGTGACATTGGCTGCTGCCGGACCTTTCGGGCCCTGCTCTACATCAAAGGTAACTCGGTCGCCCTCGCTGAGGGATTTAAAACCGGTCGCATTGATTGCGGAATGATGGACGAATACATCCGGTCCGTCTTCCTGCTCAATGAATCCGAATCCTTTTTGATCGTTAAACCACTTTACTGTTCCATTGGCCATGATATTATCCTCCTTTCTTCAAATTTTCAACGTCGCCTGCTGGAGGATGCCATCTTGATCAATGGGGTTTTCCTTCAGAATGCTCCTGGTTCACCAGAATGGTGAAACCGTGTTGATTTGCATAACGATAGGCTTTCTTGTGGCAGAAAGCAAGTGAATATCTCTTTTTTTACAATAATTAGGTCAAATTGTGGGGAAATAGGACAAGTTAACCCATATGTTGTGTTTCTAAGACCTTCGGCCATGGCATCATGTGGTTAAGGGGGTGGCTTTTTTCCACCCTGATCCGCCGTGGTGGCCGTTCACTGCAACCAGTGTTCATCGTTCGCTGGAGATATGCCTTGCCGGTCGTGATCCTTGCCAAAAAGTGGTTTTCTGTCACCAATCATATTCGGTTGTATGACCAACACATTGTTGGATGCCAAAAATCTCGAACAAGGAGCGGGGCAAAATGGAATCGAAACCCTTCAGCGAAAAAAGCTACTGGCTGTCGACCCGGGATTATGCACCGGGTCAACCCTTGTCCGCCGATATCGATGTCGATGTGGCGATCGTCGGGGGCGGATTCACCGGCCTTTCCACGGCCTATCACCTGAAAAAGAAAGAACCGGGGCTGCGCATCGCCATCCTGGAGAGCGAGGTGATCGGATTCGGCGCCAGTGGGCGCAACGGCGGTTTCAACATGACCCTGTTCGGGCTTACCCTGGGAATCACGGCCCTGCGGTTTGGCAAGAGGAAAGCCCGGGAGGCCCACCTTTACATGGAAAAGGCGGTGGACCTGCTGCGGGATCTGGTGGCTGAACTGGACCTGGACTGCGATTATGAGCATCCCGGATTTCTCCGGGTGGCCACTTCCGAGAAATACAGAGCGCGCATTCTGGAAGAGATTGAACTGGCCCACAAGCTGGGCCTGGGCGGCATCGAGTGGCTGGACAAGGCGCAACTGGAACGGGAAGTCCGCAGCCCCATGTACCTTGGAGCCTGGTGGGAACCGCGCTGCGGCATCCTGAACCCGGCTAAACTGGCCTGGAGCTGGAAAGCGGTCATCACCCGCATGGGCGTTGCGGTCTACGAACGCAGTCCGGTGGCGGAGATATCCCGGCAGGGTGGAAACGTCGTGTTGACCACCACCAGAGGCCGGGTCAGAGCCGACAAGGCGGTCATGGCCACCAACGCCTGGTCACACTTTTTTCCGCAGCTGCGCACCAAACAGGTTCCGGTCTGGACCCACATTGTCCTCACGGAGCCCATCCCTGAAAAAGTGTTTGCCGAAATCGGTTGGCAAAATCGCCAGGGTATCGAGGATGCCCGCAACCTGGTCCATTACTACCGGCTGACCGAGGACAATCGCCTGCTCATGGGCGGACGGGATGTCTCGGTTACCGCTTCCGGCGATGATATGGATCAGGATCTCGCCCCGGCCACTTTTGCCGGGCTGAAAGAGGACGTACGCCAGCTGTTCCCGGCCCTTAAGGACATCCGCTTCACCCACGAATGGGGCGGTCCGGTCTCGGTCCCGCTGGATATGGCGCCAGCCCTTGGCTACCTGGGAGACAAAAACGTGGTTTACAGCCTGGGCTGCGTCGGTCACGGTGTAAGCCTGACCCATCTCAATGGGAAAACGCTCAGTGACATGGTGCTGGGCCGGCAGACCGATCTGACCGAGGTGTTTTTCGTCAACCGGCGGACCATTCCCTGGCCGCCCAAACTCCTGCGAAACATGGCAATCAAGGCGATCGTCGGATACATGCACTGGGAAGACCGGCGCTTCGACGCCCCGGCGGCCGATCCGTCCACATCCACACCAGAAAGGACGGTACCATGATCATCACGAATCATGTCGCCGGATTGCGGAAGCTTTCATCTGGCGCGGCATGAAACGACGTTTGCGGATCGGCCCGAAGCGATCGGCAGCGAAGGGCCAGATGCCAGACATAACTGAAAAGGCAATGCACGGGGCAGGTGATGGTGTGAGGTTTCAGTGCGCCTATTTTTCGTTCTGTTTATAATTCGAAGTGCATATAGGTCACATCAAACGGCAGATGTTCGAATTGGCGGGTTTCTTTTTCGATAAACCCCAACCCCCGGTACCAATTTTTGAGAATGTCGTGGGCCGCGATGATCCCGATACTGATAATCTGTACCTGTTTGGATCGGGCATAGGCCATGATGTGGCCGACCAGGGCCGCACCGACGCCCTGGTGACGATATGGGGGCCGCACGGACAGCCGGTTCAAGTAGGCTGTTTCAGGGTCGGGCTGTTCGAAGGCCACACATCCGGCAAGAGTGTTTTCAGCCTTGTAAAGGAAATATTCCTCGCCTCTTTGGAAATCGGACAAGACCCAATCCTGGGTGCAAAAAGAGGGGTGTTTGGGATTGTTTTCCTGGGTGAGGTTGAACATTTGCGCCACATCGCGGTGCGATTCGCGGACAATCGCGGCAATCTGTTCGGCGTCTTCTTGGGTGGCCCGGAGGATGTTCATCTTCTTCTTTCTATTCATGAAAGCGCGGTTGACTTTCCAAAGCCGTCGTTGAATCTGACAGAAAGTGCCAGTGAAAAGGAAATGTAATCCTAAGGGCAATCGCCCTAAAGCGTCAATCAACGGTCATTTATAACGTGCCGCACTCCAGCACACGGATCGCATGGAGCATGGCGGCGTTGACCGGGGTGGCGATCCCGCGTTCGCGACCAAGGGCAACCACTTTGCCGGCAAAGACATCCACCTCGGTCTGACGGCCGGCCTCGATGTCCTGCAGCATGGATGTTTTCCCATTGGGGGACAGGGTCTGGAGGATAGCGCACCAGTCTTCGATGTCGGCTTCCGAAAGATTGACATCCGATGCCTTGGCCAGTGAAATGACTTCCTGCATGAGGGCCCGCATCAGCGCGCGGGCATCTTGCGAGGTTTGAAAGACGCCGTAGGGTGCCCGCATCACGGCCGAGGCCTGGTTCATGCCGACATTGATCATGAATTTCCACCACAAGGTGCGCTGCATGTCTTCCGGTGTCTCGTAGGGAATGCCGGCCCGGGTGAAGGTTTCCTGCAGCTGCCTTACCCGCGGGCTGATTTCCTTGTTCCGGGTTTTGCCGAACAGGATCTTCCCGGGGTTGGAATAGGAAATGCGGTTGCCGTCCCGCAGGGCATCGATGCCGACGGCGATGGACAGGAGCAATTTTTCCGGACCATAGCCCTCTCCTATGATTGCTTCGCTTTCCAGGCCGTTCATAATGGAGATGATGGTGGTTTGCTCTCCGACAAGGGGTTTAAGATCGTCCAGGGCATCGTTGAGATGGTGGTCCTTCAGGGCGACAATGACTAGCTCGGCAGGGGCTGCCGCATGATCCGGTTGGACGACCGGAAGCTTAAGCGTTTTCCCGTTGACGACCAAACCGTCCTGCGCAAGGCGTTCGGCGCGCGGGCCGCGCGCCACGAAGGTGGTGTCGAAAGCGTTCACGGAATTGAGCATGGCGGCATAGGCGCCGCCCATGGCGCCGGCGCCCAGGATGGCGATTTTTCTAATGGGGGGAATAGGATGGGTTTCCTTTGTCATGGATTGTCTTTCATTTACAGTTGTATTCTGGTTGTATCGAAGAATAGGGGCTCACACTCAGGATTCAAGGATCCGAGGGTTCCAGGGGGCAGAAATCTAAAGACATATTTTCGAATCACTCGAATCCTTGAACCCTCGGCTCCTCAAATCCTACCCCAGGCCTATACCGTCTTGCCACCTTCGCACCATTCTCCAAAACCACCCGCCTTGCAACTCTAGTGCAATTTCCGCTTTAGCTTTTTTCCTTCTCCCCAGGCATTGCCCACACGGGGGCCGAGGGACCAGTAGCCCTTGCTGGCCATATCGAAGAGTAGCGGTTTGACTTTGCCTATGTCGATCTTTCCCTTCTCCAGCACCTCCGGATGGACATGGGTTTGCACCACGTCGCCCACGAAGACGTCATGCTCGGTGAAATCCACGATGCGCTCCAGGCGGCACTCCATGCAGACCGGACATTCCCGGATCATGGGCGCTTTTTCAAGATCCCCGTAGAAGACATCGAAGATGGCGGCCTTGTCGGTTTTCTTGCCGGTCATGATGCCGCAGTAGTCGGTTTCAACCATGAGGTCTTCCGACGGCAAACAGACGCTGAAGACCTTGTTCTCCTTGATGCCGGCGTTGGTGTAGTGGGATTTGTGGATCCCCAGCGAAATCTGGCTCAAGGTCATGATGCCGATGTGCGCGATGGTGATGAAGTTGGGTTTGCCGTTTACCAGCGCGCCGACCAGTGTGGTCGGGGTCGGGTAGAGCGCGTTGACGGGGCCGATGGGTTGCATGGCGGCTCTCCTTTTTCAATGTGAGCGAAATCTTGCATCCAGACCATACTATGGGTTCCGTCGTTTCCTTTCAAGGGCGACGAACCGTCAAAAGCATTTCATGATCCAGCGGGACGGATGGATTTCGTCAGGCGATGGGTGGTGCGGAAGCCGAAAAAGCGGCTGAAGGGGCCCATGGTGTAGGTTGCTATCTGCCGGTAGCCCAGGCGTTCATATAGGCTGCGGGCTCGGGGGTTGATGTCGATGACCTCAAGAGAGACGGTGGCAAAGCCATTGTCCCGGGCACGGTCTTCAAAGGCCGTGATCAGGGCGCTTCCGATGCCCTGCCTCCGCAGCGATGGTTCGACCACAATGCCGTCGAGGTAGAGATCCCCCGGGGGCGTCTTGTGATCCAGCAGCATTAGCAGCATGGTTCGAAAAGCCCCGGAAATCTGTCCGTAATGCCGGACCATGATAACGTAGGCCGGCTCCAGAAAGCTGCCCTGCAGGTCGTGGATGCCAAGAATGCCCGCCAGCCGGCCTTCTGAAAACGCCGTCATGCAGCGGGTGGGATGAATGCTGCTGGGCAGCACGGCCAGGGCTGACGCCAGAGGCCCGAAAACTGGTCTCAGCTTGGCCTCCAGGCCGGTGTAGTAAAGACGCACCCCCGCCGAAATATGGGCTTCGGGCAGGTGGTCGATGATGTCGATCATGGTTCTCGTCCGCGTTAAGGCTTTTAATCCGCTGAGAAAAGCGCCGGTCGCCAGCCCTGCATCCTTTATGCGTTCCTCAAAGTTTTCCTTGAAACGAAGACATATTCCCATATGATCCATAGAATGTACACCATCTCCGCCTGACCAACTTTTTTGCATCTAACGGCGGATGAAATGAACTTTAAGGGCTTCACGTGCAACTTAACCGGTAACAGTGCAGTTTCTCTTTCACTCTTGGATGGGGGATCGACCATTTCGTTAAACAGGCCGATTATGGTGAATGCAGATATTATGATCAATACTATTTTCGCTCCCGGGTCACCTTCGAGATGAATGCCCTGGAGGGCAAAGAAATCGTCGAGGCCGTCTTGATGATCAGGCTGGGGGATTCCATCGAACTGACTCCGGGCGCCACCAACGCGGAATTGTCGAGCCAATGCGATATCTACCGGCTCAACGGCGCCTGGCAGGCCTCCCCGCAGCCGCTTTACGATTTCTACCCCGGCACCCTCCTCAAGAGTTTTTCCCTGTACGGGGAAAACGAAACCGCCCATATCGATCTGCTCGACGTGGTCCAAGACTGGGCCGCGGGCCAGGCCAACCACGGCCTGATGCTGCGCGGTCCGGTGAACCGCTCGCAATACGCCAAAAGCGTCTGCGTCAAGTACTACCACTCGGTCAAGCTGATAGGCTGGTACCTGGAATAAAGGCCATCCGGGACGACCCTATGAAAGGGGGCAGGTTGCAAGCCTGTCCCCTTTAACAGGCGACCTCGTCACCCTGCCAACCATCAGCAAAAGGCTGCTCATGGGTTATTCTTGACAGCACCCGGTCTTATCGTATACGGAAGCGCAATTATCGAAAGCAGAAGAAAGAGGTTATTATGGTTATGAAAATAATGGATATTGTGACAATCGTTGCCGACAAGGGGCTTCTCCTGCGGGTAGCGGATTGATCAGCGTTCTTCCCTATTCTACAAAGCGGTTCCATTAAAGGACCGATTGATTTCTTCCCGTCTGTTACCCAGCAGATCTCTGATCGAGAATCTACCCCGATAGTTGTCCCCCCTGTCAGCAACGTCACCTGCAGCAAAATATTAAAAACGATCAAAAGCACCGGTGGGTTGCATACCTTGTCTCGTGCGGGTTCATGCGCTGACCAAAACCGGGAAAATAACAAGTAACGACAGGATGAACTCGACGATGAGCATCGAAGAAGAAATATATAAAAACAAAACTATGCATCACCTTTCACAGATGGGATGGACGTCCTTTTTTCAGACACAGCTGGAGCGCTTTGCCAACGAGGGCATCATCCCGGCCAGAGTGGTTGGGGTAAGCAAAAACAGCTTTCGCGCAAGCGACGGTAAAAACGAATGCCTGGCTACCCTGGCCGGAAGGCTCCAGCATGACCCCGCAGGTTTGTATCCGGTCACAGGGGATTGGGTCCTCATGACCGATGCCATGATTTCCAGGGTGCTGGTGCGAAAGAATGCCTTATCCCGCGGCGCTTCGGGCACCCATCACAAACAGGAGGCCCAGCCGCAAAAGGAACAGGTCATTGCCGCCAACCTGGATACCGTATTTATCGTATGCGGTCTTGACCGAGATTTTAATTTGCGCCGCATTGAGCGCTACCTGACCCTGGTCTACAACTGCGGCCTGACGCCGGTCATCATTCTGACCAAAGCCGATCTTCACCAGGATCCGGAACCGTTCGTCGGTGAAGTGGACGCGGTCGCATTCGGCGTTCCCATTCACCTGGTGTCGGCATCCGACGACACCAGCCTGAATGCTCTGGAACCCTATCTGTCTCCAGGGCGGACTACGACCATGGTGGGGTCTTCCGGCGCCGGCAAATCCACCCTGGTGAATCGGCTCTACGGCAGCCCCATACAACTTACCGGTTCCATCAGCAGCCATGTGGGCAAGGGGAAGCACACGACCACCTCACGGGATCTGATCAGGATGCCCCAGGGGGGAATGGTGATCGACAACCCCGGCATCCGGGAAATTGCCTTCTGGGATGTCGCTAAAGGGATTGAAGCGGCGTTCCCCGAGATAGAAAAACTCAGTCAGGGATGTCGTTTCACCAACTGCAGCCATACCCACGAGCCTGGCTGCCGGGTCCTTGAGGCTGTCGATGAAGGTGAACTCTCATGGAACAGGCTGGAAAACTTCCGGAAAATGAAACGTGAACTGGAATATTTGGCCCATCGCCAGCACAAAAGTGCCGACCGTATCGAAAAGGAACGATGGAAAGAGGTTGCCCTGAAAATTAGAGCCGTGAACAAGAGGGAAAAGAATATGTAAGGTTGGGCGCAGTCTTCTATGTCCCGCAGAAGGTTCGATAGGGCTCCACCGAGGGGGGGGGCGGCAGGTGATAGCCGGCTTCTTCCGGCGGATCCTGGTAGGGGTGGGACAGAACTTCCAGCAGGTTTTCCATGACTGAAAAGTCGGCCTGCTCCGTGGCTGCCGCCAGGGCTTCTTCCACCCGGTGGTTGCGGGGGATGACGGCCGGGTTGTGGGTGTTCATGATCCGGCGGTAGGCCTCCCGGGAATTGGATTGCCGTTTCAGCCGGGCCTGCCAGCGTTCGAACCACGCCTTGAAATCCGAGGCCTGGAACACGGAGGCCTCCGGCAGTGAGCCGGATGCCAGGTCGCGGAAGGTGTTGGTAAAATCCGCACCGTGTCGCTGCATGCCATCGAGCAGGTCCTCCACCAGGGCGCTGTCATCCGCTTCCTGGTTTGACAGGCCCAGCTTGGCCCGCATGCCCGCCAGCCAGAATTGGCGGAAGGTGTCTGGAAAGCCCGAAACGGCATCGGTTGCCAGGGAGACGGCCTTTTGCTGGTCCTCGTGAATGAGCGGCAACAACGTTTCGGCAAACCGGGCTAGATTCCACTGGGCGATTTGCGGCTGTCGGCCATAGGCGTAGCGGCCGTTCTGATCAATGGAACTGAAGACGGTGTTCGGGTCGTAGGCGTCCATGAACGCGCAGGGGCCGTAGTCGATGGTTTCACCGCAAAGGGCCATGTTGTCCGTGTTCATGACGCCGTGAATGAACCCCACCAGCAGCCAGCGGGACACGAGGGAGGCCTGCCGTTCCATGACGGCTTGCAGCAGGGCCAGATAGGGATTTTCGGCTGCGGCCAGATCCGGAAAGTGGCGGTGGAGGGTGTAATCGGCCAGGGTCCGGAGCGCGTCGGGGTTGTCCTGCGCTGCTGCATACTGGAACGTGCCCACGCGGATGTGACTGGCTGCCGTGCGGGTGAGAATCGCCCCTTGCAGGGGCGTTTCACGGAACACCGGCTCCCCGGTGGTCACCACTGCGAGGCTGCGGGTGGTGGGTATGCCCAGGGCGTTCAGGGCCTCGCTGATGATGTATTCCCGCAACATCGGTCCGAGGGCCGCCCGCCCGTCCCCATTGCGTGAAAACGGCGTCTTGCCGGAACCTTTGAATTGGATGTCGACGCGTTCACCCGTCGGTGTGATCTGCTCACCCATCAAGATGGCCCGCCCGTCGCCAAGCATGGTGAAGTAGCCGAATTGATGCCCGGCATAGGCCTGGGCCAGCGGTTCGGCTCCCTCGGGAATCCTGTTGCCCGCAAAAACAACGGCGCCTTCTTCGCCCTGCAGGACCTCGGGGATCAGCCCCAATGACTGGGCCAGAGGCTTGTTGAAAACCACGAGTTTCGGTTCGCGCACCGGTACGGGATTCAACCGGACATAGAACACCTCCGGCAACTGTGCGTAGCTGTTATCGAATGTCCATCCGGCGTCCGGGCGGTTAGGTCCGCTGCTGGGCGTCATAAAATCCTCCTGCCCTTCAATTGAAATAAGACGTCTAAAAAGTTGATATCACTTCTGCAAACCTTGGGCTGAAAATCCCGAAGGTCAAGAGGAGGCGGGTACAAAATGGACGTGTGCCAACGGTCGGGGGATAGGCGCGTCTTTCCGATAAAGGAAGCTTGCGTTCGGAGGATGTTGACCAAGCGTTCGCGTTTGTACGCTGGGTTTGGATCTAAACCCACGTGCTCTGGTGGCGGTCTTTCAGAGGTCCGGCGGATCCGTCGAGCGTCTATTTGAAGCGATGGCAGCTTTTGGTTTCGAGCAAGGCCCGAGCGAATTGTCCCGCTCCGCGGGACTTCCCGTCTGATCTGTTCTTTGCGGTGGGGGGAAAGCGCAGGAATAGGGGACTATTTCGAGCATTTCCAAAGAACGAAAACGCCGCCCGGAGCTAAAAGATGCTGCTTATGGATGGACACATTAGAGTTTTTCCGGGACATACCCCTCCGGTAGATGGGCCGTGCCTTTTACACAGGGAAGTCCGGTAGCCTCATGAACCTGTTTCATTAGCGCATCGATGTGATCGCAGAATCCGCCCTTTTCCATTTTCCAGCCGTTTTCGGTTTTGGCCGCAAACGAGCAGGTGCAAAAATGAATGGTTTCAGCCCCCTTGGATTTAAGGATTTTTCCCAGATTGACGACGTTGTCTCCCGGGCACCGGCAGGTAAAAACGCCGGCGGGTGCGGCCTCCTGATATCCGCTAAACCCTTCCGTCGCTGTCGTCAAACACGTGAAACAACTTGTTAAAGGGCATCGGTCCTCGTTTTTTTCACAACGGATAATGGCCACTTTGGTCATTTTTCAATCCCTCCCAATCGGTTGTTATGGTTCAGGGTTGCTCATTCACCGGAAACCGTGCGCTGCATGTATCGGCTCAACGCCTCCTGCAGGGCGGCGGCGGCAAGGTCCGCGCAATGCCGGTCGTCATCCGGAAGGCGGCCGATGGCATTTTCGACGACATCCCCGTTGATGTCGGCCACGGCGTCGAGATCCTTCCCAATGGCCAGTTCGGCGGCAAACGATCCGCAGATGCTGCTGGTGCCACAGCCGTCCGTAACATAGGCGGCGTCCTGGATCCGGTCGTTTTCAATCTTCAAAAAAATTTCGATGCTGTCGCCGCAGTCGCCGGTGACACGGGCCGAACTGTCGGCCGTATCCATCCGGCCGTTGTGCCGGGGATTGCGCCAGCGGTCAAAGCCTCTTTCGCCATAGGCCTCGCGGGCTTCATCAAAAATTTTATCCTGCAATTCATTCACAAACTGATCGAATTTATCCATGGTGGTTTTCCTGGAGTTGCCCTTCCCGAACCGCCGGGAACGGCGTTGGATTGCGCATAGCGCCCCCGGTCCGTCGGGCATGCCGGGGGCGCCGAAATTTGAGTTTCCTGTCATTTCATGGTTTATGTAACGAGTATATGCTTATAACATTGACGGATGTGTTCGCACAAGGGGATTTTTGCATCCTGAATTGCCGATGCTCGGCGCGGGAGAAAGGTAAACTGGCAAATCGAGATTTCACACAGCGTTTTCAGACCGTTGTCAGAGAGGCCGCACTCGGCAACACCTCTCACCGGGCTGCAGGTACCCGGTAGCCGCAATCTCAGCAGGCCATGCACAATAGGGAGAAACTGTGATAGGGGTACAGTCGTATCTCACCGATTGCTTGTTGTTTTTGAATTGAAGCGACCTCAAAATTTTGATCTATTCCATGCGGTGGGCGCAAGCAGAAGGGCTAAATCGGAATATCGAGGAATCCAAATGGGCGCCCAACGCTGCTATGGGGCCAAAAGACTTTTTTGTGAAAGCTTCCAAAAACCGGAAACCACCATCGTGCCTTTGCCCAGATTCATCCTGATCGCCGCCTGTCTTGGCCTGCTTTCCTGCAGCATCATTGAAACCACCTATGATGTTACCGTCGGCACATTGAAACTGGGCTATACCGTCACTAAATTCGCCGGCAAGACCGTCTACCATGTCGGCAAGTTTACCTATACAGTGGTCATGGCCCCCTTGAGCTGGGCTCTGACGAACGACGACATCGAATCCATCGACGGATTGCCGCCCAAGGAAGCCATCCGCCAGGGACGGGTCAAGACATCGCCCTACGTGGTCAAGGGCAAACGCTACGTGCCCATGAGTGTCGAGGAGGCCCGAACCTATCGCGAGACCGGCATGGCCTCCTGGTACGGTTACGAAACCTATCATCAGGAAGGCGGGCACATGACCGCCAACGGCGAAGCCTTCAACCCCAACGGATTGAACGCGGCTCACAAGCATCTGCCCCTGCCCACCTTCGTGCGTGTCGTCAACCTGGAGAACAACCGCGAAATTATCGTGCGGGTCAACGATCGCGGGCCCTTCGTCGATGGCCGGATCATCGACTTGAGCGCCGGCGCCGCCAAAAAACTCGGGTTTTACGACAAAGGCACCGCCCGCGTCCTGGTGGAGGCCGTCGAACTCGAAGGCTGATGACAGATTTTTCAACCGATATTTCTGTCAAGAGTGTAGACCCCGCTATTGGGTCAGGCTAAAACCTTCATCCAGCCAGCCCGTTATCCCGCCGATCATTTTTTTTACCGGCCGCCCGAGTTTGGCCAGGCGAATGGCGGCCTTTTCCGTGCCATTACAGTGGGGTCGTATATCGCTGTCGTCTAACTTTTTGGACAGCAGTTTTTGGAAGACGTAATATCGCCAATCATGTTGTCAATCAGATCTGTAAAATGAAGACCATTTGAAATCAGCACCCGTAATGCTCCCGCGATGCTTCATCACGCAAGCATCGCCGCAATTTTGCGGAGACAGGGCGGTTTGACAGCGTTTATCGTGCAGCCTATTTTATTCTCGATACGTCTTTTGGACTTTGAACCGTAAAGAAGGGACATACACCCATGCGCATCACGATCTTATTAATTGCGATGAGTCTATTCGCGGTGCCGGCGGCAACCGGCGACTTTCAAATTGAGGGCACGCAGGGCACCGAACTTGCAGCCGCTGAGGTCGCGACGTTCGATGAGCCCTGGGCCATGACGTTCCTGCCCGACGGCACGCTTCTGGTGACCGAGAAAAGAGGGGTGCTGTGGCATGTTGCCCTCGACGGATCGAAAACCGAAGTGCAGGGTTTGTGGGACGTCGCTTACGGCGGTCAGGGCGGCCTGGGCGATGTCGTGCTGCATCCTGATTTTGAACGCAATGCCTGGGTCTATTTGTCCTATGCCGAATACGGGGAGGATAGCGGCACGCGCGGGGCGGTGGTGGTCCGCGCCAAGCTCGATCTTAAAACCAGTCCGCCCAAGCTCGCTTCTGTGGAAAGGCTGTGGGTTCAGGAGCCCAAGGTTACCGGAAAGGGCCATTACAGTCATCGCATCGCGTTCGGCCCCAACGGTAAAATGTTCATCACCTCCGGCGAGCGCCAGAAATTTGAACCGGCTCAGGATTTTAACGGCAATCTAGGCAAGGTGCTACGCTTGAACGACGACGGCACTGTGCCTGATGACAACCCGTGGCAGGACCGCGGTGAGATTGCCAGGCAGTTCTGGACCGTGGGGCACCGCAACATGCTGGGCATCGCGTTCGATGCCGACGGACGGCTGTGGGTCCACGAGATGGGACCGCGTCACGGCGATGAGTTGAACCTGATCATTGCCGGTAAAAACTATGGCTGGCCCGTCGTATCGAACGGCGACCATTACTCGGGTATACCGATCCCCGATCATGACACCCGTCCAGAATTCGAAGCCCCCCGGGCATATTGGGTGCCTTCCATCGCCCCGTCCGGTCTGGTGATTTATGACGGTGATTTGTTTGCCGATTGGAAAGGCAGTGCGCTGATCGGCGGACTCGTATCCCGAGCCCTTATCCGCGTCACTTTAAACGGGGACACGGCGGAAGAAGCCGAACGCTTTGAATGGAATGAGCGGATTCGCGAGGTGGAACAGGGGCCCGACGGGGCGTTGTACGTGCTCGAAGACGGCGACGGTGGTCGTCTTCTGAAGTTGACCCCGAGTCCATAGAAATCTTTCAGCATTCGGATCGTTCAAAAGATGCCGCGCGTCATTTCGTATACCAAGTTGATTTGTTACTTAAAGATGCCCCTAAACCGTGTGAATATGAGGGAACCGGTGAATCCCTCCCGGCCAGCCCGAAAACCGTTGAGGTCGTCACGCCAAACGCTCCCATCACTGCCAGGGGGTCAGGGTGCTTGAACAAATAGGGGCGGTTGGTCTTCAAGCGCATAAAGCCGTTCAATCATAAAGGCGGCGTATTTTTCGCATTTGTCTTTCCAGACGCCCGATTCCAGAAACTTCTGATATTCGCCCGGTTTGGCAAAATCCATTCCAATAAGCTCCCGGCAGGTGATGGCGCCAAAATGCCGATCGAATTCCGTCACGATGTTCGCCGAAAATGTGCGCACTGCGTGACGGGCCTGCTTGGCTCGCTCTTTATCCTTCATCGGACAGCGGTGACGCAATCCAAGGCAGACGGCCGCGGCCGACACCACCCCGCAGGGCGCATTCTGATAGCCCCCGATACCCCCCAAGAAAGGAATGCCGGCCCATAAAAAATCTTCATTTCCAAAGTCATAGGCCTCCCACATAACTTGCAGGATGGAGGGGCCTCAATGATACCCGCGGTACATCAATTGAAGAGCACGCCGTTTGGCCTCTTCCGATGAGAATTTCATTTCCATGCATTTCTCCTCTGCTGCCATACCGTCTCTCTTGTAAACACCGAATGATATTTCGGTGCCCGTTTCACCTTGTGCCACGCGGCCTATTCCCCGGTTGGGAAAGTGCTATTCAGCCTTGCATTGACAATTTCTGAAATATCTTTGACCTGGATGCGATCATCCATATTGTTGGTCTTGACGGCATCCGCCAGCATGACGGCACAGGAGGGGCAGCTGACTGCCAGGGTGTCGGCACCGGTGTCCAGGGCCTCGGCCGCGCGGATCCGGGCCGGCGATTCCGGCCCGTTACCGATGACGTCGGTGAAAAGGTTGCCACCGCCGCCGCCGCAGCAAAGGGCATCCCCCATGGATCGGTCCATCTCCTGGAGCTCGACCCCCGGCAGGCCCGCCAGGACCATTCGCGCAGCCCCGTACTCCCAGTTGTGGCGCCCAAGATAACATGGGTCGTGATAGGTCACCCGCATTGGGGGCTGCACTTCCGGGAAGGAAAGGCGATCCACGTGTGCCGCCACAATCTGGGTGTAATGGAAAACCTGGCAGTCGCTCCCCAGGGCCGGATAGTCGTTTTTGAGGGCGTTGAAGCCATGTGGAGACAACGCAATAATCTTTTTGACATTCAATTCCTGAAAATGCCGGCCATTCTCTTCGGCAAGCATCTGAAACAGAGCGCTTTCTCCCATGGCATTAGCCTCATTGCCGTCGGACACTTCTTTTTCGCCCAGAATGCCGAAAGAAATTCCCAAGTGCCTCAGGAGGGTTGCCACCGAGCGGGCCATCTCCTGCCCGCGGCTGTCGAAGGCACCCACGTCTCCCGGAAAAAACAGATAGTCATGGCCCGCAAACAGGTCCACGTCAGTATCGGCAGCCCAATCCGTTCGCTTCTTCCGGGATATACCGTAGGGATTGCCGTACAGCTGAAGCTTGGTCAGGCAGTCCCGCACGGCCGGGGGCACCTTGCCTTCCTCGACCAGTTTCTCCTTGCCGGCCGTAAAGGCCGCCAGCAATTCGGCTTTGATCTTGGGCAGGGCACACTGCTCCACGCAGTTGCGGCAGGCCGTGCAGGCAAACAGGATTTCCTGGAAGCGTCGGGAAGGCTCCAGTCGGTTTTCCAGCCAGGCCCGCAGAAGCCACATGCGCCCCCCCGGCGAATAGGTTTCGAAGCGGAAGGCCGCGTAGGCCGGGCAGTTGAAATCAACGTAATTGCCCGGCAGCTTACAGTAGCCGCAGCGAAAACACCGATGGAGAATCTCCGCGTGTCTCATCCGTTCTTCTCCCAGTTGCCGGGGTTCATGATGCCGTTCGGGTCCAGCACCGAACGGATGCGCCCCATTATGGCAAACATGGCCGGGTCCATCCGGTCGATGATCTTCTGCTGGGCCGGGGCCTCGGCTTTCCAGGGCACACCCCCCAGCGCCACCACCCGTTGGTTGGTTTCCTCCAGGGCCCGCTGGGCCCGGGCCACCTCGTCGGGGTCCGCCCGGTTGAAGGCATAGGCGTAAAAAAACATCATGCTGTGATTGACGCCCACCACCCGGCAGCCCATGGAGTAGGCCACCCCCACCCGTCCGGCGACGTCGAGGCCCAACGCGTAGGCCTCAGGGAAGAGCTCCACCGGCATGATGGCGCCGACGTATTCGAAGCCGCCCCCCTTGCGCACATCCGCAAAAACGGAAAGCTGCCTGGCGGGCACTTCCAGGAAGCGCTGCTTCATGGGGCCCGGCAGGGGCAGAAACCCGCCGGTCTTCTCTTCGATGTAATCCACCACCGACGCCCGGATCAGGTTGCGCTTCCAAATCAGCTCGTTTTTCGTCCGGGCGCCGTAGTTGACGTTGCAGTGCAGGAAACCGTGCGCCCAGTCCGGCTTGGGCGACATCCAGGCGGTGACGTCTTCGGCCACCTGGGTGCCGGTGATCCGATAAAGGATGTCCGGCACAAGCGAAGGGTCCTCGCAAACGAAGACCC
Organism: Deltaproteobacteria bacterium; assembly: GCA_020444045.1. Lineage (GTDB taxonomy): Bacteria > Desulfobacterota > Desulfobacteria > Desulfobacterales > UBA5852 > JABZFP01. The sequence goes on from JAHLLS010000001.1 coordinate 455,819, forward strand.
CCACGTCGTTCAGCGGGTAGGCGGGATAGAGCTTGATGGCCAGCTTGGTGATCACGCCGGTGGTCCCGGCCCACCCAAGAAAAAGCCCCGCCAGGTCCGGCAGGGGGGCTCGGGCGTTCCAGTAGGAGGACATAGCGCAGGATCCGATGCGGGCCACTTCGCCGGTGGGCAGGACCACTTCCAGCCCATTGAGCATGTCGGAGTGAAAGCCCCCCGCGGCCGACATGTGCCCGGATCCGTGGATGGAGACGTTGCCGCCGACGGTGGCCGCCGGCGGGGCGTCCGGGGCTGAGTGTTTGAGATCCGGACAGTGCTTCTTCAAATAGGCCTGCAGCATCCCCTGGGAGGTGCCCGCCTCCACCAGGGCGTAGCGGCTCATTTGGTTGACCTCGATGACGTGGTTCATGCGCTTCATGTCCAGCACGATGCCGCCCTTCAGGGCCCGCGACAGGCCGGAGAGCACCAGGCCTGCGCCCAGGGGCACTACGGGTACACGATTTTCGTTGGCGGCCCGCAGGATCTTCTGAACCTCTTCGGTGCTGCCGGGCATGACCACGTAATCCGGCTCGCAGGGCGGCATGGTCCCGGGGTCCATGGCATAGATGTATTTCTCTTCGGGAGCATCGGACACGAACTCAGGCCCCACGATTTCCGCCAGCTGGTCATAGAACGGGTCCATGGATCTATCCTTTCAACGCTTCTTGGCACAGATCGCTCACGTGTATCGGGAACAATCCCTTTTCCGCCGCCGCTTCGCCCAGGGTCAGCATGCAGACCGGACAGTTGAAGGCACAAAAGACCGCCCCCGCGGCTTTCATATCGTCCAGGTTGCGTTTCTGGATGTCGTCGGCCAGGTCCTCCCGCTGATGCGCCCGCAAGACCTGCCCGCAGCAGAGCGCTGTTTCCCGGTCGTATTCGCGGTCCACGCGCTCCGCCCCGATTTTGGTAAAGATGGCGTCGAGCCAATGATCGGTTTCAGGAATCAGACGGTTGGAACAGGGCCGTTGGTAGGCCACCTTGGCGTTCAGGGGGCTGATGCGGTCTTTCAGCACATCAAGCCTATCGGAAATGTATTCGAAGACATGCCTCGGCTTGAAGGGCACGTCGATGTTGAAGGCCGGGGCCAGGTGGCTGAACGCCGCGTAGCACTCGTCGTGAAAGCAGATCAGCTCCTCCACGCCGCTGTCCTTTAGATAACACTGCCAGATGTTGTCGATAACCCTGGGGAGCCGTTCGCGGATTACGGAATTCCTGGCGAAATGGAGCCACATGATGTTGCAGAAAACGTCGCTGCCCTCGATGATGGAAGGATTCTCATAGAGCGGTGCCCGGATGCTCCCGGTCAGCATGGGGAAGTAGCACATGTCGATCACGGGGGCTGTGACCCTCCCAGGCGTGAGGGTGCCCTTGGGTTGCATCATCCGGATCTGCTGCTTGGTGATCGGCGCCGGCGCCGGCAGGAGGCCCTTTTCTTCCTGGCGTTCGACGATCACGTAAAACGGATGGTTGCCGTTGGGGCAGTATTCCTCGCAGGCATAGCAGGTGGCACACTCCTTAAGGACCCGCGAATCCTCGCCCTTGTTGATCCTGGTCTTTTCGCGTTTGGCCTCCTTCAGATCGAAGGTCATGTACTGGCATTTCATAAGACAATCGCAGGTATTACAGGCCTGGCAGACGGCGGGATCGAAGTTTATCGCAAACACGCTTTGTCCCTCCTGAAATTAGAATAGATACGATATGGAAACAGAAAGGCGGGAGCCGTTAGCGATGACTATACCTTTCTGCGATTTCATTGCGCAATAGGGATATGAGATATTGCTGATTTTTGTAACGCCGGCATCCCGTGTTCATATGGGCGCCTTTGCGTGGAATGGATACCCATGCCGTGCCGCCGCCAAGTGGCTTAGGACAAACAAAAGGAAGACGTGGGTTGCCTTTCAGATTCTCAAACCTGTCATGTGGATCTGTCGCCGTTGCGTTGCTCAACCCCTCTAACAATTACTTGGTGGATGCCGTGGATTAAATCCATCCGTCTTGACAGCAGGGGTGTCGTTTGCTAACGAACGTTTGTATGCGAACCAATGAGGCCCATCCCCGCTATTTTATCTGTTCGCTTGCCACCCGGGCTGTTCGCCGGATGGTCGCCTATTACAGCCGGAGCCTTGAACCCTTGGGGTTGACGGCCCAGCAGGTGATGGCCCTGGGGGTTCTTTGGCAGCAGGACGGCATCAGCCTGGGAGAATTTGCCCGGCGGGCGGGCATGGGCAAGGCCGCTGCCGTGGCCATGATCCGGCGGCTGGATCGTATGGACCTGGTCACCAAAACGCCAGATCCGGCGGACGGCCGTCTCAATGTGTTGAATCTGACCCGGAAAGCCCGGGGCATTGCCCCGGAAGTCTTGTCCCTGGGAGCAGCACTTGAAAAAAACATCGAACAGGCTGTGGGAAAGCAAGATATGGACGCCATGATCCGGGGGCTGAAAGCGATTCGGGATCTGGAAATATAACCCAATCAAAAAGCAGGCATCGTATGGATCCCATTAAGACGGCACTTGACAACGGCTGGACCTCATTATCCGAATATACCTCCAAACAGGTGCTGGGGGCATGGGATATCCCTGTTACCCGGGAAGTCCAGGTTCAGACGGCCGGTGAGGCCGCCGCTGCTGCTGAGGAAATTGGATACCCCGTGGCCCTCAAGCCCTGTGCCCGTGACCTGATGCACAAAAGCGAACTGGGCTGCATTGAACTGGGGCTTTCCGGACCGGCGGCGGTGGGTCAGGCTTTTGGCCGGATTCGTGAAAAAATAAAATCCCCCCTCGAGGGCATCCTGGTTCAGGAAATGATGGCCGGCAGTCGTGAGCTGGTGGCGGGGCTGAGCCGGGATCCCCAGTTCGGCGCCTGTGTCATGCTTGGGTTCGGTGGGGTCATGACCGAGGTGATTGCCGATACGGTGTTCAGGGCCGCCCCCTTCGACGCGGTCGAAGCCTTGGACATGATCCGGGATTTAAAATGCCGGGCCATGCTGGATGCCTTCCGCGGGCAGGCCCCGGCCAATCTGGACACCATCTGTCGAATCCTCACGTCCCTGGGGCGCCTCGGCCTGGAGCGGCCTGAAATAACGGAAATCGATATTAATCCACTGATTATTTCCCCCGACGGTGCCGTCACGGCGGTGGATGCCCTGATTATCCTGGATGGAGGGCCACGGAGATGATACCCGCGATTTCAGGAAGCCCGCTGTATAAGATTGCCTGCCCTGAGAGCATTGCTTTTTTCGGTGCCTCCAATAATTTTTCAGCCATGGGGTCCAGCATCCTCAACGCCATCCTCACCGACGGATATGAAGGCCGGATTTTTCCGGTCCATCCCAAGGAGAAAAAGGTCCTTAACTTGGAGGCCTATTCTCGGGTTCGTGACCTGCCCGAGGTGCCGGACCTGGCTTATATTGTCCTGCCGACCAAAATCGTGGCCGAAACCTTGAGGGCCTGCGGGGAGAAGGGAATCCGCCGTGCCGTTATCGTGACCGCCGGGTTCAACGAAGTCGGGGGCGAAGGGAAGGTCCGGCAGGAGGAAATCAAGGCCATTGCCAGGGAATACGATATACGATTCACCGGACCCAACTGCATCGGGGTGGTCAATTCCCATATAAAGCTCAACGCCACCTTCCTTCCCTCCCAGGGACGGCCCGGCTTCATCGGCATGGCCTCCCAGAGCGGCAGCTTTATCACCCAGATGTTCGATTATCTGGGTACCCGCTTCGGACAGGGATTCAGCACGGGATTCAGTCTGGGCAACGAGGCCAATATTGATATAGCGGACTGCATCCGGTACCTGGGCGCCTGTCCGGATACCCGTGCCATTGCGCTGTATATCGAGTCCATCCGCAGGGGACGGGCGTTCATCGAGGCGGCCCGGGAAGTCTCCGCCATCAAGCCCATTGTGGCTTATTACGTGGGAGGATCGGAGACCGGTAAAAAGGCCTGTCTTTCCCACACCGGGTCTCTGGCCGGACCGGACCGGCTCTATGACGGGGTGTTTAAACAAAGCGGCATCATCCGGGCACAGTCCGTGGAAGAGATGTTCGATTTCTGCTATGCGCTGGGTTCCTGTCCCCTGCCGGAGGGAAACCGCGCCGTGATCCAGACCCATTCGGGCGGTCCCGGCGCGGCCGCGGCCGATGCATGCGGTCGGTCGGGCATCGAATTGCCGGCCCTGTCTCCGGCGACCTTAAAAAAACTTGGGTCCTATGTCCCCCACACCGGCAGTGTGAACAATCCCGTGGACCTGACCTATACCAAGAACCCGCTGGATTTTTTTCATGCCATCCCCAAGATTCTTCTGGAAGACGAGGGGGCGGACAGCATGCTGGTCTATTTTCTGGCCTCGGCGGCCATGATTCACCGGGCCCTGTCCGGCATGGGGGTGCCGAAGGCGGAGATTGACGCCCAGGTGAACAAGATTGTTGATGAACAGTGTGGATCCGTGGCCGCTCTGATGACGTCCTGCAACAAGCCGCTGCTGGGATTTTCTTTCCTGACCCGGGAGAATCCGTTTATAGCAGGGCTTCAGGACAAGGGGGTGCCGGTGCTGCCCAGTCCGGAGCGGGCGGCCCGGGCGCTGGGAGCACTGGTGGAATACAGGCGGCTTAAGGAGAAGCTTGCCCGATCCGTTCGGACCAAATGAATCAATTGATATTAAAAGGGCATCATTACAAAAGCAGGTGTTTTAAAAATAGGCCGTTTTTATGAGGTTCCCATGGTCAGACCCTCGTTCCTGTTTTGTTAACTAAAGGCGTGCCTTTTTGCTTCCATTGATCGATTGAAACGCATGAATTCATGGGCGTCCCTTAAGCTCTCATGTGGTTTCAGGGTGATTCCACCTCATACTTTCAATACCCGCCCCGCCCTGACGCCCTCGACATAAATACCGTCATTCACGACGGTTTGCCCATTGAGCAGCACCCGCTTTATCCCTTCGGGTCGGCCGGCCGCCTGGCGGTCTCCGCCTGGATTGTCTGCGATCTGCTGGGGATCGAACAGGACGAGGTCCGCGGCCTTGCCGGGCGCCAGGCACCCCACATCTTTCAAACCAAAACGCTCCGCCGAGGCGTGGGTCATTCGGCGGACGGCGTCCTCTACAGAAAAAAGCTTTTGGTCCCGAACAAAGCGGCCGAGAATGCGCGGGAAGGTTCCCGTCGCAGCTGGATTGGGCAGGCCGTTGGCCTTGATGGCGGCGTCGGTCTCGAAGAGGCAGTAGTCGCGGGAGAGGACTTTTTCCAGGGGTTCTTCGAAACCGGGTTCACCGCTGTAGGTGTGATAGAGCATCAGGGTGGCGCCCCGGCTTTTTTCCGCCAGCGTCAACATGGCCGTAAAGGGGGAGCAGTCCCACTTCTCGGCGATCTCGGTGATCCGGAGACCATTCAGGTCCTCCAAGCCGGGGATGCCGCTGTCCATTACCTGGAAGTCCGGATAGCTGAAGCCCAGCAGGCGGAAACCCACGGCCAGCTCCAATCTCAGGCGGGCTTTCAACAGCGCATTGGAATAGGCATCAGGAATTTTTGCCAGGAACCAGTAGGGCACGGGGGCCAGAATCGTGGTATTGCCGCAGGTGTAAGGGAAGGCATCGATCATTACATCCACCCCCCGGGCGCGGGCCGCATCAACCAGGTCGAGGGCCTCATCCACGGAGGGCCAGCTCTTGCGGCCGACGAAAATAAAGTGGGACAACTGAATGGCCGCGCCGGTCTTTTCCGCCAGCAGCAGGGCTTCCTGCAAGGCTTTGATGTTGTGGGCCGCCAGCGTGGTCAGGGGATAGCAGGGCGAGAGGCGCGAGAGGGCTTTCATGTGGATGGTGACCGGTTTGTCGGCCTCAGCGGCGACGCGGCTGAAGGCCTCCAGCTCTTCCAGGGAGGCATACATGCCGGGATCGTAGCCCAATCCGAAACTCAGCCCGCACGCGCCTTCCTCCAAAGCCCGCCGCGTGCTTGCCAAACAGCGCTCAAGGTCCCCTGGGCTCATGTCGCCCCGATCCCGGCGGCTGTTCGCGTAGCGCACGGTGGCATGGCCCAAGAGCTGGGCCATGTTGATCAGCGGGTTCTGGCTCTCCACGTGGGTCAGATATTCGGCCATCGAGCGCCAGGGGTAGTCTATCGCCCCGGCCGTGACGATGGACGCCAGGACTTCGATCCGCGCCCTGGCGTCTGGGGTCATGGGCGCCGGTGAGATGCCGCAGTTGCCTGCGACCACCGTGGTAATGCCCTGTTCCACCAGGCATTTCAGAATCGGCGCGTGGTTCGCCAGCGGCAGGACCCAGTCGGCATGGGAGTGCATATCGATGAAACCAGGGCATACGATCAGGCCCTGGGCGTCGATCTGGCTGTCGGCCGCCGGCAAGGCCGCCCCTGCGGGAAAAATACCCGCAATGCGGTCGTCGTCGATCAGGACGCTGCCGGCAAAAGCCGACTGGCCGGTGCCGTCCACGATGGTGCCGTGTTCAATCAGGATCGTTGTCATGTCGCCGCTGCTCCTGCACGGTAGAGGGGATGATAAAGGGATGTCTAATGCTGCTATAAGGTGTAGTACCGATACGTAAACGATATCAATCGTTTTTGGTGCACGTAATGACACGCGTATTTATTTATGTTGCTTTGAACGAGGACACGGCCGAAGAATCCGAACACTTCAAATGGGGTGAATACATTCGCGAGGTGGAGCAAAGGCCCGACGGGGCGTTGTAAGTTCTTGAAGATGATTCCGGTGACCGTCTTCTGAAGTTGACCCCGAGCCATTAGAAATCATATAGCATCCGTACCGTTTAACCGATGCCGGGCGTTAATTCGTATATCAAGCTGTGTTGTGAATTAAGGACGCCCCTTACCCCCGCTTTAGAAAGAGTTGTTCCATGGTGAATTCAAAAACAGAGCACCTGAGCTTGATTTGCGACATCGGCGAATTGGCCAACCTGATGTCGGAAAGCAAAGACATCGACAATTTCCTGCAGCAGGTTGTTCAGCTCGTGGCCTCGCACCTGAACGCCGATGTCGGATCCATCTACCTTCTGGAAGCCAACTCGGGCACCCTGGTGCTCAAAGCCACGGTCGGACTGCACCCCGACTCGGTGGAGCGGGTGCGGATGGAAATCGGCGAGGGGCTGGTCGGCTGGACCCTCGAACAAATGGCCCCGGTTTGCGAAGGTGACGCCAGCCGTAATCCGCGCTTTAAATATTTTGAAACCTCGATGGAGGAGCGCTTCAAATCCTTCCTGTCGGTTCCCATTCGTTACGGCGCTGAAAAAACAGGCGTTCTCGTTGTCCAGCACACCGACGCCAATTACTTCAACCCGGCGGATGTGATGGCGCTCAAGGCCATCGCTGCCCAATTGGCCGGCACCATTGCCCACGCGCGCATGATGATGAGCTTCACCCATTCGGCCACCACGGCCGACGCGCGATCCATGCCGGCCGGCATGCAAATGGTTAAAGGCGAGGCCGCTGTCAATGGGTTTGCCCTGGCGCCGGCGATGACCATGCGTTCGTCAGACCCCCTGATGGAGGATGTTGCCGACGATCAATTCAATGCCGGACTCAAGGATTTTCGGAACGCCATGGCCAAAACCATCGATCAACTCAGGCAGCTACAGGAGGAAATGGTCCGCCGGCTGCCGGAAAGCGCGGTGTTGATCTTCGAAGCCCACCACATGATGCTGAAGGATCCCCGGTTCGTTCAACAAATAGAACAGTTCATCACCGACGGGCTGTCCGCACCGGCGGCGATTCGCCGTGTGGCCCGCCATTTTATCGACCTGTTCGAAAAAAATCCCAACGCCTATATCAGGGAGAAATCAAAAGATATCGAAGACCTGGTGCGGCGGCTGCTGTTTAACCTGCGCAAGCACCCGATGACCGGACAAAGTCCCATGGATGGCCATATTGTCATCGCTACGCAGCTTTATCCTTCGGATATCCCAAAGCTGGCCTCCGAGTCGGTGGCCGGCATCATCCTGGCCGGCGGCGGCGTTACCTCCCATGTCACCATCATCGCCCGGTCCCTGAAGATACCCACCATTATCGCCATGTATCCGGATTTGTTGAAGGTCCCGGATGACACCCTTGTGCTCATGGATGCCGATGTCGGCACCCTGTATGTCGAACCTTCCCGGGATGTCCGCCGACGGTACGACGAGCGCAACCGGGCCCTCCGCAAGACCTCCGGCCGCGGGGTAAAAATGGCCCCAGAAACCCGCACCCGGGACAAGGCGCGCGTCCACCTGATGGCCAATATCAATCTGCTGAGTGAGCTTGACCTGGCTCTGGAACTCAAAGCAGAGGGCATCGGACTTTACCGGTCGGAATTTCCGTTTATCGTCCGCTCGGATTTGCCCTCTGAAGAGGAGCAGCGGCTGGTCTATGAACGGCTGTTCCATAAGATGGACCGGCGCCCGGTCTGGATCAGAACGTTGGATGTGGGCGGCGACAAAGTGCTCCCCTATCTCGATACGCTCCAGGAAGACAATCCGGAACTCGGATTGCGCTCCATTCGATTCTCATTGAAACACCGCGACATCTTCGATCAGCAGATTCGGGCCATATTGCGGGCCGGCGCGCACTCGCCATCATTGGGCATCATGTTCCCAATGATTTCCTCCATCGATGAATTCAGGACCGCCTGTCAGACCGTCCTGCAAGCCATTGCCGTACTGACCGATGAAAAACTGTCGCACCATCGCGAACCGAAGCTGGGCGCCATGATCGAATTGCCCGCCATCGTCGAGATCATCGATGAACTGGCCCGGGAAGCCGATTTCCTCTCCATCGGCACCAATGATTTCACCCAGTATATGCTGGCGGCCGACCGCACGAATAAACATGTTTCAGCCTATTACCAACCCTACCACCCATCCGTCCTGCGCGCCTTGGCCCGCATCGTTCAACGGGCGGCGGCCAGCCAGGTTCCGGTCTCGGTATGCGGTGAAGTGGCCCACCAGGAAGATTTCGTGCCTTTCTTGATCGGCATCGGCATCCGGCGACTAAGCGTTGACCCCCAATTTCTGCCCGCCTTGCAAAGAGACATCAGCGCCATGTCGGTAGCTCGGGCGGAAGATTATGCGCAGCAGATGCTGTCGGCGTCCACCGCCGCGCAAATCGAGCAGGTGAGGAAGGAATGGGCCTGGGGGTGCGATAGCGCGTAAGGGCGTCTATGAACTCGGGGGAATATGGGATGCCCCTTCTTTCCAGACTCTCAAGTGTTGACGTGCAGAATCCGGGACATTCTATCTTTCCTTTGTCAACATGTGGTTTTAGCTGACCATTTAAATATGGAAATTTGAAGGGCTCCTCCCCGAACAGACAGTCCGCGGATTTTGATCCGGCCGTATCGCCGATGCTCGGCGCGGGACAAAAGGGAAATTCAAAATCCAAAGCGTCAAAAAATGTTCTCGAGCCCCCCGCGGGGGCTACCTAAAGCCTCCCGCTCTGCGAGAGGAGCTTATAACCGGTCAAGCATGGCGAATAGCGTAAAGATGCGATCCCATGGCGGACATAGGCGCAAATAGGAGCTACTGCCACCAGTAGGCCCGATCCCAGAAAGGAAAGTCGCAATCGTCGAACGCGCCGTGCTTCTGCGGCTGCCCGCACTTGTCTTTCGTTTTCCCGAACACTTTGAAATAGACATGGTCCCTGACATCGACCTTGATCAGCGGCAGTGCCTCCTTCATGTTCGACCAGCGCCCGGCGGTACGCTGCAGGATGTAATCGGGGTCGCCAAAGGCGTAGTCGATCCAAACCAGCAGGCTGCCGGAGGGCGAGAACCCCCAGGCGCTGACCTCGCGATCCTCATTTTCGGGGTGCAGGAACAGGTTGTAGAGGCGGACGTCACGCCCCTTACGGAGCTGGCGCTCCACATAGGGCAGCGACGTGTGCAGGAAGTTATCCAGCGTATCCGCCGAAGCCATGAAAACGACATCATCCACTCTCAGGTCCGGCACATTCTGCAGGACACGGTTGACGGCGATGCCGCCCATGGAATGCCCGATCAGGGTTACCCGATAGTCCGGATGCTGCTCCTGGAAGGCTTGCAGGCGCTGGGCAAACAGCAGTGTCGCGCCGGTCCCCGGCATCGGCTCATTCTCCGGCGGAGGGGAGGCGGACATTCGCAACGCGGACCTTTTCTTCACCCCGGTCTCCCAGGCGCCATTGGGAAAATCCAACGGCCTGACGAACTGCACATCCACCCGCCGCAGCATACTGTTCCAGGCCGGCTTGCCGATCGTGTGAACCGCGGGCGTGGTGACGATTTTGACCGGGCTCGTCACCCACCACCAAGTGGTTCGGAGGAGCTCGCTGGTATTTTTTTCGTTGTCGGGATTCAGGTACTGAATACCGTCTTCACTGACGGTGAGCAGCCGTGCGTCCTTTTTCTCGCGATTGACTGAGGAAACGAAGGCGTGCTGGGCCTCCTTCCACCAGGCAACCGGTGCGCCGGCCACCGTGCCCAATGCATCGCCCAATATGTAGACCGGGGAACTCAGCGGCGCCGTGCGGCTGAGCTGGCCGTCGCGGATCCTGAAATAGTGGTCCCCGAGCGAGCTCATCAACCCCGAACGCCAGTTGATAAAGATAGGGTAAATTCCCTGGTCTTTCATTTGCCCTGCGGCCTTGACCGCCCTTTTTAGCGCTCCGTTCCGGCTATTCAGGCCGCCGTGGATATAGAGGACGATCCGCTTTTTCCCCCCCTCGGTTTGGTTGAATATCAGGATTTGCTCAAAGATCGCATCAAAGTGCGCCGTGGTCGCGTCGAGATGACGCTGCAGCTCGTCTTGGCAGGCGTCGCTGCTGTTGTCCCTGTAACAGGGCTTCAAGGCATCGAATGAGGCATCGGAATCAACTTTAACATCATCGTTGGACGGCAACGGGTAGTAGTTGCCGTCCCAATCCACCGAAACGACGTTATTCCTTGTTTGGCTCTGCCCTTCGACCGGGCCGTGCAGTCCTGAACAACCCATTAGCAGACATGCGGCAATCAAACCTATCCATCGCATGGCTTCCCTCCTTTCGATTTGTGCGTTGCCAATTTTGTGCACCTGAGGCGGCAAAACCGATTATAACGTGTCCAAAACCAGACCCCTTTGCGTATTGCTCATGGGTGTGCGCCGGTTTCAGGATGCGGAGTGATCCGTTTGCCGATCCGGAGCATGCGGAGGCGATCAAGACGAGGATCCGTAAGAGATCGTTATACGTGCCTACGGGAGAAAAGGGAGGTGCAATTTTAAAGAAGAGGCCTTGGACTATTGTCGCTTTTCAAATATTTTGATTAATGACGTCATGCTTTCAGTGGTTTTTTTAATCTTTAGGAACAGCAATAAGCCTCTAAAAGAAAAATAGCAATAAGGATAGTGCCATTATGAAAAGATGAGGCGGCGGTGCAATGGCTGGACAGCTTGATGGGACGAACAAGGTATAAGCCGAGGGCCATTGTATAGAGACAACGGCATCAGGCCGCCTCGGCAAACGGATGGGGAAAGTCATAGTACACCTCATCCGGGGTTCGGTCGTCAAGGGAAGAATGCCCGCGTTGCTGATTGTAATAGCCGACTCAGCCCGACAGCCCCTGTCGCAACGCGCGACCGGTATCAAACGAGCGCAGGTAAAGGTAGTGATACTTTATAGTCCACCACAGACGCTGGATGAAGATGTTGACCTAGTAGCGACCCCGGCCATCCATGCTGATTTTCACCTGGCGTCCCTTGTGCACCTGGATGAAGGCTGTGCTGGTAAACTGTGCGTCCACAATTATCTCACCATCCACGCCCATTCAACCGGTGCGCTGCAATGACGAAAGATTCGCGTAACGCCGATATCGGGCTTTTTGCCAAACCGTCCTTTTTTATATACGGTCGGGGAACAACTCCTCCGCCATCTCCCTCAATTTATACTTCTGAATCTTCCCGCTGGCGGTCATGGGATAGTCTTCCACAAAGGTCACGTACTTGGGTATCTTGTAGTGGCTGATCTGGCCCCGGCAGAAATCCCGGATGTCTTCAGGCTGATAGGTCTGGCCTGCCTTTAAGACGATGAAGGCCCCCACTTCCTCGCCGTACTTCTCGCTGGGCACGCCGGCCACCTGGACATCGGCAATGCCGTCCAGGCGGTAGAGAAACTCCTCGATCTCCCGGGGGTAGATGTTCTCCCCGCCGCGGATGATCATGTCCTTGTGGCGGCCGGTGATGGCGAGATAGCCGTCTTCGTCCATAACGCCCAGGTCGCCCGAGTGCAGCCAGCCGTCGGCGTCGATGGCTTGGGCCGTGGCTTCGGGCATGTTGTAGTAGCCCTTCATGACGTTGTAGCCCCGGCAGCAGACCTCGCCCTGCTGCCTTGGCGGCAGGACTTCACGGGTTTCGGGGTCCACGATCTTGACCTCGATGCCCGGCATGGCGCGGCCTACCGATTCCACCCGCAACCGGATGTCGTCGTCGGCCCGGGTCTGGGTGATGACCGGCGAGGCCTCGGTGAGGCCGTAACAGATGGTGATCTCAGACATATTCATCTGGTCGATGACCTGCCGCATGACCTCAATGGGGCAGGGCGAACCGGCCATGATGCCGGTGCGCAGGGTGTCGAAGTCGAACTTCTTGAACAGCTTGTGCTGCAGCACGGCGATGAACATGGTGGGCACGCCGTAGAGGGCGGTGCAGCGCTCCTCCTCCACGGATGCCATGACCTCCACCGGATCGAAGGTTTCCAGCAATACCATGGTGGCGGCGTGGGTGACAGCCGCCAGCACGCCCAGCACGCACCCGAAGCAGTGGAAGAGGGGCACCGGGATGCAGACCCGGTCTTCGTGGGTGAAGTTCTGGTTTTCACCGATCCAGTAGCCGTTGGTGCCAATGTTGGCGTGGGTCAGCATGACGCCTTTGGGAAAACCGGTGGTACCTGATGTATATTGCATGTTCACCACGTCGTGGGGGTCCAGGCTTTCCTGGCGGGCTTGGTAGGCCTCGTCATCGATCATGACGTGCAGGGCCATGATCTCGGGGATGGCATACATGCCCCGGTGCTTCTCGGGTCCGAGAAAGGCGACCCGCTTCAGGTGGGGAAAGGCCTTGCTCTTCAGAAAACCGCGCTCCTGGGTTTTCAGTTCCGGCACGAGCTCGTAGAGGGTCTGGACGTAGTCGGTATCGCGCAGGCCGTCGATGATAAAGATGTTTTCGGTTTCCGACTGGCGCAGCAGGTAGTCCAGCTCGGCGGTTTTGTAGTTGGTGTTGACGGTCAACAGGATGGCGCCGATCTTGGCGGTGGCAAACTGGAGGGCCACCCAGTAGGGCACGTTGGTGGCCCAGACGGCCACTTTTTCGTTCTTTTCGACACCCAGGGCCATGAGGCCTTTGGCCAGGCGGTCCACCACATCGCCGAACTCGCGATAGGTGAGGCGGAAATCGCGGTCGGCATAGACCACAGCGTCGTTGTCGGGATGGGCGGCAATGGCCTGGTCGAGCAGCTGGCCCAGGGTGGCCTGTTTCAGATCGTGTTGGGTCATCAGGTCCTCTTTATACGGTTATTCGGGGATGTACAGGACGGCATAGATGGCGGCCGTGGTGTCATCGAGGGTGCCCACGTGATGGGGCACGATGGAGTTGTAATAGATGCTGTCGCCCGGCTCGAGCTGATGGGTTTCCTTGCCGTAGATCACTTTCACGCGGCCTTCCAACACGACGATGAATTCCTCCCCCTCGTGGCTGGAAAGCTCCGTCTCCTGGGCGGATTCGGGCAGCAGTTCCACATAGAAGGGCTCCATGTGGCGGTCGGTCTTGTCCCGTCCGAGGGCGTAGAACTTGGTTTTGACGGGGCGGTCCTTGGCCCGCAAGGTGCTGAGGGCACTGCGGCGCTCGGTGCGGCGCACGATCAGGGGATCCACGCTGCCCTGGTCGTCGAGAAAGGTGCCCAGCCGCACTCCCAGGGCCCGGGCGATTTTCACCAAGGGCCCCAATGAAGGATAGACTTCGTCATCCCGGATGGATGTCAGCAGGGTGACGGACAGGCCGGTACGTTCAGCCAGGGTTTCGATGGACATGTCGTTCTGGGCCATGAATTTGGCCATCCGCGGACCCACTTTGGATGCCAGCATGCGATTACCTCCTCATGTTTGATCGCGGTCTGTTCCGGCGCCGCCGGAAAATTAAAAAGAGGCGATCCTATGACAGATGTTCCGCGAGGTCAACTCCATGGATGGGAAAAGAGCTTAGCAGCCGAAAATGGGGGAGGTGAGCCGGTTACTAAACAAAAAGGCAGAGCCTCAAAGAGGCTCTGCCGCTGTATTCAACTTCAGGTTCAACTACTGGGAGGCAATTCCGTTCAGGTCAGTGGGGTATGGTATGGGTTGCCTTTGTTTTGAAGCTCTGCCGTTATCATATTTTGCAGCCGCCGTAGTTGTTGACGCCGGTGTTGCAGCTGTTGATGTAATAGCCAAGAATCGAAAGGGTCAGTAAGGTTCCAATCATAGGTCACCTCCAGGTGTCTTATCCCGCTACGTCGATGCCCAGATCGCATCCCAGATGGGGATCGGGGTTTTCACAGCGGTGGTTTTGTTGGCGGGTATCAACATGACCGTAGTTGTCGTCTTTGAAGTAATCCTGAGTACGTGTATTTTCCATAATCATCCTCCTCGTTTTAAGGGTTGTGTGTTGCTGTTTTGTCTTAAAAACAAATTAGCCATGGAAGACGCGTTGGCAACAAGAGAGGAATGGGGTAAAAATAATAGGCAAAAACCATAATATTGGGGGCCGTACGCGATCCGCCGTAACCGAAATCGCTAACGGGCGATCATGACTCCGCGCATCAACATGGGAAGCGAACGCTAAAAACCTCCGTGGCTTCGGTTTCCTTTGGAGGGACTTGCTGAGGCTCGCTTTTTGGCATCAGGCGGCTTAGACGATGGAAAGCTTCAAGGCCTGGTCAAAATCCGCGATCAGGTCGTCGATATGCTCGATGCCCACCGACAACCGCAGGAGGGCGTCTGTCACGCCGACGCGCTGGCGTTCCTCGGCAGACATCTTGGCATGGGAGGTGACGGCCGGCGCACAGATGGTGGTCTCCACCCCGCCTAAACTGACGGCCGGGCGCACGATTTCGAGGTGCTGAAGAAAGGCGTTGGTGCGGACCTGCTCGCTATCCAGCTCGAAGGCCAGCATGGCACCGAAGCCGGTCATCTGCTTGCGTGCGGTGGCGTGGCCGGGAGAACTGCTCAACCCGGGATAAAACACCCTCCGCACCATGGGGTTGGCGGCCAGGAATTCCGCCAGAAGGCCGGCATTGGCGGTCTGCTGCTTGACCCGCAGCGCCAGGGTTTTAAGACTGCGTTCCAGCAGGTAGCAGTCGCCGGCATTCAGGCTGCCCCCCAGGTGGCGGGCCAGGTGAAGGATCTTCTCCGCATGGGGTTGCGACGATACCGCAACACCGCAGCAAAGGTCGCTGTGGCCGCCCATGTATTTGGTGCCGCTGTGAACGACGATATCGATCCCCAATTCGATGGGTTTCTGGTTTATGGGGGTGGCAAAGGTGTTGTCGATGATGGTCGCAATGCCGCGGGCGCGGGCGAGGTCGGCAACCATGCGAATATCGATGATCCCCAAAAGCGGGTTGGTGGGGGATTCGATCACGATGACCCGGGTCCGGTCTGTGATGGCGGCGGTGATGGCGTCCACGTTTGTTTTGGCAAAGGAATAGCGGATGCCAAGGCGTTCGAAGGTGTCGGTGACAAAGGCGTGGGTGCCGCCATAGAGCTCATCCATCAGGATGACGTGGTCCCCCGCTCCGGCCAGGGCCAGGATGGCGGTGCTCATGGCCGCCATGCCCGAACTGAAAAGGACGCCGTCTTCGGCCTTTTCCAGGGCACAGATTTTTTTGACGACGACATCCTGATTGACGGTGTTGAAATAGCGCGGGTAGGGCGCCTCTCTCCGGTTCCGGTAATCATAGGCCGAGGAAGTGAAAATCGGGGTATTGATACCGCCGGTGGTTTTCTCAAAATAGCCGCCGCTGTGAACACATCGGGTATCGGTTTTCATGGTGGGTATTCTCCCTTTGATTCGACCGGCTTGGCCATCTAACGGCATGGGTTGCCGGTTTGGTTTTTAAAGGTGCCTGACATTCGATGCCTTCTCTATCCCTATGGGTGCACCCCTGTCAAAAACTAAAACGCCCTTGCTTTGAGGGAAAAGACATGATGTGGAGGGAAAAACGTGCATAGCGCACATCTTGCTTCTCAATACGTTATTGGCTATAACACACGGTATGACCTGCCCTCAATGCGGTGCGGAAATGGCCCCGGGCCAGAACTATTGCGGCGGTTGCGGCGCACAGCTTAAGAATGCCTGCCCGGGTTGCAGCACCATCAATCCCCCCTTTTTTAAATACTGTGGTCAGTGCGGGCGCAACCTGGTGGAGGTGGCCTCGGTGCTGCTGGACCGGGCCGGTCTCATTCTGGCGGCCGACGCCAAAGCATCGAAGCTGATCAGCCCCAAAGCCAAAACGCTCAAGGGCAAGCCCTTCTCTCTGTATGTCAAAAATGACGACCTGGTTATTTTTTACTCCCACTGGAATGAACTGATTCGTTCCTCCCAGCGCCAGAGCGTTGAAATCGAATTGAAGCCGGGGCCGGAAACCACGATTCATGTCCAGATCGAAATGAATCTGCTGCGCGATAAAACGTCTCAGACCCCACGTATTCACATGACGCTGTCCGACATGACAGCCCTGCGCCGATCCCTGCAGGATGCCCAGGTGATGCAGGATCTCATCAATCTCATTTTTACCTGGGTGGATGATTTTCACCCGTCGCAGGAGAATGGACGCGACAAGACCATCGGCAGCATGCTGGAGAAAATCGGCCTTTACACCATTGCGCAATATGGGTTTATCAGCCGTATCGATGCGAAAGAAAAGTGCCTGCTGACAGACTTCACATGGCAGCTATCGCCGGACGCGGAACCGCGTTCCCAACTGCCGGCCATGCCGATGGCCCTCATGGCCCGTCTATTTGAAAAACTCCTCAAGGATCGTCAACTGGTGGTCAACAACGCCCAGACCCTTTCCCGTCTGGAGCGCAAAGCGCTGCACGAATGGCACCAGATGGATCTGGGTGCCCTCCTGTGCCACGTCATCTATCGTCGAAAGAGCCCGATCGGGATTATCGGGGTAGCGACGACGCACCCCACGCCCTGGTCCGACGATGCGGTTTCCCTCGTGAAACTGGCCGGCCGCCTGATGGCGGAAGCGCTGCCCTATTCACGGCCGGGTCTGTCGGTTATCCAGCAGCAGAAACCACAGCAGACGGACGTCGAAACCATTGATATTGCCGATATCGAGATCATCGAAGAGCCACCGAAAGAAAAAAAACCGACGTTTCGGAAACCGCCCAAGAAAGCCAAAGGTCAACCGGAAGGAGCGGTCATACCCCGCATGAAGTTTGGTACCGACAAGCAGCCGGGGGACGAGGGGCGCCGGCCTGTATTCCCAGGGGATGACGGTAAATATCAGATGACATGCCCGCAGTGCGGTTTTCAGGATATCGTCTCCTCACGCCTTTTTGAAATGATGGGGTCGGCCGTACGCGTCAAATGCCCTTGCGGTCATCGATTTCGCATTATCCGCGAATTGCGTTCCATCTATCGCAAACAGGTGCGGTTGGAAGGCTATTTTGCCCAGGCGCGCTACACGGGCAACATGGTGGCACCCGGAGATGTCTGGGGGCCGATGGTGGTGCAGAATCTCTCCAAGGCCGGCATGAAATTTTCTTGCGCCAATGCCAGACAGCTGCGTCCGGGCGATCGACTGCAGGTTCGCTTCAATCTGGACAACGCCAATCAGACCCTTATCAAGAAGACCGTCATCGTCAAATCCGTCAATGCCGACACGGTGGGTGCACAATTCCATGGCACGGATCGATACGATGCGGCGTTGGGGTTCTACTTTCTTTAGCGACTTTTTGAACGTCAAAAGACCTGCCGGGGCAAGCGGCAGGCATGTCATACCGCCTCGTGCCGCGGGACGCCGATGCCAATCGCTGGCGATAGCGGAAGTCCCCAAATTTGATTTGACACGTGCGGCCTTGAACTATAAAAAGATCATGCTTTTCAATGAAGACTCAAAATTCCCATCAATGACCAAGCTCCCGAGCTGAAATGCCTGGGAGATATCATACGCAGTAAAAGACTTTTCGGCCGCACGGCCCCTAAAAATGATGGTTTTGCTCTGGCGCGGTTTGCCTCATTAAACGGCGCTATGGGACATGACGGCGAGACACGGCGGGCGAAATAATCGTCGGTTTGGCTGGCTCACGCCCGGACGTTGTGCCGACAGCCTCCGGCATCATTGAACCATTTATCTTTCGAAGGACACTATATCCTATAGAAAAGCCCCTACAACCGAATGCACTTAAACCATGGACCTGAGTGAAAATCTGCGATGATTCGACGCGTCCTCCTCTCTGTCTTGTATCTGGCCATCATGCTGTCTTTCGTTTTCCTGCCGCAAACTGCCAAGGCGGAAGAACGCATCGTTCTTGTATCGCCCCAGGGGTCTGCTTTTGCCGGGCAAGGCGTGGTTTTTCGCATCCGTGCCCAGGAATTTGTCCTGCCGCTGCAGGCTGCCTTGCATTACCGCAATATCGGCGCTTCCGCCTACACTACCCTGCCAATGCGTCAGGACACCGAGATCGAGTTTTCCGTCGCCATTGAACAGGAATGGATTTTACCGCCGGGCATCGAATACTTTTTTACCGTGGAAGACGGCCGGGGACGGTAAGTCACCCAGCCCAAACTGGATCCCCGAAAAAATCCCTTGCAGATCGAAGTCTCCCTGGATCGCCCCCCACCCGCCGGAATTGTCTTCCCGGCCATGGATAACCAACGGATCCAGGAGCGGCGTCCCGCGGTGACGATTCGGTTTGCAGACAGCGGGCTGCCGCTCGAGTGGGCCTCGGTCCGATTGCTGCTGGATGATACGGATGTGACGCCCATTGCCGTTATCTCGCCGGATGCGATTTCCTTTGCGCCGGAATGGGATCTCGAGTTCGGCAACCACCGTGTCACCCTCGAAGTGATGGATGCCGCCGGCAACATTCTGCCCCAACAGGAATGGGCCTTCATCATTCCCCATTCGGAGCTGTTCGACCGGGTGGCGGCTGAAATGCGGGTCGATACCGAACTCGCCCATGAAGTTTACCAGAAAGACGACAGCCCGGATCCGGACTGGACCGTGCAGTCCAATGCGACGTTGCTTTCCAACTTAGAGTCCGGCGATTTCAAAGCCTCCCTGGAGGCCAATGTCTGGTATATCGACCAGGACGGCCCCAACCCCATGGAAGACAACTTCAATCTCAACAACTATTTGGTTCAGCTTGAATACCGGGGGCAGAACCTGGCCTACGGCGACGTCAATGTCACCGGTACGGAACTGGTAAGTGAAACCATCTCGCGCCGGGGAGGGGTGGTGACGCTCAACGCGGCCGGCGTTACGGCCCAGGGGTTCATGCTCAGCAGCAACTACCTGACCGGATTCGATGATATGGTTGGTATCGACGATTCCGACAACCGCCTGGAGGGAGGATCCCTGGAAGGTGCCCTGTTAGACAACAACCAGTTGACCCTGAAGGGCACGGTGGTCACCGGGCGCAACGAAGAGCCCGATGACTACAACGCCAGCACGCTGGCCGCCGGCCATAAGGGCACGATTTACAGCTTTCAGTTGACCAGCAGTCTTTTTGAGGAAAAGCTGAACCTGACGGCTGAATACGGCTTGAGTGATTTCGACGAAGACACCTCCGACGACATCGATTCCGACTGGGATGATGCCTGGTTGCTTCGCTTTTCCGGTCGCGCCGGCAGCTATGATTATGGCGGCGGCTATAAATACTTGAGCGAAGAATTCCAGAGCGTCGTAACCCCCCTGGCCATCAACAATCGGGCCGAGTATTCCCTCTACGGGACCAAGACCTTTGAGGTCGCGAGCCTCACCGCCAATGTGATCAACAGCCGTGACAATGTCGAGAAAAACGATGCCCTGCCGGTAATCGACAACACGAATGCGGGACTGTCCTTCAATTGTTATCCGCCGGACTGGCCCACGTTTTCCCTGAGCGGGAATGTCGGCTGGCAGGACAGTTCGCACGAGCCCAGCGGGACCGATCCCATCGAAAACCGAACGGACACCGTGGGCGGGGGGGTCTCCTTCATCCGTGAATCCTGGAACCTGTCCCCCAATTACTATTTTACCAATTTTGATGATGAAACGCCTGACAATGCCGACAGACAGTCCCATCAGTTAGCGCTCAACGTGGGCTGGCAGCCGATCGAGATGCTATCGCTTAATCCTTCGGCGTCCTACAGCCGCACTGAGACGGATTTCGATGATCTCGTCACCGAAACCTGGCAGGGCACCCTGGCCGGCATGTGTGTTTTCAACGAGGCCCACAACCTGAACTGGACTCTGTCGGCAACGGACACCCAGACGGATGACGATTCCTTCCACACCCGGACGTACTTCCTAATTGGTCAACACAATTGGCATATCCAAACCCCGTTCCTGGAAAGCGTGCAAAAGACGCTTTCGTTTCGGGGGCAGTACAACCGAACTGAAGATAAAATACTCGACACCACGGACGAAGACTACACGGTATACCTGGTACTCAATATCGGTATCCCCTTGTCGTATCCTTAAGCCTGCTGATACTGTATGGAGTCATGCATGCTGAGAGCGTCTTTCCGATTTTTTCGTATCAACTCCCGGTTATCCGCCTGCGCGTTTCTGGGGGTGCTGGTGATCCTCATCGTTGGTTTTCCGAAAGCGGGTCATGCCCTGGATGTCACCGTGGTCCCCTCAACGGTCAACATCGTTCCCGGCGTGAACAATACGACCCAACTCCGCTATACCGGAAGAGAAACCGATATCGCTAATTACACCAGCACGTCGCCACAGGGACGCTTCGAAACGTCAGATGGCCGCGTACTCGGAACTGTTAACAAAATCATTTCGATTAATATGGTCAATACGGTTCCATCAACGGTGATGGAATTCCTTACCATTCCGGCCGGGGTCGTCTCCGAGGCTATAAAGCTTAAGCAAAGTCGTATTTTTTATCGACGTAATTTTTTGGACGCACAGGGTGCACCGGTTCCCGTCGAAGTAACGCTTTCAATTTTGCCCGCCTCGGCCGGTCCCTTCAACCTGGTGCGCATGACGCTGGAGTTCAACCAGCCGCTGGAGACAGCCGGCACACGGCCGACCAGCGGGGGCCAAATCACGGTGCCCCGTTTTAACAAGGGGCTAAGGGCCTTTGCTACCCTAACCTACAATGGTGGCGGCACCCTGCGGGGCCAATGGAAAGTGGACGGCCAGATTTTGAGCGTCGTCACCCAGCAACTCAACCGTGGATTGCGCGAGATCATCATTGGCAGCCCGTTGACACCGTCCTTTCCTACCTACGGGACCGGCCTCCACAAGGTTGAATTTGAAATTCTGGATCCCATTCCCGGGTTTGACGAGCCCGTCATCTACTATTTTGTGACGGAAGCCTATACAGGCGCGTCTCTGGGTTTCCTCAAACTGGCGGAGCCCCTGGAGCGGGCCTATGTTCTCTTCTCGCCCAAGCAGTTTCCGCGATTTTCCTGGCAGCCGGCGGGCGAAGACGCCCTCTACCGCTTCCGGCGCTATCGCCTGGATTCGGTGGCGACGTTTGACTCCCTGGCACCGCTGGCCTTGGCCTATCAAAAACCCCTGCTGGCGTCGGTTACCAAAAAACCGTTTTATGATCTGACCGTATTCGACCTGGATGACATCGTGCTGGGCTCACCCTACTGTTGGCAGGTGCAGGCCTTCGAAGACAATGCCATGGTAGGCGCCAGCGCCTATCGCCTGGTCTTTTTTACCGGCCCGGCGGTGAGCACAGAGAAGATGCGTCTCGACCCGCTTGATTCCAGGGAAAGGTCTCTCCAGTAATTCCCCATAGCAATTGTTGCGGTTGCGCAACGCGATGGTCGACGTCCGTGGCGACCATGTCGCCGTGGGACGAAAGCATAACGACCCACTCCATCCCCCCGCCCTTTGACCGACACTATTGGCTTTTCATAATGCTGGCGCCTTGACAGGGGGGATTGAATTGCGTCCTGCTCGCTTTCATGCGGCCAGGTGGTGATCCTTGGCGATGAGCATATAAATCGAAGGGATGACAAAGAGGGTAAAGAGCGTGCCGATGGCCATGCCCCCCACCAACACCAGACCGATGGAGTTGCGCGCTTCGGCACCGGCTCCGGTGACCAGGGTCAGTGGGAAATGGCCCGCAATGGTGGCCCCGGTGGTCATGAGGATGGGTCGCAGGCGGGTGAGCGCGGCTTCGTGTACGGCTTTGCGTTTGCTGTGGCCTTTTTCCTGGAGTTTATTGGCGAATTCCACAATCAGGATGCCGTTTTTGGAGACCAGACCCACCAGGGTCACCAGGCCCACCTGGGAGTAGATATTGAGTGTGGTAGTCCAGCCCTTGGTCCAGAAGGGCACATTCGGATCGGGCATTTTGAGAAAGGTGAACACCAGCGCGCCGAACATGGCCAGGGGCACGGACCCGGCCAGAATCACAAAGGGGTCCCGAAAGCTGTTGAACTGGGCCGCCAACACCAGGAAAATCAGAACAACGGCCAGGGCAAAGGCCTGGATAAAGGCATTGCCTTCGGTGCGCAACTGGCGGGATTCACCGGTGTAATCCAACACGTACCCTTTGGGCAGAATCTGTGCGGCCTCGTCTTCCAAAAAACGCAGGGCTTCGTCCAGCGGCCGGATGGAAACGCCGCTGATGGTGACGGCATTGAGTTGCTGAAAGCGATTGAGGGAGCGGGCCACGGTGCTGTTTTGGAGGGTTGCGATGGTGTTCAGGGGCACCAACTGTCCGTTCGGTCCGGTGATGTAAATATGCTGCAGCTGCTCCGCATTCAGGCGGCCGCTGCGCTTGATTTGCGGGATCACCTTGTAGCTGCGGCCGTCGATGTTGAAGCGGTTGACGAAATTGCCGCCGACCATAGACGCAATGTCATTGCCGACTTGCTGGAGGCTGAGGTCCAGATCCGCCGCTTTGTCACGATCGATGATCAGCTCGGACTGGGGCTGGTCGATTTTTACATCGATAATGGGCGGGAAGGCAAACATGCCGCTCTGCATGGCCTTCATCTGGATTTTTTGGGCCAATGCAAGGATCTGCTCGGGTTCGGCCGTGGAGGCCAGAATGAATTCCACTGGAAACTGTCCCCCACCGGGCAGGGCTGCAGGGGTCACCGGGAACATCCGAATCCCCGGGATGGTTTCCAGTTTTTGCTGCACTTCGGGCAGAATTTCAAAAACGGTGCGCTCCCGCTCATCCCAGGGTTTGACGACCATTCCGGCAAAGCCCGAGGAAGGAAACGTCACCTGGAAGGAGAAATCGGTTTCCGGCGTTGTAAAAAAAATATCGTTTGCTGCGGATGTGTAGCGACTGGTCTGGTCCAGGGTAGAATTGGCAGCGGCATCGACGATGCCGAAGAGAATGCCCTGGTCTTCAGATGGGGCTAGCTCCTTGGCGGACATGGTATACATGGGGATGGTTAGCAGGCTGATACCGAGCCACACCAGATAAACCGCCGGGCGGGCATCGAGGGTCACGTCGAGCCATCGGCCATAGCGCCCCCGCAGGCGGTTGAAATCCCGGGAAATTTTTCCGGCCAGACCCCTTTCGTTCATGCCTTCGACCAGCAGGTTGGCGGCCATCATGGGCGACAGGGTGATGGCGACGATGCCCGAAATGATGACGGCCCCGGCCAGGGTGAAGGCAAACTCGCGGAACAGGGCGCCGGTGAGGCCGCCCTGCAAACCGATAGGGGCATAGACCGCTGCCAGCGTAATGGTCATGGAAATCAGCGGGCCGACGAGTTCGCGGGCTCCCAATATGGCCGCTTCGCGTGGTGATTTACCTTTGGCAAGGTGCCGTTCGACGTTTTCCACCACCACAATGGCGTCATCCACCACCAGCCCGACGGATAGGACGATCGCCAGCAGGGTCAGCAGATTGACCGTAAACCCGAAGACCTGCATCAGAAATACCCCGCCGATGAGGGACAAGGGGATGGCGATAACCGGTATAATGGCAGAGCGCAGGGAGCCTAGAAACAGGAAGATGATCACCACCACGATCAGGAGGGTTTCGCTGAGCGTTTTAATGACCTCGCGAATGGCATTGCGGATATAGTTGGTGGCATCGTAGGCAATGCGGGCCTGAAGACCACTGGGAAGCTGGTTCTGCACGGCTTCCATGGCGACCCGCACCCGGCTGATCACGTCCAGGCTATTGGCATTGGGAAGGGCCCAGATGCCCATGAAAACGGCCGTCTGGCCGGAAAAGCGCACTTCGGCATTGTAATCTTCGGCCCCCAGCACGATGTCCGCGATGTCTTGCAGACGCACGATGGCACCTTCCTGCTGCCGTATGACGAGACGTTTGAACTCCTCCACCGACTGCAGATCGGTATTGGCCGTCAGGTTGACCTGGACCAGGGCGCCCTTGGTCTGGCCCACGGCGGCCAAAAAGTTGTTGGCGGCCAGGGCCTGGCGGACTTGCACCGGGCTGATATTGAACGCCGCCATGCGATCGGGTTTCAGCCAGATTCGCATGGCGAATGTCCGGGCACCCAGGATGTCGGCACGCTGCACACCGTCGAGTGCTGAAAGCTGGGGCTGCACCACACGAACCAGGTAATCGGTGATCTCGTTCTGTTTGAGGATGTCCGAGGTGAAACTCAGATAGGCCGATGCAAATTCGCTGTCGGCAGACTCCACGTTGATGACCGGGACTTCAGCCTCCGGCGGCAGATCGCCCCGTACCTGGTCGACTTTAGAACTGATTTCAGAGAGGGCTTTAATGGGATCGTAGTTCAGTTTCAAACGTACGGTGATGGTGGAAAGCCCTAAACTGCTTTGGGATTTTATATAATCGATGCCGTCGGCCGCTGCGATGGCACGTTCCAGTGGGGTGGTGATGAAGCCGCGCACCAGGTCCGCACTGGCTCCCACGTAAACCGTGGTCACGGTCACCGAAGCATTGTCGCTGCGGGGGTACTGACGGACATTCAGCGTTCGGACGGCCTGCAGGCCGGCGATAACGATCAGCAGGCTGATGACCAGCGCCAGCACGGGTCGTCGGATAAAAATATCAGTGAATTGCATACGGAAATTCGCTTGAAAAATGGGTAATGGGGGATAGGCCGAACCGGCAGCCCGTTTGTACGATGCGGCACATCAGCCCTGTCATCGGTCTTCCGGTTTGGGCGTCAGGCTGAATTCCGGTGCCAGGGTATTGTCGATGACAACGCGCTGACCGTTGCGATACTTGAATACCCCAGTGCTGACGATCTGTTCGCCCACTTCTACGCCGGACAGCACCGCCACATAGTCGCCGCGCTGAGCGCCGAGTCGGGCAAATTGCTGTCGCAGGGCCAGGCCGTCCGGTTGGCCATCGCCGGCCGCCTGTTTTTCCACAATAAACACCGAGTCACTGTACGGGGCATACAAAACGGCCGTCGTCGGGATCATCCGCACGTTTTCCCGCTCCGGCAGAATGACATCGACATCGACAAACATGCCGGGCCGAAGCTGCTCCTGGTGATTGTCCACCGTGGCCTGGATGCGGATGTTGCGGGTCGCCTCTTCGACCAGGGGGTTGATGGCTGTGATACGACCCAGGATTTCTTGGCCGGGCAAGGCATCGGTCGTAATACGCACGGTCAGGTCCGGCTGGATTTGGGCGATCTGATTTTGCGGCAGTAGAAAATTGACGAAAATCGGATCCATGGCCTGGAGCGAAACGATGGGTTCACCCCCTTCGAGATTCTGTCCCAGATTGACCAACCGGATGCCCAACCGACCGGCAAACGGGGCCCGAATGATTTTCTTGTCGATGACAGAGCGTATATTTTCAATGGCTGCCAGGGCCTGTTTGTATTCGGCCAGGGCTTGGTCGTAAGCGGCCTGGGTCACCACGTTATCGGCCAGCAGTTCCTTGGCGCGGTCATGATTGGCCTTTTTCAGCGCCAGGGTGGCTTCGTCCGCGCGGAGTTGGGCCTTTTCGGAGGAGATATCCTGTTGTACGAGCAGGTCGCCGGCTTCCACGTGGGTTCCAGGCTCGAAGACGATCTGTTGGATTTTGCCGCTCAATTCCGCTGTGACCGTCACGCCTTGAACGGCTTCGAGGGAGCCCACGGACGTCAGCCGTGTTTCCCAGGAAGCGCTTTCCACGGTGGAGGTGGTCACGGTCGCCGGTGGAGGAACGAATTGCTTGCCCTGGGCAATCATCCGATTGATCTGCAGGAACTTGATGCCGCCCAGCCCCCCGGCCAGCATCAGCAAGGCGCAAAAGGCTATGAATACTTTTTTTTTCATGGTCATTGTCCGTTTTATATGCGGCTGCATATCGAAAATTGGACTTAAAAATGCGTCATAGTGACGACAATGTCAAACGTCTTTTCTTGCTAATGGTTTTCTAACCGGCTGATAATGAGAGCTTAATCCGCATCCGCCATATACCTTCCAACCCTGCTTGTTTCAATCCTTAGGTTGCGCCAGACGGCCGGCGATTTCAAAGTTTCAGCGCGTGTTTAACAATCCGGGTCCTTCGCTGACCAAACTGGCAACAGGAAGCCCTTTTGGTGGAAGCATCTTCGTTGAGCTTCATCAACAACGCGGGGCGCCGGAACATGCTGCTCGCGTCTTTATGAATAAAGCATTGATGATTACGGAAGAGGAAGGGTTGTCGGCCGATAAACTAAAACAGTTATGACTGCATCAGATGATCGATGATCGTAAATTGAATCCATGATCATGATGAAGAGACGTGACAACCCTGCCTGCGCGCAAACCAGAGGCTCTACATCCGTTGCCCGAATATACGGGTATGGTGTTGTAGAAGATCCGTAGGGCATCCCGGCAAAATGGTGCGCGGTCACAGGTTTTCGAGGGCGTACGAAACGGCTTTAGCGGCATGGATGGCTGTGGTATCGTACAATGTCACCGGGGTGTCTTCCTGTTTGATCAGCATGCCGATTTCAGTGCACCCCAGAATAACGGCTTCAGCGCCGGCAGCGGCCAGGTGGTCCACAATGCGCAGATAGTGCTTGCGGGAAGCCCCCAGGAGTTTGCCCCGGCAGAGTTCATCGAAGATAATATCGTGAACGATCTGGCGGTCTTTTTTTTCCGGCACGATCACCTCAAGGCCGTACCGATCGGTCAGGCGGCCCCGGTAAAAGTGATGCTCCATGGTAAAGGCGGTGCCCAGCAGCCCGACGGTCTTGATGCCGTCATCCGCCAGGGCTTCGGCCGTGGCGTCTGCGATATGGAGCAACGGGATGGATATCGCCAGCTCGATGGCGGGTGCAACTTTGTGCATGGTGTTGGTGCAAATCAAGAGGAAATCGGCCCCGGCCCGCTGGATACGTCGGGCGGCGTCCACCAGCAATTCGGCGGTGGCTGACCAGTCGCCGCTTTTTTGGAGTTTTTCGATGGGGGCAAAGTCGACGCTGTAGAGGACGATTTCGGCGGAATGCAGGCCACCGAGCGCCTGTTTAACCCCGGTGTTGATGGCCTGATAATAGTGGGCGGTGCTTTCCCAGCTCATGCCGCCTAAAAGCCCGATCGTTTTCATGGGTGATATTATCCTTGTCAGGGTTGTGTGTCTTCGCGGTGGTTTTGCCGAATGAGGGTATTCTACATGGCTTGCCCATCGCTGTCACGCGGCATTTTCGATGCGTGGTGGACGCGCTGCGGGAAGGAGGACACAACGCGACCGCCAGGCAGCATCATCGGTCCATGGGGCCGGGTTCTGTTGCCGGCGTTCGCGCCGTGTCTGGAGGAGAGTTGCCAAGCTCAAGACGGCCAACGGACGCTGTATTGAGCATAAGTGCATAATAGCACGTTGATCGAAAAAGGAAAGCTTTTTTTTAAGGATGCCTTCGGCAACCGAATTCACCAGGCGTCAGGTATTTTCAGTGGCGGTATACCCTTCCGGTGTCAGGTATACGCTGGTTTTTAGCGAATTCATATCCGTCAGGCCCTTTTCAAAGAGGTGCTTCAGGGTGGTCAGGGTGTCGCTGGGCGCTAATGGCAGCGCTGCAACGACGTCACTGACGTCCAGGATTCCGGGGGGCCCCTTCAACTCCCATTCCTTGGCCAGCAGCTGGAGTATCTGACGTTCTTCCGCGGTCATGAGGGCATGCTCCTGATGCTTGGCGGTTCTATTGGTCGAAATTCAGTCTCCCGACCACTTTCGGAGACCCCGTTTTCAATTGCAGCACCACCCCTTCGCCCGACGAAACGCCTTCTCCGGTCATCGCCGCAATCGTGACATAGTGGGTGACCAGGATGATCGGTCCGCCATCACGGGGCTGTTTGGCCAGGAAGGCTTTGAGGGCATCGATGCGCATTTCGCGATCATCGGGGCGACCAAAAAAGGAATTCAACGCAGGCAACGGTTGAACATCACCCAGATTCATCAGGCGGGCGGTTTCGAGACATCGACACCACTGACTCGAATAGAGGCGCACCTTTCCAATCTCATGATGACGAAGAACGTCACCGATAGCCTGCGCCTGGGCGCGGCCGCGTTCATCCAGGTTCCGCTGGGTCGCGCAATCGTCGATCTTGAAATTCGCCGGATCGCCACTGCCCGGGGCATTGGCATGACGAACCATCAGAACGCCGCCGCCGGATTTGAGGGCGCGTAGGACGTCAAGACGCTCGGATGAACCGCTGGAGAGGTCCGGCAGACATATCCCTGCCAGAATTATAAGCAGGATTCTGAACGGTAAGGTTTTCAAGATGACCCTCCGTCTTGAAACTCTCGGAGGTGTCGGCCTACGGTGGCGCGATAGGTGTCTTTGTGGACGTAGTAGGCCATGCGATCGAGTTTGAGATAGTTGACCCCGCCCCGCATGTCCGGAAAGGGTGCCCGTTTCAAATTCTGAAAGGCGATCGCTGCGGCCTGGTTGCGCTCGATGCCCTGGATGAAGCGCGCGATAAGTTCGGCCTGCTCATTGCGCCCTTCCCAGCCGAGCCCGGCCGCTTCCACCAACCCGGCGATAAAGAGGTTGTCATATTCGGGATGGAAGGCGTTCAGGTAGAAATGCGGGGCGGCGCCCTGCCAGTTGAGATAGCGCTTGTCGATGAAGGGATAGTGTAATTTGTAGCCGGTGGCGGTCAGAATCAAATCGAAGGCCTGGCGGGTGCCGTCCCGGAAAACGACCTCATCGCCATCGAGTCGCGCGATGTCCTTGAAAAGGGTGATATCCCCATGTCCGATATGGTGCAGGACCAGTGAATTGACGATGGGGTGGGACTCGTAAAGGTCGTGGTCAGGCTTGGGGAAACCAAAGCGCTGCGGATCACCGGTGAAGCATTTGAGCAGCACTTTGTCAAGGCGCTGTTTGAGGGCAAAGGGCAGCTTGATGCGGCCGCCCACGGTGTCGGCCGGGCGGCCAAAGACATATTTGGGCACGAAGTGGTAGCCCCGGCGTACACTCAAGCCCACAAAACGGGCCCGGTGCACGGCATCCACCACGATGTCGCAGCCGCTGTTGCCGGCCCCGACGATCAATACGCGTCGGTCCTCGAACACGTCGGGGTGTTTGTATTCGGCGGCATGCATCAGACGTCCGCTGAAGGTGCCCCTAAAACGGGGCTGGTTGGGTTCGGACAGGGTGCCGTTGGCAATCACCACGCCTTTGAAAGGCCG
Source organism: Deltaproteobacteria bacterium (assembly GCA_020444045.1). Classification (GTDB taxonomy): domain Bacteria; phylum Desulfobacterota; class Desulfobacteria; order Desulfobacterales; family UBA5852; genus JABZFP01. Next base: position 485,604 of record JAHLLS010000001.1, read on the forward strand.
CGTGCGGTCAGTGCTGCTGCCATTTTTGCGGCTGCGGGTCGTCACCCGCCAGCCCTTGTCGGGTGATCCATCGATGGGCGCGACCGCGGTAACGTCGGTGTCGAATTCATACCTGGCGTTCAAGTCGAAACGTTCGGCAAAGGCCTTGAAGTAGCGGTAGACTTCGGTGTGGTGCGGGTAGTCGGCCACCCGGTCGTCCATGGGAAATTCTTTGAATTCCGTCATGCGTTTGGAGGAGATCAGGTGCGCCGAGCGGTACATGGTGCTGCGCGGGTTGTCGATGTTCCACAGGCCGCCCACGGTCGAACCGGCTTCGAATCCGATGAACGGGATGCCCAGTTTGTCCAGGTTCCGTGCAACCGCCAGCCCGGCCGGCCCGGCGCCGATGATGGCATAGTGATGGGTGGTGTCGGTCATATCGGTGTCCTCCGCCGACAACCTAAGGCACACAATCGGTGGCGTAAAGCCACGGGGAAGAGAAATACGATGTGGACGGTTTAAAGAGTGGGAGAGGTTGTTTCCTGTAACATGTTTTTTCCCTGCCTGGCATCGCCTTCAGGCATAGGGGCTCATCTGCTGGCTGGGGTACACTTAGACCAGTGGGCGGCAGCGGGTTTCGCGCGTGAACCACAACAGGATCAACGCCAGAACGGTCCAGGCGATCATCAGGCTGAAACCGGCCCGGTAGGCTTCCAATCCATACAGGCGAACGCCATCCACGAGTTGACCGCTCCAGCGGAGATCGAGCATCCAGCCCACGAGCGGCTGCAGCAGCATCGGGCCGGACATGACCCCCATATTGACGACGCCGGTGGCGGTACCCGACAAACTGGCCGGAACGGACTCCTTGACGTAGGCGAAGCCTATGATCATGCAGCCGGAACTGAAACCTGTGATGATTAGCACGGCGACGAGTGCGGGCAGGGAAAGGTTTTCAATAAAAACAGCCCCAGCCCAGCCGGCCAGGGCTACTGCGCATCCCGTGATGTAAAGAGGCTTCCGTCGTCCGGTATGGTCCGACAACCACCCGAAAAAAGGTCCGCCCACGGCCCAGGCCACCAGGAGCGTGGTGGTAAGGGCGGAGGCCCAGGCGGGACGCAGGCCATGGTGGGTGGTTAAATAGGGCACGCCCCACAAGCCGGAGAAGGTCAGCACAGGCCCCACCACCCCGCCCGGGATGAGAAAAAGCAAGAGGGTATTGCGATAGCGCAGGACTTCCCGCAGGCCTGCCATGACCGAGAGGCGTTCAGATGGCGAGCGGTTCCGCCCTGATCTGTTCCAGTCCGCAAAGCCCCGGTCTTGGGGGTGGTCGCGTACAACGATCCAGATGGCTGCCGCAATGGCAAAGGTCGCCAGACTGGAAACCAGAATGGTGCCGCGCCAACCGTATTGGTCGACAAGGAGCCGTAACGGTGGACCGGCGCATACCGCACCTATAATGCCGACGAACAAAGCCATGCCGGCGGCCATGGCATAATAGCGGGGCGGGAACCAGTTGTTGGTGAGCTGCAGCAACCCCACAAAGGCGACGGCCACCGAACCGCCGATCAGCAGACGCCCGGCGCCCACCAGGAGCATGCCGGGTGCCAGGGCAAAGAGCAGCGCGCCGATGCCGGCCACCAACGCGCCGAAGCTCAAAAGTCGCCGTGGACCCCAGCGGTCGGCTATAATGCCTGTTGGAATCTGCATGGCAACGTAGCTGTAGAAGTACAGCGCCGATAAGTTTCCCAGGGCGGCCGCCCCGATTTGAAAATCGCGCATGAGCGCATCGGTCATCACGGCGGGGGATACCCGCTGGAAAAAGGCCATCAGATAAAACAGCGCGCCTATCCCCCAAATCCGCCAGGCCAGGCGCATGGGAGGTGGTGTCGTCTTGTCAGGTATGATCATTCCTGCTCCGCGGACGCTTTCGGGTTGTGAACGATCGTTGGCACATGAACAGGCGGCATTATGACGGATAAACCAGCGGCATTGTGCGCGGCGGTCGGTTTGTTCAGAGATTGAACATTAATTTTAACGCCGCTGGATGGGGCCATCTGATGCTTTGTTTACATGGCGTTATTGCCGGTATCAATCCCGATAGCCGTCCTCGTCGGGATCGTAGACAATGTCGACCAGGCGGTTGTTGCCACCGGAATATACCAGGCGGCCCTCGTTTTTGTAGTAGTCAATGGTGCGGGTTCGATCGGGTCCGAAATAAAATGGGATCCAGGCTTTGCCCGAAGCTATCATCTTGAAATCGCTTGCGGCACCGATCTTTTCGTGAACCTGGGGCCGGGACATCCCGATTTCGAGCTTCGCAAACTTGGACGTGGGTGGAACGACGGTGGACGGTGTCTGGGGTTCCGGTGTCGACGGTGTACGGGCCGTGTTGGACGCACATGCTGCCAGACCCATCATCAAGCACAATACCAGGACGAAGCGAACCACATTTTCCAATTTCATCTGCCATCTCCTTGGTTGAATGTAATCGTTGTCTGCCATAGCGGCTGCCATAATGGCTGTCAATCGAATTGTCGATCGACGTTTTCTTGCCGAGAGGGGGGTTTAAAATAGGGCAGTAACCTTGTCGTTGCGCGATGACAGGTAGAAATGCCACAGAACCCTGGCGGCAATGGCGCGCCATGGACGCCAGGCGCGACCCAGGGCGTCAAATCGTTCCTCGGAGGGAAGGGCGGGAAGATGTTTGACCGCCTTCACGGCTGCCTTCAGAGCCAGGTCACCGCGGGGCCATATGTCCGGTCGCCGCAAGGCCATCAACAGATAGATATCGGCGGTCCAGGGACCGATCCCTTTCATCTGCACCAAGGCTTTGTGGGCCTCGGCATCCGGCAGTCGGTTCAATCGCGTCAGCGAAAGCTTTTGGGTAGCGACGGCCTCCGCCAAGTGTTTACAGTAGGCCAGTTTCTGGCGTGTAAGCCCTGCGCTTTTGAGGTGCGCCTCATCCATCTGGCGAAAGCGAACCGCGGAAAAAGGGACGACCAGCTCGGCCAGGCGCAGATAAACGGCACGTGCCGATGCCAGTGAAACCTGCTGTTCCAGAATGATACGCACCAGCGTGGCAAAACAGGGGTTGCGGCGCCACATGGGCGGCGGTCCATAGCGATCGACGACACGCGCCAGGTCGGGATCGCGGGAAACAAGGGCGCCCAGTCCCCGTTGAAATGAGGATGGTGTCAATGCCGTCGGCGCTTTGATGTGGGGACTCCTCGGGTTTGATGCGAACCGGCCACAGCCCGTGTCGCTCGGCAGACGTGTTCGCTTATTGAGGTGCTTCGGGAGCGTATCGCGGCTCAAATTTGACGGTTTCGTAAGAAGTCCGATATCGGCGTTACGCGAATCCATCGTCACTGCGGCGTACCACAAGTACGCCTCTTTCCTCTGAATTCGCAAGTCTTGATCTCGAACTTCTTACGAAACCGTCTGAAATCGGATTTTTTATGAGCCTATCAAATTTCTTTTGGACGATAGAAACAGGTAGCGATAACTAAACATTCTTCACCCTAACGGCAAAAGCCCCCGATGTAAAGATTCCCCTTGAGATTATTACCATTTTTGCATACCTATTTGTAAAAACGCCCTGGGTAAACAATACTTGTGCCCCAGGCGCATGAATCGTCAAAAGGGAGATCGGCAGCATGGGTTTTAACGATGTGGAAACAACGCGTGCAACGCTGGAAGAGGCCGGTTACGTCTGCACCACGGAAATCGCCACGGTGGTGTTCCTGGCGGCGGCGGGCGACAAGCCGGTGCTGGTGGAGGGACCGGCGGGCGTGGGTAAGACCGAACTGGCCAAGGCGGTCGCCCAGGGCCTGGGGCGCGAACTGATTCGCCTGCAATGCTACGAGGGGCTGGACGAAGCCAAGGCCCTCTATGAATGGGAATATGCCAAACAATTGCTCTACACGCAGATCGTGCGGGACAAGATCAGCGACGTGGTGGCCGGTGCCCAAACCCTGGGCGAAGCCGTGGACGGCATTGCCGCTGAAGCGGACGCCTTTTTCTCGGAGCGCTTCCTGCTGCCGCGACCACTGTTAAAAGCCATTGTCGCGCCGGAGCCGGCGGTGCTGCTCATTGACGAGATCGATAAGGCCGATCCCGAGTTCGAGGCCTTTCTTCTGGAACTGTTAAGCGACTTTCAGGTGACGATTCCCGAACTTGGTACCCGCCGGGCCGTTCATGTGCCGTTCGTGGTGCTGACTTCCAACAGTTTCCGTGACATGAGTGACGCCCTCAAACGTCGCTGTCTGCACCTGTACATCGACTATCCGGGACCGGAAATCGAGCGGGAGATCGTCGCCCGTCGTATTCCCGACCTTTCCGGCCGGCTGGCCGACCAGATGATCGCCGCCATGGCGCGTATCCGGCGACTCGATCTGAAGAAAAAACCCAGCATTTCCGAAACGCTGGACTGGGCCCGGGCCCTGATCAGTCTCCAGCTGGAAACCCTTTCGCCGGAGGCGGTCATCGCGACCCTCAACGTGATTTGCAAACATCGCGAAGACGCCGCGTGCGTGCGCCGGGAATTGGACCAGGTCGTAAACTTCCACTAGTGGTGACTGGCTGGTGCCTTGACAGAAGAGGCGGGACACAGGGGATGTCATGGAAGCGATGATCCTTAAATTCGTGGCATCGGCCCGGGCTGCCGGGATGCGTATCTCTACGGCCGAGACGCTGGACTGCCTGGCCCAGCTGCCGCGTGTGGATGTCCTGGACGAGCGTCAATTTTCCACCGTAATGCGGGCGAATTTTGCCAAAAGCCGGCTGGAGCGGGCCCGCTTCGATCATCTCTACCAGCTTTTTTTTCATGAAATCCGGGAAGATCTCGACCCGGCGTCCGTCTCTCTGGCCGGGCACATGGAAACCCTTCAGCAAGTCCTCCTGTCGCTCGAGCCCCAGATGCCGGCCATGGCGGCCATTGCGGAATTCCTGGCGGCCGAACCGGCAGCATACCTGAAGATGTTGCAGGAAATGCAATCCGAAGGCAACACGGCGGCCGGCGGGCCCCGAGGGGCGGGCTCCAATCTGGGCAGCCTGGTTCGGCGACTGCCCATCCTGCGCGCCTTGCACCGGGCCCGCGATACCGTGAATGATTTTCTGCAGGCGAACTGGGACCAGATCCACTGGGAAACCCGCCAGGCGTTAAAGCGGCACGTTGACCGTCGCCTGGAAACGGCGCGACGGCTCCTGGCCGACAATGGCCCGCCGCTGATTGTGGGGGACGAAAAAAAGATCGCCACAGCGGATGGTTACGGCGAGCTGGGTCGGCAGCCGTTTGCCAACTTGTCGCCGGGGGAACTGGTCCGCCTGCGGGATGTGATCGCCCAACTGGTGCGCAAGCTGAAGGATATGGTCAGCCTCCGCTATGCCGCCCGTTCCCGGGGAATCCTGGACGTCAAGCGCACCCTGCGGGCAGCGTCCCGCACCCAGGGGATTCCGATCGGGTTGCGGTTTCGCCGCAAGCCACCGTGCAAAGGCCGGATTGTCGTGCTTTGCGATGTGTCCGGATCGGTCTGGTCGTCGGCCCGTTTCATGCTTGCCATGCTATACGCCCTCCAGGAGTGCTTTGACCGGGTGAAGAGTTTCGTCTTTATCGATGAACCCATCGAGGTCACCCACTATTTCGACGATTTCGATATCGAGCGGGCCCTGGAAGACATTCTCCATTGTCCGGACATTGCCTATGGCGCCGCCACCGACTACGGGCGCACCCTGCGCCTGTTCAAGGCCCGGCACATGGACACCATCAACAAGAAAACCACCGTCATTATCATCGGGGATGGACGCACCAATTACGGCAACCCCGAAGAAGGCATCCTGGAGGAAATTCGTGACCGCAGTCGCCGAACCATCTGGCTCAACCCGGAAACGGAACAGTTCTGGAATTCGGGCGACAGTGAAATGCGCACCTACGAAGTTCTCTGCAACGAAGTGCGCGCCTGCTGGAATCTCAACCAGCTGGCGGCGTTCATCCAGGATTTGGTCCTATGACCGCTGCCGATCTCGCCGTAGTCGACTATTTACTGCAAGCCGCGGTTGCGCCAACCAGGATCACCGTCTTTTCCGAATGGACTGAGGCCTGGAAGTCCTTGGTCTCCCTTTGGGAATGCCCCGTCGATCGCGCGCTGGCAGGCGGTTTTGCCGCCGACCGCCCAACCTGGGCCTTTGCCGCCGGCTACCAGGCGGCGCTCCAACGCCTGCTGCCGGCGGCTGATCCGGCCCGGATTGCGGCTATTTGTATCACCGAAAAGGGCGGCCCGCATCCGGCTCGCATTCAATGCCGGCTTAAAACGGATACCGAAACCGAATTCCGCTGGCGTCTTGACGGTACCAAAGCATTTGTCTCCGGGGCCGGCGAGGCGGAAATCCTTTACGTGGCGGCATCCACCGGTATGACGCCCAAAGGCCGCAACATCCTGCGCATGGTTTCGGTTCCTGCGGACAGTGCCGGGGTAACCGTTGTCTCTCGCCCGTCTCTGGGAATGGTGCCGGAAATGCCCCATGGGCAGGTTCGGTTCGAGGCGGTATCGCTGGCGCACGAGGCCCTGTGGCCTGGTGACGGCTACACCGGGGCCATCAAACCGTTTCGCACCCTGGAGGATCTGCATGTGACGGGGGCTTTCCTGGGCTGGCTTTTTGCGGTCGGGCGCCGCTTCGGCTGGCCTGCTGCGATAAAGGAAACGATGGTGCCACTGATGGTGGCCGTGCGAAGCCTTGCGCTGGCACCGCCTCTCGATCCTCATGTGCACATTGCGCTTGGGGGACTGCTGGCCCAGGTGCATTTTTTGCTGGAGGAGATCACTCCCCTGTGGCCAATGACCGATGCCCGGGTGCGTGAATGGTGGCTGCGGGACCGCAAGGTTCTCGACATCGCCGATACGCCGCGGCAGCGTCGCCTGGATGCGGCGCGGTTGCATTACGGCTGGGCCTGATGGCTTTTACTGCCCGGCGTGCGCAGCACCACGTTCCGATGCGGGTTTCAACGGTTTCATATTTCCCCGGAAGCATTGCCAGTGGGGATGATTTGTTGTATTCGAGGGATGACTCAAGCCGGCGGGAAACAGATGGATTCCAAATCAGACGCTAACATGTTGGAAGAGCGATCAGCGGCCCTGGAACAGGAAAAAGCCAGGCGAAAGGCTGCTGAAGCCAAGATACAGGAAATCGAACAAGAGACCCGGGATGCGTTGCAAGACGCCGCGGATTCGGAAACACAGCTCGAAGAGGCCATCAGCCGGGTCAATACCATGGCCATGGAAGCCGAGGTCGCCGCCCTTGAAATGAGCCAGATTTTCAACGCCACCTCGGACGGGATTTGCGTCATCAACAAGGATTTCCAGATCTCCAAATACAATCGGATTTTGCAAGACATGATGGCCGGCATGGGTCATGAAATGAGCAAGGAGACCTGCAGCGATGTCTTCGGTCATGCGTTCTGCAAGACCAAGCAATGCCTGATGAACCGCATTGTGAAAGAAGGCCATGACCGGATTGAAGAAGAAATTGAAATGGCGTCCGCCGCCGGCGGCAAGCGAACACTGATTGTCACGGCCCAGCCCCTGCTGGACCTGACCGCCGACACGATCGGTATCGTGGCAAGCTACACGGATATCACCGACCGCAAGCAAATTGAGGAAGAATTGCGCCGGCTGGCGACCACCGATCCCCTGACCGGTGCTTATAACCGACGGCAATTCATGGAACGCGCCCAGGAAGAAATCGATCGGAGCAAACGCTATAACACCCCCTTGACATTGTTGATGCTCGATATCGACCACTTCAAGGCCGTCAACGATACCTTTGGCCATGATGCCGGCGATGCGGTGCTGAAACGCATGGTCCGCGAAAGCATGATCCAGCTGCGGGGCTCCGATATCTTTTGCCGGTTGGGAGGCGAAGAGTTTGCCGCTATTCTCACCCACACGGCACCGGCGCAAGGCATCCTGGCGGCCGAACGCCTCCGCAAGGCGCTGAAGGCGTTGGAGGTGAACACCGCCACCGGCCCGGTCTGTTTCACCGTCAGCATCGGTGTGGCATCTCTGGTGCAGGCCGACCTGTCGCTCGAACAGATCATGAAAAAAGCGGATGATGCTCTGTATGCGGCCAAAGACCAGGGAAGAGACCGGGTTGTCACGGCTGAATAGAACATCAAAAAACAAGTCTCGCCGGCCATGGCCCAAATGACCGAGGCCCTCTCCCCCCTCGACCGGCTCACGAACGGGTTCACCGAGAAATAAGCGTGTCAGTACGAATCCCTTTTTCTACGTTTTCATAATAACCCTCAAGTTATTTCCCGGATGTCCAATAAATATCCTGGGAACCACGCTGAATCGTTCGGTTCCGCGACGATAAATCACAACGTCACGTCAAGTCGATAATGGCTATAAAAATAGGGATCATCGAATGTTGCGAGATGGCCGTCTATTTTTAGGCCTCAGATCGAAGCCGGCCTTGAGGCGACCACCTAAAGCCAAAATCAGTCGACTTCAAGAAGAGAAGAAAAAAATGCCCTGTAGCAAGTTTTTACTTTGACAGGCCATAGGCGGCGTAGTAAATCACGTCGCTTTTATAATGGACAGGCTTGATCGCGAGGCGTCGTTGCTGGACCCTTTGACCGCGAACCCATCGCACAACTAACGAATTTTAAGCGAGGTCTATCTTGGGAAAAAAACCAATACGCCACAGGACACGAGCGGCAGGGATGGTCGTGTTTGCATTACTCATTTTTCCAATGGGGTGCGTGCCATCCGGGCCCGCACCTTCTTACACACCACCCCCAAAAGTCGCCGATTCGCCGCCGCCAGCTCCCCGGACGATCCAGGAGGTCGATGCGGAAATTGACCGCCTGGAAAAGCACATCGATGGCCTCGGTGAATACGAAAAGCAACAGCGTAAGATCGGTGTGATCAACGACGTGAAAAACTATAAGAGCAGAGGGTGGACCAAAGGCGACGGCAAAGCAAGCTACGAGGACGTTGCCGACCGGGCTTATGCCCAGGCCGCCGCCACCGAGAAGGAAATTCAGCGGCTGAAAAGAAAACTGGCCAAGACCCAACAGGAAAAACAGGCCATCCTCTCACAGTCCGCCGGTTGTTTCTTACCCGAGGCACTGGTGAAAATGGAAGACGGGTCTTTCAAGCCTTTTTTGCAGATCGAACCCGGCGACAAGGTTATGACCTACGATATCGGCTATGACACGCTGGTGACCCGCCCGGTGACCGAACTTTATACGGTCGACGCCAATCATCTCTATACGATCAATGGCGAATTCATGACCACCGGGGGGGAAAGGCTCCTGACCCGGAACGGCTGGAAAAAAGTCCGCGACTTGAAAACGGGGGATGCGGTTCATGTGGACGGCCGTATGGTTGAGATTGACAGCATCGCATACCACCGTGTGGACCAAACGCTGCACAACATGCAAGTGGAGGGCACCCATAATTTTTATGTGGTGACCGCCAGCGGTGCCAAATATCTCGTTCATAACACGAGCGGCGGTGGAAGTGGCGGCGGTGGTCCTAAATAAATAACGTTGGCCGATCTCATCATAACGATATGCATGCATCATTGGAGTCGCTCATGAACAACGATCGATTGAATTCTGCGCTGGTTTTATTGCTGACCCTGCTTCTTATCACGGGATGTGCGGGTTTTACCGACACGCTCAAGTCCGGCATGTCCAATACGGCCAACTATTTCAAGGCAAGTGCGGCCGAAACAGAAGGCGATGCGGCCTATCAGAACAAGGATTACGCGAATGCGCTGGCGGCCTACCAGACGGCCGCGGAAGCCGGAGGTGAATACGGTCAGTTCATGCTGGCCAATATGTATCTGGCCGGCGAAGGCGTAAAGCGCGACCCAAAGAAATATTTGCACTGGATGCAGCAATCCGCCGACAATGGGTATCCGCCGGCCAACTATTTGATGGGATTGGCCTATCTTACGCCGAATGCGGCCAAGGCGGCGCAGTATTTCGAAGCCGCCGCCAAGGAAGAGCATGGTACGGCCATGTACATGCTGGGCCTGATGTATGCCAGCGGAATGGGGGTGGAACCCAGTGATCGGGAAGCGTTGCGCTGGTTTCGCTTGGCAAAGGCCCAAGGCGTTTCGGTTGAAGACCCGTTCCTGAACGCGGCCAGCATTCAAACCTATATGAAACAGGTCGATCAACAGGCCGTCCGATCGCGCCAAGCGGCATTTGAGCAGCAGAAAAGGGTGCGTGAAATCCAGCAACTCCTGACCGATTTGGGATACGAACCAGGTCCGGTCGATGGCTTGTTCGGCAGTAAAACGCGTGCCGCCATTCAGACCTTTCAACGTGAAAAGGGGCTGGAACCGGATGGTCGCGCTACAGATAGCGTTCTCAACGCCTTGAAAAAGGCGCTTTGAATCTACGGTCGCAAACGAACTAATTTTTAAAAGATGATTTGCGGACCGGCCAAAGCGTATCCGCCTGGTCGGTCTGTGAACGCAAGCCGCCAGTGGCAGACCTCCCCCGTGGTCCAATTTGAGCACGGCCGGAGGTAGCGCCATGCCCCCTATCCCCTATTCACCGACCATCTGGGCCATCATTTCCTGAAACCCTTCCACCGGGGCGCCTAAAGCGTCCGCCATACGATCCATGTAGTTAAAGAGGGACGTCACGGCTACGGCTTCGAAGATTTCTTCTTCGCTGCAGCCATCGTTTTTAAGGCTTTTGATATCCTCTTCGGTCACTTTATACGCGTATCGAGTGGTTTTCTCCGCGAGGTGCAGCAGCTTTTTGGTTTTCTTGTCGATCAGGTCAGCGCCGTCCCCATCGTCGAGGATGCTTTTAACCTGTTCCCGGGTGAATCCTTGCGCCATGACCATGGCGCTGTGGGCGTCGACTCAATAGGCGCAGGCGTTGATCTTGGACACATGGGCCGCAATCAGCTCCTTGGTGCTGCGGGGCAGGGCGTGGTCATCGATCATCAGCCGTTTGACATAGGTGACGATGGGCTCCAGCAGGTCCGGCCGGATGCTCTGGGCTACAAACACCTTCGGGACCGTCATAAACATCGATTCCAGGGCCGCGTAGGTCACCTTGAGCCGGCCGCGGGCCTCTTCCGGGGGTGTTGTTTTCAGATAGTAGCTCATGCAGGTCTCCTTGCCGTCAATGGGGTGAATAATATCGGTGAAGATTACCGTATGGTTCCTTTAATCATAGGGACGGTTCCTCGTCTTTCAACAAGGAGGGGTGAAGCGGGCATGGTGTGCGAAACGGGCGCCGGGCCGGGTATCATTTTGGTGTCATGGCAATTCGATTCTTGACAACCAACCGATTTAATGACAAAAATCGGGTATATCGAATATTATAACCCCACTATCGGCCGCTTTGGAAAGCCCCACCCAACAGGAATTGAGGATGGGGACGCTTTTTACCCGTCATAACGGCCTGACTAGAGTGATACCTGAATGATATGCCCCGGCTGCCGTTATGAGAACTTGGAAGGGGCCAACTATTGCAATCAGTGCGGTTCCCTTCTCCTGACGAGCGTTCGTACCGATTCTCCTCCCCAGTCATTCGATGAAAAACTGGCCAAGCTTCAGCGCTATCTCCCGGAAGGCCTCACCCGAAAAATTCTCAGTCAGCGGGATCGCATCGAAGGCGAACGCCGCCATGTTACGGTCATGTTTTGCGATATGGAGGGGTTTACGTCTCTGGTCGACCGCCTCGGGGCTGAGACGGCCTACACGGTCATGGGCAAAATTTATGAAATATTGATCCGCCAGGTTCATGATTACGAAGGTACGATCAATGAGATGACCGGTGACGGGATCATGGCCCTTTTCGGGGCTCCGATTGCCCTGGAGGAAGCCCCGCAGCGCGCCCTCTGGGCCGCGCACGCCATCCACCGGGAAATCGCGGTATTCAATCAACACCAAAATGACTTCGGGCCTATCCGCATGCGGATCGGGATTCATTCCGGCCCGGTGGTGGTGGGAACACTCGGTAATGACCTGCGGGTGGAATTCAAAGCGGTGGGGGATACCGTCAACCTGGCCTCGCGTATGGAGCACCTGGCCGAACCGGGCACCACGTACGTCACCCGTGATATCTTTAAGCAGGCGCGCGGGATGTTTGAATTTGAAAACCTTGGCAAAAAAGTGATCAAGGGCAAGGGTGAAAGCATTTCCGTTTACAAGGTCCTTCCCGACCGCAAGGGGGCCCATCGCCCGCGGCTGGGATCCGAGCGCATGATTTTCTCGGAGATGGTGGGTCGCAGCAGCAAGCTCGACCAACTGGAACTTCAGGTGCTCAAGCTGATTAACGGCAGTGGCTCGATCGTCAATGTGATTGGTGAAGCCGGCATCGGCAAGTCGCGGCTCATCGCCGAACTGAAGCAGCGGGAGTCCCTCCGGCGGGTGACCGTGCTGGAAGGCCGGGCCGTATCGATGGGCCGCAACCTGAGTTTTCATCCCATCAGCGATTTCTTGAAGCATTGGGCCGGGATCTGGGTGGATGACGATGAGACCGAGGCGTTCAGCAAGCTTAAGGGCGCTTTGCAGCGGCTGTTTCCGGACAAGAGCGGCGATGTATTGCCTTTCGTGGCGACCCTTTTGGGGATGAACCTGCCGAAGGCGCATCGTGACCGGATCCGTGGCATCGAGGGCGACGCCCTTGAGAAACTGATTCGCAAAAACGTGCGGGAGGTGCTGGTCCGGCTCAGCAAATCGGGTCCTCTGATCGTCATCATCGATGATTTGCATTGGGCCGATAAAAGCTCCATCGCGCTTTTGGAATTCCTTTTCCGCCTGGCGCAGCGGGAGCGCATTCTCTTCATCAATCTCTTCCGTCCCGGTTACGCGGAAACGTGCCACCGGATCCTATCCGCCCTTGAAAATGGGCATTCGATTTACCAACTCGACATTGTGCTGGAGCCTCTAGACGATCGCATGAGCGAAGCTCTGATCGTCGATATGCTGGATCTGAAAGGCATCCATCATGTTGTTGTCGGACAGATCGTTCAGCGCGCCGGCGGCAATCCCTATTTTATCGAGGAGGTCGTGCGCTCGTTCATCGATGAAGGTGCGGTTGTCATACGGGGGGGGAAATTTCAGGTGACCGACAAATTTGGCACCATGACCATCCCCAATACGATCAACGACGTACTCATGGCGCGCATCGACCGCCTGGAGGAAAATGCCCGTGATTTGCTGAAAGTGGCGGCGGTGATCGGCCGCAATTTTTTCTATCGCATTCTTTCAGAGGTTTCGGATTCGGCCCGGGATTTAGACGACCGATTGTCCTATCTGAAAGACATGCAGTTCATCCTCGAGCGGGAGCGGTTTGAGGAACTCGAATACCATTTCAAACATGCCCTGACCCAGGAAGCCGCTTATGCTTCCATTCTGCCTGACAAGTGCAAAGCCCTGCACCTGAAAGTGGCCCAAACCATCGAGAAGGTTTTCGCAGAAAAGATGCACGCCTTTTATGGTATGCTGGCCTATCACTACAGCCGGGGAGAAAACCTGGAAAAAGCTGAGGATGCCTTGATAAAGGCCGGCGAAGAGGCGCTGAAAACATCCGCTTCGAGCGAGGCGCTGCACTACTATCTGGAAGCCTTGAATCTCTATAGAAGGAAATCCGGCCAGACGGCTGATTCGGCCAAAGTTGCCTTGCTGGAAAAGAATATCGCGGTGGCATTCCATCATCGCGGCCAATACGAAGAAGCGCTCGAATATTTTGATAAGTCCCTGGCGTTCTATTGGGGGAAGTTTCCCAAACATCCCGTTTCAAGATTTTTCCATATGACCTATGGCTTTTTCCACCTCCTGGTCGCACTTTACCTGCCGTTCATGAAATTCAAAAAAGTGCCCACCGCCAAAGACCGCGAAGCCATCGAGCTTTTCTACACCAAGTGTCAAACCCTCATCATCATCTACCCCAGGCGGTTCTTTTTTGAATCATTATATTTTTATCGGCGATTTACCCAGTTCGATTTTACCCGATTCCCTAACGGCGCGGGGAAATTCATCAGCGCCAGCGCACTTTTTACTTTCACCGGCATTTCTTTTGGTTTAGGTCGGCGAATATTGGCCTTGGCGAAAGGACGATTGAACAGTCAAGACGAACGGCAGATGATCACCTACGATCTGCTTCAGTCGACCCTGAAGTATTTCGCCGGGGATTGGCCCGGCATCGACCGGCATGATGATGATCTGGTCAACCGTAATCTTGACATCGGCGAGATATGGTCCGCATCCCTGCACTGTTACTGGCACGGATTTCACAACCTTTATCAGGGCGATATCGCTGTCACCCAATGGCTTGTGAAGCGTTTGAATAATATTGCCGAAGTGTATGAAAACGATGCTACGCTTTTATTCAAGCAGCTTTTGCATACGTGTTTGTTGATGGAATCCCGGCTTCTTCCGGAGGCCCTGGATGAAATTGACCGGGGTGTGGCGCTTGCCAAGAAGACCAACTCCGGCTTGTCGCTGATTCATCTATACGGATGTCGGGCGCAGATTCATCTTCTGATGGAAGACCGCAAGGCTGCCGCCGCCGCTCTGGCAAAGGCGGATGTCATCCGGTGTTCGCAGGAGATCGTACCGTGGATGGTTTCCGTTTTTTGTCGCAGCCAGGCCGCGTTGGCCCTCGACCGCCTGCAGGCCGCCATTGCCGAAGGGCATGCCGCGGATGTGCCAAGGCTGCGCCGCCAAGCGCGCAAATGCTGTCGGGCGCTTTTACGGCAGACCCACAAGGTCGCCCAGCATCGCACGGAGGCCCTGTGTATGATAGGTGTTTATTGCTGGCTGATCCGTAAGCGGAGTCTTGCCTTCAAGTATTGGCAGCAATCCATTCGTGTGGGCGAGCGCATGGGGGCGCGTATCGCCCTGTCGCGCACCTATGCAGAGGTCGGGTTGCGCCTGGCGGAAGCCGGAAGCCCTCAAGCCTTGCTGGACGGCATCCCGTCCTCGGCCTATCTTGAAAAGGCGGGAGCGCTTTTCGAAGAAATGAATCTTGAATGGGATCTGAAGCGCCTGCAGCATATACCCCAACCAAAAAAGGCGTAAGATCTTCTATCCCAGGACGGCGAGTCGGCTCCGGAGCGGCAGTCGTGGATGCCCGTTCCAAAATCAAAAGCCCGTTGCCATGGAAATCATCCCGCCTCCCATAGTGCTCAACGCCGGCCCGTCTATGCGTTTCGGCCAGGTTGCCCTTACCGAAGAGGTGGCTCTTTTTCGTCATGCCATGAATTGTGAAATGATGGCGTTTTTTCGTTCGTTGCCGCCATCAACTCATACGGATGCGGTGGTCTTCTGCATGCAGCATTTTCGGACGCCGTTTTTCCCGGTATTCGATTATTTTCGGAACTATCCGGCCCCGGCCTGGTCTGTCCTTCACTGGATAGAACGGCATGATGCCGGCCGATTGCCGCTGGCTCCGGAAAAGGATTGTCTTGCCCGGACAGCCCATGCCATGGCACTTTTTCTTCACCCCCTGGATGATCATCTCAATGACGGTCAGCTGCCCGCCACCCATTTGCATTTGCTGCTCCGCAGCCAGGCCTGGTTACGCATGCATGCGGCGCTCGAGCGACTGACCATCCACGTGCCGGAGGGCGCGGCCCTCGTCCGGGGTTTCATTGACGCCTACTACGCCAGTATCGGTTCCCCACCGGCCATACCAACCCTGGAAGGGTACGGTACGCATTTCCGCAACCAGATGGCCACGGGGCTGATTGTGCCCGTGCTCATGGCCAAAACGGCGGCGGGCGATGCTTTCGCCGCTGCCGTTGAGACCGCCTACGGTGCCTTCGGGATCGCCTGGCGGTTGCTGGATGATTTGCAGGACATGGCGGCGGACATGGCGAGCGGCAGCCATCTTTGCGGGGTAGAAGCGATCCCGGGTATAGGTCGCTTCGTTAAATTCGAGGGTGCCGGCCTTCTGATCCTTGGCATTTTCCTGGGCCGGTTTGATTTTCATGTTGCGGCGTTTACGCAAAAGGGTTTTTTTGACCCGGACCTTACAGTCATGATCGGGTGGGATTTGAAGAAAACGCCCGAAAGACGGCAGCAGCGGTTTGCCGCTCTCGGAAAGAAAACCGGTTCCGGTCATGCCGACCTCATGCGGGTAGGTGGCTCTGGCAGAACGGGCGCCGGCATTATCATGGCCTGTATGATCGGCAAAACTGAAACCCGGAAAAACATATGACAGTCGAATGGTCTTATCCTGCATGGAAAGGGAAATAATCGGCTTTGCGCCATGCTGGTCAAGATCGAATGCCTCGGGCAGCCCTTTTGCATTCAAGGATTTAAGGCCGGCCATGGTTGTCTCCTTTTACCGCCGGGTTGCGCTATCCGAACGGCGCAGCTTGGGGTCAAAATAGCAGCAGTTTCCACCCTTTTTCTTCATACCAATCCAGTTTTTGCCTTTCCGTGCGGGCTAACTCCGACGGGAGATGGGGAGCCCGGCCGGCCAGGTTCGTTTTCATGGCCGGAACCAGATCACGGGCCAGCCGGCGTTGGGTGTAGAGGCGTCGGATCATTTCCCCCGGCGTCCTGCCATGGTTCACATGGGTCAGGTAATCGCGCGGCCGCCGGGCGGCATCTTCCGGGTCGACATAGGTTTTGGAAACGAGCGACCACCGGACCCAGTCTGAAAGTTTGTTCAGCAGGATATCGATTTTCCATTGCTTCGGGTTCCGGTGCAGCCGACTGCCGGGCAGAACATGCAGGTTTTCGATCCAGTAAGTGAAACCGCCGACATCGCCGACGTGTTGCAGCATTTCATGCGTGGCCCGGAAGTCGGATTCGGTTTCGCACGGCAGGTTGCAAATCCAGGAACTTACGACAAGGCCGCCGGCCTTGGCAATCTTCTTGACGCTGTCCATCATTTGCCGGCGGTTCGCCCGGCGTCCCATGCGTTTTAAAAGGGCGTCCGATCCGCTTTCACATCCCATGGTGAAGCGATGAAAACCGGCGGCGATCGTTTTCCTGAGCAGACCGCTGTTTGCAAAAAAAGCCGGATGGGTTTCAAACTCGAATGTCATGCTCAAGTCTTCGCGAATGATACCCCCAATCAATTCCGTCATGAAGGCCATGTCGAGAAAATGATTTTCTCCCAGGAAGACGCTCTCGACCCCGGATGCCTGGTAAACGTGTAGTTGGTTGATGATGTGATCGATTTGCATGGTACGGAAATCGCGGGGATTGATGCCGCGGTTGTTCGCAACGCAATAGGCGCACTGTTCCGGACAGAGACCGCGGGAAATGTTCAAAAACTGCGTCGGGGCCAGAAAAGATTGCGGAAAGGTTTGGCATCCGGTCTTATGACCGGCATGAGTGCGCCTGTGAAGGCACCATAACAGCACGGTGCAAGTTCGTGCCGCGGTAAGCCATGGCCCCGTAGCTGAAGGTAACTGCGTCGCCGCGAGACGGGGTGGAGAGCAACCGGAAGCGAACCGACGGTCCGTAGGATAACGAACTCGATTCGGCGGGATGTAGCGACGAGCCTGCTCATGCGTGGCGAAGTCCGAAACTCACCCGACACGCTGGCAAATGGCGGATAAAGCGATGTCGGGGCGCATAACGTGGTTGGAGATGGAACGCCGGGACGGTATGGCGCGGTAAGCAGGGAGACCTGTCCGCGGGGTGACGCGGGCAGGAGTCAGAGCCTTCATGGTACTGCAGCGGCGCAAGCCGCGGGATGCGCGGACACCAAAGCCACGCGTAGGGACGGGAGGCAGGGAGGTGGATGTGTGAAATCCGAAGACAGGCAAATTAAGTGCATCGTGCCGCCAGTGTCCCGTTGCAACGGGGCTATACAAGGCACAGAAGCCCGCGACTGGGTGGAAGCCTCGATTTGGACGGAGCGCATGTTGGCGGCGCTGGCGAACGGCGTCAAAGGAGGCAAATGGTTCAGTCTGATCGACAAGGTGATGCGCCTGCAAACGCTTGAGATAGCGTGGCAGAAGGTTGCCGCGAACAAGGGAGCGGCAGGAGTGGATGGTCAGAGCGTGAAGCGTTTTGGTCTCAAGTCCGGGGCGTATTTGCGGGAACTGGCGGAGACGCTGGCGTCGGGTACTTATCGCCCGCAGCCCGTGAAGCGCGTGGAAATTCCTAAGGGGCGGGGCAATACGCGCCCTTTGGGGATCCCGGCCGTCAAGGATCGGATTGTGCAGACAGCGCTGAAGATGGTGATCGAGCCGATTTTCGAGAACGAGTTTGAGGAATCGAGCTACGGCTTCCGCCCGAAGCGCGGCTGCAAGGGTGCCTTGCGGGAGGTAGACCGCCTGATCAAGGAAGGGTTCACGCATGTCGTGGATGCCGATCTGGCGAGCTATTTTGAGACCATCCCCCATGAGCGATTGATGGCCTTGGTGGGAAAGCGCATCAGCGATGGCCGGATACTCGATCTGATCCGCGGCTACCTTGAGCAGGACGTGGTGAGTGATCTCAAGCGCTGGCGGCCGACCGGCGGGACCCCGCAAGGGGCGGTGATCAGTCCGTTTCTTGCGAATCTGTATCTGCATCCGCTGGATCGTCTGATGAGAGCCAAAGGCTACCATATGGTCCGCTACGCGGACGACTTTGTCGTGATGTGCCCGAGCCGGGAAGCCGCCCAGGCGGCCCTGTCGGAGATAGGAATCTGGGTGGCGGAAAACGGCCTGGTCCTGCATGCGGACAAGACCCATGTGGGGAATTGTGCGCTGCCGGGTCAAGGCTTTGAATTTCTGGGATACCGCTTTGAAGCCGGGAAGCGCTGGGTGCGCCGTAAAAGCTTGAAGGCCCTGAAGGATCGCATCCGAGCCAGGACCAAGCGTACGCGTGGGGCGAGCCTCGATCAGATTATCGAGAGTTTGAACCCCATGCTGCGCGGCTGGTTTGGTTACTTCAAACATGCGAACCTTTATGCTTTCAAAGTAGTGGATGGCTTCATCCGGCGCCGGCTTCGCGCCATATTGCGCAAACAGCAGAAGCGCCCTGGAATGGGCCGTTGTCTTGGGGACCACAAGCGCTGGCCGAATGCTTTCTTCGCGGAGCATGGGCTTTTCACCATGACCGAAGCCCATGGTCTGGCGAGCCAATCACGATGCTGAAACCACCGACTGGAGAGCCGTGTGCGGGAGAACCGCACGCACGGTTCGGAGGGCGGGGAGGGAAATAACCCTTCCCGACCCCTATCATCCAGTTTGAGCAGGCCATCGGGGCGGGGCGGGTTGTAGACGAAGGCGCCCCTGTGGTCACGGCTGGCAACGCCGTCAATCGTGTTCAAAACGTGACGGCCGGGCTCCCGGGTTTTTTCGATGATGGTTTGAAGGGTTTTTTCGCCTTCGTCCAGGACAACGCCGTCGATGTCGGGGGCGGCCTCAAGGAATGACTTCCAGCAGGCGGTGGCCATGTAACCGCCCACCACGACCGTGCTGTCGGGGAAGAGGGCTTTATAGCTCCCGGAAACATGGAGCGCGCCGCCGCAATAGAGATAAAAATGGGCTTGTATGCCGCAGACCCGGGCCGGGTAGCGTTTCAATATCGCTTCGACGGGATGGTCCACCCTGTCGGGATCGATGCCAAAGCGGCGCAGATTGTGGAATTTGTGGGGGAGATGCACCACCTGAACGGTGAGGCCCTTGTCATGCAGGGCCTGGGCCAGATGGATGAGTCCCAGCGGGATGACCATGGACAGGTCCTGAAAATGGGCATCCTCCAGGTTAGGGAGGGGGTGGCCGTCTTGGTCATAATGATAGTGCGGCGAAATTAATACGACATCATACATTCCTGGCTCCGGATTCATAGCCGCATTGCCTATGGCAGGGGGGTGCACTTACCGGCCGGCAATAAACGATCGTGATGGGACGCAAGATGCGTTTTTATATCGTTGGACGTCAGACGTCTGCAGACCTTTTGTACTGGCACACGCGCGCTTCAATCCCGGTTGCGCATAATGGCTATCAGTGGCAAATACAGGACAGCCTGTCAACAATCGCCTTGGGCGTATGCTGCGGTGCCGGGATCAACAATACGTTAATTGTAAGCAAGACAAGAAAGATGCCATGGCGAACACACAATCGATCCTGCTCATTTACCCGCCGATTGCCAAGCCGTGCGAGCCGCCGGCCGGTATCGCCCGGCTGGCAGGGGCGCTGCGGGCCGGCGGCGTCGATTGCCGGACGTACGATGCCAGTCTGGACGGCATGCTGAATCTTGGACAGGGGTTCATGGGTGGCGACGATACCTGGACCCGCCGGGCCGTGAAGCATTGGAATGCCAATCTGACGGCGCTGCGGTCGCCGGATTTATACAAGACCAGGGATCGCTACAAACGTGCCGTGCTGGATCTCAACCGGGTGCTTCACATGGCGGGTCTGGCTTCCGGCACCATGATGTCGCTTTCCAATTTCAGTTCACGGTCCCTCTCCCCGGTCCGCAGCAGCGACCTCATGCAAGCGGCTGAAACCTGTGAAAGCAACCCGTTTTTCCCGATCTTTTCCGCCAAGCTTGCGGCCTTCTTTGCCGAGAGGGCGCCGGACCTTGTCGGGATGTCCATCAATTTCATGAGCCAGGCCCTGTGCGCGTTTGCCATGATCGGGTTCATCAAAAAGCGCTTTCCCAAAACCAGAATCATTTGTGGCGGCGGGTTGGTGACCTCGTGGATGCACATTCCGGGCTTCAAGAATCCGTTCCAGGGCCTAGTGGATGAACTGGTATCCGGTCCGGGCGAACAGATCTTGCTGGAAATGTGTGGTGGGGCAAGGTCTGACATGGCTTGCGAACCCGGATACGACTTTTCGTCATTGGCTTGGGACCGATATCTGGCACCGGAACGGGTGTTGCCCTACAGCACCTCCCAGGGTTGCTACTGGCGCAAATGTGCGTTCTGCCCGGAAAAATCTGAAAAGGGCGTTTACCGGCCCATGGTCCCTTCGGCGGTCGTGGCGGAACTGCGATCGCTGTCACAGCGATACGCGCCCGGCCTAATCCATTTTCTGGACAACGCCCTGTCTCCCAAATTGATGGCGCACTTGATTGAAAATCCACCCGGCCTGCCCTGGTACGGCTTTGTCCGGATTACGCCGCACCTTGCCGATCCGGCCTTTGTCAGCGGGCTCAAGGCCTCGGGCTGCGTCATGCTCAAGCTGGGGGTGGAGTCCGGAGACCAGACCGTGCTGGATGAACTGTCCAAGGGGGTGGAACTGGCGACGGTGTCGGGTGCTCTGAAAGCCTTGAAGCGGGCTGGCATTGCCACCTATGTTTATCTTCTCTTCGGCACACCGGCCGAGACCCTGGAAAAGGCCCGCCGCACCCTCGATTTCACCCTGGACCACGCGGGTTCGATCGATTTTCTCAACCTGGCGGTCTTCAACCTGCCCGCCTACAGCGACGAAGCAGCCGCCTTGCAGACGGTCCCCTTTTACGAGGGCGATCTTTCCCTTTACCGTGAGTTCGTGCACCCTGCCGGCTGGCACCGGGACCAGGTGCGGCGTTTCCTGAGCAAGGAATTTAAAAAACCGGCCTCCATCCGGACGATCCTCAACAATGATCCTCCCTTTTTTACATCCAATCACGCGGCCTTTTTTTGACGACAGGCGCCTGGATTTCAGGCGGGTATGGCGTGAAAGGGTCGAAATGTCCTTTTTGGCAAGATTTTCATTGAGAATACAAAGCGTTTCCAATAGTTACACGGAGACTGCGGCCTATCGTGCTCTTGAAAGAAAACGGATTCTGTCATGACCAAAAAACGCTCTAACCATCGAAACGCCTCGCGCGCCCCGGCGGCGTATCTGACAGCCCTCGTGGCCAATGTCGATGGGGAAATTATTGACCTGGAGGGCTATGCCGCCGTGGGCATGGACGGCCCCATCCTGGCACCGCTCACCACGCGCACCACGCGCAGGATGCCCCACGGCAGCGAATTCATGTTCCTGCCGGACCGGCGGCCGGTGGTCTACGATCTGGAAACCGAAGACCTGGTGACGGTCCTGGAGAACCCCTTTGCTCCCGGCGAACCGGTCTTTCCGCTGGCCGCCTTCAATTCGCCGGGTTACATAATCACCCAGCTGTGCGCCTATGAAGAGACGGAAACGGCTGGTTTTCTGCCGCTTTTCTCATACGGGGCGGTGGGCTGGCACGCGGGCCGTTTTTACACGGCCGTTCAGCAGGTGGATAAAGAGCGGCGCCAGGACCTGCGGTTGATGCCCATGGACAAGGTTCAGGGCGGGGTACGGCTATTTCAGAAAGAGATGCCGACCAACCGGCTGCGGCGGCACCTGGAAAAATGCGCCCTGGAGTATGGCTGCCCGGCGGCCAAAAACTTCTTCATCGGCCGCTGTGAAGCCCCGCTGCCCACATCCCCCGAATGCAATGCCCGCTGTCTGGGATGTCTGTCGCTCCAGAAGGACTCCCTCATTCCCTGCAGCCAGGACCGCATTGATTTCATGCCGATCCCGGAGGAGATCGCCGAGGTGGCCCTGGCCCACTTTGAGCGTGTGCCGGATGGTGTGGTGAGCTTCGGCCAGGGCTGCGAGGGGGATCCCCTGCTGGCAGCGGCTTCCATCGAACCGGCGATCCGCCTGATCCGGCGGCAGACCGAGCGGGGCACCATCAACCTGAACACCAACGCCAGCCTGCCGGACACGGTGGCCGCCCTGTTCGATGCCGGCCTGGACAGCATGCGGGTGAGCATCAACAGCCTGCGGGAGGCCTGCTACCAGGCCTATTTCCGCCCCCGGGGCTATACCTTTGCCGATATCATGCATAGTATAGACATGACTCTGGCGCGCGGTGGCCACGTGGCCCTCAACTATCTCAATCTGCCGGGATTTACGGACACCCCGGAGGAATACGAAGCCCTGGCGGCCTTCCTGACCGAACGCCCCATCCACCTGATCCAATGGCGCAACCTGAATTACGACCCTTTAGGGTATTATGACGTCATGGATGAAGTGGCTGTGCACAGCCGACCCATGGGGGTGAAGACGCTGCTGAAGAAGATCCGCCGGCGGTTCCCAGGCGTGAAGTTCGGTTATTTCAACCCGGCGTTAAGATGAGGCTCCCAAGCTGAAGCAGGCCGCATCTGGTGGCGGAGCCGCCGGTATTATACATTTTCGGGGGCTTATGGCGTTGTTACTTTTCTTCTGCGTGGCAGAAAAGTAACCAAAAGAAGACGCCCGTGTCCCGCTTGATCCTGCGCGTCAGCGGTTCGGCCGGAGCGTGCGGAAACTCGCCCACCTTGCGGCGGGCTTAAACAGTCCGCACGCTTTTTCCCGTCCGCCCCGCCCATGCTCGGCGCGGAACAAAGGGTTATTTAGCTGGAATCGCTTTAACTGATCAAAACCAGCACGGTGATCTGCAACAGGCGGTAGATTGCGTTCCCTGGCAAGGCACGAGCGGTTTTCAAACCGGAGGAATAGTCCGCTATTTCGAGGATTGAAAACGAGCGAGAACGCCGCCAGGGGGCACAAGATGCCGTCTGTGGCAGATCACTCACAGGAGCGTTCTGATGGAATGGATCGAAGCTAAGGTCGATTTCGATGCGGATACCACCGTCGCGGCTGAAGAATTGATCGCCGATGTGTTTTACCGTTTCGGCGTCAAGGGTGTCGTGGTGGACGATCCGTCCCTGGAGGTGCCCCCCGGGGCCGATGTGGTCCTTGAGGATGACGTGCGGCCGTCCGTGAATGCCGTGAGTGGTTATTTCCCGGCCACGACCTTCGATCAGGATCAGCGCCGACGATTCGAAGAAGCCCTGAAGGCGCTCATTGGTCAGCTGCCCATGCGGCAGCGCATCTTTTACCGCTCCCTCGACGAAGAAGACTGGGCCGAATCCTGGAAAGCCTTTTTCTGGCCGGAAAAAGTGTCCGCTCGCATCGTGGTCAAGCCTACCTGGCGGGAATTCCATCCCAGCGGTGACGAACTGGTGTTGGAGATCGACCCGGGCATGGCTTTTGGAACCGGCACCCACCCCACCACCGCCCTGTGCATGCAACTGCTGGAAAAATACCTGCGGCCGGAGGATCGGCTGCTGGATGTGGGTACGGGATCCGGCATCCTCATGGTGGCGGCGTCGCTATTGGGTGCCGCCGAGGTGCACGGCATCGACAATGATCCGGTGGCGGTGACGGTGGCCCAACAGAATCTTGTGCTCAACGCCATACCGGCCGACCGCAGCCGGGCCTGGACCGGGGATCTGGTGGGTGGTGTCACCGCGCGCTACGATGTCGTGGTGGCCAACATTCTGGCCCCCGTGATCCTGGGCCTGCTACCGGATGTCCGGGGCGTGCTGGGCTCCGGGGGGCGCTTCATCTGCTCGGGCATTCTTCAGAATCAGCAGGACGAGGTGGTCGCGAAGGCCCGGACGCTTGGGTTTCAGTTCGTGGAAGCCTTGGAGCGGGAAGAATGGGTGGCTCTGACACTGACCCTTGATTCATCGGGCGATTAAAACGCTAAGCCCGAGGGTTGCGTATTTGTATGCCTCGGGCTAAGTTCAGCCAGTTTCTCCCTTTGCACACCCCAGCGCTGATTAACAGGAGATCCGATTGTCGGGACTGACTGAAATACTGCTGATATTGCTGATCGTCGTGGTGTTGTTTTTTCTTCCCCGCATGGTGTCCCGTCCGTCGACCCCGCTGCGCAAAGTCCCTCCGCAACCCCTGCTGAAAAAAATCTCCGGCCGCTGGCGCCTGGCCATTCTGGCGTCGGTGATCTGGCTGGCGGCCATGGCCCTGTGGTTGCAGCCCTGGGCAGGCAACCAGACCTTGTTTGTGGGGATCGGTGCGGCCCCGGTCGTTGTCGGCTGGGGCGTTTGGTGGGTCGTCTCGGGCTTCAAGCAAAAACGGCGTTAGCACCTAACCGATCGATCTCCGCACAAATCACCCTCTTTGATCAGATCTAGAATGCGGGGCCGTGAACCTCGAATTGTGTTTGCCCTGGGATTGGCCTGGGCCATCAGGTACGATATCCCGTGGGCGTTTACACGGCTGTCCCATGATCAGCGGGACAGGCCGTTTTCTCCGGTTATGGGCAGGCTGTCGATTCCGGCAGCGGTTCTGGCCGGTCTATTGCTCGCCGGTATCCTGGCTCGCCTCTGGCCGACATTTTATATGTAACGGCGTCCGTGTCCAGATCTCGCTTGCTGTGACGCCTGCAGGTCTTCGCATTCCATTTCTGTTGATTCTGACGGTAATGTTTCCCCTTTAAGTGTATAATTCCATAATCTGTTCCTTTCGCTGCTCCAGAACGACCCGCCGTTTCAGTTTCATGGTCTGGGTGAGCGTGCCGTTGTCGAGGGTGAAGTTTTCACTCAGATAAAGGAATTTTCTGGGTATTTCATATCCTCCAAATTTTCCTTTTAGGGATTTTATAATTTCACCCGAGATCATCTCCGTAATTTCTTTTTTCTCAACAAGCGCTTCCGGATCCGTTGGCATATTATGTTCAGCGGCATATTTTTCAAGCACGCTAAAATCAGGAACAACCAGGCAGACATTAAACGCCTGACCCTCGCCGTGAATCATGGCATTTTCAACAAGCGGATGTAATTTGATTTCTTCTTCGATTGCGGCCGGAAAAACATATTTGCCATTTTCCAGCTTATACTGCTCCTTGATCCGGCCTGTGATGAAAAGGAACCCGTCTTTATCCAGTCGCCCCCGGTCTCCTGTTCTGAAACCACCGTCCGCGGTCATAACTTCTTGTGTGGCCTCTGGTTTGTTATGGTATCCTTGCATTACGTTCGGCCCGTGTATGATAATCTCGCCATCCTCACCACCGTCGGAAAACCTTTTATCAATTTCCACCCGGACATGTTCAATGGGCCTTCCCACACTTCCGGGTTTATGGGCCAGGGGTCCGTTCATGGTTGCCGCCGGACTGGTTTCCGTCAGTCCGTAACAATCATAAACCGGGATGCCCAGGTCGGAGAAAAAGTGACCGATTTCAACGTTCATTGTCGCACTTCCACTCAGGGCCCCCGTTAATCGGCCTCCGAACCGGGCCCGGATTTTACTAAACACGACAGCGTCCGCCATCCTGAATTTAAGGTTGGCAAAAAAATCCGACTGCCCATTTTCAGACAGTTGGCGCCTTTTTTTTGCGGCCGCAATTCCCATTTCAAACAGTTTTTTGGCCAGCCCCCCTTTTTCATCCATCTTAGCCCACAGTCCCGCATAAATCTTGTTAAAAACCCTCGGCACGGCAATAAGGAAGGTCGGCTGAACCTTTTCCATATCATCTCCCAGGGTTGTCACATCACCCATAAATCCAATCGATCCGCCGATATGGGAGTAAAGGTAAAGCTCACCGGTCTGTCCAAATGAATGGGCCCATGGAAGAATGGAAAGGCCCCTGTCGTTTTCATTCAATCCAGGAAAAACCTTATGTCCGGCTAAAACATTACTGGTAAAATTACCGTGGGAAAGCAACACCCCCTTGGGGTTGCCTGTGGTGCCCGATGTATAAATCAATACAGCGATATCTTCGGGTTTGGGGTGTATGGAGGCAACCGGTTGGGCGGCCCCCATTTTTTCCAAACCGGCCATCGTGTTTTCTCCCTCACCTTCTATCAGATAGACACTTTCCAGACCCGGAAGGTGTTCTCGCATGGCTTCTATCTGGTCATATATTTCCCGGGTGGCAACAAGCAGCAGTTTTATCCCACCATCATTGATGATATATTTCCAAATTTTCACCAGTTCTTTTTCATACATGGGGATATAACGGCCACCGAGGCCGAATGTGGCATAGGCGGTGATCGCCCACTCCTTGCGGTTGTTGGCAATTATACCGACGGCATCGTTCTTTTGGATACCGGCATGGCTCAGACCGCCGCGGAGGTTGTCAATGCGTTCTCCGATTTCGCGGTAGGTAACCCACTCGTATTCCCCCTCTTTGTTCTTGGTTCCGAACATGGCGTTGCCAGGATACTTCTCAAGGCTGTTTTCTATCAATTCAACTAAATTGTCAGGCTTTTCAAAAATATGCATGTTTTCCTCCCCAAACCAACTCAGGGGTCAGGGCGTTTTACTCTCCCCTAACCAATTGAAATACTAAAAACGATAGATTGTGACCCTATAAAAAATTTCCCTGAAAGGTCTTCAAGGCCTGAATGAAGACGTCACTTTGTACAAGTCGCGCGGATGTGCGGAAATACGGTCATGGCGGCTTTTGTATAACCAACCGCAAGGTGCCGGTATCAGGCCGTTTCATCTGCTTAAGGTCTGGCTAAGGACTGGAAAGCTAACTTTTTTGGAAGACCCGCTAGCCGATCCGCTACTATGGATGACCGTCAAAAATCGGAAACCCCAGCCGCAACCCTATCACCGATCGAAAACCAAGCGTCCGGCCCCCGGTACGCTAAGCGCGAATGATTCCGATAAGCGGTTTGACGTGGCGAACGCGAGAGTGCCTATGCTATCCGTGGTGTTAAAGGATGCGAAGCAAGAGGTCCAAGGCCTCGTGTTACGCAATACAGACAAATTCGCAGGGGCTTCGTTGATAATTGGGCAACGCGCCGCTTGCCTCTTTGTATTGAACGGAAACGTGAATTCCTTAAAACCTGTCGAATCGGTAATATGGCCCGAATGCGTTCTGTTGGGGCGGTTGAAATGCTTTTAACGTTCACCTCCCCAGCATTTATTTTACTTCGAAAAAGAAGGTTAAACCACCGGGCGACGGACGCCTTAAACAGGTGTTACACCTCACAAGCTTGCAGAACCTCTTTTAGGGGCGGGTGGTCTCCGGCTTTCTGGCTACGATAGAGATAATGCGCGATATTACCGGGGCCAACGACCAACACCCCGCCCTGCTGTAGCGGCGGGCCTTGAATACCCTTTTGCAAATAACCGGTGCCAAGGGCACGGATCCCCGCTTTCAGCGGGTTGAATCCTATTAAAGAGGTAACGCCTTTCTTAAAACCAAGGATGTCATGCGTTGTAAGGGAAGGATCGGTGAATAATGGACCCCTGTATCGGGTAGCTTCCCTGAAAGGCTTGATAAATTCCTCCGGTCCATTACCAATCACCACCAATTGGGCGTTCCTGCGCTCAAAATCCTTCCTGTTGTTATTGAGGTCGGCAACCTGCCGACGGGCGATCATTTAATCGGTCCTCTGCAGGAAGGCTCATACAACCAGTTCCCCCAGACGTTTTCAACGATTTGCATCAAGAGGGGCGTTACAATTTCATCTGCCAACTTGCCGTACAAAAGATCCAGATGGTTGGCCCCCTCTATGACAAAATCGACGAGCTGGCTGCACTCCGCAGTGATTTTTATTTTTCGCAGATCCTTAGGCGATTGGATGTGGTAGATCTTTTTGATCTTGTGGGGATAGTACTTGCTGTAGCGCATATTTTCCATCGGCACCAGATTGTCCCGGGTCCCCCAAAAATGAAATAGCGGGATATTATCTGGAAACCAGGCCAGGCAAGCGGAATAGTTCAGACCGCTGCCGTCCATCCGTTTGAATCCCTCGCCGTTATAGATCGCTTTTAAACACTGGAACCCAAGTCCCAAAGGGATCGATTCCGTGGCTTCCTTTAAGTAGAGCTCCACAAAGTGCTTGTCGTTTTTATGGTTTTCCGGTGAAATGAGGAAATTCAAATCACCCACATTATGCTGCCAAACAAAGCGGGTAATCTGTTTTAAGACCGGCAGTTCGGTAAATAATTTTGATACTTCCTTTACCGGTACCTTCTGAAAACGCAATACCCTGGAAAGATGATTGAGCCACAAAGATATCGGAAAGAAGATATGAGAGTTTTTGTGGAAAAATTTAGGGGATGCCAGTGAGATGACGCACCGCACCATTTTGAGATACTTCTCGGCCGCCTGCGGTGTCGGTAGCGATTTCGCCAGAAGCTTCTTTTTTTCTTGATCGAGTATGTCGATATCGTTCAGTTGACGTGCCAAGGACCAGTTGAGGATCATGTTCTCCGAAACAAGGCCGCCCATGCTGTGGCCCAGTAGGAAGGCGGGCTTACCTTGGCTGCGTTTATGAACAAAGCGCGTCAGGGTGGGCAGATCATAATCGCTCATGGTGTCCACGGTGTAAAGGGGGTCAAAACGACCTGTATTGACCCCCACGCCCCTTGAATCAAAAAGATAGACCCACACGTTCTTGTCGGCGATGTCTTTCGCCAGGGAATAGCGATTGTTTATATTAAAGCAATTGCTGTTGTTGGCAAAACCCGGGACCAATACCACGGTCGGTCGTTCGTCGCCGGCAGTGACGCCCTCCATGCTGATGATTCGTCGAAAACCGATGGCGTTCCCCTGATCGGTAAAATTTCGATAGTGGACGATTTCATAGTCACCCCGCCCGTTTTGTTCTTTTTCTTCGATGTCATTTTCAAAATAGATGGGGACGGGATTGGCCCGCACGGCGTCCCTGAGAATCCGGCGACGTCGGGCAATTTCCGAAACACCCTTCAAGTGTTTCTTGGGGATCTTGAATCGTTTTAGAGAGAGATAGGTCAATTCATCTTCGGTGAGAAGAATGACATTTTCGGTGAGACGCAGGCGACCATTTTTGAGGTCATCGTAGATGACCGCTTTGATCTCATCTCTGGTAATCTGCAAACCGGTTGCATTCAAAAAAATGTGATACAGCACCAAGGCCAGTTTTTGAACGGCCCGCTTCTTGATCTCCTCCTGACTGACGATCAGTTCTTTGGACACCGGAAGCCCTAAACTAAGCTGTCCGCGATAAAACGTGCTGTAAGCGTTATAGCTTCCGTTAATCAAATGGGCCGGGCCATCGTTCACCAAGTAGCGTACCATGTGACCG
This sequence comes from Deltaproteobacteria bacterium, assembly GCA_020444045.1. Classification (GTDB taxonomy): domain Bacteria; phylum Desulfobacterota; class Desulfobacteria; order Desulfobacterales; family UBA5852; genus JABZFP01. The sequence goes on from JAHLLS010000001.1 coordinate 515,356, forward strand.
CTCAGATTCCGCAACTTCCTGAAAATCATGCTCGACTGCGCTCCTTCATTGCCAACGCCTTGACCCTGGCGATTTCTTCTTCGGAATAGATACCGTCAACACCGGAAATGGCTGCCAGTTGCATGCCGTGCTTGAGCCCCAGACGATAGATTTCACGGACTTTGTCCCACTGGGGTGAAGCGCCGACTGTGAATACTTCAAAGCGCCCCTCCAGGGCAAGGGTGATCGTTTCGGCCAGGCCGGCATAGACGACGCCGGGCGGAAGCCCGATATCCCGCATCTCTACATTCTCACCGGGCAACCGGATATCTCCCCCGCGAATCACCAACACATCGGGCCGTTTGGCAACGCCTTCCTTAGTGAAAATACTCGGCAGATTGATATCGGTAATCACACAACCCGGTTTGACCTGCATGATATCCAGCACCTGCCTGGCGCCGGAACTGGTTGCCACTATCATATCCATGTCACTCAATTTCGTGTCCGCCCGGGTGGAGACATGCAGCTTGATCGAGGGGACTTCTTTTAGGATCGATTCCTGCAGGGCCAGCAGTTTGGCGATATTCCGGCCGACCAGGTGAACCTCTTCGAAGGCCTTGGCCAATAAATGCGAACAAATCACGCCCACCGCTCCGGTGGCGCCGATGACCATGGCTTTGGCGCGCAGCAGTTTCCCGTTTTTAAGCCGGGTCATCCCCAACTTGCGGACGGCCTCGGCCCCCGCCCATAGGGCCGAGGAGGCGAAATAGCTGTTACCCGTGGTGATTGGCAGCACGGCATGCTTGGCCACTTCCACGCTGGTGTCCTTCATGGCTTTCGGGAGAAGGCCGATCCCCATGATTTGGGCACCTTTCTTTTTGGCGATCTCGGCCGCCTCCAATATCCGTTTGGTCGTGAAATCGGGGCCGTGGGCCTGCATCTGCTCCGGCGTTACGCCAAGGGCGATCAGCCAGCCCTCCGCCTCCACACCGGTTTCCGAACGAATGCCGCTGACCGTGGAGTATACAAATGGCGGCGCGTAGGCCATGACCTTCTCGACCGTATCCATCATGCCCGGGGCGAGGTCCGACAACACTTCGATGGGTTTGAGTTTTTTCAGATAATCCTGGCTTGGTGGATGAATTACATAGGCGAACCGATTGACCCGCTTCGGTTTTCCCGAAGGATAAATGATGCGGGGTTCCATTTGCATGTTGCTGATAATTTCGAGCAATTCATCGTCGCTCTCCTCGCCCCTGGGGATCTCGAAGGCAACCCGCAGCATCGCTTCCAAAACGCTCACACCGGCCACATTCTTCAACAGTTTCGGCGTCGTATCGATGATCACGTCCACACCCTTGTCTTTCAGATAATCGATCCGGTCGTCATAAACCGTGGACGTGATTATCGTTTTGGCCTTGAGATCCTCGACGGTGAAGCGGTCCAGGTATTTGAAAAAACTGTGGTGGGGAACAACCAGGATATGAGAATCTTGCACCGCCTGGCGCACCAGATGGCCGGTCATCGAACGCACCGGCTCGCTGTCCGTGATCAAACTTTTTCCAGGAACCCAGTCCAGTACGTCCCGAAGGCGGCCACTGTAGCGTCTCAGTTCCTTCAACCCGTCGATCAACTTAGGGATCCCGTTTTCGAGAAGTGCATCGGCAAATGTCAGGTTTTGGCTGTATTCCGCCATGACCTTGGCGATGGTACGACTCGATCTCCCGGAGAAAAAGAATACGCGGGCATTGTCGAAATAATTGTTGCCGAGCTTGAACTGGATGTGGCGCAAAGACCATTCGTGACCCACCAGCCGAAGCATGTCGCCGGATGTCACGGGGGTTTCCAGCTTGGATCCGAGTTCCAAAAGCCTGGCCACATCATTTTTGAAAGCGCTCGTTTGGCCCATGGATTGGGCTGATCGAATGCCGCCCAAGGCGATGGCATCGGCTTTTTTGTTCCACTTCAGGAGCAGGTCGGAAGCTTTCTCCACATCCCCGTCGGTTCCCAGGCGCTGGACGGAAAACTTTTGTTCTAGAAAATCAGTTTCGAATTCATTGTCGTCTATACTGGGCCCTAAACTGATTTGGATGATATGCTTCACGTGAACCTCCGCTAACTGGCGATGGGTTGATTTCTGGCTTCCAGGGCAAGCTTTTTCACCTGGGCAATATCATCATCCGTGAAAACACCGTTGACACCGGAAATGGCGGCCAGTTTCATGCCGTGTTTCAGACCGAGTTTATAGATTTCCTTGACCTTTTCCCACTCGATGTCCCGGCCGATGGTAAAAACCTCAAAGCGGCCCTCCAGGGCCAGAACGATCGTTTCGGCCAGGCAGGCATAGGCGATGTTCTTGGGCAGACCGATGTTTTTCATCTCCGGGTTGCCAGGCAATTCGATTTCGCCTGATTCGATCACCAGTACGTCCGGGCGCTTGGCCACATCCTCCGGGGAGAGATCCAACGGACGGGCCACATCCGTGATGACGCAGCCCGGCTTGACCTTGGTGATATCCAAAACCTTTTTGCCGACACCTGAAGTGGCCGTGACGATCACATCCATGTCGGCCAGGTATTTGTCGGGAAGGGTGGTCACGGTTAGCTTGACATCCGGGTCCTCCCGGTGGATCGATTCTTTCATCGCGAGCAATTTGGCGGTGTTGCGACCAGCCAGATAGACTTCGCCGAATGCCTTGGCCAGCAACCGGCAGCAAACCGACCCGATGGCCCCGGTCGCCCCCAGCACCATGGTTTTGGCATTGATGCGCCGGCCTTTTTCGATCTTGATCAGCCCCATGCGACGAACCGCGTCGGCGGCTGCCCAGAGCGCACCGGAGGCACTGTAGCTGTTGCCCGTGGTAATGGGGATATTGGCTTTCTTGGCCACCGTAACCCCGGCATCGCCGACCACCTTGGTAAAGGCGCCCAGCCCCATGATCTGAGCCCCCATGCGCTTGGCCATGCGCGCGGCTTGCAGCAATCGCGAATAGGTGAACTCCGGGTCATGGGCCAGCATCTGTTTGGGTGTGCCGCCAACTGTCAGTAACCATCCCTCGGTTTCCACACCGGTGGGCGATTTGATGCCGGTAACCCGCGAATAGACCCATGGGGGTGCATAGGCGATCACTTTTTCGACCGCATCCAGAAACGCAGGAGGCGTGAAGTTGGCCAACACCTCGACGGACTTGTCCTTTTTGAGGAACTCCTTTGAGAGTGGATGAATCACAAAGGCAAAGCGGTTGACGCGTTTGGGACTGCCCGACGGATAGACCACCCGTGGATCCATTTTCTGGGCACTGATCAGTTCCAGCAGATCATCCGCACGCACCTGATCGCGATTGCGTCCAAGCGCGGCGAGGATCAGAGCCTCCAATACGTTCGGTGCCACAACGTGCTCGAGAATTTTGGGGGTCGTGTCGATAATAACATCCACCCCGCGTTCTTTTAAAAACGCCACCCGTTCATCATCCACGGTAGCGGAGATGATGGTCTTGCCGCCCAATTCTTCGAGCGAGGCATTTTTTAGATAATCGTCAAACCCATAGTTGGGAACAACAAGGATCGTCGCCTTCTGCATGGCTTTGCGAAGAATATAGTCATTCCAGGCCTTGATCGGGACAACCGAATGGGTCAGCCGCTGGCTGGGAACCCATTGCAGCACCTCATGGGCCGAATGGGCATACGCCTTCAGATCCTTGAGGGAATTGATAAACTTGGGAATACCGTTTTCCAGGATCGGGTCGGCAAAGATCAGGTTGTCGGTAAACTCGGACATCACCTTGGCAATGCGGTAGCTATACATGCCCGAAAAAAACAACACCCGGGCATTGCTGAAATAGTTGCCGAATTTATATTCGATATAGCGTAGGGCCCACTCGAAGGAGACATCCCGCAGGGTACTGCCGATGGTGACCGGTGTTTGCACCTGAGCCCCCAGATCCCTGATTTTACGGTGTTTGGTTTTGTTCAAGTAGCGGGGGCCGATCCCATAGGGATACTTGATTTGGCCCAGCCCGATGGCATCCGCTTCTTTGTCCATGCGCAGCAGGAGTTTGGCTGCTTTTTCCAGATCACCATCGGTCCCCATGCGTCTGATGGCAAAATCCTGACCCAGAAATTCGGTATTAAAAGCATAGTCCTTGTCGCTTGACCCCAAACTAATGCTGACCACCTGTTTCACGGTTTCCTCCTGATGTGCCATATCGGTTTTCAATGGTGCTTTAGCGAGCCACTGGATTCTTATACCTGCCTATCGATGGCGTTGACCGGACAGATGTCCATCGCCTCGGCACACAACCGTTCCTCCTCGGGACCGTTTGGCTGTTTGTAAACATAATCCAACCCGCATTCATGATTGGATCGAAAATTTTGGGGGGAAATGGCCGAACAAATACGACAACCGATACACCGGTGGTTGACATGATACCTGGCTGGACAGTTTTCTGCAAAAACACCCATATTCATCGGTCGCGAAATAGCTGATGCATGGCGATGGGTCTCGATCGTCCGCCTGGGCACCCCCGGCTTTGCGGAGGGTATCACGACCACAAACGGGCCGGCAGGCAGTGGACAACCCTGCACGCATGGATCTAAGAAGCGGCTCAAAACAGGTTTGCGGCCTGCCCGAACAGGCCCCCAAGACAAGGTGATGGGTAGTGCCGCGGGGCCGAATGTCATTTATCGAAACGGTTACTGACGCTTACCGTTCACCATATCCGATAACACGAAAAATGCAACGACCATTTGGGCCGCAGGTGGCATCGAGGTCACAAACTTATCCGAAGGATGTCAATCGGTCGCAAGCGAACAGAGGCTCGGGGTTTTGCGGCCCTATTTGACCTGCTCGCTAACCGGTTTTTCCGGGGCCTTTTTTTCCTGTTGCACAGTCGTCTTCTTTTTGACCAGGCTATTTTGCAGGCTATTTACCTGTTTGGTGAGGGTTTCAATATTAGCGGCCAGACGATTTACCTGGTCTCTGCTGGGGAGGTTGATCAATGCGATGGCCTTTTCGATGCGTCGATCAACCTGATCCGAAACCCAATTTTTAATGTTGTCAATATTCAGTTTGGGTTCTTTTTTCGTGTCCAACAGCGGGCCCAATCGCTTCATCACCGATTTGGTCACATCGTTGCCGGTCTTGTGCATGGTAATCGCGATCTCGTCTTTCTTGTTGAACAGAGCCGCCAGTTGCTCCTTGCTGATATATGTTTTGTTGAGGGTGTCGTAAAATCGACCGTTGGTGTACGTTTTGATGATCCGCATGATCTACTCCTTGATATACTTGTGACGTATTGGGGTGCTTGGTATACCCATGTTAGGCCGCAACAGCCCGCTGGAGCGCTTCAACTTTTTTGGTGAGGCGGTTGCAACGCCGGGCCAGATTGCCGCGGCGTTGCATATGGATTCAAGCGTTGTGTCGTTGAGATGCGCGTTGCACCGACCGATAAAAAAGATTGAATCTGTTGATTGAATCAGGCGGCGACGGTCCGCTGGAATGCTTCGAGCTTTTTGTTGAGCCGTTTGGCACGCTGGGCCACGCCACGCGCCCCCTTGGCGATTCCCAATGCCACCGTCTGCCTGCCGCCGTAAACCACCTCATCCACCACCAGCCGTGCATCGTTGCCGATCCCCTCAAGTACCGAACGGGTGTCCGCCTTCAACTCCGCCATGCGACTGCGGGTGTCTTCGCGCAGATCTTCGATTTTGGCCTTGCCGTCATCCAACACGTCATTCAGGGTTTGGCGGGGCTTTTTGCCGGCTTTGGTTAAAAAGGCCCTGCCGTCCTTGATCATGTCGCCTACCGACTGGCGGGTCTCCTTGTTCAGATCCGCGAGGGTTTCCTTGCCGTCATCGATCCATGCGGACAGCGTTTTGCGCGGGGCCTTCTTCAAATCATTGACCAGGGCCTTGCCGTTTTTGATCGGCCGGTCAATATAGGTCTGGCTGTAATCTTCGAGTTTGTCGGCAACCCGGTTGCGGGTTTCCTGAACGGTTTTGACCACATAGAACCGCGTTTTGGATGTTGTTTTTTTCCGGGTTCCACGGGATTTTTTTGCCTGTGCCATGGGAAATCTCCTTTTTTCTTTTCGAAGCGTGTTGGTTGTGGTGGCGACCCGTCGAGCCGTCGCCCCGAATAACGCAATGCGTTATAACCACCAATATGATGCAGTGCGTTATGATTGTCAAGTGGTTTATTCAAAAAATCCAAAATTGGGCTATGCAGAAAGACCACGTCGATTGATACACGCATATCCCCGGGGTATCCTTCCGGACGCGGCGCATCGAAGTTTTAGAAGTCAGCACGTCGATAGGAGGTTATACGTTCAGTCCTTCGCGGGAATGACATTGTTTATAGGCATAATGAGAAATTGAAATATTTCAGCCAGAGAATACTGAAAATTAGCAGCCAACTTGGACTTTAGAGATAAGCGTGATATCTAAAATTGACAAATTCGTTAAAGATTGGAAGTTTAATGGATCATCCCAAAAAAAGAATGATGCTTGTTGGACGATCAACACGAGGGGAAAAACGTATGCATACGATAAAAAAGTACACCAACCGTAAAATGTACGACACGCATGACAAACGCTATGTCACCATGGCCCAACTCTCGGAGCTGATCAAACAAGGGGAGGAAGTCATTGTAATCGATAACCGCACCGGCGAAGATATCACCACGGCCATTATTTCCCAGCTGATCGGAAGAGATAACAAGGAAAAGGACAAGGCCGTCTCCTCTCAACTGCTGATGCAGCTCCTGCGCAAGGGAGGGGGCACCCTGACCGACTATGCCAAAAAATATATGTCGCTTTGGCAGGGTGCGTTCAATATGGCGGAAGATGAAGTCAGCCAGTTGGTCAACCGGCTGGTGAAAAACAAGGAAATCTCCATGTCCGAGGCCGGCAAGTTGAAAAAGGAAATCATGGGTTATACCAGTTCCCTCAAGAGCTGGATCAGTGAACGCATCGACAAGCGGGTCGGGGAAGGTTTGCAATCCATGAATCTGGCCACGAATGACCATTTAAAAGCGCTCTCCGACAAGGTGGATGTCCTTTCAAAAAAAGTGCGGCAACTGGAAAAGGTGCAGGCCGCCGCCGAACAAAAACCGCGCAAAAAAAAAGCGGCCCCACGCAAAAAAACCACCTGACAATTTATTTCACCGGGCAAACTCTATTTTACCTGCCTCAAGATAAATCCGCTTGACATCGGTGAGCATTGCTGCCAAAAACAACGCAATGCGTTATGAATTCACACCAGCCGTCAAGCCCTTGTACGGCGGTTCGATCGGCAAGGTGCGTTCAACGTAAAATGAAACAAGGATTGAACCGGATGACCCAAGAAAAAAATGGTGAAGAATTTATCCGCTTGAAGCGATCTCTTCAGGCATTCCAGTCGGCGCGTATCAATGCCACCTATGCCGACATCAAAGAAAGTGCCGAATACGCTCAAATCGGAAAATTTTTTTTCGAAAAGCTGTATGCTCCCGAGGACTTCTCTTTTCGGGACACCAGCATGAAAAAGCTGCACAAACTCCTTGACGGGAAGATTTATACAGGCATCATCTCTGCCGTCAGTAAGGTTATCGAACTGCATGACCTCACGGACTCACAGGATGATCGCATGGTCGCGCAGATGATGGCCATGGGCGTGGGTGCCGACATGGATATGGAACAGTATCAGGAGGTCTATCGCAGTCTGGATAATTATGACCAACGAATCGCTCAAATCGAGTTGAGCGCGGACGTCACGCGCACTTTTCACCGGCTGAGCAAAAAATGGATCGTGGCGGTGTCGCTCAAGACGGTCCGTACGGCGGCACACCTCATCGGCATGGGTAAAATCATCGATTTCATCCATGAAGGCTATACGGGCTTCAGAGCCATCGAAAATATCGACTATTTTGTGGAAACCATCGACAGCCGGGAGCGTGCCTGGCATGAAGAGATCTGGTCCAACGCCGGTAAGGCGAGCGGACCGGCGGTAACGGCAACCCAATGAAAAGGGCCCTCATTCTCTCCGGGGGTGGCGCGCGGGGCGCATTCCAGGTCGGTGTGTGGCAATATCTGCGGGAAATCAATTGGACCCCCGACCTGATTTGTGGGACCTCCATCGGTGCCGTCAATGCCGCGGCCATCGGCTCCGGCATGTCTGTCGAGCGCCTCATCGATGTCTGGAAAACGCATAACCGCTCGGAAATCTATCGTTTCAAGGCCCTCAAGGTGTTAAGTTCGGCGCTCTACGGGAGACCCTTCAAAGCGGTGCTTGACACGGCCCCCATGCGAACCATGCTGACCCGCCACCTGGATCTCGGGGCCCTGCGGCGAAGCCCGATTGAGATTATCATCAGCGCCGTTCATCTGGCGACCGGACGCCTCCATCTTTATAATCAAGACGTCATCGAGATCGATCATTTAATGGCATCCAGTGCGATGCCCATTTTGTTTCCCTGGCAGCCAATCGGGGGAGAACTCTACTGGGATGGGGGCGTCATGGCGAATTCACCCCTTTTCGTTGCTCTGGAGAAAAAGGTAGAGGAGATTATCGTGGTATTGCTGTCGCCGGTCGGGCATCGGCCTCTGCCGCCGCCCACAACCTTGCGCGAAGGCCTGGAACGGCTTCTGGAACACTTTTTAATCGGCTCTTGTCAGACGACGATGCCGGTTTTCAACGGGCAACCCGTGCATGCGTGCGGTGATTGGCGGCCGGCACGGTCACAGGTCCAAAAAATCACAGAAAGTCATTGGAAACCGAGGATCTCGGTGATCGCACCGACCCAGATGCTCGGTTTTACATCGCTGCTCAATTTCTCTGCCCGGCAGGTAAATCGGCTGATCCAGGCAGGCTATCACAACGCCCGTCGCCAACTGGGGAAAAGGGGCTAAGTCATCACGAGATGACGCAAGCCTTTGTCTGCCAAAAATTTCGGATACAGGGCATAGCTTGGTTTAAGGATCGGAAGCAGCTTGATGGTCTTGGGGACATTGCCCTTGGCCTTCACCTGCCGGCGGGTCAGGGCGCTTACCAGGTTGGCTTTACCATGCCAGAACGCATGGGCAAAATCGGCATTCATGGTTAAGACGACCTCCGGTTCCCCGTCGAACTCGCCTTGGATGATCTTCAGATCGTCACCGGTGGCATCGATGGTGATCACCGCAGATGGGTTTTTATATCTGAATTGGACGCACAGGTTGCTCTGGGCCAGTTTGGGACCGATCTCCGGATTATTTTTCAGCAGTTCATAGAACTCAACCAAGATCTCATAGAGCATCTTGGCATCCTTGAAGACATTGGTGACCGATGTGTCTGGTTGCGCGGTGGCCAGTGGCCGCAAGTCCTCTTTTGACACCGGGAGGGGGGGGCGTTTGGCGTCGTAGACTTTCTTGATAATCTCAATGACGGCATCGCGTTCCGGTTCGATCGGGTTATAGAGCATGGCACCGTCTTCCATGGCGATGGTGGCCACCTGTTCGATCTTTTCCAAGTTATCGGAGATGCCGGCATCTTTCAAATTCAGCGGCATTTTTGTCAAATAGGCCAACTGCTGATTGAGGCAGCGTATCTTCTCCACGGCAGCCAGGGCAGCCTGTCGGCGCACCCACGTGTCGATAAACCCCAGATTCCCGATCACTGTGGACAATTTATTGCGGGCCTGGTGGGAACTCGTCGTGACCAATTCCTTAAGCGAATCGACGTCGGACAGACCGGCGATTTTGGAAAAGATATCCAGACGGGATGAACGCAAAAGGCTTCGGCTTTGTCCGATGACCTGGGGAAAAGAAATCCCCATGGCCAGGGCGATATCCGCATACCGATCGATTCTGGCCTCTAGATTGTAGGCCATGACCTCCGGCAAAACGAGTGCGTTGGCCAGCCCATGGGGTATGTGATAGACACCGCCGAGAGCATGGGCGATGCCGTGAACCATTCCCACCATGGAGTGTGAAAAAGCAACGCCTGCCAGAAAACTACCCACCTGCATAGCCCCCCGCGCTTGCAGGTCGTTAGGCTTGGCACAGGCCTGCAGGATATTTCCCGAAATAAGGGTGATGGCGTGCAGCGCCAAGGCGTCTGATGCCGGCGACCACTCCTTATCGACATAGGCCTCTATCGCATGGGTAAGGGCATCCATACCCGTAGCGGCCGTCAGTTTGCCCGGCATTGAGACCGTCATGTTGGGATCTAAAATGGCCAGATATGGAAGAAATTGATCTTCGGCAAACGGTAGTTTTACATCGTTGTCCGGATCGGCAATCACGGCCACTTTGGTAACTTCCGATCCGGTTCCGGCGGTTGTCGGAATGACGATGGCTGGAAACAGCGTTTCGCTGCTGTCAAGAAGATAGGCGCCCATGTGATCCTGAAGCTTGCCCCCTTTGACGGCCAAAAGATTGGCAACCTTGGCCGTATCGATAACACTCCCTCCTCCGACCGCGATAAACATATCGCAGCCCTTCCGCCTGGCAAGGGCGGCGCATTTTTCAACCGTATCGATCGTGGAATTGGGCGGCACCTGATCGAAAGTCGCCGAAATTTTGATCGGCGTGGCTTTAAATCCGTTTTTTACCCTTTTGACAAGGCCGGTTTTGACCAAAATTTCGTCGGTCACAAGGATCGCTTTGCGCTTTCCCAGTGGTTTGACCGTTTCGCCAAGATTTTCGATGATACCGATCCCGTATACCAATTTTGTCGGAAGCGAAAATTCAAAATATTCTGGCAGCATGTCCCTTCCTTTCCAACCAGCGGGAGTCGTGCAAAACGTTACCCCCATAAAAAGATTTACTTCGTGGCCATCCAGAAATGGTAGATTTTGGTTCCGGCCAAGGCCACAGCGATTTTGAAACCGCAGGCGTAGTCGGGCTACGTCGAGGATTTCAAAAGGGCGAGAACGCTGGCCTGGGCCAAAAGATGCCCTTTATGGATGGCCACTAATTCGTCAACTCCCGCATGATCTTGGCCACGTCCTGCAGATGCATCTCTTCCTCCGCTTTTTGCTGGTGAACGCTGCAGTAATCCGAATCGGGAAGGGCTTTGTTCTTGCACGCAATGCCGGTTTTGGTCAGGGCCTGGCAGGAGGCCCGAGACGATTCCTTTCCGGCATCGGTCATCGTAACCGTCTCCGCCGTCGAACGGGCCTCTTTATAGCGGTCATGCAAAACCAGGGGTTCATCGTATATTTTCCCGGACTGAACCAGTTCTAACAGGTTATTGAACTCCTCTTCGAACCCCTCCAGCAGGATTTCCGGATCGGCCATCAACCCCTCATCCGAAGCAACACCAACGGTCACTTTTCCATCATAGCTGATAATACTGATGCCGAGGCCGATCTTTCCGGATCGTGGGACCCAAAACATGAAATTTTCAATCTTCTGACCGGCAAAATAGAGCGTCTCTCGCGGACCCGGCACATTTGTTAAAACCCCCGAGGCCTTATTACCAAAGAATGCCGAGGCTTTTTTGGCCAACACCGGAGGAAGGTACCCCATGACACTGAGAAGGGCAAAATTGATGAAGGGGTCCGGTGAGGTTTTAAGCTGATCCATCCGTCTTTTGATCTCTTTGAGGCGAAGGATCGGATCTTCCAGATGAACCGGCAGGGGCAGAAACACGAGGCTGAACTTGTTGCCCAGCTCGAATTCGGTGCCCGGTTTTCTGATGTTGACGGGCACGGTAACCCTCAAATCCAGCTCGTTAACACGGGTGTTGCGGCTTTTCAGGTAGCGGCGCATGGCACCGGTTACCGTCGCAATGAGTACGTCGTTGAGGGTGGCGGTGCTGATGGCACGTCCCACTGTTTTGATCTTATCCAGAGACATGGGCTCCGTCCAGGCGACACGCTTGCGCACCCCCAGCTTGCCCTTAAAGGCGCTGTTGGGGTCGGAACTCATGATCATGTATTTTGAAAGCACCGAAGCGAAATCGGTGGGGATACAGCTGGATTTCTTGCCCAGACGCTTCAAATGCGCGGGGTCGGACACTGTTTTTCCCAGCTCCTTGAGTGCCTGCCGGCCCAAATCCTCAGCCGCCCTGTATGTTTTCTTGGCAGTGCCAATCATCGATCCAAGTGGAAGCAGGGCACCTATCGAAAAGGGCCGCGGCTTTTTTTTGGGCCTGCTTTTCGGCCACGGCGCATCGGGTTCTTGATCGGCCATTGAGAGCAGTACGTATATGCCGGCAATGCCGTCCGTGATGCAGTGGTGAATTCTGAAAAAAAGGACGCAGCCGTCACCGTAATTTTCGATCAAATGAACCTGCCAAAGCGGTTTGTAAGGATCCAGGGGGGCAACCGTCAAATTGGCGATCACCTCCTGCAGTTCGGTTTTATCGCCCGGTGCCGGAAGGGCGATGCGTTGCAGGTGAGATCGGAGGTCAAAGTGGTTGTCCTCTTCCCAATTAGCGACGCCAATGCCTGATTTTGGCGGAACGATTTTTTGTTGAAAGCGCGGGAAAGAAGCCAGCCGGCTATCGATGGTGGCATAGAGTCGATTAAAATCCAGGGGCTTTTTGAACTCCATAAACCCGGTAATCACCATCAGGTTGGTGGGTTCATCCATACTCAGCCAAAAATTGTCGGCATTGGACATGCGTTGCGCCATGACGTTTCTCCTCGTTGCATGAATCGATATGTCTTTATCAGAGGTCCATTTTGGCCAACATTAGCGAATTCGGATCAGGCGGTCATCGTTACCACAGGATTCCGGGACGACGTTAATGATGAACGTGTAAGAAGCCTTATTTCAAATAATTGCGTAATATGTTCGGGATCGAAGCTTGCCAATTTCGCAGGATGAGGCGCATTTACGATACGCTGCGGTATTTAGGGGAAAAGGGTACCGTTAATATCTCATTTTACAAAACCGACGTTTTTAGTATCCCTAAGGCAGAATATATAATGTTCGAAAATATGCAACCCCAATTGATGAAAGCTTCCCCGTGGCAAACCCTGCGGAATCTGCATAACAGGGGCATTGTTTATTATCAGGCGACGGGCACGTTTCGTAGCAAGCCGCGGGGGACGCGCTCGCTTTGGCGGTTAAGGGAGATCCTTGCGGCGATCAGCATGTTCATGCCCCAACAGAGAAGCCGGCCGCCGGGCCAGATTGCCGCGGCGTTGCATATGGATTCAAGCGTTGTGTCGTTGAGATGCGCGTTGCACCGACCGATAAAAAAGATTGAATCTGTTGATTGAATCAGGCGGCGACGGTCCGCTGGAATGCTTCGAGCTTTTTGTTGAGCCGTTTGGCACGCTGGGCCACGCCACGCGCCCCCTTGGCGATTCCCAATGCCACCGTCTGCCTGCCGCCGTAAACCACCTCATCCACCACCAGCCGTGCATCGTTGCCGATCCCCTCAAGTACCGAACGGGTGTCCGCCTTCAACTCCGCCATGCGACTGCGGGTGTCTTCGCGCAGATCTTCGATTTTGGCCTTGCCGTCATCCAACACGTCATTCAGGGTTTGGCGGGGCTTTTTGCCGGCTTTGGTTAAAAAGGCCCTGCCGTCCTTGATCATGTCGCCTACCGACTGGCGGGTCTCCTTGTTCAGATCCGCGAGGGTTTCCTTGCCGTCATCGATCCATGCGGACAGCGTTTTGCGCGGGGCCTTCTTCAAATCATTGACCAGGGCCTTGCCGTTTTTGATCGGCCGGTCAATATAGGTCTGGCTGTAATCTTCGAGTTTGTCGGCAACCCGGTTGCGGGTTTCCTGAACGGTTTTGACCACATAGAACCGCGTTTTGGATGTTGTTTTTTTCCGGGTTCCACGGGATTTTTTTGCCTGTGCCATGGGAAATCTCCTTTTTTCTTTTCGAAGCGTGTTGGTTGTGGTGGCGACCCGTCGAGCCGTCGCCCCGAATAACGCAATGCGTTATAACCACCAATATGATGCAGTGCGTTATGATTGTCAAGTGGTTTATTCATTTTTTTGGAAAAACGAGTCTTGATCGGGGATACCTTGCAAAGGCAACGACTTGTTCGACAGGCGGGCCCTGTCGCGGGTGTTTCGGGGCGGCCTTTTCTCGATGTATTCTAAGCCAATATAGAGCAGACTGTTCGAAGCTTCTTACCATTGTTACTTTTCTTCCGCGTGGCAGAAAAGTAACCAAAAGAAGACGCCTGTGACCCGCTTTATCCTGCGCGTCGTCGACCCGGACGGAGCACGCGGAAACTCGCCCCGCTGGTTAGCGGGGCTCAGACAGTCCGCGCGCTTTTTTCCGCCCGACCCGCCGATGTTCGGCGCGGGTCAATGGGAAGAAACCCCCAAACAGTTAAAAGCGTGTAAAAGCGCCAACACAACATAAAAAGGGCGGTCCGAAGACCGCCCTTGATGCGTTTATTTTAAAACCAATCGGGTTCGTCAGGAGCTGGCAGCCATGGCCGGCCTTCTGCTTTGGTTCGAACGGCGATTGGCCGTCGAAGCGTTGGCCGGTTTGCGCCGTTGCCAGGTGGACCGGGCTTTTTGCACCTTGGGGGTACCGGCCGGCCGGCGATTGCGGTTGGCCGGCCGCGGGGGACGGGAAAATTCCGTGTCCCGGCGGGGGGCCGGTGTCTGGTAATTGAAATCGTCCAGATGGCGGCGCTCCAGGGGCGCGCCCAGGACCCGTTCGATGCTGCGCACCATGCTGCGATCTTCCTCGGCCGCCAGCGTAAAGGCGTCGCCCGTGCGGGCCGCCCGGCCGGTGCGGCCGATGCGGTGGATATAGGCGTCGGGTGTGTTCGGGATGTCATAGTTGATGACATGGGATATCTGGGTGACGTCGATGCCGCGGGCCGCGATGTCGGTGGCCACCAGGATCTGGTAGGTGCCGTCCCGGAAGCCGTCCAGGGCGGCCTTGCGCCGGTTCTGGGACAGGTTGCCCTGCAGGGAGGCCGAACGGTAGCCGGCCTTGCCCAGTTGTTCCCCTAGCCGTTTGGCACGATGTTTGGTGCGGGTGAAGACCAGCACGGATTCGGTATTGGTGTGGCGCAACAGTTCCATCAACATGGCGGTCTTGAGGTGCTGGGCTACCGGAAAGAGCGCGTGGCTGACCGTGGCGGCCGGGGCGGTGCGGCCCACCTTGACCGTTACAGGCTGGGTGAGCGTTTCCTGGGCCAGATGCGCAATCTCGCTGGGCATGGTGGCCGAAAACAGGAGCGTCTGGCGCTCAGAGGGCGTCTTCGCGATAATGCGCCTAATGTCCGGCAAAAAGCCCATGTCGAACATCTGGTCGGCCTCGTCCAGAACGAGGACTTCCAACCGTGACAGGCTGACCGTTTTTCGTTGCAGGTGGTCCAAAAGGCGGCCGGGACAGGCGACCAGGATGTCGATTCCGCGCTTGAAACGGTTGATCTGGGGATTGATGCTGACCCCGCCGTAAGCCGTGGCGCTACGCAGCCCGGTCTGGCGGCCCAGCACGCCGAAGGCGTCGTGGATCTGCTCGGCCAGTTCGCGGGTGGGCGCCACGATCAGGGCGCGCAGGGTTCCGCGTTTGCCTTGGATCAGGCGGTTCAGGATCGGCAGGGCAAACGCGGCCGTCTTGCCGGTGCCGGTCTGGGCCAGGCCCATGACGTCGCGGCCTTCGAGGACGGTCGGCATGGCCTGGATCTGGATGGGGGTCGGGGTCGTGTAGCCGGCGGCACGGACGCCTGCGGCGACCTTGGGGTGAAGGTCAAATGCGTTAAAATCTTTCAAAAAATAATCCTTTGGTTAATTCGGTTTCGCGTTCCGGCTGGAATCCAGCTCGAAAATATTGCGAGGGCTTCCAATAAAAAAAGCCCCGGATGCATTCCGGGGCTTACGATGTTGTCGTTTGTTTCCAGGAACAGCGGTTAAAGATGATGCACATTACACCTGCCGCAGGGCATTGTCAATCGAACATATCGAAATCTAACCCAAATCGCCATCGGGATCGAAATCGCAATCGAAATGTAGCGAATCTCGAGCCCGAGCCTGAACCCGATTTCGATGGCGATTTATAGAAGGCCAATACCTAACCATTATTATGGTGCCACCTGAAATGCCGTCGATTCGAACAGAAGCGACGGAGGCTCACCGGGACTAAACCCGAAAACCTCCTAAGCCGTCATGCCCGCGCAGGCGGGCATCCAGAACAAAATAAAGTTGTAAGTCATCGCAATAATGCAGAAAATCCGGAACAGATCCCTTTACATGCGGCCCTGCCTGTGGTAGCCATTTCTCATAACACCCTCTGCAATAAAGCCGGCCAACATCCCGCATGCTTGTGTGCGCTCCCTGCGCACTGTTTCGATAAGTACACCATGAATCTTATGGAACATTTTGTGTTCTATAACCTGCAACCATGTGCCCAACGATAATTTGGCATTCCAGTGGCATTGGAATCGTAAGTGTAATTGGAGGCTATGTATATTTAGTTGATTATAGAAACACAGGCCCTCTGGACCAGGCTCGATACTTAGTAAATTCCCCTTATCCGCACTTTAAGGAAAGGACGTAACCCAGCAATATAAATATGGAGCTCGGTCATGTCTTACAAAGAGTTAGCTAAGAAAATGGTCGAGGAAGAATGGCTATTTTCATTCCTTGACGCGTACAAAGAGGTCGTCGAAGAACACCAGTTATACAGTTTCGGCAGGAATGAACGGCCCGATTTCATTTGTTACAGACCAGACGGGACGCCGGTCGGAATCGAACTTGTACGTGTGATGAGGGACCCGAGAGACGCCCAGGCAGACTATATCCTCGACAGAATAGATT